>CANKLE010000025.1 GCA_947483075.1 Flavobacteriaceae bacterium | reverse complement strand
TCCGCCGATGATCGCCAAGAATACGTGATGGAATTATCACCTCCGCTCGAATCTGTAGTACTTCCAATTACCGTAGGTGTTCCTCCAGAACAAATTGTTTGACCTGTTGAACTGATTGTACCCGATGTAAATACTGGGCGAACAGTAACCGTAGTACTCGCCGTAGCTGTACACCCATAACTGTTGGTTGCAGTAACGGTATAGGTTGTAGTAGCTGATGGGGAAACTCCTGTTGGGTTTTGAGTTGATGAAGTAAATCCAGAAGGCGAAGCTGTCCAAGCAAAAGTAGCCGCTGGGGGTGTGGTGTAGGTTCCTGTAACAGAGACGTTGTCTATTGCCCAATAATAAGACCAAGTAGCCGTATATCTATAACGAATGTATACGGTAGCTTGTCCAAGGTATGAATTCAAACTGATAGTTTTAAGTGCAAAAGCATTATTAGCACCATCTGTCGTGGTATAGGTTGCTAATGTAGTCCAGCTAGTATTATTGGTCGAGACTTCAACTATTGCAGAATCGGATGTATCAAAATCTCTGTAATATTGATAGAAAGTTAATGATGCCGCACTCAAGCCTACAGTACTGAATGCAGGCGATTTTAATGTCGTGGCGGTTGTACTGTTATTACCTTGTCTATCACTATCTGAAAGGTAAAACTGACTTGCATCGTTGCTATTTAAGGTTTGACTACCGCCTGTGCAACCAGAAGGACAAACACTGTACCCATTCGCTCTTAATGTCCAAGCCGCATTTGCCACCGTACCACCAGCACTTGAATTCGTTGTTGTCCAACCTGTGGCAGTGCCGTTGAAATTTTCATTTATTAAAACCGCCGCTGTACTCGAATTTGAAGTGGCGCTAGATGATAAATTTACTGTACCACTCGCGCAAATAGTAGATGCACTTGTTGATGCTGAAACAGTAGGATTTGCAGAAATGGCTAGAAGAATCGAAACATTTCTTTGATTAGTTGTACCAGAAATATCAGCAGTTGCTTCCCCTGTAGTAGTTATGGAACTAAATGCTTTATAAGCTGCGCCGATAGCAATATCCTTATCACAATCAAAATTAACATCATAGGCTTCATTAACTCCGGTTGAAGATCCACCAATTGACCAGTTGCTTATGCTCAAATTTTTTGAATTATATCCCCCCAGCATGAGAACCATAGAATTTTGAGTAACAGTACTTATAGATGGCGCATTGAAAGTTTGATCATTTCCTGTAGCTGAAAAATCACCAACTACAGATAATGAACAGGCATCATAAAATGCCATAATAGCACCAATCATACCTTCTGTATCATTGCCAGAAAATGTAAAACCAGTTGTCGCTATTTGAACATCGGTTTGATTTGCAATTTTACTTAATATCGTAGTGTGAAATCGTTCGTTATTATTTGTTCTATATTGAATACCTGATACAATACTCCAACCAGAGCTAGTAGTATTTGTCATAGTTACGCCTAAGTTTGAACTTCTTGAAATTTGTGCAATCATTAAATCACCAACTTGAAGTCCTGCGGGTTTTGTGATAATTAATGAAGCTGCATTTCCTTTGTTTGTTGATGAACTTCTAAACGTCTGCCCCCAAGAGCTACTCGCGCTCAGCAGGAAGGTCAGTAAAAATACCGCCGAGTAGCACGATCGCTGCAGGCGGGAAAAGGTTCGAAAAATTTGATTTTGGGTAATCGTTGTTTTCATAATAATTAATTGTTTACTAGATTTTGGGTAATATTTAAGTGTTTATTGTGAGGCAAAGCTAGGTGCACAATTCAAGTACTTGCAAAATTTTTAGGCAACTAACCTAAATAATCGTTGAAAAACACTTTTTAACAGCTGTCTAAAAAAGGCATTCTGTAAACGGTAATCTTTCATCGACCAACTACAGCTTATTGATAATCAGTAAAATAGAATTAGGCTAAAAAGTTGTTTTTTGAAGCACAATACATCAAACCGAGTTTGCATTTGGTATTAATGGGTTTTTAATTCGCGATTTAAGTGTTCATCGGCATAGTTATATTGAGCCGGTTTATCGGGTTTCCAGTTGGGCGCATGGGCTGGTTTTTTGGTAGAACTCACTGCCCTTGGTTTGGCTGCCTTTGGCTTAGTAAAAAAAGCGAGCAAGGGTTTTAATGCTTCGTGCAAAAAAGACCAGGCAACTATAGCCACTATAGCAAGCGCGATAAAAATGTACAGGAATGATCCGGAGTCGAGAAAGTCAAGATTTGTTTTCATAAGTTTTTGGGGCAAACTTGAGACAGGTAGCAACAACAGCCGAAACTGCTGTTGCCAAAAAGATGTTGGGGTAAATTTGATGTGGGGCAAAAAAGGTACCTGAATAATTTCTAGTCGCTTGGGAGCAACATCTGTCTCTTCGTAATTAGGTTAAGTTTATAAATCATTAATTTGGGTTCTTTGTGCTTCCTGGTAGATGGTCGAATACGTTGCCGAACTTCCATTGGCCAGTTTCACGATGTAAACATAGTAAGCTCATTCAAAAGAAAAAAATATTTTATCGATAAAGTGCATTTTTTAGCGATAAAATACGTTTTATAGTGTTTTTTATATGTTTATTCTTACAATAATGTATCGACGAAAGGTTTTCTGTTGTTGGTTATCGGTTGTCTGTTATGGGTTGTCGGTTATCGGTTATGTTCTTAGAACAGTCTATTATCTCTCATCTTTTAGTCTATTCGTCTTTTTGGTAGGGGGTTAGGGTTTAAAGTTTAAGGTTTAAAGGTTAAGGTTTAAAGGTTAAGGTTGTGTATAGAAACCATAAATGACTTAGTATACCACTACCCTTTGGACTTTGCTTCGCCTGTTCGCTTCGCTCGGGTCGACTTTATGACTTTATGGCTTTGGACTATTTTTTCTCTCGCAAAGACGCTAAGGCGCAAAGCTGTCTTACGACTGTAAAGAATCGCTTCGCTCCTTTTTGTCCCGAAGAGTCGGGATTAGAACACGGATTGAAGAAATGTGAATAATCTGTGTTACTGAAAAATGTGCCCGAAGTTTTGGTCCCGAAGCGTCGGGATTAGTATTGAAATTTCTAATCAGTTGTTTTTTACTCCTGAATAAATTTTGAAATTTGAGCGTGCATGTCAGGAATTTTATTCTTCATGACGTCCCAAACTATGGCGTAATTCACTCCAATGTAATCGTGTATTAATCGGTCACGCATGCCAGCCATATTTTTCCACGGAATGGAATTCCATTGCACTTTAAAATCGGCAGGTATTTTCTTGGTGGCTTCCCCTATAATTTCTAGACTTCTTACTAAGGCTCGTTTGAGTGTTTCATCGGCCATTAATTCATCAAAGGCTAAATTTTGAGTAACCAAAATAATATAGGTGCATTTATCATGAATATGTCTCAAGTATTCTTTTGGTTCTTTAGACATATTGCACTTCCTTTAATATTCTTGGTCCAATGTAGGGACTCAAACCATTGGTAGTAACTACTTCGATTTTTTCGTTTTGAAATAATTTTTCAAACAAATCATAGGCCGCCATGAAATTATCAAAGTTTTCTTTTTCTGGTTCAAAGTCAATCAACAAATCAATGTCGCTTGTATTTGATTGTTCATTATGCAAATAAGAACCAAACAAACCCACGTTACGAATGCCAAATTTTGAAAGCTTCAGCTTATTGGTTTTCAGCGTTTTTAATATGTTTTCTCTTGTTGTCATTTCAAACTTTTGTCAAATATACATAAGTTTTTGTTTGGAAGAATAGAGTTGTCGGTTCTCGATTGTGGGTTGTGGGTTTCAGGATTTGGCTTACGCCTTGTTTCAAGATTTGGCTTACGCCTTGTTTCAAGTTTCACGTTTCAAGTTTCACGTTATAAAAGTATACTAAGAGCCGTTGTGTAAAATTGAACTATAGCAAAGCGGATATAAAAAACCTTAAACCTGAAACTTGAAACAATTTGTGAGGCGCTAGCCGAACAAAAAAAGCCCCCCATAACTGGAGGGCTCTATTTTTAAATTAAATAAGTACTTTATTCTTTATGCAACAACATCGATTCGATGGCTGGGCCTTGTGATACGACCAGCATGTAGTCGCCCATTTGGTAATTGGCCCCGATATGGATGGTATCAATTAGTGTTACCGGAACGGTTTGTTTTTCAATCAAACGTCCTTGTAAATCGTAGACTACCAAGGTAACCTCCTCTTCATAAGGTGTAGCCAAAGCAATCGAGAATTCTGATTTAAACGGATTCGGATAGGCCACCGGTTTAAATAAACTCGCATCGCTTGGTGCCGTTTGCTCAGAAGTTCTGGCCGTGGCAATAGGCGCAGTGATTTCGCAAGCGTCTCCATAGGGCGACCATGCTCCTGCGGTCATTACGGCAATACGCACTCCGTATTGTTCTCCGGCTGCATAACCCGGAACATTTACTCTAAAGCTAAACCAATAGTTGGCCGTGTCAAAGGTAATGGTCTCTTGGGTTGCCATGCGCGTTACTTGGAAACGGTATTGCGTTGCCATTGTCATTGCAGTAGTTCTTACCAAAGTCGTGGCTGTTGCAACGGCTTGTCCACAGCTCACCAAAGTAGGTACTGCTGGCGAATAAACTGTACAAGCGTTTCCGTAGGCCGTGTATCCGCCGGTGGTTTTTACTGCCACCTCGATGGCATACGACGAACCGTAGTTGTAACGAGCCAACATCGCTAAGGTAAACCAATGGTTGGTTCGGGTGATTTCTTGAACCAAATTGGCTCCTGATGCGCCCGCCGTGGT
>CANKLE010000024.1 GCA_947483075.1 Flavobacteriaceae bacterium | reverse complement strand
GATTTACAGTTGCAACCGAAGGATTTGACGAATACCATGGCGACGCATTGTTTGTACTTCCATCCCAACTAAAAGGTGTAGAAGCGCCAATAGAAACCTCATTAGATCCTGTTACGGTTCCGTAGGTAAAACTAAAAGTTTTTACGGGATAACCCGGTTGGGCAAAGGTAAAGGTGTAAGTATATCCTGGGGTTAAATTAAGCATGTGAACTTCAAAGAAGGAGCAGTTTCCAGGCACCACATCTGCGGAATAAAAATCCCTATCAAATGATCCACCATTTGATGAACAGGTTAAATAACTTTCTGCTGCGGCTTGAGTTAATGTTCCAGAATAATCCCTAAACTTCAACTCAAATTCGCCACAATGATAATTTCTAGGCTGAAAATTAGTTGCTTCATTTGAATAAGTTTGCTGTACCCCTTCTGTAACCGAAGCAGAACTGCCCGATTTGTAGGTGTAAAACACCTCTCCCGCAGTAAAACTAGCGGTTCCTCCACTTCCTGTAGCTTCGCCACCAGCTGCAACGGTATTACTTTGTGCCGTCAGCTTTGTGAGGCTGAGAAGGAATAGTAAGGCGAGTGTTATTGTTTTTTTCATTGTTTTTTTCATTGTTTTTTTGGTTTTAAGTTATTTAAAAAGTTCGAACAGCGCGTACTGCACTGAGTTGCTCCTTAAGTGCTCCTGTAGAGAAATTATAGGAGAAACTGTAGAAATAGACATAAGAAGGATCCGCTGTATACTCCGATGAACTCCAGTACCAATTAGAGTTGAAGCCTCCAATTAATTGTCTATTGGTATACAAAATTTGTAATTCGTCAATACTTGGTAAATACCAATCGGTAAATTCTCCTCCATTGTGTTGTCGGCACTGTACAGCGGCATAAGGACCACTATAGCCTTGATCTGCCATAATCAGGTTTGTGTTTGCCATTCCGGAACCATAGCCCGTTGATGTCCCTAAAAAGGATTGAACTGGGTGTGGCGGTACTAATTCAGGATCGTTATTCCAAGCAGATGCAGCGCTTTGGTCTGAGAGCGCGGCGATAAGGCCGTGTTGCACATTTGCATCATAACCCGAATCAGTAGGGTTTAAAAGATAAGCTACTTTTCCTCCACCATATAAGTCGCCTACTTGAAGCGTAACAGCAGCTGGAGCAGCCGCAGTTCCTCCAGCCAAATTTCTCCACATGCCACCAGAAAAAACTTGCAATTCACCGCCTACACTGCTTGGACCACAATCGGTACAAAATACTACAAGACCAATTGCAGGACTTTCAATAGTACTACGCTGTGCAGAAGTCATGCGTGGGGGCAAAAAACCTTGGTTGGTCGAATTTACTTCTAATTTGGCGGAAGGATCAGGACTGTTAGTACCTAAGCTAATACTTCCCGAAGTTTTTAACCCAGCTCCAACAAAAATTCCGCTTGTATTTACTACGGTGATTGCTGAATTTCCCAATTGTATTTTATTGCTGTCATCTACAACTGCACCAGCACCAATTGCAGTTGCATTATTTAACTCCCCGTTGGCCACATCGGCACGCGATCCTACGGCAGTGTTGTTTGATCCTGTCGTATTAGCAAATAAAGATATTACCCCTATTCCTGTATTATCTATTCCCGATGAAGTTCTGTCAAGACTTCTGTATCCCATTGCTGTATTACCGCCTAATGAGCTTGTGATATTTGAGTTGGCCCCAACGCCTACTGCCGTATTGTAACTGCTTGAACTTCCACCTGGAGCTCCACCTATAGCACCCAAACCTAAAGCCACATTACTCACACCCGAAGTATTTGCTAATGAGTAAAGACCAATTGCAAGGCTATTATCTCCCCCTGCATTTAAAGCATTTGAACCTATTGCAATATTCCATTCGTTATTGCCTACTCCTCGTCCAAAATTTACTCCATTGAGGGTGCCAGATGTTTTTAAATTACCCGCCACTTCTAGTTTTTCGGTAGGCGTATCGGTACCAATACCCACATTCCCAGAATTTGTATTCACTATATCGGAGGCATTGGCAATAGATGCTTTAAAACTTCCATCACCACTTTTTGCTGCATACAACGCATACGGTACGCTCAGTAGTTGCTGCACGCCTGTAATCGTGTAGTTGCTCCCGCCTGTAGGATCGGTTTCGGTTTTAATAAAATAAGGACCTGCAGCCCAATCTATTGTATTAAAGTTACCGCTTTCCAGATTTCCGTTTCCAACTTGCAAACTCAACAGGCCATTCGCATTGGTAGTACCTGTGTGGATTTCAGAAAAAATTGGAAAGTTTTCCTGCAAAATACTTATTTTGGTGGCTACCGTGGTATTGGCCAATAGTGCATTACTGCTATTACGCAATACCGATTGATAGGAAAAGTACTGGGGCGCTTGGGCATTGGCCTGCTGCGTCAAGAATACACTGGCTGTGAGTAACAGACCGGTTAAGAGGAAATTGAGTTTTTTCATTGTTTTCATTGTTTTTATTAGTTTCTTGTTTGTTTTAAATAGTTTTTTATAGTTTATCATTGCTTCTTTATACATTTTTAAAAAGAACGTACTGCACGAATATAGAAATCGGCGCTCTTACCAAGATTATTGCTTGGAGTACCATTGTAGAAGTAATTAGCAGCCGCATAGGTACTACTCGTCTCAGTAGAACTCCAATACCAGTAACCCGCAAAACCTCCAATTAATGTTCTATTTAAATATAAAATATTCAATTCATCTATACTTGGTAAATACCAATCGGTATACCCATCTCCTTGATATGCTCGAGCCAATCCTGCTGCATAGTTTGTAGCTGTTGCGCCTTGACTTGCAATAATGGTATTGGTATTTGCAAATCCTGTTCCTACAGCTGTTCCTGTTGCGCCTGTAATTGAATTGCTTCCATTCCACCACATAACATTTGCGCTTTGGTCTGATGTTGCTGCAATTATACCGTGGATTTGGCCTGCAACATAACCAAGATCACCACTTTTTAGAAAATAGGCAACAATACCTCCTTGGTAAGGAGTACCTAATCCTGCTCCATGACTTGTTTGTGTACCGTAAGCGGTGCCAATTGCATTAGTAGCATAGGCACGGACATAGTAAGTTGTACCAAAAATTAAACCTGTGAGGCTATTGGTAAAAGAACCTGTAGTTCCGCTTTCGGTAGTTACAAAATCAGCTAAAGTGGGGTTTGGGCTGGTACTCCAACAGATACCTCTGGCTATGATTGTACTTCCTCCATCATTGGTAATATTTCCTCCAGTTGTGAATGTTGAAGGGGTAATATTTGTTGGGGGGGCAGTTGTTACTGTTGGGATGGAAAGTGTCGAAAAAACTATTACTGGTCCGTAATGGGTTCCCGCTGTATTAGTAGCATACGCTCGAACATAATAGGTTGTATTTAAACTTAAACCTACAAGGGTACTAGTAAAGGTCCCTGTTGTACCGGTTTCGGTAGTTCTGAAATCAGCTATAGTGGGGCTTGAGTTGGAACTACTCCAACATACTCCTCTTGCCGTAACAGGACTAGTTCCTTCTAGTGTAACAGTACCCCCACTTGTGTATGTTGATGTTGTAATACTTGTTGCTGCAGTAGTGGATGCAACAAATGGCAGTATTGTTGTGGTGGTAAAGCTTATTTGTGTACCATAAGCGGTGCCACTTGTATTAGTAGCATAGGCACGAACATAATAAACTGTATTCGCAAATAAACCCGTAAGGCTAGCAGTATAAGTGCCTAGAGAATAGGTTACTTCGTTGGTTCTAGAATTAGCTATAGTTGGGTTTGGGCTTGTACCCCAACATACCCCTCTTTCAAAACTAGTATAATAACCTCCATTATTATTAATATAACCGCCACTTGTGGCTGTTGTGGGTGTAATATTTGTTGCTGCAGTAGTTGATTCAACGGAAGGAGTTGCAAGCGAAGCTGCATTTCCCATTAAATTTCTCCACATTCCTCCAGAAAACACTTGTAATTCACCACCTATAAATACAGGTCCACAATCGGTACAAAATAAAACCAGTCCGGTTACAGGGTTGAAAATATAGTTGCGTTGTGTATAGGTCATTCTTGGTGGTAAAAACCCTTGAGTGGTAGATTTAACCTCTAATTTAGCAGATGTTTCGGGATTAATTGTACCAACACCCAATGTACCATTTGCTGCGATATTAGCACTGAATAATTTACTGCCCGAAAAAATTTGATCGCTCGTAGTTACTACTCCCCCGTTAGTGGCATCAGCTGGTGCTAAACTTAATGCACCAGTGTTCATGTTTATGGTACCACCATTAGCATTAGAGGTATTAGCTATAGATGTAATAGAAACCGTTGCATCAGATCCTGCCGGTCCTTGAGGTCCTGCTGGGCCTTGTACACCTTGTGGTCCTGCTGCACCATCATTTCCTGCTGGCCCTTGTAAACCTTGTAGTCCTTGTGGTCCAACTGCGCCATCGTTTCCTGCTGGCCCTTGAGGTCCAACTGCACCATCATTTCCTGCTGGTCCTTGTACACCTTGTGGTCCTGCTGCTCCTGTACTCACGCTACCGTCCGCCATTAAAAATTGTGAAGAGGTACCATTCGGTGTTTTAAATCCGGCACCCGTATAAGTACCGCTTGTGTTTACTGAAGTAACATCGGTATTACCTAATTGAATTTTATTGCTGGCATCTACTATAGCAAAATTACCTATCGCAGTTGCGTTATTCAAGTCTGAAGCAGCTACATCTGATTGATTACCGATTGCCGTATTCTGGCTTCCTGTAGTATTAGTTGTTAAGGTATTATTACCTAATCCAATATTCTGAATACCTGTTGTATTACCCATTAATGAACCCCAACCTATGGCATTATTCCAAAAGCCTGTTGTATTTGAGCCTAGCGCTACAGCACCAACAGCAACGTTATTCCAAGCTGTAGTAGAGTTTTGCATGGCAGCAAAACCAATGCTGGTATTTCCATCTCCAGATGCATTAGTACTATAAGCATTATCCCCTAATGCAACGTTTGTCGTACCGGAACCTAAATTGCCTATGTTCATGTTGTTTAAAGTCCCATTAACTGTCATATTCCCTCTTACTTTTAAATTACCCGCCACATCCAATTTCTCCGAAGGCAAGTCAGTTCCTATACCAACATTACCCGGATTGGTATTGTATATGGCAGTCGGATCCATTGCTGTTGTTTCAAATGCATTTCCACCACTTTTTGCTGCATACAACGCATAGGGTACGCTCAGTAGTTGCTGCGTTCCAACAATAGAATAATTACTGCCTCCTGTGGGATCTGTTTCTGTTTTAATAAAGTAAGGTCCGTTTGCCCAGTCAATTTGGGAAAAGGTGCCTATAGCGGCAGTACCCGCGCCTATTTGCAAACTCACCAAGCCATTGGCATTGGTAGTAGCCGTTTGGGTTTCTACATAGACCGCAATGCCGGGATCGTTGCCCTGCAACACGCTAATTTTAATTCCTACTGCAGTATTCGCCACCAATGCATTGCTGCTGTTGCGCAATACCGATTGGTAGGTTAATGTTTGCGGTACTTGTTGTGCTCTTGCGTTTGTTAATTGCAACAGCATAGCACTAAAAATAATAAGTGGTAGCTTTAACTTTTTCATTATTTAGTATTGATTGATCGTATTTTTTATTTGATAAATTAATTTAATCTAAGATTTATGGTGCCATAGCAATAAAACTAAAAGGGGCATATCCAGCCGTTCCTCCAGTACTCATTATTCTTAACGAAAAACCATTCGTTGTTACGCTATTTACTGAAAATATGTAGTAACCATTATGCAACGTAGCAACTACAATAGGTGTGGTTGTAAATGGAGTATTAAAAGTTATAGTATAATTTCCAGTATATACATTAGATGTAACTGGTGCGGAAGAAAAGCCAGTACCAATACTTACCGTTCCAATAGAATCAACAGTTCCCCTAATTATTGCAGAAGATGAACCAAACGTTGCATCAGATCCTGCCGGTCCTTGAGGTCCTGCTGGCCCTTGTACACCTTGCGGTCCTTGAGGTCCTGCTGGCCCTTGTACACCTTGAGGTCCTGCTGCTCCTGCTGCTCCTGTACTCACGCTACCGTCGGCCATTAAATATTGTGAAGAGGTACCATTCGGTGTTTTAAATCCGGCACCCGTATAAGTACCGCTTGTGTTTACTGAAGTAACAGATGTATTTCCTAATTGAATTTTATTGCTGTCATTAACTATGGCTCCATTTCCTATTGCTGTTGCATTGGTTAAATTTTCAGAAGAAACATTTGCATCATTTCCAAGAGCTGTGTTGTTTGTGCCAGTTGTATTACTATACAAAGAATTATATCCTAAAGCTGTGTTGTTTGTTCCAGTTGTATTACTATACAAATTTCCAAATCCAGATCCGGAATTGTAGGATCCAATTGTATTGGAGATCATTGAATTCTCACCAGCAGTAGTATTATACGAACCGGATGTGTTTTCGAATAATGCATTATTACCAGTTGCAACATTGAAATTACCTGTTGTGTTATAATACATGGCACCCTTTCCTATTGCCGTATTTTCAGTACCGGTTGTGTTATTGAATAATGCGCCTCTTCCTATAGCTGTACTTGATCCACCAGTAGTGTTATTCTGCATGGCAACTTGTCCAACAACGGTATTTGAATTTCCTGTTGTATTATTTTTTAATACATTTTGACCTATAGCAACCGTTTCACTACCTGTTGTGTTCAACGAAAAAGCACTACTACCAATAACTGTATTGTTGCTTATACTACCAGATCCAAGACCAATACCTATAGTATTTACTTTGATATCAGAAGAGAATGCTTTGCCTCCTGCGAAAGTTTGTGTACCTGTCGTTACTACGCCACCATTAGTTCCATCAGCAGGGGTTAAACTTAATGCACCATTGGTTATGGTACCACCATTAGCCGAAGGTGAATCGCTTATAGCACCCATAGTAGTTGCATCACCACTTTTTGCTGCATACAACGCATAGGGTACGCTCAGTAGTTGCTGCGTTCCGGTGATTGAATAGTTACTCCCGCCCGTAGGATCGGATTCGGTTTTAATAAAATAAGGACCGTTTGCCCAATCAATTTGGGAAAAGGTGCCGGTAGTGGCAGAACCAGTGCCTATTTGGAGGCTCAATAAACCATTGGCATTGGTAGTAGCCGTTTGGGTTTCTGTATAGGCCGCAATGCCATCCAAATTGCCTTGCAATACGCTAATTTTAATACCCACTACAGTGTTCGCCAACAAAACATTACTGCTATTGCGAATAACTGATTGGTAACTCATGCTTTGTGGCGCTTGGGCAATGGCCTGCTGCGTGAAGAATACGCTGGCGGTCAGTAACAGACCTGCAAGAATTGAATTAATTTTTTTCATTTTGTTTTAGATCAATTAATATTTAGAATTTAGTTAGTTGTTTATTATAGAAGAACTACAAAAAAAATAAATTTAACAGTCGTCTCACACTAACAAGTTACGAAGCCTCGTTTAAAAGTTACGAACGAAGTAGTTGGTAGGTAAGACAGCACAAATGAAAAGAGTATGCTTATATGCTGAGAAGGAGTTGTTGCCTCATGGATTTAGAAATAGGTAATTCCTGTAGGCCAATAAAAATAGAATTGATTTCTATTTTGGTT
>CANKLE010000023.1 GCA_947483075.1 Flavobacteriaceae bacterium | reverse complement strand
TTTATGCTTAAAGAACACCGCAAACAAAACTGCAATCACCAAAGCATAAGCAGCAAAGGATAACCAAATGCCATGCCAGTCGCGAATTCCTGTTGCATCAGTAAAGAATTTATCGATTACGATTCCACTGAGTAGACCGCCAAAAAAGGCACCAAAACCGTTGGACATCATCATAAACAAACCTTGTGCCGACGAGCGTATAGACGCATCGGTACTCGTTTCTACAAATAGAGAACCCGAGATGTTAAAGAAATCAAAAGCCATTCCGTACACAATACACGAAGCGATGATCATCCACAAACCGTCCATCGGGTTTCCGTAGGCAAATAAACCAAAACGCAACACCCACGCCAACATCGAAATGAGCATCACTTGCTTGATGCCAAAACGTTTCAAGAAAAACGGAATCGCCAAGATGAAAAGGGTTTCTGATATTTGTGAAATCGACATGATGATGGTGGAGTATTTTACCACAAATGAATCGGCGTATTCGGGCATTTTGGCAAATTCAGACAAATACACATCGCCATACATATTGGTGAGCTGAAGCGCGCCACCCAAAAACATTGAGAATATAAAAAACAGGGCCATTTTGTAGGTGCCAAATAATTTAAAGGCATTTAAGCCCAGTTTTTCGGTCCAATGCGCATCGCTGGCAATTAAGTTTTGGGGAGCACATTTGGGTAAGGTAAACGAATATACCCCCAAAATAAACGCAGCTAAAGCAGCCAAATAGAACATATTGGCCGAGGCTTTGTTACCAGTTAAATTGGTGATCCACATCGCGGCAATAAAACCAACAGTTCCCCATACGCGAATGGGCGGAAACACCTTCACCACGTCAAAATTGTTGTTTTTTAAAATAGAATAGGCCACCGAATTACTCAACGAGATGGTAGGCATATAGCACAACATGGCTGCAAAAATTACATAATAAAACGTAGTTGGATTATCAACTTGTGGCAAATAGCACAACGCCAATCCACCGAAGATATGTAATACGCCATAGAGTTTTTCGGCACTCACCCATTTGTCGGCAATGATTCCGGTAATGGCCGGCATCAGGATGGATGAAATTCCTAAGGTTGAAAAGATAGCCCCAAACTCGGCGCCGCTCCATTGTTTGGTTCCAAACCAATAATTCCCTACCGTTATCAACCAAGCACCCCACACAAAAAATTGCAGGAAGCTCATGACGGTCAATCTTAATTTTAAATTCATAATTCTATTTTTTGGTGGTTAGCGAAGTAAACTTACTCTAAAATTTGGTGCGACAAAAAACTATTCGGCTAATTTATCGGCAATCAATTCGATCACCACAGCCAATTGCTCTTCACGCGTTAAATACGAATTATCAATTTCTATCGCATCTTCGGCAATCACCAAAGGCGAATCGTCCCGGTGCGTGTCGATGTAATCGCGTTCTTGCACATTTTGCAAAATGGCTTCATAAGAAACCGCATCGCCTTTGGCCGTCAATTCGTCAAAGCGACGTTGGGCTCTGGTTTCGGCACTGGCAGTCATGAATAACTTCAAGTCGGCTGCTGGAAATACAACGGTGCCAATATCTCTTCCATCCATCACAATGCCTTTATTTAGTCCCATGGCTTGTTGTTGTTTCACCAACAAACTGCGTACAGGAGAGATTTCGGCAATTTTACTCACCAAATTGGAAACCGCCATGCTGCGAATCTCTTGTTCTACGCATACGCCGTTCAAAAACATTTCGGCAAAGCCCAAACTGGGATTATACTGAAAATGGAGTTGTATTTCATCCAATTGTTTAACTAGCCCATTGGCATCCAAATGTGCTGCCGACACGTATCCTTTTTGCATGGCAAATAAGGTTACCGCACGGTACATCGCACCCGTATCTACATAAACGTAGCCGAACTCTTTTGCCAATTGCTTGGCTAGCGTACTTTTTCCGGTGGATGAAAAGCCGTCAATAGCAATGGTGAGTTGTTTCATTAGTGGTCGTTAAAATTGATGGTTAGCCCCAACATACTGGTGTTGGAGGCCAGGGTATAGCGATTGAAAGAATAATCAAATTTAAGTTTGCGCATTTTGAGGCCAAAGCCAAGCGATATTCCAGAGAAATTTCGTTGCTCGAGCAAACGCAACTCCTCGCCTCTTCTGAAGTTGTAACTCACTCGTAGGTTGAATCCTTTTTTGGGAAACAATTCGGCACCCAAAATAAGGTGACGCAGGGCATTGTTAAATACCGATACTTTTTCTGGCGTACTGCTGCCATCAATCGAGTTTTGCGCTCTTGCCGGATTCGAAAAAGCGACGTTCCATTGTTGCATGTTTTCTAAGGTAATGTGCCAACGAATGGGTACATTTTCTAATTGTTGGGAAACCCCAAACAACAATTCGGTAGGCAAATTTTCTTTGGTACCCGAATAACTGGTAAACTGGGTGCCCAAATTGCGCAATACAATCGCGTAATTGACTTCGTTGACATCATCAACATAAATAGCACCAATATCTAGGGCGCCACCATATGAGGAGTAACTTTCTAAGGTGGAAGAAATAAATTTGGCATTCATGCCCACATGCCAATTCGAAGTTGGAATTTTGTAGGCATATCCCATTGATAAGGCAATTTCACTGCCTGTGAACGAACTCGTCGGATTGCCCAATTCATCATAACCTTCGAAGGTGCCGTAATTGATGTATTGAACGCCAGCTTGAAAGGTTTGTTTGTGCTGGTCATAGGTGTAGGCATAGGCGGCGGTTCCGTAGCGAACATCACCAAAATAACTGGCGTAATTGGTAGACAAATGATTGTCCATCTGGGCATTAATACAAGCCGGATTAAATAAAGCTTGGTTTACATCTTGATCGTATATAGTAATGATTTTACCGCCCAATGCCGCTTGTCGAGGCGAAGGAACAAGATTCAAAAACTGGTATACCGATTGGCCACCCACTTGAGCAGAAGCCAAGGTTTGCAAAGCCAAAAAACAGCACAAATACAAGTTTTTGATCATAAGGTAGAAGCAGCGATTACTTGAAAGGCAAACGCAGTTGCGAAGATATTATTTTTACTAAAAAAACGGCTACTTTGGGCAGCCGTTTTTGATTATAATTTTTTAGCGTTTTTCACTTTTTGGTCGGTGATGGCTACCTGCAGCACCTCACTCATTTCCTTTACATAATGAAAGCTAAGCCCTTTGATGTAATCGGCTTTGATTTCGTCTACATCTTGTTTGTTTTCGGCACACAAAATAATTTCTTTGATGTTGGCGCGTTTGGCAGCCAATATTTTTTCTTTAATTCCACCCACAGGCAGAACTTTTCCCCTCAAAGTAATTTCGCCCGTCATGGCTATATTTTTCTTGATTTTCTTTTGGGTAAACAACGAAACCAAGGAGGTGAGCATCGCAATACCGGCACTTGGCCCGTCTTTGGGCGTAGCACCTTCGGGGACGTGCAAATGAATGTTGTATTTGGAAAGCACTTCTGAATCTAAGCCCAACAATACGGTATTGGCTTTGATGTATTCTAAGGCAATCGTTGCGGATTCCTTCATAACCGTACCCAAATTTCCGGTGATGGTCATGGTTCCTTTGCCGGGGGATAACAAGGATTCGATAAATAAAATATCGCCACCCACAGCCGTCCATGCTAAGCCCGTTACCACACCTGCCACTTCGTTGCTTTCTGATTTGTCGCGTTCCATGCGAGGAGCGCCCAACACTAGCACAATATCTTCGTCGGTTACTTTTTTGTTGTACTGCTCTTCCATGGCTACCGATTTGGCTGCATGGCGAATCACTTGCGCCAATTTGGCTTCTAAGCCACGTACGCCAGATTCACGGGTATAGCCTTCGACAATTTTTTCCAATTGTTTTTTACCGATAATCAAGTCTTTGGTTGTTAATCCATGAGCAGCCAATTGTTTGGGAAACAAATGCTGGCGTGCAATTTCTACTTTTTCTTCGATGGTATAGCCCGACATTTTGATCACTTCCATACGGTCGCGCAAGGCCGGTTGTATGGCCGATAAATTATTAGACGTAGCAATAAACATCACCTTAGAAAGATCGAAGCCGTATTCTAAAAAGTTGTCATAAAAACTGTTGTTTTGTTCGGGATCCAATACTTCCAACAAGGCCGACGAGGGATCTCCGTGGTTGCTGTTGGACAGTTTATCAATTTCGTCTAATACAAAAACTGGATTGGAAGTTCCTGCTTTCTTTAAACTTTGAATGATGCGTCCGGGCATCGCACCGATATAGGTTTTGCGGTGACCACGAATTTCGGCCTCATCCCGCAATCCACCCAAGGATATGCGCACGTATTCGCGTCCTAATGCTGCTGCAACCGATTTTCCAATCGAGGTTTTACCCACCCCTGGAGGTCCGGTAAGGCATAATATGGGCGATTTCATGTCGTTGCGCAGCTTCAATACAGCCAAATGTTCAATCATTCTTTTTTTGACTTCTTCTAATCCAAAATGATCGCGATCTAAGATTTTTTGGGCGCGCTTCAAATCAAAATTATCTTTCGAAAAATCGTTCCAAGGCAATTCCAAAAACAATTCCAAATAATTGCGTTGTATCCCAAAATCGGGCGCTTGTGGATTCATGCGTTGCATCTTGGTGAGCTCTTTCTCAAAATGGGTTTTGGTCTTATCGTCCCACTTTTTGGATTTAGCCTTCAGGCGCATTTCGTCGAGTTCTTGTTCCTGTGAAACGCCACCCAATTCTTCTTGGATGGTTTTCATTTGCTGGTGCAAGAAATATTCACGCTGTTGTTGGTCTAAATCAAAACGAACTTTAGATTGAATGTCGTTCTTTAGCTCAAGTTTTTGCAACTCGACATTCATGAAACGCAAGGTTTCTAGGGCGCGTTCTTTGAGCGTATTCATGGCCAATAAATTCTGCTTTTCGATCACCGACAAATTCATGTTGGATGAAACAAAATTGATTAAGAAAGAATGGCTTTCAATATTTTTGATGGCAAAAGTAGCTTCAGTCGGAATATTTGGACTCTCCTTGATGATCTCTATTGCCAACTCTTTGATTGATTCGACAATGGCAACAAATTCGGTATCCTGTTTGCCCGGGCGCTTTTCTTCGACCTCTTTTACAGTGGCTTTAATGTAGGGCGCTTCGGTGGTGACTTCGTCAATTTGAAAGCGTTTTTTGCCTTGTAGAATCACGGTGATGTTTCCGTCGGGCATTTTCAGCACACGCAAAATGCGCGCAACTGTTCCGATGGTATGGATGTCGTTTTTGGTAGGATCTTCGATGTCCTCATTTTTTTGCGCCACTACGCCAATGATTTTGTCGCCGGCATTGGCCTCATTAATCAGCTTGATTGATTTATCTCTTCCTGCCGAAATGGGAATTACAACTCCAGGAAACAAGACGGTATTGCGCAAAGGCAAAATGGGTAACGAGGCCGGAAGCTCTTCGTTGTTCATTTCTTCTTCGTCCTCGGGAGTCAATAAAGGAATGAGTTCAGAATTGGAATCAAATTCTTGGAGATTTAACTGATCAATGCTGAGGAAATTGATATTCGACATAGGTAAATTCAAAACGGGTTAAACGAAAATAAGGGAAGCAAATATACTACAACAAAATCGCAA
The DNA here is from genome assembly GCA_947483075.1 of Flavobacteriaceae bacterium. Taxonomy (GTDB): domain Bacteria; phylum Bacteroidota; class Bacteroidia; order Flavobacteriales; family Flavobacteriaceae; genus Flavobacterium. The sequence continues at coordinate 4,199 of CANKLE010000023.1, read as the reverse complement.
AAAAAGATAAAATCGATAACCGACAAGTTTATTTAACGGTTCAATCAACTGCTTGAAGGTGATATAAAAAAATCCGCCAAAAAGCGGACTCTTTTTATCTGGATAGTTGAATTAATAATGAATGTTGGTAAACACGCCGTTGGTGAACGATTTGGTCGATACAGCGGTTCCATTGTTGTAATACCCCGTACACGAAAAGGTGCCCGAAACGGTATGGTTTGTCTCGTTAACTGTGGTAATATTCACTTGACCTGTATCGGCAGCCGCATTTGTTGGATTTATACTTTGGTATACGGGAGATCCGGTTCCGGCACTGTAAGAGATGTTATTTAAATTGGCTGGGTAAAATCCTGTAGTGGTGCCATTTATTGCCAGGGTAAAAGACTCCAATTGTGCTCCTTTGTAGGCTGTAATTGACAAAACACCCGCATTCATTACCGCATTAAATTGCGTGGCAATATAGGTTTGCCCGTCAAAATTTACACGAAAAGCCGAAGGCAAAACAGGCGGATCTACTGGCGTGAGATTGATCGCGGAATCGACAGGCTCATTTTCGCAAGAAAAAAAGCTAAAAGACAAAAGGAGAGTTCCAACTAAAGCAAAAGCTGCTAAACGTTTCATAGGGTATTTTTTTTTCAAATATAGCTAATTCAGTGAAAAGTACTTATTTATTTGCGTTGATTTGTTTGGCTTTTTGATGCACACGTCGTAATAGAATTATCCCTACAAAAAAGAATAATCCTAAAAATACAATAGATAATCTCGGACTTCCTGTAATCTGGTCGATAATGCCATAGACACACATACCAATTACGATCCCTACTTTTTCGGACACATCAAAAAAACTAAAATAGGAGGCAGTGTCTTCGGTTTCAGGCAATAATTTAGAATAGGTAGAGCGCGATAAAGATTGAATGCCACCCATTACAATTCCCACCAATCCGGCCATGGCATAAAAATGTATGGGCAGAGTAATAAAATAAGCCAAGACACAAAGCAACAACCAAAAGCAATTGATAACCAATAAAGTGGGGAGATTTCCGAATCGCTCAGAAGCTTTTGCGGTAAGTTGAGCACCCGCAACTGCTACCAATTGAATCACCAAAATACAGACTATCAGTCCCATAGTTCTTTCACCGTCATTGGCCCACAAAATTTCTTGGGCACCAAAATAAGTAGCAATGAGCATCACCGTTTGAACGGCCATGCTGTATACAAAAAAACCACCCAAATAGCCTTTTAAAATCACATTGGTTTGCAATTGCTTCCATACGATTTTCAATTCACGAAACCCATTATATATGACTGCAGATGTAACTTTTCGGTTGCTATTGTGGTTGCCCTTGGGCAAATAGTGATAGGTATATTGACTGAAAATTATCCACCATACGCCCACCATCACAAACGAATAGCGCATGGCCTTCATCGCGGCTTCTCCTTTGGTTCCGTCTATGTGAAACAACTCGGGTTTCAAGACCATGGCCAAATTCACCAACAACAATAAAATACTGCCCACATACCCCATCGAAAATCCTTTGGCGCTCACGGCATCTTGTTGTTCGGGATAAGCAATATCGGGCAAATAGGAATTGTAAAAAACCAAACTGCCCCAAAAACCAATTAATCCCAAAAAGTAAAACAATAATCCGATGTAAATATTTTGAAGGCTAAACCAATACAAGCCCATGCAAGACAATGCGCCCAAGTAACAAAAGAATTTCATGAATGATTTTTTGTTGCCCACATAATCGGCGATGCCAGAAAGCAAGGGCGAACAAAAAGCGACGATCAAAAAAGCAAAGGCAGTTACAAACGAGATGAGCGCCGAGTTTTTGAGTTCTATACCAAATACATGGATGTAATGACTTCTGTCTGAAAATAAGGCCTCGTAAAAAATAGGGAAAATGGCCGAGGTGATTACCAAGGGATATACCGAATTGGCCCAATCGTAAAAAGCCCAAGCGTTGAGTAATTTTTTGTCTCCTTTTGCGAGTGGATTCATAGGGTGAATTTTAAAATTTGTCCCGAAGTCTTGGGATTAAAATTTGGAAATTAGATAATTTGGAAATGCTTGAAACAAATAAACGATAATATTCTAAATGTCAAGTAAGCAAATCGTTTCTAATTCTGTAAATAAATTATTTCAATTTCTTCGATTTCTTCAATCTGTGTTGCTAAAAAAAATTATATCAATTTAGATTTGGAACACGGATCTGTATAATTTGAGAAATTATTAAAATCTTTTAATCTCGTTGAATTAAATTATCAATAGGAAATTCTATCAATTTCTCGGATTTCTTCAATCTGTGTTGCAAAATCTAATTTAGTTTTTATTTTAATTTTGCCGCTTGTGCCTTCACTTCTGGAATCAAGGCCTTGATGGCCGCAATACGAGTCGCATCGGCCGGGTGTGTACTGAGAAATTCAGGTTGCGTTTGACCCGATTTTTGGGCCGACATGCGTTCCCAAAAGGAGATAGCCGCATCGGGATTGTAGCCCGCAATAGTCAAGAGTAACAAGCCAATTTTATCGGCTTCTGATTCGTGACTGCGGCTAAAGGGCAACATTACCCCCACTTGCGATCCGATGCCATAGGCTTGTTGCCACATTTGTTTGTTTTCGTCGCTTTGATTTCCGGTGGCCAAGGCTACTCCTACTGCACCCAGTTGCTGCAATTGTGCCGCACTCATGCGTTGGGCGCCGTGATTGGCCAAGGCATGTGAAACCTCGTGGCCCATAACGGTTGCCAGTCCAGCTTCATCAAAAGTGACAGGTAAAATACCCGTATACACTACAATTTTTCCGCCGGGCATGCACCAGGCATTCATTTCTTTGTTGTCTACCAAATTGTATTCCCATTGGTATTCCTTGAGGTAATCGGAATGCCCGTTGGCGTTGAGCCATTTCTCGGCAGCCGCTTTTATTTTTTGACCCACGGCTTTTACGCGTTCGGCATCGGCTGTTCCGGTTATTACTTTATTCTCCTTTAAAAAAGCATCATATTGCTGAAACGCCGACGGAAACAACTGGCTATTGGATACAAAATTCAAATTGTTTTTTCCCGTAAACGGATTGGGGGCGCAGGACTGTATAACTATAAAAACGAAAAAAGAAAAAGTGAATGTAAAGAGACGCATAAAACTATTTTTTTGACACACAAAGAACAATCATTTCACGCTTTATTTCCAAAAAAAATATGAATATTCTTTTTTAATCTAAAACCGATGGCATTCCCCTCGAGAGATATAATCAATAAAGATAGAAACCATTGTAATCTCTCGGGTCGGGCACTGCGCTACAAGTCCTCGCCGCTTCGTTGCACTGCGCAGCTGTGGGCTTTTCGCTGCGGTCCCTAATGCGGGGGAAGGTTGTAGGATGTAGGTGTTAGGTTGTGGGTTGTGGGTTGTGGGTTGTGGGTTTATTTCGCTTCGCTTCATCTGTTCGTCCCGAAGGTTCGGGACTCGAGTCAGGTTTAAGGTTTCAAGTTGCTTTCTTAGATCCTCCATCTTCTAAAATCTCCAAGTCTCACGTCTTAGCTTTTAGCCGTTGTTAATATAATTCCACAACTCCCCTCTCGAGAGGGGTTGGGGGTGTGTTTTTATACGTTGTAAGTTAATGGTAGACAGTTTACAGTGGTTCTTAGAATAAAAATCATCAATCGTTAATCGAAATAGTATACTTCAACAACTCCCCTCTTGAGAGGGGCTGGGGGGGTGTATTTATAAGTTGTAAGTTATCGGTTGTCAGTTGTGAGTTGACAGTTAACAGCTAAGTATACAGTACCCTGCAGTTCTTAGAATACATCCCGAAGGTTCGGGACAAAATTCTTTATTCGTTATTCGTCAATCAAACTTGTTTCGCTGCACCAATAAAAAAAAAAACCCCAGCTTTTTCAAGCTGGGGGTTCAATAAAGACCCGAGTCCCGAAGCTTCGGGACGAACTGGCGAAGCAAAGGCGGCGAACCGACCCGCCGCGGCGGGGAACACGTCGCACCAATAAAAAAAAAACCCCCAGCTTTTTCAAGCTGGGGGTTCAATAAAGAAAGGCGACGACATACTCTCCCACAAATTGCAGTACCATCTGCGCAGGCGGGCTTAACTTCTCTGTTCGGAATGGGAAGAGGTGAGCCCCGCCGCAATAACCACCTTAAATTTTTGTTTCAGGTTTCAGGTTGGGTTTGTTTCAGGTTGTTGAACTT
>CANKLE010000022.1 GCA_947483075.1 Flavobacteriaceae bacterium | reverse complement strand
TTGCATAACGGGTCATTGATCAGGAAAGTTAGCAACACAGATCTAAATAATTTTAGAAATCAGCGCAATCTGAAGCATTTACATCCCGACGCTTCGGGACTAATCTTCAATCCCGAGGCTTCGGGACAAATTAACATTCGTGCATTCGTGGCTAAATAAACTTGCAACACAGATGGAAGAAATTTAAGAAATTAAAAAAATCTTCCTTGATGTGCGAAAATGAAAAGCAATCTTAATCAAATTTTAAAAATTAATCCAATTTCTTGAATCTGTGTTCAAAAAAATGTGAGCCACGAATTCACGAATATCTGTTGGTGTTTATCCAGAAATCGTTGAAAGAATTCGCACATCGAAGATGATATTTCGAATTAAAAAAAATAATTCGTGCATTCGTGGCTATATAAACTTACAACACAGATCGAAGTAATAAAAGAAATTAAAAAAATCTTCCTTGATGTGCGAAAATGAAAAGCAATCTAAATCAAATTTTAAAAATTAATCCAATTTCTTGAATCCGTGTTCGAAAAAATAGTTGCATAACGGGTCATTGATCAGGAAAGTTAGCAACACAGATCTAAATAATTTTAGAAATCAGCGCAATCTGAAGCATTTACATCCCGACGCTTCGGGACTAATCTTCAATCCCGAGGCTTCGGGACAAATCAAAATTCGAGCATTCGTGGCTAAATCTTTCAATTAAACAACAAACTCCCCCGCTTTTTCCAAAGCCACTGCTATTCCACTCGCGTCTTTCCCGCCTGCGGTTGCAAAAAACGGTTGTCCGCCTCCGCCACCTTGGATGAATTTTCCTAATTCGCGCACCACTTGGCCCGCATTGAGGTTTTTCTCGGCCACCAATTCTTTCGAAATGTAGCAGCTGAGCATGGGTTTATCTTCTTGAACTGTTGCGAGTACCAAAAACAAATTGGTTTTGTTGGCACCCAATTCGTAGGCCAAATCTTTGGCGCCTTCGGACGATAAATCTACCGTAGTGGCCAAAAATTGCACGCCATTGCGCTCCTGTAATTTGCTGGCCAAATCGCCTACTAGTCCTTTGGCTTTTTCTTTCAAGAGTTGTTCCAACTGCTTTTGCATTTTGGTGTTTTCGTCTTGCAATTGTTGCACGGCTTTTACCGGATCTTGCGCGTTTTTAAGTACGGCATTGATCTCTTTGAGCGTATCGGTTTTGGCCATAAAATAATCTTTCACCGCCACCGAAGTAATGGCTTCGATTCTTCGAATTCCTGCCGCAACAGCGCCTTCGCTCACGATTTTAAAGTGCCAAATATCAGCGGTATTGCCCACGTGAATTCCGCCACACAATTCCATGCTCTCACCAAATTTGATGGCACGCACGGTTTCGCCATATTTTTCACCAAACAAGGCCATCGCGCCTTCAGACACCGCTTGCTGAAACGGAATATTGCGGCGTTCAATCAATGGCAATTGTTCGTGGATACGGGCATTCACAAAATCTTCTACGGCTTGTAATTCATCTGGAGTTAATTTGGCATAATGCGAAAAGTCAAAACGCAAATAATCGGGATTCACCAAGGAGCCTTTTTGCTCCACGTGAGTTCCCAAAATACTGCGCAAGGCTTGGTGCATCAAATGCGTCGCCGAGTGATTGGAAGCCGAACGTCTGCGTTGGCTCACATCGACCACTGCCTTAAACGGCTCCGTAAGCTTAGTTGGCAGTTCTCTGGTATAATGTACAATGAGGTTATTTTCTTTTTTGGTGTCAATTACGTATACCGCATCTCCATTGGCCAACTCAAATGAACCTTTGTCGCCTACCTGGCCTCCGCCTTCGGGATAATAAGGCGTGGTATTTAAAACGATTTGAAAAACGGTTCCTTCTTTGGCGCTTTCCACTTTGCGGTAACGTAAAATGTGCACGTCGGCTTCGGTGTGGTCATACCCAATAAAGGGCTCGGCACTGTCTTCTGAGACCATTATCCAATCGCCTGCTTTTACTTGGGATGCTGCACGAGAACGGGCTTTTTGTTTTTGCAATTCTTCTTCAAAACCGGCTTCGTCGAGAGTCAATCCGCGTTCGCGTACAATCAAACTCGTCAAATCGATGGGAAAGCCATAGGTGTCAAACAACTCAAAAGCTTTGGTGCCTGATACCGTTTGGTTTTCGGCATTGGCGATGAGTGTATCCAACAACACCAAACCTTGGTCTAGGGTGCGCAAGAATGATTTTTCTTCTTCCCAGATTACATTGGTGCACAATACTTTTTGCGCACTGATTTCCGGAAACGAACCGCCCATTTGCGCGCTCAAGGTTTCGACCAATTTATAGATAAAGGGCTCTTTGGTATTCAAAAAGGTAAAGCCGTATCGGATGGCACGGCGCAAAATACGACGAATCACATAGCCCGCTCCGGTATTAGAAGGCAATTGACCGTCGGCAATCGCAAAGGCAACGGCGCGCACGTGATCGGCTATCACGCGAATGGCAATGTTTATTTTTTCGGCCTCGGCATTCGGGGCTTTGATGGTATAGGTGCTTCCGGTGATGGTTTCGATTTCGCGAATAAGCGGACTAAAGACATCCGTGTCGTAATTGGATTGTACGCCTTGCAATACCATACACAAACGCTCAAATCCCATACCGGTATCCACGTGTTGGGCCGGTAATTTTTCGAGTGAACCATCGGCCTTGCGGTTAAATTCCATGAACACATTGTTCCAAATTTCGACCACATGCGGATGGTCGCTGTTGACCAATTCTTTCCCAGGGATCAAGGCTTTTTCTTCGGCCGAACGAATATCTACGTGTATCTCTGAGCAAGGTCCACAAGGTCCTTGGTCGCCCATTTCCCAAAAATTGTCTTTTTTGTTTCCCAATAAAATACGGTCTTCGGCGATGAGTGTTTTCCAAATGTCATAGGCCTCTTGGTCAAAAGGTACGTTTTCTGCTTCGCTGCCTTCAAACACTGTGACATATAATATAGACTTATCAATTTTATACACTTCGGTAAGCAATTCCCAAGCCCAATGAATCGCCTCTTTTTTGAAATAATCGCCAAAACTCCAGTTCCCCAACATCTCAAACATGGTGTGGTGGTAGGTGTCAATCCCTACTTCTTCTAGATCGTTGTGTTTCCCAGATACACGCAAGCATTTTTGGGTATCGGCAATTCGATTGCTTTTGGGTGTGGCATTTCCTAGAAAATATTCTTTAAACTGCGCCATGCCCGAGTTGTTGAACATCAGGGTAGGATCGTCTTTGAGCACGATGGGCGCCGAGGGTACAATTAAGTGGCCTTTGGATTGAAAAAAATCTAAAAATTGCTTTCTAATGTCTTGTGATTTCATGTAAAGTAAAATACGGTCTGTATGTGTTTTGGCAATTGCGTCCAAGAGAATTTTGGGGCTTCTCGTCGAGACGTTCTTGTAATATTAAAAATGAAAAATACGCGGAACGAAGGAAACATTTATTAAATTTGTTCGGCCGACAGATTCCGGTGCAAAAATAGGATTTTTTAAAATATGGCGAAGGTAAAATATTACTACGATTCCGAAAATCTGGCCTATCGAAAGATCAAGACCAAACTCACTACCCGATTTGGGTATGCAGCCTTGTTCTTGTTGGCCTCGGCGTTATTTGGTTTCCTTTGTTTTATCCTAATTTTAAACACCCCTTTTTTAGAAACGCCCAAAGACCGATTGCTTTCGCGCGAACTCGACAACTACGAATTGCAATACGCGCTACTCAACAAACGCATCAACCAATTGGATGAAGCCATTTCAACGATAGAAGACCGAGACAACAACGTATACCGAGTGTACTTTAACACCTCTCCCATCCCGATGGAGCAACGCAGAGCCGGTTTTGGCGGAGTGAATCGCTATGCGCAACTCGAAGGCTACAACAATTCTGAACTGGTAGTCAACACCAGCAAACGCGTAGACGAAATTACCAAAGCCTTGTCCATTCAATCTAAATCGTTGGATGAAATAGTCAAATTGGCCAAAGACAAAAACAAATTATTGGCCGCCATTCCGGCCATCCAACCCGTAAAAAATGAGAATTTAAAACAGTTGGCTTCTGGGTTTGGCTACCGCAGTGATCCGTTTACCAAGGTGCGCAAATTTCACGAAGGCATGGATTTCTCGGCCAAAACGGGCACACCTATTTATGCCACAGGTGACGGCGTGGTGGCGCGTGCCGACAATACCGCTTCGGGCTATGGCAACCACATCGTGCTGCGTCACGGTTTTGGGTATGAAACATTATATGGTCACCTGAGTCGCTACAACTGCAAACCCAACCAACGGGTGCAACGCGGCGATATCATTGGGTATGTGGGCAGCACCGGCCGATCTGAAGGACCGCATTTGCATTACGAAGTACATAAAAATGGGGAGGTGGTCAACCCGATTAATTTTTACTATGGCAATATTTCGGCTGCCGAATATGTTGTAATTTCTAGGTTGGCCGACCAAGAAAACCAATCGCTCGATTAATTTAACGCAACAAATAACACGCACATGCAAATAGAACTTACAGCGGGAAAACGCTATTACAGCATCGGGGAAGTTTCCAAAGCATTTGGGGTAAACACCTCGTTGATTCGATTTTGGTCGAATGAATTTGACACCATAAGCCCCAAAACCAACGCCAAAGGCAACCGCTTGTATACGCCAGAGGACGTCAAAATTTTACAATTAATTTATCATTTAGTTAAGGAAAGAGGCTTTACCTTAGAGGGCGCAAAAACGCACCTGAAAGAAGCCAAGAAAAAACCGCTGGATAGCTATGAAATTATCAGCAAATTGGAGGCCATCAAAGGGCAATTGCAACAACTTAAAAACGAATTATAACTTTAAATTTTAAACAAATGGATTACAAAAAATTTATTCCTTGGATTGTTATCGTAGTAGTAATATTTGGCTTGTACAGCTGGGTAAAAGGCATCAACAACACCGCCGTGGTCTACGAACAAGAAATAAACCGATCTTGGGGTGATGTGCAAACGGCCTACCAACGCCGAAATGATTTAATTGGCAATTTGGTGAATACGGTAAAAGGTGCCGCCGATTTTGAGAAAAGCACGCTTACGGCAGTAATCGCTGCCCGTGCCAAAGCCACTTCTATTACAGTTGATCCAACCAATATTTCTCCTGAACAATTGGCTGCCTTCAACTCGGCGCAAAGCGGCGTAAGTAGTTCATTGTCGCGTTTATTGGTCTCGGTTGAAAAATACCCTGACTTGAAAGCCAACGAAAATTTCTTGAAATTACAAGACGAATTGGCCAGCACCGAAAACCAAATCCTTACGTCTAGAACACGTTTTAACGAAGCGGTAGCGCCCTACAATACGCACATCAAAACCTTCCCGAACTCTTTGTTTGCTGGCGCATTTGGCTTTAAAGAAAAAGCCTATTTCCAAGCGGTTGCAGGAGCTGAAAAACCGGTTGAAGTTAAATTCTAATTCTATAAAAATGTCGCAATCCACTCCCTTCTTAACGCCAGAAGCCGAAGCCGAAATTGTCGAGGCCATTCGTTTGGCGGAATTACAAACTTCGGGAGAGATTCGCGTACATTTAGAAAAATCAACCTCCAAAGTACCGTTTGATCGGGCTTTGGAGGTTTTTCATTCCCTCAATATGCACGCCACCGAACTAAAAAATGGGGTGCTTATTTATGTGGCCTACCTGGATAAAAACTTTGTGATTTGTGGCGACCAAGGCATCAACGAGTTGGTTCCTGCCGATTTTTGGGACACGACCAAAGACCTGATGGCTTCGCATTTTAAAACGGGTGATTTTGCAACCGGATTAGTTTCGGGCATTGCTCAAGTGGGTGAACAACTCAAAACCTATTTTCCACTTTTGGAAAACGACCAAAACGAATTGTCAAACGAAATCTCCAAAGGATAATGCAAACTAGAAAAAAATCCTTGAGTAGATTAGTACTACTGAGCCTTTTGTTATGGGGCAACATGCTATGTGCCCAGTTTACGATTCCCGAAAAACCAACGTTTCAAACCTCGGTCTATGATTATGCCAAGGTGCTAAACGAAACCGAAAAACAACAACTCGAAGAAAAACTCATTCATTATTCAGATTCCACGACCACTCAAATTGTAGTGATTACGATTGAAAGCCTAAAAGGCGAAGACATTGGCATCCTCACACCCAAATGGGGACATGCTTGGGGCATTGGTGGCACCGAAAAAAACGACAATGGGGTAATCATCCTATTGGCCAAAGCCGAACGCAAAATTTGGATCTCGTCGGGTTATGGATTAGAAGACCGATTGACGGCCGGAATTGGCGGTGAAATTACCCGAAGCTACATTTTACCCGAATTCAAAAAAGGAAATTACTACCAAGGTTTAGACCAAGGTACCTCGGCGATTATAGATGTGTTTAAGGGCAAATACAAAGGCGAACGCAAAAAGAAATCCAAAAAAGAAGTGCCTTTTATACCAATCGCAATATTAGTATTAGTAGCACTATTCTTGATGTCGCGCAACAAAAACAACAGTTCCGGAAACAACAACAGCAACAACGGCCGTGGTCTCGATTTGATGGACATCATTCTCCTAAGCAGCTTAGGCCGCAGCGGCGGATTTGGCGGCTCATCGGGAGGCGGTTTCTCTGGCGGAGGCGGTGGATTTGGTGGCGGTTTTGGCGGCGGCGGCTTCTCTGGAGGCGGCAGCGGCGGGAGTTGGTAACAAAAGTGGGAAGTTGGGAGTGGGAAGATTATAAAAGTATACTAAGAACGTCATTGCGAGGAGGAACGACAAAGCAATCTTTTCGCAACACAGATTTTTACAATTTGAGAAATAATTAAAATTTTTCAAATTATATACATTTCTTCAATCCGTGTTTAAAAAAACCTTTGCGTCCCGAAGCGTCGGGACCAAATTCCAAAACCTGAACATCAACTCATAACTCATAATTCATAACGATATAAAAGTTCTAAGAAAATATTTTTACTTCTCTCTGATATAAATATCAATCGGTACACCCGAAAAATCCCATTGCTCACGGATCTTGTTTTCTAAGAAACGCTTGTACGGATCTTTTACGTATTGCGGCAAATTGGCAAAAAACACAAATTGCGGCGTGGGTGTGGGCAACTGCATGCAGTACTTGATTTTCACGTATTTTCCTTTCAAGGCCGGTGGCGGATAGCTTTCGATAACCTTGAGCATGAAGTCATTAAATTTAGAAGTAGCAATGCGTTGCGAACGGCTTTCAAATACTTTTACGGTGGCTTCTAAGGCTTTCAGCAAGCGTTGTTTGGTGAGCGCCGACACAAACAAAATAGGCACATCGGTAAAGGGCATGAGCTCTTCGCGAATCTTGGCCTCGTAATCGCGGGTGGACATGGTATCTTTTTCTACCAAGTCCCATTTGTTGACCAAGATCACTACCCCTTTTCGGTTTTTCTCGGCGAGCCAAAATATACTCTGGTCCTGCCCTTCAAATCCGCGGGTGGCGTCTATAATTAAGATACACACATCGGCGTATTCTATGGCACGCACCGAGCGCATCACCGAGTAAAATTCTAAGTCTTCTTTTACTTTGGCCTTGCGGCGAATTCCGGCAGTATCAACCAAATTGAATTCAAAACCAAAACGGTCAAACTTCGTATCAATCGAATCGCGGGTAGTTCCGGCAATGTCGGTAACCATGAATCGATCTTTGCCAATTAAGGCATTGATGAAACTCGATTTTCCGGCATTGGGACGTCCTACAACGGCAAAGCGTGGCAACACAATTTCTTCGGCTACCGGCTCTGGTTTTTCGGGAAAGGCATCAATCAAAGCATCCAACAAATCCCCTGTTCCGCTGCCTGAAATACTGGCAAACGTATAATATTCACCCAATCCCAAATTATAAAATTCCAAGGCGTCTTTCTCGCGCATGGCATTGTCTACTTTATTTACCGCCAACAAAACAGGTTTAGAAACCTTGCGCAATAACTTGGCTACGGTATCGTCCATGGGCGTAATGCCTTCTTCTACATCAACCACAAATAAAATCACATCGGCCTCATCAATCGCCAATTCTACTTGCTTGCGGATTTCGGCTTCAAACACATCGTCAGAACCTTTAATGTACCCGCCGGTATCGATCACCGAGAACTCTTTTCCGTTCCATTCGCTTTTGCCGTAGTTGCGGTCGCGGGTTACCCCCGAAACGGCATCAACTATCGCTTCTCTGCGTTTAATCAAGCGGTTGAATAAGGTTGATTTTCCTACATTTGGTCTTCCGACTATGGCTACGATATTATTCATGAGTACTCAATTTTGGGCAAAAATACGTTTTTTGAATGAGGTAAGAGAGATAAATGCAGTGGCTTATTGGTTGTAGCCAAAGCGCTTCAATTGGTTGACATTGCTGCGCCAATTTTTATTCACTTTCACATACAACTCAATGTGGATTTGTTTGCCGAAGAATTTTTCTAAATCGGCACGGGCTTCGATGCCCACTTTTTTTAAGGCCGCTCCTTTGTGGCCTATGATGATTCCTTTTTGGGTATCGCGTTCCACCATAATGAGGGCACGGATGCGAATGATGGTCTCGTCTTCTAGGAATTCTTCGGTAACAATTTCTACCGCATAGGGAATTTCTTTGTTGTAATACAACAAGATTTTCTCACGGATAATTTCATTTACAAAAAACCGCTCGGGTTTATCGGTCAAGGTATCTTTAGGATAGTAGGGCGGACAAACCGGCAACAATTCTATGATGCGGTTAAACACTTCTTTGACATTAAAATTTTGCAATGCCGATATGGGGAACAGCTCGGCATTGGGCACTTTGGCTTGCCAAAAAGCGACTTGTTCTTCGAGTTGCTCTTGGTTGGAATTGTCAATTTTATTCAGCAACAACAAGACCGGAATCTTGGCGTGGATAATTTTATTGAAAAACGCTTCGTCTTTGAGTTCTTGCTCGCCAATCTCCACCATGTAAATCAAGATGTCAGCATCTTCAAACGCCGATTTCACGAAATTCATCATCGAGGCCTGCATTTCATAAGCCGGCTTAATGATTCCTGGGGTATCAGAAAAAATGACTTGAAAATCATCACCATTCACAAACCCCAAAATACGGTGACGGGTAGTTTGCGCCTTAGAAGTGATAATCGATAAGCGCTCACCAATAAAGGCATTCATCAAAGTAGACTTGCCTACGTTGGGATTGCCAATAATATTTACAAAACCTGATTTGTGTTCCATGGTATAGTTCATCTCTATTTAACAAAAAAGCCACTCATTGCTGTTTTGCCGCAAACAAATCCAGAACCTGTGTCCGCCGCGGCGGATATGAGCCCGTTCGTTATTTAGTATTAATTAATTCTTTTATTTTCTCTCGGCCTTTCCCTGTTTTAAAATACTTTTCTTTTAATAATGCTTCCGATTTATATCCGAAAAATTCAACATAAATTACTTCCCATGGTCTAAATTTAATTGTAAACCCAGTTTTACTCAAATAATTATGCGATTTAAAACGTTCGATGAGATTGGATGTAAAACCTACATACGTTTTATTGAACCTCTTTGAAAACAATATGTAAACAACAAATTCGTCCATATCAGACAAAATCCATTTAATTAATGATACTCTTTTTGGCCTACTCGGGAACAAAACCTAAACCTGTGTCCGCCGCGGCGGATATGAGCCCGATACAAAATTTATAAAATGCAATCTGTAAATACAAAAGCCATTCAATTAATTTTTTTTTTAACTAATTGGGAACAAAACCTAAACCTGTGTCCGCCGCGGCGGATATGAGCCCAATACAAAATTTATAAAATGCAATCTGTAAATACAAAAGCCATTCAATTGAATTTTTTTAACTAATCGGGAACAAAACCTAAACCTGTGTCCGCCGCGGCGGATATGAGCCCGAGTGCAAAAAACATAAATAAAAAGCCACTCATTGCTGTTTTGTCGTGGACAAATCCAGAACCTGTGTCCGCCGCGGCGGATATGAGCCCGA
>CANKLE010000021.1 GCA_947483075.1 Flavobacteriaceae bacterium | reverse complement strand
GCTTCCAAGTATGCCAGCATTGCCAATTATTGGAAAAAATGGATTGGCGAGAGTATGGGACTTAAAAAATCAAATGCGGTAGCGGCCAAACAAAAACAAGAAGTTGCCTTTCAAGAAAAAGTAAGTAAAGCAGGGAAACAAGCCGAGTATGGCAATTTGTTGGCCGATTTCAAAACCAACTACCAAGCCATTGCGCCTTTTGCGTTGAGTCGGGATTATTTTAATGAAATCGTGCTGCGCAACACCGAACTCTTGCAAGTTTCTTACAAAATGTACCAGCTCACACAATTGTTAGAAACCAAGGGAGAACAAGCCTTTGCCGAACGCAAAGCCAATTTAATCAAAGGCCTTCCCGATTTCTACAAAGATTTTAATGCCGCGGTAGACGAAAAAGTGTTTGAACAATTGATGGGCTTGTATACAACCAAATCGCCCAAACAATTTGTACCCGTGCCTTTGCAACAGGCCTCAGTGCCCGCCTTGACACAATCCATTTACCAAAACAGCAAATTGACTTCGTATGCCGGAGTGCAAGATTTGCTGTCGGGTGATACGCAATCGGTTTTGGCCAAACTTAATCAAGATCCGGCCTACCAAACCCTTAAAGCGATGGCCGATGTGTATGTAAAAGAAGTGGCGCCCAAATACGAGGAACTGGCTTTAAAAATTTCGGCCTTGCAACGCACCTACATGAAAGCCCAATTGGAGCTCAACAAAGGCGCCCGATTTTTTCCAGACGCCAACAGTACTTTGCGGGTAACCTACGGGAAAGTAAAAGGCTATGATCCTAAAGATGCCACCACCTACAAATCCAAAACTTATTTGGATGGGGTGTTGGAAAAATACATTCCGGGCGATTACGAATTTGATGTGCCGAAAAAACTGATTGACTTGTACCAAACCAAAGATTACGGTCCTTATGCCGAAAAAGGGGGAATGCCCGTTTGTTTTATTGGCACCAACCACACCACCGGAGGAAATTCTGGAAGTCCTGCACTCGATGCGTATGGCAATTTAATTGGCCTAAATTTTGACCGCGTTTGGGAAGGCACCATGAGTGATTTGTATTACGACCCAGCCATCTGCAGAAACGTAATGGTTGATATTCGGTATGTTTTGTTCATCATGGACAAGTATGCTGGCGCAAAAAACCTAATTGACGAATTAAAGATTGTTCATCCAAAACAGAAAAAGAAAAAATAATAATTGACAAATATTCATAATCATTGTATATTTCTTGTTAAAATTAAATTTTTATTGATTTTACAACAATTAAACGAGATGAATATTCTTTGGCACGGTTGTTGTAAATAGAAATGATGTTGCAACTGATATTTTTTTTGAAATTTTTTTGAAAAAAAAAGTAACCAATCAAAAAAATTATATCTTTGCCTCGAATTAATAATTAACCTTTTATAACTAAAAAGATGAAAAAAGTATTTTTAAGTTTAGCTGTTATCGCTGTATTAACTGCAGTATCTTGTAAAAAAGCTGAAGCTCCTGCTGAAGAAGTAGCTGTTGATTCAACTGCTGTTGAAGCTCCTGCTGTTGATTCTGCTGCTGTTGTAGCTGATTCTGCTGCTGTTGCTGCTCCTGCTGCTGAAGCTGCTCCTGCTGCTGAAGCTCCTGCTGCTAAATAATTAGCTGAACAGAAAAAATTAAGCCACGAATTTCGTGGCTTTTTTTATGCTTAATATT
Source organism: Flavobacteriaceae bacterium (assembly GCA_947483075.1). GTDB lineage: Bacteria > Bacteroidota > Bacteroidia > Flavobacteriales > Flavobacteriaceae > Flavobacterium. The sequence goes on along the minus strand of CANKLE010000021.1, from coordinate 12,639 downwards.
TTCTACTGTTTGGTTTATTTGCCGAACAACCCATTCAATAATTTTCCTGCTTTTTCTTTCAAGTCGTTGGTGTTAATTTTAGTTTTGGTGGAATCCTTTTTATTTCCCAATAAACCTTGCAAGGCATTCAACCCCTGGTTTACCAACTTATCTTTTTGACCTTTGGCCAATTGACCCGTTAAATTTACCAACATGGCGCGCGTATCGGCTTTGATTTTGGGCGTTTTGAACGTTCCTGTTACTACTGCCGTGAGTGGAATGTTATCCAATTTGGCCAATTCGGCGGCAGAGGTTTTTCCCAAAATTCCATTCAATTCCTTGGCTACATATTTGGCCGGCACATCAAAATTTAAAGCATAATTCATGCTTTGGTCAAAACCATGGTTTCCGGCTATCGTTACCGCAATATCTTGGTAATGCATGGTAAACGGTTTTACAGCCACCTGTCCATTCTTGAATTGCATACTCAATTTGATGTCATTCAAATTTAATTTGTTGACGTCCAGGAATGGCAATTGTTCGTCTAATTTTTTCAACAACGGAGCGTTTTCTGCCGTGATTTTAGTGTTGCTCAACGACCCCAGTAAATCTCCGCTTATAGTCTTTAAATCTGGCGTAAGAGCCACCGCATCTAAGTTTCCTGCCACTTGAATGTTGCTAGTGAATTGACCCGAAATCACTTTGGCAATGGGAGCCATTTTTTGCAACATCGGCAACTGGGTAAACAATTGCGTAATATTCATTTGCTGCATTCCCAACTGCATTCCAAAGGACGGGGTTTTTGCTTTGGTTGATACCGATCCATCTGCCGTTAGCGTGCCTTGAAACAACTGGGCTTTTAGCTGATCTAATGCGATGGCTTGGTCGTGAATGATGGCTTTACCGGTTACATTGCTTAAAACCAAATTGTCATAATACACCTGCCCTACTTGTGCAGTAAGTGAACAATCTAATGTTGCCGGTATTTTTAACGCAATAGGTTTGTTTGATTCGGGAGTCGCGGTTTCTGTACTCATAAAATCGGCCACATACAACTGTTTAGATTGCAACTGAAAATTACCTTTGAGTACCTCATTTTTCAATAAATACCCGTAAAAATTTGTCAAGACGCCTTGCAATTGTACGTCTGATTTTCCCGAAGTTAACGACAATTGGTTGAGTTGAATGGCCGTGTTGTTAAACTGCAACTGGGCTTTGTTGATGTGCGTCACTTTTTTGGTAGCATCGGCATAATTGAAACCGGTGAGAATCACCGAACCCGAGTTTTTCATTTTTTCGTAACTGTTGCTGTCTACTGCTTGTTTGTCAAAGGCTGTAGAGAGCGCCACTTGCAACATACCCGACAACGGCATCGTAGTTTTTACCGGATAGGCTTGGGCGAAATTGGACAAATTTAGTTTTCCATTTATGTTGGCCGTTACTGCAGGATTATCAGTCAAGTTACTGATGTGCGCCGTTGCTTTAAACACATCTTGATCAATCTGAAACCCAAATGCATTTACCTGAACATAGGTGTCTTTTGTTTGGCCAGTGGTGTTGGCCACCTGGGCATCGATAAAAATATTTTTTACTTTTTTGGGCAACTTGGGGTACTGAAACGAAGCGTTTTTCGAGGACATGGCCACAGAAAAAGCCGGAATACTATTGTCTGACAACAGGCCTTTGGCAAATCCTTTTACGCTAAAATCTCCCGTAGTGGTAACGCCTTCTAGCGATTGGGCATAGGCGGCAGGGATCAATCCCAAGAAATTCTGAAAACTGGAGGTGGGCGTTTGAAAAGTAAGGTCGTAGATTTGGCCTTCCGGTTTGAGTGCAATTGACCCATCAAAAGTGAGCGGCAGCTGATTGATGAAGGCCTTATTTTGTTTAAACGTATAGGTGTTGGTTGCCAAATCAATGCCCAAAACTGCCTCCCATTTGAATTCCACCTGATTCATGAAATTTGTTTTTCCTATAAACATCGACACTTTCGTAGCCGATTCTGTCGTTAGATCAAGCTTAGAAGCGGTGAAATCGCCGGTACCTGTATGATCCAAGTTATCGAGCAGTATTTTATTGTCGGAGGCTTGATCCCAAAAGGAAAGCCTGCAATTTTGCAAGCGGTAACTCTTTATTTTTAAGGCGAGTTGACTCGGTTTTTCGGGTTCGCCTGCCGGTTTTTTGAGGGCGATGTCGTAATTGCCTATGCCCTCTTTGTTTATGATCAAATTCAATTTGCTAGAATCGGCAAAAATAGATTGAATAGCCAGCGGACTTTCTTTGCTTTTAAACAATTCGGTAATGGCCATCTTGAGTCCCACTTGTTTTACCGACAACAAGGTGTCGCCTGCAAATGGTGCTTTGTTGATGATTGTTAAATCAGAAATGGTGACCGTCGCATTGGGGAAATTGCGCAACAAACTCAAGGAAACGTCTTGAAACGAAACCGTAGCGTTGATGTTTTCGTTGATGGCTTGGGTGACACGCGCCTGAATTTGATCCTTGAATAAAAAAGGAATCGTGAGCAACAAGATCAATAATCCGCCGAGAACTCCAGCGCTGATTTTAAGGATTTTTTTCGTTTTAGTAGTCATATAATTGGATTCTATTAATGAAATTGAATGTCAAAAGGCAACACAGCTTGAATGCCCTTGTGCGCTTGAACTTTTCGGAGTTGTTGAATTACTTGGTAATTTTCAGGCCCCAATTGTTCTTGCAGTAAGGTTTCTTTGCTGCTTAAAAACGGCAACCCCAACTGACCCAACAAGGCCTTGAAGTCGCGTTTGTATTCGGGGAAATTTTGAGTTCGGTACTCCTTGGTTTTGGTAATTTTTGCAGCATAAGCCAGGGCTGCATTCAATCCGCCTATTTCATCAACAAGCCCCTGTTTTTTGGCATCGGCACCCGACCATACCCGTCCTTGTGCCAGAGAATCAACTTGCGCTGTGCTCATTTTACGCCCTGCGGCTACTCTTGATAAAAAGGCATTATATACGCGTTCTACGCCTTTTTGTGCTTGCGCCGCATAGGCTGGCGTTAGGGGCTGAAACACACTGTATTCGGCAGCATTTTGGTGGGTAGAAACCTGCTCGGTATGGATGCCCATTTTGTTGGTTAAGCCACTAAAGTTAGGCAACAACCCAAACACCCCAATAGAGCCGGTAATGGTGGAGTTTTCGGCAAAAATACGATCGGCATTACAGGAAATATAATACCCGCCCGATGCCGCATAATTGCCCATAGAAACAATAACTGGTTTTATTTTTTTGGTTAATTCTATTTCGCGCCAAATGAGTTCAGAGGTCAAGGCATCCCCGCCCGGAGAATCTACTCGAAGTACGATGGCTTTAATTGCCTGATCATCGCGCGCTTCTTGAAGTGCTCTTCGCATTGATCCTTCACCCACCGTGTTTACATCTCCTTCTCCTCGTCCAATTTCTCCTTGTGCATACACGATGGCAATCTTAGATTTGGCGGTATAATCGGATGCAGTTGTCGCATTCGTTTCGGCGTAATCCAATACTGGAATAGCCGTGTATTCTTCGCCCGCAGCAATACCCAATTTTTTCTTGATGGCGGCATGGTATTGGTCTTCATAAGCCACCTGGTCTATCAAATGCAAGGCTTTAGCATTTTCGGGTGTTTGGGCTTGTAAATTTTGGGCAATTTCGTTGAGTTTTGCCACAGAGATTTTACGGCTTTGCGCAATATCAGCCACAACCGCATCCCATACCGAATGCAACAAAGCTTCGGTTTGTAAACGATTGGCTGGACTCATTTTATTTTCTAAAAAAGGTTCAACTGCACTTTTGTATTTGCCGTGACGAATTACCTCCATCTTGATGCCGTATTGGGCCTGAAAATCTTTAAAAAACAAGAGCTCGGTAGACATGCCCTTGAATTCAAAATCGCCCAGGGGATTTAAGTAGACTTCTTGTGCGGCCGAATTCAAATAATATTCTTTTTGGCTCAACGAATTGGCATAGGCCATGACAAATTTGCCCGAACGCGTAAAATCTTGCAAAGCAGCTCGCAAGGCTTTGTATTGCGCCATACCTAAGTTTGAATTATCATTTAAAATCGAAATTCCTTTGATGTTTACATCATTTTTGGCCGCGTGAATGGCCGCAAGCACATCGGCTAGTCCGTCGTGATTGGCTTCGTAGTAGTCAAAATCTTCGTAATCGAATTTTCCGGCATAATCTACCGTCACCGTCGACAAATCTAATTCGATCACCGAATTGGGTTTTACTTCTGTATCATGGGAACTGCTTCCAATAACCGCCCCCACAATCAATAGGCCAAAAAAGGCCAACACACTAAACATAAAAATACCCACTAGGGTCGCCGCAACTTGACTTAAAAACTTCATAAACAACTAAATTATAAGGAATTAAATAGTGCAAATAAATCAAAATAAATTTATCAACACTGGCCACAAATATACTTCTATTCTAAAATTCTTTTAGTTAATTTGTGGTTAATATGAACGCACAAAACACTGTTGTATTATCTCTGGGAACCAACTTGGGCAATCGTCTACAAAACGTAGAAACAGCCATTGCCTTACTGCATGCCAAAGCGGGAACAGTAGTGAAAGTATCGGCGCTTTATGAAACGCCTTCCTGGGGATTTGAGAGCACCCCTTTTTACAATTGTGCCTTAGTTATTCACAGCCAAAAAGAGGCCAAGCTGCTACTCGAAGCTTGCCAGGGCATTGAGATAGAAATGGGCCGTACCCATAGCAAACCCGGCTATGAAGCGCGCATCATTGATATTGATGTGATTGCATATAACGAAGAAATCATTAGTACCACCAACTTGCAAGTACCTCATCCGCTCATGCAGGATCGCTTGTTTGTGTTGTTGCCCATGCGCGATTTACAATTGGATTGGCGACACCCCATTTTACAAAAACACCTGCCCGATTTACTTCAGGCTGCCGAAGACAAGAGCAACTGTGTGTTGGTACAAAAATTGACTGCTCCACTTAAATCGATTCCACTAGAACAATACAATTACATTGCCATAGAAGGAAATATTGGCGCCGGTAAAACTACTTTGGCCCTCAAAATTGCCGATGATTTTAATGCGAAAACAGTACTGGAGCGTTTTGCTGACAATCCGTTTTTGCCTAAATTTTACGAAGATCAAAACCGCTATGCTTTCCCGCTCGAGATGTCATTTTTGGCCGATCGGTACCAACAAATCGCCGATGATTTGGCCCAATTTGATTTGTTTAAGGATTTTATTGTAGCCGATTACCACATCTTTAAATCACTCATTTTCGCCAAGGTTACCCTCACCGACGACGAGTACCGCCTGTATAGAAAGTTGTTTGAGATTATTTACAAGGAAATGCCTAAGCCCGATTTGTATATTTATTTGTACCAAAATACCGATCGATTATTGGCCAACATCAAAAAAAGAGGGCGCGAGTACGAGCAAGAAATTGCCGCCGAATACTTAGACAAAATCAACCAGGGGTACTTGGATTACATCAAATCACAGACCGACCTCAACGTCTTACTCATTGACGTTTCCGACCGCGATTTTGTGCAAAATCAAGAAGACTATCTGTATATTTTAGAAAAAATTCGAGAGAAGTTAGTTCGCGTTGCTTAGATTTTGTTGGGACGTAACTTGGTAAACAAATCCCAAATCACAATTCCCGTACTCACTGAGATATTCAACGAATGTTTGGTGCCCAATTGCGGAATTTCAATACACCCATCGCAAAGCGAAACCGCCGTTTGATTTACGCCAAAAACTTCATTGCCAAAAACCAGGGCGTATTTTTGATTTTCTTCAACGTCAAAATCCTGCAAAAACACGGCGCCTTCTACTTGTTCTATTGCATAAACTGCCACGGCTTGCGCTTGCAAATTTTGAATCACGTCGAGCACATTGGCCGCGTATTCCCAAGCCACAGTTTCGGTAGCGCCCAAGGCCGTTTTGTGAATTTCTTTATGGGGAGGAATGGCTGTAATGCCACAGAGGTAAATTTTCTCGATCAAAAAAGCATCGGCGGTACGAAATACCGAACCAATGTTGTGCAAACTGCGCACATCATCGAGAATTAAAATAAGCGGTGTTTTGGCAGCTGATTTGAAATCGGCTACTGATTTACGTGGCAATTCGTTGTTTTCTAATTTGCGCATAAGCAAGCTATTGGTATAAAAAAAGCTCCCTAACAACTAGGAAGCTTTTTTTATAGGAATGAAATAGTATTATCCTTTTGGCGCTGGATCTGGTTCAACAGTTCCTTTGATAGTCAATGTTTTTGTTTCTTGACCAACTGCATTAGAAGTTAAGGTTACTGTTTTAGTAAATGCACCAACTCTATCTGTAGCATATTTTACACCAATAACTGCTTTTGCTCCTGGAGCAATAGGCTCTTTAGGGAAAGTAGGTACTGTACAGCCACAAGATCCTTGTGCATTAGTAATGATCAAAGGTTTGTTTCCGTTGTTGGTGAATACAAATTCTCTTTTTCCGTCAGCATTGTGAGGAACTGTTCCGTAGTCAATCGTTTCTGATTCAAAAACCATTCCTGCACCTTCTACTTTTACAGCAGCTACTTTTTTTGCTTGTGCATTAGATGTCATTAGTCCAAACACGGTCATTACTGCAACTAAAATTATTTTTTTCATGTCTTAATTATTTAAAATTGTTCGACAAATCTAATTAAAAATATAAAACAAGAACTTAAATCTTTCTTAAATTTATTTTAAAATTAGACACCTCAGCTGTCATTAAAATTTCTAAATTCGCTTGCTCATGTTGAATTAAATCACCTACCTGTATTGGCTGCCAAAGAAAAAGAAATAAAAGAAACCCCCTTGATGAAACAATACAACGAAATCAAACGGAAGTATCCGGATGCTTGTTTGTTGTTTCGTGTAGGTGATTTTTATGAAACCTTTGGCGAAGATGCCGTGCGCGCTTCGAAGATTTTGGGCATCGTACTCACCAAACGTGGCGCGGGCTCCGAGACCGAAACGGCGCTGGCCGGATTTCCGCATCACTCCTTAAATACCTATTTACCCAAGCTGGTAAAAGCTGGTTTGCGCGTGGCTATTTGCGACCAATTGGAAGACCCCAAAACCACCAAAACGATTGTGAAACGTGGCGTAACCGAACTCGTAACGCCCGGGGTTTCGCTCAACGACGAGGTGCTGCTCTCTAAATCGAATAATTTTTTGGCTTCGGTGAGTTTTGGTAAAAAAATACTGGGCATTGCCTTTCTGGATATTTCAACTGGTGAATTTCTAACAGCCCAAGGCAACGAAGAATACATTGACAAGCTGTTGCAAAACTTTAATCCCAGCGAAGTATTGGTGCCCAAAGCCTTTAAAAACGCCTTCAAAGATCAGTTTGGCACGCAGTACCACCACTTCTATTTAGAAGATTGGGTGTATCAAGAAACCTATGGCACCGAACGCCTGCAACAACATTTCGAAACCAATTCGCTCAAAGGTTTTGGCATAGAAGCACTTACCGAAGGGATTATAGCGGCTGGAGCCATTTTGTATTATCTATCCGAAACCCAACACAATAAACTGCAACACATCAACTCCATTCAACGCATCGCCGAAGACGCCTATGTCTGGATGGACCGCTTTACCCTGCGCAACCTAGAGTTGTACCACAGCTATAACCCCAATGCCGTCACCCTGCTCGATGTGATTGACAAAACCCTCTCACCCATGGGAGGCCGTTTGTTGAAACGCTGGTTGGCCTTGCCACTCAAAGAATTGACTGCCATTCGCGAACGACACGAGGTGGTGGAGTATTTGGTAGAAAATTTGGAGGTACAACAAGCCTTTCAGCAACAGATTAAATTGGTTTCCGATTTAGAACGCTTGGTCTCAAAAATAGCCACCGGAAAAATTTCTCCCAAAGAATTACTCACCCTCACCGACTCGCTCGACGCGTTGATTCCGATAAAAACTCAGGCCAACCAAAGCAAGCAAAAAGCTGTAAAAGAATTGGGCGAACGCATACATTCCTGCGAATTACTGCGCGAAAAAATAAGAAGCACCATTCATCCCAATGCACCTGTGGCCGTAGCCAAAGGAAATGCGATTGCAACAGGAGTAAACTCCGAATTGGACGATTTGCGCGCCATCTCGACTTCGGGCAAAGATTACTTAGAACAAATTGAGCAACGGGAATCAGCCAGCACCGGAATTGGCTCGTTAAAAATAGCCTTTAACTCGGTGTTTGGGTATTATATTGAAGTGCGTAACACCCACAAAGACAAGGTGCCCGAAACCTGGATTCGCAAGCAAACCTTGGTCAATGCCGAGCGATACATTACCGAAGAACTCAAAGAATACGAAAATAAAATCCTGGGTGCTGAAGAAAAAATATACCAATTGGAGATCGCCCTCTTTGACGAATTGGTGAATTGGACTTCGGGTTACATCCAACAAATACAGCAAAATGCGGCAGTAGTAGCCCAATTGGATTGCTTGGTTTCATTTGCCCAATTGGCCCTCGACAAAAAATACGTGCGTCCGGAATTGCATGAAGGGCTTTCTTTAAATATTAAAAACGGGCGTCACCCGGTAATCGAAAATCAATTGCCCGTAGGCACGCCCTACATTGCCAACGATGTATATCTCGACGACCAAACCCAGCAACTCATCATGATTACCGGACCCAATATGTCGGGTAAATCGGCTATTTTGAGACAAACCGCCTTGATTGTACTGCTGGCGCAAATGGGCAGTTTTGTGCCTGCCGATGAAGTAAACATGGGTGTAGTTGACAAATTATTTACCCGCGTGGGCGCCTCCGACAACATCTCGATGGGCGAATCGACCTTTATGGTAGAGATGAACGAGACCGCCTCGATTTTGAACAACATTTCGGCCCGCAGTTTGGTTTTGCTCGACGAAATTGGCCGCGGAACCAGCACCTATGACGGCATTTCGATTGCCTGGGCAATAGCCGAATACTTGCACGAACATCCGGCCAAACCCAAAACCTTATTTGCCACACATTACCACGAACTCAATGAAATGAGCGCCTTGTTGCCGCGCATCAAAAACTTCAACGTGTCAGTCAAGGAACTCAAAGACAATGTGTTGTTTTTGCGCAAATTGGTTCCCGGTGGCAGCGCACACAGCTTTGGAATACACGTAGCCAAAATGGCCGGAATACCACAAACCGTATTACTCAAAGCCCAAAAGTTGTTGAAGAAACTGGAGAAAAACCATTCGGGTGCCGAACTCCAAGGCCTAGCGCCCGATAAAACCGATATGCAAATGAGTTTCTTTACGCTCGACGATCCCTTGCTCGAGGAGATCAAAGAAGAATTATTATCGCTCGATTTGGACAGCCTAACGCCCATAGAAGCACTCATGAAGCTCAACGAAATTAAGCGCATGCTCACTAAAAAATAGTAGTAGTTTGCACTAACAAATAGGCTGTCAATCGATTAAAAAAATGCCGTTTTATTTTTTAGGAAAAGGCTTGCAACTTTGAATTAAAGTATTAAATTTGCCTCCGCTATTACAAACAGATAGCGACGTTCTTTTACACAAGTCATGCGAAAATAGCTCAGTTGGTAGAGCGCGACCTTGCCAAGGTCGAGGTCGCGGGTTCGAGCCCCGTTTTTCGCTCCAATATCCGCTCGGATGGTGAAATTGGTAGACACGCTGGACTTAAAATCCAGTGAACAGCAATGTTCGTGCGGGTTCAAGTCCCGCTCTGAGTACAGAAGCCTCTAATGAAAATTAGGGGCTTTTTTGTTTTATGGCGTTATCGGTTGTGAGTTATCGGTTCTCTGTTAGTGTGTGGAGTAGAAACTACTTTGTTCTAAGTATACTTCGCAAAACTCCTCTCTCGAGAGGGGCTGGGGGTGTGTTTATTAGTTGTTAGTTAACGATTAAAAGTTTACAGTGTTTCTTAGTTTACATGTTAATTCATCCCGAAGCTTCGGGACAACAATCAACACTCGTTAATCAAATCCTGCATTCGTGGCAAATAACTAACAACTTAAGCTGCTCATAGAATGCTTTACAATGTATTTTCCTATAAAAAATGTAATGTGGTAATTTCATTCTACACATTATCTTATTTCTATATTACACTTTATAAATTAGTGTATTTGTTTTTCGCCTCTGTAGAATATTCTACACCCAAATGACTCTGTTTTAGAATGGGTGACTGGTTTGCCCATCAGTAATTCGTCAATTGTGTTGGTCAATAAATTAGTGGCTTTATCTGGCTCAGAAGCATTGTCATCAATGGCACCCTGATATTTTATCCCAAATTTATTGTTTTTATTTTTCCATATGATAAATGCCTGAGGGGTGTAGGTTGCCTTAAACTGTTTTGCCACTGATTGTTTTTTATCTTGCAAATACGGCACCGTCATTTTTTCGTTTTTAGCTTTTTTTTGCATTAATTTAAATGATTCTTCGGCATACACTAAGGTGTCCATTGCATTAATTGCCAGCAAATAAACACCCCGTTTTTTGTATTGATCATTAATTTTATTTAATCGTTTTATATATAATTTGGCCATCGGACATTTATTACATGTAAAAACGATAACAAATCCATGAGCATCCTTGAACTGACTAAGAGATATCCATTTGTTATCTACATTTTTTAATCTGAAGTTCTTAATTTGAATTTCAGTTTCATTTGGGAATGAAAAGGACACAAAAAGAAAAGCAAATATCAAAATGGATACTGCTGTAAAAAATCTGCTCTTTATCATTTTTTATGATTTTATGAATTTTCTAGTTGTAACTCTTTTAGTTTTTTTATCCATAAGCTGTAAAACATAAGTTCCAGAGGATAAAGTAGAAACATCAATTCCGTTTTGCCACTCAGGTTGAGGCAACATCATTACAGTTCTGCCCTCAATTGTTGTAATTGTGATATAGTAAATTTCTGTTGAAGCATCATTTAAACTTACAAATAACTTATCATTGGTTGGATTTGGATATAACTTAAATTTTGTAGAACTCGTTATAGTCTCTGTTGCTAATGGAGTTCCGGTAACTACAAATTGACCCATAGTGCCGGTGTCTTCATGTTGCGCAAAATGACAATGGTACATAAACGGATGAATTGAATCGGCATAATCTTTAAACTTGCAAACAAAAGATACTGTTTCATTTATCGCAATGAAAAAAGAATCTTTCCAACCCGATTCGTAGGCACCAACCGCACCTGTGCTTCTAGATATTATTTTAAACTGTACATCGTGTATATGAAATGAATGACCAAAAATTTGCGTGTTTGTAATTGTCCATTTTTGAGTTGTATCAACTGTAAGTGTTTTGTTAATTGTAGTTTCTACATAAGGTGTATTGTCAAATGTAAAAGCACTGCCCGCAGCTCCACCTGTAATAGTGAGCGATTGATTTACAGTTGCATCTGCCGCCGTTAAATAAGTATTATTAACTAGTGTAGTTGGTATTGTAGTAATTGATTGTGAATTAGTTGTAGTTGGCCCAACATTAATTCTCAGCACATTAAACGTGACGTTATTTAATAAACTTCCAAAATTTCCAGCCGTAGCAGGTTCACCTCCAGGAAAGCCAAATGCTTGACTTGAATTGTAGGCTTTCAAATCTACTGTTCCGCCAACGGCATCAGATGTTAAATTAACCAGTATTTCGTAACGTTCCCCCACATGTACAGGCAATCTTGTTACTGCAACGGGAGAATTTAACAAGCCCCCATCGTTGCCAATAACATAAAAAATTCTATTGTCACTAAATCCCAAATTATAACCTCTTTCTAGTTCAGCATTCAAAATTCTTAATCGAACTACTTGTTTTGGGAGTGTGATTTGTCCATTCAACACTCCGTTGGTAAGCATGAAATCTCCATAAGCTCTTCCTACTGAAAATTGGTTAGCTGCGGTAAAATTTCTACTTGTTAAGATCAACGGTATATCATCAGTCCCATAAGTCCTTGGTAACAGAAGTGCTCCTTCTGCTGCATCTTTCACAATTATTAAACCCCCAACACCTTTTGATATTTGTGCTTCTGTAGTTGAGTGTAAATGTGGATGATACCAGTAGGTTGCTGCATTATTAGTGACATTCCAATACGGTTGCCATAGTGACCCTGCGGGAATTACTTGGTGTGGGCCACCATCCATTACGGCGGGTAAATGCATTCCATGCCAATGTAATGTGGTTGATTCGTTCAAATTATTCGTTACATTCATGTGCACTTCATCCCCTTTATTGACAATCAATGTTGGGCCCCAAAAAGATTCGTTATTTATTGAGCCTGTCACGGTTTGGTTTCCTGACGCTTTTATTTGCTTTACAGATTCATGTATATTTAAATTGAATGTAGTTCCATATAAGGCTTCTGGAACTGGAATCGTATTGTATTGCGCATACAAAATTGGAGTAATTACTAAAAAAAGTGCGATGATAATTTTATTTCCCATGTTTTCTATATTTTGTTCCTAGATATAGACGTCGTAATTTTTTATTTCTTGCAATACTGAGTTAAATAAATTATTCTTTTACACTAAGCTTGAGATTCTGAGCAGTTAGCCGATAGCTTTCAGCAGCTCTTAGTTTACTTCGCAAAACTCCCCACTTCCAACTTCCAACTCCCCACTTATCAGCTGTTCTTAGTATAATCCCCCAATTATTAATTTTTCATTAT
>CANKLE010000020.1 GCA_947483075.1 Flavobacteriaceae bacterium | reverse complement strand
TAAGTAAACGGAGAACCTGTGGTGGTTGTTGGCGTTCCCGATATGGTCAAGGTAGTGCCAGCAACTGTAGCGGTGACTCCTGTTGGTAAGCCCGTTACGTTCGCGCCCGTTGCTCCTCCACCCAAGGTATAGGTAATTGGACTAAGGGCTGTACTCACACAGATAGACTGCGTTTCGGTAGAAGCTGCAGAGGTTAATGCTATCGTGTGGATCGGGTTGATCGTGATTGTGCCGCCATCGGTGGCTGCTGTACAGCTATTTCCTGTGGTGGTGATGGCATACGTGAATGGAGAACCTGTTGTAGTAGTTGGAGTTCCCGAGATGGTCAAGGTAGTGCCAGCAACTGTTGCGGTTACTCCTGTTGGCAAGCCCGTTACATTCGCGCCGGTTGCTCCTCCACCCAACGTATAGGTAATTGGACTAAGGGCTGTACTCACACAGATAGACTGCGATTCGGTAGAAGCTGCAGAGGTCAATGCAATCGTATGCGCTGAATTTACAACATAACATTCTTGCACTGTGGTGGCACAACCTGCTGGAAGATTTGCATCAGCGGTAATTGTAATTTGATCGATAGCCAACGGCGGATCTACACTTGAAGCATTGTCATTTTCCCAACGAATTCTAAAACGCAAATCTGCTTGATTACTCCAAGATGGATCTGTTCTTGAATCGGCCAGCCAAGTTGTTTGTCTTCTTAACACTACGCCGGCTTGTATCCATGCAACGCCTCCGTTGATGCTGTATTCGATTACACCAAAATCATTTGCGCCATTTCCATTTGTTTCTCCTTGTGCCAACCAATAAAAACTAAATACAACATTCGATTTACCCGTTGTATTTATTACCGTATTAAGGGTAGCTTTTTGATTGGATATTTGGCTGTCAAAATTTGCATTCAAAGGAGGGAAAGGAGCCGAAGACCCCGCTCCACATGTTGCACCAGTAGTTGTGGTTGCTGAAATGTGTAAATAATTAGAATTTGGACCTGCCGTTACGGCTGCAGGTTGGTTGGGTACTGCCGCAACAGTAAATGTTCCAGTGCCTGTTACGCAACTGCCGCCTGGATATACATTATTAACAATAAATCGATTTGGTCCGTTAGAGTTATCAATTGTCCAATTTGAAGTTCCTGACTCAAATGTTTCTGCAAACAAGGTTGTATTCACAAGACCACCGGGAGACCCAGGGTTTGTAATGTTAACACAAAAAGTTCCTTGGGGCAAATTAGAAAGGTTGGCCGTTGTTGGAGTAGTAAAAGTATAGCCTACAGGTCCACTCACCCAATTAAAAGTTGCTCCGGTAGAAATTCCTGAAAATGTTACAGAGCCCGGGCTGCAATTTACAGCTGATGCCGTATAGGTTGGTGGAGTTCCAACAGTCACGTTGAGAGTTACTGTACTCGTGTCGGGCAAACAAGGACTTGTTCCAGATACGGTATAAACAAATGTGCTGTTTGCTGTTCCAATAGCAGGAGTAAAAATACCTGTTGAACCATTTAAAGTTCCACCAGTTCCATTTGTTCTTGTCCAAATTCCTCCTGTTTGCTCACCAGAGATTAAGGTGAATAAATTTATTGGAGTGGTATCCGTATTACAAATTGTAGTCGATCCATCAATTCCTGCATTGGGCTGAGCGACAACAGCAACGGTTACTTGGTCTGTTGCCAAACATCCCCCCGCCCCATTGGCTGTTAAGGTATAGGTCGTGGTGGTGGTTGGGCAAACAGAGGGCGTCAATGTGGTACTATTGGTCATAGCCGTTGTGGGCGACCAGGTGAAAGGAGGTATTGTATTATTGAACGTAATTGACCAATTTACAATTGAACCCGTATCTAATCCTGAATCATCTTGAACAAACAAATTCCATGTGCCATTTGCCGTACACCCATTTAAGGCTGAAAACAACTGCTCCGGCAAATAGGTTCCTGTAAAAGGTGCAATTCCTGCAGTAATAGATGTTCCTGCAGTTGGAGAAAAACAGGTATTCGTATAATTGGCATCAATACTTCCATTATCGGTAGACAACTCCAACAGGGTACCATCGGGACATTTTAAAAAAATATCCAAATCAGAATCCCAGGTATGATTTATATTTATACAAACCGATTGAATTGAGGTTGCAGTAATTGCTGCCGGTGAAATCCCAGAAACAACAATAGGAGCATTTACCCCTATTGTACTGCCATCGGGTATTGCATAGGTGGTAGAATTTGTAAATGAGGTGGGTCCAACATATCCAGTTGCAGTGGTAGATCCGGATAACGTAACACAAGAGCCTGCACAAATAGAGGCGGCAGTTCCTGCCTCGACTACCGGAATTGGAGAAACTACAACTGGATGAGTTACTGAATTTTGACATCCTCCCGGAACCGAAGTAACCAATAAGGTAGCTTGATATGTTCCTGCGGTGGCATAGGTATGCGAAGGATTAGCTAAATTGGAGGTTGTGCCATCACCAAACGTCCAGCTGTAGGTGTTAGTTCCCAGGGTTGTATTTGTAAAATTGGTAGCTGTTCCTAGACAAGCAGATGTAGAACTAAATACAGGAATAGGACTGGCAAAAGTGGCTGTAGTTCCTGCAAAATTTAACGTAAACCCCGACGATGATGTACCCGTGAAACGATCAACTAAAATTGAATAGGTTTGCCCGGCTACCACCGCAAAAGTTGGATTACATTGTAAACCAGCGCAGCCTAAACCTGTCGTCCCCAAAGCTCCGGTAGAAGGATCCCAGTTACAGCTAAGCTCAGTCCCCGGGCAACTTGCTGTAGTATTATAAACAGCAAAATCATAATCCATCACAGCATTTGGGGTGATGGTAAATGCAAGCGTCCCTGAAGTTAATGCAGTAAAAGAATACCACCAGGCCGCTCGTTCTCCTGGCGCTCCAAAACAACTTGGGTTAGTTTGGTTGACCCCTACACCGCCAATTCCATCCGGCACAACTATGTTAGACATGTTACATAAAAATTGTGCGGTTTCGCAATCTTGTGCGGGCAAAGGGGGAGAAGTGGGATTGGTTTGTTGTACACAAATTCCAAAATCGCCAGTTTGTGTGCCATTTCCATCTACCATCACGTAGTAGTTATTACCTACTGTCAATCCATGCAAAATTACATCTGTATGCAATAAACCAGCTGCTGTATTTACATTCTCCTGACAGGCCAATTGGGTAAAACTTCCACAAGTTCCGCTGTAAACCGCTATTTGGGTGTTGGCCAATGTGCCAGAAAAATTAGTTGATATTTCGACATCGGCAGAGCTTGCTTGAAAATAAAACCAGACCGTATGACTTTTAGAATTGGGCAACCAACAAGCGGGAGTTGTAGGATCTCCCACAGTTGTAGCATTGACATTTGTGTATAGGGGCGAACTACAACTGCCTATTCCTACAGGCAATAAAATTGCATTTGCACAGGCGTCATTACTGGGCTGGGCATATGCTTTTTCTAAACCTAGAACGTGTAAAAAAACAAATAAAACGAACAAATACCTTTTTAAATTCATATCCTTTTATTTTACTTGAATTGAATTATATTTAGTATTTACGAGCGCTGCTTTTGGTTTTTCCTTTTCTACGAAAAACACTTCTGGGTTTGTCTTTGCCGATATAGGAAGTTCATTTTTTTGTCGAATAGTAGGATCTGCTATAGTAGACTGATTGGTTCGAGCCGCAGCTGACTGAACTTCTATTGTTTCAACATGGGGTGTGTTTAAGGAGGGTTTGTCTTGCGCCTGACAAGCTAAAGGCAGCAGAAAAAACACTAAAAAGCTATTCTTTTTCATGAATTGTTAATTTAAGATAAAAAATAAATTGCACAGATTAAGCTGTACAATTTATCAAATATATATTTTTTTAACTTAAATTAACGAAGGATATGCAATTAATTAGTTCCAAATAAATTAAAACCACACTTATTTACAACAATTCAACTATTCTTTCTAAAGCCATTCCTCTCGACCCTTTTATCAAAATCATTGAATCGACAAAGGCTGTATTTTTAAAAAATAATTCAAAATCATCATAGGTGGCAAAAAATCTACTGCTGGGTGAATCCTGTTTGCATGCATAAAAATTAGGCCCTACGAAATAAGCAAGAGAAATACCCGAATGCACAACTAAATCTACCATAGCTTGGTGTTCTGTATGGGATTCATCCCCCAACTCAAACATGTCGCCTAAAATCATAAATTTGGACGGATGTGACAATTGCGCAAAATTTGCAACCGCCTCTGCCATGCTGCTTGGATTGGCATTATAGGCGTCAAGGATAATTTCATTGCTGCCTTTAATAAGAATCTGTGAGCGATTATTTTCTGGAATATAAGATTCTATTGCCTGTTTGATGTGGGGATTACTTACCTTAAAATAGTTGCCTATAGCAATTGCTGCGCAAATATTAGAAGAATTATATAATCCGATCATTTGTGAATTTATCGAAACGCCTTGAAAGGATAGTGAAACAAAAGGATTGGCCGATACAGCATTTACAACCACATCTGAAGACCCTGTTAAAGCACTAAATGTAACTCTAGTAAATGCCTTTGTTTTCTCGAGTTGAATAGCATCATCGGCGTTTACAAATGCTGTTTTGTGATTTGCCAATAAATAAGAATACAGTTCACTTTTTCCTTTTATCACACCCTCAACTCCGCCAAATCCCTCCAAATGCGCTTTGCCAAAATTGGTGATATACCCATAATCGGGTGCAGCGAGCTCACATAAAAATTCTATTTCTTTTTGGTGATTGGCGCCCATTTCAACAATCCCAATCTCAGTGCTTTTGGTGAATGACAACAAGGTGAGCGGGACTCCAATGTGGTTGTTTAAATTTCCTACTGTTGCCCCACAGGTATATTGCATGGAAAGCACTGCATGAATCAATTCCTTGGTAGTTGTTTTTCCGTTACTTCCGGTTAAGGCTAGGACAGGCAATCCCAAAAAAACGCGGTGAAAATGCGCTAATTCCTGAAGGGATTTCAACGCGTTCTGCACCAGTATAGTTCGGGAATCTATATAATAAACAGGGTTGTCTATTAACACATAGGCAGCGCCCAATTGCAAGGCTTCCTGGGCAAATGTATTGGCGTCAAAACGATCTCCTTTCAAAGCCACAAAGAAGGCGTTGGGTGTGATTTTACGTGTATCAATCACAATTCCAGAAGACTGTAAAAACAACCCGTGAATTTCGGCTATAGTCATCGTAATAGTTATAAAAAAAGCCCTAATAAAAGGGCTTTTGTATGCTTAGTTTCTTGGTCTTTTTGGAAAGTCCGCTTTTGGACCTACTCTTGACATGGCGCAACGGAATCCAATATAATCAGATGCCATATCTTGAGGGAAATATCTGCGTTGTCCCGGATCCAACCAGTAGGCTCTGTCTCTCCATGATCCACCTTTGTATACACGAACTTTATCGTCTATCAAGGAAGTTCTTTTGGATGATTTGTCATATTTTTTAATCATGTTACCCAAAGTGTCAGCTTTCACATTATTAAGTGGTGAATCGTACATTCTGTGTTTCAATTTTGAAGCAGCAGATTCTTCATCAGCAGTTCCAAAATCGAAATAACGGGTAGACTGTTTGTCGCCATCACGGTAATTTCTGTGGTCGCTTTTGTCAAAATTTTGTCTCAAGTAAGTTTCATTATCATCTACTGGCACTTGAACAATTTGACCAGGGAAACTAATCGCAACCAATTTACCATTACGTAAGGTGTCAAACTTTTGAGTTTCTTTGGTCACTAGCTCAACCTTTCCGTCTTCGCCAATTTTATTTTTTTCGTAGATATTTCCTCTGTAGTAATTGAAATCACTTGCTTCGTCATCAATAATTGGTCGATAAACGTCAGCAACCCATTCGGCTACATTACCCGCCATATCATACAAACCAAAATCATTTGGAGGATATGATTTTACTACATTAGTAATATCAGCACCATCATCAGACCATCCGGCAATTCCACCGTAATCTCCTTTTCCTTGTTTGAAGTTGGCCAATTGATCTCCTTTTACTTTGCGTTTTCCCGAACGGGTATAGCTTCCAGACCAAGGGTATTTCTTTTGACCTTTGTAAATGTTGTATTCTCTTTGGCCTACATCAGCAGCAGCAGCATACTCCCACTCTGCTTCGGTTGGCAATCTATATTCTGGCAAGATGATACCAGAAGTTCGCTGTGCATATACATTGCGCGCTGGCGTTTCAGTTGCAGGTGAGCCTTTAGACCCTCTTGTTCTCGTTGGTTTTGACAAAGAATTATTTCTGCCTTTCAATACAATTTTATCATCTCCTCCATAAGTTTGAGTAGGAGCATTTAAATAGGTTTCTGTGCTAAATACAGCATCTGGTTTTACATCCAATAATTTAGCGTCTTTTTTCAAATAGCCTTCGCGTTCTAAAACATTTTCGTTTACACGCTCGGTTCTCCATTTGCTATATTCAACTGCTTGAACCCAATTTACACCTACAACTGGATAACCTGCATACGCGGGGTGTCTCAAGTAGTTGTTTGTCATGGTTTCGTTATAACCTAGACGGTTTCTCCAAACCAAGGTGTCAGGCAAAGCGCCTTCGTAAATGGTTTTGTAATTTTCTTGATCTGGTGGAAACACACGTTTTACCCAATCCAAGTACTCCATGTACATCAAATTGGTCACCTCTGTCTCATCCATGTAGAAAGACTGAACGTGTTGTTGATTTGGCGTGTTGTTCCAATCGTGCATTACATCATCTTGTACTTTACCCATGGTAAATGTACCGCCTTCAACCATCACAAGACCAGGGCCTGTCTCTTGACGTTTGAAATTGGATGCATATTGAAACCCACCTTTTTTGTCATTAACCTTCCATCCTGTGGCAGACGAAGCGCCTTTTGAACTTGATTGTTTACTACAACTTGTAGTTAAACCAAACACCAATACCATGGATAGTATCAGTTTCAAAGCCATAATTTTGTTTACTTTCATACGTTTAGTAGGTAAAAATTTCGTGGCGCAATATAATAATTAACCTTTACATTGCAACAACTTTTTTAAAAAAAATAGTATAATGTGATTCGAAAACCGAAACACAATCTTACAACGATAAATTTAGCGATATATTATATTGAAGTGTGTCTAAGAAAAATTTAATTTTACCCGGCAAAATAATTGCTGTCAAATTCCGTTTTCATCAAATGAAAAAATTACTTTTCTTATTCCTACTTATTTTTGGAACCTTCAGTTGGGGTCAAACCAAAAAAGACATTCGCATCAATTGGCGGGCCAATAATGACTTTTCGGTAGGGACTTATCTCCTAAAAATACCTTCTTTTGACGCCCCTTTTTTAGATTTTGACAGCGGAACCAACACCTTACATTACACCACAAGTTTTGCCGTCGACAAGCCAATAGACGAAGGAAGTCTAGTGATAACAGCGGTTAATACAGTTCCTATTTCGGCGACTGAGTTGGGAAATTTAAACAAAGAACGAATTCCTTCGGCAGTAAATGGCTCGCTCCAAAATTCGATTGCAAGAGATAAAATTAGTGCGGTTTTTTCTTTTTCGCCTGTTATAAAACAGGGTGAAAACTTTTTTAAAGTAGTCGGGCTTACCTATGAATTTGCTTATTCGACCAAACGATTGGCAACTGCCCCCTCCGACTTCACTTCACTTTCTAATTCTGTATTGGCAAGCGGCGATTTTTATCGGTTTTACATCACAAAATCGGGCGTTTACAAAATCACAAAAGGGTTTTTGCAAGAATTAGGCATAAATACTGCGGGTGTTGATCCTCGAAAAATAAAACTATACGGCAATGGAGGCCGCATGATTCCCCTCAAAAACAACGTAATTTACCCGGCTGATTTAACCGAAAATGCGATTCAGTTTTCGGGTGAGGAAGATGGTGTATTGGATGCCGCAGATTACCTGTTATTTTACGGGGAAGGGGTTGATACCTGGAACAACGAAAGTCAAACGACCAATAACTTATATGCCGATAAATCCTACTATTATGTCACTATTGGAAGCGACAACGGCAAACGAATGGCTGCAATGCCCGAACCGGTTGGCCCAACTACAGAAACCATAAGTGTTTTTGACGATTACCAATACCACGAAATTGACCGGGTGAATATAGCCCGTTTGGGCCGACGTTGGTTTGGAGAAGAGTTTCAAGTAAACAACGAACAAACCTTTGATTTTACGATTCCAAATGTAGTTGCCGGATCAAGCAGCAGCTTAAAAGTTTATACGGCAGCAGCTGCAGGAAATTACACCAACTTTAAAGTAGAAGCCAATGGAACGCAAGTAGGAACCATAAATATTGGCCCTATAGGAAATTACACCGAAGCGGTTGAAGGCATTTTGAATACCACTTTTCCGGCAACCGAAAACGCGGCGATCAAGCTAACCTACAACAACAATGGTGCGCCAAGTGCCGACGGCTATTTGGATTATATTATTTTAAAATCCAAACGAAATTTAAAAAGCACAGGAAAACAATTTGCATTCCAATATGATGCGGCCCTCTCTGGTTCAGGAATTGGAACCTATCAATTTTCTGACGCGACGGGCATTGATCAAGTGTGGGACATTTCTGATTTGTATAATGTATCCCAAAAAACAAACAATAATGCTGCTGCTTTTGCCTTTAACCAAGCGCTTGGTGAAGCAAAAAAATACTGTGCAGTTGTGCTTAGTGATGCCTATACGCCTTTGAAAGAAGCCGAAACCAAGATAGCAAATCAGAACATCAAAGGGACTATTTTTCTCGATCAACAAGGCCAATTTAAAGATATCGATTACTTGATAATTACCCCAAAATTGTTTCAAGCCCAAGCCGAAAAGTTGGCGCAGTTTCACCGTTCGTACTCGCAACTCAACGTAAAAGTAGTTACTTTAGAATCCATCTACCCCGAATTCTGCTCGGGAAAACAAGACATTGGCGCCATTCGAAATTTAGTGAAATACGTCTATTTCAATGCCTCAAGTCCTGAAAAACGAGTAAAATATTTAAATTTATTTGGGGACGCTTCCTATGATTTTAAAAACAGAATTTCGAAGTTTTCCAATTACGTGCCAATTTATCATGCCTTAAACAGCTACACCCTGGGTGAGTCTTCGTTTGCCTCTGATGATTTCTTTGGGATGATGGATCCGACCGAAGGCGATGTAGACGGCAACAGTAAAGGGCTAGATATTGCGGTGGGACGTATGATCGCCAACTCGTCCACACAGGCCGACGAATTGGTCACGAAAGTGATCGATTACCACGACCCAAAATCGTATGGCAATTGGCGCAATAACTTTGTGGTAATCGCCGATGATGCAGACGTGGTTCAAGATGCTTCTTTGCAAACACGCATGAATAATTTGGCCGATACGATTGTGGCCGAAAAACCTTTTATGAACCCCAAAAAAATCTTGTTGGACGCCTATGTTCAAGAAACAGCCTCGGGTGGAAGTCGATATCCAAAAGCGCGTGAAGATTTTTTTAATTCCTTCGAAAAAGGTGCTTTAGTATTTAATTATCTAGGCCATGGCGGCGAAGATGGCCTTACCCAAGAACGCGTTTGGGAAAAAACAGACAGTCAAAATTTAGCCAACAAGTACAAATACCCCCTATTCATTACCATTACCTGTCAGTTTTCTCGTTTTGACAATCCCTACCGACCTACTGCTGGCGAATACACCTATTGGAATCCCAGTGGTGGTGCCATTTCGATGATTACCACGGTGCGCGAAATTGGTCAAATTACCGGCGAAACGTTTAACGATATTTTGTCTGAGTATTTGTTTGCCTTCGGTTCCAACCAATACACATCGATTGCCGAAGCCCTGCGATTGGCCAAAAACGACCCGCAAGCTCAATCGACACGGGTTGTCTTTTATCTGGGAGATCCCGCATTATTTTTGGCCATTCCCAAACCAAAAATTCAACTCACCAAAGTAAATGATATGCCAATTACAGGAGTGATAGACGATTTGAAATCCTTGGCCTACGTGAAACTCAATGGCGAAATTGTAGACGAAAACAACAACTTGCAGTCTGCCTACAACGGGGCACTTTCGGTGCAAATTTACGACAAGGAAATTATACGAAGCACCTACAACAATGACGGAAACAGCCCTCCCATTTCGTTTAAAACCTTGGGCGAAACTGTTTTTCGCGGAAATGCTCAAGTAACGAATGGTCAATTTGAATTTGGCTTTGTAGTTCCGCGTGACATTGCCATTCCGCTGGGCAATGGACGCATTAGTTTTTACAGCAAAAAAGAAGCGGCTACGCTAGACAATACAGGTTATAACACCGAAATAAAAATAGGCGGAATCAATGCCAATGCAGTAGCCGACAACACTGCGCCGCTCGCGAAACTCTACATGAACGACCAGAGCTTTGTAAACGGGGGAATTACCAACACTTCTCCTTTATTTTTGGCCTATTTAGAAGACGAAAACGGGATCAATACCGCCAGTGGAATAGGCCACGACATCGTTGCGATTTTGGATGGAAATGAAAACAATCCCTATAAACTAAACGACTATTACGAAACCGAACTCGACAACTACAAGAAAGGAAAAATCAAATTTCCGTTTCGGAATTTAGCAGTTGGTTTGCATACTATTTCATTTAAAGCCTGGGACGTATACAATAATTTAGTGACTTCGGAGTTACAGTTTGTGGTAACCGGAAATGAATCGATTGCCTTGACCAATGTGTTGAATTACCCCAACCCATTTTCGAATTATACCGAGTTTTGGTTTACCCACAACCGACCCTTTGAACCGCTAGAAGTACAAGTGCAAGTACTCACGATAACCGGGAAAATTGTGTGGACCAAAAACCAAACGATCACCACGGATGGCTTCCTTTCGCGCGAGATCAGTTGGGACGGCCGAGATGATTTTGGAGACAAAATTGGGAAAGGTGTTTACATCTATAAATTAACTGTAAAATCGACCCTTACAGGCAGCAAAACAGAAAAATACGAGAAATTGGTTATCCTTTAATAAAATACTATATTTGTTCCTCTTTATAATTTTACAATGAGAAAACTTTCAACCTTTTTATTTTGTGTGCTTGCTTATCAGCTTACTTTTGCGCAAGAACATGTAATAACCACGGCCGTTCCCTTTCTTTTAGTTGCAGGTGACGCCCGTTCTGCCGGTATGGGAGACAATGGGGTAGCGACTACCGCTGATGCCTTTTCCCAACAATACAATCCGGCTAAATATGCGTTTTCTCTAGATAAACAAGGTTTTTCTGCGAGCTATACTCCCTACTTAACCCAACTTGTAAACGACATATCTCTTGGCCAAATTACGTATTTCAATCGCTACAACGAACGAAGTGCCTTTGGGTCTAGTTTGCGTTATTTTAGTTTAGGAGAAATTCAACTCACCGATATCAACGGTGATTTTTTATACATTGTAAAACCAAGCGAATTGGCATTAGATGTTTCCTATGCCTTAAAATTGAGCGACCGATTTTCGATGGCAGTAGCCGGACGATTCATCAGCTCTAATTTAAAAATTCAAGACGGCACCAACGACAACAGAGCGGCTAAGTCCTATGCTGTAGACGTGGCAGCATTCTATCAGTCAGAAGAAATGGCTTTTGCCGATTTTAATGGCCGTTTGCGTTTTGGGATGAATATGCAAAATTTAGGACCTAAAATTAATTACGACCAAACACAAAGTGCTGAGAATTCTAACTTCTTGCCTTCTAACTTAAAATTTGGTTCCGGCTTTGATTTTATTTTGGATGATTTTAATAAAGTTTCGTTGAATGTGGAATTTGCCAAATTGTTGGTCCCAACTCCTCAGGATCCGAAAGATTTAAATGGCGATGGCACCATTTCCTTGGCGGAGAAAGAAGCAAATGCAGTTGAATACAATAAGATTGGCTGGTCAGAAGGTTTATTTAAATCCTTTGGCGATGCACCCGGAGGCATGGGAGAAGAATTCAAAGAAATTACCTATGCGGTAGGATCCGAATATACCTACCAAGATTCCTTTTCCTTTCGCATGGGATACTTTCACGAAAGTCCGGCCAAAGGAGCCCGTAAATTTTACACCTTGGGTGCCGGATTTACGTATAATGTAGTAAAAATTGACATGTCTTACTTATTCTCGGCCTCGAAAGTAAATAATCCGCTAGAAAACACCCTACGGTTTTCGCTCACCTTTAATTTTGGCGACAAATACGATGATCTTTAATTTCTAAAATAAGCACAGTCTAAATCCAAATTTCAACTAGAAGTTTGGATTTTTTTTCCCAATTAGGTTGCTCAAACAAATTGTTGACTATGAAAAAAATTACTGTAACCACCGAGCTTCAGGTTTTTGATTCCTTAGATGCTATTCCAACCGACATCATTTCCTTAATGGAGCAGGCCATCGCTATTCGAAAAAAAGCCTATGCCCCCTACTCCAAATTTCGGGTCGGTGCAGCCCTGTTGCTCGACAACGGCCAAGTAGTTTTGGGATCCAACCAAGAAAACGCCGCTTATCCTTCTGGCTTGTGTGCCGAACGCGTAGCCATTTTTCATGCGGGCTCGGTATTTCCCGAAGCAAAAATTATCAAAATGGCCATCACCGCGGCATCAGACACCAATCCTACCTTGTCTCCCATCCCACCCTGTGGTTCTTGCAGACAATCAATTGCCGAGTATGAAACCAAGCAAAAGCAACCCATTGAAATCTATTTTATGGGTGAATCGGGTGCGGTATACCGGTCAGAATCATTAGATAATTTATTGCCGTTTAGCTTCGACAAAAACTTCCTATAAAAAGACTAAAAACTACCCTATAAATTTTAGTTGTTTAAAGTAATATCTTATTTTTGCGTCCACCATTCAGGACCGCAAATTAAGCTGTGAGGAAACTATTTTGCGTTATAGTGAGTATTTTAAACACTTAACAATTAGAAAAGAACATTCCAATGAAAGAAGTTACAAAAGACGTTTATTTAAAGTGGTACGAAGACATGCTGCTTTGGAGAAAATTTGAGGACAAACTTGCAGCCTTGTATATTCAACAAAAGGTCCGTGGTTTCCTTCACTTATATAACGGTCAGGAAGCGGTATTGGCGGGTGCTTTGCACGCCATGGATTTATCCAAAGACAAAATGATTACTGCCTATAGAAATCACGTGCAACCAATCGGTATGGGCGTAGATCCTAAAGCAGTTATGGCTGAATTATTAGGAAAAGTAACCGGAACATCTAAAGGAATGGGAGGTTCGATGCACATTTTCTCGAAAGAAAAAGGATTTTATGGCGGTCACGGAATTGTTGGGGCGCAAATCCCAGTAGGAGCCGGAATTGCCTTTGGTGATAAATATTTTGGTCGCGATGGGGTTACCCTTACCTATTTTGGTGACGGTGCGGCGCGTCAAGGATCCTTACACGAAGCATTCAATATGGCGATGTTATGGAAATTACCAGTGGTGTTTATTGTAGAAAACAATGGATACGCCATGGGAACTTCTGTAGAACGCACCGCCAATCACACCGATATTTGGAAACTTGGTTTGGGCTACGAAATGCCTTGCGGACCAGTGGACGGAATGAATCCGGTAAAAGTAGCCGAAGCCATGCACGAAGCAATTGATCGCGCACGTCGTGGAGACGGACCTACTTTCTTAGAAATGAAAACCTACCGTTACCGCGGACACTCAATGTCGGATGCGCAATTGTACCGCTCAAAAGAAGAGGTAGATGAATACCGCAAAATTGACCCCATTACGCAAGTATTAGATGTGATCAAAGCCAATAAATATGCAACCGAAGCAGAAATCGAAGCCATAGACGAACGCGTAAAAGACTTGGTAGAAGAATGCGCTACCTTTGCCGAAGAATCTGATTTCCCACCGGTACAACAGTTGTATGACGTGGTATACGAACAAGAAAATTATCCATTTATTCCTCATAAACTATAACGAATATGGCAAAAATTATCACGATGCCACGCTTAAGTGATACAATGACCGAAGGCGTTGTAGCAAAATGGCTTAAGAAAGTGGGTGACTCTATAAAAGAAGGCGATATCTTGGCCGAAATCGAAACCGACAAAGCCACCATGGAATTTGAATCGTTCAATTCGGGCACTTTATTGCACATAGGCATACACGAAGGAGAAACCGCTCCTATTGATTCCTTACTCGCCATTATTGGTGCAGCAGGCGAAGATATATCAGGAATGATTTCAGGTGCTGGAACAGAAGCTAAAGATGAAAACACAATAGCTCCATTAGCTGAAACAAAACCGACAACCGATAACCGACAACCGACAACAGCCGCTTTGCCTAAAGGCGTTGTAGTAGTAACCATGCCACGTTTGAGCGACACCATGACCGAAGGGACGGTAGCCACTTGGTTGAAAAAAATAGGCGATACCGTTGCAGAAGGCGATATTCTTGCCGAAATCGAAACCGACAAAGCCACCATGGAATTTGAGTCGTTTCAAGCAGGAACACTTTTATACATTGGCATTCAAGCCGGTGAATCGGCACTAATTGATAGCGTTTTAGCGATCATTGGGCCTGCTGGAACTGACATTAGTGGCATAGCAGAAAACTACGCGAAAGGCGGGGCTGCTCCTGCAGCAACTCCAATAGCAGAAGCACAAACCACTGCTGCACCTGCTGCAGTTGCAAGTGTATCCTCCGATGCGAGTAGAATTTTTGCCTCTCCATTGGCCAAGAAAATCGCAGCCGAAAAAGGCATCCAATTGAGCCAAGTAAAAGGTTCTGGCGAAAACGGTCGTATTACCAAAACCGATATCGAGAATTACAGTCCGTCGGCTGCATCAGCTAGCACAACTTCAGACCACATAGCTGAATCAACTAGTCCCGCAGTAAAACCTTTTGTGCCGGCTGGAGAAAATTATACCGAAGAAATCAAGAATTCACAAATGCGCAAGATTATTGCCAAACGCCTTTCTGAATCGATCTTTACTGCGCCGCACTTCTATTTAAACATTGAGGTACGCATGGACGAAGCCATGAAATCTAGAGCAATCATCAATACCGTTCCAGATACCAAAGTTTCCTTCAACGACATGGTGATTAAAGCTTGTGCCATGGCGCTCAAAAAACACCCAAAAGTTAATTCGCAATGGCGTGAAGATTCTATCCTGATCAATCACCACGTGAATGTTGGAGTCGCTGTAGCGGTAGAAGACGGCTTAGTGGTGCCCGTGTTGCGTTATACCGATCAAATGAGCTTGTCTCAAATTGGTGCCAACGTGAAAGATGTAGCCGGTAGAGCCAAAAGCAAGAAATTACAACCCAACGAAATGGAGGGAAGTACCTTTACCGTTTCTAACCTAGGTATGTTTGGCATTACGGAGTTTACTTCGATCATCAACCAACCCAATTCCGCTATTTTGTCAGTAGGAGCAATTGTAGAGAAACCGGTAGTTTCTAACGGTCAAATTGTAGTGGGTAACACCATGAAACTTACTTTGGCCTGTGATCACCGCACCATTGACGGGGCAACCGGCGCTCAGTTTTTACAAACACTCAAAACCTTTATGGAAAACCCAGTAACCATGCTGGCGTAACAATTACCCTATTTAATAACAAATCCCAATTGGTTTACCCGTTGGGATTTTTTTTGGGCATTCCCCTCGAGAGATATACTCATTCAAGATTGAAACCATTGTAATCTCTCGGGTCGGGCCCTTTGCTTCAAGTCCTCGCCGCTTCGTTGCCCTACGCAGCTGTGGGCTTTTCGCTGCGGTCCCTAATGCGGGGGAGGCTTTAGGTATTAGGTGGTAGGATGTAGGTGGTAGGATTTAGGTTTTAGTTTTTATTCTCAGAACAATCACTCAACTCCAAGTCTCACGTCTTAGCTTTTAGCTGTTCTTCGTATACTTCAACAACTCCCCTCTCGAGAGGGGCTGGGGGTGTGTTTTTATAAGTTGTAAGTTTTGGGTTGTCAGTTGTGAGTTGACAGTTGACAGTTGTCAGTTAACAGCTATAAGTTTACAGCACCCTGCAGTTCTTAGAACACATCCCGAAGTCTCGGGACGCGAAGACGCAATGAGATCATTTACAAACAGATAATTAAAATTGACCCCTGCGGGGGCTCTCAAATTATCAAACCTGTCTGCCGACAGGCAGAGGGACAAAGGGTCAAAGAGTCAAAGGGTCTAATCCCTGAGGCAGCGAACTGAAAAACCGAACTCCTTACCGTAGTAGTTTCTGACTGCGCCACCAAAGCCGTAATACAGGCCGCGGGTCCAAGCATCTGCCGTATCGCTCTCTGACGAACCCCACCAGCTGCCGTTGCCGCCAACGTCGTAGAATGTACCATTGCCGTGGCGCCAACCTCCCGGAAGACCTGTAAAGCCTGATGCATTGGTGGCGTCTGTATTGGGGCTTATCCAAAGCGATGTGCCCGTTGCTTTCATTTTGCCACCCGCTATACTTTCACCTCCCAAACAGTCTGTTAGCTGAGTCCATTCCCCATCTGTAGGTACATGCCAACCCGTTGGTGCTAGTTTCTTTCTAAGAGCAGGATTATTGGCTGATGCGGCATCATATATACCAACTACAGCATACCAATTGTATAACTTTCCATAAGTTGTGCCGTTGGCTGTTGTATTGTTGTAGTAACACCACGCGCCTGTGGTTAAGTTAGCCCAAGCGGTGGGGTCAGTTACTTGGGGTATTGCTGTACCATCGCTGTATTTTGAAACATTCAAGTTTTGTTTGGTGAATGTAAGACCGCAGTTGGTTATAGATTGATAGGTGTTTCCATCAATATCGGTCACGCTTGGTCCAGGTACATTTATGACGGTAGAATTTTGCAAAGTAGTAAAGGTAATTTCGTTACCGTATGCAGTTCCTGCACTATTGGTGGCATAGGCACGCACGTGGTAATCCCAGTTGGGGTTTAAGCCTGAAATAGTACTCGTAAATGTGCCAATTCCAGAACCATCTGAGGTTTGGGTGGGTAAATCTATAGTTGGGTTTGGCAGGTTACTCCACACTATACCTCGGGCTGTTATTGGAGCACCACCATCACTTGTAATGGTTCCACCGGTGGCAGCAGCAGTTGTAGTAATGCCGCTTACAGCAGTAGTAGTAAGTGTAGCAAGTGTAATTATAGCCGTAGTGGTTACCGTTACTTCATTTGAATAAGTAGGGGAGTCTCCTACTGAATTATAGGAATAAACCCTGAAAATGTAGGTTGTACCTGGCGTGAGTCCTGTATCAGAAAAAGTTAATACATCAGAATTTACAGTCCCAACAATTGTATAAATAGATGATCCTGTGCGTCTTTGAATTTTAAAACCAGTTTCGTTGGTAGAATTATCAGTCCACGAGAGATTAATCTGAGTTGTTGAACCAACTACGCCTATTAAATTGGTTGGTGGTAGTGGTACAACTGTAGTGGTTGAGTTTCCATTTCCGTCAGAACTCGTAGAGCAACCAAAAAACAAAACAACCAAGATGGCGATAAAAAATTGTAGAAATCTATTTTTCATGTTTTCGTGATTTTAATTCAAAAGAT
Source organism: Flavobacteriaceae bacterium (assembly GCA_947483075.1). Lineage (GTDB taxonomy): Bacteria > Bacteroidota > Bacteroidia > Flavobacteriales > Flavobacteriaceae > Flavobacterium. Next base: position 538 of record CANKLE010000020.1, on the reverse strand, counting down.
AATAATGCAAGTTTACAACTATATTCTGCAACTGCAATTCAGTTTTATTATTCTTTGTGTCTTGGCGTCCCGAGACTTCGGGATGGCGAGAATATTGTTAATCAAACTTGTTTCGCTGCACCAATAAATAAAAAAACCCCAATCTTTTCAGATTGGGGTTTTCATAAAAAAAGGCAACATTTGATAGTAAGAGGAGGAAGCCCAGTGGGCTTCAGGTATAAAACAAGACCCGAGACCTTCAGGTCGAACTGGCGAAGCAAAGCCTGTCTTTTCAGACAGGCTTTCCATAAAGAAAGGCGACGAACCGACCCGCCGCGGCGGGGAACACGCCGCACCAATAAAAAAAACCCCCAGCTTTTTCAAGCTGGGGGTTCAATAAAGAAAGGCGGCGACATACTCTCCCACAAATTGCAGTACCATCTGCGCAGGCGGGCTTAACTTCTCTGTTCGGAATGGGAAGAGGTGAGCCCCGCCGCAATAACCACCTTAAATTTTTGTTTCAGGTTTCAGGTTGGGTTTGTTTCAGGTTGTTGAACTT
>CANKLE010000019.1 GCA_947483075.1 Flavobacteriaceae bacterium | reverse complement strand
CAATCTTTTCAGTCTAAAGGGTAAAGGTGTACTAAGTCATTTATGGTTTCTAACCTAAACCTTTAAACCCTAACCCCTAAACTTTTTAACCAAAAACACACCCCCAGCCCCTCTCGAGAGGGGAGTTTTGCGAAGTATACTAAGAACGGTTGTTAGCTGTTAGCCACGAATGCACGAATGTTTTTAGATGAGAGATAAAAAGATGAGAGATAAAAGACTGTTCTTAGCATAAAAACTCATAACTCATAACTCATAACTCATAACTCAACAGAAGTCAATAGTATACTTCTTAACAGACAACCGACAACTGATAACAAAAAAAGGCCCACTCTCACGAATGGGCTTTATTTCTATTAGGTATGTTTAAGAAACTAATTCACCACTTTCTTGCTAAAGCTTTGTCCGTTTTCCAATTGAATTTTGGCAATGTACACACCTGATGCAGCTTGTAGCGTTTGGATGAATTCTACATTGTTTATAGCTGAATCTAGGATGATTTTTCCGCTCAAATCAATCAATTGCATGTGGCTAATGCTGCTTGGAGCAGCAACATGCAATTGGTGGTTATTCATCGAAACAACTACCTCGTCAGTTGTAAACTGTCCTACTCCTAGAGCGCTGTTGGTGTAACGCAATACAAAACGAGTAGGATTGTTTCCAGCAGTTGTGGTAAATTGATAAGGCGCTTGCTTCAAGTCGTGGATGATCCCCAACTCGGTATCTTCCAAGTAAATGTTTTGAGCGTCAAACAAACCGTCGGTTGAACCAATGGCCAGACTGTAATTGCCAGCTGTAGGCGCATTAAAGCCTATGGCTACTTGGTCATTTTGGTCAAACGGCAAGGCACGTCCTTGGATGCTGGTTTTGGTTGCACCCACTTGGGCATAAATACTCAAGGCATTGGGCAACGGAATTTGTGCGTCATAAAATGAATCCAATCCGTTGGTAGCGCCTTCGATATAGCCTATAAGCGTACGTTCAGATTGACCCACTGCATTGACTACATCCAACCAAATGCGGTTGCGTTCTAGGGTTTGTACATTTGGTGCGGCAGCTCCGTTTCTAAAAAAGGTAGCATTGGAATAGCTGGTATCGCGAAGTCCGTTTGTGAAAATCACATCAGCTGTTCCCTCTGGCCCGTCCTTCATTTGCACAAAGAATCCTTGACCTGCACCAATAAATAAATCGGCATCGGCAGTTGGACAACAGTTTGAGCCCGTAAAATTGTAGGTGAGGTAATCACCAGGGCTGTAATTGTAGGTAAAAGAACCGTAATTCGGATTAGCAGTTATTGCCGGCAACGATCCGTGTGTCCACAAGCGAACTGCTCCCTCAATCGTAGCTTGGTTGTCTACCAAAAATTGACTGGCACGTATGGCTGACGGATACGGATTCCCGATTAAATTGTTATTGTCGCATAAATTCGTAATTTCCATTCCATTATTTCCAAAATAACTTGCTCCGGTATAGTAGCCACGAGCAATAGTCACATTGATTTCTCCCGTATTGGGCGTGCCCACAAAAGTAGCTTCAAAATTCTGAGCGGTATTGCCAAAAACACCCGGTCCGCGCACAATGTATCCTTTTCCAGGAGTCATCATTGCGCCAAAAGCCCCTTCCCAATTACCTTGGCCATTGTTGGTGTTGGCAACGGTTGGGTTCCATTGGTAACGCGGTCCAGATACAAGGGTAGTCGATAAATTATCGAGGTTAAAGTTGGCTACCGGAGCCGACCAATACACATAATCAAAGTTGCGCACAAAGGCCTTTCGTTTGTAGTTGATGTTGCCCGAGTTGAGGGCGTTATCACTAAGTTGTACCAAGCTGGCGTTGTTTTCAAAAGTCATGGATCCGCCCGCTACAGTCAATCCATTGATTAGGGTAAGTGTAGTACCACTAGTAAAAAGCACATTTCCTGCTAAAACGAAACAAGAACATCCTTCTAGATCGCCTGCTGAGGTGTAGGGTCCGCTAAAAACGATGCGCATTTCATCAGTTGGGATTCCATTTGACCAGCTACTGCCATTCCATTCGGTAGTTGCCGCACCCAATACTTCAATTTGCGGAGTTGATGCAGAACTACAGCCGCCGGCGTTGCTTACCGTAAAGGTGTAGAAGCCAGGTTGGGTTATCGTAACAGTTTCGGCAGTTGTGTTTCCTGCAATTGATGCAGTTGAAGCCCCAGATTGATTCAAGATCCAGTTTCCTGCAGGCAAATTACTCAAAGCAATTGACCCATTTAAGGACGAACAGCTTAGGTCAATTACGCCATCGATGGCGGGTATGTTTGGTACGACGTTTACCGTTACATTTATAGGTGTTGCTGATAAACTCACACAAGCATTAGTATTTGTAGCAGTTACAGTATATACACCAGATCCAAATACCGTGATGCTTTGGGTTGTGGCTCCATTTGACCAAAGGTTCCCAACAGTTGCAGTTGAGCTCAGTATAACCGATCCTCCGGCACAAAAAGTAGTTGGGCCATTGGCCGAAATCACAGGAGTAGCCGTAACCGGGTTTATCGTAAAGGTAAATGTGGTGGTGGTGCTGATGCAATTCCCTGCATTTTTCACTGTAAGGTATCCGGTGTAAGTTCCCGCTGGGGTATTAGCCGGAACAGAGATTGAAATAGCGTTTGCCGGAATTGCTGCATTGGTTACTGCAGCAAAGGTGTTGGCTGGGCTGGTATTCCAAGTAATGCTGTAGGTGGATGCCGCTCCAGTAGTAGCCGTGTAGGGCAAAGTAGCTGTTTGGGCTGTAGCCGAGGCACATAGGGGTGCAATTGGTGAAGTAGTTATGGTAGGTGCTCCAACAATAATTGTAATCATGTTGCTGTAAGCACCACATCCGCCGGTCATTACGACTCTTCTGTAATAGGTGGTTTGTGTAATTACAGGGGGGTTATAGGTTGCTGCAGTAGCTCCTGCAATATCAAAAAAGTTGATGCCGTCTGCAGACGATTGCCATTGGTAGGTAAACGTACCATTTCCGCCTACCGGAGCAGCTGTTTGCGTGAGCACAGTAGGATCAGCTGATAGCGCACAATAACTCTGATTACCCGTTATGCTACCCGAAGTTAAACTTGAACTTAAAATAACAGTTAAAGTAATCGGATTACTCACGGCAGAACAGCCATTATTGGTAATGATTATTCTAAATTTATATACACCTGCATTAGACTCAAATATGGTATAGGTTGGGCTTAACACGTATTGTGTAGTGGTTGCTGAAGGTCCAGGAGCGTTTGACCAAGTGGCTGCATTGTCATAACTCACCTGCCATTGGTAGGTGGACGCTCCACCCGGATTACCTGAAAAAATATCCAAGTCATTTTGTCCACCACCAGCAACAGTTCCACACATATTATAAATGGTGTAGGTGCTGTCGTTTAGTCCCATAGTAAATTCAACTACCGGCGTAGTATTGGTAGATAATGTAATGGCTCTTGTAGCTACCACTCCCGATCCGCAGGCATTTACGGCGTATACGGTTAAGTTTCCTGAGGTTGCGGTACCTGAAAATGCAATCGAAATTGAATTGCCCGATCCGGTTATGGTTGCGCCTGTTCCAGAATAGGCCCATACATACGAGGTAGCATTGGCAATAGCCGGAATGCTATAGGTTTGTGCGGTAATTCCGCGACACAACGAAGCGGGTCCTGTAATTGGTCCAGCAGCGGTTGGCAACGAATTTATAACAATAGGCAAGGTAGAAGCAGTTCCGTTTCCACAAGAATTTACGCCAAATACACTCAAATTTCCAGCCGTAGCTGTAGCCGAAAAAGCGATGGTTACAGTGTTGGTGTTTCCGGTTATAGTAGCGCCAGTTCCCGAATAAGTCCAAGTGTAAGTTGATGCGTTTGCAATAACAGGTAGGGTGTAGGATACCGCGGTTTGCCCCTGACATACGGATGAAACTCCGCTAATGGTTCCAGCTGCACTAGGGGAAGTTGTTGATACGGTAAATACGGTTGCGCTTGTGGCTGTTCCTGTAGGATTAACTACCGTTATTGTGCCCGTTGTGGCACCTGCCGGAACAGTAGCAGTAATTTGTGTGGCGCTATTTATTGTAAAAGTGGCCGCAGTACCGTTAAATCGCACGGCGGTTGCGGTGCTAAAGTTTGTGCCTGTAATCACAACGGTACCACCTGTACAAGCAGTTGTTGGGGTGAAGCTCGTAATTGTGGGTGCTGCTGATACAATTGGTCTGAGAACCAATAGGATACCCGCATTGCGCTCAGCGGCAGAAAGGGTTGCTGAACCAGCTCCAGTAGCACCGGCAACTGCTTTGATAGCCCAGGCACCGCCCACAGAGGCATTGTTGTTGGTTCGGTCGTCAAAAAATTCGGTTAGGGTACCCATAATTGCGGCAGACCAACCTGAAAAATTAGGGGATGTATTTGCCGCCATACCCAACATCACTACAGCAGCATTGGGAGTTACGGTAGTTTTTGTAGTAGCATTAACAACAGTAGTTGAATTTTGAACAGACAAATTCCCTGAGGCAACATCAAACGGATTGGCTGCATCTACACCGCTAAACGCTGCAATGGTGCCAACTGTTCGATTTGATTGGGCATCTAAGGTAAACGTGTAATTTGCCGGTTCAGCTGCTCCAGCCATTTTATACAATACGGCTCCCCAGCGGTTGGTTCCTCCGCCTAAATTTGCTCCATCGATGAGTGTCCATCCTGCACAAGTAGGATTAGACAAACCAGCGGTTCCGTTTTGAGCAATCGTAATAATCATCAGATCACCAGCGAGAACTCCAGCAGGTTTTAAAATGGTAAGTGAAGTATTGGTAGAATTGGCAGTACTTGTTCCGCGCAAGCCAATAGCTGCATTAGATAAAGTCGCAACAAAAACACTCAAAAAGAGCGTAAAGTAAATTTTGTAGGTAGAGGGTAATCGTGTAATCATTGTACTATTTATTTTTTAAAATGAGATTTGGGATTTCATTTTATGTTTTATTGGATAGCAAAACTACAGGCGAATTCCTTTTTTTTAAAATTTTATAGGCAACTAACATTAAAACTCGTTGAAGTGTACTTTTTTTAAATTTACCTCATTTAAACACCTGAAAATCAGAAATATAAAACAGAAGTAGTTCATCGGATTTTTCTGCATTTCATAGATAATTTTAGTTTCGCTGCACTTCATAAAGTACAAGTACATTTAGTATATTTGAACTTTGAAATTCAAATGAAGTTATATCTCTATCTCTTTTTCTTCGCTTCTTTTTTCGTATCGGCACAGTCCAATTATGAGAAAGGCGTTGCACTTTTTGATAAAGAACAATACGAATTGGCCAAAGAAATTTTTACCAACGAATTGCTTCAATCTCCTTCCAATCAAAAAATAATAGAATACTTAGGCGACATAGCGAGTCATCAGAATAAATGGGAAACCGCCTCGTTGTATTACAAAAAACTCACTGCCTTAAACCCCAAAAATGCCAACTACTTTTTTAAGTACGGAGGATCCCTTGGCATGCGTGCCCAAACCGAGGGCAAATGGGTTGCTATCTGCGTGGTAGGCGACAGTAAAGCGGCCTTAGACAAAGCACTTTTGCTCAATCCCAACCACATAGAAGCGCGTTGGGCACTCATAGAATACTACTTGCAGTTGCCTGTTTTTGTGGGAGGAAGCGAAACCAAGGCGCAACGCTATGCCAATGAATTATATAAAATTTCTCCCGTAGACGGCTGCTTAGCCAAAGCCCATATTGACGAGCATTACAAACGCTATAAAAATGCTGAGGTCAACTACATCAAAGCCATCGAAGTGGGCGGATCCAAACTTACCTACGATCGTTTAGCTCAATTGTACAAAGAAAAATTTCATGATCCCGACAAAGCACTAAAAGTGTTAGAAAATTATAAAAAACGAAACAAAACCTAAATGAGAACTCATTTTATTGCCATAGGCGGAGCAGCGATGCACAATTTAGCGCTTGCGCTCCATTTTAAAGGATATCGAGTTACCGGCAGTGACGATGCGGTGTTTGAACCGTCTAAATCGCGTTTGCAAAAGCAAGGATTATTGCCCGATGAACTGGGTTGGTTTCCCGAAAAAATCACCGCTGATATCGAAGCGATTATTTTGGGGATGCACGCCAAGGCCGATAACCCAGAACTGCTTCGCGCCAAAGAGTTGGGTCTCACAATATATTCGTACCCCGAATTTTTATACGAGCAATCTAAACATAAAACTCGCGTAGTTATAGGAGGATCTCACGGAAAAACTACCATAACTTCGATGATTTTGCACGTGATGCATTACCACAACATTGAAGTAGATTATATGGTGGGCGCCCAATTAGAAGGATTTGACACCATGGTGCACCTCACCGAAACCAATGATTTTATTGTACTCGAGGGCGATGAATACCTGTCTTCTCCCATCGATCGCCGACCCAAATTTCATTTGTATCACCCCAATATTGCCTTGATTTCTGGAATTGCTTGGGACCACATTAACGTGTTTCCGACCTATGAAAACTATGTGGCCCAATTTGAGGAATTCATAGCCAAAATTACCCCTGGCGGAATCTTAGTCTACAATGCCGAAGATCCCGAAGTGTTGCGTGTAGCCGAAGCTGCCACCAATACCATCAGAAAAATGCCTTATGCAACTCCTGCCTACCAAGTAGCCAATGGGGTAACCTTGTTGGATACGCCAGAAGGCCCAATGCCGATTGAAGTTTTTGGGGCGCACAACCTCAATAATTTAGCGGGCGCCAAATGGATCTGTCAAAACATGGGGGTAGATGAAGCCGAGTTTTTCGAAGCCATTGCTACCTTCAAAGGGGCGTCCAAGCGCTTAGAAAAAATTGCCGAAAGCGCAAATAAAGTAGCCTACAAAGATTTTGCCCATTCGCCCTCAAAAGTAGCTGCAACCACCAAAGCGGTGAAAGAACAATACCCCGATCGTACCCTCATTGCTTGTTTGGAACTGCATACCTATAGCAGTTTAAATGCCGAGTTTTTAAAAGAATACGAAGGCGCCTTAGATTATGCCGATGTGGCTGTGGTCTTTTATTCGCCCGATGCAGTAAAAATTAAACAACTAGAAGAAGTAACCTACGATCAAATTGCCCAATCGTTTCAGCGGGACGATTTAATTATTTACACCAATCCACAAGCATTTCAAGACTATTTGTTTGGATTAAAATTCACAAACGCTGCCTTATTACTCATGAGCTCCGGAAATTATGGTGGCTTGAATTTTGAAGCACTCAAAAACTTAATCGAAGCCTAAATTCATTCCTTTTTATATATGCCTAATCCCTTTTTACACGCCTTTTTATTATGTCAGAATCCACTTCATTTCCTATTCGGCAATGGGCCGAATCAGATCGTCCCAGAGAAAAATTGGCCTTACAAGGCTGTCAAGCAGTAAGCGATTCCGAACTCCTGGCTATACTCCTAGGCACCGGTTCCAAAACAGAGTCAGCTTTAGATTTGGCCCGGCGTTTGTTGCGTCATTTTAATCACAGTTTATCGGGCTTGGCCAAAGCCAACAGTGCCCAATTGCAACAATTTCGCGGCATTGGATCAGCCAAAGCGCTCACCTTAGTGGCCGCCCTAGAATTGGGTAGACGCTGCCGAACCCAAGACCCCGTTTTGTTGACCGAAGTCAAATCGAGTCATCACGTTTTTGAACTCATGCAGCCGCTGCTTGGACAATTGCCGCACGAAGAATTTTGGATTATTTACCTCAATAATTCAAACAAAGTACTCCACAAAGCACAACTCAGTAAAGGCGGAATTACCGGTACGGTGGTCGATGTGCGTTTGGTGTTTAAGCGGGCTTTAGAATTGGGCGCTGTACAAGCAATCTTGTGCCACAACCATCCATCGGGCACGCTAAAACCTAGTGAAGCTGATATTCAACTCACCAAAAAACTCAAACAAGCGGGCAGTTTGTTGGATATAAAAGTATTGGATCATGTGATTGTAACCGAGGCCAATTATTTTAGTTTTGCCGACGCAGGAATTTTATAAATAGAGCAGATGCAAAATTTATTTTACGACATTTGCCGCAGGATATTACCCAATGAAAAATAGCATACAGCACATTTTTTTTGATTTGGACCACACGCTTTGGGATTTTGAAAAAAATTCGCAATTGGCCTTTGCGCGCATCTTTGACGCCAACTATCCGCACGTACAGCTTGACGATTTTATTGCAGCCTATATGCCCATAAATAAAGCCTGTTGGGAGTTGTATCAGGTAGATCAAATGAGCCACGACGAATTGCGCTACCAGCGGCTTAAACAGTCTTTTGACGCCATGTCGGTAACTATATCCGATGCAGAAATAGACCAAATTGCGATAGACTACATTCACTATTTGCCCGAGTTCAATCACCTTTTTGAGGGAGTTCACGAGGTGTTGGACTATTTGCAAACCAAGTACCACTTGCATGTCATAACCAATGGGTTTGCCCAAGTGCAGTACCGTAAAATGGATCAATCCAAATTAACGCCCTATTTTAAGACCATCACCAATTCGGAGATGGCTGGTGCCAAAAAACCCAATCCTATTATTTTTGAACACGCTTTGCAAGTAGCCGAGGCCCAAAAATCAAACAGTGTCATGATTGGTGATTCCTTCGAAGCCGATGTAAAGGGCGCGCTAGATTTTGGCATGCAGGCCGTTTTTTTTAATCCGTTTCAAGAAGAAGTTTCTTCGACTATTTGTCAAATAAACCAATTAGTAGATCTTAAAAATATATTTTAGTACGATGAAAATATACAGTGTATTGCTCGTTTTGTTTGTCGCTTTTACAGGTTTGGCTCAACATGAAATCAACAGCTACCGCTACCTGATTATGCCCGAAAAGTTTGCCTTTTTAAAACAAAAAGACCAATTCCATTTGAATACGTTGGCCAAAATGCATTTCGAAAAATTAGGGTTTATCGTGTATTTTGATACAGAAACCTTACCCGATTCATTGGTAGATAGTAATTGCACTAAATTATTTGCCGATGTAGAAAGTGCCGGAAATTTTATCACCACCAAATTGCAAATTTCACTAAAGGATTGTAAGAATAAGCTTGTGGCGGTTTCTAAAGAAGGAAAAAGTAAAGAAAAAGATTTTGAATTGTCCTACAACCAAGCGTTTCGAGACGCGTTTACCACTTTTCGCGAATTAGGCTATCAGTACCAACCGCAGCAAGTTGTAAAGGAATCACCAAACACCATAAAATCTGATGCCAACTCTGAAAATTTGCTTTACGCGCAGCCCATCACTAATGGATTTCAATTGGTAGACAGCAGCCCAAAAGTGGTGTATAAACTCTTGGCAACATCAAATGCGAGTTGTTTTATTGCTTATAAAGGCGAGCTGCAAGGGGTGTTGGTGCAAAAAAACCAGCAATGGTTTTTTGAGTATTATGCCAACGAAATCTTGAACTCGCAATTGGTTGCCGTTAAATTTTAAGCGTTTTGTTTGAGGGGTGTAAAGGCAGTTTTCACAAATAGGTTTTAATAATTGTACTTGTCCTTCCATCTGTTTTTCAAGAATTCCCGCACGCCATTTTCTCTGCTGTTGTTTCCGGGTTCATAGAATTTGGTTGCTTGAATGGCATCGGGTAAAAATTCTTGTTCGCTAAAGTTGTTGGCATAATTGTGCGAATACTGGTATTCCTCGCCATAGCCCAGCTCTTTCATGAGTTTGGTTGGGGCATTGCGCAAATGGAGGGGAACAGCTAAATCGCCTGTTTGTTTCACCAAGGCTTGAGCATTGCCAATGGCCATATAGGAAGCGTTGCTTTTTGGGGAGGTGGCCAAATAAATGGCGCATTGGCTCAATAAAATTCGGCTTTCGGGATACCCAATTGTAGCTACTGCCTGAAAGGTATTGTTGGCCATAATCAAGGCGGTTGGGTTGGCGTTGCCTATGTCTTCGCTGGATAAAATTAGCATTCTTCGTGCGATGAATTTTACATCTTCTCCGCCTTCAATCATCCGCGCCAGCCAATAGACGGCTGCATTAGGATCACTGCCTCGAATTGATTTGATAAAGGCCGAAACAATGTCGTAATGTTGTTCGCCAGTTTTATCATATAAGACGGTGTTTTGCTGTACCAAGTGCAACACGCGTTCGTTGGTAATTTGAATTTCGCTTTCAGCCGAGGCGTTTACGACCAATTCAAAAATATTTAAGAGTTTTCTACCGTCACCGCCCGAAAGGCGCAACAGTGCTTCGGTTTCGATTAAGTGTATGTTTTTGCTTTGCAAATAAGGATCAACTGTCATCGCGCGCTGTAACAAAGCTTCCAAATCTGTTTTGGTAAATGGATTGAGTACATAGACCTGACAACGCGACAATAAGGCAGGAATTACTTCAAAACTGGGGTTTTCGGTGGTGGCGCCAATCAAGGTAATCCACCCTTTTTCTACCGCGGCCAAGAGCGAATCTTGTTGCGATTTGCTAAATCGATGGATCTCATCGATAAACAAAATGGGGTTTTTGGCCGTGAAGATCCCGCCGCTTTGTTTGGCTTTGTCAATCACTTCTCGCACTGCGGCTACTCCCGAATTGATCGCGCTCAACACGTAAAAAGGCCGTTTGGATTCTTGGGCGATGATTTGTGCCAAGGTGGTTTTGCCGGTGCCCGGAGGGCCCCAAAATAGCAGGGAGGGAATAATTCCTTTTTCGATTTGTTGGGTGAGCGAACCGCTAGGGCCCACCAAATGCAACTGACTGATGTAGTCAGAGAGGTGTTGGGGACGAATGCGTTCGGCTAGGGGAGCTTCCATGTGTTGATTTGAAAATGTGTTGATTTGAAAATTTGAAAATAGTTGTGGTTTTCAAATTAGGATAGGTACAAATTTAAGTATAATGTGTTGTTATATGTATAATTTTCAAATTATCTCCTCTTCAAATCTTCACCCGAGGATGAAATCCGAACTGAGCGCAGCTAAATTGTATGACAATTTAGCACAACAACTACTTTGGCGGTGTTTTTGAATAGATTGATGCAGAAAAATTAAGTATGAACGACACGCAACATTTTAGATTTACCCCATCGGTATGGTTGGTGCCCAGTTTGCTGCTGGGTTTAATGTGGCTGGTTTGTGGTGCAGAACGGTTTTTTCATTTGAATTTGGAAGAGCACGGCATAACTCCCAGAACGCTGGCGGGTTTGCAAGGGGTGCTTTTCAGTCCGTTTTTGCACGCCAACTTGCAGCATTTGGCCAATAATTCTATACCGTTATTTATTTTGGGTACGGCACTCATTTATTTTTACCGCGACCTTTCGCTCAAAGTGTTGGTATATGGCATTTTGTTTTCGGGATTCCTCACTTGGCTAATAGGTCGAAACTCGGTGCATATAGGCGCGAGTAGTTTGGTCTATGTGTTGGTTTCGTTTATTTTCTTCAAAGGTTTGTATACGCAATACTACCGACTCATGGCGCTTTCGCTTGCGGTTGTGCTCGTATACGGTGGGATGGTGTGGTATGTGTTTCCGAGTCCCATCACTACCGGTGAATTGCAAATTTCTTGGGAAGGGCATTTGGCCGGATTGCTCGTAGGATTGGTGATGGCCATTCGTTACAAAACACCCGATTATGTGGCCGATATTCAATACCCTTGGGAAAAGCCCGAATTCAACCCCGAGGAAGACCCGTTCATGAAGCATTTTGATGAACACGGGAATTTTGTGAATACGCCTGCGGCTGAAGAAGAAATGATGGCGGAAGAAACTCCTCAAGCCATAACATACGTGTACACTTTTAAACCAAAAGAAGGGGAGTAGTTATAGTACTAACCTCTCTGTCGCACCACTTCATACAAAAAAGCCCCGCAAGCCACTGAAACATTCAAAGATCCGATACTGCCAAACATAGGGAGTTTGGCTTTCTCGTCTACCAATTTTAGCACCGATGGATTGATGCCACGGTCTTCGCTGCCCATAATGATTGCCAAGGGTTCATTTAAGTTTAAATCATAGAGCGAATGCTCTGTTTTCTCGGTAGCCGCTACGGTTTTGATGCCGCTGCCTTGCAAATAAAATAAAGCGTCTTTAATGTGCTCTACTTTGCAAATGGGAATATTAAACACCGCTCCGGCTGATGTTTTTACAGTATCCCCATTCACGGGAGCTGCCCCCGATTTTTGAATGATGATGCCATGTACTCCCGTGCATTCGGCGGTTCTGATGATGGCGCCAAAATTACGGGCGTCTGAGATTTGATCTAATATGAGAAACAAGGGTTTTTCTTGCGATTCTAAAGTAGCGGTTACTAATTCTTCGATGGAGATAAACCCAATAGGCGAGATCGTACCAACAGCACCTTGGTGGTTGTTGTGCGTGAGTCGATTTAGTTTTTCAACCGGAACATAGGTGAAATTTACATCGCCACGCTTGAGCACTTTGAGCAAATCTTTCATCAATTCGCCTTGGGCATCGGCTTGCAAAAACACCCGATCTACCGATTTTCCCGATTGCACAGCTTCAATAATGGCGCGTATACCAAATATTAGATTTTCTTTTTCCATGGCGCAAAGATATAAAAAAACCACCCGCGTTGGCGGGTGGTTTTAAGGGTAATCTTGTGGAAGATAAATTAGTTAACGTCCCAGAAGATTTTAGTTGTTAAAGTATTACCTCCAATTGCAGTTCCTGCTGCTTCAACGTTTGTACCATTTAAGGTTTCTTCACGTGAAGGGTAAGTGTAACGCGTTGGAACTTGTGTAATATCAGCTTCAGCTGGAGCAGCCAAAATAGGGTAGTCTAATCTTCTGTATGAAGACCATCCTTCAAAACCTCTATTGTATAAAGCGATCCATGCTTGTTCTCCAATTTTTTGTTTCCAGTTTCCTGTAGCAGTAGCGTAATCTACGCTTGGGCTAGCCAAGTAGTTTGCAATGTCTCCAGAGTCAACACCCCAGTTTTCCATAGAAGCAGTAATGGCAGCAGCATAGTGCTCAGCAGCAGTTCCAGTGATCGCAATGCCACGTGCAGCCGCTTCAGCCAATAAGAAACGTACTTCAGCATAGTCCATGATGGTACCCGCAAAAGTTGGGTCGGCTAAAGTTTCGCTAATGTGTGAAGAGTTAGCAAAGTTATTGTTGGTACCATAAGTACCACCACTAAAGCCACCATTAAATTCAGTAAAGTATTTAGCTCTTCTTGGGTCATTCAAACCATTCATTTTGTCTACCAACGTATTAGCAGGTACAAAATCATTACGTCCACTCACTACTAAATCAGCATACAAAGGGTTAGCATTAGGTTGAGCACCTAAGTAGTTTAAATTTGTATTGTCTGCATTGCTAGACAAAACGCCAGCATTTACTGCAGCAATTACCTCTGTAGCAGCATAAGCAGCATCTACATCAGCCATGTTAATTGCCATTCTTAAACGCAAGGAGTTAGTGAATTTAGCCCATTTTGCAGCGTCTCCACCATAGATCAAGTCGGCATCACCAAAACTAGCTTCTCCCGAAGTCAATTTATTGTTGTCTTCTGTTAAACGAGTAATAAGAGCTTTATAGATGGTTTTGGCATCGTCGTATTTAGGCAGAGGATGCCCTTCAATGTCTAAAGACTCTGAATAAGGAACATCTCCAAAGGTATCAACCAATACGCTGTAGCTGTAGCACATTAATACATCTGCGATAGCAATTTTGTTATTTACTATAGCAATTGCTCCAGTAGCTGTAGGAGGAAGCAATGCTAAATCTTGTTGTAATAACATTTTAGACTCTTGTAAGTCACGCAATACATCACGGTACAATGCTCTAAAGTGATTGTCTGGAATAGAGCGAGTGGCTACGTCATATTGGCTTTCATCTGGGTAAGTAGTTTCTGTCCAATATTGGCTAAACAATCTGAAAACATTCACGTTTACAGAAGTAGACACCATCTGATCAACTAAGTTTTTCTGTGCATTGGTAAACAAAAACGCAGCTTCTGTAGTTGTAGGGCTTTTTATATCTGCGTTCAATCCGGTAATATCATCCGAACAAGATACAGTCAGCGCTATAAATGAGATTAATAATAATATCTTTTTCATGTTTTTAGAATTTTAAAGTTAAGTTACAACCAATGTTTTTTGTTGTAGGCAAAGAACCTGCTGAGTAACCAGAAGATAAGTTACCAGAACTTAAACCACTTTCTGGATCAGCATAAGGAAGGTTTTTGCTGATGATCCAAAGATTTGAACCAATGATGCTAAATTTAAGTTCAGTCAATTTCAATTTTGAAACGATTGATGAAGGTAAATTATACGTAATGTTCAATTCTCTCAATTTCACGTAAGATGCATCATACACAAAAGCAGCATTAGGTTGTCTTCTGTAACCAGAAACGTTTCCGTAAAAATCAGGAGCTGGAGTTCTCACTGTATTTGGAGTTCCATCAGCTTGTACACCTGGAAGAATTACACCACCACCATCAGCGATTGTGTTACGGATTGGGTTGCCCAATTCGTTGTTTCCTGCAGTTACGTCATACAAACCTGTTGCTAAACCATACGATTGGTCAAGTGAGAAAATGCTTCCGCCTTTTTGCATATCAATCAAGAATGACATCGAAATGTTTTTGTATCCAAAGCTGTTACGTAAACCACCAACCCAGTCAGGAGTGATGTTTCCGATGATGTTGTTTGTGCTAGAATTGATCACATAACGACCATTAGCGCCAACTACTTTTTCTCCGTTCAAGTAAGTAAAGTCTGTACCTTTTATTGAACCATAAGGTTGACCTACTTGTGCATTGATGGTGATACCACCTTGGTAAGAGCCCAATTGTAAGTTCTCGATACCAGGAGCTAGGCTCACTACTTCATTTTTGTTGTTAGACCAGTTGAAGTTCATGTCCCATTGGAAATCTTTCAATTTCACAGGAGTCAAGTTAAATTGTAACTCAATTCCTTTATTTAATACAGAACCTGCATTTACATATTTGGCAGTATAACCTGTAGCTGCAGAATAAGATACTGGGAAGATTTGTCCTTCACTCAACGTATTGTAGTAACTCACGTCAAATCCTACACGTTTGTTTAAGAATTGCATTTCCAAACCAACTTCTTTAGTAGCTGATTTTACCGGTTGCAAGTTTGGGTTGTTTTTGGTAGACGGTACAGAGTACATTTGACTTCCGCCAAAAGGATTGGCTTTGTCAAAGTTATCAACCAACGAGTGCGCTGGTGGTGCATCTAATGGGCTTTCTGCATAACCAGCTCTAAATTTACCAAATGACAACCAAGATTTGTTGATGGCACTGGTAAACACGTAGCTTCCCGAGAAAGAGAACGTGTTCAATACATTGTCACTTTTAGGCAATACAGAGAAGGCATCACGACGGGCAGTACCTTCAACAAAGAACATGTCTTTGTATCCTAAGGATGCAGAAGCAAAGTAAGAATTTACACCAGTATCAGTATCGTTTTCAACACCAAATGGGTTTGAAGCAAACGAGTTTGATAAGCTATAGATTCCAGGAACAATTAATCCGCCTTCTGTAGAGTTTAATGTTGAAGTAACACGGTTTCTTAATACGTTACCTCCAACTACTCCACTTAAACTTAAGCTTTCAGAAAGCGTTCTTTTGAAGTTTAATAAGAATTCGTAATTCTGTTCAGAGAATTGACGGGTGTATTTTTGATATCCTGAACCTTCGTCAAAGCGATTTACACCAAATTCACCCGCAACAGATCCTGCAGCTCTTCTTTCTTCACGTAATTCAGAGAATGAATCGGTAGATAATTTACCAGATGCTGACAACCAATCGTTGATTTTGTAATCTAATTTAGAGTACCCAACAAAACGGTTTCTTTCGTCAGATTGGTAGTTTTTGTAACGGGTAAAATACGGGTTATCCCAGTAAATAGGCGTTAAGTTAGTTGGGTCAGCCCAGTTCCAAGTAACGTTTTGACCGTTAGATCTTTCGAATACTTGTTTTAACTCTTGTACATCCACGTTGGTTTGCCACCATTGACGGAAAGAAGACATGATGTTGTCGCTATATCCTGTAGAGTTTCTACCAATTGTTTTTTGTGCATTAAAATTTGCATAACCAGAAACTGATAATTTATCAGAAATTTGGTGCGTAAAACGAGCACTGATTGAGTTCTTTCTCAATTCACTATTTGGCATGATACCATTTTGTTTGAAATTGTTAAAGTTCATCAAAATGCTTGATTTGTCATTGCTGTCCTCTAGGGAGATTGAGTTGTTTAATGAAACAGGAGTTTCAAAGAAAGATGCAGGGCCATTAGCTGCTGCAGTCCAAGGTGTTGCTTGGTTGTAGTGATCAGAATATGGAGTAAATGCATTCCAATTATAAACTGACAAATTAGGATCAAATGCAGCACCATAAGAAGCATCTTCAGATGTAGGAACAACTAAGTCTTCTACACCATCACCATTGATGTCGCGGTACAAGAACAATCCAGTTGGATCTTCGTAATACGCTCCATAACCAGCTCCGTATTTATTTTGGTAAGTTGGAAAGGTTGATTTGTCAACAGACCCAGTAACAAATTCACTAGATACTGTAACGCCCATTCCTTTTTTGTTGCCTTTTCCTTTTTTGGTTGTAATTAAAATTACACCATTACCAGCTTGGTAGCCGTATAAAGCAGAAGCGGCAGCTCCTTTTAATACGTTTACGCTTTCAATATCATCTGGATTGATATCCATTGCATTGTTTCCGTAATCGTAGGTAGTACCTCTACCCGTAGTTTGTGAACCTGTGTTTGAGTTGGTGTTTGAGTTGTTGATTGGCATACCATCAATAACAACCAACATTTGGTTATTTCCGCTCAAGTTTTTGATACCACGAGAAACAATGTTGGTAGAACCACCAAAGTTATTGTTTCTTCTGATTGCAACCCCAGCGATTTTACCAGAAAGCTCATTCATGAAGTTTCCACTTCCAGCTCCAGCTGTAATGTCTGCACCCTTAATTTCTTGAGTAGCATATCCAAGAGATTTTTTCTCTCTTTTGATGCCCAAAGCAGTTACTACTACGCCTTCTAATTCTACTGAATTATCAGACATTTTTACTTTCATTGCGGCAGAGGCAGCAACTTCTTGCGTTCTCATTCCCATAAAAGTGAATACCAATACTCCTCCTTTTTCGGCAGTAATTTTAAAATTACCGTCGATATCAGTTTGAGTTCCTTTAGACGATCCTTTTACGGCAACGTTAACTCCAGGGATAGGCAAGCCTCCTTGGTCGGTAACAGATCCAGAAACGGAAATGTCTTGCGCGAATGTAATTTGCGCTAATAACACTACTAGTAGTGTTAGCAATCCATTAAATTTTAATTTCATTTTTGTGAATATTTAAATTAGAACCTCAAAAATCATAATTATTTATTAATATTCCTAATACTATGTTAATATTAACTACTGTTTTGTTTAAAAATAACTTTTTAAACTCAAATGTACAATGGCATTTTTGTAGTTAAATGACTGATTGCTAGTATTGCTAGCTGCGTATACAAGATTTAGTAAGCCTGTTTTGGTTGCTAATTTTATTCCTGTACCAATTCCTGAGATGGAATTTGTTCTGGGGTTCGTTGTGCGGTCTTGGTAAAGCCCGTAATCAAACAGGGCGCTCCAGTAAAGGGACGGGCTAATTTTGTAACGGTATTCGCTGCGGGCGGTAGCTAAAAAATTGGCTTGTAAGCTGTTTTCGTTAAATCCAATAATAGAGTTTATTCCGCCAAATCGACCAAGTTCATTCAGCAAGTACCTGTCGCTATGTAAGTAATACAGCTCGTTTTTTATCAAAAGGTGGTTTTTGTCATTGAGTGCCCAATCGTTTTTTAGATTCAGGGCAATAAAATATTGTTTGTTTTTTTGGGAAGGGGTGTTTCTGCTTCCAAACCCATATTGCCCGCTCCATTTTGTTTTTTCAGGAAATAAAGGATCCTCGGTTGAGTTGTCAAAGTACTCGTATGACAGCGTGGTGAAGTGATTTTTATAATCCGAAAGCGCGGCCGAATTTAGATTTTGAGTGTCGCTCGATTCGGCCGACTGGTAGCCCAAGTAAATTCTTTTATGAAATCGGAACAGGTAACCTAAATGCAGCGCTGTTTTGGTGTTTTGAAAGGTGCTGTCTTGTTTAAAGATCTGTAACTGCGCTTTGAGGGCAAGGGGAGTATTAAACACATAAGGCAGGTCTACTTGGCCGGCAAATGTTTTTTGTTGTTTACCGTCGCTCTTCCAGGTCACAGCAATCGATTCTCCGTTGTTGAGCATGTTTTGCAATTGCACATCGACATAGCCGGATAGGTTGATGTTGCTTGATTCGTTATTTGAAAATCCTAGAAATCCATCAAAGCTATTGGCGTTCCGTTTTTGTACATATATATATAAGGACGTACTGTCTTTGGTAAATTGAACCTCTGGGGCTTTAATTTGGGTACAAAACGGGTAGGAGTCAAATTCTTTTTTCAGCTGTTTTACTAGCGCCTGGTTGAAGGGTGTTTTTTGGTATAATTTTGACAAACTTTTTAAATAGCCTGACGGAAAGTTTTCGTAGCCCTTAATCACTAAGGTGTTTAATGTTCTGCTTTTTTCTGGGAGGTATTCTAATTGTGCCACAATATAGTTTTGCTGCTTGCGGAGTTGGGTCAATTGCAGCTTTGCCAATGATTCGCCATTTGATTCTAGTTTTTTCAATCCACATTCTAGAAATGCAGCTGCTTGCGAATACGGAATTTTGATGCTGTCTCCTATATTAAGGTAATTGCAGTTCGAAAAAAGTGATGCGAAACCTTTTACCTGAATGTGTATTGATTTTGTACTGGTTTTTAGATCGTATACGAAGAGCTGCAGCGAGTCGGTTTTTTTTGTAGCAGAGGTAAAACTTGCTTCAAGGTATCCTTTTTTCTGTAGGGCCTCTAATAAGCTTTCTGCTGCCAACTGCAGGGATTGAATGCTGCGGTGTTTTTTGGGATATCCGATAGAGTCTAGTACGAGCTGATCTTGCGTGTTATTGCCTGTGGCTCGCATTGTGAATGACTGAGCAGTTGCGGCTAGGCAAAAAAAGAAAAGTGCAAAAAGGAGGCCGTGTGACTTTTTCAAGTTGAGGGTGAAATTTTGATTTCAACGCAAAAAAACAGCTTTTCTTTTTAGGAAGCTACTTAATTTAAAAAGGAAAACTAGTTGAATGAAAATTAATGATTTAAGATTTGTTTGGTTAAAAATAATTATTACATTTGCAACCCCGTAAAAAGCGGGAATTTAAAATCATAATATATTTTTAGTATTAATTATGCCAACAATTCAACAATTAGTAAGAACTGGAAGAACTCAGATAACTAAGAAGAGTAAATCGGTTGCTTTAGATTCTTGTCCTCAACGAAGAGGGGTTTGTACGCGTGTTTACACTACAACTCCAAAAAAACCAAACTCCGCGATGCGTAAAGTAGCGCGTGTACGTTTGACTAACGGAAATGAAGTAAATGCTTACATCCCGGGTGAAGGACACAATCTACAAGAGCACTCGATAGTATTAGTTAGGGGTGGAAGGGTAAAAGATTTACCAGGAGTTAGATACCACATTGTGCGTGGTGCGCTTGATACATCAGGTGTAGCAGGAAGAACACAACGAAGATCTAAGTATGGTGCGAAACGCCCGAAAGAAGCAAAAAAGTAATTTAAAAACTTTTAAGAAAAAGACATGAGAAAAAGAGCGGCCAAAAAAAGACCACTTTTACCAGATCCGAGGTTCAACGACCAACTGGTAACGCGTTTTGTGAACAACTTAATGTGGGACGGAAAGAAATCAACAGCTTTTAAAGTTTTTTATGATGCGATTGACATTGTAGAAAGCAAAAAGCAAGACGCTGAAAAACCAGCGCTAGAAGTATGGAAAGATGCGTTAACCAATGTTATGCCTCACGTAGAAGTACGTAGCCGTAGAGTGGGTGGAGCGACCTTCCAAATTCCAATGCAAATTAGACCAGACCGTAAAATTTCGATGGCAATGAAATGGTTAATCCTTTACGCCAGAAGAAGAAATGAAAAATCCATGGCTCAAAAGTTAGCCTCTGAAGTTTTAGCTGCGTCTAAAGAAGAAGGAGCTGCTGTAAAAAAGAGAATGGATACGCACAAAATGGCTGAAGCAAACAAAGCATTCTCACATTTTAGATTTTAATACGATAGGAAATGGCTAGAGAACTTAAATATACAAGAAACATAGGAATTGCGGCTCACATTGACGCTGGGAAAACCACGACGACTGAGCGTATATTATTCTACACCGGAAAATCACATAAAATTGGTGAAGTACACGATGGTGCGGCTACCATGGACTGGATGGCTCAAGAGCAAGAAAGAGGTATTACTATTACTTCTGCTGCGACAACCTGTGAGTGGAATTTTCCGACGACTCAAGGCAAGATTTTGCCAGAAACATTGCCGTATCACTTTAATATTATCGACACCCCAGGGCACGTTGATTTTACCGTTGAGGTAAATCGTTCGTTGCGTGTATTGGATGGGTTGGTTTTCTTGTTTTCTGCTGTTGATGGTGTTGAACCACAATCAGAAACCAACTGGAGATTGGCCGATCAATATCGTGTGCCACGTATTGGTTTTGTTAATAAAATGGACCGACAAGGGTCTAACTTTTTGATGGTATGTCAGCAAGTTCGTGACATGCTAAAATCGAATGCAGTTGCAATCACTTTGCCAATTGGGGAAGAAAATGATTTTAAAGGCGTTGTAGATTTAGTAAAAAACCAAGCAATTGTTTGGGACGATGCAGGAATGGGTGCTACTTATGAAGTGGTAGATATTCCTTCAGATATGCTTGCAGAAGTAAAAGAATACAGAGACATTCTTATTGAGGCAGTTGCCGATTACGATGAGAATTTGCTTGATAAATATATGGAAGATCCAGACTCAATTACGGAGGAAGAAATCAACATAGCTTTAAGAGCAGCTGTAATGGACATGGCGATCATTCCAATGATTGCAGGTTCATCTTTCAAAAATAAAGGAGTTCAATTCATGTTGGATGCAGTATGTAAATACTTGCCTTCTCCCATGGATAAAGCAGGTATAGAAGGAATTCATCCTGATGATGCTGAACTTTTAGAAGAAGATCAAACTAAAATTTTGCGTAAACCAGATGTAAAAGAGCCGTTCGCTGCGCTTGCATTTAAGATTGCTACCGATCCATTCGTGGGACGTTTGGCTTTCTTCCGTGCCTACTCCGGACGCTTGGATGCAGGATCTTATGTGTTGAACACACGTTCTGGAAACAAAGAAAGAATTTCTCGTATTTACCAAATGCACGCCAATAAACAAAACCCAATCGACTATATCGAGGCAGGTGATATTGGTGCGGCTGTAGGATTTAAAGACATCAAAACCGGAGATACATTGTGTGACGAAAAACACCCAATCATTTTGGAATCGATGAAATTCCCTGCGCCGGTAATTGGTATTGCAATTGAGCCAAAAACCAAAGCGGACGTAGATAAGATGGGTATGGCTTTGGCTAAATTGGCTGAAGAAGATCCAACATTTACGGTAAGAACTGATGAGGCTTCCGGTCAGACGATTATTTCAGGTATGGGTGAGCTTCACTTGGATATCTTGGTAGATCGTATGAAACGTGAATTCAAAGTTGAAGTAAACCAAGGTGAGCCTCAAGTAGAATACAAAGAAGCTTTTACAAAATCAGCGCAACACAGAGAAACATACAAAAAGCAATCTGGTGGTCGCGGTAAATTTGGTGATATTGTATTTAAACTAGAACCAGCAGATGCTGTTGATGGTAAAGTTCCTGTAGGATTGCAATTTGTGAACGCGGTAAAAGGCGGAAACGTTCCTAAAGAATATATTCCATCGGTAGAAAAAGGTTTCCGTGAAGCGATGAAAACGGGTCCTTTAGCAGGATACCAAGTTGATAGTTTGAAAGTAACTTTGTTAGACGGATCTTTTCACCCTGTAGATTCTGATGCCTTGTCATTTGAATTGGCAGCAAGAATGGGTTATAGAGAAGTGGCTAAAGCTGCGGGTGCTATTGTTTTAGAACCAATCATGAAAATGGAAGTGATTACCCCCGAAGAAAACATGGGAGATATCGTGGGTGATATCAACCGTCGTAGAGGTCAGGTAAATGACATGGGTGATAGAGCTGGTGCAAAAACCATCAAGGCGGATGTGCCTTTGTCTGAGATGTTCGGATATGTAACTACATTGAGAACATTGTCTTCAGGTAGAGCTACCTCTACAATGGAATTTTCACACTACGCTGAAACACCTGCTAACATTTCAGAAGCAGTAATCAAAAAAGCAAAAGGAAACGCTTAATTTTAAGAAAATGAGTCAAAAAATCAGAATAAAATTGAAATCTTACGATCACATGTTGGTAGACAAGTCTGCTGAGAAGATTGTAAAAACAGTAAAAAGTACGGGAGCTGTTGTAACTGGACCTATTCCGTTGCCAACACACAAAAAATTGTTCACCGTATTGCGTTCTCCTCACGTAAATAAAAAAGCGAGAGAGCAATTTGAAGTAATGTCATACAAACGTTTGATTGACATTTACTCTTCTTCGTCAAAAACCATTGATGCACTCATGAAATTAGAGTTGCCAAGTGGGGTTGAAGTAGAAATCAAAGTATAAGTATACGTTTAAATTTCAGGATGAGAATTGAAGTTTACTAGTTCAATTCTCATCTTGTCATCTAACAACAAGAATTTAAATAGGTTGGCAATCCTTGTCAGCTGTTAATTATTAATTATTAATTATTATTTATGTCTGGGTTAATTGGTAGAAAAATCGGCATGACTAGCATCTTCGACGAGAACGGGAAAAATATTCCTTGCACCGTTATTGAAGCTGGACCGTGCGTAGTTACCCAAGTCAGAACCAAAGGTGTTGACGGGTACGAAGCGTTGCAACTTGGTTTCGATGACAAAGGCGAAAAACATTCCACAAAAGCGGCCACTGGTCACTTTAAAAAAGCTGGAACTGTCGCTAAGAAAAAAGTCGTTGAATTCCAAGATTTCGCAACAGAACAAAAATTAGGCGACGTGATAGACGTGTCTATTTTTGTAGAAGGAGAATTTGTAGATGTACAAGGTGTCTCAAAAGGTAAAGGGTTTCAAGGTGTTGTAAAACGTCACGGTTTTGGTGGGGTTGGACAAGCAACACACGGACAACACAACCGTTTGAGAGCGCCAGGATCTGTTGGAGCATCCTCTTATCCATCACGTGTATTCAAAGGAATGCGCATGGCAGGTAGAATGGGTGGAGAAAACGTGAAAGTACAAAATCTTAGAGTGTTAAAAGTAATGGCTGACAAGAACTTGCTTTTAGTGAAAGGATGTGTTCCAGGACACATTAACTCTTATGTAATCATTCAGAAGTAATGGAAGTAAAAGTTTTAGACATTAACGGAAAAGAAACTGGCAGAAAAGTTCAACTTTCTGATGCAGTTTTCGCAATTGAGCCAAATAATCACGCAGTATATCTTGATGTTAAACAATATTTAGCCAATCAAAGACAAGGTACGCACAAAGCTAAAGAAAGAGCTGAAGTTGCCGGAAGTACTCGCAAGATTAAAAAGCAAAAAGGAACTGGTACTGCTCGTGCAGGTAGCAAAAAAAGCCCATTATTTAAAGGAGGAGGTACTGTTTTCGGTCCACGTCCAAGAAGTTATTCATTCAAATTGAATAAAAACTTGAAACGTTTGGCACGTAAATCAGCCTTTTCTATTAAAGCAAAAGAATCAAATATCATTGTGGTAGAAGATTTCAACTTTGAAACACCAAACACTAAAAATTTCATCGCAGTATTGAAGGCGTTGGGAATTGAGAACAAAAAATCTCTATTCGTGTTGGGTGATTTAAATAAAAATGTATATTTGTCCTCACGCAATTTAAAGGCATCTAGCGTTGTAACTAACTCAGAATTAAGTACTTACGCCATATTAAATGCCAATAATTTAGTTCTTTTAGAGGGTTCTTTAGAAGGAATTGAAGAAAATTTAAGTAAATAATAGGATATGAGTATCATAATTAAACCTATAGTAACTGAAAAAGTAACCAAACAAAACGAGGTTTTGAATCAATTTGGTTTTGTGGTAGATCGTAAAGCGAATAAAGTAGAGATTAAGAAAGCTGTTGAAGCTGCTTATGGCGTTACTATTCTTAGCGTAAACACCATGAACGTAAGACCAGATAGAACTACAAAATACACGAAAAGTGGTTTGATCAGCGGAAAGACAAATGCTTACAAAAAAGCAATTGTTCAAGTACAAGAAGGAGAAACAATCGATTTTTACAACAATATCTAGAAAATAAGATATAACAATGTCAGTAAGAAAATTAAAACCTATTACCCCGGGTCAGCGATTTAGAGTTGTGAATAGTTTTGACGCTATTACAACTGATAAGCCGGAACGCTCTTTGATAGCGCCGATAAAAAACTCTGGAGGTAGAAATAGTCAAGGAAAGATGACCATGCGTTATACGGGTGGTGGTCACAAGCAACGTTATCGTATCATCGATTTCAAACGTTCTAAAGCAGGAATTCCTGCTACCGTGAAATCAATAGAATACGATCCAAATCGTACTGCTTTTATCGCATTATTAGCTTATGTTGATGGTGAGAAAACTTATGTAATTGCTCAAAACGGATTGCAAGTGGGTCAGAAATTAGTTTCTGGCGCCGAGGCACAACCCGAAATAGGTAACACGTTGCCGTTGAGTAAAATTCCATTAGGAACTGTAATCTCTTGTATTGAGTTGCGTCCTGGTCAAGGAGCGGTTATTGCTCGTTCGGCTGGAACATTTGCTCAGTTAATGGCAAGAGACGGAAAATACGCAACCATAAAAATGCCTTCAGGTGAAACACGTTTAATCTTGTTAACTTGTTCGGCTACTATTGGAGCTGTATCAAATTCTGATCATCAATTAGTTGTATCTGGTAAAGCCGGTAGAACGAGATGGTTAGGAAGAAGACCTAGAACAAGACCTGTTGCAATGAACCCTGTCGATCACCCAATGGGTGGTGGTGAAGGACGCTCTTCTGGTGGACATCCACGTTCAAGAAAAGGAATACCAGCTAAAGGTTATAGAACGCGTTCTAAACAAAACCCGAGTAACAAGTATATCGTAGAACGTAGAAAGAAATAAGTAAGATATGGCACGTTCATTAAAAAAAGGACCTTTCGTTCATTATAAGTTAGACAAGAAAGTTCAAGAAAACATCGAAAAAGGAAACAAAGGAGTAGTAAAGACTTGGTCTAGAGCTTCTATGATTACCCCAGACTTTGTTGGACAAACTATCGCAGTTCATAACGGTCGTCAATTTGTACCAGTTTACGTAACAGAAAACATGGTAGGTCACAAATTAGGAGAGTTTTCACCAACTCGATCTTTTAGAGGTCATGCTGGAGCAAAAAATAAAGGTAAAAAATAAGAAGCAATGGGAGTTCGTAAAAGAGAAACAGCAGACGCAAGAAAAGAGGCTAATAAGTCTATAGCTTTTGCAAAATTAAATAACTGCCCTACTTCACCTAGAAAAATGCGCTTAGTAGCAGACTTGGTAAGAGGTCAGAAAGTGGAAAGAGCTTTAAATATTTTAAGATTTAGCTCAAAAGAAGCTTCAAGAAAATTAGAGAAATTAGTATT
>CANKLE010000018.1 GCA_947483075.1 Flavobacteriaceae bacterium | reverse complement strand
TAATAATTAATAATTATTAATTAATAATTAATAATTTAAGAAGTATACTAAGAACTATTTGATTTTTGTTTCAAGTTTCAAGAAATAAATCCGCTTCGCTATAGCTCCTTTACATACAAATTATCTAAGTATAATTTATATAACCTGAAACCTGAAACTTGAAACTTGAAACTTGAAACCTATTTTGGATAGCAGTGGATAAAAACGGAAAGTAACTTGTTTCAAACTAAATTCCCTTCACTACCAAAATTCCTGGATTTAACTCCAACAATTTGGCAATAAATTTTTCCTTTTTTTGCGGAGAAACATACACTTCGTTGAGGGTGTCGTAGGTGATGATGAATCCTTTGGTGTCGAGTGCGGGCTTCATATTAACTGGTGGATGCATCCCAGAAAAGTATTCTATTTTTTGAATTTTTTGGATGTCAATTCGACCGCGAAAAGGGCCAGAACGATAAAATAAAAAGCCATCCCGAATTACGTAGCGGGTGTCAAAAAGTATCCAGACAATTACCGCAATAAGTATCGAAATCATGAAGATGTGGATGCTGCTGGTGCTTTCTGATTTGATGTCAATATAAAGCAAACTACCCATAAAAAAAACCAAGGCCCATAAGATGGCAACCGTTAAATTGTTCTTCGTCGAGAAAAAGTGTTTCATGGTAGATTTTATAGTAATTTATACGGATTCTAACTGCAAAAGCAAGTATATTTGAATGTTTAATTTTTTGACAAATATAATTACTAATGGTCAAATTGAATTTTATATTTACAGTTGTTGCAATTTTATTTGCCCCGATATACCTGTTTGCGTTCTCTTTTACCGTAACACCTACCCCCGAAAACTGTTCCGGGAATGCTACCTTAACCTTTGCTGCAAATAATGTAAACCCAGCGGGTACTATTGAATACTTCGTTTATAAATTGCCCGATACAATTGTGCCTTATGCCACGGTAACTTCTACTAGTTTAAGCGGATTAACCGGCGGAGATTATTTAATTATTGCCAAAGAAACGGTCAACAATGTGGTTACTTCTGAGCAACAGCAAAATGTAACGATAAGCAGTACGGTTCAACCCTTGCAATTTTCGGTGAATAGCCTCAACCAAACCTGTGCCACTACAAGTACCATAACAGTAAATGTAAGTTCGGGTGTTGCCGCAACCTATGAAATATTTTTTGGTCCAGTTTTGTTTCCTACCCAAACTTCCAACACCTTTTCAAACTTACCCGTTGGGGTATACAAAATCCGCGTTTTTGACGCCTGCGGCATTGGAGTAGTCAGTACTTTTAATGTAATGTTAAATCCTACCGGTCTCACCGTAACTAATCCTGTATTTTCAAATCCTATTCCCGCTTCCTGCAATAGCACGGTGGCAACACAAACCATTACGCCCAATACAGGAACTGTAATATCGTATCCGCTCACCGTACAATATACGATTCATCCACCGGGTGGGGGAGCAGATATTATTTTTAATCAAGTAATCAACTCAGGCAATCCCTCTACTTTAAACATTTCGCAAGTAATTCCTACCTATACCAATCAAAATTACAATTATGAAATTCAGATTACGGATGCTTGTAATGCTGTCGTGAGCACCACTTTTTTATCCAACAATACGATTTCGCTCAATGCGATAACGATGAATTTAGGGTGTAATAACGATTACCTCCGATTGAATGTAAGCAACTTTAAACCGCCCTATACTTTAACGTTCAATTCGGCGCCAGCCGGGTTTAATCCGGTTGCGTACAATGCATCCTATCCCGTTTTTACGGCAAACAGCCTTGATTTTGGCAGTACTACTCAGTTTGTGCCTTTTGGCGTTTATTCTATTTCGCTGGTTGATGCCTGCGGAAACACGGCCACCACCTCATTAACCATCGATTTATTACCTGGTGATGTCTTGTCAGCGGGAGTCAATAATGGGTGTACCACCAATTCTGGTCAAATCATTCTCAGTGTTCCGTTGTTTAAAGCGGGTTCGGTAATCATCACCGCTGCGCCTGCTAGTTATCCTTTTCCGTTGCCGCATGATGTTTCGGTACTCATAAACCCAGCTGGATTTATTGTGGTAACAGATGTGCCTTTAGGAAATTATACTTTAGATGTTACCGACACCTGTGGTACCGTCTATCCTCCCGAAAATGTTACTGTTCCGATCTACGTTGACCAAGGGTTAGATTATGATCAACGGCCTGGTTGTGATTTGGGTTATGGAAGCTTGCATTTGTTCAGCAATAATGCAAAACTAACGTCAGTTACCATAACTGCTGCACCCCCCGGATTTAGTTTTCCTGTTCCGTATAATGCAACAACCCATATTATTGCCGACGGAAATTGGTACATGAGTGCATTGCCTTCGGGTTCTTATTCGTTTGCTGCTGTTGATGAGTGTGGATTTTCAAACACCCTTACCCTTACGGTAAATGGCTATGCAATTACCCAAAACACGTATAATGTGCAGTCCAATTGTGGCACCTTCGATTTGACTTTGAATTTTGCGAGTAACGGAAATACCAATCAAAAGTTTTGGTTGCAAAAACTAATTGATCCCGTAGCCGGAACCTGGGGAAACCCGGTCTCAAATACACTTTATGTAGCCGGCACTGTTCCTAGTGCGGCCAATTCGTATTTACTCACCAACAACACCACCAATTACAATTTGAATTTTAATGGGGAGTTTCGCATCCTTCGTGTGTTTTCTAACTATTTAAATGGCAGTGAAGTGAATGCGGGAACGGCTACAAACATTAACAACAGCTGTTTTCAAGTACTCACAACACCAACTTTTATCTTTGATGAGGTGTTAGAATTTCTAGATGCCAATCGGATGCCGTGTTCACCAAACGGAAGTTTGGATGTAATTGTAGACGTGAAAGGCAAATTGCCCTTGCATTATACCATTGTCGATAAAGATGGGGTGCCTTTCTTTTTAGATAATGGAACTTCTGATATCTTTTATAATTTACCTCCCGCTATTTATACGTTTCAGGTTCAAGATGATTGCGGAAACATTGTGAATCGAATTTTTGATGTGAACAGTTTGGTTTCGATCGTTCGTATCACTAAACCCAATGATATTGTAAGTTGTAACGCGACGGTAACCGGAAATGAAACCTTTGATATTTCTGGGCAAACCTCAATAATCTTGGGCACACAATCACCTGCTTTATATACCTTGAATTATTTTGAGAATTTAACAGCGGCGCAAAACAACAGTGGCGCAATCACCAATTTAACCGCCTATAATCCGCCAAACAATCCTCAGACGGTGTATGCACGTTTGTATTTTAATGCGTTGCCCAATTGTTTTGAAATTACATCTTTTGATGTTTTTGCCGGGCAAAACCCGTCTTTAAATTTGGATGCTACCTATTTAAAATGCAATGCCAATTCAGTTACGGTTTCGGCAACGACTCCCAATTTACCTATTACAACCTATTCCTGGTCTGACGGCACAGTGGGCAGTGATGTTACCATAACCCAAATTGGCCAAACGCTACTCACGGCCACCGCTACCAACACCTATGGCTTGCAAAATGTGAGCTGCACGACCAGTCAGAGTATTTCGGTATACTTATCAAAAACACCTACAATTGATGACATCAAAATTGTCGATTGGACTAACGACGAAAACAGCATTACGGTTGTTGCTTCTGATCCGACTTGGTATGAATATTCAATAAATCCGGGTGAATTTCAAGACAGCAATGTGTTTGATCATTTGCCTGCAGGCACTTATACGGTAACTATTAAAGACAAATTGGGTTGTGGAGAACTAGATCGAGAGGTTTGGATTTTAAATTACCCTAAATTCTTTACACCCAATGGCGATGGATTTAATGATTTTTGGAAAATTAAGAATTCGGAGTTAGAACCTAATCTGAGGGTATATCTTTATGACCGAACTGGAAAACTCATCAAATACCTCGATGCCGAAGCGAGTTGGAATGGCGATTTTATTGGCAATCAACTCCCTGCAGATGATTACTGGTTTATGGTCATTCGCGAAGACGGCCGACAACTCACAGGACATTTTTCTATAAAACGATAACAATACAATGCAAACAATAGACTGGAAAACGGCAAAGGAATTTGAAGACATAACCTATAAAAAATGCATGGGTGTCGCACGTATTGCGTTCAATCGCCCCAATGTGCGCAATGCTTTTCGACCTAAAACTACCGCTGAGTTATTCCAAGCGTTTTACGATGCCCAAGAAGACACCTCCATTGGAGTAGTATTGCTTTCGGCCGAAGGTCCCTCTACCAAAGACGGGGTGTATTCGTTTTGCAGCGGCGGAGATCAAAATGCCCGAGGTCACCAAGGGTATGTAGGAGACGATGGCCAACACCGCTTAAACATACTCGAAGTGCAACGCCTCATTCGTTTCATGCCCAAAGTTGTGATTGCGGTTGTTCCGGGCTGGGCAGTAGGGGGTGGGCACAGTTTACACGTAGTTTGTGATTTGACTTTGGCCAGCAAAGAACATGCCATATTCAAACAAACCGATGCCGATGTAACCAGCTTTGACGGGGGTTATGGCTCGGCCTATTTGGCCAAAATGGTTGGGCAAAAGAAAGCCCGCGAAATCTTTTTCTTAGGCCGCAATTACTCGGCACAAGATGCCCTCGAAATGGGAATGGTTAATGCCGTTATCCCACACGAACAACTAGAAGATACGGCCTTTCAGTGGGCGCAAGAAATATTAGCCAAATCACCTACATCAATCAAGATGCTCAAGTTTGCCATGAACCTCACCGATGATGGCATGGTGGGACAACAGGTTTTTGCCGGCGAAGCGACCCGATTGGCTTATATGACGGAGGAGGCAAAAGAAGGACGAGACGCCTTTCTAGAAAAACGCAAACCCAATTTTGGTGAAAACAAGTGGATTCCGTGATAATTAATAATTAATAATTAAAAATTAAAAATTAATAATTAAAAATTAGAATATATAAAATGAAACACTGGATACAAGCCGCACGATTACGCACCTTACCGCTTTCGGTTTCGGGGATTTTGGTGGGTTGTTTTTATGCGATGTCGCAATCGCTATTCAATTGGAACATAGTAATTTTTGCCCTGACCACTACATTAGGATTGCAAGTGTTATCCAATTTCGCCAATGATTATGGCGACGGGGTAAAAGGAACCGACAACCAAGACCGAATTGGTCCCAAGCGTGCCATTCAAACTGGGGTTATCAGTGTTTCGGCGATGAAAAGAGCCATAGCAATTACCGCTCTTCTCACCTTACTTTCGGCTGTTTTGTTAATCTTTACGGCTTTCAAAGACCACAATATTTGGTATTCATTAGGCTATTTGGTTTTGGGAATTTTGGCCATTGCTTCAGCAATTCGCTATACAGTAGGAAAAAGCCCTTATGGATACCGAGGTTACGGCGATTTATTTGTCTTTTTGTTTTTTGGATGGGTAAGTACGTTGGGTGTGTATTTCATGTTTGCCAAATCATTTGCCGATGGTTATTTGTTGTTTTTGCCCGCAACCGCTATTGGGTTGCTGAGTGTAGCCGTACTCAATTTGAACAATATGCGCGATGTTTTGTCGGATACCCAAGCTGGGAAAAATACCTTGGTGGTGCAAATGGGCATGCCCAAAGCTAAACGATATCATTACTTTTTGGTGATTTCAGCAATGGTATTGGTGTTGGTTTTTTCGGTTTTGAACGATTTTATGACCGACGACCTCTTTAATTTTGACCAGTATTTTTTTGTAATTGTTTATGTGCCTTTGGTATTACATCTTAAACGCGTGTACCAAAACCAAGATTCTCGCAGCCTCGATCCTGAACTCAAAAAAGTGGCCTTGAGCACGTTTTTCTTGGCCTTATTGTTGTCTTTGGGCCTTATTTATTTTTTGTCAGATGTTGTTGTAAATAATTCCTAGATCTATGAAAATCACCTTTTTTGGCCATGCTTGTTTGCAAATAGAAGTAGGAGGGAAAGTCCTTTTGGTTGATCCATTTATCTCAGGAAACCCCAAAGCAGCGCATATCAATTTGGGTAATTTACACCCGGATTATATTTTACTTACGCACGCCCATCAGGATCATACGCTCGATGTGGAGTCCATTTTACTCAAAAATCCCCAGGCGATTTTGGTGTCTAATGCTGAAATTATTACCTATTACAAAGCCAAAGGTTTTGCCGGCCACATGATGAATCACGGCGGCAGTTGGAAATTTGATTTTGGGGTTGTAAAATATGTTACAGCCATTCATTCTAGCTCGTTTGCCGACCGAACCTACGGCGGAAATCCAGGTGGTTTTGTCATCGAAGGCGAGCATAAAAACATTTACATTGCGGGCGACACGGCTTTAACTTATGACATGAAACTCATTCCGCTGCGTACCAAATTGGATCTAGCCATTTTACCCATTGGCAGTAACTTTACTATGGATGTAGATGATGCGATTGTCGCCTCTGATTTCATTGAATGTGATAAAATCATGGGCTACCATTATGATACGTTTGGCTATATCGAAATCAACCACAAAGAAGCCATCCGAAAATTCTTTGATCAAGGCAAAGATTTAATGTTGCTAGAAATCGGCGAAAGCATTGAAATCTAACTCAATAGCCATGCGTACCAATAGTTATATCTTTCTGCTGCTGTGTTGCGCTCATTCTGCTGTTGCCCAATTGGAGGGCTATTGGGATAAGGAGCGCGCATTTTCGAAAGAACTAACCGTTACGGCACATGAACGCCTTGTGCTTGCCCTAGATGAGTTGCCCAAAGGCACCACCGAATTGGTCTATCGGATTACCTTATTAGACGACAACCAGCATACAACTTCGAGTTTAATCTCTGTCCTAAAAGCCATTCCCGATCCTACCGGAATTTCACAAGGATCAGCAGGCGCCTTGCTGTTGTTGTCAAAAATTGCGGGCGATGACGAATGTACTTATGCTATTTTTTCCGGTTCGGACGAGGCCAAGAACTACAAACAAAGCGGATCTACCAAAAAAGCCTGTTGGGCCCAAAAAACGCCTGTCAATAAAGATGCTCGACGGATTACCGTATCTTCTACTTCTTGTCTTACTGCCCAATCGATTTGGTTTGGCTTTGAAAGCACCAATTGGATCATGAACCAGCGTATTTTGGTAGAAGTAGTCCCTTGGGTCGACAGCAAACTCAGTACCGGTTGGACTGCATCTGCCAAAAATGAAGTGGTAGAACTCTGTGCGTCTACCGAATTGGCTCAACAATTGGCGCCTTCGCAAGCGTATTGTGGTTGTGTATTGGAGCGCATTACTACAAAATACACCTATGCCGAATACAGCAAATTATTAGCCGCCGAGAAGGCCAAGACCTACAGCGAAAACAGCGCGATTTGTTTTGTAGAAACCAATGGAGAAGCTCTCCGGTATGCCAACCAACAACAACTGCGTACTGCCTTAATGGCGGAGAAAAAATTTGGGGAAGCCATCAAGCAATCGCTATTTTTATTAGATTCACCCAAATCAACTTCGGCAGATTATACCACCTTGGGTTGGTTGTATGTAGTTACTAAACAATACGACAAAGCCTTATTGTATCTGCAACAAGCCGTTGCCAAAGACCCCAGCGATTTGACTGCCCAAGTTACCTTGGCACATGCCTATTTATTTCACGATGAGTTTTATCAGGCCAAAGCCATTTACAAAAAATACCAAACCCAGAATGTGAGTGAAAATGTTTCTTGGAAAGCCAAAATAGAGCAAGATTTTACTGCTTTTACTGCATTGGGATTGCCCACTACCCATTTTAAGCGCGTAATCCATATGTTAGATTAAAATGAAAGCAAGTTATTTTCGATACGATTTACAGTTTAAACAAGCAGCCGGAACTTCACGGGGTGTGCTGCACAGCAAGGAATCTTGGTTTATTGTTTTGCGCCAAAACGAAAAAAAAGGAATCGGAGAATGCGGTATTTTACGCGGATTGAGTTATGACGACCGCCCTGATTACGAAGAGAAATTACACTGGGCTTGCACTCACATTCATTTGGGATTAGCCTTTTTGTGGGAAGAGTTAGGCGATTTTCCGTCGATTCAATTTGGTTTAGAAATGGCTTTTTTGTCGATGGAAAGTGAAACTCCATTTGAATTATTTCCTTCTAATTTTACCCAAGGCATTCAGCAAATTCCCATAAATGGACTAGTTTGGATGGGCGATATCGATTTTATGAAAACCCAACTCAACGACAGGATCGCCCAAGGATTTCGATGTGTAAAGCTCAAAATTGGCGCCTTAGATTTTGACAAAGAATTGGCTTTATTGCGCGAAATTCGGCTGCATTTTTCAGCGGATCAAATCGAAATTCGACTGGATGCTAATTGTGCTTTTACTGCAGCTGATGCTTTAGCTAAATTACAACAGTTAGCTGTTTATCAGATTCATAGCATCGAACAACCAATAGCTATTAACCAACGCGAATTGCTCGCAGAATTACTTCAAACCAGTCCAATTCCCATCGCCTTAGACGAAGAGTTAATAGGTCTTACAACACTAGAAACAAAACGTAATCTATTGGAACAATGCAAACCGGCGTATTTGATTTTTAAACCCAGTTTTATCGGAGGAATTAAAGGCACCCTCGAATGGATTGCCTTGGCCAATGAATTTGGAATTGCTTGGTGGATCACTTCGGCCCTAGAAAGCAACATCGGTTTGAATGCCATTGCACAATTCACCGCTACCTTGAATAACGCGCTGCCGCAAGGATTGGGAACAGGCGCGTTGTACACCAATAATTTTGATTGTCCGTTGCAAGTAAAACAGGGGTTTATAACCTATAACCCCACAATTGCTTGGCAGGTAGTTGTGCCAGATTTAGCCTCTTAGTATAGCATTTTTACAGCCAGAGCCGTATCAATATAATTGGGGTTTTCGGCCGTGTCTTTGCTGAAGTACCCGTGTTTATTTACTGCCGTAAAATTTCCTAACTGACTCGAAAAGGAAGAAGATTTTCCTTTCAGGTTAAAATGAATGTAATCAATACTGCTTTGTTGCAGCTGTTTCATTTCGGCCGCGTTTAGCTCAAAGTAACTCACTATTTTTGATCCTTCAATGCTCCGTTTGTTTTTATCGGTACAGGTTATGGAGTTGTTGTTTTTTAAAAACAAATAGGTAGTTCCGGCCAACTGGACAGAATTAGTGCTTGCCGATTCAATGGCCAGTTTTAGAATTCCTCCTTTGGGTGTTTTACTCAGTTGTACTTCTAGGGTGCCACTGTACGCATACCGCTCACACAAAAAGGACCAAACAGGAGTTTGGTTTGAAGGTTGAGCATAACTTAGGCTTGCCCAATACCAACACAATACCATTAAGAAGAGAACTTTTTGCCGCATGTATTGAATTTATCAACTACTACACAAACGCAGTTGTGAAGGGATTAGTATAAGCTCGGATAGGCTGTTGGTTTGGCTTCACTGAGTATGCTGTACACTTTTTCGAATATGTCTTCGGCAGAAGGTTTCGAAAAATAATCGCCATCGGTGCCATAGGCAGGACGGTGTGCCTTGGCGGTGAGCGTTTCGGGTTTGCTGTCCAAAAATTGATAGCCGTTTTGGTTTTCCAGAATTTCTTGCAAGATATAGGCCGAGGCACCACCAGGCACATCTTCGTCAATCACCAGCAAACGATTGGTTTTTTCTAAACTTTTCACAATATCGTGATTGAGGTCAAAAGGTAAGAGCGATTGCACGTCAATGATTTCACAGTCAATGCCAATTTCTTGCAATTCTTTGGCGGCTTGTTCTATTAATCTCAAAGTAGAACCATACGAGACTAACGTAATATCGGAACCTGATTTTATTGTTTCAACTACGCCAATAGGGGTTTTAAATGTGCCCAAATTGGTTGGCATTTTTTCTTTTAATCGATAGCCGTTTAGGCATTCTACTACCAAAGCGGGTTCGTCACAAGCCAATAAACTGTTGTAAAATCCAGCGGCTTTGGTCATGTTGCGGGGCACCAACACATGCATGCCACGTATGGCATTGATAATCATACCCATCGGAGAACCCGAATGCCAAACGCCTTCTAAGCGGTGCCCTCGGGTGCGTACAATGAGCGGTGCTTTTTGACGGCCCTGGGTTCGGTATTGCAACGTAGCCAAATCATCGCTCATGATCTGAATGGCATACAGCAAATAATCCAAGTATTGAATTTCGGCTATGGGTCGTAAGCCACGCATGGCCATTCCGATGCCTTGCCCTAAAATAGTGGCTTCGCGAATGCCTACATCGGATACGCGCAATTCGCCGTATTTTTCTTGCATGCCTTCTAATCCTTGATTCACGTCGCCAATGGTTCCAGCATCTTCACCAAAAATCAAGACTTCTGGATATTGCGCAAACAAGGCATCAAAGTTGTCCCGCAGTACCATACGGGCATCGACTTCCTCGGCCGATTCATCATAGCTTGGTGTTACTTCTTGTACAGACGCAATAGATTGGGCTGAAGATGAAAATAAATGAGAAGAGAATTTGGGTTGGATTTGGGCTTGGTATTGGGTAATCCATTGCGACAATTCAGGGTGAATCGTATCGCCTTTTACCAATCGAAGCACTTTTCGTGCACAAACCAATAGGTCTTTGCGAATAGGCTCTTTAGTAGATTTTAAATCGGCGACTTGTTTATGTACAAAAACGGCATTAATTCCGTTTGATTTTTCCAAAAGAGCTACTAAGGCATCGCGTTCGTTCTTCATCGGAGAAATAAAGGCCTCCCAAGCGGCTTTTTTTCCTTGCATCACTTCGGTTTTCGCAGCTTCGTCTAGCAAGTCTAATTCGGCTGCTGTAGCCATATTAAAGTCAATCATCCAAGTACGCATTTGCTTCAAACAATCAAATTCTTGTTCCCAAGCCAAACGTTCCTCGTTTTTGTAGCGTTCGTGCGAACCCGAAGTAGAATGGCCTTGCGGTTGGGTGAGCTGCGTTACGTGAATTAAAACCGGAACGTGTTCGTTGCGTGCTATCTCTGCTGCCTTTTGGTAGGTGGCTACCAATTCGGCGTAATCCCAGCCTTTTACCCGCATTATTTCGTAGCCATTTGTTCCTTGTTCGCGTTGAAATCCACTCAATATTTCGGAGATATTTTCTTTGGTAGTTTGGTGTCTGGCGTGCACCGAAATGCCGTATTCGTCATCCCAAACACTGATAATCATCGGAACCTGTAATACGCCAGCCGCATTGATTGTTTCAAAAAACAAGCCTTCAGAAGTTGAGGCATTCCCAATGGTTCCCCACGCAATTTCATTCCCTGCTACAGAAAAAGATGTTGTGTCAATTCCCGCTACATGGCGGTAAATTTTGGAGGCCTGAGCCAATCCGAGTAAACGCGGCATTTGTCCGGCTGTAGGGGAGATATCGGCACTTGAGTTTTTTTGTTGGGTGAGGTTTTTCCAGCTGCCATCTTCGTGCAAACTGTGTGTGGCAAAATGTCCACCCATCTGACGTCCAGCCGACATCGGATCAAAATGGATATCGGTGTGGCCGTATAAACCGGCAAAAAATTGTTCAATAGTAAGGGCGCCAATGGCCATCATAAAGGTTTGGTCGCGGTAATAGCCCGAGCGAAAATCGCCGTTTTGAAACGCCTTGGCCATCGCCAATTGAGGCACTTCTTTTCCGTCGCCAAAAATGCCAAACTTAGCTTTTCCGGTGAGCACTTCGCGTCGTCCTAGCAAACTACATTCGCGGCTAATTGTTGCGATTTTATAATCATTCAGTACTTCTTTTTTGAAATCTTCAAAAGAAAGGGTCGAATTTTGAGCATCTTGTGTCATATCTGTAAAAGCTATTCTATCGGGAAACAAATTTACTAAAAACTAGTATACAAATTTGGCTTCCAAAAAGGTTGCATTAAAACCATTTTCGGGTAAATAAATTGAAGAGAATTTTGGGTGTAAACGTAAAGGTAAACCGTATTTTTTCGGCATAATGCGGTTGATTAATCTCCCATCCATTGGTTGAATAAACCGGTAAAAACAACTCAAAATAATCGGGCACTAAGCTTAGGGCAATTCCACCGTCATACACCAAATCTAGTTTTGTCTGTTTGTTTTCGAGCATGCCAAAATCGTGGTAATACTCTACCCAATTCCAAATGGTGGCACTCAAATTTACGGTACTCATCCAACGGCGACTGCTATAGGGCGCAATTTTTGATTTGAATCCTCCGTCGGCCATAAAATACTGTTGGCTAAACAAACCTCCGGTTTCAGATCTGCCAAAAAAGTCGTATTCAAACAAATAATCATTGGGATTACTCAAGCCAAAATCAAAATAGTTGGTGGTGTTTTTATTGTAAACAAAGAGGCCGGTAAACCATCGGAATTTAAATTGTCGGTTGTTTGAATACAATTGTCTGTATTGAATTTCAGTAGATAGTTTTCCGATTTCATCCGAGAAATGGGCGCCGGTACTAAATTGCAAGGTGTGGCTGATTTCTGATTTTACATCTATATATTTTAGGCTGTAGATTTGGTAATTCTGAATCGGGTTAAAAACATAATTTGATAATTCCTTGTATACTTTATTATATCGCAAGGTCAATGCTTTTCGGTGGTTGTCGCGCAAATCGGGTTCTCGGAAATAAAAGGTCACAAACGGATTTAACTTAGAATAACTGGCGTCGGGCGCGTAATGAAAATAGGCGCCGCTCACCCCATAAATGGTCTGAAAAAGCTCTCCCTTGGGATTAAATTCATTCACCATCACCGAAAAATGACCGATTACTGTTTTTTTGAGCGAGGCATACATTGGGTTTACATCAAATACAATGGGTTTGGCTAAAACGGTTTTGTTGTGCAGTCGCAAACCAGGTGCCAATCCATCATACAAGTTGTACTCAACCGTAGGTACATACAACAATTGATTGTATTTGGGGTCTTCGATGTCCTTCATTAAGGTAAATTTGAATGGACGATTATTGCCCAAAAAGGAATGGGTACGTAGCCAGTTGTTTCGTGTATTGAGTTCGGGCACCTCGTTTTTGTAATTGACTACCCAGGTATCCGCCAGCGATTTGGGTACGGTAAACGTGGTGTCCTGCTCCGCCGTTTGAAACCATTTTTGGTACACCACCTTCTTGTTTTTTAATCCATAAACCGGAACAGGTACCGCAGTTCCCGTAGTGTTTTTTAAAGTAAGTTGAAGGCTGTCGGCTGATTTATGCACTGCCGAAAAACGAAAGTCAATGGGTTTGGCCGACCCGATAACCGATGTAAAAAACCAATCCAATTGTTGTTTAGTGTTGTGTTGCAGCAATTGTTCAAAATTGGCGGCACTAGTTTGGGCCTGCGTACCCTGGCTATAAAAAGTCTGAATGCTAGGCGATACGGTTAGAAAATTGGTGTAACTGTCTAAGTAATTGAGGGCCAATCCTGCTTTGTATTTCAAGGCTATTTTTTCGTTAAAGCGCAAATAACTGTCTTTGGGATCGCCCAAGGCTTGATCTAAATTGAGCCGTGCCATGATTAAATAATAGTAGGCATATTGCTCATTAAAATCCATGTTGATTAAACGGTAGGATCGTAAAAAAGCAAATCGGTTAAGTTTCCCCATCATTTTTACTTCAGGATGAAAGCGTGTCATGTAGTTCATCATCGTATACAGTTGAATCGCATCGACTACCCAATGGTCTTTTCTGAAATCAAGCTGCAAACTGCTGCGCAAAAAGTTGTTGGTGTAGGTTTTTAGAAATTGCAATTCAAAAAGCATGTCGGCCGAAAAAGGACTGATGAATGAGGGCAGTTGGTTTAATCCGTAGAACGGATTTCGGTCGTAATCGGCTTGGGTTACCGTGATGGTTTTGTAGGGGTAGTTGCCAATGCGTTCCTGCACATAACCCATAATTTGAGCTATGGCTGCCTCTTTTTGCTCGACCAATTTAGGACTGCTTTTTACATTGGTATACACCGTTAATCCATTAATGGTATGAGCAGTAAAGTTCGATTTTTTCTGAATCGACAGGCTCACTTGCTTGCGCGCTATTCCGCTAAAATTAGCTGATGTAGCCGTGGTTTTTAGCTCGTCCAAATTGCTTATTACCGCATAGTTTTCGGGAACTTGCACAGCCAAATCATAACTACTCGGCGCAAGAGCTGCATCGTCCAAATTGGCATTGGTATAGGCAGTAAATTGGTGGTTTTGGTATTCGGCTGGACTCAAAAAACAATCCCAAGCCGCCAAATCGCCTTTGTTGTTCCAGCCGTAATGGGTAAATTCTTCGTTGGGAAATTGCACCACATACTGCATATTGAGTTCAGTCGACTCGTTGGGCTGCAATCGATGGGCTAATAAAACTTCAAGGAGTTCAATGCCTTCGGGCATTCTCTTCCAAACTAAGTTTATACCAGAAGAAGTTTGTATCGTATTGATTTGGGTGTAACCCAACTCTTTTTTGGGAGCAAAATGAAAACTGCGCACAAATTCATCTGAAAATCGTTTGCCCAATTCTGAATTTTTATCCGAATAGGCGTGGTTCCAATCGTACAGGACTATTTTTTGTAAGGTGTCGCTCGAGCGATTTATATAGGTCAATTTTTGCTGAACCACCAATTGATGGGAGTTGGGGTCATATTGGGCCGAGATATCACTGTGGTGTTGAGCAACTCCGCATTGAAAGGCAAATCCTATGCACGCATAAAGCAGTCTGTTTTTCAAAAAGGTGCACATAGCTGACTGGCTAAGATTGGATTTAAAAATTTGGGCTTAGATCGTATTTTTTATAAAATTGATCTAAAATGCTCACGACTTCATCAGCCGAATCCACAATTTTAATGAGGTGCATGTCTTCTGGATTCACACACAAATGTTGTTCAACCAATACATTTTTGATCCAATCGATAAGTCCAGACCAAAATTCGGTGCCTACCAAAATAATGGGGAATTTGGCTACTTTCTTGGTCTGAATCAAGGTAATCGCTTCAAACAATTCGTCTAGGGTGCCAAATCCGCCGGGCATCACCACAAAGCCTTGGGAGTATTTTACAAACATCACTTTGCGTACAAAAAAGTAATCAAAATTGAGGTTTTTATCGCGATCAATGTAGGGATTGTAGTGCTGTTCAAAAGGCAATTCGATGTTGAGTCCTACCGAGGTTCCTCCGGCCAAATGAGCCCCTTTGTTTCCGGCCTCCATAATGCCTGGTCCACCGCCGGTGATGATGCCATATCCCGCTTTACTTATTTTGAATGCAATATCTTCGGCAAGCAAACAAATGGGATTATCTTGCTTTAATCGGGCTGATCCAAAAATAGTAACACAAGGTCCTATGCGTCCCATGGTTTCAAAGCCATTTACAAACTCCGACATGATTTTAAAAATTGCCCAGCTGTCGTTGGTGCGAATCTCATTCCAGGTTTTTTGTTTTAATCGGTCTTGTATGATGCGGTCTTCGTCGTTGTCAAAATCTTCAATTCTCATGTATAACAGGATTTAGTGCTTGTTGTCTAAAAGTAAACAGGCTAAGATAACTCTTTTTTCAAAAAAGCAGCGGTGTAACTTTTTTTGTTTTTGGCCACCACTTCGGGCGTGCCTTCGGCCACAATTTGTCCGCCGCCTTTTCCGCCTTCTGGGCCAATATCAATGAGGTGATCGGCCAATTTTATCACGTCGAGGTTGTGTTCGATGATAATAATGCTGTTCCCTTTGTCGACCAGTTTTTGAATTACTTCCATCAACACCCGCACGTCTTCAAAATGCAAACCGGTAGTGGGTTCGTCCAAAATATATAAGGTATTTCCGGTATCTTTTTTGGATAATTCGCCAGCCAATTTGATACGCTGGGCCTCGCCACCCGAAAGCGTGGTACTTTGTTGTCCCAAACTGATGTAACCCAAGCCCACATCTTGTATCGTTTTGAGTTTGCGGTATATTTTGGGCAAGTGTTCAAAGAACGGAACCGCCTCGTCCACAGTCATGTTGAGTACGTCGGAGATTGATTTGCCTTTGTAACGAATCTCCAAGGTTTCCCGATTGAATCGTTTGCCTTGACAGGTTTCGCATTCCACATACACATCGGGCAAGAAATTCATCTCAATGGTGCGCACGCCCGATCCTTCGCAGGTTTCGCAGCGTCCGCCGGCCACATTAAAACTAAATCGGCCCGCTTTGTACCCGCGAATCATGCTTTCGGAAGTCAGGGTAAATAAGTTTCGAATTTCCGAAAACACCTCGGTATAGGTAGCGGGATTGGAGCGCGGTGTTCGGCCAATGGGGCTTTGGTCAATGTCAATCACCTTGTCAATGTGTTCCAAACCGCTGATCGTTTTGTAGGGCATTGGGATGCCTACACCGTAAAAAAAGTGGGCATTCAAAATGGGGTAGAGGGTGCCGTTTATGAGACTTGATTTGCCACTGCCCGAAACGCCCGTTACACAAACTAAACAACCCAAAGGAATGCGAAGCGTCACATTTTTTAAGTTATTACCGGTTGCGCCACTCAACACCAATTGCTTGCCGTTGCCTTTGCGGCGGGCAGCTGGAATGGGAATACTGAGTTTGCCATTCAGGTAATTGGCGGTCAAGGTGTCTTCTAGTAACAATTGTTTAGGAGTGCCTTTGCTGATGATTTCTCCGCCGTATTTTCCGGCTTTTGGGCCAATATCAATCACGTAATCGGCGCGTTCAATCATGTCTTTGTCGTGCTCCACCACCAATACCGAGTTGCCAATGTCCCGCAATTGCTCGAGTGAATGAATGAGTTTGGCATTGTCGCGCTGGTGCAAACCAATGCTAGGTTCGTCTAATATGTACAATACGCCCACCAATTGTGAACCAATTTGCGTGGCCAAGCGGATGCGTTGTGCTTCGCCGCCCGACAAGGATTTGGATGAACGGTTGAGTGCCAAATAATCTAATCCTACATTCACTAAAAAGCGCAAACGGTCTTTGATTTCTTTGACCACTTCGCTGGCAATGGCTTGTTGTTTGGGAGTTAGTTGAGATTGTAATTCCTCAAACCAACTGCTCAAATCGATGATATCCAGGCCAGATAATTCGGCGATGTTTTTTTCGACTAATTTAAAATGCAGCGCTTCTTTTTTCAATCGGCTGCCCTGGCATTCGGGGCAAGCTACTTCGTCCATGAAGGCGGCGGCCCAGCGTTTGATGCTCGAGGAACCACTTTCGTCGTGTTGATTTTTGATGAAATGAGATATGCCTTCAAAATCAATTTTGTATTCTTTGGTCACGCCCAAGGTTTTCGAAGCTACCGAGAATTTTTCTTTGCCACCCTGCATGATGAGTTCCATCGCCTCGGCCGGAATTGCCGAAATGGGATCAGTGAGTTGAAACTGAAATTTCTCGCCTATCACTTCCAGTTGTTTAAAAATCCAAGTGTTTTTGTACTCGCCCAAGGGAGCAAATCCGCCGGCCTTGATGGATAGTTTAGGATCCGGAACAATTTTGTTCGGGTTTATTTGATTAATCGTTCCCAAACCGTTGCAATGCGGGCATGCCCCTTTGGGTGAATTGAACGAAAACAAATTGGGTTCGGGATTGGGGTAGGAGATTCCGGTTGTGGGACACATCAAATTGCGGCTAAAGTAGCGCAGCTCTTGGCTGTCGTGGGCCAACAACATCAAGATATTATCGCCGTGGTGCATGGCTGTTTGGATGCTTTCTTGCAGGCGTTTGTCTTGATCGGCAGATT
Source organism: Flavobacteriaceae bacterium (assembly GCA_947483075.1). Lineage (GTDB taxonomy): Bacteria > Bacteroidota > Bacteroidia > Flavobacteriales > Flavobacteriaceae > Flavobacterium. The sequence goes on along the minus strand of CANKLE010000018.1, from coordinate 8,574 downwards.
GGTCCAACAAAAGGCGATCAATCACAATTTCGATGTCGTGGGTTTTGTAGCGATCGAGTTTCATGCCCGCTGTGATGTCGAGAATCACGCCATTAACCCGCACTTTCACAAATCCTTGTTTGGCAATGTGCTGAAACAATTCGCCATAATGTCCTTTTCGGGCGCGTACAACTGGCGCCAACAAAGTTACTTTTTGGTTTTGGTAGTCGTTTTCGATGAGCGATTTGATGTGGTCATCTGAATAGGAAACCATTTTTTCGCCGGTGTTGTAGCTATAGGCGTCGGCGGCACGGGCATACAACAAACGTAAAAAATCGTAGATCTCGGTAATGGTTCCCACCGTCGATCTGGGGCTCTTGCTGGTGGTTTTTTGTTCAATGGCAATTACAGGCGAAAGGCCGTCTATTTTATCGACATCGGGCCGTTCTAATCCGCCCAAAAACTGGCGGGCATAGGCAGAAAAAGTTTCGATGTACCGGCGTTGGCCCTCGGCATAAATGGTATCAAAGGCCAATGATGATTTACCCGAACCCGAAAGACCCGTAATCACCACCAATTGGTCGCGGGGAATCGAGATATCAATATTCTTCAGATTGTGCACGCGAGCGCCCAATACTTCTATCGTTCCGTCAGTTTGTGTCATGATTTTTGCAAAGAAGCAAAAGTAGTGTTTAGATTTTTGATTTTTGCCTGTTGATTGTTGATTTTTGAATGTGCTGCGAACTCTATTTTGAAGGTTTATTAATCAGAAATTGTGGAAAGACTAACAGACAAGAAATTCAAAACTGTTCTAAGAAAGTAACCGACAACAGACAACAGACAACCGACAACCGACAACAAAAGAGGAAAGACTAAAAGACTCGAGATTCAACAATGTTCTAAGAAATTAACTGACAACAGAAAACCGACAACCGACAACCGACAACAAAAGAGGAAAGACTAAAAGACAACAGATTCAAGACTGTCCTAAGAAAGCAACCTACCACCCACCACCTAAAACCTACCACCAAAATAGACCAGCAGTTCTTAGTATACTCCCTCAATTATTAATTTTTAATTTTTAATTCTTAATTAATAATTACTCAATCACCATCGACTTCAACTGCTCTCTATACGCCTCCAATGCTGCCGATTTGGAGATGAAGCCAAAGTACTGGCCTTGTTTTAAAACAGGAAGAAAAACTTGGGTGGTTTTTTCAAATTTGCGCATCACCTGTTCCATCGAATCGCTGTGGTTTACAAATTCTTCTGGAGCACGCATGATCTCGTGAATGTGGGTGTATTTTACCTTGAAATTACTGAATACGATTTCTCGAATATCATTAAAGTTAACCAGTCCAATGAGTTGTTTTTCAGGATTTAAAACCGCAAATAATTCTTGATTCGAATTGGAGATCATACTCACCAAACGCTCTAAATTTTCTTCGGGCGATAGCGTCAATTCGTCAGCCTGAATGAGTGATTCGGTGTGTAAACTAGCCAAAATATTGGTGTCTTTGTTGCTGGTAAAAACGTTGCCCGATTTGGCCAATTTTTTTACATCGAGCGAATGTTTTTCAAACTTCTTCGAAATGGCAAAACTGATGGAGGATACAATCATCAGCGGAACCATCAGTTGGTAACCGCCAGTTATTTCTGCAATCAAGAAAATGGCGGTGAGGGGCGCATGAAACAAACCGCTCAAAATGCCCGACATGCCTACCAAAATAAAGTTCTCCACGGGCAATTTGGACATGCCCAACCAGTTGAATACTTTGGCAAATACAAAGCCGGCATAGGATCCCATGAAGAGGGAAGGGGCAAAATTTCCGCCGTTTCCACCGCTGCCAAAGGTAATACCTGTGGCAAAAACTTTGAGCAATAAGGCCAATCCGATAAAAATAAGTAATGCCAATTTATTATTTCTAAAATCGCTAAACAGCGTGTTTTCTAATAAGGAACCGGGATCAGTTCCGGCCAAGACGCGAATGGTTTCGTAGCCTTCGCCAAACAAGACGGGAAACACAAAAATGAGTAGACCCAAGAGCATGGCACCAAGCAGCGCTTTATTGTAAATTTTCCAATTGAGTCGAGCAAAAATCACCTCCAAACGCTGAAAATTTTTGGCATAATAGACCGATAAAAATCCGGTGAAAATGCCCAGACCAACATAAAAAGGAATATTCCGTACGGCAAAACTTTGGTTGTGGTTAAAGTTGAGCAACACGCTTTCATCCAAAACCAAGGTAGAAACCAAGGCGCCGGTAGCGGCTGCAATCATAATCGGGGTAAAGGCAGCAATGCTCACATCAACCAAGAGCACTTCAATGGCAAATAACACGCCGGCAATGGGGGCATTAAAGGCAGCGGCAATTCCGGCGGCCACGCCACAACCAATGAGCAACGTCCGGTCGTTATAAGACAAATTGTAGCGCTGGGCATAATTGGATCCAAAGGCAGCACCGGTAATCACAATGGGACTTTCCATTCCTGCCGATCCGCCCAAGCCCACCGTGAGCGAGCTGGTAATGATTTGGGAATACATTTGCTTGCGCGGAATGACGCTACCTTTTTTGGCTACGGCAAATAATATTTGCGAGGTGCCTTTTTCGAGCGTGCCGCCCAATACGCGTTTGATCACCCAAACGGTGAGTAAAATCCCAACGATGGGTAAAATACTGTTGATGAAACTCAATTTCAGAATGCCGTTGATCGAGGTGGCAAACGAAAAAACCCAGTGCGCAAAAGATTTCAGGATAACCACCGCCCAAGCAGCTGAAATACCCACCAATACGCTCGACAAAAAGATAAACTGCTTAGCAGACAATTTGGATTGTCCCCAGGCGACTATGTTTTCTATCGATCGAATGGTTTTCTTGATCATTTATATCTAATGAGTCGCAAATTTACTATTAAACAACTAGCGCGCAACATGTTTTAACGCTTCCTTTTTGCTTAAGGGTTCAAGGCGTGAGTAGAAACAAACGGATCAACTTCAGCTCAAATGCCGCTATACGTTCGGGTATAAAACGCATAATTCCTGTAATTTTTGGGTGGAGAATTGCTGTACTTCTTGATAAAATTGGCGAAATTCTAGTTCAAACTCGGGGTAAAATTCCTGCAGTTCGTGTACAGAATTTTGCATCTGTGTGCCGCGTTGGATTCTTCGGTCCATTTGGCCCAATATGCGGGAAATGCCTTCGGTGTATTGGTAGTTAAACAACCAGTCTTGTTGCACCAAATAAGGCAACATCTGTTGTGTTTTTTCGGTTAATACAGCGGTATTGTCTTGCAAAAAAGCATAAAAGTTTTGCGTAAAATCAGCCAAGGAAACGGCGCTGTAGTCTTGGAAATTTTTGGCCAAAAAATGGTCGTAAAAAATATCGACAATCACGCCCGAATAATGGTGGTGCTTGGCGTGCAGGCGTTTGGTACTGCTGCGAAAAACGGGATGCGCATCGGTAAAGGTATCTATGGCGCGGTGCAACAAAATGCCTTTTCGTATTTCGATGGGATGCTGTAAATAGTCTTTACCACGCACCGTATCGGCCATAAAATTGCCGGTTTGTATCCAAGGGTTGGATCCAGAAAGATGGATGTGTGCAAGAAAATTCAATGGTTGTTTACTTAGGCGAGTAAAAATAACAAGATTTAAATGAATAGCCGGCATGAACCAAAACTTAGTTTCAAAATGAATTTACTTTTAGGAACTAATCCTATATTTGTGCACCCAATAAAATTAAATTTAGATGACATTAATCAAATCGATATCCGGCATACGCGGAACCATAGGTGGAGTAGTAGGTGATAATTTAACTCCGGTAGACGCCGTGAAATTTGCTTCGGCCTACGGAACATGGATCAAACAACAAGCGCAACCTTCAAATCCTACAACAGGAAAAGTGACCGTGGTGATTGGTCGTGATGCCCGTATTTCGGGACCAATGATTCACAATTTGGTAATGAATACGTTGATTGGTTTGGGCATTGATGTGATTGATTTGGGTTTATCGACAACCCCAACGGTAGAAATTGCCGTTCCTTTAGAAAAAGCACAAGGTGGAATTATATTGACCGCTTCGCATAATCCCAAACAATGGAACGCCCTGAAACTATTGAACCACAAAGGTGAATTTTTGAGTGGGGCCGATGGAGCACAAATCCTAGCCATTGCCGAAGCGGAAGCTTTTGATTTCTCGGAGGTAGATGAGTTGGGAACCGTTACTGTAAACGACGCCTACATGGACATTCACATTGACGAAGTCTTGCAACTGCCTTTGGTAGATGCCGAGGCCGTAGCCCAACGCAAATATAAAGTGGTGGTAGACGGCGTGAATTCATCGGGTGGAATTATCATTCCAAATTTATTGGAGCAAATGGGCGTTGAAGTGGTCAAATTGTACTGCGAACCCAACGGTCATTTTCCGCACAACCCCGAACCTTTGAAGGAACATTTGGGCGACATCTGCGAATTGGTGCTGCGCGAAAAAGCCGATTTTGGTATCGTGGTAGATCCCGATGTAGATCGTTTGGCCTTTATCTCGAACGACGGCGAAATGTTTGGCGAAGAATACACACTCGTAGCCGTAGCCGATTATGTGTTGAGCAAAACCCCAGGGAATACCGTTTCTAATATGTCTTCTTCGCGTGCCTTGCGCGATATTACCACCAAACACAACGGATCGTACCAAGCCAGTGCGGTAGGTGAAGTAAATGTGGTGGAACTCATGAAAAGCACAAATGCGATAATTGGTGGCGAAGGCAATGGCGGAATCATTTATCCCGAATTGCATTACGGCCGTGACAGCTTGGTGGGCGTGGCTTTGTTCTTGACCTATTTGGCACAACAAGAACTCACGGTTGCCCAATTGCGCGCCAGTTATCCGCAGTATTACATGAGCAAAAACAAAATTGAACTCACGCCAAGCTTGGATGTAGATGCTATTTTGGTGGCCATGACAGCCAAATACCAACACGAAGAAATTTCTACGATTGATGGCGTGAAAATTGATTTTCCTAGCGAGTGGGTGCATTTGCGAAAATCGAATACCGAACCCATTATTCGAATTTATACCGAAGCTCCTTCGCAAGCAGGAGCCGATGCTTTGGCGTTGCGCATTATTGACGAAATAAAAAATATAGCCGGAATATAAGATGAACAATGCACACACCCCTAATTTGCCCACTGCTTTAGAACAGTACTTTGCTGCTTTTCGGGAGCAAATTGTGGGCATCGATCAAACTTTTGAATCGCCTTTTGGGGTGCAAAAAATTATTTATACCGATTGGACCGCCAGTGGACGTTTGTACCGCCCCATAGAAGACCGCTTGGTAGATCAATTTGGACCTTACGTGGCCAATACCCATACCGAAACCACCGAATCGGGAACGGCAATGACCAAGGCTTATCACCATGCCCGTCACCTCATTAAACAGCATGTAAATGCCAATGCCGATGACGTGTTAATTACCGAAGGCAGTGGCATGACAGGAGTAGTCAATAAATTGCAACGGATTATGGGACTCAAAGTGCCCGAACGTTTGCAAGCCCAATTTATACTTCCGGCAGATCAACGACCGATTGTGTTTGTGTCGCACATGGAGCACCATTCCAACCAAACCTCCTGGCTTGAAACGATTGCCGATGTCGAAATTATTCCCGCCGATAGCGAAGGGTTGTTTTCGTTGAACGAATTGAGTTTATTAGTAAATAAATACAAAAATCGACCAGTAAAAATTGCGTCGATAACCTCTTGTTCTAATGTGACGGGAATTCAGACACCCTACCACGAAGCAGCCAAATTGATGCACCAACACCAAGGGTTGTGCTTCGTAGATTTTGCTTGTTCAGGACCCTATGTCCATATTGATATGCATCCAGCTGATCCAGAGTCCTTTTTGGATGCCATTTTTTTCTCGCCTCACAAATTCTTGGGCGGACCCGGAACTTCGGGCGTTTTGGTGTTTAATTCGGCTTTGTACCAAAATACAATTCCCGACAATCCAGGTGGTGGCACCGTGGCTTGGACCAATCCCTGGGGCGTTCACAAATACATTGACAACATCGAAGACCGCGAAGATGGCGGAACCCCCGGTTTTTTGCAGGTAATTAAAACCGCCTTGGCCATTCAGCTCAAAGAAAAAATGGGAGTAGATAAGATTTTGCAACGCGAGCACGAAATCCTAGATTACGTTTTTGCCACCTTGGCACCACATAAAAACATTGTGATTTTAGCGCCGCAACACCAACATCGTTTGGGTGTGGTTTCGTTTTATATCGAAGATTTGCATTTTAATTTGGGCGTAAAACTCCTGAATGATCGATTTGGCATTCAGACGCGCGGCGGTTGCAGTTGCGCCGGAACGTACGGCCACTATTTGCTCAATGTAGATCAAGAATTATCGAATGCCTTGGTGTGCCAAATTGATGCCGGCGATTTAATTCAAAAACCAGGATGGATCCGCATGTCCTTTCATCCCACTACCACCAATTCCGAAATTGTTTATGTGTGTCAAAGCCTTATTGAATTGGCACAACACCATCGCGAGTGGGCAAAAGACTATGTGTATGAGGCCAAAACCAATGAGTTTGTGCACCACAGTTTTGTGTCATCGGCCAACCAAATGGTACACGATTGGTTTGAATTGTAGGGAGTTAGACTTGTTCTTTGCGGTGTTTCCAACGTTTGTGGGTCCACAAATAGAATTCGGGCGCTTCTAGAATTTGTTGTTCCACCAGTTCCATAAAGCGATCCGAGATTTCGTAGTTTGGAATTTGCTTCACCTCTTCATAGACTTTCACAATTTCGGCTTCATAAAATCCACGTTTTACTTTCGTGATCTTAAGAAAGGCCACATTCATGTCGTATTTTTTGGCCAACATTTCGCCGCCGGTATGCACAGGTACATACATGCCCATGAAATTTTTCCAGTGGTGTGCGGCATTCAACCGAGGCGATTGATCACTGGCAAAACCATATAAACCAAAGTGTTTGTTTCGGGCATTTTGGCTAATTCTAGGAATAGCTTCTTTGTTGGTAATTAAGGTAGCCTTAAAGCGCGAGCGAATGCGGTGAACCAACCGGTCAAAATAGGGGTTGTTGATTTTTTTATATATCGCAATGCCATCAAATTGAATTTTACGATTGATAGAAATGGTCCATTCGTAGCTGTTGTAATGGGCACAAAGCATGGCTACACTTTTTTCTTTTTTCTCTAAGTCGAGGTAGGTATCAATATTGGTGTATACAAAACGCGCATTGATTTCTTCATCGGTAATGCTGAGTGTTTTCATCATTTCTAGAAACAAATCGCACAAGTGATGGTAAAATTTACGTTCCACCTCAATGCGTTCGGGCAAGGACAAATGGGGAAGGGCCAGCGCTATGTTTTCGCGTACGGTTTTTTTGCGGTAACGCACCACCCGATAAACCAAAAAACAAATGCCGTCTGACAAAATATACAAGGCCCGAAACGGCAATTTCGAAATGCACCAAATGAACGGATAAAACAAAATATACAACAACAACTGCATCCCAAAAAATTTTGATCAAATATACGCTTTTACCCGAAATAGTTTGGTGAATTTCGCGTTGTTCCTGAAAACAATTCTATTTTTACGAATCTAAAACCGCAGTACATGAGCATGATCTTACTTCTTCTTATTGGCTTGAATTTGCTTGCAAGTTTTAAAGGGTTTAACGATTTAAGTTTTATTCGCAACTACCAATTTCACATCGGAAGTATTCGTGCTGGCGAGCAATACCGCATGGTTACATCGGGTTTTTTACACGCCGATATTGGCCATTTATTTTTTAACATGTTCACCTTGTACATGTTTGGTCCTGTGGTAATCAATTACCTCAACGAATTTTCTTTTGGACTCATTTATGCCGGTAGTTTGGTGTTTGGCAGCTTGCTTACCTTGTTGTTTCACAAAGACGATTACCATTATTCGGCGATTGGTGCTTCTGGCGCGGTAACCGGGGTATTGTATTCGGCGATATTGCTCAATCCCGACATGAGTTTGTATTTGTTTTTTATTCCCATTCCCATTCCGGCCTATTTGTTTGGAATCGGGTATTTGTTGTATTCGATTTATGGAATGAAAGCCAAAAATGACAACATTGGACACACCGCACATTTTGGTGGAGCTATTGGTGGTTATTTATTAACGCTTTTAAAAGCACCCTATTTACTCACCGAACATACGTTTATGGTTATTCTATTGGCCATTCCTATTTTGTTGTTGTTTGTGTTGGTGAAAACAGGGAAACTGTAATTATTAATTAATAATTAAAAATGAATAATTAATAATGAGCAACACAGATTTTAGAAATCGGAGTAATTGAAAAAATTATTTAGATTTTGGAAATTTTAATAATCCGTGTTCAAAAAGTAATAAGTAGATTTTCAATTAAAATGAAGATTGGCAACACAGATTTAAGAAATCGGACTAATTAAAAAAATATTTAGATTTTGAGATTTTAATAATCCGTGTTCAAAAAGTAATAAGTAGATTTTCAATTAAAATGAAGATTGGCAACACAGATTTAAGAAATCGGACTAATTAAAAAAATATTTAGATTTTGAGAT
>CANKLE010000017.1 GCA_947483075.1 Flavobacteriaceae bacterium | reverse complement strand
TACTCGGCTTGTTTCCCTGCTTTACTTACTTTTTCTTGAAAGGCAACTTCTTGTTTTTGTTTGGCCGCTACCGCATTTGATTTTTTAAGTCCCATACTCTCGCCAATCCATTTTTTCCAATAATTGGCAATGCTGGCATACTTGGAAGCATATTGAATTTTAATGGCCGGATCTTTGCGCATAAAGCCATCGGCTACTTTTAGCGCTTTGTCTCGAATCTCAATTTTAGCCGGATTCAATTCGTTCAGAATTTGCTCCAAGGCTACAGCAGGCAAGTATTCGTTGGTTTTTCCGGGATAGCCAAACACCATCGTAAAATCGTCGTCGGCTACGCCATCCAGCGAAACGGGTAAAAAATGTTTGGGCGTATAGGGCACGTTGTCTTTAGCATAAGCCGCCGGACGGTTGTTTTTATCGGCATAAATCCGAAAGAGCGAAAAATCTCCCGTATGTCTAGGCCAAACCCAGTTGTCGGTATCCGAGCCAAATTTGCCAATGGCACTGGGTGGCGCTCCCACCAAACGCACATCTTTGTAGGTTTCGGTCACAAACAACAGGTATTGATTGCCCTCGTAAAAGGTCTTGATTTTATTTTCTTGCCAAGCTTCTTTCGCATAACTGGCGGTCAAGGCAGTCGTATTTTCTTTAATTTTCTGTTGCTTCTCCGCTTCTGTTGCCAAGGCGGTGGTGCCTTCGGTAATTTGAGCGGTAACGTCTACAATTTTTACAATAAAGGTTACTTCCAAATCTTCGTTGGGTAATTCTTCGGCCAAAGAATAGGCCCAAAATCCATCGGTCAGGTAATCGTGTTCAAGGGATGAATGCGTTTGAATCGCATCAAAACCGCAGTGGTGATTGGTGAGCAAGAGTCCTTTGGGCGAAATCACCTCAGAGGTACAACCGCCATTAAAGTGCGGTACGGCATCTTTGAGACTTGATTTATTTACGTCATAAATATCGGCCACCGACATTTTCATGCCCAGGCTTTTCATTTCTTTTTCATTCATGCCTTGCAGCAACGAAGGAATCCACATGCCGCCTTGTTGGGCTTGTACTTGAACAAAAATGAGCAGGAATACTACAATACTTTTTTTCATGGAATTTAATTTTGGGTGGTAGAATTGATGATTTTTTGGGTAGCTCCGGTGTTCATTTGCACAAAGGTTTCACAAATGTGACCTTTTTCGTGGCGAACATCTGTGTTTTGAATAAGCGTATCCAATGCCTCTTGCAGTTCTGCCGCGGATTGAATCGAAAGGCAGCCGCCCATTTGCACCAAAGCAGTGGCTTCGGCAAAGTGGCTGTAATGCGGTCCGCAGATAATCGGAACGCCAAAAGTTGCCGGTTCCAACAGATTGTGTACGCCCGGATGGCCAAATCCGCCGCCCACATAGGCCAGATCGGCATAGCTGTATATTTTGGTCAAAATGCCAATGGTATCAATGATAAACACCTCGTAATCGGCTAGATTTTTGCCTTCGCGTTCCGAAAACAAGACCGTTTTCTTGTTGATGGATTGCTTTAAAGCCTTGATTTGCTCGGGCTTGATGTTGTGTGGCGCAATGATCCACTTGAGTGCGTGTGTACTTTGGTTGAGGTAATCCACTAGCAAAGCCTCGTCTTTGGGCCAAGAACTGCCCACCACAACCGTAGTAGTGTCGTTTTTAAAATTGCCAATAAAATCGAGCAGATTGTCTTTTTCTAAGATGGTAGCCACCCGGTCAAATCGCGTATCGCCCGAGACCATCACATTGGTTTTGCCCAATTGCTGCAGCAAGGTTTTAGATCCTTCGTTTTGCACAAAAAAATACGTAAAGGCGTTCAAGGCTTTGCGGTAAAACCCGCCGTACCACTTGAAAAACAATTGATTTTCTCTGAAAACTCCCGAAATCAAATAGGTTTTAATCTGTTTGTCGGCCAATACTTTTAGGTAATTGGGCCAATATTCGTATTTGATAAAAAACACCAATTCGGGATTTATTTTGCGGATAAACCGTTCGGCATTTTGTGGCGTATCGAGCGGCAAATAGACGGTCACGTCGGCAATTTTATTGTTTTTGCGCACCTCATAACCCGAAGGAGAGAAAAAACTCAAGACAATTTTATGGTTAGGGTAGTGGGCTTTTATGGCTTCCATCACGGGTAATCCTTGCTCGTATTCGCCCAAGGACGCGGCATGAAACCAGATGCAGTTGTCGTCTGGGCGAATTGCTGCTGCCAAACTCGCAAAGGTGATTGATCGGCCGGCCACAAATAGCTTCATTTTCTTACTGAAGAAACCCGAAAGAGGCAAGCCTTTTTCGATTATGCGCAGCAATAAAGAATAGAGAAAATACATAGGGTAAAAATTGTGTCGCTAAAATACATCAATTCTATAATTTTTAGGGTGATCCGCATTAAATTAGTAGTTTTGCGCTGTTTTAAAACTCACTTCGCGATGAAAAAAATTCAAATGGTCGACCTCAAAGGTCAGTACGAACACATCAAAGAAACCGTCAACACGGCCATCCAAGAAATACTAGACAACACCTCTTATATCAACGGACCACAAGTACATGCGTTTCAAAAAAACCTCGAAGACTATTTGGGCGTGAAACACGTGATTCCTTGTGCCAACGGAACCGATGCCTTGCAAATTGCCATGATGGGCTTGGGCCTTCAACCCGGAGATGAGGTAATCACCGCCGATTTTACCTTTGCCGCCACTGTAGAGGTTATTGCCTTATTGCAACTTAAACCCGTTTTGGTCGATGTCGAGTTGGGCAACATGAACATCTCGATTGAGGCCATTAAAAAAGCCATAACCCCCAAAACCAAAGCCATTGTGCCCGTGCATTTGTTTGGTCGCGCTGCCAATATGGAAGCCATCATGCGTGTGGCTCAGGAACACAATTTATACGTCATCGAAGACAACGCCCAAGCCATTGGCGCCAATTGTCGTTTCTCGGACGGCAGCAAAAAGAAAGCCGGTACCATCGGACACGTGGGTGCTACTTCCTTTTTTCCATCCAAAAACTTAGGCTGTTACGGCGACGGGGGAGCGATCTTCACCAACGACGACGCCTTGGCGCACACCCTACGGGGTATCGTCAATCACGGCATGTACGTGCGTTACCACCACGATGTAGTGGGTGTAAATTCGCGTTTGGACAGTATCCAAGCGGCGGTGCTCAATGCCAAATTGCCCTTATTAGACCAATACAATGCGGCCCGTCAAAATGCGGCCCGGGCCTATAGCAAAGCCTTTGAAGGCCATGACAACATCATTGCGCCGAGTATTTGCGACAGCTGCGATTGCCACGTGTTTCACCAATACACCTTGCGGATTATCAACGCCGACCGCGATGGCTTGATGCAACATTTGCTCGATCAAGGCATACCGTGTGCCATCTATTACCCGATTCCGTTGCACAGCCAAAAGGCCTATGCCGATGCGCGGTACCAAGAGGCCGATTTCCCGATCACCAATCAGTTGGTGAAGGAAGTCTTGTCGTTGCCAATGCACACCGAACTCGATGCCGAGCAAATTGATTTCATCACTAATGCCGTTTTATCGTATTTAACTAAATAGGAGCTATTTCCTGCTTTCGCCTGTATCTCGCTAAGCCGCGAGGATGCCGGCTCAATCAGGGCTAACACATAAAAATTAATACACATGAAAGTAGTCGTAACTGGAGGATTAGGATTTATCGGATCACACACCGTGGTCGAATTGCAACACCAAGGATACGAGGTGGTCATCGTCGATAATTTATCCAATTCCTCGACCGAGGTCATCAACGGAATCGTGGCCATTACCGGCATCACACCCCAGTTTGAAGAACTCGATTTGCGTCACAAAGCGTCGGTCGAAGCTTTTTTTACCAAACATGCTGACATTGCTGGCTTGATTCATTTTGCTGCCTCCAAAGCGGTGGGCGAATCGGTAGAAAATCCGTTGTTGTATTACGAAAACAACATCAATGCGTTGGTATATGTGTTGCAGGCCTTGCAACAACAACCAGAAGCCCATTTTATTTTCAGCTCTTCCTGCACCGTGTACGGCCAAGCCGAGCACATGCCCATCACCGAAGACGCATCCATACAAATAGCTATGTCGCCCTATGGCAACACCAAACAAATTGGCGAAGAAATCATCCAAGACGTGGCCAAAGTGAGTTCCATCAACGCCATTTTGTTGCGTTATTTTAACCCCATTGGCGCGCATCCATCGGCCGAAATTGGCGAATTGCCTTTGGGCGTTCCGCAAAATTTGGTGCCGTTCATTACCCAAACCGGCATTGGTTTGCGCCAAGAATTGTCGGTCTACGGCAACGATTACCCCACTCCTGATGGAACCGCCATCCGCGATTACATCCACGTAGTTGATTTGGCCAAAGCCCACGTGGTGGCCTTACAGCGATTACTCCACAAAAAAAATACCCAAAAAGTCGAGGTGTTCAACCTGGGCACCGGAACCGGTAGTTCTGTACTCGAAGTGATTGCCGCTTTCGAAAAAGTGAGCGGACAAAAACTCCCCTACAAAATCGTCGGTCGCCGCGAAGGCGATGTGATCTCTGCCTACGCCAACACCGATAAAGCCAATAATATCTTAGGCTGGAAAGCGCAATCTTCGCTTGAAGAGGCTTTGGCAAGTGCGTGGAAGTGGGAGAAGAAGATTCGTTCTTGATTAACGATTGTTGATTTTTGATTTCTGATTTTTGATTTGCAGGAGTATACTAAGAACGTCATTGCGCGGAGGAACGACGAAGCAATCTTAATCAGTCGAAAGTCAAAAGTCTTAAAGTCGAAAGGGAAAAAGTATACTAAGAACGGTTATTGGTTCTCAGTTGTCTGTTCTCGGTTGTCTGTTATATAAGTATACTAAGCACGTCATTGCGAGGAGGAACGACGAAGCAATCTTAATCAGTCGAAAGTCAAAAGTTTTAAAGTCGAAAGGGAAAAAGTATACTAAGAACGGTTATTGGTTCTCAGTTGTCTGTTATAGAAGTATACTAAGAACGGTTATCGGTCATGAAGATTTAAAGATTGAAAAATTGAATGATTTAAAGATTTTGCGCTAAGTAACAGTTTGGTCCCGAAGCGTCGGGATTCTTAAAACCGTCTCTCATCTCATATCTTTACATCTTAAATCTAGTTAAAAAAGAGTTTTTCAACTAAAACAAATCCGAGTGGGTGCCGGTATTGGTGAAAAGTAGGGTTAGTTCATGGTCGTTTTGTTTCCAAATCAACAACCAATCCGATTTGATGTGGCATTCCCAACAATCGGCGTAATTTCCACTCAATTTATGCGGCTTGTATTTAGAAGGCAATTTCCCGTTTGCTTGCAAGAGATCAATAACTTCTTTGAGTAATTGAAGATTGAAATTTCGTTTTTTACACAGTTTCAAATCTTTTTCAAACCGATTTGTGGTGTAAATCTTATACATTCAACACTTTGTGAAAGAGGTCATCACTGTTTTTGTAGTGGTTTGTTTTCCCCTTTTTTTCTTCGGCTAATGAAAGGTCAATCGCGGTTTTTGATTTTGCAGGAGTTCGACTTGATTTAGCATTAATCACTTCAACAAAATCAAAAGTTTTAAGCATCTCGATAAGTGCTTTCGCTTGCTTGCTATTTCCTTTAATTGTCATTGTAACCATGATTTCTAATTTTTGTCACACAAATATACAAAAATCGAGTTTGGTGCTTTTGATTAGAAGATTTAAAGATTGAAAAATTGAATGATTGAAAAATATCGCGCCAAGTCACAGTTTGGTCTCGAAGTTTTGGGATTGTCAAACTGTTTTTTTCTTCCTCTCGCAATCCCGAAGTTTCGGGACGCAATCCCGATAAATCGGGACGCGAAGGTTGCTTGGCTTTCGCATAAATCAAAAATCAACACTCGTTAATCTTGCTTTTCCCAAACTCCCCTCTCGAGAGGGGCTGGGGGTGTGTTATTATATCATAATCATATAAAAGTATGATATAATTAAAGATTACTAAGTATTAATAAAATTCAAAATAATATTAGATAAATGAATGGTATTTGCATTTTTAATATCGAATCAATATTTGACCAGATGACACACTTAATATATTATAATTATTATAATTTAAAATCCCTGTATTGTTAAAATCATTAGGTGTTAAATATCCTGAATTACCATTTACACCATTCCCCCGCTGATTATTATCAGCATAAAAACCACCAGTAGCGCCTTCACCACCATTTAATGTATAAATCAAAACCCCATTTATGAATAATTTAGAAATACCCCCCGAAGTACCTGATGGGCCAAATTTAGGATACCCTAACCAACCTGTAAAATCATCGGCTCCAGCTATTCCATTTGTTCCTATTTCGTAGGTAATTATATCACCAACAGTTAGATTAGTTGTTATAGATATAAATGCACTTTCTCCACCTGTACCACCTGGGTAAGCTACTCCATATGGCCCATTTACTCTGCCGCCATTTCCTCCTCTAGAACCATTAAACATAATATTTACTTGGTTTATACCAGATGGTACAGTCCAAACACCATTGTTGAAATCATTAAAACTACCATGAATAGTATTATTTGAAGATGATTGAGATGAATTCCCTCCATTACAAACATATTTAGTTAAACTAGAATTAACCTCATTGTTATCTAATGCACCATTATTATTTGCATCAAGACCAACTTCAATTTTAGTCCCTCCATTTGTGCAATTTGCCCCTGCTGGTTCAGTTATTGTGTTTATAAGTGTATTAATGCCATCAACCCCATTAGTTCCATCTGATCC
This sequence comes from Flavobacteriaceae bacterium, assembly GCA_947483075.1. Lineage (GTDB taxonomy): Bacteria > Bacteroidota > Bacteroidia > Flavobacteriales > Flavobacteriaceae > Flavobacterium. Next base: position 25,771 of record CANKLE010000017.1, on the reverse strand, counting down.
GTTTGAACCTGCAGTGCCTTGTGGTCCTGTTAACGATGAAATAAAATCAGCTTCCGTACCATTATTACCTATATTCAACCAAACTTCGTATGCAGAGATTCCATTTATTCCGTTCGCTCCGTTTATTCCGTTTGTTCCATTAGCTCCGGCAGGACCAGTTAATCCTTGAATGCCTTGGGGACCTTGCGGCCCAGCATCTCCAGTTGCCCCAGTCAAACCTTGCAATCCCTGAGGTCCTTGTGCACCTGCAGGACCAGTAGCTCCTGTTAAACCGATTGGCCCAGTTGCGCCCGTAAGTCCTATTAGACCTTGTAGTCCAGCAGGACCTGTAGCTCCTGTTAAACCGATTGGCCCAGTTGCACCTGTAGCTCCAGTCAAACCTTGCAATCCCTGAGGTCCTTGTGCGCCTGCAGGACCAGTAGCTCCTGTTAGTCCAATTGGACCTTGTGGACCAGCAGGACCTGTTAAACCAATTAGGCCTTGCTCACCTTGCAAACCTCTTTCGCCTTGAATTCCCTGTGGTCCTTGTGCACCAGCTGGACCTGTAGCTCCTGTTAAACCGATTGGCCCAGCAGCACCCGTTGTTCCAGTCAAACCTTGAATACCTTGCGGTCCAGTTGTGCCTGCAGGACCTGTAGCTCCAGTTAGTCCTATTGGACCTTGTGGTCCGGTTGCTCCTGTTAAACCGATTGGCCCAGTTGCGCCTGTTAGTCCAATTAGACCTTGTGGCCCAGTGGCACCTGTTAAACCGATTGGTCCAGTTGCGCCTGTAGCTCCAGTCAAACCTTGTAATCCCTGAGGTCCTTGTGCACCTGCAGGACCAGTAGCTCCTGTTAGTCCAATTGGACCTTGTGGACCAGTGGCACCTGTTAAACCGATAGGCCCAGTTGCACCTGTAGCACCAGTCAAACCTTGTAATCCCTGAGTTCCTTGTGCACCTGCAGGACCAGTAGCTCCTGTTAGTCCAATTGGACCTTGTGAACCAGTGGCACCTGTTAAACCGATTGGCCCAGTTGCACCTGTAGCTCCAGTCAAACCTTGAACCCCGGCAGGACCTGTAGCTCCGTTTATTCCGTTTGTTCCATTAGCTCCGGCAGGACCAGTTAATCCAATTATCCCTTGTTCACCTTGCAAACCTCTTTCGCCTTGTATTCCCTGAGGCCCAGTAGCTCCAGTCAAACCTTGTAATCCCTGAGTTCCTTGTGCACCTGCAGGACCAGTAGCTCCTGTTAGTCCAATTGGACCTTGTGGACCAGTGGCACCTGTTAAACCGATAGGCCCAGTTGCACCTGTAGCTCCAGTCAAACCTTGCAATCCCTGAGGTCCTTGTGCGCCTGCAGGACCAGTAGCTCCTGTTAGTCCAATTGGACCTTGCGGCCCAGCAGGACCTGTTAAACCAATTAGGCCTTGCTCGCCTTGCAAACCTCTTTCGCCTTGAATTCCCTGTGGTCCTTGCGGCCCGGTATCTCCAGTTGCTCCAGTCAAACCTTGTAATCCCTGAGGTCCTTGTGCACCTGTTTGTCCTATTGGACCGGTGGCTCCCGTGGGACCAGTCAAACCTTGAGGACCAACAGCTCCTTCAATTCCGTTTATCCCGTTTGTGCCATTAGCACCAGCAGGGCCTGTTAATCCAATTGGGCCTTGTTCTCCTTGAATTCCTTGAGGTCCTGGTGTAGAACTTCCAGATGACTGAGCATAAAGCGCAAATGGAACACTCAACAATTGAGTTGTTGAGGTAATGGTGTAATTTGTACCTCCTGTTATGTCTGTTTCTGTTTTTATAAAATAAGGTCCATTTGCCCATTCTATTAATGCAAAATCTCCTTCTACAACATTTCCTCCGCCAATTTGAATAGTAACTAAACCATTAACATTTGTATTTGCCGTGTGTGTTTCGGCATATATTGTTGTGCCTGAATCTGAGCCTTGAAGTATACTTGTCTTTAATCCAATAGGTAGATTAGAAACAAGGTCGTTTGCGCTATTTCTTATCACTGCTTGAAAAGACATTTTTTGAGGACTCTGTGCATTTACATTAACAAATGATAATAACAAAACAGCTAGTAAAATTATTTTTTTCATGTTATTCTTTTTTTAATATTTTGAATGATTTCAACTCTCTATTATTATTTAGTAGTTTTAAAATATAGGTTGCTGATGCATATGTTTGCATGTTGATTATTGTCTCTGAGTTTATGATTTTACCTGTTATTATTTCTCTACCTCTACTATCATAAAGTATATATAGTAGATTCTCATAATCGAAATTTTCAATCGAAATAATGAGATTATTTAAAGTTGGATTTGGATATGCTTGTGCAATTATACTTATGCCAGATATTTCGTGGCCACTAAGCGTAACTATTTCAAATGGTTGTTGAACTCCTTGACTAATATTTCCAGAAGAATTCTCTGTTGAAGTGTAATCAATTTGTCCTATTGAAAAGCTGATTGTTCCGTTTGCGCCAGATGCTTCGCCACCAGTTGTTAGCGTATTGCTTTGGGCATGAGTATGATTCAACCCGAAATACATGTAGCAAAAAATTAGTGTTATGATTCTGTACATCTTGTCATTAATTAAAAATTCAAAAATAACATAACACAGTGTCAATTATTGACAATCATAAAATTGTAGTAAATTTGAAAAAAAATGAAATGAAAACCCCACAAGAAATTGCTTTCAAAATTTATTTTTTATTAAAGGAAAAACCTCATTCAGTAACAGATTTATATTTGAGGCTTCAGAAATATGATATTCAATTATCCAAGAGAAGTATATACCGATACCTAGAAAAAATAGAAACTTCATTAAATACAGAAGAGGAAAATATAGAAGTTGAAATGGTAGATAAAAACAAGAAAATATTTTTTGTAAAGTCAAATTCAAAAGACATCAAACTTTCACAAGGCGACTGGGTAAACTATATAAATAGCAATTATATTTTTCAATCAAATTATAAGTTTTCTGCAGAGCAACAAGAAATTAATACTAAAATATTGAGTTTAATAAAGTCAAAAGCACCTATTAAATCTCAATTGATCTCCAACATGAACGCTGATAACGCCTTTTATGAATCTACAGGTTTTGGGGAATTGATCATGAATAATAAATACAAGAAAAACCTGTTTAAACTAATATATTACTACTCAAATCAATGTGTTGTAAAAATCACTAAATACTCAGATTCTGTGATTAATAATCAGGAAATCCCCCAAATTAACACTCCATTAATTCCCTATAAAATATGGTATCATCGAGGAAATTATAGCATATCATTGTATTCTTCTATCCAAAAAAAAGCATATACGATTGAAATCGATATGATTGATTCAATAAATTACCATAGCAAACGCCCCAAAAATATTGTGATAAAAGAATTGGATGAATTAATGTCATTTGGCTATCATCCATCAATTGTAGATGGAATTCAGCAGATTGTGTTACAATTCCCATCAAATCCAGGCGAACACATCATGAATAGGTTCTGGCATAAAAGTCAACGATTCGAAAAATTGAACGATGGAACTGTTTTGATGTATATTACAACCAACATTAATATTGAAGTCATTGGCTGGATTAGCATGTGGTTGGACAACGTAAAGATCATTCAACCTACAAGCCTCAAAACTTATTTTGAGGAGAAATTAAACAATATGCTTTTGATAAACGCCAATCTTTTAAACCCAGTTAATAACGGGTAGATTTTCTATAGTAAATGCAGCCCAACAAGATTAGCAAATTGGTTATCATTCCAATTAAATTTGAAATAATTAAAGGAAAACTATCAATTTCTATTCCATACAATACCCAAACTAGAGCTCCTATTACAATGATTACGTGGGTTACAATTGAAATATCTGCTGCACTTTTTCGAATATATATTTTATAAATCTGAGGTATACTTGATAACCCCATAAATACACCGGATGTTGAAGCTAGTATAGACAGTATTGACATGTTTTGAATTAATTATTAATATGTTTTACATTAAAACTGGTTTGATATTATAAGAAAAAAAGATTGCTTCGTCGTTCCTCCTCGCAATGACGTTCTTAGTATACAACGTAAAACTCCCCGCTTCCAACTTCCCACTCAACAGCCGTTCTTAGTATACTACTACAAATCAAACATCAAACATCAAACATCAAAAATCGTTAATTAATTCCGTGCATTCGTGGCTAAAAGCTAACAGCTAACCGCTCAACTACGCATTAACCGTCACCGCTTCTTTATCAATTTTATTAATCAAGCCAGCCAATACTTTTCCGGGGCCAACTTCGGTAAAGGAGGTGGCGCCATCGGCGATCATTTGCTGCACCGATTGCGTCCATTTTACAGGTGCGGTGAGTTGGATGATCAAGTTCTTTTTGATTTCAGCCGGATCAGCTACGGCGCTGGCGGTTACGTTTTGGTATACCGGGCAGCTGGGTGTAGAAAATACGGTTGCTTCAATGGCGGCGGCCAATTCTTCACGGGCGGGTTCCATCATAGGCGAGTGAAAGGCACCACCTACAGGCAAAATCAAAGCACGACGCGCGCCAGCTGCTTTCAAGGCTTCGCAGGCGGCTTCTACTGCAGGAACGGCACCCGAAATCACGAGTTGTCCGGGGCAATTGTAATTGGCGGCTACCACTACGCCTTCGGTTTCGGCGCAAATTTGTTCCACGATAGCATCGTCTAGACCCAATACGGCTGCCATGGTTGAAGGAGCCAATTCACAAGCTTTTTGCATGGCCATCGCGCGTTGTGAGACCAAACGCAAACCGTCTTCAAACGACAAAGTTCCGTTGGCTACTAGGGCAGAAAATTCGCCTAAGGAATGTCCAGCTACCATTTCGGGGGCAAAATCAGTTAAGGTTTTGGCCAAAATTACCGAGTGCAAAAACACGGCCGGTTGGGTTACTTTGGTTTCTTTGAGCTCTTCGGCGGTGCCGTCAAACATGATATCGGTGATGCGAAATCCGAGAATTTCGTTGGCTTGTTCAAAAAGGGCTTTGGCTACAGGAGATTGTTCGTACACCTCTTTACCCATTCCGGTAAATTGTGCTCCTTGTCCTGGAAATACATACGCTTTCATAGTCTTTTATTTTATGTTAAGGATTAACGGCAACCAATTGTGCAGCGGCTACAGCTTTGGCAACGAGTTCTTCAATGGGAATATCAAGCTGGTCGGATACCAAGGCCACACCCATGCGTCTGTAGGGTCGTGAACTGGGTTTGCCAAAGAGTCTAAAATCAGTTTTAGGCAAAGCAGCGATGGCTTCAACTCCTGTATACGTTGGGTTGGCAGAATGTTCGTGTGCCAAGATTACCGCACTGGCGGCCGCTTTTTCTTGGGTAATTTCAAAAATTGGGTAACTCAATATGGCGCGCAAATGCAATTCAAATTCATTAAAATTTTGACTGCCTGCGAGGGTCACCATGCCGGTATCGTGCGGGCGGGGTGACAATTCAGAAAAATATACGCCTTCATGAGTCAAGAAAAATTCTACCCCAAAAAGTCCGGCACCACCCAAGGCTTCGGTTACTTTTCTGGCCATCTCTTGGGCTTCGTGCAAATCGCTGTCCGAGATCACGGCCGGTTGCCAACTTTCTTGGTAATCGCCGCGTTCTTGTCGGTGGCCAATGGGCGCACAAAACAAGGTCGGATTATTATTTTGGGTAACGGTGAGTAGGGTGATTTCGGCATAAAAATTCACGAATGCTTCTACGATTACTTCTACCACATCGCCGCGTGAACCTTCAACAGCATAGGCCCAGGCTTTTGAGATATCTTCGTTTATTTTGATGGTCGATTGGCCTTTGCCCGAGGAAGACATGAGTGGTTTTACTACACAGGGCATGCCCACTATTTCAACCGCGGTTTGCAATTCTTCGGCCGAGGTAGCGTAGCGGTAATTGGCTGTGCGCAAGCCCAAATCGTGTGCGGCCAAATCCCGAATGGCTTTGCGGTTCATGGTATAATTAGCCGCTTTGGCCGAGGGCACTACTGTAATGCCTTGTTTTTCGTAGTCGTAAAACCGTTCGGTGCGAATGGCTTCTATTTCGGGCACAATAAAATCAGGTTGGTGTTTGGCGATGATGCGATCAAGTTCAGCACCATCGAGCATGTTGATCACTTCAAACCCATGAGCCACTTGCATGGCGGGGGCATTTTCGTAATTATCAACGGCGATCACGGTTTGTCCCAAGCGTTGGGCCGCGATTGTAAATTCTTTTCCAAGTTCACCCGAACCAAGCAGTACAATTTTCATACTATTCGGCCAAGGCGGCTTTGATGCGAGTTAAGGCTTCAGTAAGTATTTCTTCGCTAGTGGCATACGAAAAACGAATGCAATCGGGGTTGCCAAAAGCGTCTCCGGTTACGGTGGCTACATTGGCTTCGCCCAACAAATACATCGAAAAATCGTCGGCATTTTTGATGAGTGTGCCGCGCAAGGTTTTGCCAAAATAGGAAGAAACGTCAGGAAAAACGTAGAAAGCCCCTTCGGGTACATTCAGTTTAAGTCCAGGAATTTCGTTGATGAGTCGCACCACTAAATCACGGCGGTTTTTGAAGGCCGAAACCATTTCATGCAACACACTCGGATCGGCATCCACAGCGGTAATCGTCGCGCGTTGTGCAATCGAATTGGCTCCACTGGTTACTTGGCCTTGCATTTTGGTGCAGGCTTTGGCAATAAATTCGGGGGCGCCAATGTATCCAATGCGCCAGCCGGTCATAGCAAAAGCTTTGGCTACACCGTTTACCGTTATGGTGCGGTCAAACATGCCGGGAATCGAAGCAATGCTGCAAAAGGTTCCCGAGAAGTTGATGTGTTCGTAGATTTCGTCAGAAACGATATAAATGTTAGGGTGTTTGGCCAATACGGCTGCCAAAGTGGTAAGCTCTTCGCGGCTGTACACCGAACCACTAGGATTACACGGAGAACTGTACCAAATCATTTTGGTTTTTGGGGTAATGGCTTGTTCCAATTGCTGGGCAGTAATTTTAAAATCACTTTCTACCGAGGTGGGTACTTCTACAGGAATGCCTCCCGCCATTTTAATGATTTCAAAATAGCTCACCCAATAGGGCGCAGGCAAAATTACTTCGTCACCTTCATTGAGCATGCATTGGGCAATGTTGTATAAAGATTGTTTGGCGCCGGTTGACACCACAATATTGGCAGGTTTATAGTCTAAATTATTGTCGCGTTTAAATTTGCGGCAAATGGCTTCTTTTAATTCTACATAGCCGTCTACAGGAGAGTAGGTGCTGTAGTTTTCGTCGATCGCTTTTTTGGCGGCTTCTTTAATAAAATCAGGGGTATTAAAATCAGGTTCGCCCAAACTCAAGCTGATGATGTCTTTGCCTTGTGCTTTTAATTCTCTAGCTAAGGCAGCCATGGCTAAGGTTTGTGAGGTGGATAATTGATTGATACGATCTGATAATGGGCTCATATAAAATAGTTGTGTAGTTGGAACTTGTATTAGGCTAGTTGTGGTTTTTCACCAAGATCTTTGAGGTGTTTAAAGTGAGCATAAACAGCACTGCGCATGGTTTGGAATTCGTGGTAAGGCAAATTGCATTCTGCCGCTGTTGCTTTCACGATTTCGGCAATTTTACCGTAATGCACATGGCTGATGTGCGGAAAAATATGGTGTTCAATTTGGTGATTTAATCCACCCGTAAACCAATTGACCAATTTATTTTTAGGTGCAAAATTGGCGGTGGTATACAACTGGTGAATGGCCCAAGTGTTGCTGATTTCGCCATTTTCATCAGGCACCGGATTGTCTGTTTCTTCGACCACGTGGGCCAACTGAAACACAATACTCAAAATTAATCCGGCAGTATAATGCATCACAAAATAGCCCAACAAAACTTTCCACCAAGTTACCCCAAATACCATGGGTAAAATAATCCATACACAGGCATAGATAATTTTAGTAATAACCAAAATGCTCCATAATTTAGTGTGACTTTGTGGTTCTCCGTAGGTTAATTTGCGTTTTAAATAGCCTTTCATTTGGGTGAAATCGGTAGTGATGGCCCAATTAAAAGTCAATAACCCATACAGAAAAACAGAATAATAGTGTTGAAATCGGTGAAAGCTATACCATTTGGCATTTTTGGTAAATCGAATGATACGGCCGGCATCTAAGTCTTCGTCATGTCCGTGAATATTGGTGTAGGTGTGGTGCAATACATTATGCTGCACTTGCCAGTTGTATACATTCCCGGCCAAAATATAAATACTTCCGCCCATAATTTTGTTCACCCAGGTTTTGGACGAATACGAGCCGTGGTTGCCGTCGTGCATCACATTCATCCCGATTCCGGCCATTCCCACTCCCATCAAAATATTGAGAAGCAGTTGCCAGCCAAAAGCCATGTCGAGGGTGAGGATTAAGAAATAGGGGGTAAAAAAAATAGCAAACAAAATGATTGTTTTGAGGTGTATTTGCCAATTGCCCGTTTTGTCTATATTGTTGTCTTTGAAATACGCATTCACGCGTGAATTTAGAGTTCTAAAAAACTTTAAATCATCGTTTTTTGCAAAAGAAGGAGTGTTGTTATTCATACGATATTGGATAAGCCACAAATATAATTATTTATAAAATTGGGCTGCCCAAAAAAGGAATAAATATTTCAAATCGAATGTCTTACTTTTGCTCAAAAATAAGGCATGCAAGCACTCCGATTTTACTTTCCCAACCTCACTGAGCTACAGTACCAGCAATTCGAACAATTGGAAGCGCTTTATCAGGATTGGAATGCCAAAATTAATGTGATTTCCCGAAAAGATATTGAGTCGCTCTATACCAATCACGTGTTGCATTCGTTGGCCATTGCCAAGGTGCAAGCCTTTGTGCCAGGAAGTAACATCTTGGATGTAGGCACCGGCGGAGGTTTCCCCGGAATTCCTTTGGCAATACTATTTCCCGAGACGCAATTTCATCTGATCGACGTGATCCAAAAAAAAATAAAAGTAGTGCAAGCGGTAGCCGATGCGCTCGGATTACAAAACGTAAAAGCCGAGCAACTTCGAGCCGAAAACGTGAAAGGCCGCTACGATTTTATTGTGAGTCGTGCAGTAACCAACATGCCTGATTTTGTGTCTTGGGTAAAAACTAAGATTGCCAAAACCCAAAAACACGAACGCAAAAACGGCATCTTGTACCTCAAGGGCGGTGATCTTAAACAGGAATTGTCTTTGTTCCCATCGGCGCAAGAATATGCGATCCCAGCATTTTTTAATGAAGCCTTCTTTGAAACCAAAAAAGTGGTGTACTTACCGATAAAATATATGCTATAAAAAAAGCCCCTTAAAAAGGGGCTTTTTGTTTTTGTTATTCTCTGATTAGTTTCTTGGTGATTTTTCCTGATTCATTTTGTAAAGTCAAGAAATACATGCCGCTGGTGAGATTCACCGGCAGTTGGTAGGATCCTTCGATAACTTGGTGTTCCAAGTGAACGATGGTTTTTCCGCTAATGTCAGTAACAATAAGCTGTACATCATTGTAAATTTTACTGCTTGTTAAATTGATACTATTGCCTATCGGGTTTTGAACGGCAATATCAGCAAACGCTTGTTCTTGCACCGCAAACACATTGTTTAGAATTTCATTCAAGGCAAAGAGCGTGTTTTCGGGTGTGAGCGTTACGTGGGCTTCGTTGGCCAAGGGAACATATTTGGCAACAAAAGGAGTGTTTGATGCTGCTGAAACCGGGGTATACCAGTTGGGAATATTGATGCCGAGTGAACTGTTGGTCGGCACAAAATCAAAGGCATCAATCAATAAATTATCGAAGAATTCAGTCAATAAGGCATTGCTTCCGGCAGCACCTGCCAATCCCGAAATATCAAAAGTTCCTCCTGGAGCAGTGTCTAATCCGGCCGAGGTTGTGGGTGCTTTTGAGTTGGCCAAACTTTCGTAGGCGGTAATCCAAAATCCAAAAACACTGGCTTGTGCTCTAAATCTACTCACCTGGTTTTGGGTATTGGTGTTGGGCGTTAAACGCAAATTGATAATCGCGCGTTGGGTAGTGGTAATGTTAAAGGTGTGGTCCATCGCAACTGCATCGGGTGTTCCGTTGGTAGTTCCGTTTCCGCTTCCATTAGAAATAGCCACATTGCGCGTTAAGGTTGGAAAGCCCATGCTGTTCAATTCATTTTGGAAGGCCGTTCTAAAGTTGGGTTTGCCAGTTGGTAAGACAATCGCTGTGTCAAATTCAAAAGTACTTCCGGCAGCCAAATGGCCTTCAAATTGGTCAATCAGCATTTGACGAGAGGCATTACTCTTAATCATTGCATCTACAAATACTTGAACGGTTGCGTCACCCAGTGGGCCATTGGCCATGTAATTGAATAAGTGTTGAAACCCGATCGGAATATTGGCGCCATAATGCGGGGCATCAAATGACAGATACAAACGCGTATCGTGGTTTAAACTGTTTTGCTCCATGTAGCGCAAGCCATATCGTGCAATTAATCCTCCCATACTTGGGCCAATCACCACGTTTTTTTCAGTGCCTACTTTCAAGGCATTGATTTGATTTAACAATTCAACAAGCACCATGGCGTTGCGTTGAATGTAATCGGCACCCCCGTTGAGTAAATTTCCGGTTTCAGTTTGGGTGTAGTTGGGGAAGTTCAAGATGATCACATCAAATCCTTGGTTACGCAAATCATCGGCCAGATTTTGACCGCTTAACCCATAGTTCAATAAACCGTATATGGCAGGAATTGGGCGACCATCATTGGGATCAAAGCCATCTAATAATATTATAGGTTTGTCTAAAACGCCGTTGCCGTTGTCATAGAAAATCTCGTATTCCCCTTGACCCAAATAGGCTGCAGGATCTTCCACACCTTGGTAAGGAATGGAGGCATTAATTGTAGTAATAGCAGAAGTGTTTCCGGGGTTACGCAAGCTTACAGCAGGAATGTAGGCCAATTCAGCAGAATTGTTTTTCTCCGTTCCGTCGGTAAATTGAATGCGAAAATCAATTTTTTGGGTAGCTTGATTCGGGAAAGTTACCGTGATTGTTTGATTAGCAGTTACTGTTCGCCAACCTTGTCCATCATTAAAATTGGCCAAAATCGCCGAAATGGTTTTGTTGGTCGTGTTGAATATCAAATTATTTTTCAATAAAAATGTATTGGTCAAGCCCGAAATTGTAGGATTCAAAGCCGAAGCCAAAGCCAAATTATGGGTAGTAAAAACAGTTGTATTGGGTTTAGCAACCCACTGGTCTTGGCTGTTTTTATAGACATCTTCGCGGGCAATGGCCTCGGTTGATAAGCTTTCAAATTCGGTGACCAAAATGCTTAATGGCAATTGGTGCGTGATACTGCTGCGCGTGGTTTCGTTTGTTAATAGCGCAAAATCGGCAAAACGGTTTTCGCTATCGGCGCGTTGCAATTCGTAATACACTTGTTTAAAGTAGGACGCGTTAATGGTGCTTTTGGGATGCGCCGCTACATCTGAGAGACCAATAACTTGGTCGTAGATGATTTTAGTTTGGGATTGGCTTTTGAGAACTTCAAATTGTTGAGCAAATCCAAGGGCTGAACAAAACAGCAAACTGAGTAAAGTAATTTTTTTAGTCATAAGTAAGTGGTTAAAAACGAGTCGAATATAAGTAAAAAAAATAGAAACAAAAAAAGCCCAACAAAATATTGGGCTTTACATAAATTCATTTGGATTACTTTTCTCCTAAAAACGGGTATCGGTAATCTTCTGGAGTAACAAAGGTTTCTTTGATGGTTCGAGGCGAAGCCCAACGCAATAAATTGAGCGCAGAACCTGCTTTGTCATTGGTTCCCGAAGCTCGTGCGCCCCCAAAAGGCTGCATGCCCACCACCGCACCAGTTGGTTTGTCGTTGATGTAAAAATTACCCGCACAATTTTTCAAGGCTTCTGTGGCTTGGGCAATGGCGTAGCGATCTTGCGAAAATACGGCGCCTGTCAAAGCATATTCTGAGGTTTGATCTACCAATTGTAAGGTTTCTGCCCATTGTGCATCTTCATATACATAAATCGTTACAACCGGACCAAACAACTCGGTTTCCATGGTTACATACTTGGGATTGGTCGTCACCAAAACAGTTGGTTCTATAAAATAGCCCACCGATTTGTCGTAGCCGCCACCAGCTACTATTTGCACCTCGCTGTCAGTTTTGGCGCGTTCGATGTAGGAAACCAATTTATCAAAAGAACCTTCGTGAATTACCGCGGTAATAAAGTTGCTAAAATCTTCGGGCGATCCCATTTTCATCGATTTCAAATCGGAAATGAGTTGCTCTTGCACCGCAGGCCATAAACTTTGTGGGATATATGCTCTTGAAGCCGCCGAACATTTTTGCCCTTGAAATTCAAAAGCGCCACGCACAACTCCAGTAACTATTTGTTTTACGTTGGCCGACGGATGGGCTACAATAAAATCTTTTCCGCCGGTTTCCCCTACAATTCTTGGGTAGGTTTTATAGTGGTGAATGTTGCTACCGATGGTTTTCCAGATGTCTTTAAACACCTGGGTTGATCCGGTGAAATGCACCCCAGCAAAATCACGACTGGCAAAAACAGTGTCGCTGATCAGCTGCGGGTCGCCATAAATTACGTTGATTACGCCATCGGGCAAGCCGGCTTCTTTAAAAACATCAAGAATTATTTTGGCCGAAAACAATTGGCTGTCGCTGGGTTTCCAAACTACCACGTTGCCCATCATGGCGGCACTGGCGGGTAAATTGGCCGCAATGGCGGTAAAGTTAAACGGAGTAATCGCGTAGACAAATCCTTCTAAAGGACGGTATTCCAAACGATTCCAAACCCCTGAATCCGATTGCGGTTGATCGGCATATATTTGGGTCATGAACTGCACATTGAAACGTAAAAAGTCAATCAATTCGCAAGACGCATCAATTTCAGCTTGAAAAATAGTTTTCGATTGAGCAATCATAGTCGAGGCATTGATGCGCGCCCGATAAGGTCCAGCGATTAATTCGGCTGCTTTCAAAAAGATGGCGGCACGCTGTTCCCAAGCCAAATTGGCCCATTGTTCTTTGGAATCCAAGGCGTTTTGAATCGCAGCTTCTACGTGTGATTTATCGGCCAAATGGTATTTACCTACTATGTGTTTGTGGTCATGCGGCGCAGATAAGGTTTTGGTATTGCCGGTTCTAATTTCTTTTCCGCCAATGTACATCGGCAAGTCAATGGTTTCGTTCCACATTTTGCGATAGGCAGCCAAGACAGCAGTTTTCTCAGGCGAATTGGGCGCATACGATTTTACAGGTTCGTTAACCGCTTTAGGTACGTTGAAAAATCCTTTAAGCATATTGAATAGTATTGAGTTTTAGTAAAAATGTAGGGCAAAAGTACAAAGGAAATGTAGATAGTAGCGCATTTCTCTTCTGCTTAATTAAGGGCAAAGGGGACACACAATTTAAATAAGGGGACATCCACTTGAAATCGTTGGGTCGTGCTAAAATTGATTAGAGTATAATGGCCTTGCATTGCGCCATAGGTAGAGGCCAACAAACAGCCCGATTGGTAGGTAAATGAGGTGCCGGGTTTGAGTATGGGTTTGAGTCCCACCACGCCTTCGCCATCCACTTCGTCTTTGTGGTGCAGCGAATCATATATATCCCAGTGCCGCGATTCGAGTTGCACGGTATCATCGCTTAAATTTTCGATTGTAATTTGGTAACCAAAAGCATAATGCAGTCGGTTGTTTTGCAAATAATTGCCTTCATAGGAGGGAACCACCGAAATTTTTATGCCCGAACTAATTTGCCAAACCATACCTGCGCTAATTAATTGATGATGTCGGTTGAGGAAGCTTGCCCTTTGCCCACTACACGGTAATACCGTTGGTTGTTTTCTTTGTAATACACCACCGCAAAATAGTCGTTTTCGGTTTGGTAGTGGTTGCCGTCTAGGGAATTTTCGAAGTCAATTGTGCCGGTTTTGTCGGCAATTACATATTGGTAATTGGTAAAGCCTTGTTTAATCATGATTGCTTTCTCATAGACTTCTTTTTCGGCATTGTAGTCCATTTTGTTACTGGCCAGAAGGGCATAATTATTAAACTGACCGTTGATATAAATGTCTTTTTTGCCAAAATAAGCGGGCGCTGACAAAGTAAAAAACACCCACGCATAATCGGCTTCTACCTCGTTGCGTTCGGAGCCTATGTTTTTGATTAGAAAATTCCCGTTGATGTCGGGATTGTAGGTGTAGGGCGTTTCCGTTCGGGCGTTGTCTATATACAAATGAGCGTTATAAATGCCACCGTAAGAATCCACTTTCGCTACATTGTTGGTCGCTACACGAATGTCTTTGTTTTCAAAATAACGAAACTCATTGCCGCCCCAAAATTGAGTTTCGACATCATATTTGTAGATTAAATCATTGCCCAAGGTATACATGGGTTTAATGTCGCTAATCGCGGTGGACAATTGGCCATTTTGCATCAATAAAATCTTCACGTTTTGGTTGGGATTCTGAAACAAAATGTTGGGTGATTTTACAGAGAAATCTAGGTTCTGTTTCTGTTCTATGTCTTGTACGCTGCGGGCTCGTTTTACCTGCATGGGCACTGAAACCAAGTTTTCGTACACAATAAATCGGCGAGAAAACAGGAGTTCGCGGTCTTCGTTGAGAATTTTAATCACATAATTTCCGCTCACCAACAACCGGGTATTTTTGTTGGGAATCTGCAAATTGTAGTGCGAATAAATTTGTAGCGTATTAAAAGAGTTGGTGTAGTCTTGAATGCGTTGGTCGTCAAAACCGCCTAAATATTCGTTGCGGGACAATTGCGAAGGCGACCAGTCGTAATCGCAGTGCGCAATTTGGTAATAGTAATTGGCCTCGTTGCCAAACAAATCGTCAAATTGCAATTTAAAACTATCTCCCAAGGCAAACAAAGGAATGCTATTTTGGTTGTTGACTAAAAAAGTTACGGTTTGAATGTTATAGGGCGGAGCTACTTCCATAAGCGGTTGCGCCCAAACACAGCCACAAAAGGCTGTCCAAACCAGCAATGCAATCAGACGTTTCCCCATTTTTTAAATTTTAGATTTTAAAGATACAAATTTCTGTATTTCAATAACTATCCGTTTTATTTTTCGGGTTTAAGGCAAACGGGAATAATTTCACCTGCGGCCAAACCGTATTTTTCTACCCATTCGGCGCCCAATTTTTTGGTGTAATCTTCTTCTGTCACGGCAAATCCGATGCTGCGTAATTTGTCAAAATAATCCCGACCATACACCCGCACGTGGTCGTATTGCCCAAATAGTTTGGCCCGTTCTTTCGGGTCGGTAATGCTGTCGTCGGTAAAGGTAGTGGCGCGTTTCAAGTCTTGCGGAATCTGAAAAATGCCCATGCCGCCGGGTTTCATTACCCGAAATAATTCTTGCATCGCCTGGGTATCGTCGGGAATGTGTTCCAAAACGTGGTTACACAATATGAGGTCGTAGCTGTTGTCGGCAAAGGGTAAGTTGCAAATGTCGGCTTTTACATCGGCCAAGGGCGACAGCAAGTCGGTGGTGGTGTAGTCAATGTTGGCTTGCTTTTTGAACCGTTTGTATAATTCTTGCTCGGGCGCAAAATGCAATACTTTTTTGCGCATTGTAGCCGTAAAAAAATCGGTTTCCCGTTGCAAATACAACCAAAGTAAGCGGTGACGTTCTAGTGAAAGTGTACCGGGAGCCAACACATTGTTGCGTTGGGTGCCGTAGCCATAAGGCAAAAAACTGCGGTAGCCTTTGCCATCTATGGGGTCAATATACTTGTTTCCGCGCAAAAGAATCGCCAGTAGCGGCTGAACGACCAAACTCAACCGGATTAAAATGGGCCGGGGAATGGTATTTAGGATAAACTTAAAGCTCGATTTTAGCATAAGGTAACGGTTATTTTCTTCGGAATTCGTCTTCTTCATTACTCACAATGCCCAAGGCTTCGTAGATGTACTGAAAGGTTGAAAGCAATTCGGGTTTGCCGTCCACCAAGGCCACATCGTGTTCAAAATGCGCACTCGGTTTGCCATCAGCGGTGAGAATCGTCCAGCCGTCTTTGAGTTGTTTGATGTTGCGCGTACCCATGTTGATCATGGGCTCAATGGCTACGACCATGCCTTCTACAAATAATTTGCCGCGTCCTTTTTTGCCGTAGTTGGGCATCTCCGGATCTTCGTGCATTTTTTGACCCAAGCCGTGTCCAACCAATTCGCGCACCACCCCATACCCATGGGCTTCGGTATATTTTTGAATGGCATTTCCCACATCTTCTACACGATTGCCCGCGCGAAATTCGCGGATGCCCACATACAAAGATTCTTTGGTGATTTGCAGTAATTTTTTGGTTTCGGGGGCCACTTCGCCAATCTCAAACGAGTAGGCGTGGTCGCCGTGGAAGCCGTTTTTATAGGCGCCGCAATCTACCGAGATGACATCGCCTTCTTCCAACGGTTTGTCGTTGGGAATGCCGTGTACCACTTGGGCATTGGGACTCATGCACAAACTATTCGGAAAACCGTAAAGTCCCAGAAAACTAGGAACAGCTCCGTGGTCGCGGATAAATTCTTCGGCCAATTTATCTAAATACAAGGTCGTGACTCCGGGTTTAATTTCTTTGGCAATCATGCCTAAGGTTTTAGAAACAATCAAGGCGCTCTCACGCATTAACTCAATTTCTTCTCTGGTTTTTGGGATAATCATACTGTGAAAAATAGGTGACCAAAAGTAGGTAAAAAATCGAATAGTTTATGAACTGCAGCTACTGCTAAATTTTTGAGCAAAATAGCGGCAAACCATGAGATAAATCATTTTTTGTGCAGCAATGTCGCGGTATCTTTGGTCAAAATTCAAGGTATGAGTAAATATGTTACAGCCGCACAAGCGGTACAAGTGGTAAAATCGGGAGATCGGGTGTATTTGCAAGCCGCAGCGGCAGCCCCTACTATTTTGGCCAACGCCTTAACCGAACGCGCCCACGAATTGCGCGACGTAGAAATTTGTCACTTGCACACCGAAGGCGAGGCCCGTTATGCCAATCCCGCTTTGGCCGATAGTTTTCACGTGAATTCGTTTTTTATTGGCGCCAATGTGCGTCATACCCTCAAAGCCGGAAACGGATCCTACACGCCAGTTTTTTTGAGTGAATTGCCGCATTTGTTTCGCAAAAAAGTGTTGCCACTTGATGTGGTGTTTATTCACGTTTCACCCCCCGATGTGCACGGCTATTGTTCCCTAGGCGTTTCGGTCGAAGCTACTGTGGCAGCGATAGAACAGGCCAAAATTGTAGTGGCTCAGGTCAATAAAAATATGCCCAGAACTTTTGGCGACGGGATTATTCATGTGTCCAAAATTGATTATTTGGTAGAAGTCGATGTGCCCATTTACGGACACGAAGTTGCGCCCTTTACTGCCGAGGAAGAAAAAATAGGTGGTTTTGTGGCATCTTTAATAGACGACCGAAGCACTTTGCAAATGGGTATTGGATCGATTCCCAATGCGGCTTTAAGCAAATTGACGAATCACAAAGAGTTGGGTTTACATACCGAGATGTTTTCGGATGGGGTAATTGATTTGATCGAAAGTGGGGTAATTACCTGCAATTACAAAGGCACCTTGCGCGGTCGCGTATTGGCTACTTTTTTAGTAGGTTCGCAACGTTTGTACAACTACGTCAATGACAATCCGTTCATCGAAATGAAGGAATCTTCGATGGTAAATGATACCGCGCGCATCCGAAAAAATCCCAAAATGATTGCCATCAATTCGGCGATTGAGGTCGATGTAACGGGGCAAGTTTGTGCCGATTCGATTGGTCCTCGTATGTATTCTGGAGTGGGCGGCCAAATGGATTTTATTCGCGGCGCTTCTTTGAGCGAAGGCGGAAAAGCGATTATTGCGTTGCCTTCGACGACCAAACGAGGAGAGAGCCGCATTGTGCCTTTTTTGAAACAAGGGGCGGGCGTGGTGAGTACTCGTTCGCATGTGCAATACATCATCACCGAATACGGCATTGCCGATTTGTATGGCAAAACCTTAAAACAACGTGCCGAAGCGATGATTCGCATCGCGCATCCCAATCACCAGGAAGGAATCGAAAGGGCCTATTATGAGCTGTTAAATTCTATTTAAGTGAACAAATGAAAAGTTCCTAATTCAGTTTTTTTAAACAATTAGCGATTGGGCAAAGCGGCCAATTTATAAAGTTCGGCATGGGATTGAAAATACAAATTTTCGAATTGAATGGCTTGCAATTGAGCACCCACCAAGTTGTTTTCACGGGTATTTAACAAGAAAAACGAACTTTCACCCAAGCCAAAAAGACGGTCTTCGGCATCGAGCAGCAGTTGGTAGGATTGCACCAAGGCTTTGGCGGTGTTTTTTTGTGCGTTTCGCGTACTTAGATCGGCTTGTTGTGCTTTTATTTTGTTGCTCAGTTGTGCACTTTCGAGCGCAATGTCCCATTGAGCGTCTTGTACTTTAAATTGCGCAAGTTTTAAACTCCCGCGTTCTTTGCGCAAAAACAACGGAAAATTGACTGAAACACCCAGTTTGTAGTTGTTGGCCAACGGAGAGTAGGTAGGCGTTGTAGGTGTTAAATACTGATAACCCAAATCGGCTCTTGGCAATAGGGCATTGGCTTTGAGCTTGCGGTCTAGTTCTAGCAAAGCCAATTTTGTAGAGAGGGCCGTGATTTTGGGATGGGCATCCAAACGCCAATCTGAGGCAAAAAGTTGTTGGGTTTCTAAGGTAGTGGCGATGGTTGTTTCTAAGGCCAATTCGGGAATCATAGCATCTTGTAATTCAAGCGGAATCACGTTTTCAATCCAGAGGTAATTGGCCAATTCCAATTTGGATTTGGTGAGTTTAAGCTGTGCTTCGGCCAAATTTAATTGCCGACTGCGCACGGTAATTCCAGCTTCAACACTGTCTATTGCGGGTTTGTCCCCTTCGCGAATGAGTGTGCTGATGGCCGTATAGCGTTTTTGCGCATTTTGCATATAGTTGCTATACAATACCACTTCTTGGTAGTTTTTTTTCCAAGCAAAATAAGCCAGTGCGGCTTCGTGCACCACTGAGAGGGCGGCAAGTGTTTGCTCGGCTTTACTCAGATTTAGCTGCATTTTGGCTTTTTTCAAATCAGCCATGCGCTCGTTAATCCACAAGCCTTGCCCCACTGGAACCGTTACACCCACTGCATATAGGCCTTGTTCTGGGGTGTTGAGTTGGGGATTCAAGAAATAGCCGTCGTTGTTTTCGAATCCGGCTTTCACTTCAATGCCATACCAAGTGGGGATTTTGAAACTGCTGTTCAATAATCCATAGTAGGTTTTGTCTTGAAACTTTTTTTGGTTAAAATCAACTTCAATTTTGGGATCAAATGCCCCACGTGCCTTCATTAAATTGGCCTGCGCTGCACTGAGTTGTAATTGAGCACTTTTTACCCGGGGATGGTATTTTTTCACAAACCCCAAATATTCTTCAAAACTCAATTCTTGAGCGGGCTGTGTTTGCGCCCAAAGGGGTACACATACAAAGGCAAGTAGAATCCATTTCATTGATACAATGCCGTTTATCGGTTAGTTTTTACTGTCTTTTTTTACTTCGGTTGGGGCATAATAATTGGGTGGAAATCCGGTTAGCGTTCGCCAAATTTCATACCAAATAGGAACATTATTTAATAGCGCCAGAGTTTGTGCACCCGATCCCATCCGAATTTGGGAAGGCCAGGCCGGTTGTTTCGTGTCGGGAGCAATGAGCACCCGGTATTTGCCATTGTCACTAATAAATTGTTCTACCGCAACGATACGACCGCCAAAGGTTCCATACGAAATTGTGGGCCAACCCGAGAATACAATCGTAGGCCATCCGTCAAACCACACCCGCACTTCTTCGCCGTTATGAATTAGGGGCATGTCGGCAGGACGCACATAGGTTTCTACAGCCAAATCATATTTGGCAGGCATAATGCTCACCAATTGGGTGCCTTCTTTAATGGTTTCGCCCAAACCAGCTTGCAAAGTGCGGTTGAGGTAGCCGTCTTGCGGAGCAGTAATGTAGTACAACCCGTTTCGTATTTGGTAATTTACATATTGGTTGCGCAATTTGTTGAGTTGTGCCTCGGTATCAAATTTGCTACTCATAGCCGTGAATCGCTCACTTTTTGATTTGGCAGCTTTTTCGGCATATTCGGCTTCGATGCGGTTGAGTTCCATTTGGCTGTTGAGCAAATCGTTTTGACTGGCCAAGCGTTTGTTTTCTTGGGTAATGATTTTGGCTTGAATTTCTTGCAGTTTAAGGCGCTTTTCTTCTACATCCGAGAGGGGTTTTAAGCCTTCTTTGTTTAAGGTAACCGAACGGTTAAATTGGGTGTTGGCAATTTTGAGCTGCGTTTTGATGGCTTCCAAATCCATGCTGTCGCTGCTTATTTTTAGTTTGGCCTGTTCAATTTTGTTTCGGGCTTGTTTTTGTTTGAGTTTTCGCTCTTGTTCAATGGCGGCAAATTGATCAACCAAACTCCCCACTTTGCTGCCATAGGCTTCCATTGACATTTTTTTGGCTTCGAGTTGTTGGGCTGTGTTGCCCACTAAATTGGGATCAAAATAATCGTCTTTGATTTCAGAAATAAATGCAATGGTATCGCCTTTATGCACAAAGTCACCTTCTTTTACATACCATTTTTCAATTCGACCGGCAATGGCACTGTGAATGGTTTGCGGTCTTTGGCTTGGTTTCAAGGTAGTGACTGCCCCGCTGCCTCCAATGTTTTGCGTCCATGGCATAAACAAAATGAGTAGGATCAAGCCAAACACAAACAAAATGAGGCGATTGATCATTTTGTAATGCGGTCGGTTGGCCAAATTTTTTACCACACTAAAGCGGTCCATGTTTTCGGGGATAGGGTTGTGGGATGATAAATTAAGCATGGGAATCTACATTAGAATCGGTGATTATTTTTCCGGCCGAAAGGGTTACTGTGCGCATGCATTTTTGTTCCCAGTATTCGTTTTTTGCGGTTACAATTAGCGTCCACGAATGGCGAGGGTCAACCAGAAAATCAATAATTTCTCGGGCGGTTTTTTCGTCCATTTTGTTTACGGGATCTTCCAAAATCAGCAACTTTGGTTTGTTTACAATGCAACGGGCCAAGAGAATTTTTTGGGCATTGGATGAGGAAATCTGTTTTCCTAAAGGAACCACAAGCGTTTCGAGCCCGTCGGGAAGTGATTTGATTAATTCGCCCAATCCCACGCTGTCAATGGCCCATTTGAGTTGCTCTCTGCTTATCGCTGGATTTGAAAAACTGATATTTTCTTCTATGCTGCCCTCAAACAAACTGTCCTCGTGCATGAGTACACCCATGTGTGAACGCAATTGATTTTTGTCAATTTTTTGGTAGGTATCGTCGTTGATGTAAAAACTGCCCGAGCTGGGTTCAATCAGTCCAGACAAAATGCGCAACAAGGTTGATTTGCCCGAACCGTTTTCACCCGCCAAAAAGAGGCGTTCTCCCGATTGAATTTGTAAACTCAAACCCGAAAGCACATTTTTTTTACTATTCGAAAATTTGAGTGATAGCTTGTCAATTTCAAGACTAAGGTTGGTGAAACAATAGTCGTTGGGCTGTGCTTTGGTTTTTTCGGTTTCGAGGTCTACAACTTGAGCGATTTTCTCGACCGAAGTCAATACATCGTAAAAGGTTTCTAGTCCTAAAATCACTTTTTCGACCGAGTTGATTACCAATAATATAATAATTTCTGCGGCCACAAATTGGCCAATATTCATTTTTTGATCTAGCACCAAATAACCGCCTATAAAGAGCAAAGTAGCGGTAATAAACACTTTAAAAACAATGAGTTGCAAGTATTGTCTGCGAATAACTCCAAAGTGCTTTTCGCGATTTAAAATGTATTCTTCAACCAGACGATTGTTTTTGTCTAATGCAAAATCGGCATTTTCTCGACGACGAAAACTGGCGTGATTGCGGGCAATTTCTTGCAGCCATCCGGCTACTTTGTATTTGTATTTTGATTCATTCAAGCTGGTGTTGAGTCCAGAAGTGTAAGAGAATTTAAATATCACATACAATAACAGCAGCAAGAGCAATCCAAACAAGATGAAAAAAGGATGATACAACGCCAGTAAAATAATGCCAAATACAATTTGCAAGAGCGAGGACGAAAAATCCAGCAAGAGTTTAGAAGCTCCTTTCTGAATCATAAGTGTGTCAAAAAATCGGTTGGCCAGTTCTGTTGGGTTTTGGTCTTGTAGGATTTCGTATTTTATTTTGGGCAAGCGAAAACTAAAATCAAAAGAGGAGCGTACAAATATTTTTTGTTGCAAATTTTCGGTGATACGCAACTGCATAATCGACATGGCGCCACTCAGCGCTACCCCAATGACAACAATTACCACCAAAAAAACCCAAGATGCACTCACGCGCCCGGATTGAATGAGGTTGATGATAGCCTGAATTCCTAGTGGCAATGACAAACTCACTAGTCCGGCAAAAATGGCGTAAAATACGATTTGCCCTACATCCCTGCGATCGGCTTTGAGTAGGTTTATGAATCGGATAAATGGACTGCTTTGGTTCATGATGTAAAAAGTTGGGTTACCAGATGGCTGTAAAAATCGGCGGGCGAAGTGGTTTGGTTACAATTGGTAATTGAGGTTAAATGATCTTTCAAAAAATGTTGGTGTAATCCTCCTTCTACAATTGATGAGGCTAGACTTTTGGCATAAGGATAGTTTAGATCAACTTCTGCAATGATTTGAATGAGTCGATTGATGACATTTTTGTACACCAGAAAAAATCCTTCGCGATTTTCTTGATCCACTTCTTTGGTCAAAAAGGTTTTTGAAAATTCCAACACAATGATCCGGCTTAGGATTGATTCGTTGATGTGTGAAGTCGATTGGTCGTCAACCACGGGGCCAGCCAAAACTGCGATGGCTTTGTTGAGCTTGGTTTTTGGATCTGCCAGATTCATGGTTTCGACCATCAACCGATAGTCCATCCAACCCCAATACCAAGAACTCAAGTAGAGCAGTAATTTGTGTTTGTTTTCAAAATAGCGGTACAAGGAGCTCTCGTTCGATCCAATGCGTTCGCCAAGTTTTTTGAATGTAAATGCGTCAAACCCAATTTCGTCAAGCAATAAAATACTCTCTTGAATGATGTTTTTGCCCAAAGTCGATGACTCCGGATTTTTGACATACAATTTTGGATTTACTGCAATTTGGAGGTGCAAAGGCAAATTTGTCATTTTACTTCAAGTATAATTTCCGGCAAATTTAATAGTAATACTATTAAAAAAGAAATTTTAACTTTTAATTATAAAAAAGGCTTCCAATTGGAAGCCTTTACTTTGAGAATAGTATGGTTTACAACAACGAATGTTGCGTCATTACAGCGGGTTTTTCGATTCCCATCAACTCCAAAATGGTTGGGGCAATGTCACCCAAAACCCCATCATGTATAGTTTTGAGTTCTTTGTCCACCAAAATTATCGGCACCGGATTGGTGGTGTGTGCCGTATTGGGGCTGCCGTCGGGATTAATCATCGTTTCGCAATTTCCGTGATCGGCAATTACCAAGGTGGTATAGCCATGGGCCAAGGCGGCGGTAATTACTTTCTCCACACATTGATCTACTGCTTCGCAGGCTTTGATGGCCGCTTCCATTACGCCCGTATGTCCCACCATGTCGCCGTTGGCAAAATTGAGGCAGACAAAATCAACCGCTTCATTTTCGAGTTCGGGCACCAAAGCTTCGGCCAATTCGAAGGCGCTCATTTCGGGTTGTAAATCGTAGGTGGCTACTTTGGGTGAATTTTTTAAGATGCGACTTTCGCCGTCAAATTGTTCTTCGCGTCCGCCCGAGAAAAAGAAGGTTACGTGTGGGTATTTTTCGGTTTCGGCGATGCGAATTTGCTTTTTGCCTGCTTTTTCTATGACTTCACCCAAGGTTTCGGTCACGTTGTCTTTGTTGTAAATCACGTGCACGTTTTCGTAGGTTTCGTCATAATTGGTCAAGGTTACATAATACAAGTTGAGTCTGTGCATGTTGTGTTCGTGAAAATCTTTTTGCGAAAGCGCTTCTGTCAATTCCCGGCCGCGGTCGGTACGGAAATTAAAAAAGATCACCACGTCTTTGTCCTGAATTTGCGCCAAAGGCTGTTGGTTTTCATTCACCACCACAAGCGGTTGAATGAACTCATCGGTAACCCCTTGGGCATAACTTTCTTTTATGTTTGCCAATAGATTTTGGGTTTTGGTGCCGGTTCCGTGCACCAATAAATCGTAGGCCAGTTTCACGCGTTCCCACCGTTTGTCGCGGTCCATGGCGTAATAACGTCCAATGACCGAAGCAATTCTGGTTTTAGTTCCTTCCAAAAAAGTAGTCAAATCGCTCAGGTATTGTTTGCCCGATTTGGGATCTACATCGCGACCATCGGTAAAGGCATGAACAAAACTATTTTCTACGCCATAGGCATTTGCTGCTGCGATCAAGCCACGTAAATGTGAGGTATGTGAATGCACGCCACCATCCGAAACCAAACCTAAAAAGTGTACGGCTACTTTGTTTTCTTTGGCATAGGTAAAAGCCTTTTGCAATTCGAGTTCTTGGGATAAGGTATTGTTTTTTACAGCCAAATTTATCTTAGCCAAATCTTGGTACACAATGCGTCCGGCGCCCAAATTCATGTGTCCCACCTCAGAATTTCCCATTTGGCCTTCGGGCAAGCCTACATGCAAACCATCGGTGCGCAATTGAGCACTGGGGTATTGGGTATACAAACTATTTATAAAGGGAACATTGGCGTTATCAATGGCTGAAACTTTTGGATCGGGTGATTTCCCCCATCCATCCAAAATCATCAAAATTACTTTCTTATTCATGGGTAGCTATTTGTCGCAAAGATAACGGAAATCTGCACGAGCCTTAAAAAAGTAGTCCTCCGAATTTGCTAAAAATTAGTCGGTTTTCTTGTTAATTTTTCAAGGAATTGTAATCTATAAAGTAACGCACACTGATCGAAAAAACGTGATTCAAGAAGTTGTTGTCAATTGATTTGTTGAAATTACTACTAAAATCGCTGCGAAATTCATTTTCATAAAACGAAGAACTGTTGCGGTACAAGGCCGAGATCTGGCTGCCCGGCGCAAACCACCACGAATAGGACAAATCCATGTTCCAGGTGTTTAAATTTGTATCGTGGTTTTCTGCGTAGGCAGTGTCAAGACTAATGTCACCATTGGGTTGCAAATCATAAAATGCGGCGTTTTTGGCATACGACCAATAGTGTCGAATGTTTAAATTCAGGCTCATTTTTTCGTTGAGGGCATACTTGCTTGTAATGGTGTTGGTAAATGAAGTGATGTTGCGTTTCGCCATAATTACTTCATCTTCGGTAAGTGGATCGTTGTCGGCGTCAAAATTGTCCGAAAAACCAATGTTGTTAAACGATTTATTGAATCGGAAAGAGTAGGCCAACGAAAAATGGTCGCTAAAGCGGTACTTGGGTTCAATCATCATGCCCACACGACCGCGTCCTTTCTGGTTGCAAATGGCAAAATAGGGATTGACATCAATTGAAAACGGACGGTTGTAGTTGGACGAAAAGTAAAACCAACTTCCAAATAGTTGAGGGATTTTTAAAAATTTGCTGTCGTCGGGCGTGCGGGCTTCATAAAAATCATAGGTTACCGTTGGGCGTAAATCAATTCCATAACCATAAAAATCATTTTTTTT
>CANKLE010000016.1 GCA_947483075.1 Flavobacteriaceae bacterium | reverse complement strand
TTACAATGTCACAGTTAGAAATACCACCAACGGATGTGTGTCAACGGCTACTGCGGTAACCATCAATGCCGTGCCTTCTATTGCTACGCCAACTGCCTCGGCAACCGTGCAACCCAGCTGTACAACACCTACCGGATCTATTGTTATTACCGCGCCCACCGGTGCCAATTTAGAATACAGCGTAAACGGGACGACCTATCAAGCGAGCGCAAGCTTCTCAGGACTTGCACCAGCGAATTACAATGTAACAGTCAGAAATACCAGCAACGGATGTGTGTCAACGGCTACTGCGATAACCATCAATGCATTACCACCAACTATAATCCCTGTATTTACGCCCATCAGTCCTGTTTGTGCTGGATCAACAATTACGTTGCCAATTACATCTATAAATGGCATTACCGGTTCCTGGACACCAAATTTTGATCCTATTCATACTGTTACGTACTCTTTTACCCCAAATGCAGGTCAATGCGCTACGAATACAAGTTTAGTTGTTCAAGTAAATCCTCTACCAAATCCGTCATTAGTATCCGGCAAAATATGTGTAAATGCAAGTGGAATTGCAACGATACCCTACAGACTTAATACTGGACTGAACAATTCAAATTATACTTTTCAGTGGAATATTGATGGGGTATTACAAACAACTACTTCCAATTATTTTGACGCAATTGTAGGCGGTAATTATTCGGTGATTGCTACAGACATTGCAAGCAGTTGTTCCTCTGCAATTGTCTCTGCCAATGTTACTGCCATCTCTACCGCAACAAACTTTACAGCAACAATTGCAAACTCAACCTTGAGTAATACAAATACAATTATTGCAACTGTTTCCGGTGGATCTGGCGCTTATTTATTTGCATTAGACAACTTTGAGTATCAATCATCACCTATTTTTGCTAATGTTAGTCCAGGGCCTCATACAATTTCTATTCTAGATCCCGATGGTTGTGCCGTATTTAATCCAATAGATATTATCGCAATAGGGTATCCGTATTTTTTTACGCCCAATCAGGATGGTTTTAACGACACTTGGAATGTAATAGGATTAGAAGACCAAGACTCAGCTAAAGTATATATTTTTGACAGGTACGGTAAATTATTAAAACAGCTAAGTACCCAAGGGAATGGTTGGGATGGAACGTATAATAATCATGAAATGCCTTCGACAGATTATTGGTTTTCATTAGAATATAATGACAACGGAACCAATAAAAAATTCGGATCACATTTTTCATTAAAAAGATAAGCTCGAGACGCAAAAATTTTTCGGTTCTCTTTTGTTAGTTGGTGGTTGAAGGTAGTAGGTGGTAGGTTCCTTTCTAAGAGCAGTCTTTACTGTCTTATCTAGTAGACTATTTGTGTTGTTGGTTAGGGTTGTCAGTTTTCGGTTTACACTAAAAGCGAATTTTCTTTGCATACTTTCACAATCCTGCCACTGCCAAATATAGTGGTCAGAGAAGACTTCGGTGACGTTATAAAAATGGTAGTAGGTGGTAGGTAGTAGGTGGTAGGTTTTAGGTTGCTTTCTAAGGGCAGTCTTTACTGTCTTATCTATTAGACTATTCGTGTTTTTGGTTAGGGTTGTGAGTTGTCCGTTTTCGGTTGTCGGTTGTCAGATTTCGGTTGTCGGTTTTCGGTTGTCCGTTTTCAGTTGACGGTTTACAGTAAAAGCGAATTTTCTTTTCATCCTTTCACAAGACTTCCCGCTCCCCGCTCCCCACTTCCCGCAATAAAACAACAGCCGTTCTTAGTATACTCCTAGAAATCATCCCGAAGTGTCGGGATTCAGTATTTGAATTTCATAGTTGTTCATAGTATCCTCCACCAATTATTAATTTTTAATTATTAATTATTAATTAATGTATTTATTCCAACCACAAATTTCTAAACTCCCTATTCTTGTCATAATCAGCAGCTTGTTTTTCGATATTAAAGTAGCGATGGCCGCGCGGATCATTTCCTACACCAGCCAAATAGGCCCAATTGCCCCAGTTGCTGCATACATCATAATCGATGAGTTGCTGCTCAAAATAGGCTGCCCCAATTCGCCAATCTTGTTGGAGTTCGTTGCAAAAATAACTGGCCACATTTTGCCGCCCGCGGTTACTCATGAAACCGGTTAATTTGAGTTCAATCATGTTGGCGTTTATGAAATCAGAATTCGTGGTTCCGTTGATCCATTGGGAAAGTAACTTTTCATTGAGCGATTTGGAAAGGACTTTCTCGGTTTTAATCCCAGCATACAAGAAATACTTGGTTTTGTGTTTCTTAAACATAAACCGAAAATAATCCCGCCACAACAACTCAAAAACCAACCAATAGGTCGAATCGTTGGGGCCAAATTGATTTTCGTATTGTTGCACCTCGGCATAAATAGAGCGCGCCGAAATACAGCCTAAAGCCAACCAGGACGAAAACTTGGACGAATAATCGGCGCCTACCATTCCGTTGCGCGTTTCTTTGTAGGTGGAGAGCAATTGGGTGTCGTAAAAATAATGCGATAATCTGGCATGGGCTTCACTTTCTCCTCCTTTAAACTGAAGCACTGCTCGATTATCAATTGCATTTTTTTCAAGGCCCAAATCTGCTAAACTAGGAAGCTGCAAAGGTGGAATTTGGGGAGAATGAATTTGTTTTGGAGCAGCAATTGCAGGTCTAACTGTGGCATCTTTCTCTGTTTTTTTTCTAAAAGCAGTAAACACCTCAGGGATATCTTTGATCGAGAACGGCAAATCTTCGGCATGGTAGAGCGTGCTCGTGCTGATGGATTCAAACTCACAACCCAGTTTAAAAAGCTCATTTTGTACCGCTTTTTCGGTTTGAATTTCTTCAAAAGCCACCTCTCTTTTGGCGTATACTTTTTGCACTTGATAGGCTTGCGCCAATTTGGGTAATTCAACCGCTGGATTGCCTTTTACCACCAGCAGACCCGAACCCAAAGCGCGCAGTTGTGCATCTAAATCCTGCAGCGATTCGAGCAAAAATTGCGCTCTAAAACTACCTGTTTTTTTAAATCCAAAGGAAGTGGTTGCAAAATGGGATTCATCCAAACAATATACCGGAATTACCTGACCACTTTTCAAAATGGCTTTCACCAGTGTTTCGTTGTCTTGGATTCTCAAATCGGTTTTAAACCAAACGAGGGCTGTTATTTTCATAATACATGCTTTCTTATTTGGGGTAGTTTAATTTTATCTCGTTTTACTTGACAACTTAATTTGGTGTTTTATTTTTTACTCCTGCATTTGTCGCTGCAGTACTTTACTTCGTCCCAGACCTTTTCCCACTTCTTGCGCCAAGTAAAGGGCTTGAGACAGCTCACGCAAATTTTACAGGGCAGGTTTTGTTTTTTTACGCCGCGCATAGCATTTGTTAAAAATTGGATATAAAAATAACTTAGGGGAGTGTCCGATTAAGCAATGAGGTAATTTCTTTCCCTGGTTTGGCATAAGACAAGCGATCCAATTGTATGGTTTTTTGTGGTAGCTGTCTAATCCAGAGCAGGAAAGGGTATTGGCTTGCTCTAGATTGACAAAGCCATCGTCTTGCAGACAATCTTTTGGCAGGTAGATTTGTACAATTTCTCCAATAATCAAGGTAGTCGAATTGATTGCAATGTCTATTTTCTCTCGAAAGGCAAGACCAATTTGTACGTGGCTTTCAGCCACAAAAGGCCCAGGAAAATCAGATTTAAACTCAGCAGTTAAACCCGTTTCGTCAAACTCAGAAATTTCTTTGTCATAGCGCGCAGAAGTTTGGTGCGCTTGATTGAGTATCGATTCGTTGAGGTGATTGAGGGTATAAAAACCCGTTTCTAAAATATTGTTGTAGGTATTGCGCTCGGGCGGCGTCGGACGAAAAACTAAGCCAATTAGTGGCGGATTGGCACCAATATGAAAAACCGAACTAAAAATAGCCAAATTGGTATGTTGCTGCGCATCGGTAGTACCCACCAAAACTACACTTTTAAATCCGCCCAAACTGTTGATGAGATGAACTCTGTATTGCTTTTCCATTTCAGCAATCGCCGACGAATTGAAAGAATGTAACATTGATGTGTCCTTATAGCTGATTTAATTCAATCCATTTTTTGTCGCTGTTGAGCTTGAACGTGCCCAAGTGTTCCTTGTTCCATTCGGCTGGCGATATTAAGGACAGAAAATTGGTTCCATTGGCTGACCGATACAAATGATAGATTTCGCCCACTACAGGTTCGAATGAAAACTTAGAATTGTACACCAATTCGTTGCATTCGTACTCGCGCAGTAAGGAGTCATATTGCTGTTTGAGCTCCTCAAACTTGGCTGCCAATTCCTTATTTACACTTGTGATTCCTCGGCTTTTCCAGGATACTAAATCATCGATGCGAATGGCTGGCGCGCCAACATTGGTAGAATAAGGCAATAGACTGGCGTGGTAGCCTGATTCGTTGGAGAAGACCACATTGTCTGGTTTTTTTTCAGGCATAACTTATCGTTTGGAAATTTTATTACTAGAAATCGCGCGTTGTCGGGAGCATTTAAACCGGTCGATGTCGGTTGATCGTTTGGCAGCATGTTTGGTTTTGCAGTTTTCTACTCGGGCACGCCACAGGGTATAACTTTTGAATTTGAGTTCCTTTTTCATGAGCGCTTTCACATCGGCTTCAGCTAAACCAAATTGAAAGCGAATAGCCTCAAACGGCGTGCGGTCTTCCCAAGCCATTTCAATGATGCGGTCGATTTGCGCCTCGTTTAATGGAGTAAATTCGGGTAAAGGGGAAATGGGTTTCACTTTGTTTTGTTTATTTATTTTTTACAAAAGTTAAACAAAAGTAAGGTAAATTTATTAGACGTTTACATGTCAGAAACAAAAAAAGAGTAAAAAAAACTCAAGTGAACTTAGGATTAATAGAGCAAAGCTGCACTTATCAGGGAGTTTGCTAGCTATTGGAATGATTGTTTGTGAAGAATACCTGACAGCCACTGGCTGTCCTCCTCTTACTCTCAAATGCTTTGAGATTACTTAAAACAAAAAAACGCTCAAGTGAACTTGGACAGATATTGCATGGCTGCGCTTATCAGGGAGTTTGCTGGCGCAACATCCCTGAACGCTCCGCAAGAAACAACTCAAAGCTGCACTTATCAAGGAGTTTGCTGGCGCAACATCCCTGAACGCTCCGCTTTGAAAGAACAAAAGCATAAGAAAATTCCTCAAGCAAGCTTGGACAATTTTCTTATGCTTTTGTTCTTATTCGTGACCGCGAAGGGATTCGAACCCCCAACCCTCAGAGCCGAAATCTGATATTCTATCCAGTTGAACTACGCAGCCGTTATTGTTGGTATTACCCCAATAATTTCTTTACTAAGGTAGAAATTGTTTTGCCATCCGTTTTACCAGCCAAGGCAGCAGAGGCTAGGCCCATCGCTTGACCCATATTGGCCATGCCCGCAAATCCGTTGTCCGAAATAATTTGAGCCACAATGGCTTCTACTTCGGCTTCGCTGAGTTGCGCAGGCAAAAACTTTTCGATTACTGCCACTTGAGCCAATTCGGGTTCGGCCAAATCGGCACGTCCTTGCTCGGTATAGATGGACGCGCTGTCTTTGCGTTGTTTAATTAAGCGTTGTAACAATTTTATTTCGTCTTCGGCCGCAATTTCTTCTTTGGCACCACTTTCGGTTTGGGCCAATAAAATAGCCGATTTGATTGCGCGCAAAGCCTCTAAGGCTATAGTATCTTTGGCTCTCATGGCGGTTTTCATTTCGTCCATGATTTGGGCAGCTAAACTCATAGTGTCAAGTATAAAAGGTTACACAAATTGTGGCTGCGAATATAAAAAAAATAACCCGAAAAAAGCGGCGTTCTTTCGGGTTATGTAGGGTATTTTTTTGGTTTAATCGACGTTGTCGTGCAAAAAGGAATTGTTTGAACGCAACTGAATATCATCATTGCTGTCCATTCCTATAGAGGTTCTTGAGGCCGAATTTTGCATCGGATTTGTAGTCACATCAATTCCTAAACGCTTGTAGGCTGGCTCACGCTCAAATTCGTCTATACGAGAAGCGGTGCTAAATTTATAATTGAATTCTTTCAGTTTACGGCGGCGTTCGTCTGCTCTATATTTCAATGTATCTTCAATAGACATTTCTATTGGAGAAACTTCATCATACAAGGGAGCAAAAGCAACAGCTTCTTCCACTTTCATGGTAATGTCCATTTCGGGAGCCACTGGTTCTTGAATCTCGGCCACCGGTTTTGAACCCAGTAAGTCCGATTCAATTTCCATGTATTCCTCTAAAGAATATTTAATAACGCCATTTTCATTCAATTCAGTCATCGGCACGACTTGAACGGGTTGGTTCACTACTATATTTTTAGTTTCATTGGTCAATTCAAACAAGATCTTATTTTCGTCTGCCTCGGGTGCCGATTTTGCGAGTGGCAAATCAAAAGTAAACGCAACTTGTTCTTCTTTTTCGACTACTTTATGGTCATACACGGGTATTTCCATAACCGGCTGCTGTATTGTTTCGACTTCAAAATGTAGTGGCTTTTCGGGAGACACAATTTCGAAGGTCACGTCCAAGCTTTTGATGTATTCAGAAATAAACATCAACTCATTTTCGTTAATTACCGGTTCTAGCTCGGCTACAAGTTCTTCTTCGAGCAATTCAAATACAATTTTTTGGGGTGCGTCTTGCACTTTATCTTCCAACGGATTGGCAAAAGACGGAATGCTTTTGGGCGTTAAATCTTGCACCAATTGTTGTTCTCCGTCAAGCGTGTGTATTATTTTATTGGGCTCTGTGTTGATGATTTCTTTTTGTTGTTCTGGATTAAAACCAGTTGCGATTATCGTCACCGCAATCGCTTCCCCTAAGGTTTCGTCTTCGCCCACACCCATAATGATATTGGCATTAAAACCTGCTTCCGCTTGAATGTGGTCGTTGATTTCTCCTATCTCATCAATGGTAATTTCGTTGGTTCCAGAAACGATAAGCAACAATACGTTTTTGGCTCCTGTAATTTTATTGTCGTCTAATAATGGCGAATCTAAGGCCGCAATAATGGCGTTTTTAGCGCGATTATCCCCCATCGCAGTCGCAGAACCCATAATGGCTGTTCCGCTATTAGACAAGACCGTTTTGGCATCTTTCAAGTCGATGTTTTGCGTGTAATGGTGAGTAATTACTTCAGCAATTCCTCTAGAGGCGGTTGCCAATACTTCATCGGCTTTAGAAAATCCGGCTTTAAAACCTAAATTGCCGTATACTTCTCTTAGTTTGTTGTTGTTGATCACGATCAACGAATCTACTTGTTTGCGCAATTTCTCCACGCCCAACAAAGCTTGTTCGTAACGCACTTTTCCTTCAAACTGAAACGGTTTGGTTACAATTCCTACCGTGAGGATGTCGCGTTCTTTGGCCAATTGAGCAATCACGGGAGCAGCACCGGTTCCGGTTCCACCACCCATTCCGGCCGTGATGAATACCATTTTGGTGTTGCTGTCCAACATTTTTTCGATGTCGGCAATGCTCTCAATAGCAGATTGTTGTCCAACTTCGGGATTTGCACCAGCCCCAAGACCTTCGGTAAGGTGAACTCCCAATTGGATTTTGTTTGGCACTGCACTGCTTTGCAAAGCCTGAGAATCAGTATTGCAAACAATGAAGTCTACTCCTTTGATTCCTTGTTTAAACATGTGGTTGATGGCATTGCTTCCGCCGCCACCTACACCGATCACTTTAATCACATTTGATTGGTTTTTTGGTAAATCAAACGAGATACTTCCAAAATCTGAGTTGCTTGTCATAATTTTTGGTTTTTGAATTCTTTTATTGTTGGTCTTGCTTTATAT
Organism: Flavobacteriaceae bacterium; assembly: GCA_947483075.1. Taxonomy (GTDB): domain Bacteria; phylum Bacteroidota; class Bacteroidia; order Flavobacteriales; family Flavobacteriaceae; genus Flavobacterium. The sequence goes on along the minus strand of CANKLE010000016.1, from coordinate 32,454 downwards.
CTATTCTGCGTTTTCTAAAAAATCTTTGAGCTTCACGAAATAATTGTTAAATATTTTGGCCCCAAAGATCGAAGCTGTTGAAGGCTGCTCTACTTGTTTTTCCGCTTGTTTTGGCAAGGCGGTCTCTTCTTGATCTAGGACTATTTCTTGCTCTTTTGCTTCGCCAATTGGGGTTACAGCAGGTTCATGCTGTCTTTCGTTTGGCGGAGATGATTTTTCTGGCACGCGTTCGATGCGTACGGCACTTTGCGTTTTGTTTTCGATGCTGTTCATCATCAAACCAACCGCAGTAGCGTATAAGGGGCTTGACAATTCTACGTTAGAGTTTCCGGCCAAATGCTCATTGGGATAGCCAATGCGCGTGTCCATACCCGTAATGTATTCTACCAATTGTTTGATGTGCTTTAAATTGGCTCCGCCACCTGTTAATACAATGCCTGCAATCAATTTTTTGCGCGGGTCCTCGTGTCCATAGGCGCGAATTTCAGCAAACACTTGCTCGATGATTTCTACCACACGGGCATGAATAATTTTGGATAAATTTTTAAGGGAAATTTCTTTAGGATCTCTGCCGCGAAGTCCTGGAATGGAAACAATTTCATTGTCTCTGTTTTCTCCAGGCCAGGCCGATCCAAATTTTACTTTGAGTAATTCGGCTTGTTTTTCTATGATCGAACAGCCTTCTTTGATGTCTTCGGTAATGATGTTTCCGCCAAATGGAATCACTGCAGTGTGGCGAATGATGCCGTCTTTAAAAATAGCTAAATCTGTTGTTCCACCACCGATATCGATCAAGGCTACTCCTGCTTCTTTTTCTTCTTGACTCAAAACGGCATCGGCTGAGGCCAAAGGCTCTAATGTTAAACCCGATAATTCTATGCCTGAATTTTGTATGCAACGCACGATATTTCGGATAGAAGAAGCCTGTCCAACCACCACGTGAAACGAACTTTCTAAACGACCTCCAAACATGCCAATTGGCTCTTTGATGTCGGTTTGTCCGTCAATTTTAAATTCTTGAGGCAACACGTGAATAATTTCTTCTCCGGGCAACATCGCCAATTTATTCACTTGGTTGATGAGTTGCTCTATGTCTTTTCCGCTGATTACTTCGTCCGAATTAGAACGGCTAATGTAATCGCTGTGTTGAATGCTGCGAATGTGCTGTCCGGCTATGCCCACCACCACATCTTTGATTTGATAGCCCGAATTTTTTTCGGCATCAGAAACCGCTTGCTCAATGGATTGAATGGTTTGTGTAATGTTATTTACTACCCCGCGAGCAACTCCCAAACTTTTGGATTTGCCTACGCCCAAAATCTCCAACTTACCGTACTCGTTTTTCTTGCCAATCATGGCTACGATTTTGGTCGTTCCGATGTCTAAACCTACTGCAATGTTTTCGTTTTCCATGTGCTATTTTTTTATGCAAACCACTTGTTGCGTAAACTTCAAATTGATTCTTTTATACTTCGTTAAACTACTATCTCTGGCGGCTTTTTGAAAAAAAGCTTTGTAGCATTTAAACTTACTATCGATTCGGATCGGATTGCCAAACTCAATTTCAAAACCGAAATTTCGGTTGAGCATACGCAAACCCGTGACCGGAACCAGCTCAACTCCAATAATATTTTTTTTGAGAAATGAATCTTTAAAAATATACTGCAGAACTGGAACGATTTGCTGAAGCGATTTGGGATTGCTAATTCCCGACACAACAGGCACGCGTGCCGTGAACTCTTCTGACAAAGGCATTTTCCTTCCGTGATAGTCAATATAATAAGAACTTGAAGCGTCAAAAACACGGGCAATGGGTGTTTTTTGCTTCACTTTGGCCGTCAAAATTCCGTCGATACTTACATAAACTTCTGATTTCTCAATCATTGGATTATGGTCTATAAATTTTTCCAACTTGTTCAAATCTAACGTAACTTTTTCAATGGCTGAGGCCTGCGATTTATTTTCTATTAACAATTTATTAACCGATTTTTGTTTAATGAAAAATGTATTTTCTTCAACAAAAAAAACGGCTGAGCCCTTTAATTTCCTGCTTTCGTTTCGAATTGACGTAAACGAAAACAGAAAAACAACCAAGGCAATCATGAGCCCCAATCGCAAGTTTGTCCAGTTAAAAAAGTTTCGCATCCTTAGGTTCTATTTAGGTTCTATTTAGGTTCTATTTTTTTGTGTTAATGCTGCTTTTATATCCAGGACCATTTCGCCAATATCGCCTGCTCCAATGGTTACCAATACCGTTTCATTTGCCGCACACAATTCGGCAACTAAATTGGTTTTGGACACGATCGATTTATTCGGATTTTCAATTTGTTCCAACAACCATTGTGCATGAATTCCGGTTATTGGTCTTTCGCGAGCCGGGTAAATTTCTAATAAAATTATCCGATCAAACTGGCTTAAACTTTGGGCAAATTGGGGTCCAAAATCTTGGGTTCTACTAAACAAATGCGGCTGAAAAACGGCCAACACTTGTTTGTTGGGATACAATTCGCGCACAGCTTGGTGAACCGCGTTAATTTCGGTGGGATGATGCGCGTAATCATCTATATAGACCAAAGCCTCGGTATTGATTTGAAACGAAAATCGACGGCGAATCCCACGAAAACTTTGCAGCGCTTTGGCAATATTTTCAGTGGACACACCATAATTCTTCGCCATTGCCAAGGCCATGAGCGCATTGGTAAGGTTGTGGGTCCCTGGCAAACTAAATCGAAAATTTGACAAATATTCAGTGGGCGTTTGCACATCAAACACATAGGCTCCATTTTCGATTCGCACCTTACAAGCTTTATAGTCGGCAGCTTGGTTTACAGCTACCACTGTTCCTTCTACCGGCAAACCACTGGCCACAAAAAGATGCGATTTGTTTGGCACTTTGTCAGCAAATTCTTGAAAAGAAGCTTCTATTGCGGCGGCATTTCCATAAATATCCAGATGATCGGCATCGGTCGAGGTAATGCAAGCCAAGTTGGGATGCAAATGCAAAAAGGAACGATCAAATTCATCGGCCTCTACCACCGTTACCGTTTTGCCACGCCCAATTAAATTGGAATCATAATTCTCAACAATACCTCCAATAAAAGCGGTTACATCAACCCCGCTTTCATACAAAATATGACCTAAAATAGCCGACGTGGTTGTTTTGCCATGGGTGCCTGCTACGGCAAAAGTGAAAGTGTCTTGCGTAATAATCCCTAAAACTTCCGCTCTTTTCTTGATTTGGTAATCGCGTTCTACAAAATAATTCCACTCCGAATGCGAAACGGGCACTGCCGGCGTAACGACCACCAAGGTATTTTCTGTGTAAAAATGTTCGGGAATCAAACTGATGTTGTCTTCAAAATGTATCGAAATTCCTTCGTCCATCAACTCCTGCGTGAGCTGGGTCGCGGTTTTGTCATAACCCACTACGTCTTTGCCTATGTATTTAAAATACCGAGCCAAGGCACTCATTCCGATGCCGCCGATCCCGATAAAATAGACATTATGTATTTGGTTGATGTTCATGTTGAATTTCGAGTTTTGCTCTAGTTAATTGGGTTGGATTTTGAATTTTGATTGATGAGTTTTATAATTTCTTCGACGATCGCTTCGGTTGCATTGGGCTTGGCTAGTTTTTTGATGTTTGCACTCAACTCAGTCTGAAGGCCTGTGTTTGAAACTAAATCAGCAAAAACAGCTTCGAATTGGTCGTCCAATTCATTTTCTTTCAAGAGCAATGCGCCCTTTTGCGCCACAATTGCTTGGGCATTTTTGGTTTGGTGGTCTTCGGCTACATTGGGCGACGGAATAAAAATGGTGGGTTTTCCTACCAAACACAATTCCGATACGGAAGATGCCCCGGCACGGGAAATCACAAAATCGGCAGCCGCATATATTAAATCCATGCGATCGATGAAGGCCACCACTTGCACACCCAATCTTGCATTGTATTTTTCGTATTGATCTAGGTATAATTTTCCGCATTGCCAATAGACTTGTATTCCTTGACTCAAGAAAAAATCCAACTCTTTTTCGACCAATTGATTCAGGCGTCGGGCTCCCAAACTACCCCCCAAAATCAAAACCGTTTTTTGGCTTGCATCCAACTGAAAATGTACAATTCCAATTTCGCGTTTCGATTGCACTTCAATCAAATCTTGACGCACAGGGTTTCCAGTCAAGGTCATTTTTGCTGCCGGAAAAAATCGTTCCAACTGGGCATAAGCCACACAAATTGAACTGGCTTTTTTACTCAACAATTTATTGGTAATTCCCGGATAGGAATTTTGTTCTTGTATGAGGGTTGGGATGCCCCGACTATTGGCCATTTGCAACAAAGGACCACTAGCAAAACCGCCGGTACCCACCACCACATCGGGTTTAAATTTTCTAAGAATGCGACTGGATTTCCACAAACTACTAATTAACTTAAACGGAAACAGCAAATTATCCCAGGTCAATTTGCGTTGAAGGCCAGCTATCCAAAGCCCTTCTATCGCATAGCCTGCTTGGGGTACTTTTTGCATTTCCATTTTATCTTGGGCGCCCACAAATAAAAATTCTGCCGAGGGAAAGCGCAATTTTAGAGCATTGGCAATCGCAATCGCAGGGTAAATATGCCCTCCTGTTCCGCCTCCACTAATAATAAATCGCAACGCTCTCATGCTTTTATTTTGTATTACAGTTCCAAGTTGGACTTGGATTGATCGATTATCGAATAATTTTCTTCGGCCAGCAAGGCAGCTTCGGCGGCTTCTTCGCGGGCAATTTGTGCATCTATCATACGGCGCAAAGCCTCCTCACGTCGTTCTTTTTCGGCTTGTTCTTCGGCAATTTCTTCTTCTTTTTTGGTTACGCCAATTATAATTCCCAAGGCAATACACGTCATCCAAATCGAACTGCCTCCGCTGCTTATTAGCGGCAAGGGCTGGCCGGTTACAGGCAACATGTCTACCGCCACAGCCATATTAGTCAAGGCCTGAAATATGATCGGGAATCCCAAGCCCACAACCACCAATTGGCCAAATTTGGTATTGGCTTTTTGGGCTGCGATAATAAAGCGAATGAACAAAAGAATATACAGGGCCAATACGCCCAATCCGCCAACCAATCCATACTCTTCTACAATAATAGCGTAAATAAAATCGGACGATGATTGAGGTAAAAAGTTTTTTTGCACACTTTTTCCGGGCCCCAATCCATATAAGCCACCTGTTGCAATCGCTGTTTTGGCTTTGCTTATTTGGTAATCGTCTTCGCCAGGTTTGTGTTGCAAATAATTTTCGATGCGGCTTTCCCAGGTTTTTACGCGAGTAAACAATTTAACATTGGGCATCGCATGACTCAACAGCACAAAAACGGCTATAGCTGCGAGTCCCAATCCGATGATCATTCCAATATATTTGAGCGGATACATGCCCACATACACCAACATCAACACCATAGTAAACATTAATGCCGCCGTAGAAAAATTGGCGGGCAAAATGAGGCCAAGGGTAATGAAAACTGGCGCCCAAAGTTCAATCAAGGAAGCCTTAAATGCAACGGGGCTTTCGCGGGTTATTGATAAATAACGGGCCACAAAAATCATCAAGACAATAAAGGCTAAGGTCGAGGTTTGAAAGGTGATGCCAATAAAAGGCACTTGGATCCAGCGACTGGCATTGGCCCCCGCAATTACGGTTCCTTTGGCCAAAGTATACAACAACAACAACCAAACCACCGGCAACATATAGCGTGCGATGGTTCTAAAATATTGATACGGCACTTTGTGTATGCCATAAATAATTAAAAATCCAATAAAAATGTGGGCGAAGTGTTTGACCAAATACCCCAAGGTGTTTCCCGTACCATGACCAATATAGGCCAAGTTACTACTGGCGCTAAAAACCGGCATAAAAGAGAACAGGCCCAATAAAGCCACGAAGGTCCAAATGACCTTATCCCCTTTTAAACTGCTGATTAATTGCTTCATTTTTGTTCTTTTTATGGCAAAACGTGTATACGCGTAATTTTTATAACCCTTTCACCGCTCGTTTAAACTGATTTCCCCTGTCTTCGTAATTCTCAAATAAATCAAAGCTGGCACAGGCAGGAGACAACAATACGATTTCTCCTTTCTCGGCGATGTGTGCCGACATATTGACTGCATCGTACATGTTATCTACTTCGATAACCAAATCAACCACGTTGCCAAAAGCCTCAATGATTTTGGTGTTGTCAATTCCCAAACACACAATGGCTTTTACTTTTTCGCGCACCAAAGGCATCAATTCGCTGTAATCGTTTCCTTTGTCTACACCTCCCACAATCCAAACGGTAGTTGCATTCATACTGTCTAAAGCGAAAAATGTTGCATTAACATTGGTGGCTTTGGAATCGTTGATGTATTGCACATTTTGAATCTTCAACACTTTTTCTAAACGGTGCTCAACACCCTGAAAATTAGACAAACTCTCCCGAATGGTTGCGTTGCGAATCTGCATCAATTTGGCCACAGAGGTTGCAGCCATGGCATTTTTCATGTTGTGCTTGCCTTCGAGTGCAATGTATTCGGTTTCCATGATGAATTCTTCTTCGTTGATGTTTACTTCCATAGTGTTTTTGTTTAAATAAGCTCCTTTTTCTAGTGTTTTACTGATCGAAAATGGAATTAATTGGGCGTTAGTTTTATTGTGTTGTAACCATTCGGCGCTGGCCTCATCATCGGCATCATAAATGAGAAAATCCTGCTCGGTTTGGTTCATTGTTATTCTAAATTTTGAATTGATGTAGTTTTCATACTTGTACTCATAACGATCCAAATGATCGGGACTAATGTTGGTTAACACCGCGATATGCGGCTTGTACTTCACAATACCATCCAGCTGAAAACTGCTCAATTCTAATACATAAAAATCATGTTCGGCTTCGGCCACTTGCCAGGCAAAACTTTTGCCAATATTTCCAGCCAAACCCACTTGCAACCCCGCCGATTTAAGCAAGTGATAGGTGAGCATCGTGGTGGTCGTTTTTCCGTTACTACCGGTAATTCCAATCGTTACTGCTTTGGTATAGGGCGCCGCAAACTCAATTTCTGAAATCACCGGAATACCCTGGCTATGCAATTTTTTTACGATCTCAACCTTATCAGGAATACCCGGGCTTTTCATGACTACCGTTGCATTCACTATTTTTTCTTCGGTATGTTGTTGGTCTTCCCACGCAATACCATATTGGTTTAGCACTTCTTGGTACACCGTTTTTATTTTCCCCATATCCGACACAAAGACGTCAAAGCCTTCCTTCTTTCCCAAGATGGCTGTGCCTACTCCGCTTTCGCCTCCGCCCAATATGACTAATCGTTTCATTCCTGTTTGCTGGTTAACGTAATTTTAAAGTCACGATCGACAAAATGGCCAACACGATACCCACAATCCAAAAACGGGTCACAATTTTACTTTCGTGGTAGCCTTTCTTTTGGTAATGGTGGTGCAAAGGCGACATCAAAAAGATGCGTTTGCCTTCGCCAAAGCGTTTTTTGGTGTACTTGAAATAACTCACTTGCATCACTACCGATAAATTTTCTACCAAAAAGATGCCACACAACAAGGGCACCAACAATTCTTTGCGAACCGAAATAGCCAAAACCGCGATAATACCGCCAATAGTTAAGCTTCCTGTATCACCCATAAATACGGTGGCAGGATATGAATTGTACCATAAAAACCCTACTAAGGCTCCCACAAAAGCAGCGATAAACACGGTCATTTCGCCCGAATTTGGGATGTACATGATGTTCAGGTAATTTGAGAAAATGATGTTTCCCGAAACAAAGGTGAAAATCCCCAAGGCCAACACCGAGATGGCTGAAGTTCCTGCCGCCAGTCCGTCAATGCCGTCGGTGAGGTTGGCACCGTTGGATACCGCTGTGATGATAAAAATCACGATTGGAATAAACACCAACCAGGCCCATTTCTCATAGCCATCGCCCGTCCAGGCCAATAATTCGGCATAGTCAAATTCGTTGTTTTTGAAAAAAGGGATGGTTGTAGCAGTCGATTTTTCTTCTAAGGGAAGCGGCGCAATTACATTTTGTGATTGAGTAACAACCACAGCTGTGGCCTTATCTTTTCTAATAGTTACTCCGGGATGCATGTACAATACCGATCCCACAATAATTCCCAAGCCTACTTGGCCAATCACTTTAAATATGCCTTTGAGCCCTTGCTTGTCTTTTTTGAAAATCTTGATGTAATCGTCAATAAACCCGATGGTACCCATCCAAAGTGTAGTCACAATGAGTAGAATGATGTAAATGTTGTTGAGTTTGGTGAGCAATAAAACGGGAATCAAGGTAGCAATGATGATGATTAAGCCTCCCATGGTTGGCGTGCCTGCTTTTTCGTTTTGGCCGGTCAATCCCAATTCACGAACCGTTTCACCCACCTGTTGGTTGCGCAAAAAGGTAATGATGCGTTTTCCATAAATGGTCGAAATAAGCAACGACATGATTACCGCCAAGGCCGAGCGAAACGTAATGTATTGAAAAACTCCTGCTCCAGGAACGTCTAGTGTTTTATAGAGGTATTCAAAGAAATAATACAGCATGGTGGTCTATTTATGAAGTTGAATTAATAAATCTTTTACTTGTTGCAGGTCGTCAAATTCGTAACGAACACCCTGAATTTCTTGGTAGGTTTCGTGCCCTTTTCCGGCAATGAGAATAATGTCATTGGGTTGCGCCAATTGGCAAGCGGTTTTGATGGCTTGGTAACGATCGGTAATCGTGATCGATTTTTTGTAGTGTTGGGGGGCAATACCCGCCTCCATTTCACGCAAAATTTGTTCCGGGTCTTCGGTGCGCGGATTGTCTGACGTGAGAATTACCTTGTCACTATTTTGAGCCGCAATTTGTGCCATGATGGGGCGTTTGGTTTTGTCTCGATCTCCACCGCATCCCACAACACTAATTAATTGTTCGTTTTTGGTACGAATAGAATTAATGGTTTGCAACACATTGTCTAAGGCATCGGGCGTATGGGCATAATCTACAATCGCCGTAATTTTTTCTTGGGCCGACACAATAAATTGAAAGCGACCGGATACACTTTCGAGTTCAGAAACCCAACGCAACGCATCCAAAGGCTCTAGGCCCAATTCGATGGCGGTACCGTAAATGGCCAAAATATTGTAGGCATTAAAAGTTCCAATAAGGCGCACCCAAACTTCTTGCTCATTTATTTTGAGCAACAAGCCCGACAACTGATTTTCTAAAATCTGGGCCTTGTAATCGGCATAGGTTTTGAGGGCATAGGTTTTTTTGCGTGCCACGGTATTTTGCAGCATCACCCCGCCATTCTTATCGTCGAGGTTGGTGAGGGCAAATGCGGTTTTGGGCAATTGATCAAAAAACTGCTTTTTTACATCGCGGTATTCGGCAAACGTGGCATGGTAATCTAAATGGTCGTGAGACAAATTGGTAAATATTCCGCCAGTAAACATCAAGGCCTCAGTGCGTTTTTGGTGTATGCCGTGTGAGCTTACTTCCATAAAACAATAATCAACTCCTGCAGCAATCATTTCGCGCAAATAGCGATTGATGCTGAGTGAATCGGGAGTGGTATGTGTGGCTGGGTATTCAATATCGTTGACGCGAATCGTAACGGTTGAAAGCAAACCCACTTTGTATCCTGCTTTTTTGAACAATTGATACAAGAGCGATGCAATCGTCGTTTTTCCATTGGTTCCGGTAACACCAACTAATTTGAATTCGTGTGAGGGATTGTCGTAATAATTGGCCGCCATAAAGGCCAAGGCGGTGTTGGTGTCGAGTACCTGAACATAGGTAATTCCCTCTTGCAAGTTGTGCGGCAAGAGCTCGCACACAATAACTGCAGCGCCCAATTCGATGGCTTTTTGAATAAAATCATGTCCATTAGACTGCGTTCCGCGAATGGCAACAAACACATCATTTTGGCTCACTTTACGCGAATCAAATTCAATTTTAGCCACCGCGCAATCGGTAGAACCAATTACCGATTCGATCGCTACTTTGTATAAGATGTCTTTTAACTGTTTCAAAATAATGCTAAGCTTATAAAGGTGTTTTTGTGTACGCTTGTTCCTGCAGGAATCGACTGTGCTTTTACTTTGCCAATTCCGTTGACTTTTACTTTTAATCCCCAATTTTCTAGTAAAGCCACCGCATCCATTCCGGCCATGCCTTTTAAATTGGGAAGTATGTTTTTCTGATCTTGGAGTTTTTTATCGTAGGCGTTATAAGCCAAATCTTGCTTAGCTATTGGCTTATTTACATTGGCAATTTCGTTGGTAGTGGGTGCGTCTGTAAATATTTTTTGGGCCACCCGTTTAAATACAGGCCCAGCCACATCTGCCCCATAATAATTATTGCCCGTTGTTTTGGGTTTATGCACCACCACGATACAAGAATATTTAGGGTTTTCTGCCGGAAAATAACCCACAAACGAAGAAATGTAGTATTTGTCGGCGCCGCCATTTGTTGCGTAATTGGCTTGGGCAGTTCCTGTTTTGCCGGCCATCGAAAATTCTTTAGAATACAAGTCTTTGGCCGTTCCAAACTTTACCACGTTTTTCATGATCGCTTTGACTTTGGCTAGTGTTGCTGCCGAGCAAATTTTAGGATTCATCACTTGTTTCGGAAAACGCTTGATGGTTTTGTTGTATTCTTTGATTTCACTTACAAATTGCGGTTTTACCATTTCGCCATTGTTGGCCACTGCATTGTAGAACGTGAGCGTTTGCAACGGCGTAATGGTAACTCCATACCCAAAAGCCATCCAAGGCAGAGATATTGCGCTCCAGTTTTTGGTTCCTGGCAGAGGGACTGCAGGAATTCCTTCCCCTTGCAAAGCAATCCCTAAAGGTTTTGTGAGACCAAAGTCTTGTAAATGTTTTACAAATGCAGTGGGGTTATTTCTGTAATTGTTATTGACTGCTTGCACCATTACGGTATTAGAAGAAATTTCAAATCCTTTGGCCAATGTCATCTTTTCTGCTTTTTGGTGCGAATCCACAACTGATTTTCCATAGATTTCAATTTTTCCTCCATGGGTATCAAAAATTGCCGTAGTGTCTAATTTTTTATCTTCCAACAAAGCCATCATGTCAGCCAATTTGTAGGTAGATCCGGGCTCGTGTGCTTCCATGATTGCAAAATTATTGGCTTCATAATACGAGCCGTCAGAAGCTTTGGCCAAGTTGGCAATGGCTTTAATGTAGCCCGTTTTGGTTTCCATGACAACCACACAGCCGTGATCGGCTTCGTACTCATTGAGTTGTTTGAGCAAGGCATGGTGCGCAATGTCTTGGATATACACATCAATCGTAGAAATCACGTCATAGCCATCGTGTGGCTCTACCTCATTGATATCGCGAATAGGCTTCCACTGATTTTGGGCAATTTTTTGTTTAAGCACCTTGCCATCTTTTCCGTTTAAATAGCGTCGAAAAGCAAATTCGATACCCTTGCCCTCTAGTGTACTGTCTGGGTTTTTACGCACATACCCAATGGTTCTTTCGGCAATTCTACCCATGGGGTGTTTGCGGACATTATCGGGCGGAATAGTGAAGCCGTTTGAGAGCGGCAATCGCTTAATGCGTCGAAACTGTTTGTGTGTGAGGTTGCGCGCAATGAGGTAGTAGCGATTTTTTTGCGCGCGCGCTTTGCGTATATTATTTTCAAATTCGGCTGCGGGTTTGCCAATAATTTCATGCAACGAATCGGCAAAAGGTTTAATGAATTCATTAAAATCATCGGGGGAAGCAGCCATGGCATCAAAGTGAAAGTTGTAATTGGGCACGGTGGTGGCCAATAAACTTCCGTCGGCAGAATAAATATTGCCTTTGTTGGCTTTGATTTCAAATAGTTTTACGGTGTTTTGCGAGGCCAATTTTCGGTAATGTGCGCCTTGGGTCCACTGAATTTTGGTTAAATGAAAAACCACAGCCCCTGCAACCACCAAGATTGCAAAAGCCACCAAGAAAATACGAACAGCGCTATTTTTTACTTCTACTGCCATAGTTTAAATTGATCCCAAAAACTCGTTTTAACTGCTGATTTTATCTTAATCTTAATGGGCGGTACCTCTGCCGGCAAAATATTTTTTACTAGCATTTGATCGGCAACCGTTGATTCCATCTTGAGTTGCATTAACTCCGATCGTTTGTTTACAAAATCCGATCGAAGCTCTTTTACTTCATTGGTTAGGGCAATAATTCTAAACACCTTTTGCTCATAAAGCTGTGTGTTGGCAATCATTAAAATGGCCAAGGTGATTACAAACAAGATAAAGCGCCAATTTTTGGTCGCATTAGCATCTTCGTTTATTAAAAAACGAGCTTTTAATATGCCATACACGCCATTTTTCATAGAAATTGCGAATTACCTCCGTGAGTGTTTATTATACTTTTTCTGCAATGCGAAGCTTGGCACTTCGAGCGCGATTATTGATCTTTATTTCTTGCTGATCGGGCACAATCAGTTTTCCAATTGATTTGAAGGGAACAGAAAAATTCCCAAAAAAGTCGCGTTCAGGCTCTCCTTCAAACAAGCCATTTTTCATGAATCGCTTCACCAATCGATCTTCAAGCGAATGGTAGGATAACACACTCAATCGTCCGCCTGGGTTCAGGATTTCGAGTGCTTGTAACAAAAATTCCTTCAAGACTTCCATCTCCTGATTCACTTCAATTCGTATGGCTTGGTAGATTTGCGCTAATATTTTATGGCTTTTATGTGCCGGTAAATACCGAGACAATACTTCTTTTAATTGGGCTGTGTTTTTAATGACTTCGTATTCGCGTGCTTCAATAATGGTTCGGGCAAGTGCCGGTGCATTGTTTAATTCGCCATAATCGTAAAACACGCGCGTTAGGTTTTCAGCATCGTATTCATTTACCACTTTGTAGGCGCTGAGTTCTGTTCTTTTGCTCATGCGCATATCTAATTCGGCATCAAATCGAGTAGAAAATCCGCGTTCGGCTACATCAAACTGATGAGAAGAAACGCCCAAATCGGCCAAAATACCGTCTACACTTTTTATGTTGTGAAAGCGCAAAAAACGCTTGATGTACCTGAAATTTTCATGAATTAAGGTAAAACGTTCATCAGGCAAAGTGTTGGCCAAAGCATCTTCGTCTTGATCAAAAGCAAACAACTTTCCTGCTGCTCCGAGTCGCGCTAGAATTTCTTTGGAATGACCTCCGCCACCAAAAGTCACGTCAACATAAATACCGTTTGGACGAATAGCCAAACCCTCAACGGTAGGGTGTAATAAAACAGGGTTATGATACTCCATTTGACGCGTCGTTTACTGTTCCCATTACTTCTTCTGCCAAGTCAGCAAAATCAAGCACCGAATCGTCAATTGCTTTTTCATAGGCATCCTTATCCCAAATCTCCACAATATTCACGGCAGACGACAGCACAATTTCTTTTGAAATTCCTGCAAAACCTACCAAATCTTTAGGGATTAAGACGCGTCCCAAGGCATCCATTTCTACTACACGCACACCCGCTGTAAATCGTCGAATGAAATCGTTATTCTTTTTCACAAAGCGATTCAAGGTGTTGATTTTTTGCATCATCGCATTCCACTCGGCCATTGGATACAACTCCAAGCAGGGCTGAAACACCGAGCGCTTCAAGACAAATCCTGCCTGAAGACCCACCGCAAGTTGTTTCTTCAAAGGAGCGGGCACTAAGAGCCTTCCCTTTGCGTCAACTTTACATTCGTATGTTCCAATTATTGCGTCCAAAAAATCACGGTATTAAATAGATTCAGAGCAAAAATATAAAATAAATATCCACATTTTACCACTTTCTACCACTTTGTTAATAAGTTTTACCACTTTAGGTAAATTCCTTTTAAAATTCGACACCAAACTGTGAAATCGCTCGCAATCAAATTGTTGAGAAGACAACTTTTTTTAGCGAAAGCAGCGCATACATTAGGCAAAAAACAGCTGATGGTATTCGTGTGTAACTCTGCGCAACCAAGTCGCGGCTGTCTTATAAAAAATTCTATATTTGCGTCAGTTAGCAATCTAGCTAAGCAAGTATGGAACACGTAATAAAAAAAGAGGGCAAATACAGCTACATAGAGGCCGGAGAAGGCACGCCTATCATTATCCTGCATGGGTTAATGGGTGGTTTGAGCAACTTTGATGGTGTGGCCAACTTTTTTCCTGCCAAGGGCTACAAAGTTGTTATCCCTGAATTGCCCATTTACACCCAAAGTATTTTGCGAACAAACGTAAAAGCGTTTGCCAAATACGTGAAAGATTTCATCACGTTCAAAGGCTTTGATCGGGTAATTTTATTGGGAAATTCATTGGGCGGACACATCGCTTTATACCATACCAAAATGTACCCCGAAAAAATGCTCGGACTCGTGATTACAGGAAGTTCTGGTCTATACGAAAGCGCTATGGGAGACAGTTACCCCAGAAGAGGCGATTACGAATACATACAAAAAAAGGCCGAAGCGGTATTCTATGACCCTAAAATTGCCACCAAAGAAATCGTAGACGAAGTCTATGCGATGGCCAATGATCGAATAAAATTGATCAAGACCTTAACCATTGCCAAAAGCGCCATCAGACACAATATGGCCAAAGATCTTCCCAAAATGCATGTGCCCACTTGCATTATTTGGGGAAAAAATGACAGTGTAACGCCGCCCGATGTGGCCGAAGAATTCCACAAATTATTACCCAATTCAAGTTTATACTGGATTGACCTCTGCGGCCATGCAGCCATGATGGAACATCCTGAAGCTTTTAATCAACTGATGCACGAGTGGTTGAAAAAAGTAAATTTATAGTGCGTTTTGCACAACTCAATCCATGAAAATAACAACAGCCGAATTTATCATAAGCAATTCTGAAGTTGCAAAATGTCCAAGCGAACCGTTGCCAGAATATGCCTTTATTGGCCGTTCAAACGTTGGGAAGTCGTCTTTGATTAATATGCTCACCAACCACAAAAACCTGGCTAAAACCTCAGGAAGACCGGGTAAAACGCAATTAATTAATCACTTCAAGATCAATAACAATTGGTTTTTGGTCGATTTACCGGGCTATGGTTATGCCAAAGTGTCCAAAAAAACAAAAGCTGTTTTTCAGCAATTTATTACCGATTATTTTGAAAATAGAACGCAGCTGGTTTGTGCTTTTGTATTGATTGATATTCGGCTAGAAGCCCAAAAGATAGATTTAGAATTTATGGAATTCATGGGCGAAAGCGAAATACCCTTTTGCATTGTCTTTACCAAAGCCGACAAAATAAGTAGAGTAAAAATAGACATGCACGTAGCCGCCTATAAAAAACAAATGCTGGCCAACAATTGGGCCGAAATGCCACAGCACTTCATCACTTCATCTTCCGAAGGGACCGGCAAAGAAATGCTCTTGAGCTACATCGAGGAGATTAACCAGGAATTGTTTCAGGATAGGCCGTATTAGTTCCCTGTTTTCTGTTCTGACAACAGACTAAACTAGGCCTTTAATTCTAATTTTTCGGCAAAATAATCGCAGAAATCTTTCATAGTTGCCGCCATTTTTTCGTCGGCTGTAGCCCGGTGGTAGGTTTCGGACATGGCCACCAGGGTTTGGTGAAAAAAGACTTTCATTTCGTCTACCGGCATGTCTTTGGTCCACAAATCAATACGCAAGGTTTCTTTGTTTTTGTTGTCCCAAATTGACAGCATAATTGCTTTGGTTTCCTCGTTTTCTACGCCGCCTTCTTTAGCTGTCCAACGCAAGTTATCCGGAATGCGATTCTCGTCTAATTCTATGGTAAATTTTATTTCGGAGGGTGGAATTTTATCCATTATTTTTTTGGTTTATAGTGTGATTTTTCAAATAATTCTTTGGCATCTAGGGCCAGCATTTCGGTGAGGCTTACTTTGTTGTTTTCCATATACGCCCGCACAATTTGCCAACCTACCCAAGCACCAACTCGGCCGGGCGATTCGTTGTCTATCTCGAGGTAAAACTTAGAAAAAGGCGCCGGATTTAAAAAGCGAGGAATTAGCTTTTGATCGGTGCTGTACAACATTTTTTTATCTATAAAATAACGCCAAATGTAACTTTCATTTTCTCCACACCACACAATTTGTTCGGGCAAATACCCAATTTTGTCGGCATCCGAATAGGCCGGTAGAAGTAAATCTTTGAGATACAATTCCTTGCCCGCATAGATGAGCTGCGACAAAAACGAAGCGTCTGTTGGGGGGTGAATTTTGCGGAAAGCAAAACTCGAGACCAAATCGGGCAAAATTTGATTGGGCTCAAAATTTTGCTTGATGTAGCTTGGAAATTCATAAAATTTATGGTTTTTTCCGAGGTACAATTCCAACGAAATGAGCAGTAAGCTGTCGGCATAAATTACCTTGTTGTGGTAATCCATTTCAGAAATTACCGTAATTACTTTGGGCGTTTTGGTGCCCGGAAAATAGTACTGCAAATGCTTCACCAAATCGGTAATTTGGGCTTGTTCCTTACTAAAATTGCCATACTTTTTTTGCACTTCACTATACAATTCTCTCCACATGGGATTTTGCATTTTATCGTGCCAGATCGCGTCGTCATTTCCCGCGGGAAAGAAATAGGGGTATTTGGCTTTGAGTGCAGGCAAATCTTGCGGCTTGGTCTCAAAAAAATCCTTGTCAAAACGCGCTACTTGAACGGAAAGTGGTTTTTCGGCAATTTCTTTCTCTACTTTAGACCGTTTGTCGCAAGCAATAAGCAGTAAAACTGCGAGAACGAATACACTTATTTTTTTCATACTGGGTCGAGTGGGAATTAAAATCCATATGTATTGAAAACTCCAAAAAAGCAGTTTTCGTATTTTAGCCCTGATGGCAGCGGCATCGCACAAATAAAAACCAAGGTTTTTCCGCGGTTTTTTTATTTGGGAATAGAGCGGACAGCAGGAAATTGCTTCAAATAAGCTTTTAAAAAAAGCAAACCGGCTCAGCAAATTATTATTATTTTTGCAAAGATACTTACCGGAAATCTAAAATCAATCGCATGGCAACAAATAATTCCTTCTCGGCCGAAAATGCCTCCAATCAAATTGTAAGCTGGCTGAACGATTATGCAATTCAAGCAAACTGCTCGGGTTTTGTGGTGGGTGTTTCTGGCGGTGTCGATTCGGCGGTAACTTCTACCCTATGCGCGCTTAGCGGTTTGGAAGTGTTGTGTGTAACCATGCCCATTCACCAAGCCGAAAGTCATGTGAGCAGAGCCTACGAACACATCCAACAATTGCAACAGCGCTTTCCGAATGTGCAACATATTGAAACCAATTTGACGCCTTTGTTTGATGCAATGGTCGATCATTTTTCGGGCAGCGGCAACAGCGACAAATTGCAACTCACTTTGGCCAATTCTAGAGCCAGATTGCGCATGACTACCCTGTATTACTATGCCGGAATCTACGGCAGATTGGTAGCCGGAACGGGCAATAAAATTGAAGATTTTGGGGTGGGATTTTACACCAAATATGGCGATGGTGGAGTAGACTTGAGCCCGATTGCCGACTTACTAAAATCGGAAGTGTTTGCTTTGGGAGCTCATTTGGGCGTGCCAAAATCAATATTAACGGCCGCTCCTACCGATGGTTTATTTGGCGACGACCGCAGCGACGAAGACCAATTGGGCGCTACCTATGACGAATTGGAATGGGCTATGACTGCAATCGAGATGCAGCTATCAGCGGCAACCTTCACGCCGCGACAACAGGAAGTTATGGCCATTTACCAGCGTTTACACCGCAGTAACGCACACAAAATGAATCCGATTCCCGTGTGTCACATCAAACGCTAAACAATTGGTAATTATAAGTTTATTTTATTTTTTAACTTTTTTTTATCTATTTTTATCCCACTCAAAAAGTAGTATTCATTCTTACTAATTGAATTTATGATTAATGTTTGTTTAGCAGATAATTATCCCGCGGTGCATTTTGGAATTAAATCCTATTTCAAAGACAATGCAAACATAAGTATCGTGGCCAATGTGGGGAATTTTTCGATGGTCAAAGACGTGCTTTACACCAAAGACATCGATGTATTGGTTCTCGATTTAGATTTAGACGGACTAACCAGCATCAACGAATTAAAGGCCATCATCAAGTATTACACCAAAACCAAAGTCATCATTTTCAGCAGTTATTCCGAGCAAGTTTATGCGCCAAACGCTATCAAAGCAGGGGTTTCGGGCTATGTGCACAAAACTGCAAAAATTGAGTCTCTGGGCGTGGCCATCATGAAAGTTCACCAAGGACAAACCATCCTCAATGACTCGATAAAACGAAACTTGGCCTTGATTGCCAAACAAAACAAAAGCGAGCGTTTGTACCGTAAACTTTCTAACCGCGAAGTCGAAGTACTGCGTTACTTGAGCAATGGCAAAAAAAACAATGAGATTTCAGCCATTTTGGGCTTGAATGAAAAAACCGTAAGCACCTATAAACTGCGCTTGCTGAGTAAACTGAATGTAACCAATTTGGTAGATTTGGTAAACAAGGCCAAAAACCTGGAAATCGTTTAGTGGTAACGCGACATTACCCGGCCGAGTTTGTGTGAGAAATTGTGGATTAATTTGGTGTAATCCATAGCCAATCCCAGCGTTTCAGAATTGTCTGCTTCGGTTTCTTTTGACAATTCCCCTTTCAATTCTTCAATAATTCGATCAACCAAAAACCAACGCAAGCTTAAAATGGTCTCCGAGACATATTGGGCAATCGTCTGGTCTTTTCCTTTTACCTCGATTTGTTTCGATTCCCAATTGTGCAACAATTGTTGCTCTTCGGCCATGAGAATATTGGTGATTTCTTGAATTTGATCGGCTTCTAAATGCATCATGTATTGCTCCAACTGAAAACTGTCGTGTTGGGTAAAATAGGCCATGAGGTCGTTGAATATTTTTTTGAACAACGGATGCGCCAACTCTACTTCGTCTTCCTGCAAACTCAAATAAATGCGTTGGTAGACTTTTTGTTTTTTTAAGACCGAAACCGTTTCTACTACTCCTTCTTCATTGGCTTGCAAGAATACATCTTCGAATTCTTCTTCTAAATTTCCGTACAACAATAAAATTTCGATGATTTTGCGTTCTAGTTCATACAGCACATCTACCTTCTCGGTTTGCAGGGGAGCTTCCTTTCGAACCACTTCAAAACTCTTTTGCTCTTGTTTCATTTTCTTACCCAAGTCGGTAAGGTCTTTTTGAACCAATTGCGCCAACGTATTGAGCAACACTTGCTCGGAAATATCCATGATGCGCGAACATTCTTGGATGTAGATTTCGCGTTTGATGCGGTCGGGAATCTTTGAAATACTGCCCACCATATCGCGAATAAGCTCCGCTTTTTTGATGGGGTCATTCTTGGCATCTGTCATCAATAACGAAGCCTTAAATTGTATAAAATCTTGGGCGTTATCTTCCAAATACCGCAACAATTCTTCGAGCGGCGTTTTCTTGGCAAAACTATCGGGATCTTCGCCTTCGGGGAAGGTGCATACTTTCACGTTCATTCCTTCTTCGAGAATCAAATCGATCCCGCGAATAGAAGCGCGTAAGCCGGCAGCATCGCCATCGTATAGCACGGTGATGTTTTTGGTGAGCCGATTTACCAAGCGAATTTGATCGGGCGTTAAGGCGGTCCCCGATGAAGACACCACGTTTTCAATTCCGGCCTGATGCAACTGAATCACATCGGTATAGCCTTCGACCAAGAAACAATTATTTTGTTTGGCAATGGCTTGTTTGGCATGAAAAATCCCATACAAGACTTTGCTTTTGTGGTAAATTTCGCTTTCGGGTGAATTGAGGTATTTGGCTGCTTTTTTGTCGTTGGTTAAAATTCGGCCACCAAAACCAAGTGTACGGCCCGACATACTTTGAATCGGGAACATGACGCGTCCGCGGAATCGGTCGATGAGTTTTTCTTCTTTGACAATCGTAAAACCTACGCTTTCGAGGTAGTCCAATTGGTAGCCTTTGCCCAACGCTTCTTTCGAAAAAGCATCCCAGGTTTCGGGCGAGTAGCCCAATGCAAATTTTTTGATGGTATCGGCCGTAAAACCGCGTTCTTTAAAGTAGGTGAGCCCAATGGCTTTGCCTTCTTCTGAATTTAATAAGGTATCATGAAAATAGGTTTTGGCAAATTCCGAAACCAAGAAGAGACTTTCCCGCACATCGGTCGAGGCTTTTTCGGCTTCGGTTTGCTCGGTTTCTTCGAGTTCGATGTTGTACTTTTTGGCCAAATACCGAATGGCTTCCGGATAGGTAAAATGTTCGTGTTCCATTAAGAACGCCACCACATTTCCGCCTTTGCCCGAACTAAAATCTTTCCAAATTTGCTTCACCGGCGAGACCATAAACGAGGGCGAACGCTCGTCAGAGAACGGACTTAAACCTTTAAAATTACTGCCCGCGCGCTTGAGTTGCACAAAATCGCCGATCACCTCTTCTACACGAGCGGTTTCGAATACGGTATCTATGGACGATTTTGAAATCATGAAAACAAATTTGAAAGGGAGTAAAACTACAAATTAAACCAAATAGACCTGCACTTGCGCTATATTTTTCGGTCTATCACATAATTGACCATGAGTGTTAGGGAAGTTTTGAAGTCCGAATCGGGGAAATCTTGCAGCAAAGTCAGTGCTTCTTGTTGAAATGCAAGCATGCGATCATACGCATATTGCAGTCCATTTTGTTGAATGACAAAAGCGATTACTTCTTTGACGCGTTTTTTGTCTTTGTTGTGGTTTTTGATTGAATTGATGAGCCAAGCTTTTTCTTTGGCACTACAGTGATTGAGCACATGTATTAATGGCAAGGTCATTTTCTGTTCTTTGATGTCGATGCCGGTAGGTTTGCCAATGGCGTCATCGGTGTAATCAAATAAATCGTCTTTAATTTGAAAGGCCATGCCTATGAGTTCCCCGAATTTGCGCATACTGGCCACTTTCTGGTCGTCATCACAAACTGATTTGGCGCCCAAAGCACAACAGGAAGCAATTAAGGTCGCTGTTTTTTTGCGGATGATTTCGTAATAGATGTCTTCGGTAATGTCCAATCGTCGGGCCTTTTCGATTTGCAACAACTCGCCTTCACTCATTTCGCGTACAGCCACCGAGATAATTTTTAGCAAATCGAAATCGCCGTAATCGATAGAAAGCAACAAGCCTTTTGACAACAAATAATCCCCTACCAAAACGGCAATTTTGTTTTTCCACAAGGCATTGATCGAGAAAAAACCCCGACGGCGGTTGCTGTCATCGACCACATCGTCGTGCACCAAGGTGGCAGTATGGATGAGCTCAATGACACAAGCTCCCCGATAGGTGCGTTCGTTTATGGCGCCATCGGCCAGCATTTTGGCGGTGAGGAACACAAACATGGGGCGCATTTGCTTCCCTTTTCTATTTACAATGTAATAGGTGATTCGGTTTAATAAAGCCACATTGGAGCTCATGGATTCGTAGAACTTTTTCTCGAAAAGTTCCATCTCCAACTGGATGGGCTGTTTTATTTGGGAGGTAATATTCATTGAGGGAACAAATATAGTACAATGACAAGGTCTGAAAAATATATTTTTGTACAATTAAACCTATTTGGCTACTTTTGGTCTGAAAGCGAACCTTTAAAAAAACAATGATATGAAAACAAAAATTCTAGGTCTTATAGTAGTTTGTGGCATCACTCTTTTCGGGTGTCAAAAAGAGGATTTAAAATCAATTGCTGACGAAGCAAAAGTAAATGCGAAAATTGATTTGGCGAATGATGATGTTTCTGATATAGTAGAAAACGCCTACGACGCAACAACAACCAATGGAAGTGGTCGCGGCTTAGAATCAGCAACCAGCCAAAGTAATCTTCCTGCCTGTGCTACAGTAGATAGAGATCCTGCCTTTGGAACCCCTGTACAAGTAGGCCAAACTGTAACCAAGACCATCGATTTTGGGACTTTAGGTTGTCCAATGTCCAACGGAAATGTATTACGAGGAAAAATCATCGTAACTTTTGTTTATCAACCTACTGCCCCTTCACAATCAATCAATTATCAATTTGTAGATTTTTACCACAACGACATAAAAATTGTAGGAAACAAAAACTTTACACGCACTATGCCAAACGGACATCCGGTTGTGGTCATGAACATGGATCTAACCGCCACCTTTCCTGATGGTCGTGTATTTACCCGCGTAGGTTCTAGAACTAGAGAAATTATTGCAGGCTATGACACCCCAAATGTATTGGGCGACAACGTATACCAAGTAACCGGAAGTTGGACTACCACCTACCCCAATCTAGCTGATCAAGTAAGCACCATTACTTCTCCACTTATTGTAAAAATGAGTTGTGCATCGTTAAGTAAACCGCTTATCGTAGAAGGAGTAATTTCTTTTGTACGCCCTTCGCAAACCTCAACCTTAGACTACGGTTCTGGTGATTGCGATAATTTGGCGGTATTTACCATTAACGGGAATGCCTACAACATCATTATTGGAAATCCATAATTTAAGAATAGATTAAAAAAAGCCGCTACAAACTAGCGGCTTTTTTTATGCCTCTTTATTGGCCAATTGGCCACAGGCAGCATCAATATCTTTGCCTCGACTTCGGCGTACTTTTACCACAATGTCGGCTTTTTCTAAGGCTTGAATATAGTGGTTGATGGCCTCGGGCGAAGCTTGCTGAAACTCCCCGTCATCAATGGGATTGTATTCGATTAAGTTTACTTTGCAGGGTACGTATTTACAAAAACGAACCAAGGCGGCAATGGCTGTAGGGTTGTCGTTGATGCCTTGCCACACCACATATTCGTAGGTGATTTTGCTTTTGGTTTTTTGGTACCAATAGGCCAAACTCTCGCGCAGGTCTTGCAACGGAAAATTGACCGAAAAAGGCATGAGGCGCGCGCGCACTTCGTCAATGGCAGAATGCAAGGAAACCGCCAACTTGAATTTCACCTCATCATCGGCCATTTTTTTGATCATTTTGGGGATGCCCGAGGTAGAAACCGTGATGCGTTTGGGCGACATGCCTAAGCCTTCTTCGGCGGTGATAAGCGCAATGGCTTTCATGACATTGGGGTAATTCATGAGCGGTTCGCCCATGCCCATGAATACTATGTTTGATAAAGGTCGGTTGTAATACAAACGGCTTTCGCGATCGATGGCGACTACTTGGTCGTAAATTTCACCGGGCTCTAAATTGCGCATGCGTTTAAGGCGTGCGGTGGCACAAAAATTACAATCCAAACTGCAGCCTACTTGGCTCGATACACAGGCCGTGGTTCGGGTAGCCGTAGGGATTAATACCGATTCTACGACCAAGCCATCGTGCAAGCGTACGGCGTTTTTTACAGTTCCGTCGCTGCTGCGTTGCATCTGATCGACGGCAATGTGGTTGATCACAAAATGCGTTTCGAGCAATTCGCGGGTGTTTTTGGACAAATTGGTCATGTCGGCAAAATGGTGCGCGCCTTTGCTCCACAGCCATTCATAAACTTGGTTTCCGCGAAAAGCTTGGTCGCCTTGCGCAATAAAAAATGCGCGAAGTTCGTCTTTGCTAAGTGCGCGGATGTCTTTTTTTTCTTGTAACATGCCGCAAATTTAACGACTATTTGTTGATTTGGGGTCGACAGATTTTGATAACTTTGAACGCAACCTTAAAAATCGCGCAGCATGCACTTTATTTCGGAAGAATTAGAAGACTATATCGAAAAACACAGCCAAGCCGAACCGCCTTTGTTGGCGCAACTCAACAAAGAAACCTACCAAAAGGTGTTGCTGCCGCGCATGCTGAGCGGGCATTTTCAAGGGCGCGTATTGAGTATGCTCTCAAAGCTTATTAGACCCAAAAACATTTTAGAAATTGGTACCTACACTGGCTATGCCACGCTGTGTTTGTGCGAAGGCATGCAAAAAGACGGACAGTTGCACACCATAGACATCAAAGAAGAATTGGTCGATTTTCAGCGCAAGTACTTTGACCTATCGGAATGGGGAGCGCAAATTGTGCAACACTTGGGCGAGGGAACAACTATAATTCCTTCGCTCGATTTGAAATTTGATTTGGTGTTTATCGATGCTGACAAAGAAAATTACCTGAACTATTACGAGCTCATTGTGCCCAAAATGAATCCGGGTGGCATCATCCTTTCGGATAATGTACTGTGGAGCGGAAAAGTATTGGATCCCCTAGTACCGAATGACCTGAGCACCAAAATTCTACTCGAATACAACCAAGTATTACGCAACGATCCCCGCGTAGAAACGGTGTTGCTTCCCATACGCGACGGACTTACCGTGAGCCGAGTGCTTTAGCCCAGATGGAAGTGGCATCTTTTTGTGGCCGGGTTGGACACAAAAAATAGAACGGACAGCTGGAACTAGCTCCTAAAAATTAAAACGAATAGCGCGTTTTGGCCCAGCCATACAACTTGAAGAACGCAAACCCACTGCAGCTTCCAAAGGCAAAGCCAGCCAAAATATCAAGCGGGAAATGCAGCCCCAAATAAATGCGGCTGTAGGCAAACACCAAGGGCCAGAAGAACAAAAATATAAGGAAGGGCAGTTGGCGCTTGAATTGCAGGTATAAAAATACGGTGACTGCCATAGTATTGGCGGCATGTCCAGAGAAAAAACTAAACGAATTTCGAGAAATTACTACCCGAATAAGTCCTTTTAAGGACTCGGTGTTGCAGGGGCGCAAACGCTGTACGTTGTTTTTGACCAAGTTGGTGAATTGGTCGGTAAAGGCAACTAAGCCCGCCACAAACAACAACAAAATCAGGGTTTGTTTGGCGCCTATTTTTTTATAAATCACATACAACAACAGCAAGAAAAGGGGCATCCAGTTGATGAAACTGGTGATGAACTCCCAAAACCCATCATAGGTGGTAGATCCTAAATTATTTAGGAAAACAAACAGTTGTTGGTCGTAGGCGATAACTTTGGATACCATTTAGGATTGGCGTTTTACAGGTCCATCAAGTTCATTGACTTCTTTGGCGGCTTCGTCCAAAACCGTATTGGTCTGCGCGGTCATTTTGGCTTGGGCTTCTCGAATATCTTTATTGATGCTCGCACCCAAATCGGTGAAGTCGCTTTTAATTTCTTTGATGGTGGTATCTAAGCCATTGGCCTCTACTCCTTTTTGAATTTCGCTTTTAATGTCGTTGGTGGCATTCTTGAGTTGCGCCATAATTTTACCCAAGGTTCGGGCAATTTCTGGTATTTTATCCGAACCAAATAACATCAACGCAACTAATATAATGAACACTATTTCTCCGCCGCCTATTCCAAACATAATCGAGTTGTTTTAGTATTAGTCAAATTTTGAAGGTGTATCTTGTTTGGGCCAGGTATTGTTGGTGAGGTCAATATCGGCCGTTTCTTGTCTTGGGTCTATGACAATTTTAGTAATCGCCTTTTGTGTGGCGAAGGTACGGGAAACTTCGGCATCATTTAAGCGCCAAATTTGAGCCGGAAAGGTTTGGTTTTCGATGGTGCCATCTTCATAGGTGATTTCAACGATAATCGGCATTACCAATCCGCCTGGTTTATCAAAAGTTACTTGATAAAAATACTTGGGCACGGTTAATTTGGCTTGTTCTTCGGGGGTAAAATGGGTTTTTATATAGTCATTGAGGTGAATAATTTCTTTGGGATCAAAAGGCTTATTCATTTCGGGCGTATAATCTTCACTGCCCTCGGCAACTAGATAGACCATTGGCCCATCGACTCCCGAACGGCGACGACGTCTTTTGGACAAATAGTCTTTGACCTCTTTGGTTTCGTTGTTGGACACAAAATATTTCTTCACTTCTTTGATGCCAATGTCATTGAAATCGGTGGTGTAAAACCAGCCTCTAATGAACCAATCCAAATCTACCGCCGAGGCGTCTTCCATGGTTCTAAAGAAATCTTCGGGCGTTGGATGCTTAAATTTCCAGCGGTTGGCGTAGGTTTTGAAGGCGTAGTCGAACAAGTCGTGTCCCATGATGGTTTCGCGCAAAATGTTTAAACCCGCAGCCGGTTTGCCATAGGCATTGCTACCAAACTGACGTATACTTTCTGAATTGGTCATAATCGGCTCTAATCCCGATTGTGCCCCGCTCATGTAAGGAACAATTAAACGAGCTGGACCGCGATCAACGGGGAATGTCGCTTCCCATTCTATTTCGGCCAAATATTCCATAAAGGTGTTGAGCCCTTCGTCCATCCACGTCCATTGGCGCTCGTCTGAATTGACAATCATCGGGAAAAAGTTGTGCCCCACTTCGTGAATAATGACACTCAACATGCCGTATTTTACACGGTCGCTGTAGCTGCCATCGGGTTCTGGACGACCCCAGTTCCAACAAATCATCGGGTATTCCATGCCTTGGTCGTTGGCGTGTACCGAAACGGCTTTGGGATAGGGATAATCAAAGGTATGGCTGGAATAGCTTTTGAGGGTGTGGGCTACGGCACGGGTAGAATATTGTTCCCACAACGGATTGCCCTCTTTGGGATAAACCGATACTGCCATCACATCTTTACCGCCCAATTTTACGGCCATGGCATCGTAGATGAATTTGCGCGAGGTGGCGATTCCAAAGTCACGTACATTTTCGGCTTTGAATTTCCAGGTTTTCTTTTGGGTTGAAAATGATTTTTCGGCCGCTTCGGCTTCGGCTTGCGTAACCACAATTACGGGTTTATCATACGATTTCTCGGCCAAGGCATAACGCTGCAATTGAGCCGGAGTAAACACTTCGCTTCTGTTTTGCAAGCTGCCGGTGGCCTCCATAATGTGATCGGCGGGAACGGTAATGTTTACCTCAAAATTTCCGAAGGGAAGCGCAAATTCGCCACTGCCCCAAAACTGCATATTTTGCCAACCTTCGACGTCATTGTACACGGCCATTCTGGGATAAAATTGTGCAATGATGTACAAATTATTGCCATCGGTGTCAAAATGTTCGTAGCCCGAGCGTCCGCCATCGAGCATGTAATTGTTGATGTTGTACCAATATTTTATTGTCATAGCAACCGTTTGTCCGTGGGCCAATGGCTTGGGCAATTCTACGCGCATCATGGTTTGATTGATGGTATATTTCATCGGTTTACCGGCGGCATCTTGGATGAAATCGATGCGAAATCCACCGTCAAATTTGTCTTCTAAGTAGTTGCGTGAAAAGCCTTGTGGGCTCATCGCTGGATCAGTTTTGTTGCTGCCCACCAATTTTGAATTGGAATTTTTAGCTTGTTGATTTTGATCTAACTGTATCCACAAATAATCTAAAGATTCCTTGGCGTTGTTGTGGTAGGTAATGGTTTCAACCCCATACAAACGGGTGTTTTTATCATCGAGTTCAACGTCAATTTTATAATCGGCTTGTTGTTGGTAATATTCTGGACCCGGAGCACCAGAGGCCGTGCGGTACATATTGGGCGTAGCAAAGAGGTCGTAATTTTGACGAAATTTATTTACATCGACGCTGCCTTTTTCTTTGATTTTATTGGGTTGTTGAGCGAATGCAATACTGACTGAAAATAAGAGAAGTAGCGTGGCTATTTTTTTCATAGGTGCTTGTCTAAATGAGGTTCTAAAAACGGGCTAAAAATAGGTATTTTTCTTGTATTATGGCGTATCAACAAATTCTGCTTTGCTGGAATTTTGTGTGAGTAAGGCACTTTGTTTTTTGCCATACAGCTCGACTTGTAAAATGTTTTGTTGGTCAGGAAATTCAGTGGTGAACATGCTGTTGTCAATCACGACCCGATTGGGTTTGGGCACTTCCTCACAGGTATAATAACAAATCAGCACATTGTTTTCGAGTTCTTTGCGCTTAAAGTGAAGTGCATAAAATTTGCCGTTTATCTGTACTTTAAACCGTGATTTGATGTAGGTGTCAAGCAAGCTTACCTCTGCTGCAACTTCTTGTTTGTCTCCCAATTTGGTTTTTTGATGGTAGTTTTGGTACAAGGCCGCATTGCAATCGTCTACAAACAAGCGCATCGAAATTTGCAGGCGTTTCTTTGCCGGAGCATAGGCCACTTGGTAAATGCCAACATAAAACTTATGTGCCGCAAATGAAGTGCACAACACAAACAGAATTGCCCCAAGCAAAACAATATAGTTACTGCGGTTGTGGTTCTTGTGCATGGGATTCTTTCAATAAAATTTCATTATAGTTCAAGGCCAAGCGCTTCACATAAAACATGGTGAGGGTTTTGTTTTTGTCTTTTAAGGCACGTGCAAACTCGGGATCGTCTATCAGGTAATACTGAAAACCGGGAATGGCCTCGGGTGCAATTTTGAGCACATCGGTGTAGTATTTCTCTTCGTATAAACCGTCGAGTTTGAGTAACAGCTTTTCTTTCTGTTCGATTGTAACCTGCTTTTTCAAATCGCTGGTTCTGCCCGACATTTTATTGAGCAGCGGATCTAAAAATCCGGTTTGGGCGGTTCGTAATTTGCGCGTAGCCGGCGTATATTTTTTTTGATTGGCCGCCACGATGCCCAAACTGGTTTCGTTTACGTTGGCGTTTTCATTTACATTCACTTCTTCTAAAGGCGTAATGCGGTAGCTCATTTTTTGGATTGCGGCTGCGCTGTCAAATTCTTCGGCAGTGATTTCATGCCTGCGCGTTTCTAGGTTTACGGCAGTAATTACCAAAATATCGCCCAGTTTTACTGCAATTGTGCAGCTTCCTTTTTTATCGGTGGCCACCATTTTGTTGCTGCGCAAATTCAACACATTCACTTTTTCGACACCTGCAGTATCTACAACGACATGCATTAATAGGGCTTTTTCGGTGCTTTTTTGTCCCCAAATCAAAGAGGCAAAGCAGCAAAAGCAGATCGTGATAAAATGGGATAGCCGCATAGAAATAGGGTATTACTTTACTTAGCGAAACAAAACTATCGTTTTCCTACCAACTGACGGCAACTTAGGCCGGTTTTAACGAAAACTTGGCGCAATAAACTTTTTTATACTGCCAAACAAAGATTGTATATTCGCCTTTCGAATTGCATCGAACTGCTTATGAAAAATTTACTTGTGGCCAGTACCTCAACCCTACACGGCGGGAGCTATTTGGCTTATTTAAAAGAACCTATTCTGCACCATTTTGCAGGCTGCAAGACTATACTATTTATTCCGTATGCGCGTCCGGGAGGGATTTCGCACAACGAGTATACCCAAAAAGTACGAGCCACATTTGAATCTTGGGGTTTTGCGGTAAAAGGCATTCATGAATTTGATAACCCTAGTAAAGCAATCCAGGAAGCCGAAGGCATTTTTACCGGCGGCGGAAACACCTTTGTGTTGGTAGAACAACTTTACCATAACAAACTTATTGAAGTGCTGAAATCCCAGTTGGAACAAGGCACGCCCTATTTGGGAACCAGTGCGGGCAGTAATATTTTGGGGCAAAGCATGCACACCACCAATGACATGCCCATTGCCTATCCGCCTCATTTTGAAACCTTGTGCGCACTTCCGTTTAACTTAAATCCGCATTATTTAGATCCGGATGGGCAATCTAAACACATGGGCGAAACCCGGGAAATGCGCATTCAAGAATTTCACGCCTATCACAAAACAGCCGTGTTAGGCTTGCGCGAAGGAAGTTGGCTGGAGGTAAAAGGAAAGACAATAACATTAAAAGGGGATTTGTCTGCTCGCCTATTTCAACAAGGCCAAGTTCCGCAAGAGGTAGAATCTGGCACCGAATTGGGCGATTGGAGTTGGGCATAAAAAAACCTCTAGCGAAAACTAGAGGTGATTTTTTCAGAGCGGAAGACGAGGCTTCCCGAAGGGTCGGGATTTACTTCTCGCCTTAATTGCATAAAAAAACCCCTAGCAAAACTAGAGGTGATTTTTTCAGAGCGGAAGACGAGGCTCGAACTCGCGACAACCAGCTTGGAAGGCTGGAGCTCTACCAACTGAGCTACTTCCGCAATAATGAGGTGCAAATATATAGAATAAGTTTTCTTAGTTGCAAGTTTTTTTTCAAAAAGTAGCACGGAACTCAACAACAGAAAGCTAACAATAACATTGTGAATTTGTTAAACCTAAAATAACAGAGCATGTACAGCTGCAAACCCATTAGCACCCCCGAAACCTTCTTGGTGCGGCATC
The DNA here is from genome assembly GCA_947483075.1 of Flavobacteriaceae bacterium. Taxonomy (GTDB): domain Bacteria; phylum Bacteroidota; class Bacteroidia; order Flavobacteriales; family Flavobacteriaceae; genus Flavobacterium. Next base: position 2,273 of record CANKLE010000016.1, on the reverse strand, counting down.
CGGTTTTGCGTCCAGGCAAGGCACTAGAAACTTGCTGCTTTGCAGGAGATAATTTACCAACAACTCGGCATTTTGGCATTTTTGATGGCAAAAATATAATTGGTGTGCTTTCCTTGTTTGTTGCCTCGAATGATTGGATTGCTGCTGAAAGCCAATTGCAGTTTAGAGGCATGGCCGTTTTAGCAGCCTACCAAAACAAAGGGATTGGGGCGATATTAATGGAATTTGCCGAAACCCAAATTAAGGACAAATCAGGTGTAATTATATGGTTGAATGCCCGCGAAAAAGCGGTGACCTTTTACGAAAAAATGGGCTACTCAAAAACCGGCGAACCCTTTTCGATAGGCGACATAGGCACCCATTTTGTCATGTACAAAAACAAAAGCTAGTACACATTATTGCGCCAGACTTGTACGATTCAATTAAATAATTAAATTTGCTTTTGTTAAAAGCCTAGTTATGAGAACTCCCTCTTGTATTATTCTATTCGCCTTATTGTTTATTTCTACCCCTTCTTTTAGTCAAAAGAAACATTTAACCGCGGTAAAAACTTCCGACCATATGGAAGTTGACGGAAAACTGACTGAATCCATTTGGAGTGCTGCACCTGTTGCAACTGATTTTACAATGTTTGCGCCCGACAACGGCAAACCGATTCCTCAAAAAACCAAGACCGAGGTTCAAGTGGCCTACACCAATGATGCGGTCTATATCGCGGCAAAATTATTTGACAACGAACCCAACAAAATATTAAAAGAAATTACTCCCCGAGATAACTTTGGCTCGTCCGAAAATTTTGGGATATTCCTAAACGGATTTAACGACGGCCAACAAGACTTTCGGTTTTATGTAAGTGCCGCAGGTGTGCAAGCAGACTGTATTTTTACCAACCAAAACGGAGAAGACTTTAGCTGGGACGCGATTTGGGAAAGCCATATTGCAATGACTGATTATGGCTGGGTGGTAGAAATGAAAATTCCCTATGCGGCACTGCGATTTTCGAAGGCCATCAAACAAGAATGGGGGGTGAATTTTTACCGCGAAATTCGCAGAGATCGGCAGTTGTTTACCTGGAATTTCATTGATACTAAAATCAATAACGAGAGTGCCCAATCGGGGATTTTAGATGGAATCGAAAACATAGAAACTCCCACCCGCTTATTCTTTATTCCGTATTCGTCTTTTTATTTAAATTCCAGCCATACGCAAAAAACCTATGGTGAACTCAAAGGCGGATTGGATGTAAAATACGGCATTAGTGATGCGTTTACCTTGGACGCGATTTTGGTGCCCGATTTTGGGCAGACTAAGTTTGACAATGTCGAATTGAATTTGAGCCCTTTTGAACAAAAATTTACCGAAAACCGACCCTTCTTTACCGAAGGAACCGATTTGTTTAGCAAAGGTGATTTGGTTTATTCCCGACGCATTGGCGAAACACCAGACCTTTCCTTAGCCGCCAATGAAACGGCCAAATTACCCAGCACCATTCAATTGATCAATGCCGTAAAAATATCCGGTCGTTCTAAAGACGGATTGGGGGTGGGCTTTTTGAACGCCGTAACCGAAAATACGAGTGTACAGGTAACCAATACCGATACTGGTGTAGAGCGGAAAGCCGAACTACAACCGGCCACCAATTACAATGTAGTCGTTCTTGATCAGCGATTCAGAAAAAACTCTTCGGTGACTTTTATCAACACCAACGTTACGAGAAATGGATCAGCCAAAGACGCCAATGTTTCGGCGGTTTTGTTTGACCTGAATACCCAAAAAAATACGTTTGCGGCCAAAGGAGACGTCAAATACAGCTACCTCAATTACCCCACTTTTGGCGCAGATAAAAACGGAATTAACACTTCCCTTTACTTGGCCGAAACCAGTGGAAAATTCCGGTACGGCATAGGCGGAAAATATGTTTCTAAAGACTTTGACAACAATGATTTAGGCATCAATTTTCAGACCCATTACCACGGATTCATGACCGAATGGAGTTACCGAATATTAAATCCAACGGCCAATTACAACACCTTTAATGTGCAGTTTTCTTCAGAAACTTCCTTTGAAAACAAAACCGGAAAAGTACAAGACAATTCAATTAATTTATCGGTTGATTCGGCCGATAAAAAAAATGATTTTTATGGTTATGGAATTGATTTACGCCCAACGGTAACCTATGATTTTTATGAAGCCCGCACGCCCGACGACAGCAAATTTTTAAAAATCCCTCAACTATTTGGAAGTTGGTTTTACTTTTCGTCCAACTACAACCG
>CANKLE010000015.1 GCA_947483075.1 Flavobacteriaceae bacterium | reverse complement strand
GTTCAAGTTTTACGGTAACTCCTTCAGCAGCCTCGCCAAATGTTATTCCAAGTGGCACGACTTATTCTTGGGGAGCTCCCGTTGTTACAGGAGGTATCACTGGAGGCGCATCAGGTACTTTACAGACTACTATCACCGGTACATTGATAAACCCAACCAATTTGGTTCAAACTGCTACCTATACGGTTACACCTACATCTGGAGCAGCGGGGAATTGTGTTGGCGCGACATTTACTGTAGTAGTAACGGTTAATCCACAGCCCTTAATTCCAAATCAAGTAGTGAGTAGTTGTAGCGGCACAGCCTTTTCGGTTCCTTTGGTTAATACTCCTCCTACATTAGTTTTACCTACCAATACAACCTTTACCTGGACAGTAACTCCACCTGCAGGAATATCAGGCACTAGTAATCAAACTACAGGAGTTAGTTCAATAGGCCAGACATTAACTAATTCTACCAATGCTGCAATAACTGTACTTTACAATGTAACAGCTAGCTCGGGAGTAACACCAAATATTTGTACAAGCACATTTACAGTGAGTGTCACTTTTAACCCAACACCAAGAGTATCTAATGTTACAGCAACCATTTGTTCAAATACATCTTTTAGTGTAAACCCAACCAATGGGGGAGGAAGTAGTTTAAATGATATTGTGCCTTCCGGAACAACCTACAGTTGGCCAACTCCAGTAAGTAACCCGGTAGGAGCAGTTACAGGAGGAAGTGCAGCTACAGATGTATTAAATCCAATAAGCCAAACCTTAACCAACACGACTTCTGCAGCAGCCACCTTAACGTATACGGTTACACCAAAATCGGGCAGTTGTTCAGGAACACCGTTTACCATTGTAGTTACAGTTAACCCATCACCAGCGGTAACATTTAGTCCATTGCCTCAAACCATTTGTTCGGGAGACACCTCTTTGGTAGTTACATTAAGTAGTACAACAACTGGAGTTACATACAACTGGACGGCTCCTCAACCAGCAGGTATCACAGGCGTTTCAACAAGTGGAACTAGTACAATTGGAGCTCAACAATTAATTAATAGTACATCCTCAGCGATAACAATAACATATAACGCTACAGCAACTATAGCAGGAGGCTCCACTTGTGTTGGAATTGTTTATCCTTATACAATTATAGTAAACCCTAAACCCGTTGTATTAAATCAAGTTACAACTGCTTGTAGTGATTCAGCTTTGGGTGTAACATTAAACGCGAGTTCAAGCGTAGCAGTTACAACATACAATATAACGAATATTGCCAATGGAGGCTTAGTAGCCTCAGCGGGTAACCCAGTAATTGGAACAGGATTTACGTCCAACGAAATATTTAATGATGCTTGGACCAATGTAACCCCTTTACCTGTTAATGTGGTTTATACGGTTGTTCCAGTTAGTAATGCAAGTTGTTTAGGAAATCCATTTACGGTTACTGTTACAGTAAATCCGGAACCAGTGGTTGTAAATCAAACGGTTACCATTTGTAGTGACATCGCCAATGGAATTGTATTGGGCAATGATGCAAACACACCCCAAGCAGTAACTTATAACATCACCAATATCGCCAATGGAGGCTTAGTAGCTTTTGCAGGTGCTCCAACAACAGGAGTAGGTTTTACAGCCAATGAAATCGCCAATGATGCATGGACTAATACAACTTCAGGTTCAGTAAATGTAGTGTATACGGTTGTTCCAGTGAGCGCTCAAGGCTGTGCGGGTAATGCATTTACAGTTACGGTAACGGTAGAGTCTACTCTTGGGGTAGGACCACAAGTGGTAACCGCTTGTAGTGATGTTGCCAATGGATTTGCATTAGGAACATCTGCAACTGCGACTTATGATATTACATCAATTACTATTCCTACTGGTTTGGTTGCCTCGGCGGGTTCTCCACAAATAGGCACAGGCTTTGCTTCCAATGTTATTGCTAATGATGCCTGGACCAATTTAACAGCTGCGCCATTAGCGGTAATTTACACGATTGAACCGGTAAGCTCAAATGGTTGTTCAGGCCAGCCCTTTACAGTAACAGTCACCGTAAATCCTGAGCCCGTTGTATCAAATCAAGTAGCCACAATATGTAGCGATAGTGCTTCAGGAGTTTCTTTAAATTTAAGTAGTTCTGTTGTTGCTTCCACTTATAATATTACGAATCTTGTTAATGGAGGCTTAGTAGCTTCAGCGGGTAACCCAGTAATTGGAACAGGATTTACATCCAGCGAGATATCCAATGACGCCTGGACCAATACCACGCCAGTAGCGGTCAATGTAGTTTATACGGTTGTTCCTGTGAGTGCAAATAACTGTCAAGGAAATCCATTTACGGTTACTGTTACAGTAAATCCGGAACCAGTGGTCGTTAATCAAACGGGTACAATTTGTAGCGACATCGCCAATGGAATAGTATTGGGTAATGATATAAATACTCCTCAAGCGGTTACGTGTAATATAACGAATATCTCCAATGGAGGCTTAGTAGCATTTGCGGGTAGTCCAACAACAGGAGTAGGTTTTACAGCTAATGAAATCGCCAATGATGCATGGACTAATACAACTTCAGGTTCAGTAAATGTAGTGTACACGGTAGTTCCAGTGAGCGCACAAGGCTGTGCGGGTAATCCTTTTACAGTTACGGTAACGGTAGAGTCTACTCTAGGGGTAGGACCACAAGTGGTAACCGCTTGTAGTGATGTTGCCAATGGATTTGCATTAGGTACATCTGCAACTGCGACTTATGATATTACATCAATCACTATTCCTACTGGATTGGTTGCCTCGGCGGGTTCTCCACAAATAGGCACGGGCTTTAATTCTTCTGTTATAGCTAATGATGCCTGGACCAATTTAACAACTACACCATTAGCGGTAGTTTACACGATTGAACCGGTAAGCTCAAATGGATGTATAGGACAACCATTCACTGTAACTGCAACGATTAATCCAGAACCCGTTGTATCAAATCAAGTTACAACAGCCTGTAGTGATGTTGCTTTGGGTATACCAATAAACGCGAGTTCAAGCGTTTCAGCTGCAACTTACAACATCACTAGTATTGTCAATGGAGGCTTAGTTGCCTCAGCGGGTAACCCAGTAACTGGAACAGGATTTACATCTAGCGAGATATCCAATGACGCCTGGACCAATACCACGCCAGTAGCGGTCAATGTAGTTTATACGGTTGTTCCTGTGAGTGCAAATAACTGTCAAGGAAATCCTTTCACAGTTACCCTTACTGTTAATCCGGAGCCAGTGGTCGTTAATCAAACGGGTACCATTTGTAGTGATATCGCCAATGGTATTGTATTGGGTAATGATCTAAACACTCCCCAAGCAGTAACTTATAACATCACCAATATCGCCAATGGAGGCTTAGTAGCTTTTGCGGGTAATCCAATTATAGGAGTAGGTTTTACAGCCAATGAAATCGCCAATGATGCATGGACCAATACAACTTCAGGTTCAGTGAATGTAGTGTACACGGTAGTTCCAGTGAGCGCTCAAGGCTGTGCTGGGAATGCATTTACAGTGACTGTAACGGTAGAGTCTACTCTTGGGGTAGGACCACAAGTGGTAACTGCTTGTAGTGATGCTGCAATTGGTTTTTTATTAGGTGCTGCTCCAAATACGACTTATAATATTACGTCTGTCAATCAAAATGGATTAACAGCTTCGGCTGGAACTCCAGCAATTGGCAATGGTTTACTAGCTAATGTAATAGCTGATGATGCTTGGACTAATACAACGGCATTACCAGTTACTGTTGTTTATACTGTTTTACCTGTAAGCTCAAATGGATGTATAGGACAACCATTTACTGTAACTGCAACTATTAATCCAGAACCAGTTGTATCGAATCAAGTTACAACAGCCTGTAGTGATGTTGCTTTGGGTATACCAATAAACGCGAGTTCAAGTGTTGTAGCAGCAACTTACAATATTACCAGTATTGCCAACGGAGGATTAGTCGCCTCAGCGGGTACCCCTGCAACTGGAACAGGATTTACATCTAATGAGATATTCAATGATGCTTGGACAAATACCACGCCAGTAGCGGTCAATGTAGTTTATACGGTTGTTCCGGTAAGTGGAGCAGGCTGTTTAGGCAATCCATTTACAGTCACCGTCACGGTAAATCCGGAACCAGTTGTTGTTAATCAAACTGGTACTATTTGTAGTGACATTAACAATGGAATTGTATTGGGTAATGATTTAAACACTCCCCAAGCGGTTACGTATAACATCACCAATATCGCCAATGGAGGCTTAGTAGCTTTTGCGGGTAATCCAATTACAGGAGTAGGATTTACAGCCAATGAAATCGCCAATGACGCATGGATCAATACAACTTCAGGTTCAGTAAATGTAGTATATACGGTAGTTCCAGTGAGCGCTCAAGGATGTGCGGGTAATGCATTTACAGTGACAGTAACGGTAGAGTCTACTCTTGGGGTAGGACCACAAGTGGTTACTACTTGTAGTGATGTTGCCAATGGATTTAACTTAGGTACAGCTCCAAATACGACTTATAATATTACGGCTATCAATCAAAATGGATTAACTCCATCAGCAGGAAACCCAGTAACTGGACTTGGATTTTTAGCTAATGAAATTGCTGATGATGCTTGGACAAATACAACGCCATTACCAGTTACTGTTGTTTATACTGTTTTACCGGTAAGCTCAAATGGATGTATTGGCCAGCCCTTTACAGTAACAGTCACTGTAAATCCTGAGCCCGTTGTATTAAATCAAGTTACAACAGCCTGTAGTGATGTTGCTTTGGGTATACCAATAAACGCGAGTTCAAGTGTTGTAGCAGCAACTTACAACATCATGAGTATTGTCAATGGAGGCTTAGTCGCCTCAGCAGGTACCCCTGTAACTGGAACAGGATTTACAACTAGCGAAATATCCAATGATGCTTGGACCAATACCACGCCAGTAGCGGTAAATGTAGTTTACACGGTTGTTCCTGTAAGTGGAGCAGGCTGTTTAGGCAATCCATTTACGATCACTGTCACGGTAAATCCGGAACCGGTGGTCGTTAATCAAATCGGTACTATTTGTAGTGATATCGCCAATGGTATTGTATTGGGTAATGATGTAGATACTCCTTTAGCTACCACATACAATATAACGGCTATAAACTCAAATGGTTTACCAATTTATGCGGGTACTCCAACAACAGGAGTTGGTTTTACAGCCAATGAAATCGCCGATGATGCCTGGACCAATACCACGCCTTTAGCAGTTGATGTAGTTTACACGGTTGTTCCAGTGAGCGCTCAAGGATGTGAGGGGAATCCTTTTACAGTTACGGTAACGGTAGAGTCTACACTAGGCATATTACCACAAGTGGTAACTACATGTAGTGATGTTGCCAATGGATTTATATTGGCGATATCAGCTAATACAACCTATACGATTACCTCAGTTAATGCAAATGGATTAGTAGCGGTTTCAGGTAACCCAGTAACTGGAGCTGGATTTCTAGCTGATGCATTAGCCGATGATGTTTGGAATAACTCCACACCTTTGGCTGTTAATGTTATTTACACGATTGAACCAGTAAGTGCTAATGGTTGTTCAGGCCAGCCCTTTACAGTAACAGTCACCGTAAATCCGGAGCCAATCGTTTTAGACCAGGTAGGCACTATTTGTAGTGATGTTGCCAATGGAATTGTATTGGGTAATGATATAGATACACCGATTGCCACAACTTACAATATTACCAGTATTGTCAATGGAGGTTTAGTAGCCTCAGCGGGTACCCCAATAACTGGAACAGGATTTTCATCGAATGAGATATCCAATGATGCCTGGACAAATACCACGCCAGTAGCGGTCAATGTAGTTTACACGGTTGTTCCTGTAAGTGGCGCGGGTTGTTTAGGCACACCTTTTACGGTAACCGTTACGGTAAATCCTGAACCAGTTGTTGTTAATCAAACGGGTACAATTTGTAGTGATATTCCTAATGGTGTTGTATTGGGTAATGATATAGATACCCCACAAGCAGTTACTTATAATATAACTTCAATAAATTCAAATGGCTTACCCATTTTTGCCGGAAGTCCATCTACAGGAACTGGATTATTAGCTAATGAGATTGCAGATGACGCTTGGACCAATACTACGCCCTCAGCAGTTGATGTAGTATACACGGTAGTTCCAGTGAGCACTGATGGCTGTGAAGGGAATGCTTTTACAGTAACGGTAACAGTAGAGTCTGAATTAGTAATAGCAAGTCAATCAGCGGTACTTTGTAGTGATTTACCCAATGGAATAATTCTAGGTGTGAATCCAACGGCTACTTATGATATCATTTCAATAGTAACAAATGGATTGACTTCATCATCCGGAAATCCTCAAGTGGTAACTAATGTATTAGCTAATGAAGTTGCAGATGATGCCTGGACCAATTCAACAACAGCGGATTTAGATATTATTTATACAGTAGTTCCTCGTACAAGTGCAGGTTGTTATGGTGATTCATTTACAATCACGTTAACCATAAATCCAGAACCTATAGTAGTAAATCAAATAGCTACAATTTGTAGTGATGAACAATCTACAATTACTTTAGGAAATGATATTGATGGACCTACCGCAGTAAGTTACAATATTGTATCGATTTCAAATGGTGGGCTTCCTTCGTATTCAGGTAATCCTATAATTGGTTCCGGTTTTTCAGCTGCAGAAATCTTTGATGATGCTTGGACAAACACAACTCTTGCTACGGTACCTGTTATCTATACAATAGTTCCAGTGAGCGCTCAAGGATGTTTGGGTAATCCATTTACAGTGACAATGAACATAAATCCTCAAATTAATGTACAAATTACAACTACTCCAATAACCTGTTATGGCGCAAATAATGCCACAATAACCTTAACAGTCACTGGAGGCTCACCTGCTTATACGGCACAATGGGATAATTTAGCTACTGGTTTTTATCAAAATAATTTAGCTGCAGGAACGTATGTGATTTTAATTACAGACAATGTAATGTGTACAAAAACTGTCACTGTAGTAATACCAGAAGCCCCAATTTTTACAATTTATCCAATTGTTAAAAATATTTCTTGTTATGGTGCGCATGATGGAAGCATTAATTTAAATTTAATAGGAGGACTTCCGCCTCTTGCATTAACTTGGAGTGACGGGAGTCCTGCAGGTTTAATTCGAAATAATTTAGGCCCAGGAACATATACCGCAATGATATCAGATGGAACACCCTGTTATATAACAAGAACTTTTACCATTGTTGAACCACAGCCATTAGTTGTATCAGCAAATATTTCAGATGCGCTAGATTGTCTAAATGCTAACAGTGGCTCAATAAATTTAATTGTTTCTGGAGGCACACCTTCATATAGTTATAATTGGTCAAATGGAGTAATAACTGAAGATTTGATTGCAATTACATCGGGTAATTATCAAGTAGTTGTAACTGATGCAAATGGATGTACAAATACTAAACAATATTCAATTATTAGACCAGCTCCTATTGTTGTTAATGTTTCTACTCAAACAACATTTGACTGCAATACACATAATGTAAGTCAAAATTTTGTTGCAGCTGTTTCTGGTGGAGTCCCACCATATTCCTATCAATGGTCTAGTGGAACTGTACTAGGTGCTAATAATGAAATAATGCATACGGATGTAAATGGAACAGTATTATTGACCGTAACTGATCATATAGGCTGTCAATCAACTTATAGTGTTACTGTTGATATACCTGTAATTGGTTTTAATTCATTCGATACTACTTCATATGGATATACTTCATACGGAATTTATTCTATAGGGGACCCTATACAATTCCAAAGTACAGTTACAGGTGATTATGAATCGATAATTTGGGATTTCGGTGATGGTACTTTTTCAAGTGAATTAAATCCGATACATACATATAGTATACCTAAAGATTATATTGTAAAACAAATAGTAACCTATCCGTTTGGTTGTGTTTACATTCAAACGATAAGTTTAATAATTGAAAATGGTTATTTACTGGTTGTTCCAACAGCATTTACTCCTAATCAAGATACACTTAATGATAAATACAGACCTGTGACAAAGAGAATGAAAAACATAACATTAGATATCTATGATTCATGGGGTTCATTAATCTATTCTGAAAAAGGAGACGTAATAATAGGTTGGGATGGAAAAATAAAAGGATATGATGCAGAAAACGGCAATTATAATAGCAAGGTAAGTGCAGAAACATTTTATGGTACAATAATTAATCAAAATCAAACCTTTGTTTTAATCAAATAATCATGAAAAAGATAATTCTCAAACATTTTTACTCAATTATTTTTCTCTTCGTTTTTGCACAAACAGTTTTTGCACAAGATCCAATTTTCACACAATTTTATATTGTTCCCGAGAAAATAAGTCCAGCATTTACTGGAATTACAAATACTTGGACAGCTGGAATTATGCATCGAAGACAATGGCCAGATGGGAATAGAAAAATAGACACGCAGTTTGGATATGCGAATAAATTAGTTGGTGATAATGTTGCTGTTGGAATAACGGTTTTAAATCACAACGAGGTATTTACGAATTATAATTACTTTCAATTCAATGGTGCGTTTGCTTATAGAATAGATTTAAATTACGATTGGAGATTACGATTAGGATTAGAGGCGGGTTTTGGTCGTAAAGATTATAATTTTGGTAGCTTACTTCTAGAAGACCAAATAGATATTAATACAGGTGCAATAAGTCCAGGCAGTATAGACCCGGGTGTTTTGAACTACAGTAATAAAATTAACTTTTGGGATTTTAGTGCGGGTTTTTTGTTTGACCAAGAAAACACTTGGATTGGCGCTTCCATAAAACATTTAAATCGGCCTGATATATCTTTCACAGAAAACGGCAATGCTCCTTTAGATTTATTTATTTCTATTCATGGGGGCTATTATGTTCCGCTTGATAACTTTTTAGTAACACTTTTGGATGCCGATTCCAATTTTTTAATTACTGGAAATTACATGAGACAGGCCGAGTATAATCGATTAGATATTGGAACCGTTTTCGATATGAGTCGTTTTAGTTTTGGTTTAATAGCTGCAACAAATCCACAAGGGAGAAGTTCTAGGAGTCATTTTTTAACCTCAATTAATCCTGTTTTATCTTTTAAATCTGGTGAATTTACATTTGGTTATTCCTATGACACAAACACTTCACGATTAGGAAATTCAAATGGTGTTCACGAACTGTCTTTGTATTGGCAATCAAGCAGAAGATGTGACAAATGTGATAATTATAAAGTAAAATTAAAACGAAACGGAGAAGCAGGGTATCAAAAGATATAAGACTAATTAATTTGTTATTATCAAAATCAATTCTAATAGTTGTATTTCGTTTTAAGTAATTTCGGGCGATTGAGAAGGGGAGGTGTTGTATACGAAAGTAAATTAAACTAATAGTGGTAAATGAACAAAATTAGTTGAAACAAATAAGCATGAAATCAATTAAGTGCTTTTAACTTTAAAATAAATATTTACTGTAGTTTGAATTTAAAGTGCCTTGTAGACTTTGATTTCTTTGTCATTATAAAAAAGGAAAGTTGTAAAGAGAAAGAAACATTTTTTATTAATACGTCTTAGGTTATGACATTTTTTTTGAGCTTTTTTGTTTTATTTGTTTAATAATATCTATTATCATTTTAACCCAAATATAGATAAATATTGGCAAGACTACTACAACTAGATGATTATAAACATACGCACTTTCAAAGTCTAATTGTATTGCTGATAATATTGCTCTTGTAATACCACATCCATAACATTCTATGTCAAAAAAGGTCTTAAATAAACAAATAGATTGTTGTTTATTTAACCAAATAACCGGAACAAAATAAAGTAAAATTGGAAAAGCTAAAAACCCAACAAGCTTTAAGTAAATTAGTAAGCGAGATAACTGATCTTGCTTACTAATTGTTAAATATTTTATTCTATACAAAAGATACTTTTTCTGTAAATTTTTTGAAATTATATTTTTTTGTACGCTCTTTTGCAGATATAATGTCTATAATCCACCAAATCATACAACCGTAACAAGTGATTATTTTAACTATTCCAAGTCCAACATCATCCAACCAAAATCTTTCCCAACCTAGTATTATGGCAATAATTAAAATTGTTGATGGTTTTTGAAATTCTGTCCCTTGAATTAGATAAAATTTATCATCATCCATTTTTTCAAGTCTTTCTTTAATAACCATAAGGTCTTGCGGATTAAAATTTTCTGCATTCATTCCGATAAACATGTCAACTTTTGACTTTTCCATAGTTGTATATTTTCCTACTCTTATGGCTTTTCAGATTTCGCCCCGTTTTTTTAAGTTGTTTCTGAACTCAACTTTTGTTTATCAATGATACAACATATTTTTCAAGAACAATTAAAAATTATCCATTACAACTCTAATTAATACAAGGTAATGTCAATTTCTTCATAAATACCCTTAAATTAAACTTAAACAAATTATCAGGTTTTCAATGGCATATTTAATGTAATTTATTTATATCAAAATCTATTGATGTTATTTTAATAGGTATTAAAAAAAAGTGTGTTTCTGCCGATATCTTCTTAATTATTAAAAAAAATCATAGTTGAAAATAAAAAAAGCATTTGTTGAATAAATTATTTTATTGGTATTGTTGATTTAGATACTTATATTATTTTACAGCTAATTACTATGTAAACTGATCCCAAAATCAGTACCCAAACCACCATACTCAGCATACATCCCCGACTGGTTTTTTGGTAGACTTTATTGTACATAAATTTTTTAGGATTGGTTACCCAACCCATGCCTCGGGGCGCTTTAAATCCTAAGTTGTGTCGTACAAAGCGCGCGGGTGATGTTCTGGCGGCAATGCGTTTGGAGAGGGATGGAATGCGAAAACCAAATTTCATAAGCTCAATTTATTTTTTATCGTATCGACCCGGGTGCAAATACCGAAATTTTTTGCTGTTGTTGCGGCTTCGTTGGGCGTTGGGAGAGGTGCTATAGGATTTTCGCACATGGCCTTTCACTAGTTTTCCGGAACGCGTATGGTGCGGTTTTACATATGATCCCGATGGTTCATCCGTTGAATCATGTTGACTAATCACGCTAAAAAATCCCATGACTAGAAAGATCAGTAAATAATAAAAGCATCCACTTTCCTTTTTGCGCACTGGATTGGGGTTTGGATTTTCAGTTGCTGTTTCCATGTTCCAAATTTTAAGCAATGTAAACTAGATTACTGCAATTGAAATGCAGTTTACAAATTTTTTATTACGGTTAGATTTTAAAGCAATCTTAAAATAAGGCTTCAAATCAAATCAATCAAAGCGGCCAACTTATAATCCAATTCGGTTATTTTACCCTGATCGTGTGTGGTCAGCTCCATTTTCATTTTACTGCACTTATAAATCGAAACATCAGGATGATGTCCAACGGCATCAGCTTGCTGGGCAACTTTCAATAAAAATTCACACAATTGAGTTTGGGTTTTAAATTCAAACTGTTTTGTCAAGCGGTTATTCTCTATGATCCATTTCATACAATACTATTTTAAGTCTAAAAATACCAAATATAATTCAGCAAGGGCTTTATTTGATTCGATTAGAAATTACTATTCGAATAAATTTTTCAACACTTTGTTTGTTCGCAATTAATTTTCTCTACATTTGCGCTGTATTTCGAACCCATTAAGGGTACCAACCGAGTGAAGACACCACGGTGGTAAAACAATACGGGCCCGTCCGGTCAAAATAAACGCAAGTTTCCAGACACCTATTTATCGAAATACAAATAACGATTGTTTAATTAAATCTTTGTTTGTATGAAAAATTCAGTACAAATTTTCTTGAAAGACCAAGCCGTAATTCACTACGAGGCTACGGTCAAAAAAACAACTCACATTTTTGTGAATGTGCACGAATTACAAGAAGGTCATTCGCCACTATTTCTTGTCATTGATCACCATCAAACCAATTCGGTTTTAGAACTCAGTAAAGTGTCGCCCTTTGCGGTTTTGTATTTTGACGATGAGCTACATTTTGGGGGAGCGGCCTACAGCCTCAACGGATCTGAATCTGCATTCGGAACCGGTACGTCCTACAAAAATGTCCTGCTCTTGCCTTATCCCATTCCTTTTGATTTGGCGAATGTTTCACATCTCATTGTAGGATAAGCCTCTGCTTAGGGGAGAATTTTAATCGCAATTAAACAACAAAACAACAATGGAAAACAAGATAAAAAACCTAGACGAAAAATGGTTCGAACACCGCCAATTCCCAAAAGGATATGGGCAATTTCCGTATCTAATTTTAAAAACGGGCCATGCCATATATATGCAAATTCCGATACATTTTAACACCCAGGGTGATTATGTCAATTACCCAGGCGCCAATATTGAGGGCATTAGCGAGCATGAATTGGCCGAGTATGAATTAGACAAAGCCGCACCACTGCATGACAAGATTATCGAAAAATGCAAATGGATCAAAAACAAGATTGAATCGGATAAAAACAAGCCTTGTAGAATTTGTTTGGTTGAAGATCCAAATACCGCCTATTATTTTGAAGAAGATCAAATTACGTTTTCGAACAGACCACCGCATGGTGGTTCGCTACTCACGCAAGAATACAAGGTTATCGCGATGAATGTGCAACATTATAAATAAGAAATATGGAAACGAATGTACACCCAATGTATGCCCATACACACGCTAGTCTGCGAGAGAAAGTTGAAATTTTAGCCACAAATCCCTATCGGTATTTTGTAGCACCCAATCTTTGGATTGGTCAAAATGCAAGCCGAGTCAGGGAATTGGACAGCTTGTTGCAGCAAGCTAAACTAGAGGCTGATGATTTACTTTGCGAACGAATTCTGGAGGTTCAACAGCAACTTCGATTAAAATACAAAATTGATTTTTAACTATATAAATATGTTATCCGATTGCTTTGCCCGAAATGGCGAAGCAATCATTATTTACTATTTCCCGCAAACCAAAATATTTACGTTAAATTGGAATAATTTTTTACCAAATAAGTTTCACTTTAGGACTACTTTTATATATTTGCTTTTTAGTATAAGCCAATCCTATGAATATTCACCGTAAATACCGCAAGGTAGTTTTCTTTAAAAATTATTTTGAAGATTTTTTCACGAAACAACAGCTGCAGGTTAAACATAAAATAGTTTGGACGCTGCAATTTTTAGAAGAAGTAGATCGCATTCCAATAGCTATTTTAAAACACTTGTCTGGAACAAAAGGACTCTATGAATTGAGAGTAAAACAAGGGTCAGCTATTTACAGGATATTTTGCTTTTTTGATAAAGGACAGCTTGTAATTATATTAAATGGCTTTCAAAAGAAAACACAAAAAACACCCTCAAACGAAATTGCTCTGGCATTAAAAATAAAAAAGGAATACGAATATGAAAAACACCAAAACACTCAGTGAATTTAAAGACCAGCATTTTGGTACTGAAGGTACAGCAAAACGCAATTTGCTAGAAGCAGGTTATGAGCAGTTTAAATTGGGCACATTAATTCAAGAAGCACGAGTAGATCAAGGGCTTACGCAAGAACAATTGGCTTCTAAATCGGGCACCACCAAATCGTATATTTCAAAAATTGAAAACAACATCAAAGAAGTACGGTTTTCAACCCTACAAAAAATAGTAGAATTGGGTTTGGGTGGACACGTAGAGGTGTCAATTAGATTCTAATTACAAGCCTAATCGTTTGCTCAAGCTTACATTCAACACCCGAGAGCTTTGCTCGAACTAGTGAAGCAATTATCCCGAAGTTTCGGGACATCAATCAAAAATCAACAATCGTTAATCAATACCCTACATACTCCGAAATCTCCAAGCCATACCCAATCATTCCGACGCGTTTGGCTTGCATAGAATTCGAGATAAGGCGTATTTTGGAAATGTCTATGTCATGTAAAATTTGGGCCCCAATACCAAAGTCTTTGAGGTCCATTTTTATTTGAGGAATTTGGGCATTGCCTTCGGTTTGCAATTGTTTGAGTTCGGATAATCGATTCAATAAATCAGCCGAGTCCAATTCGCTATTAATGAAGATTACCGCGCCTTTTTGTTCTTGAAGAATCAGCGAAAAAACTTCTTCCATTTTTTTGTCTCTGCTGTCGGTGAGGCCATTTAGGATGTCGTTGTTGGCTTGATTGGAAATGATTTTAGTGAGTACTGCTTCGCCGCTGTTCCAACTGCCTTTGGTGAGGGCTATGTGCACTTGTTTGTTGGTGGTTTGCAAATAGGCACGCAAACGGAACGTACCAAAACGGGTTTCCATTTCGAAGTCTTCTTTTTTCACGATCAAGCTGTCGTGTTGCATGCGGTAGGCAACCAAATCTTCTATTGAGACCAATTTCAAGTTAAATTTCTTAGCCACTTCTACCAGTTGGGGCAAACGGGCCATGGAACCGTCTTCGTTCATGATTTCTACGATCACACCAGCTGGTTTAAAGCCCGCTAAACGCGCAAAATCAATAGCAGCTTCTGTATGTCCGGTGCGGCGCAACACGCCACCTTGTTTGGCAGTTAAGGGGAAAATATGTCCCGGACGCGCCAATTCGTGGGGTTTGGTGTTTTCGTTTACCAAGGCCAATATAGTTTTGGCCCGATCGGCCGCCGAGATTCCGGTGGTCACACCCTGGCCTTTTAAATCTACCGATACGGTAAAGGCCGTTTCCATGTGATCGGTGTTGTTTTTTACCATCGAGTGCAGTTCCAATTCGTGGCAACGTTTTTCGGTAAGTGGCGCACAGATTAAGCCGCGACCATGTGTAGCCATAAAATTGATCATTTCGGGTGTGACCAGTTCGGCCGCAGCCAAAAAGTCGCCTTCATTTTCGCGATCTTCGTCATCAACCACTATAATTACTTTGCCTTGGCGAATGTCTTCAATGGCCTCTTCTATGGTATTTAATTGAATTTTATCAGTTTTCATTTAGACGTTTTTTGCACCAGGAAATAATTTTTTAAAAGCAGTTTGAAGGGGTATAGTTATTCCATCAAAGGAGAAGGACCCCAAATCATTGGTAGCACGGTAAGACAAAAATAAAGCCAAGGGCAGTAATACCATGGTAGACATCCAACACCCTAAAAAGGGAGAGATGCCGTTTTCTTGCGCCACTTTTTTACCAAAGGTATTGATGAAGTGAAAGATGATGAAAATCAACACAGCAAATACAATAGGCAGCCCTAAACCTCCTTTGCGAATAATGGCTCCCAAAGGGGCACCTATAAAGAACATGAGTAGGCAAGCAAAGGCAATTACAAATTTATCATAAAGCGCAATCCAGTGACTGTTGATGTCTTTGGTTTTGGCTTCCATTTCGTATTTAGATCCTTCTATAGAAAAATTGGTATTCGTAATGCTGCTGTTGGCTATGGTAAAGATGTCTTTTTTCTCAAAAATAGTCTGGTGCGCCAACAAATTGGGTTCGTAGTTGTACAGTTTCATTCTTGCCTTTGCCGCCGCAGTTTTTTCGTTTAAGGCATTGCGTTGAGAAATATTCTCTGTAAAGGATTTCACGTCCTTATAATATATTTTTTGCAACGAATCGATGGTGTATTTCAATTCATTTACGGTCAACATGGTATTGGTATTGGTAATCTCCGCGGTTCCTTCTGCAGAGCCATTGAGCTTAGATAAATCGATGTTGATGATGTATTTTTTGAAAGACGATTTGGCAAAAGGCAATTTGCTGCGGTCTTCGTATTTTTTCGGAATAATATCTTCGTAATAGTAACCGTCGTGGAGCACCATTTGCAAAAGGTTTGAATCGTTACTGCTCACGAGTTCGCCATCTTTGGCTTTGATTACATTTTTACTGCCGTCGTACAGGTTTATTTTTTTATGTATAGTAATGCCGTGCAGAAAATTTCCGTTTTCGCCTGTTTTTTTATCGACTTTGATGTTGTAATAGCCAATGTCGCTAAATTGTCCTTCGGCAATGGCCATGGCGGGCTTTACTTGGGCTATGTCTTTCCTGAAATTGATGAACTTGTATTCGGCCAACGGAATGACATTGTTGGCAAAGAAAAATGCGCCCACACTCAACAGCAATATAAAAAGGGTAGAACTGCGCATGGCTCTATTAAACGAAATACCAGAAGATTTGATGGCGGCAAATTCATAGTTTTCGGCCAAATCGCCAAAGGTCATGATCGAGGCCAATAATACAGATAATGGCAGCACCAATGGCACAACACTAGGCATTTTGTAGATAAGGAATTTTAATATCACAATTGTATCCAAATCTTTTCCGGCCAATTCAGCAATAAATAGCCAAATGGTTTGCAGGATAAAAATGAGAAACAGAATTACAAATACCGAAGTAAAGGTAAATAGGAACGTGCGTAGAATGTATTTGTCTAGAATTTTCAAAATTTATTCTATCGTATTGATGTAGTAGTTGGGGTATTTGGTTTTGTCAAATTTAAATTGACTCTCGGTTAATTTTTGGTTGGATTTGAATGAGACGACTGTCAAAGTAGTTTTTGTCCCATTTTTGCCCACTTCGATCAGGGTATAAATTTGTTTGGCTTTGGTGTCAATTCCCAACAAAATTTGCTTCCGTTGGTCTTTGGTTTTAGTAGGAATCAATTTGATGTATTGAATGTTGCGCCCTTTTACTGTTTGCAGAATGTCCCAACTATAGGAATAGCCTTTGTTATAAAAAGTCAACATTTTAGAAGGTGTAATTAGGTTGTCTTCTTTGTCGTTGCCTTTCGAAATGGTGATTTCTTCGTCCTCTGGATTAATGGTGTATACTCTTTTTCCGTCAAATAATTTTGTCATTCCCATGAGTTGCAACTGGTATTTGTTGTTTTGCAACACGACAGAACCGCTGCTCTCTTGATTTACATTTTCTTTGGTGTTTTGCAAACTGTATTTAAAATCTATTTTGATGTTTTTATAGCTTTTCACCTTCGAACTCACTTGGTTCAACAGGTTTTTTGCTTTTTTATCTTGGGCTTGTACTTGAGTGCCTAGGGCCAAAATGAGTACCCAAAAAAATAATTTTTTCATGCGTGATTATTCGTTTTGTTCATTACTAAAAAACTGATCCAAAGCACTCAAATCGGAGAGGTTTACGTTGCGTGCTTTACTGCCTTCAAACGGACCAACAATTCCGGCAGCTTCCAATTGATCAATGAGGCGACCGGCGCGGTTGTAGCCTAACTTCAATTTACGTTGCAACAAAGAAGCCGATCCTTGCTGAGCCGTAACAATAATTTCTGCCGCTTCACGAAAAAGTGAATCGCGTTCAGAAATATCCATATCTAGGTGACTTCCTCCACCGTCTTCGCCCACAAATTCGGGCAACAAATAGGCATCGGGATAGGCTTTTTGAGAACCAATAAAATCGGTTATTTTTTCTACTTCGGGCGTATCTACAAAGGCACATTGCACTCGGATCAGATCGTTTCCGTTAGAAAACAACAAATCTCCGCGGCCAATTAACTGATCGGCTCCTTGGGTATCCAAAATGGTTCTGGAATCTATTTTGGAGGTTACGCGAAAGGCAATACGAGCGGGGAAATTGGCTTTGATAATTCCGGTAATTACATTTACCGACGGACGTTGGGTAGCAATGATCAAGTGAATTCCAATGGCACGAGCCAATTGAGCTAAACGGGCAATAGGCGTTTCAACTTCTTTTCCTGCGGTCATGATCAAATCGGCAAACTCATCGACAACGAGCACGATGTAAGGCAAAAACCGGTGTCCCATTTCGGGATTCAATTTGCGCGCTTTGAATTTATCGTTGTATTCCTTGATGTTGCGCACCATGGCGTCTTTGAGCAAGGAATAGCGGTTGTCCATTTCTACACACAGCGAATTCAAGGTGTTGATAACTTTGGTGTTGTCGGTAATAATGGCATCGCCAGAATCGGGTAATTTGGCCAAGTAATGGCGCTCAATTTTATTGAATAAGGTGAGCTCTACTTTTTTGGGATCGACCAAGACAAACTTTACTTCTGCCGGGTGTTTTTTGTACAATAAGGAAGTCAATACGGCGTTCAAACCAACTGATTTTCCTTGTCCTGTTGCACCTGCCATCAACAAGTGAGGCATTTTGGCCAAATCAACTACAAAGGTTTCGTTCGAGATCGTTTTTCCTAAAGCAATAGGCAATTCCATTTCTGCTTCCTGGAATTTGGTAGATCCAATCACGCTTTTCATGGAAACCATCGTGGGGTTTTTGTTGGGAACCTCAATACCAATAGTTCCTTTGCCCGGAATAGGGGCAATGATACGAATTCCTAATGCCGATAAGGAAAGGGCAATATCGTCTTCTAAGCTCTTGATTTTTGAAATGCGAATTCCGGCTTCGGGCACAATTTCATACAAGGTCACCGAAGGGCCAACTGTTGCTTTGATTTGTGCGATTTCAATTTTGTAGTTGCGCAGGGTTTCTACAATGTTATTTTTATTTTCTTCTAATTCTTCTTGGTTGATGGTAATGCCACCACCCGAATATTCTTTGAGTAAATCGAGGGTAGGGAACTTGTAATTGGAAAGTTCTAAAGTAGGGTCAAATAAACCAAAATCGGCAACCAAACGCGCGGCCAAATTTTCTTCGGTGGTCGCTTCCTCGGCCGCCATCTCTATCACAAAATTCTCGTCTTGTGTAGGGATAATTTCGGGAGCTACATAGGGTTTTTCGATGTGGGCGTGCACTTTGGGACTGGGATCCAGCTGAATTTCAGAAGCATTCGCTATGGTTGGCTTAAGGGCTTCTTTGTCTATTTCGAACGCAGAAGTTTTCATTACCGGTTCGGGAATTTCATCTTCTATTTGGGGATGCGCAGGTTTTTCAGGCATTTCATTTACCGCGTATTCTTCTAAATTGTAAGCGGTTTCTGCAGACGAATTGGGTGTTTCTAGCGATTCCATGTCGGCTGCAAATTCTTTTTTGCGTCTTTCAAAAAAGGATTTAATTCCGTCAGGATTTATTTTAATTTTAAAAATAAGGTAAACAAACACAGACAATACCAATACTAAGAATGTACCGGTACTTCCCACATAATCTTGGGCAAACAAATTCATTTCATAGCCTACTGTTCCCCCCAATTCAGGTCTGCTGTCGGCAAAATATCCCAAGCCAACAGAAAGCACAAGCAAGGCAAATAAATCCCAAAATAAAATGTTTTTCAATCGTTTAAGCGGCGCGTCGAGAACTAAAAATGCCCCAAGCACAGCAAAAAACTTCACAAACAAAAAAGAGGCTACACCAAATCCGCGGTAAATAAAGAAGTCGGCCAAAACCGCACCAAATTTTCCCAACAGATTTTGTGCTTTTTCACTGCGATCTGTCAAGGCGGTTATTGTACTTTGGTCTTCGTAGCCGTGCAGAAAATAGGAAACAAAAGCCACCAATAAGGCCACAGCAAATAAAACCAACACGATGCCAAGCAGGTATTTATGCTGGCGAGTAAATTCCCATTCGGTTTTGGGAGCAGCGGTTTTGTTTTCGGAATTTTTTGTTGTTTTTGCCATACCAATTTTTTTTCGAAAGCGATTAGATAAAGCGAGGAATGTATATAATTGACCAAATCGCTATTGCGGCCAGAGCTGCAAAAAATACGGCACCGGCAGCAATATCTTTGATGAATCCGATGCGTTTATGGTAATCCGGGTGGATAAAATCGGCAATTTTTTCGGCCGCTGTATTTAAACTCTCTACACTCAAAACCAAGCCAAGTGCCAATGTCTGAAACATCCATTCTTCTTTCGAAATACCAAAATAAAAACCAAGAATGATGGTTACTACGCCAATACACGATTGTACCATGATGCTGTGTTCGGTCTTGATCAATTTGATACAGCCATTAAATGCAAATCCGATGCTTTTGATGCGACCCGTAAAAAAAGAGTTGTCTTTTTGAAATTCCATGCCTTTTCTAGTTGTTTAACGCAGCAATGGCTGCTTCATAATTGGGTTCGTCTGCAATTTCACCTACTTGTTCGGTATAGATAACTTTTCCGTTTTCGTCAATCACTACAACTGCTCTTGAATGCAAACCAGCCAATACGCTATCTACAATAGTAAGTCCGTAGGCTTGTCCAAAATGACCATCCACAAAATCAGATAAATTAATCACATTCTCTATTCCTTCGGCTCCACAAAAACGCTTTTGGGCAAAAGGCAAATCGCGAGAAATACAAAGTACTTTGGTGTTGGTCATGGCAGCCGCTTTCGCATTAAATTGACGAACCGAAGTAGCGCAAGTTCCGGTGTCGATACTGGGAAAAATATTGAGTACCAATCGACTCCCAGAAAAATGGGCTAAATTGGCTTTAGAAAGATCGGTTTGAACTAAGTTAAAATCGGGGGCTTTTTCGCCCACTAATGGAAGTTTTCCTACTGTGTTTATGGGATTTCCACCCAAGGTAATTTGAGCCATAGCTTGTTTTTTTAAAGCTTCAAAAGTAAACAAATATATTGGGAATAAAAAAAGTTATGTAGCAGCAGGGTGAAGCTAATTTGAAAGGAAAAATGTGTTGTTTGTTGCCGGTTTCAAGTTTCAAGTTTCAAGTTTCAAGTTTTTTGATTTGCTACAGTTCTTCAGGAATTAATTTATCATTTTTCAGTTTTCAAACCTGAAACCTGAAACCTGAAACCTGAAACCTGAAACAAATTTTATAACAAAACAATTATTATCGTAATATTGCAATATTAAAATATAAACTCATGGGAGTTACCAAAACCGAACATTATACCGAATCGCAAAACCAATTGGCTTTGCTGTTTAAAGCCTTGGCACATCCGGCCCGACTAGCGATAATTGATTATTTACTGTCGGTAGATCGCTGTATTTGTGGCGACATTGTAAACGAATTGCCCTTGGCACAACCCACTATTTCACAGCATCTCAAAGAATTGAAACTGGCAGGTTTGATACAAGGAAGTATCGAAGGAAAAGCCATTTGTTATTGCGTGAATCCCGAGATGTTCAACCTAATCGAACAATATTTGGGTAGGGTAAATAAGAGTAATAATTATAATTGTTGTTAATTATGAATTATGAATTATGAATTATGAATTATGAATTATGAATTATGAATTATGAATACAAAACTTAACCACTACATCAGCGACTTGGCCCTTTTGGAGGTGTCAGATGAGCGCAAGTTGATTTTACAGCCACTTATTGCCTATATGCATAAAAGTAAAGGTGCCAATCAAGCCATTCGGCTGAATTTTATTTGCACGCACAATTCCCGTCGCAGTCATTTTTCGCAAATTTGGGCGCAAACGATGGCCCATTATTTTGGAATTGATAAGCTAAGTTGTTATTCTTCTGGAACCGAAGCCACGGCTTTATTTCCGCAAGTAATCGAAACTTTGCGAGGAGTAGGCTTTGGGATTACGAAAATGAGTGACACAGTTAATCCTGTTTACGCCATCAAATTTGATGAAAATGAGCCGCCAATCATCGGTTTTTCTAAAACCATCGATGCACCATTTAATCCGCATTCGGAGTTTGCTGCGATTATGACCTGTTCACAAGCCGATCAGGGTTGTCCTTTTATTGCTGGTGCTTCTCAACGAATAACCGTTCAATATGAAGATCCAAAGGTGTTTGACCAGACTCCGCAAATGGCCGAAATGTACGAAGCCCGCAGCCGTCAAATTGCTTCTGAGTTTTATTATGTGTTTAATCAACTTAAAAACAGCTAGTTATGCCAGCAAATAAACGCTTATCCTTTTTAGACCGTTACCTTACTTTGTGGATTTTCTTGGCCATGCTTTTGGGCGTAGGCTTGGGGTATTTTATTCCCGATTCATCGGCTTGGATTGATTCGCTTTCGTCTGGATCAACCAATATTCCGTTGGCCATTGGCTTGATCATCATGATGTATCCGCCGCTCACCAAAGTTGATTTTAAACTGGTTCCGGCCCTGTTCAAGCAAGGTAAATTGCTTTGGACTTCCTTGTTTATCACCTGGATCATTGGGCCATTGTTGATGTTTGTCTTGGCCATTACTTTTTTGTCCGATAAACCCGACTATCTCACAGGTTTACTCATTATTGGCTTGGCGCCTTGTATTGCCATGGTGATCGTGTGGAATGAATTGGCACAAGGCAATCGGGAACTAACCGCTGGTTTGGTGGGGATCAACAGTGTGCTACAAGTGTTTTTTTTTAGCGCCTATGCCTATTTTTATTTAGAAATCATGTTGCCTTTGGTAGGTTTGCAAGGAGTGCATGTAGACATTTCCTTTGTTTCAATTGCACAAACGGTGGGGATTTATTTGGGAATACCTTTTGTAGCCGCCATGCTAAGCCGTTGGGGATTGCGAAAAATCAAAGGGGATCAGTGGTTTTTTTACCGCTTCTTGCCCTTTATTTCGCCATTTACCTTAGTTGCCTTGCTCTTTACCATTGTGGTGATGTTTAGCCTCAAAGGACAAATGATTGTAGCTATACCGGTAGATGTGCTGCGCATCGCCTTGCCTTTGGTGCTGTTTTTTGGCATCATGTTTATGCTGATGTTTTTTACCGCCAAAAAATTGGGAGCCAGTTATGCCGATACGGCAGCCGTTTCGTTTACCGCATCAGGCAATAATTTTGAGTTGGCCATTGCCGTGTCAATCGGGGTTTTTGGTCTTAATAGTGGCCAAGCTTTTGCCGGGGTTATTGGACCTTTGGTAGAAGTTCCGGCACTTTTGTTGCTGGTAAAATTTGCCGCTTGGGCAAAGAAGAAGTATTTTATCTAGTTTCTATTGCATTCTCAGAACTACGGCATAGCATATTTATTGTTGAAATATTCGGCACACCCAAAATAAAAAAAGGTGGACAGTTAAATGTCCACCTTTTAATTTTAATGATGTAAGCTATTAGGCCAAGTCAAAGCGATCTAAGTTCATCACTTTTGTCCATGTTGCCACAAAATCCTTCACGAATTTCTCTTGCGAGTCGCTGCATCCATATACTTCAGCCAAGGCTCTCAATTCGGAGTTAGATCCAAAAATCAAATCAACACGGGTACCTGTCCATTTTACATGACCAGTTTTGCGATCGCGGCCTTCAAAAATATCTTGTGCGTCTGACGCTGCTTTCCAAGTGGTGCCTAAATCAAGTAGGTTCACGAAAAAGTCGTTGGTGAGCGTTTCCGGACGTTGGGTAAATACACCGTGAACGGAATGATCAAAGTTGGTGTTTAACACACGCAATCCACCTACTAATACGGTCATTTCTGGTGGTGTAAGTGTTAAAAGTTGCGCCTTGTCTACCAACATTTCTTCGGCAGAAACCGAATATTTCTTCTTCATGTAATTGCGGAAACCATCTGAAAGGGGTTCCAAGACTGCGAATGAATCAACGTCGGTTTGTTCTTGCGTTGCATCAGTTCGTCCTGGTGTAAATGGAACAGCAATAGTATGACCAGCATTTTTTGCTGCTTTTTCTATTCCAACACCTCCAGCCAAAACGATTAAGTCGGCTAATGAAAGGTGTTTTTCTCCTGCTGTGCTATTGAAGTCGGCTTGAATTCCTTTAAGTGTTTCAAGGACTTTGGCCAATTGTGTTGGATTATTTGCTTCCCAATTTTTTTGCGGAGCCAATTGAATTCGAGCCCCGTTAGCGCCACCCCGTTTGTCAGAACCCCGGAACGTAGATGCTGATGCCCAAGCTGTAGACACTAATTCACTCACAGCTAAACCTGATTCTGCGATTTTAGTTTTTAATACATCAATGTCCTGATCGTTAATTGGTTTGTGAGTCGCTGCTGGAATTGGATCTTGCCAAATCAAAACTTCTTTTGGAACTTCAGGACCTAAGTAACGGTTGATTGGACCCATGTCACGGTGGGTCAATTTGAACCAAGCGCGAGCAAATGCATCGGCAAATTCACTAGGATTTTCGTAAAAACGTCTAGAAATTTTTTCATACGCTGGATCCATTCGCATGGCTAAATCGGCAGTTGTCATCACAGGAGCATGCGTAATTGCTGGATTGTGAGCATCTGGAACGGTTCCTGCGCCGCCGTTATTTTTTGGTTTCCATTGGTGAGCACCCGCTGGACTTTTGGTCAATTCCCATTCAAAGCCAAATAAGTTCTCAAAATAATTGTTGCTCCATTTTGTAGGAGTTGTTGTCCAAGCGCCTTCCAATCCACTAGTGATGGTGTGTTCTCCACTTCCTGAGCCGAATGAATTTTTCCATCCCAAACTTTGCTCTTCGATTGGAGCACCTTCTGGTTCTGGGCCAACATAAATATCTGGATCTGCCGCACCGTGCATTTTTCCAAAAGTATGTCCACCTGCTACAAGCGCAACAGTTTCTTCATCATTCATGGCCATTCGCCCAAAAGTTTCACGAATATCACGCGCTGATCCTAAGATATCTGGATTTCCGTTAGGCCCTTGTGGATTCACATAAATTAATCCCATTTGAACTGCCGCCAATGGATTTTCTAAATCACGATCTCCAGAATACCGTTGGTCATCCAACCATTTTCCTTCTGTTCCCCAGTAGATGTCTTCTTCTGGTTCCCAAATGTCTTCACGTCCGCCACCAAATCCGAAGGTGGCGAATCCCATCGATTCTAAAGCGCAATTTCCTGCCAATATCATCAAATCTGCCCACGATATTTTTCTACCGTATTTTTGTTTAATCGGCCACAATAAAAGTCTCGCTTTGTCTAAGTTTCCGTTGTCTGGCCAACTGTTGAGGGGTGCAAATCTTTGTGCGCCTGCACCGCCACCGCCACGACCATCAGAAATTCTATACGTTCCTGCACTATGCCATGCCATCCGAATAAAGAATGGTCCATAGTGACCGTAATCTGCAGGCCACCAATCTTGCGAATTGGTCATTAGCGCCTCGATATCTTTCTTTACTGCTGCAAGATCTAAACTCTTGAACGCTTCTGCATAATTGAAAGATTCATCCATTGGATTGGATACCTCCGCATGTTGACGCAAAATGTTTAATTTGAGTTGATTTGGCCACCAGTCGGTATTTCTGCTACCAAAACCGGCGGTTTTTTTTACGATGTCGTTAGAAAAAGGACATTTGCCTTGACCGTTTCCGTTGTTGTAGTGTTCCATTGTAGATTGAATTTTATTTGAAAATTTGTGATTGCTAAGGTACCGAAAAAGTTCTTTTTTTTAGATTAACTTTCTCATATAAAAACAATATATTTTTATTTTTAAGTACTCTTTTGCAAGCGTAAAACTAGAGGAACTTAAGTGTTATAAGCATAGCTTTTGATTATAATTTACTATTTGTTGATTGGCTAAACTTATATTGGCTGATTCTTCTTTATATTTCATTTCCTTTTTTATATTTGTTTGTCACTTATCAAAATTTTTATACCAAACATATTCTATGGCATTCTTCGATTTATTTAGAAAAAAATCAGTTCAAGATATTTTAAACCAAGTGGCTAAAAACGAAGCCGATGGACACCAATCCCTAGGAAAACACCTCACCACGAGAGACTTAACCGCCTTTGGAATTGCTGCCATAGTAGGTGCAGGAATTTTTAGCACGATTGGCAAAGCCAGTGCCGACGGAGGTCCTGCGGTAATTTTCTTATTTTTATTTACCGCAATTGCCTGTGGTTTTGCCGCTTTTGCCTATGCCGAATTTGCCTCTATGGTTCCGGTATCGGGCAGTGCGTATACCTATTCGTATGTGGCCTTCGGTGAAATTATCGCGTGGATTATTGGCTGGGCGTTGATTATGGAATATGCTATTGGAAATATTACGGTAGCCATTTCTTGGAGTGATTATTTTACCGGCTTGCTCGAAAGTGGAGGTATTCACCTGCCGTATTGGATCCAGATGGATTACCTCACGGCCTCCAACGGATTTAAGGATGCCACTGCCTTAATGCATGGCGGAAAATCCTTTGACAATTTGAGTGCCAATTTGCAAGCAGCTTATACTGCTTGGACTACGGCACCTACTTTAGGGCCTTTGCATATTGTAGCCGATATTCCGGCTTTGGCCATTATTTTTATCATCACGGCCTTGGTGTATCGCGGCATGAAAGAATCCCGCAATGCCAGTAACTTGATGGTGGTAATTAAATTGTGTGTGATTCTTTTGGTAATTGCTGTGGGTGTGTTTTATGTAGACACCAACAATTGGCATCCGTTTGCACCCAATGGAGCAGCAGGAGTGCTTAAAGGTGTATCGGCGGTATTCTTTGCCTATATAGGGTTTGACGCCATTTCTACCACTGCCGAAGAATGCAAAAATCCCCAACGCGATTTACCTCGCGGCATGATGTGGGCCATTATTATATGCACGATTTTATATGTGGTGATTGCCTTGGTGCTTACCGGTATGGTGCACTATAGCGATTTAAATGTGGGCGATCCCTTGGCTTTTGTATTCACGCAATTGAATCTCAAATGGATGTCGGGCATCATAGCCGTGAGTGCTGTGGTAGCTATGGCCAGTGTATTATTAGTTTTTCAAATGGGCCAGCCCCGCATCTGGATGAGCATGAGCCGTGACGGCTTATTGCCACCCAAATTCTCTAGAGTACATCCCAAGTTTAGAACGCCATCCTATGCTACGGTAGTTACTGGTTTTGTGGTGGGAATTCCAGCTTTGTTTCTCAACCTCACTATTGTGACCGATTTGTGCAGTATTGGCACCCTATTTGCTTTTGTGCTAGTTTGTGCCGGTGTTTTGGTGTTGCAAAACAAACCCAATATTCCGCGCGGGAAATTCAAAACCCCTTATGTCAATGCCAAATTTATCGCGCCTGCTTTGCTTGTTTTGGGAGTAGTTGTTGCATTTACCTACAACAAAGACAATACGATGGCTTTCTTAACTAATCAGAAACAAGCCAATACGCCTGCCGATATTGTAACCAACATCAGTCCAGCCGAAGCCAAAATTGCCTATGAATTTTTGATTTTTAAAAAGGAATCGGATGCCAAAACGGCCGATCTTGAGGCCTTGTTAAGTAAATATGCCAACGACGAAGCCCAATACAATAATCTGATTGCTGAATTGCCGCTAAACGAAGACGTAAAATACCAAGCCGGTTTTGAGTTGTTTAAACACAAAATCCCGTTGTGGATTTTCATGA
Source organism: Flavobacteriaceae bacterium (assembly GCA_947483075.1). GTDB lineage: Bacteria > Bacteroidota > Bacteroidia > Flavobacteriales > Flavobacteriaceae > Flavobacterium. The sequence continues at coordinate 24,621 of CANKLE010000015.1, read as the reverse complement.
TTGTATTGCTTGGACTAGTGATTTGGACATACAAACAAAACCTATCGCTCATTCCTTTATTGGGCTTGGTATCCTGCCTCTATATGATGGCCGAATTGAGCGTATGGAATTGGTTGTATTTTACCATTTGGCTACTGATTGGCTTGGTGATTTACTTTGGGTATAGCCGGAAAAACAGCAAGCTGAATGCAATTAAAAATTAAAAAATAATAATTAATAATTTCCTTTTCCGGAGATACAATGTCTTATTCCACCTCTAGGATTTTCCATATCACCTGTATAACTGTGAATAATGAGACGATAAAAAAAATCTTATTTTAAGTATTTTAGATATAAATAGTAGATGTGCTTAAAATATAAGAATTAGGAATGTTTCATGATTAAAAAATAATAATGTATTACTCGAAACTAGTAAGTTTTTGAAAAATTCTTAATTCTTAATTATTAATTAAAAAGTACTCCCAATTCAACCATGCACGCGCGCATCATGTTGTAAGTGCGTTCAATGTCGTTGTCCAAGCCAATCGAGAAACGAATCAAGCCATCGGTGAGGCCCATTTCTTGTTGTTCTTCGAGCGGAATTTCGCTGGAGGTTGAGGTGCCGGGTGCGCTAAACAAGGTTTTGTAAAAGCCCAAACTCACGGCCAAATAGCCCAAATTTCGAGCTTGCATCAACTCCATGACTTCGTTGGCTTTTTCTAGGCTGCCCATGTCCAAGGTCATCATGCCGCCAAATCCGTATTCGGGATTAATCATGCCTTTGTATAACCCATGACTCGGATGACTGGCCAAGCCGGGATAAACCGTTTTGATGCCGTCTTTTTCAAAGCGTTCGGCCAAGTAAAGCGCATTTTGGCTGTGCTGTTTCATGCGGATGTGCAGCGTGCGCAAATTTTTCATCACGCTCGCCGATCGCAAACTGTCCATCGTTGGGCCGAGTAACATGCTGGCTCCTGAATTCACATCTTTTAAGCTGTTGATGAATTCACGAGAGGCACAGGTTACGCCACCCACCGTATCGCTACTGCCGTTGATGTATTTGGTTAAACTGTGAATCACAATGTCGGCACCCAATTTGAGTGGCGCTACTGATAAAGGTGAAAACGTATTGTCCACCACCAAAGTCAAGTTGTGTTTTTTGGCGATTTTAGCCAAGGAAGCAATATCAGCTACTTCCAAAAGTGGGTTGCTCACGGTTTCACAATACAACACTTTGGTGTTGGGTTGAATGGCGGCTTCTACAGCTTCCATTTTGGTGATGTCTACAAAACTGCAACCTATGCCAAAACGCGGTACAAAATTTTTCAAAAACGCATAGGTTCCGCCATAAATGGTGCGGCTGGAAACTACGTGGTCGCCTTGTCCACACAGCTGCAGGAGAGTAGGCGTAATGGCGCCCATGCCCGAGGCCGAAACATTGGCTGCCTCAGCGCCTTCCATGGCTGCGATAGCTTGGTCTAAATATAAATTGCTCGGAGAGGAGTGTCTGGAATACAAATAACAGCCTTCGGCGTTGCCTTCAAAGGTGTCAAACATGGTTTTGGCCGACAAAAAGGTATAGGTAGAGGAATCCGAAATAGAAGGATTTACACCTCCAAATTCGCCAAAATATTGTAAATCTTGAATGCGGTCTGCGGGATTAAAATCGTGCATGAGCTTGTGGTTTAGTTTGTGTCAACCAAAATTCAGTATAATTAGATTTAATAACAATGATTAGGATAAAAATTAGATTATATAACTATTATATATTTTATTTTTAGATTAAAAATCTATATTTGAACGTTTTTACTTTACAAATTAGATATATTGTTTTTACTCATGGATGCACTCGACCGAAAAATACTCAATGCCTTGCAGGCCAATGCCAAAATTACCACCAAAGAACTGGCTACCAAAATGCACTTGTCGGTTACGGCGGTTTATGAGCGCATCAAAAAAATGGAACGCGAAGGCCTGATTCAAAACTATGTGGCCTTGCTTAACCGCAATAAAATTCAAAAAGGATTTGTGGTGTTTTGCCACCTCAAGCTCATTCAGCACGCCAAAGATTTTTTGCTCACTTTTGAAAACGAGGTGGTGCAACTCGATGAGGTACTCGAGTGTTTTCACGTGAGTGGCGACTACGATTATATCTTGAAAATTTGCGTCAATAACATGGAAGAATACCGGGAATTCATGGTCGCCAAACTCACTACCCTGCAACACATTGGCAGCACACACAGTACATTTATGATTGGCGAGGTGAAGAACACGACGAGTTTTAGGTTGTAGGTACACGATATGTTATTTATAGGTTTAAACGGTTAAACGTTTAATCGTTTAAACAAAAAACATAGTAAAAAATTCTAGTGTTTAATAATAGTCTATACAAAATTGCCTAGTAAATAAACTAAATAACCTAATTTTGCCGCAGATTTTTATTCAACACAAAAAATACAAATACGATGAGTTCATTTGACGTAGTTATCATTGGTTCTGGACCTGGTGGATATGTGTCGGCGATACGTTGTGCACAATTGGGTTTCAAAACCGCCCTAATCGAAAAATATGCTAATCTAGGAGGAACCTGCTTAAACGTGGGTTGTATTCCATCAAAAGCGCTGTTGTCCTCTTCCCATCATGTGGCCGAAATGGCTCATTTTGAAGAAAATGGCATCACGATATCGGGAACTGTAAAAGTAAATCTCGAACAAATGATTGCCCGTAAACAAGGCGTTGTAGATCAAACCGTGGGCGGAATTAACTACCTCATGGACAAAAACAAAATTACGGTTTTGCACGGTCTAGGTTCCTTTGTTGATGCTACACATATTGCTCTAACCCAAGCCGACGGGACTTCAGAAACCATCGAAACCAAATACGCCATTATTGCCACCGGATCTAAACCGGCCAATTTGCCTTTCATTACGCTTGATAAAGAGCGCATCATCACTTCGACCGAAGCCTTAAAATTGTCTGAGGTTCCCAAACATCTCATCATCATTGGTGGGGGAGTTATTGGCATCGAATTGGGTCAAGTGTATTTGCGTTTGGGCGCCCAAGTTTCGGTAGTTGAGTTCATGGACCGCATTATCCCAGGGATGGATGGAGCCTTATCCAAAGAATTAACCAAGGTCTTGAAAAAACAAGGCATGAAATTTTATACTTCGCACAAAGTTCAATCGGTGACCCGAAATGGCAAAGCCGTTCAGGTGCAAGCCGAGAATGCCAAAGGCGAATTGATTAGCCTTGATGGCGATTATGCTTTAGTTGCCGTAGGGCGCAAACCTTATACCGCCGGATTAAACGCCGAAAATGCGGGCGTAAAACTCAGTGATCGGGGCCAAGTAGAAGTAAATGAGCATTTACAAACAACTGCCGCCAACATCTATGCCATTGGAGATGTGGTGCGTGGTGCCATGTTGGCCCACAAAGCCGAAGAAGAAGGCGTATTGGTTGCCGAAATTTTAGCCGGTCAAAAACCACATATTGATTACAATTTAATTCCAGGAGTGGTTTACACCTGGCCAGAAGTGGCTGCCGTAGGTAAAACCGAAGAGCAACTCAAAGAAGCCGGAGTAGCGTTTAAATCGGGAAGTTTCCCATTTAAAGCCTTAGGACGTGCTCGCGCCAGTGGGGATTTGGATGGATTTGTAAAAATCTTGGCCGATGCCAAAACCGATGAGGTCTTGGGGGTACACATGATAGGCGCACGTTGTGCCGATTTGATAGCCGCTGCGGTAACAGCCATGGAATATAAAGCCTCTGCCGAAGACATTTCACGCATGAGTCACGCGCATCCTACCTTTGCCGAGGCCATCAAAGAAGCGGCTTTGGCTGCTACAGAAAATCGCGCTTTACACGTTTAATTCGCACGTATATAAAAATAAATCCTGCTCTACGGCGGGATTTTTTTTTGTATTAAAAATTAAAAATCAAGCTGTTTTTTCAGGGAAGAATACTGTATTTTTGAGCACCAATTCCTGGACTATGCGCAGTATTTTTAGGCATGAAATAACTTCTCTTGAACCCTTCAAACAACAGCTGTTGCACTGGGCTCAAACGCATCGTGAAGTCTTGGTTTTGGACAGCAATGGGCACCAAGATGCACATACTTCCTTTGATTTATTGGTGGCCGTTGATGCGTTTACTTCACTCAAAACCGACCAATCGAATGCCTTTCAAGAATTACACAACTACCAACAAGCCACCCAAGATTGGATTTTGGGTTATTTGACCTACGATTTAAAAAATAATGTTGAAAAACTTCAATCGCACAATTTTGATGGCTTGGATTTTCCCGATTTGTATTTTTTTCAGCCCAAAAAACTGTTTTTGCTTCGGGGTAATCAACTGGAATTGCATTATTTAAAGCTGTGTGACGACGAATTCGAAAGCGATTTGGGCGAAATAGAAAGCCAAGAGCTCAACTCAGCTGAGGTATCCAATGCGCTCGTAATTCAGTCGCGAATTGCGAAAGAAGAGTACTTGACCAAGGTGAATCGCATGAAGGAATACATCCAACAAGGCGATATTTACGAAGCCAATTTTTGCATGGAATTTTATGCCGAGCAGGCGCAGATTCATCCCTTGGAAACGTATTGGCAATTGAATCGCATTTCACAAGCGCCTTTCACGGTGTTTTTTAAAAATAAAGCCCAGTATCTGATGTGCGCTTCTCCAGAACGCTACCTGCAAAAAAAAGGGTCGCGGGTGCTTTCGCAACCCATTAAAGGCACAGCCAAACGTTTTGCCGATCCCGAACTCGATGTCCAAGCCAAAATGCATTTGGCCACTGATGCCAAAGAACGGGCCGAGAACGTTATGATCACCGATTTGGTGCGCAATGATTTGTCCAAAACGGCATTGCCCAATTCGGTGGTGGTTGAGGAATTGTGTGGGATTTATTCGTTCAAGCAGGTGCATCAAATGATTACGACAATAGCTTCACAGGTTCCAGAAAATTGTCCGCCTGTTGATTTACTCCAAACAACCTTTCCGATGGGCAGCATGACCGGTGCGCCCAAACTTTCGGCTATGCAGATTATTGAAGAATTAGAAGAAACCCAACGCGGATTATACAGTGGCTCCGTGGGCTATTTTACACCCAGCGGTGATTTTGATTTTAATGTGGTGATCCGCAGTATTTTGTATAATGAGGAACAACAATACGTTTCATTTTCAGTAGGCAGTGCCATTACTTCGTTGGCCCAAGCTGAGCAAGAATATGAGGAATGTTTGCTCAAAGCCAATGCCATGCGTGCGGTATTGCAATAATCTGCAGCCAATTCCTTACTTTTGACCATGCAGTCTTCGTTTCAACAATACTTACAGAACCAATTTCCATTTCTGGCTGATTCCAAATTATTGGTGGCATGCAGCGGCGGTTTGGACAGCGTAGTCTTGTTGCAGTTGTGCCAAGCGGCCAATTTAGAGGTAGCGGTTGCGCATTGCAATTTTCAGTTGCGCGGACTCGAGAGCCTTCAGGATCAGCAATTTGTAGAGGCTTTGGCCAACGAATTGCAGCTGCCGTTTCACACTACTTTTTTTGACACCAAAGCTTATGCACAGGCGGCTAAATGCTCTACGCAAATGGCGGCCCGAGATTTACGCTACGATTGGTTTGCCGAATTGGCCCAAGAATTTAAGTACGATTATATCCTCACCGCGCACCACGCCGATGATGCGCTAGAAACGTTTTTGATCAACCTGAGTCGAGGAACGGGTTTGGATGGTTTGGTAGGCATTCCATCAGTGAATGAAAATATTGTTCGGCCGCTGCTGCAATTCAGTCGGGAGCAATTGCATGCCTTTGCGTTGGAACAAGGGTATACCTGGCGCGAAGACAGCAGCAATGCCAGTGATCATTATTTGCGCAATGCCCTTCGCCACCATATTGTGCCTCAACTCAAAACCATTCAGCCTAATTTTTTACAGGCTTTTCTCCATACCCAATCACATCTTCAAGACAGCCAATCTTTGGTGCAAGATGCACTCGATGTGGCCTATGATTATGTTGTAACCGAATCGCAAGATCGCCTACAAATTGACGTAGAAAAATTGCTCGAGTACGAAAACTATTCGGCTTACTTATACGGATGGCTTCACCACTATGGCTTTACGGCCTGGGATGATCTGTATGATTTGGTAAATGCGCAATCGGGCAAAAAAGTACTGTCTTCAAATTTCACCTTATTGAAAGATCGGTCTACTTTGTTATTGTATGCCAACGAAACCGATAGGGCAGTAGCGGCTTATTCAATTCCCGCACAAACCGCTGAAATTACCACGCCCATTTGTTTGCAATTTTCAACAGAGGCAAAAACGCAAGAAGATTCAAAATCTAGTATATTTGTCGACGCTGATTTGTTGCACTTTCCACTCACGCTCAGGCCATGGAAATCGGGTGATGTCTTTTATCCCAAAGGAATGAAAGGCCAATCCAAAAAAGTCAGCAAGTTTTTTAAAGACGAGAAATGGGCCCAAGTCGATAAAGAAAAAGCCTGGCTATTGTGCAGCAACGATGAAATTATTTGGGTAGTTGGACACCGCCAAGACGAACGATTTGCAGCCCATACCGAAACCAAAAATACAATTCAAATTACCTACATACCATGAAAAAAGTAGTGCTTTTACTTATCGTACTTTTCACACAAATTTGTCAAGCCCAGTTACTCGATCCGGTAAAATGGACCCAGAAAATTGAGAAAATATCCGATACCGAATACAATTTGGTGTTCAAAGGAACGATCGACAAAGATTGGCACATGTACTCGCAATTCACTCCCGATGGTGGTTCTTTGCCACTCGAAGTGTTATATGACGAGGCCAAAGGCAATTACGAAGCGGTAGGTAAAGCCAAAGAAAGTCCCTATAAAAAACACTTCAACGACATTTTTGGAGTAGACGAATACTATTTCGAAAACCAAGTAAAAATTCAACAGCGCATTAAAGTTATTAATCCCAAACTGACGCAAGTAGTCATTAAACTCAATTACCAAGCCTGCAAGGAATCCTGCATTAACCAAGAAAAAGCTTTCACCTTTGTACTTCCCAAATCCGCCGCCATTGCAGCGGTTGCTGTGCAAGACAGTTTGGTTGCCGATACGGCTTCGGTTGTCGAAACTCCAGTTGTTGTCAAATCTGATAAAAATCCAACGCCTGTTGTTCAACCTATTTCTACCGAAGACAAAGGTTGGTTGTCTATTTTTATATTGGCCTTTTTAGGAGGTTTTGCCGCCTTGCTTACGCCTTGTGTGTTTCCGATGATTCCCATGACCGTGAGTTTCTTCACCAAACAAAGTAAAACACCGGCCCAAGGCAAGAAAAACGCCCTTATTTATGGCATTTCAATCATTGCGATTTATGTGATTTTAGGCCTTTCTGTTACGGCGATTTTTGGCGCCGATGCCTTGAATGCCCTATCAACCAACGTTTGGTTTAACTTGATTTTCTTTGTTTTATTACTGGTTTTTGCCGCCTCATTTTTGGGTGCTTTCGAAATCATGTTGCCCAACTCTTGGGCCAATAAAGTAGACCGCCAAGCCGATCGCGGCGGAATTGTGGGTATATTATTTATGGCCTTGGCCTTGGCTATTGTCTCGTTTTCCTGCACCGGACCCATCGTGGGAACTTTGCTTGTTCAGGCGGCTTCCAAAGGAGGACTTGCTCCCGTGATTGGTATGTTGGGTTTTTCAACAGCCTTGGCGTTGCCATTCATGTTTTTTGCTATGTTTCCGGGTTGGATGCATTCCTTACCTAAATCGGGAGGTTGGCTCAATACGGTAAAAGTGTTTTTGGGCTTTTTGGAATTGGCCTTGGCGTTTAAATTCTTATCTAATGCCGATTTAGTATTACAATTGCATTTGCTCGAACGCGAAGTGTTTTTAGCGATTTGGATTTCCATTTTTGGATCCCTGTCTTTGTATCTATTGGGAAAAATAACCTTGCCGCACGACAGTCCGTTGCCCAGTATTTCGGTGAGTCGTTTGTTTGTGGCCTTACTTAGTTTATCATTTACTATTTATTTGATACCCGGACTTTGGGGAGCGCCACTCAAATTGATCAACGCCTTTCCGCCGCCAATCGAATACAGTGAAAGCCCTTTGGGAGTAGGTAAAACTGCTGCTGTGTCTGGAGCATCTTCTGCAGTATTACCGGAAGGCGCCGAGTTGGGACCCCATCAGTTGGTGGTTTTTAAGGACTACGAAAAAGGCTTGGCCTATGCCGAAGCAGTGCATAAACCGATATTGCTCGATTTTACCGGCTATGCCTGCGTGAATTGCCGCAAAATGGAAAACAACGTGTGGTCTGATCCGCGCATTTTATCCATTTTAAAAAACGAGGTGGTCTTGATTTCCTTGTATGTGGATGACAAGCGAATGTTACCACTTTCTGAGCAAATAAAAGCGGCAGAAACAGGCGAATTGTTAGAAACCATTGGCGACAAATGGACCGATTTCATGATTTCGAAATACAAAACCAATACGCAGCCCTTGTATGTGTTGACTGATTTGACCGGAGCCAATTTAAACGTGAACACCCCCACTTGCAGTTACGATCCCGATGTAGCCAAATACGAAAGCTGGTTGAAACAAGGCATTTCGAATTTCAAGTAAGACTTAAAATCCAATCGACTCGGTTGGATTTTTTTTGACTTCCTCTTTGGGCGAAACATTTTTTACTATTTTAGTGGCTTAAATATATACGCCATGTTAGTTAAAGTATTTGGAAGCGCCGTTTTTGGGGTCGAAGCCACGACCATTACCGTAGAAGTAAATTGTGACAAAGGCATTGGGTACCACCTGGTTGGTTTGCCCGATAATGCCATCAAAGAGAGCAGTTACCGCATAGCAGCTGCGCTCAAAAACAACGGGTATTCCTTGCCCGGAAAAAAACTCACCATCAATATGGCGCCAGCCGATTTGCGCAAAGAAGGTTCAGCCTATGACCTCACTTTGGCCTTGGGCATACTCGTGTCTTCTGGTCAGCTGCAAACCGAGTTGTTGGGCGAGTACATCTTTATGGGAGAACTTTCCTTAGACGGCAGTTTACAACCCATCAAAGGGGCCTTGCCCATTGCCATCAAAGCCAAAGAGGAAGGCTTCAAGGGCTTCTTTTTGCCCAAACAAAATGCCAACGAAGCAGCCATTGTTGAAGATTTTGCCGTTTATGGCATTGACAACATTCAAGAAGTCATCTATTTTTTGTTGGGTTCAAGCACCTTGGAACCTTACCAAAGTACGGTCTACGAAGCAGCAGCTGCTCTGCTCGATTTTCCCGAATTTGATTTCAGCGACGTCAAAGGCCAACACACCATTAAGCGTTGCATGGAAATTGCGGCAGCCGGTGGACACAACATCATACTCATTGGTCCGCCGGGATCTGGAAAAACCATGTTGGCCAAGCGATTGCCTAGCATTTTGCCGCCCATGACCTTGCCTGAAGCGCTCGAAACTACCAAAATTCATTCGGTGGCCGGCAAACTCAAAGAAGTGGGTTTGTTGTACCAACGGCCGTTTCGGGCGCCCCATCACACTATTTCGCACGTCGCACTGGTCGGCGGGGGGAGTTATCCGCAGCCTGGTGAAATTTCCATGGCCCACAACGGAGTCTTGTTTTTGGACGAATTGCCCGAATTTAAACGCGACGTGTTGGAAGTGATGCGACAACCCTTGGAAGATCGAGAAGTGACCATTTCTCGGGCCAAATTTACCGTTACTTATCCGTCTTCGTTTATGTTGGTGGCCAGCATGAATCCCAGTCCCGGCGGATATTTTAATGATCCTTCGGCGCCGGTTACAAGTAGTCCGCAAGAAATGCAACGCTACTTGAACCGCATTTCGGGCCCGCTGTTAGATCGCATTGACATTCACATCGAAGTGCGGCCGGTGCCTTTCGAAAAATTGTCGGATACTCAAAAAGCCGAGGCCAGTAGTGTTATTCGTCAGCGAGTAATACAAGCGAGAAAGTTGCAAACCGACAGATTTACGAACAACCCCAACGTAAACTACAATGCCCAAATGAGCCCTGCTCTATTGCGCCAATATGCCGAATTGGATGACAGTTCGTTGGCCTTGCTCAAAACCGCGATGGAGCAATTGAACTTATCGGCTCGGGCTTATGATCGAATATTAAAAGTGGCGCGCACCATTGCCGATCTGGAATCAGCCGAAAATATCGCTGCACACCACATCGCCGAGGCCATTCAGTACCGCAGTTTGGATCGCGAAGGCTGGTTGGGATAATTCCCTATAAAAGTTAGGCGAATCCCACTTTAGATTGTATTTTTGAAACGCAAATTGTTGTATAAACATGAAAATTTTACTCTCTCCAGCCAAATCGCTCGATTTTACTTCGCCGCTACCCGCGATTAAGTATTCGATGCCGACCTTCGAGAAAGAAAGTGCAGCCGTGATGAAAGTCCTCCAAAAAAAATCGGCACAAGATTTAGCGGATTTAATGGACCTTTCGATCAAATTGGCCCAACTCAACAAGGAGCGAAATATGGCCTGGCACCAACCGTTTACCCCTTCAACTGCACGCTCGGCACTCTATGCTTTTGCTGGCGATGTGTATACTGGTTTTGATGCCTATACCTTGCCCGAAACTTCGTTTGACTTGGCGCAAAACCAAGTGCGAATTTTATCCGGCTTATACGGAATGTTGAAGCCCTTTGATTTGATACAGGAATACCGCTTAGAAATGGGAACCAGCTTACCCATTGGGAAGTCTAAAAATTTATATGAATTCTGGAAGACCAAACTCACCAAAGCCTTGCGTGCCGAATTGGCAGCAGGCGAATTGTTGGTTAATTTGGCGAGTAAAGAATATTTCTCGGTATTGGATGCGAAAGCATTTAAAACGGAATTGGTTACTGCCGATTTTTATGATTTTCACCAAGGCCAATACAAGATGATTAGTTTTTTTGCCAAAAAAGCCCGCGGCATGATGGCTCGATATCTAATTGATTCTCAGGCCAAAACCCTAGAGGACATGAAGGGGTTTACAGCTGGAGGGTATCAGTTTGATGCCAACCAATCTTCCGAGAAACGATTGGTGTTTACGCGATAGAGTACAAGATTTTATTCAATAATACATACATTAAATACATAAAATATGATCAGAAAAAGTTGGCTAGTACTGGGCTTGTTGAGTTCGGTGAGTTTATTTGCTCAAGACGAGTTGATAAAAAAAGTAATCAATAACGCGTCTTTAAATTCTAAATTCGAATTCAAAGAAGTAATCAATTTGCCTACTACTTCGGTAAAAAGTCAGGGATCTGCAGGAACTTGTTGGAGTTATTCGGGCAATTCGTTCTTGGAAACCGAAATGATTCGTAACGGCAAAAAGCCGGTTGATTTGGCTGAGATTTTTACGGCCCGTCAAGTCTATTTGGGAAAGGCCCGAAATTTTGTGTTGTTTAACGGCAACTTGGGCTTGGGCGATGGGGGAGAAACCCACGATGTGTTGAATATTTTTCGCAAAAATGGCGCCATGCCACAACAAGCCTATACCTTAGAAGATTATGGCAAAGGGGTAGTAAAATCGAGTGAATTTCAAGACGGATTTAAAGCTATCTTGGATGCCTATGTAAAAAATCCGAGTAAAAACCCTTCTTGGGTGCAAGACGTTAATGCCTACATGGATGAGAAATTAGGCAAATTACCAGAAACCTTTGTTTATGAAGGCAAATCGTATACACCCAAAACCTTTGCCAAAGAGGTAGTGGGCATTGATCCTGCTGATTATTTGGAATTTACCAATTACAAAGACAGCCCGTATTATGATAAAATTGTCTTGCCGGTGCCCGATAATTGGAATTACGATTTAGTGTACAACGTACCGATGACCGAACTTACCGATATTGTTGATTATGCCTTATCTAAAGGGTTTACGATTGCTTGGTCGGCCGATGTATCCGAACCTTATTTCAGTTGGAAAAATGGGGTGGCTTTTGTTCCCGATTTAGACTTGAACAACATCAGTCCAGAACAAAAAAAGACCTTATTTGATGGCCCAACTGCCGAGAAAAAAGTAACCGAAGACTTGCGATTGGAAGGATTATATAATTTGACTACAACCGATGATCATGCGATGCAAATTGTGGGTGTGGCCAAAGATCAAAACGGAAAAGAATACTACAAAGTAAAAAATTCGTGGGGAGAGTCGAATGATTACAAAGGGTTTTTGTATGTAACCAAAGCCTATGTGCAACTCAAATCAACGGGGATATTAGTTCACAAAATGGGTGTTCCTAAAATCACCAAGCAAAAAATTAAAGTCATGTAACTTGCTTAGAAGGTCGTTTTTTAACGGCCTTTTTTAATGCATGGCTTCGCTTAAATCTACTTCTTTTTTCGATTTTTTGATAAACAAAATCACCGGGATACAAAGCAAGAATAATATCCCCAAATACATAAAGATATCCATATAGGACAGCACAGTACTTTGTTTCATGACCATAAAATCGAGTACTTGGTAGGCTTTGTTTTGGGCTTCATTGGGTGAAAACCCTTTGGCTATAAATCCATTTTGAAGTTGCGATACCCGTTCCTGGACATTGAGTTTAGATCCGTCTAAGTGCGCGATCACTTGTACTCGGTGTTGTTGGGTAAATCGGGTTATTAAGGTAGTAACAATGGCCACCCCAAACGATCCGCCCAATTGGCGTAACATGCCTGTAAAAGCGGCACCTTCGCCAATGTGTTTTCCTTTTAAGGTAGATAAAGATAAAGTGGTAATGGGCACAAAGAGCAAGCCCAGTCCCACACCGCGTAGAATTAATCCCCAAAACAAATGTTCTTCGCCGGTATCAGGTGTCATCGCATTGTGCATGAATAAGGTAAAAAGAAAAAACACTAAAAATCCAATGGCTACCATGTAGCTTTGGGGTACTCCTTTTTGTATCATATTCCCGATGATGGGCATCATGAAAGCCGTAGTCAATGAGCCAGGGATCAACAATAATCCGGCATCGGTTGCGGTCCATCCCAGAATAGATTGGGTGTATATGGGAATAATTAGCGTAGAACTGTATAAGCCAAAACCTAATATAAAACTCATAATTACCCCAATCCGTAAATTTTGATCTTTTAAAACACTCAAATTAACAATGGGATGTTCGTAGGTGAGTTGGCGCCACACGAACAAAAGCATGCCCACCAAAGAAACAATACTTAAACTGGTTATCAAATGGTCTTCAAACCAATCGTCTTGTTGTCCGTGCTCCAAAACAAATTGCAAGGAACCTATAAATGCAATCAAGAGGCCCATGCCCAACCAATCGACTTGATTGGCTTTGAGTTTTATTCCATACTGCGGGCTTCGCACAAAAGTTAAGGTTAAAAAAGTGGCGATAATTCCTAAGGGAATGTTGATGTAAAAAATATAGGGCCAAGAAAAATGCTCGACCAAATAACCCCCTAAAGGTGGACCCAAGGTAGGTCCTACAATTACGCCCATGCCATAAATAGCTTGAGCCATTCCGCGTTTGGCAGCGGGATAACTTTCGGTGATAATGGTTTGTGCAGTAACTAAAAGCGCGCCACCACCCAAGCCTTGTATGAATCGGTAAGCGACTAATTCCCAAATGGTTGAGGCATTGCCACACAAAAAAGAAGCGGTAGTAAAGATGATGATCGACACGGCAAAATAATTGCGTCGGCCAAACTGTTGCGACAGCCAACTGGTCATGGGAATCACAATTACATTGGCAATGGCGTAGGCAGTAATCACCCAGGCCACATCGGTAAGTGTAGCCCCCAAGCTACCGCGCATATTGGTGAGTGCCACATTGACAATGGTGGTGTCTACTATTTCTAATAAGGCACACATTACCGCGGTAATGGTGATAATTACCCTCCGAAATCCATATTCAACTAAATCTTCAGCAACGACCATAAAAAGGGAAGAGTTCTATTATTGCAAATGCACATCGACGGTTACATTCATACCAGGGCGAATTAATTTGAGTTTTTCGGTATTGAATTTATTCGATAAATTTATTTTAACAGGCAAACGTTGAATGGTCTTCACAAAATTTCCAGTCGCGTTATCAGGAGGTAAAAGCGAAAATCGGGCGCCAGTAGCCGGAGAAAAAGAAGTAACGCTGCCCTCAAAATTATCGCCGGGAAAAGCATCAATGTGCACCGTTACTTTTTGACCAACAACCATATGAGCCAATTGGGTTTCTTTAAAATTGGCTGTAACCCAAATTTCGTCGTTGTTAATGAGGTAAAACAAAGATTGTCCGGCTTGCACCAATTGCCCCGGTTGAATGGCAATTTTAGAAACTTGTCCATCAATCGCAGCAGTAACCACAGTGTATTCCAAATTCATTTTGGCTACCTCGAGCATGGCTTGTGCCCGATTTATATTGGCCGCTGCTACCATACTTTGTTTTTGCGTCACGGTGGTTTTTGATTCCATCATCGATTTTTGGTAATTGCTGGCGCGTTCTTGTTCTTTTACGATTTTTAATTGGCTTTCGGCTTCCTGTTTGGCCGCTTCGGCTTGTTCAAATTGTTGTTTGGTAATCGAACGGTTTTTATACAAATTGGCATAACGCTCAAAATCATTAGTCGAACGACGCAATTTGATTTGTGCACTTTCGATCGAATTTTGGGCCGAACTGTGATTGGCATCCGAGGCCGAAATAGAAGCTTTCATTCCACTCACATCGGCTTTGGAGGCTTCTAAACTACCTTCTGCAGCAGCCAAAGCAGCCGCGGCGTCTTGTACTTTGAGGCTGTAATCTCGATTTTCGATGGTAAATAAAGTATCGCCTTTTTTTACATAGGCATTGTCGTCTACATAAACTTTGGTAATGTAACCCGAAACCTTTGGGATGATAGGGCTCATGTTTTTTTCGATCTGCGCATCGTCAGTAGTTTCGTGGTATAAGGAATAGACATATTTATAGGTGCCATAACCTCCGCCCAAAATAAATAACACGGAAAATATGAGGATAAATTTCTTGTTTGTTTGTTTAGTTTTCATGAAATATGCGTTTAGTTTTTTGAAAAAGAAAAGGTGTCCAATAATTGGCCTGAAGCATGCAGCCATTCATAATATTTGAGTGCCACATTGGCTTTGGCGTAGGCTTCGTTTATTTTTGAGGTGAGTTGATCTACATCGGCTTCGAGCAAGTCATTGGTATTAGAAAGTCCGTTGTCGTATTTGTCTTTTACAATGCGGAAGTTCTCGCCCGCTTGGGTTTCTGCTTCGGTGTATACCTTATCTTGTTTTACCGCCAATTCGTATTCTTCTTTGGCCTTCATTAATTCGTTTTTAATGGCGTCGGTCAAGGATTCTTTTTGCTTCTGGATCTCTTTGGCTTTGCTTTTGGCCACTGCAATATCGGTTCCGTTTTTGAACAGGGAACTGAAATTATAAGAAAGGCCCAAACCAAAATTTATGGCGTTTTGCACCGTAACTACATTTTCTAAATTCAACCCGATATAACCGGCGGTAAACCCAACAGAAGGGTAATAATTGCCTTTGGTGAGTTTAATCTGGGCGGCTTGTGCTTTTTCTAGATACTGTACAGACTGTAAATCTTTTCGGGTAGTTAAGGCGGCTGATTCCGGAAGAACTGTATAGCTAAATAACTTAGGATCAATGTTTTCAGGACTCACTAGGAGTTGAGTATTGGCCTCTAATTTGAGTAGATTTACCAAATAATAATTAATCAAATTCACATTTTTTTCGGCTTCAACCAAGGCCAAATCGACTTTTGAAACCTGCAACTGCGCTTTCAGTAAATCGTTTCTGGCGATCAGCCCGTTTTGTTCCATCCCGGTAAAATCAAGCACCCGTTGTTCGTTGCTTTTTTTGCTTTCTTTTAGCAATTCAACCGATTTTTGAGCTTTATATAAAGCCGCATAATGTTCAATGACTTGAAGCGCTATGGCTTCAGAAGTAAATGCTTCAGATTCTATCTCGGCTTGGTACAATTGGGATGCGGCTTCGATGCTGTTTTTTAATTTAAAGCCAGAAAAAAGCGGCAAGGTCATATTGAGTTGACCCAATAGCAGTTGGTTTACTTGCGGTGCACTTCCGCTGGTGGTGGTTTGCGAACTATTTCTTTTTTGGTTGATGTCGGCATTCGTAAGTCGCAAATATTGACCCGATAATTTCAAATCGGGATATTGGTTGTTTTTTACAGCAGCCAACTCCAAGCCTTTGGTCGCTTTTTTGGCTTTGGCCAAACCCACCTGACTGCTTTTTTCAAGCGCCAGCTGAACCGCATCATGAATAGACATACTTATTTTTTGCTGTGCTTGCGAACTCGAAATTCCAACCAAGAGTAGGGTAAAATAGAAGAGGTGTTTCATTAGATTAATTCGATAATTGAATAGAGCAAGTCGTTTTAAATCGAGGCCAAAGGTAACAAATGAATAGCGAATAAATGTTAAATTTAGGGTACCTCAATGTAATTGAAATAAAAAAATTAATTGGCCAACCAATTGGTCAAAATAGTCTTTCCATGAGGAGTTAATATGCTTTCCGGATGGTATTGAATTCCAGTTATATCATACACATTATGTTTGACTGATAATATACAATCTAGCTTGTCAACGGCTGTAATGGATAAGCAATTAGGAAATGCAGTTGGCGAAATGGCCCAAGAATGATAACGGCCAACTTCTATAGTTGATGGTAAATTTTGATACAGTTTCTCGGTAGGATTCTTCAGTATAAGTTCGGTTGCAGTTCCGTGAACCACCGTTTTTAAATTTTCTAAAGTAGCCCCAAAAAATTCCCCTATCGCTTGATGACCTAAACAGATGCCTAATATTTTTTTTGAAGTAGCGTAGGCATGCAATACCTGCATAGTAAGTCCCGCATCTTTTGGCAATCCCGGACCTGGGGAGAGTACAATGGCTTCAAAATCAGCCAACTCATCGAGCTCAAATTGATCGTTTCGAAAAACAGTAACTTGGCAGCCCAGTCCTTCGAAGTAATGCACCAAATTAAAGGTGAAACTGTCGTAATTGTCGATGATAACGAGATGATTTGTAGTGCGCAATGGAGTTATTTTTTCGAATGCTAAAGTAGAATATAAAAACAAAAACACCCCAAAAAGGAGTGTTTTTTGCATAACCAATTTTAGTTTTAATTAGAAAACCAATTTGATTTTCAAATCAAAATCATCATAGATGGCTTTATCTCCTAGGCTACCCAAGAAAGTTTCGGAACCATATTTTACGTCGTGTTTAGCACGGTTGATTTTTACATCTGCAGTAGCACCAGTAGCCGAAGTTACCAAAGTAAAGGTTACCGGATTTGTTTTTCCTTTTAGCGTTAAATCGGCGGTTACTGTATAGGTTGTGGCACTCAACGCAATTATTTTATTGAATACCAAGGTGGCTGTTGGAAAAGCATCCGTTCCAAAGAAATCATCCGATTTTAAATGACCTTCTAATTTGTCTTTCCATTCGCCAGTTAAATCAGTAGAGGCCAATGATTTCATATTTACAGTAAAAGTACCGCCCACTACTTTTTTTGCTTTGAAAGTTAAACTTCCGCTAGTAAAGGCAATTGTTCCTTCGTGTTGTCCGGTAACTTTTTTACCCAACCAAGTGATGCTACTCAATTCGGGTTTGATTTTTTTGGTCTGGGCATTGGTAGCGCTAATAGTTACAAGCGCAATAAGTAATAAAGCAATCTTTTTCATAAAATTTGTTTGTTAAAAGGGTTAAAATTAAAGCGTAATAAATAAATCGTCTTGGCTTTTTCTCACTTTGGTGAGGTGTTGTTGTTTGTCATCAATATGTCGGTATCCTAAGGTTGCCAGGGCAACGGCATGCAGTCCTTTTTCTTGCAATCCTAAAATAGTATCTACAGCATAGGGATCAAAACCTTCCATGGGTGTGGCATCAATGCGCAAATCGGCTGCTGCGTTGAGCAGGTTACCCAAGGCCAAATAGACCTGTTTGGCAGTCCAGTTTTCTTTGGTTTTGTCGTCCATATTTGTCAAAGTATTTAGAACCATATTGTGAAATCCAGACAATGCTTCTAGACTCACCCCACGTGTATTGGCAATAGTTGATATATAGGCTTCTACTTCTGACGCTCCAATTTTGTGCTCACTGGCCAAAACAAACAAATGAGATGCATCGACAGTTTGCGCTTGTCCATAGGCGGCGGGTTGAATCTGAGCGCGCAAGGAGGGGTTCTCAATAATAAGTACTTTATACGGTTGCAAACCCATAGAAGAAGCAGTTAAGCGTATGGCTTCTTTTAGGATGTTAAGGTCGCTATCGGATATTTTTTTGCTGGCATCAAATCGTTTTGTGGCGTATCTCCAATTTTGACTTTCAATAAATGTATTCATGTTTTGGGTTTTAAATTAATGTTGATTTCTATATTTTTCAAGTAAGGCATTGAGTTGTTCGGCTTCAGAAACAGAGAGATTGCCCAGTAAACCTTGTTCATATCCTTCTATTTTTGGATCGACTAGCTGCAGCAAGTCGTTTCCTTTTGCCGTAATAAGCACTTCCATTTTTCGTCTGTTGTGCGGACAAATTTCGCGAGTCACTAATGCTTTGGCTACTAATTTATCAACGATACGGGTAGTATTGCTGGTTTTAGAAATCATGCGTTCTTGAATTAAACACATATTGGTTGGATTTCCATTCTGACCCCGAAGAATGCGCAACACATTAAATTGCTCGACCGATAGTTCGAATGGTTTAAGAATTTCGTTAAACCTTTCCACCAGCATATTTTGCGTATGCAGAATATTGATTACCGTTTTTTTGGGTAACACAATCGGAGTCGGGATTTGGGTTTGTGCCTTCATTGTTTACCGTACAATTGTTGTATGTACAAATGTATTAGTCTTTTTTAAATAAACAATAGGCAACAGGTTAAATTTTTGTAAACTAATTGGATGTGCGTCGCAAACAGAAAGAAGTAGCGTTTGAATCCAATTTTGTTTTATTTTTGAAAAAAAATTAGTTTATGAATTTATCCCAAGAAGAATGGGCTAGTCAATTGGCTAGTGATGAACAGGCAATTGTATTAGATGTGCGCACAGCAGAAGAATGTGCCCAAGGTATTATTCCCAATGCAATTTTAATCGATATTTATAAAGGTCAGGGATTCATCTACCAAGTAGACGAATTAAACAAAACCAAAAATATCTATGTCTATTGCAAAGCAGGAGGGAGAAGCGCGCAAGCTTGTGCTATTCTAAACCAACTCGGATTTGCAAATGCCTACAATTTAATGGGTGGTTTTATGGAGTGGAAAGGCGAAGTACGTTTGCCTTAAATTAGCGTTTCTTTTCGAATTTTATTACTTCTTTGAGTCGATCAAACGACAAGGGTTTTCCTATATATCCTTTAATTACCGGGTATTCTTTTGATTTTTGCACATCCTTTTCACTCAAGGAAGATGTTATGATGTAAATAGACATTTTTGATGTCCAATCTGAGGGCAAGTCTTGTAGGGCATCCAGTAATTCAAAACCGCTCAGTTCGGGCATTGTAAGATCTAGAAATACAACAGTAGGTTCTGCTTTTTCCGAACTGAATCGTTCCTCGATAAACAGTAATGCCTCCGAACCGCTAGTAAAATCTACTAGTTCGGCTGCCTCATCGAGTTGTTTAATAATCTTTGCATGAACAAAATTATAAATGGCGTCGTCATCGATTAATAAATAAAACATATCCTAGTGAGGTTTAAGTTGGTAATCGTATCCTTAAAGTTCGCTTCAAATTTAAACATTATGAGTCGAGTTTATTCGAAATACTGCATTTTTCGGATAAACAAATAGCTCTCAATGCCGAGACCGATAAATGGGTTAAGTTTGATTTGAGTAAAGCTCTTTTTTGCTTGGCCAATTTCTTCAATTCTATTCCCTCGCAAAATCTGCGCAATTGGGTTTCTGTTTCTATGGCCAATCCCGGAACAGCGATCAATTTGCCGTCGTCGTCTTTGGCGGCCATGGTAAAATAACAGGAGTTGGTGTGTTGCGCAATTCCTGTTTTGGGATTCAAGGTTTCTACGCGAATGCCAATAATCATTGAAGTATTTCCCACATAGTTTACCGAAGCTTTCAACGAAAGCAAATCGCCCACTTCTACCGGATTCAAAAACTCCACACCATCTACCGCTACTGTTACACAATAACTGGCACAGTGCTTGGTGGCCGTAACATACGCCACTTTGTCCATGAGCGAAAGTAAAATTCCTCCGTGTACTTTTCCACCAAAATTGGCATACGAAGGCAACATGAGTTCGGTAATGGTCGTTTCGGAATCGGTGATTTTTTTGAAATTCATAGGTTGTTATTTGGTGTGTTACAATAGTACGAAAAAATGATTTAGCTGTCAGCTATTAGCTTTTAGCTTTTGGATGAGTGGGGAGTGGGGAGCTGGAAGTGGGAAGTTGGAAGTGGGGAGTTTGAAGCTGGGAGCTGGAAGTGGGAAGTTGGAAGTTAACCGAGAAAGGTATAAGATTATAGACGAATAGATCTGAGATGAAAGACAGTTCTAAGAACATACCTACAACCTACCACCTACAACCTACCACCCATAATGGACAACCGAGAACCGACAACGATATAAGACGAGAGAAGCTAGAAGTTAATGCAAAATAGGATTGAATTTTTAAATCATATATATTTACCCACTTCTAAATGCTACTTATTTTGAATTTTAGTTGTTTAATTAAAAATAAAAACCCCGAATTTACGCAACCAAAAATCATATTTTATTTTTGGTCTCTTGTGCTTTTTACTCTTTTTTATACCACGCATACAACTGCTCAACAATCCTTTTCATCAGTCTTTGACAATGAAATCATCAGCATTAAACATTTTTCATTTAACGAAGGGCTAAATGCCAGGCAAATATCATGTGCAGTTGAAGATAAAAATGGATTTATGTGGTTTGCTAGCAAAAATGGTTTGTATCGATATGATGGAAATCAATTTAAATTGTTTACCAAACATAGTTTTGGATTGCTCAACAATAACATCTTTAAATTAACAGTAGATGAGGACAATCATCTATTTGTACATTTTATTACAAACAACAATGAACAAAACTATAAGATTGAAATCCAAGTTTTAGATCTAAATACCTATACTTTTTGCAAGCTGTCGCATGTATTTGCCCGAATGCCATTTAAAGCCGAAAGGATCATAAACATTCAAAATGACTCCCAAAATAATTTGTATTTTTTTACTTCAATGCCTTTTGAGATATGGAAATTAGATAAAAATAAACTTTACACAAAATGCTTAGCTCTGCCAGGAAGTGCAATAGAATCTAGACAAACACTAGATATTTATGTGTATACTATTAACAATCCTATATTAACTAACCAAGCTCAACTTATTAATTTTATAGGCCATCCCAGCTATTACTGTTATTCTACTGAACTCCCAAAAAACTATAAAGAAATAATTGCTCAAAATGCAATATTCACCAAATGCAATACCTATGTGTTGTACAATAGTATAACCAATCAAAAAAGAATTTATACAATTCCTACAACCCATTCAAACCAAAAAAGTAGTGATTCTCAAACTAAAAATACAAATTCACTCTCGAACATAAAATGGCGATATATAGCCAATAAAACCAATAAGGATTACATCAAATACGAGGCGACTCAAGGTGTGTATTTTGTGCATAATTCTAAAGAAAAATTAGTTTTAAAATCTACTGAATATTTTGATAAAACTAATTTTGGAGTAGTGTATCTGTATACCGATGTGAGAGGAGATAATTGGTTGTGTACAACCGAAGGAATATATCAACTTCGAACCAATAAAAATTATTTCACGCAATATTTCACACGTGCTCAAGATTCATCCATAATAAATAACCAAATTAGAGGCATCTATTTAGATCATAACCGGGGAAAGCATGGCCAAACAATTTACGCCAATACGTGGTCAGATTTTTGTTATGCAAAACCCCAAACCAAAACCAAAACCCATATCCGATTTAATAATCAGTTGCTGTATTCTTTTTTAAAAAAAGATAAACTGCTTTACCTTGGTGGTTATTCGGTGAATATTTTTGATACCCAAACAGAAAGCTTCCAAAATTTTTATGACAAACAAGATAGTGAGATTTGGTCAATGGCATTGGCTTCTAAAGACAAGCTATTTTTGGGACGAACAAACGGAATAGAACTCTATTCAATCGCAAATAAAACCAAAACTAGATGCAGATCTATTAATGCAAAATGGCCAAAACCATACAACGTATATAGATTTATTCAGTTGCAAAACAAACAAACGTTGGCAGTTGCCGAAAATGGAGTATATAGACTTGATCAAAACCAAAAAATCGTTGAGTATTGGGGAAAATTTGCCAAAGATAAATTACATTATTTGCCCTGCGAAAGCATCTATGATTTACTCCTAGACCAGCAGGGAAATTGGTGGATTGCTACCAATGGGGAAGGGCTTTTTTGTTGTTTGTTTAGCAGTAAATTAATCCCGCCCAAAATCATTCAATATACAATTAATGATGGATTGTCTGACATGGTTTTGTTTCGTATGGAGCTCGATCAGTTTCATAACTTATGGATTGGCACCTACAATGGCTTAACGCGGTTTAATACCAAAACGCATGCCACTGCTATTTACACTACAAAAGATGGCTTATCGCATAACGAATTCAATCGAATTTCTTCCTTTAAAGATTTGGATGGTAATTTGTATTTTGGAGGAATGGATGGAATTAACTCATTCAATCCAGCTGAATTAGTTTCACTCAAATATAGCAAAGAGCCCAACCTACAATTGCTAACAGCAGAAAAATTTGTAGACAAACAAAAAAAATTTGTCGATTGTATACCCGAGTTCAAGCGCACCAAAAAAATTGAATTTTCTCCCGGAACCACTGTACTGAATGTTCAATTTCAGTTATTGGATTTTGAGCAACGCAGGCACCAATATGCCTACAAATTAGAAGGGAGTGAGGGCCAATGGAATTACATCGAACAAAATTCGTTGCGGCTGAGTGGCCTTGCCTATGGCAATTATAATTTACAGATTAAAGCACAATTGGATAACGGGCAATGGTCTAAAAAAATTATAACTATTCCTTTGCAGGTGCTCAAACCATTTTACTTTGAAACGTGGTTTATTGTGTTAGGAATCTTCTTGATTTTAGCTTTTATTTTAGGAATTATACGGTACCGTACAAAGAAATTTGCGCGCGAAAACTTAAAGCTCGAACTCAAAGTGGCCAACCGAACGATAGACCTTAAAAAAGCATTGTCAGACAAAGAATTATTGCTTGCTGAGATTCATCATCGGGTGAAAAACAATTTGCAAATTATAAGCGGCTTGCTCGAAATGCAAAAAGAGCAACTCGCCGATGAAAATGCCAAAAAGGCCCTCACCGAAGGACAAACCCGGGTGAATAGTATTGCATTGATACACCATAATTTGTACCAAAATGATCATTTTGGCGAAATAGAATTTAGTTTGTTCATACAAGATTTAGTGAGTAAAGTAGCAGAAATGTTTGAAAATCAACAAAGAAAAGTACGATTCAATATTAATAATCCAGTAACCTATTTGCCTATAGATACGGCCATACCCATGGGTTTAGTGGTTAACGAACTAATTACGAATACCTACAAGCATGCAGTAAATCCCTCAACAGATACTTTGATTTCAATTCAAATTAGCACAAAAAAAGAGGGCTATTATGAATTGCTTTACCAAGATAACGGCCCAGGTTTTTTATCAACTATTTTTGAGACCACCAGCAGTTTGGGTTTTCGATTGGTAAAAGGACTCACCCAACAAATAGGTGGAACGGTAAACCACTCCAATGAAAACGGAACTGTATTTACCATTCAATTTTCAATTCAGAAGTAAACATAGAAAGTAGTTCAATATGAAAAAAATACGGATTGCTATTGTAGAAGACGAAATGATCATTGCCAACACCATCGAATTGGCCCTGAAAAAATTGGGCTATGAATCAGTAGGAATTGCCGGGGGGTATTCTACGGCTATAGATTTGCTTGCAACTACTTTACCCGATTTGGTTTTACTAGACGTCAACTTAGGCACTCCAAAAGACGGCATTGATTTGGCCGCCGAAATTAAACAACGTTGGGGTACTCCTTTTATTTTTATCACCGCCAATAGCGATGCGGCTACCCTAAATCGAGCCAAAGCCAATCAACCTTTAGCTTATTTGGTAAAACCCTTTTCACAAAACGATATTTTTTCGGCTATAGAAATTGGTTGGAATAATTACAATGCACAACAGAGCAGCGGTGCAACTCAACCCAAAGAGATTGTATTGAAAGTAGGTAGGGCCTATGAGAAAATTATCCTTGACGAGATTATATTTATAAAAAATGATCACATCTACATGGATGTGTACCTTAAATCGGGAAAAATAATTGTGGTGCGCGCTACAACTCAAGAAATCATGAATTTGCTCCCTGCGCAATTATTTGTAAAAATAAATAGAACCTATATTGTTCAGATTAAATACATAACCAAAATAGAAATCAATTCTATTTTTATTGGCCTACAGGAATTACCTATTTCTAAATCCATGAGGCAACAACTCCTTCTCAGCATATAAGCATACTCTTTTCATTTGTGCTGTCTTACCTACCAACTACTTCGTTCGTAACTTT
>CANKLE010000014.1 GCA_947483075.1 Flavobacteriaceae bacterium | reverse complement strand
CGAGTACAAAAAACATTTAAATTATAAATAAAAAGCCACTCATTGCTGTTTTGTCGTGGACAAATCCAGAACCTGTGTCCGCCGCGGCGGATATGAGCCCGAGTACAAAAAACATTTAAATTATAAATAAAAAGCCACTCATTGCTGTTTTGTCGTGGACAAATCCAGAACCTGTGTCCGCCGCGGCGGATATGAGCACGAGTGCAAAAAATATAAATAAAAAGCCACTCATTGCTGAATGGCTTTCTTAGTAGCGGGAACAGGACTCGAACCTGTGACCTTCGGGTTATGAGCCCGACGAGCTGCCTACTGCTCTATCCCGCGCTGTTTCGAGGGCAAATATACAACCAATATTAATACTTACAAGTTAAATAGATAAAAAATAAACGATTCGTACTGTGCTGATTATAAATTAATTAAACGAAAACTGAGCTACAACCGGAATATGATCCGAAACTTTTTTGGCCAAGGACAAGTTATCGAAGCTCGTGTAGAAGGGAACTACAAATGAATTGATGCGTTTAAGTTTGCGGGTGGCATAAAAAATATTATCGTATTCTGAAACCAAGCAATTGCCGTTTTTACAACTGCGTTTCAAGGAGGTTTTTTGATTCACCAAAACCGATTGGTAATTTAATTTTCGGAAGTTAGTAAACACGCTGTTGGATTGTGGACAATTAAAATCACCCAAAAAAACGAGATTCAAGTTTGGGTATTCTTTTGTTACCTGTGACAAGAGTTTAATTTCATGTTCTGGTTGTTTGGATTTGGGAACTGCATGAAAGGAAACCAAAGTGAGTTGTTTACCTCCAAAATCAAATGTGGCCATATAGGGTTCTCGCTCTATTTGTTGGGCAAACTGCTTTTCTAACCAAGCCTTTCCGATGCATTTTACTCGACTGGGCTTCCATAAAAAGGCATAGCGCTCGGTAGTTCCGCCAGTAGTTTGTGTGGGGTCGCTAATGCAATACTCCCATTTATAGCCCTTTCTGTTTAAGGCATCGGCCAAGCGAGCTACCGCTTGCGCTCCACCATTGCCAGCTACCACTTCTTGTATGGCAAGCAAATCATAGGGTTTTACAGTATTGGCAATACAGTCAATCGTGGTATCAGATTTGGATTTACCCAGATTTTGTATGTTCCAAGTGAGTACACTCAGCTGCGCATTGGCACAACCACAGTAAATAAAAACGAATAAAACCAATCTAATACGCATAGCTAATCGAGGATTTTGTCTTTACCAATACTACAAAAAAAACCACCAACTTTCGTCGGTGGCAAACCATTTATTTAAACCAATTAATTATTTACAAAAACTAATCTTCGTCAGCTAAGGCCGAAGTTTTATCAACCACCGGAAGCACTACCGCTAATCCGGATTGATTTATCATTGTCATGTTTAAGGTATCTAATTGTGCTAAGTTTCTAGAAACTGCACCGCTAAAATTATTGTACGAAATGTTCATTTCTTTTAGTTTAGGCAATTGCTCCAAATCAAAAGGAACTTGACCATCCATATTGTTTTCGAACAAACTTAAGTTTTCTAATGCAGTTAAATTTGCAACTTCTTTACTTAATTTTCCCGTTAATTTATTGCTGTTCAACAACAAGACGCGCAACGATTTCAATTCGTAAATTGTGCTTGGAATTGTACCCGATATGTCGTTGTTAAACAAAGACAAAACTTTAAGTTGCTTTAGATTCCCTAGTTGAGCAGGAATAGAACCCGACAGATCGTTCATGAACAATTCTACCGATTGCAGCTTACTCAAATCTCCTAGTTGTGAAGGAATTGTTCCAGACAATTTGTTGAAACTCAAATTCAAATATTTCAAGTCTTTCAAATTAGAAATAGAGGAAGGAAGTACACCGCTAATTTCGTTGCGGAACAAATTTAGTTTTTGCAAATACACTAAATCAGTAACCGAAGCGGGAAGTTCCCCTACCAAATGATTGTTAGAAAGGTCTACACTTATTACTTTGTCATTTTTAAGAACCACACCAAACCAAGTGTTGACTGGCGCATCCAAGTTCCATGTTTTAGACCATTGGGCTCCATTGGTGGCTTGGTATAAATTGAGTAGTGCTTCTTTTTCTTTAGGGGATACTGAGGCAAAAAGGCTTACAGAAGCAAATAAGGTGATGATGAGTGTAATTTTATTTTTCATGAGTAGGTTAATTTTATTTTTTTGAATTACATCTGGTCGATTTGGGACAACACAGATGCTGTTTTTTTAATACGGGGTAAAAGTATGCGCAACATCGATGATAGGCAAATAAAATCGATGAAATACAATTTTTTATATTTTTATTATGTAATTTTCTTACAAATTAATAAATAGACAAGCCCCGTTCGATTCCGTAATATGAGTAATAATTACAGTTTAATTTTAAATCTAATTGACTACATTTGGTTTATTAACCTTAAAGAAAAAAATATGGACTTTAATCTTTTGGCCCTTCTCACCGCAGCATTTTCATCACTTATTGTTGGTTTTATCTGGTATAACCCAAAAGTATTTGGCAGCATTTGGATGAAAGAAGCGGGCTTGAACTATGCAGATGTAAAGGCCGGTAACTTGATGAAAACACTTGGACTTTCTTTTATTTACGCTTTTTTTATTGCGTTTATTCTACAATCGCTCACCATTCATCAATTTGGCGCTCTGGGCATGGTGGGTGGCGATGCAACTATAGCAAAGAGCTCCTATACCGATTTTATGGCCGATTATGGCAATGCCTTTCGCACCTTCAGGCATGGTGCAATACACGGATTTTTGGCAGGATTGTTATTTGCGTTGCCTATAATAGGCACTAGCGCTTTGCACGAAAAGCGCAGCTTCAAATACACACTCATTGCTGGTGGGTTTTGGGTAGTAAGTTGTATGGTAATGGGCGGCATCATTTGCGGTTGGCCATTTAATTAATCTATCTTTGCGAAAAAAAAATTGAACGCTACATTCAAGATTGAAATTTACCGGAATACCCTTGAACTTCCCTCAACTTGGAATGAAATAGCGGCTTCAACTCTTTTTCTATCTAAATCTTATCTCGAAATCACAAAAAACTCGGCACCTAGTAATATGTGCTGTTTTTTTATTGGTTTTTATGAAGAGGATGACTTAATTGGAATTGGAATCGCCCAATACCTTGATTTATATAAACTTTACTCCTTTGGTGAACGCGATCAATGTGTCAAAACAAGCGTGCGAAATTTTGTGTTCCGAAATTTGGCCTCAAACGTTTTAATTATTGGAAACAATATGCTCACCGGCGAAAATGGCTGGGCATTTAAATCGTCTGTTGGTCCTGATTTACAGTTTGAGATGCTGGCAAAAGCAGCGAATATGTTGGTTGAAACCTTACAAGATGAGGGTATTTCTATACACATTCAAATTCTAAAAGATTTTTATGTCACGGAGTTCAACCAAGTTGCTGCCAACTATTTTAGATCATTCTACTCATTTACTATTCAACCCAATATGGTATTCACTTTACCTAAAGATTGGGTTTCAGAGGAGGATTATGTCAATGCGTTACAAAAAAAATACCGCGATCAATGGAAACGTGCACGCAAAAAAGGGGGACAGCTCACAAAACGACCCTTTAGCCTTGAAGACCTGGATGAGCAAGAGATTAAATTGCACGAATTGTATTATAATGTTGCCAAAAATGCGCCCTTTAATACCTTTTTCTTACACTCCAGGCACTTCTATGATTTGAAGAAAAATTTGGGGGAGGCATTTTGTTTGTATGGGTATTTTGACCAAGACAAACTGATTGGGTTTAGCACGCTAATAAAAAATGGCGAGGCGGTTGACACCTATTTCTTGGGTTATGATGAAGAAGTTCAAAAACAAAAATTGCTGTATTTGAATATGCTGTATGACATGGTAGAATTTGCTATCCAGAACAAATCGAAAGAACTAATATTAGCAAGAACTGCACTAGAAATAAAGAGTTCGGTGGGCGCAAAACCAATTGCAATGTTTGGGTTCATCAAACACCGCAATCCTGTTTTGAACTATTTCATGAAATGGATTTTTACGTATTTACAACCCGAAATCAAGTGGCACGAACGGCATCCGTTCAAATAAAGTTAGCTTGCGCTGTCAATTTCTAATTGTACGGCTTCCCAGTCTTCCAACAACTGATCTAATTCTTTTTTCTTTTTGTTGTAGGCCATAAAAAATGAGGCATCTTCTATGTGCTTGTCGTAATTGGAGGCCAAGGCTTTGTCGTCGTGCTGAATGTCAATTTCCAATTGCTTGATTTGGCTTTCAATTTTACTCAACCGATTTTGCAGGGCTTTCCCTTTTTTCTGGTCATCGTAAGACATTTTTGAATTGGTCTGCGGTTGTGCTTTTTGTACCGCGTCTTTTTTCTCCACCTCACGCATATTTTCCATGTTGCGTTGTTCTAGGAAGAAATTTACATCGCCCAAATATTCTTTTATCTTTTGGTCTTTGAATTCATAGACAATATTAGACATCCCTTGCAAGAAATCACGGTCGTGAGAAACCAACAGCAACGTGCCTTCAAACTTTTTCAAGGCCGCTTTCAGTACATTTTTAGATTTGATGTCTAAGTGATTGGTGGGCTCATCCATCACCAGAACATTAATGGGCTGCAACAACAATTTACACAAGGCCAGGCGGTTGCGTTCGCCACCAGAAAGCACTTTAACTTTTTTCTCTACATCATCCCCACGAAACAAAAACGAACCCAACATGTCTCGAACTTTCGAACGATTGGTATCGGTAGCGGCATCCTCCATGGTTTGTAATAATGTAATTTCGCCATCCAAATACTCGGCCTGGTTTTGAGCAAAATACCCCAACTGTACATTGTGGCCCAATTTGATATTTCCTTGAAACTCAAATTCGTGCACAATCGCTTTGATAAACGTTGATTTGCCTTGGCCATTTTGCCCTACAAAAGCAATTTTACTGCCGCGTTCAACCAATAAATTAATATCTTTTAAGATAACGGTATCGCCATAAGCCTTGGTGACCTGCTCGGCTTCGATGACCACTTTTCCGGGCACTTTCGACAAAGGAAATGAGATGTTCATCACCGAATTGTCGTCTTCATCGACTTCGATCCGTTCTACTTTATCGAGCTTTTTGATTAACGACTGCGCCATAGAAGCTTTAGAGGCTTTGGCTCTAAATTTCTCGATGAGCTTTTCGGTTTCTTCTATTTTCTTTTGTTGATTTTTTTGCGTAGCCAATTGTTTCTCTCGGATCTCATGACGAAGTTCTAAGTATTGAGAATAGGGCTTATTAAAATCGTAGGCTTTTCCTAAAGAAATTTCGATCGTGCGATTGGTCACGTTGTCCAAAAACATTTTATCGTGCGACACAATAACGACCACCCCAGGGTAATTTCGTAAAAAAATCTCCAACCAGATGATACTTTCAATATCCAAGTGATTGGTAGGCTCGTCCAATAACAAGATGTCGTTGGCTTGGAGCAATAGTTTCGCCAATTCGATACGCATACGCCAGCCTCCAGAGAAAGTCTCTGTACGGTTGTTAAAAACCTCGCGTTTAAATCCCAATCCTAATAAAATCTTCTCGGTGTCTCCCACATAATTATACCCGCCTAGCAATTCAAAACGGTGAGTGTAATCAGATAGGTCTTCAATGATTTGAGAGTATTCGGCGCTTTCGTAATCGGTGCGGGTCACCAACAAATGGTTTATTTCCTCGAGTTTGCGCTCTACTTCTTTGATTTCGGTAAAAGCCTGGTAGGCTTCTTCTAAAACGGTACGGCCTTGTTCAAAGTCAATGTCTTGACGCAAAAACCCGATACGCACTTCTTTTTCAGTAGCAATACTTCCTGAATCGGGTTGAAAATCACGGGCTAAAATCTTTAACATTGTTGATTTTCCGGCGCCATTTTTTCCTACTAGCCCTACTCGATCTCCGGCGCCCATTCTAAATGTTACTTCTTCAAATAAGTAAGTGCCGCCAAATGAAACCGATAAATTGTGGATGTTGAGCATAATTGTGACAAATGTTACGTAGGGAAGGAATTGAAAAAGTACCTTTGTTAAAAATTTTTGCAAATGTTAAAAAAAGGATCCAAAGTAAATAGCATTTTAACAGGAAGTTGTCCGAAATGTCAAAACGAAAATATGTACCTCGACAAGAACCCGTATCACTTAGCAAAACTGCTTAAAATGCAAGATAATTGCAGCCATTGTGGATTGAAGTACCAAATAGAACCTTCTTTCTTCTACGGCGCTATGTATGTGAGTTATGGAGTGAATGTGGCACTTGGGGTAGTTGTATTTCTGATAACTTATTTGCTAATAAAACTAAACCTGAAAGAGTCATTTGCCGCTATTATCGCAAGCTTACTCCTTTTCTATCCCTTAGTGCTTCGGCTTTCGAGAAACATATACATCAATATGTTTATCTCCTACGACCCGTCAACTAGTAAATAACCTAGATTTTTTTGGCGTATCGTCGAAGATCTATCTCTTTCGGTAGTGCTTCGGCATATTCTATGTGGTTAAAAAGCAGTTTGGCCAAATAGGGGCCCAGCATTACCCCGCGCGTTCCTAATCCGTTCAGGAGATGCACGTTTGCATAGGCTGCATGTGTTCCAACTAAGGCCTTCCGGTCTTTTACAGAAGGACGAACTCCCGCCAAATGATCAAGTACTTTAAACTCACAGCAAATAACTTCGGCTAATTTATCGACCAACTCTTGTTTGCCTTCAGCCGTAGGCAGATCTGACTTGTCGGCCCAATTGTAGGTGGCACCCACTTTGTATAAATCATTTC
Organism: Flavobacteriaceae bacterium; assembly: GCA_947483075.1. Classification (GTDB taxonomy): domain Bacteria; phylum Bacteroidota; class Bacteroidia; order Flavobacteriales; family Flavobacteriaceae; genus Flavobacterium. The sequence goes on along the minus strand of CANKLE010000014.1, from coordinate 46,011 downwards.
CTAAGGGAAGAATAAAAATAGAAGCGTTAAGGATTTTGTCGAGCTGCAATAAGGGCGCTTTTATGAGCAACAATTCGCCTTTCACCCCTTCTAAGGGCAATTGATTGAAGTAGGGATTGGCATTCATCGCAAAGCCTTCAGCAAAAACGAGGCGACGTGCTTTGATAGCACGATAGCTTACGAATGAATCGTGAATTTGCAAATCAGCATGAATAAATTGTTCGTTTAGTAAATACTGCTGTTGAAGTAAATAATTCTGGTATTGTTTAAGCAATAGTGCTACATCAACATATCCCGTATGCAACACTTCTCCGTAATCAAAAGGGGAATCTATTCCCAAATACCGTTCGGAATATAATTTTGAGGAAAGGTAATGGGCTAATCCTGGCTTATCAGAAGCAATAAACCAATTATTTTGTTCCTCGATAGAATTAAATTTACGAAGTACCGCTACTTTGTGATCGATAGAACAGGCTATTCTTTGCTCAATTGTTGCATAAAACTGATCCAACAACTGCATTTGCGCAGCAGATTCCCAGACCATCGTAAATCGTTTCAGTACTACAGGATTGTATAAGCCACCAGCAACTTTTGACGAATTTGTTATGGGCGCATCTATAACCACAAATGTCTTTTGCTCTTGCAATAAAGTTTCTGCAAAAGATATACCTGCCAATCCAGAGCCAACTATAATATAATCTAGCATATCAAATAAAAAACTCCTACCAATACTGATAGGAGTTTATTTATATTTAGTTGGAAATCATTAGTAATTCCACATATCATGTTCAAAATCGCGAATTTTATCTTTCACACGATCTGACTCTAACAATTGCATTTGAGAATTTTCTCTCATGTATTCAGAAATCTCACGGTCACCATATACGTTTTCTTCTTTGTATATTTCTCCGTTAAATCTTCTCGAATTTAGCAAATCATCAAAGGTAACAGGCATCGCAGAGTTGCGATTATTGAATGCCTTGGCCTCGTGTAAAACATCCCGAACAGCAGGGAAATAAACCCAAAACAATTCAATAAAATCTTGGTTTTCAGCGCCAATTTCTTTGGCCTCTGGAGAAACCGGACAAATACCAATTAAACGATATTTCAATTCACTTTGACGTTTGTCAAAATACCAAAATCCTTTTATTTTGTAATCAGAAACATCAATAGCTCCTAATTCTTTTTTATTGATGTATTGAGGATCAAGTACTTTTTTACCCGCTTTGTAATCTTCTGGGTAGTTGTTTATTTCCTCTTTACCTGCATTGGTTGTATCAATATAAGTAAACGAGGTACTCATATCTTTGAAGGTTTTTTTGGTATTAAAATAACTGTCTGTATACACTTCTGTTATTTTACCTGACTTAATGCCTTTCAACAACACATCAAACAATGATCTTCTTTCTTTCCCAATATTAGACGTGTCAATTGGGTAATACAACGGGAAATTAATACGCTCATCTAAGTCGATTACTTCCCATGTAGTTTTTCCCATTAATACATCGCGATCATGCACATAGCCATAAGGCATAGGCTTATCGTTATCAGAATTGAGTTGTGCTGGTGTTTTTTTACCAATTTCTGAAGGTACTTTAGCATTTAACAGATTAGACTGTGCCATGGCTAAACTTCCACAGAAGAACAAACTAGCAAGTATTACATTTTTTATCATTGTCTTATAACATTAAGTTATTTAAGTAGGTAAGGCTAACTTAAATTATTGTATTTCGTAAATAACAACCGCTGTTCTTGATAACAAAATATCAGAACCTTCTAATTTAGTTTTAATATCAGAAATAGTAACTTGATCACCTCTACCCGCTTTTGCTAAAGCAGCTTTACATTGTGCATTTACACGATCTCCAGCAACTACTACAGTAGCTTGTCCAGCAACTTTCAGACTAAATCCGGTAACTCTCAAATTTACTTCAAAATCGAAGTCCAACATTTTAGCTGTAATTTGAGAAACTTCTAAACGAGATTTCGCGCCTTTCACTACACCGTACTCACCACCAATACATCCTGTTGGTGCAGGGATACTTTTGATACGGAATATTTTTTTGTCTGATACTTTTGAATTATCTGGTAATGTACCCGATACATTAATAGCAACTTCGGTACCTGAACCTGGATTCATTTTGTAAGAACCTGGTTTACCATTAGAACTTAAACCGGGTGCAGAGGCAGAAACTTTATCAGAAGAAATCCCAGCAAAAGAGATGGTCATTGGGTTGGTAACACCACGGTAAACCACATTCATTTTATCAGCAGAGATAGTAGCTGAATTTGGTTTAGGTACTACCACATAATTTCCTTTGATTGGTAAGCTAATTACTTTTCCGTTTTCATCAAAGTTGAATGAACCCGTAATTTCATGCTCACCTATATTACCTGCTCCAAAAGAAAACTCTGCTTGTCCAGCAGTTGCTTTAACTGATGTACCGTTTACGATAACTGATTTAGCAACCAAGTTCGGATCAAATTTTCCTAAGATAATTTTTCCTTTTACAGCTTCGCCTTGAAAAAACGCTGTTTTTTCAGGAACAACAATCGGTTGGTAAGCGGTTAAAGAAGCCGCAGCAACTAAGTCAGATTGGAACATTCCTGTCATAACATCACTTTCTGTTGTTTTGATATCCGCTTGTAATTGAGATAATTTTGTAATTGACGCAATTAAAGGGAAATGATGGTAGTTATAATCCAACCAAGGTAGTTTTGCACCTGCTTTTTCTGAATAAACAGCTTCGGTTGCAAATCTTTTCTCGATTTTTTTCATTTCTACATCTGCAATTGAACTTCCGCCAATTCTTTTTATTTCAGCAGCATAAGTTTGAATTTTATTTAAAAACTCTTTTGCTTTAGGCGATTCTCTATCTCCTATGTAAAATAAATTATCAATAGCATCACTTTTATCCATTTGTTCGCATGGATAATTTCCGTCTTTGTCCACCACATATCCTTTTGCGGCAATTTCTTTTATTCCTTCAATATAATCGTTGAATTCCTTAGATAGCGCTCTTATTTTTTCAACTTTAGCTTTTTTATCACCGTATTGACCTGGTTGGTCTTTTGCTTTTTGCGCTAGTTGAAGAAATGAAGATTCGTTTCTTGTATCTGTAAGTGTATTTGACTCTACAATTTTTGAATTCAAAATACCAAAAGCCGTTAATACTTCTTTTGACATATTTAATGCTAACATCGCGATGAAAACCAAGTACATCAGGTTAATCATCTTCTGTCTAGGGGTTAATTTTCCTCCTGCCATTTTTTCTACTTAATTTATTTAGTTTATATATTAAAAATGTGGAAGATACTAGTTCCCTTTGTTGCTCATAGCAGATAACATTCCTCCATACACATTGTTTAATGATGACAAGTTTGAAGTTAATGATTGCATTTGATCTTTTAATTTTAAGTTGTTTTCAGCAACTTCATCATTGATTTGTGCATTTCTAGAAGCACTTTCCAATTGAATTTTGTATAAGCTGTTCAATGATTCCATTTGTGCTGCAGCTAAGTTTAATTCTTCGCTGTATTTTTTGGTAGATGCAATTGAATCTACTGTAGGAGAAATTCCTTTGGCAGCTGATTCAAAGTTTTTGATACTATTGCCTAAGCTAGTCATCAATTCACTATCAATCTTAGCTTCTTTCAACATTTCATCTAATTTTTTAGACAATAATCCTTGAGCGTCGGCATCATCAGATTTAGCGCCTTTCTTTTTGGCTTCTCCACCAGCTAATTCTGGATAAACTAATGACCAATCCAATTCATCATCAACTGGCTCAAAAGCAGATAAACCAAAAATTAAAGCCTCTGTAACTAAACCAATTGTTAACATTAGATTACCTGTAATAAATCCGAATTCAATGTGTGTAATTTTGAATAATGCTCCGATAATTACTACTGCAGCTCCCATACCGTATGCGAAGTTCATTGCTTTTTTGCTTAATAATGCCATAATAAAAAAATTTAGTTAAGTTTAAGTTAATATAAATAGTTGGTTAAATTATTTTTTTGTGTTTCCGGTAACCGAAGTTCCCATATAATCTTGAACGGTTCTGAAACCAATATAACTTCTAGAAGTATCTGCATATTCAAAATCACGAGTGCTAACTTGTAAGAAATAGGCAACGTCTTTCCAGGATCCTCCTCGAACAACTTTGCGTTGATTTTTCAAGTCGGGTACATTAGGATTCATAGTAGATACGAATTCATAAGCCCCTGCATCGTAGGAAGTATCTGTCCATTCTGCAACATTTCCTGCCATATTATACAAATTGTATCCATTAGGCTCAAATGATTTTGCTTCAACCGTATATAATGCTTGGTCTGCAGCGTAATCCCCGCGATTTGGTTTAAAGTTTGCTAAGAAACAACCTCGGTCATTTTTAGCGTAAGGACCTCCCCAAGGGAAAGTTCCTGATTGCAATCCGCCACGTGCAGAATATTCCCACTCTGCTTCTGTGGGCAAACGAAAGGCATTGGTTAAATCTCTTCCGTTTTTCTTAGACTTGATGTAGGCATTTTTCTTTAAGGTTCTCCAAGCACAAAATGCTTTTGCTTGGTGCCAATTTACCCCTACAACTGGATATTCTGAGTAGGCTTGATGCCATAAATAATCGTTGTGCATTGGATCATTATACGAATAAGCAAAATCTTTAATCCAAACGGTTGTATCAGGATAAATAGGGCGAGTTTCTGTACGAATGAAATCTTTTCTTCTGCCTGTTTTTGCTTTAGCCGCAGCTTGAATATCCAACCAAGAGTATCTGAACTTTAATTTACTTGCATCAATAGTACGCAATCCGTTGTAGGCTTCTGCCATTGGGATGTACATCGAATCCATTACTTCTGTGTAATATTCATCTGGGTATTTAGAGGTGTCTTTGATCAATTTTACATTTCGGTTTAGCTTTCTACCCGCATACGGATCTTCTTCTGTACCAACGCTGTAATAGTTCTCGTACATGTATTTATCGTAAGCAGTCATTTTAGCAGGATCTTTGTCATTGAATTTGAAGTCATCAATGCTTCCTCCTTTTGCGCCTTTACCCCCTTTGGCAGGTTTGGCTCCAGCGGCAGCTCCACCAGCGGGTGCGCCTCCTCCTAGCTCATCAGCCAAAATAGCCAATCGAACACGGATAGTAGAATCTTTTACCCATTCTACAAATTCACGGTATTCGCTATTTGTAATTTCGGTTTCATCCATATAAAAAGAACGAACAGTAACTGTTTTGGTAGGAGCATCTTGAATATTAGCCAAATCATCATCTGATTTACCCATAATAAATGCGCCTCCAGGCACTAAAGTCATACCAAGTGGTTTCTCAGGATACCATTTTCTGCCTTTAACTCCTACTAATTCACCTTTGTCACTCGATCCACCACAGCTCACTAAAAAAGCTGAAATTACTGTAAATGCAATGAATTTCTTCATATAAATTTGGGTTATGTATGTATTGTATTTTTGAGGCCGTAAACCTATTTATTATTTTTTTAAAAAACAATTAATTGTATCAAAATTATTTCCGGAAACAAAAATAAAAACTTCGTTCTAAAATCAGGGCAGAAACATCGTTAAAATACTAAATTAATCGATTAAGTGCGGTTTTTATTCTTTTTTGTAAGATTTGTATTAATATTTAATTTATACATTAGCTATCTTAATAAGAAATATTATATCAGATTTTTTCGTTGGGCTTTCCACCATCTTTCTGGAATTTCCTGATTACAAGCACCTAAGTACTCCTCATGCGAACAAGGTAATAACGTGCTTTTTTTTAATTTATTATTGCTCGAACTCAAATGAGGAATTTCAATCCACCAACGTTCTGTTTTATTGCTCTTATAAAAAATTAATTCTTCGCCTTCTAGCGGAACAATATATTTAAGGTAGTGTTCTTTGCTGCCATAAGGATATTCATTAGAACGATGTTGAACTCCTTCTATAAAATACCATACAATTTGCGCAAACAGCACTGCTTCTTGTTCTGAACCTTCGTGATTAAAAACACCAAAAGAACTTACTTTGTCACTTATACCGGCATAGCGTGCCAAAGCACAAATTTCTTTGCCTGTAAACCCATTCGGGCTAAAGTAATTAAAATTGCCTGAGTCGGCTGATTTTACTGCATTCAAATCAATACTCACACAGTCTGCATCTCTGAAAACAGGCTCTGCCAACACGATATTGTTTGCAATATCCCCTAGTCGATAGGCGTCAAAAAACAATTTCTCAACCAAATCAATTTCTTCCTGCGAATTGTAATAGGTTTGGTAACCTATGTTGCTAAAATTAAATAAATTATTTGGCTCGTCAATGATAATTTTGGTGAGGTAAGAGCCCGCTGATAGGGGGTCTTTTTCTTTTCCAAAATCAAATCGACTATCAATGGCTACTAGATTTACCATTTGCTCCAAGCCGTCATAGGCGCGATACAAGGGATAGGTTAAATCTTGGGTGCCACCTAATATAATAGGTATGCAATTGTTTTTGAGTAACGATTTTACGAGTTGTTGCAAGGCAAAATAGGTGTCGTCAATAGAATCTCCCGATTTGATGTCGCCTAAATCAGCGATGCTCACATTCCAATTTCCTGGAAACAATCCGTATAATTCTTTACGAATTGCTGTTAATTCATACGAAGCTTCCCTTCTGCTTCCGCGTGTTTCATTTACCCCAATCAAAGCCAACTTTATTTCGTTGAGATTCGGAAAATCATAGGGCGTATGCAATAGCATTTTTGCACCCAAATGCTGCGGAGTTAAATGGCCTACAAACGATAAAACGTCATCTGATATTGGGGTCAAAAAAGTATAGTCCACTTTATTTCTTTTTTGGAGTTGATTTTTTTGCCGGTGCCTTTTTGGCTGCGGTTTTTTTAGCCGGTGCTTTTTTGGCAATAATTTCCTCTACTTGAGCCAACGTAAGAGTGGTTGCATCGACGTCTTTGCTCAATTCAATTTTTAGTTTCCCTTTTAGGATAACCGATCTTCCCCAACGGGCTTTTTCGACCACAATCCCTTCTGCTTTCCAATGGTGAATAACTTTATCGACCTCTTTTTGCAGTTTTTCAGCTATTAATTGTTCGATGTCCGTTTGAGACAACTGATCGAAATTGTATTTTTTATTGACGTTTATAAATAGGCCGTTCCATTTGATAAATGGACCAAATCGGCCCACCCCTTTTTGAACGGGTTCATTTTGATACATGCCAATGGGCGCATCGGCTTTGGCTTTCTCGTCAATCAATTCTTGTGCTCTATCAAGGGTCACGTTCATCGGATCCTCCCCTCTAGGCAAAGAGATAAACTGCGTACCAAATTTTACATAGGGTCCAAAACGACCATTATTCACTTCGATCACCTCGCCTTTGTATTCGCCCAAATTTTTGGGTAATAAAAACAATTGCAAAGCGTCGGCTAAGGTTATTGTACCAATGTTTTGGTCATTCATTAAGCTGGCAAATTTCTTGTCTTCGGCCTCGGCGTCGCCTATTTGAACCATCGGACCAAATTTACCCAAACGCACGCTTACTTGCTTTCCTGTCGCGGGTTCTACTCCCAAAATTCGCTCCCCACTTTCGCGTTCGGCATTGGCCTCAACGTCTAGTACATTGGGGTGAAATTTATCGTAGAACTCCTGCATCATTTTAGACCAATTGACATTACCCTCGGCAATTTCGTCAAAATCTTGCTCTACTTTGGCGGTGAAATGATAATCGAGAATACTGCCAAAATTCTTCACCAAGAAATCGGTAACAATCGTACCAATATCGGTAGGCACTAATTTCCCTTTATCTGAGCCTGTATTTTCTTTGAGCAGTTGCTCCTGAATAGTATTCGCCTGCAAAGTCAATTGCGTATACTTGCGTTCTTGCCCTTCTAAATTGCCTTTCTCTACGTAATTTCTACCTATAATTGTAGAGATAGTTGGCGCATAGGTAGAGGGACGACCAATTCCCAATTCTTCTAATTTTTTTACTAAAGACGCCTCGGTATAACGTGCTGCTGCTCTAGAATACCGTTCGGTTGCCGTAATGTAATTTTGCTGAAGTAATTCATTTACTTTTACAGCCGGCAATAAGGTTTCTTGCTCTTCGTCGTCGTCGTCACTGCCTTCTAAGTATACTTTAAGAAACCCTTCAAACAGCAATACTTCGCCCGAAGCCGTGAATAGGTCGTTGTGGGTAGACGCTGAAATTTTAACTTGTGTACGCTCCAATTCGGCTTCACTCATCTGAGAAGCCAGCGTGCGTTTCCAAATCAAATCATATAAGCGAGCCTGATCACGGTCTACATTTACGGTATGTCGTGACATATCAGTAGGACGAATGGCTTCGTGGGCTTCTTGTGCCCCTTTACTTTTGTTGGCAAAAGTTCTTGGTTTACTATATTCTTTTCCGTAAGATCTAATGATTTCAGCCTGAGCCGCATCAGAAGCCTCTTTAGAAAGATTGACGCTATCGGTTCTCATGTAGGTAATTAACCCCGCTTCGTACAAGCGTTGGGCCAATTGCATGGTAATTCCCACAGGCAAATACAATTTACGTGCCGCTTCCTGTTGCAAAGTAGAAGTAGTAAAAGGGGCAGCTGGTGATTTTTTGGCCGGTTTGGTTTCTAAATCACTAACCTGGTAATTGGAATCTATATTTTTTTGTAAAAAGTTGGTGGCTTCTTGCTTGGTGTTGAAATTTTTGGCCAATTTGGCTTTCATCGTTTTCCCATTCGCAGTACTAAATTCGGCCACCACACTGTAAGAGGCAATGGGGTTAAATTCTTGTATCTCGCGTTCGCGCTCCACAATCAAACGCACAGAAACCGATTGAACGCGCCCGGCTGACAAACCTCCTTTTACTTTTCGCCACAATACCGGTGACAATTCATAGCCCACCAAACGATCTAAGACGCGTCGGGCTTGTTGTGCATTGACCAAATTGTAATCGATCTCTCTTGGATTATCAATGGCTTTTAGAATGGCTGTTTTGGTGATCTCATGAAAAACAATTCGTTTGGTTTTGGCTTTGTCTAATTTTAATTCTTCGGCCAAATGCCAAGAAATGGCTTCTCCTTCTCGGTCCTCATCAGAAGCCAACCATACCATTTCGGCGTTTTTAGCTAAGGTTTTGAGTTTGCTTACTAAGGCTTTTTTGTCGGGAGAAACTTCGTATTTGGGCTTAAATCCGTTGAGCACATCTACCCCAATTTCTTTGGAAGGCAAATCGGCAATGTGGCCATAGCTCGACTCTACTTGGAAGTCGCTACCTAAAAATTTCTCGATTGTTTTTGCCTTAGCAGGCGACTCCACTATCACTAAATTCTTTGCCATCTTTGGATTTGTTTGAGCCGCAAAAGTAGTAGTTTTTTTCAAACATCAATTCCCGCCAATAAAAATTGACCAATCGGTACGGTTTTAATTTTCGCACAGGGAAGAAATGCGGTTGCACCTCAATCGCAAAATTGATTGCCTGACAACTTGTCAGAATTAGTCGAATTGCATTATATTTGCCCTTGGTTTTACATACGAATAAAAGTACATGAATAAGACAATCGAAGAAGAAAAACAAGGAACCCAATTCCTGCTTCCTAATAAAGAAACAAATACCAAAAAACTGTACATCGAAAGTTACGGCTGTGCCATGAATTTCTCCGACAGCGAAATCGTCGCCTCAATTTTGTCCGAGAATGGATACAATACTACCGAACAAATGGAAGACGCCGATTTGGTCTTGGTAAACACTTGTTCTATTCGCGATAAAGCCGAACAAACCGTTCGCAAACGCTTAGAAAAATACAATGCGGTAAAACGAACGGTAAATCCCGGCATGAAAGTGGGCGTGTTGGGTTGTATGGCCGAACGATTAAAAACCCAATTTTTGGAAGAAGAAAAAATCGTAGATCTGGTAGTGGGTCCCGATGCCTATAAAGATTTGCCCAATTTATTGCAAGAAGTAGAAGAAGGCAGAGACGCGATCAATGTGGTGCTTTCTAAAGAAGAAACCTACGGAGACATTTCGCCTGTTCGCTTGCACACCAATGGTGTTTCGGCATTTGTGTCGATTACGCGTGGCTGCGATAATATGTGCACCTTTTGTGTGGTGCCCTTCACCCGCGGTCGAGAACGCAGCCGAGAACCACAAAGTATTTTGGCCGAGATTAGACAGCTATGGGAAACCGGCTATAAAGAAATTACCTTGTTGGGGCAAAATGTAGACAGTTATTTATGGTACGGCGGCGGTTTGAAAAAAGATTTTGACAAAGCCAGCGACATGCAAAAAGCAACTGCCGTTTCGTTTGACCAATTGCTCGAGCTGGCCGCAACCAGCTTTCCTAAGATGCGAATTCGCTTTTCGACCTCCAATCCGCAGGACATGCACGAACCGGTTTTGCACGTAATTGCCAAATACCCCAACATCTGCAAACACATTCACTTGCCGGTACAATCGGGCAGTGACCGCATATTAAAAGAAATGAATCGCCTTCATACGCGCGACGAATACAAATCACTGATTGCCAAAATTTACCAAATCATTCCCGATTGCAGCATTACCCAAGATCTAATTGCGGGCTTTCCTACAGAGACCGAAGCCGATCACCAAGACACCTTATCCTTGATGGAAGAAGTAAAATACAGTTTTGGGTATATGTATGCCTATTCGGAACGCCCAGGAACCTTGGCCGGAAGAAAAATGGAAGACGACGTACCTGAGGAAACCAAATTGCGGCGCTTGCAAGAAATTGTCGATTTGCAACGCACACACAGCGCAATTCGAACCCAAGAGTTTGTGGGTAAAACCGTAGAAGTATTGATCGAAAAAGAATCCAAAAAATCTACGCAGGATTGGGCTGGTCGTAATTCGCAAAATTTAGTCGTTGTGTTTCCAAAAGAAACGTATAAAGTAGGTGAATTTGTTCACGTACAAATTACGCACTGCACCAGCGGAACCTTGATTGGTAAAGCGGTTGATTATTCCTCAATGAATTAAACAAACGGATTATGGAAAGTGTTCAAGCCATTAAGCAACGATTTGAAATTATTGGAAACGATCCAAAACTCAATCGTGCAATCGAAAAAGCAATTCAAGTGGCTCCTACCGACATCAGTGTTTTGGTGGCGGGCGAAAGTGGTGTAGGGAAAGAAAATATTCCGAAGATCATCCATTCGCTTTCGCACCGCAAGCACGGCAAATACATCGCGGTAAACTGTGGCGCCATTCCCGAAGGCACCATTGACAGCGAATTATTTGGCCACGAAAAAGGATCTTTTACCGGCGCAACCAACACCCGGGAAGGCTATTTTGAAGTAGCCAGCGGCGGAACCATTTTTTTGGACGAAGTAGGCGAATTGCCGCTCACTACCCAAGTGCGTTTGTTGCGTGTGCTCGAAAACGGCGAGTTTATCAAAGTAGGTTCGTCGCAAGTGCAAAAAACCAATGTGCGCATTGTGGCGGCCACCAATGTCAATTTGCTCGACGCCATTGCCAAAGGAAAATTTCGAGAAGATTTGTATTACCGATTGAGTACGGTTGAGATTTTATTGCCTCCCTTGCGCGAACGCAAAGACGACATTCATTTGTTGTTTCGAAAATTTGCCGCCGATTTTGCCCATAAATACAAAATGCCGCCCTTAAAATTAGACGAGCAAGCGGTGGCCGTTTTGCAAAAATTTCGTTGGGCCGGAAACATTCGTCAGCTGCGCAACGTGGCCGAGCAACTTTCGGTTCTAGAAACCCAGCGCGATATTAGCGGCGCAACCTTAGTGTCCTATTTGCCACAAGAAGGTTCGAATTTACCTTCGGTGATTAGCAATAAAAAATCAGAAAACGATTTTAGTACCGAGCGCGATATCTTGTATAAAGTGCTTTTTGACATGAAAAATGACTTGAATGATTTGAAAAAACTCACCTTAGAGTTGATGAAAAACGGGCCGTCAAAAGCGCAAGACATCAACCCCCATTTGATACAAAAAATTTACGGCAACCAATCGCTCGAAAGCGAAATTAGTTATGAAGAATCGCCTCGAACAGAGGTAATGCCGAAGCAAAATAGCCCAACTCATTTTGACGACTCCGACGACAATTACCTGCTTGCTGAAACGGTTGAGGAGGAAGAAGTATTAAAGCTGGAACAAAAAGAAATAGAGCTGATCAAAAAATCCTTAGAAAAAAACAAAGGCAAACGCAAAGCCGCTGCCGACGAGCTGGGCATTTCAGAAAGAACCTTGTACCGTAAAATCAAGCAATTTGATTTGTAAAACCCGCATTGATTTTATGAAAACAACTAAGCTTAAAAACAATATCTTTGGATTTTTAAACTTGAAGATGAAATTAATTTGCACCTATTGCAGTTTACTTGCTGTTATACTAATCACCAACGGTTGTTCTGTATATAACTTTACAGGAACAGGTAAAATTGACGCCCGTACTTTTCAGGTGAATTATTTTCAAAACAATGCTTCTTTAATTGAGCCGGGAATAGAACGTACTTTTACCCAACGCTTGCAAAACCTCATCCAAAATCAAACCAGCTTAAACCTTATAAGTTCGGAGGGAGATTTGGTTTATGAAGGTGAAATTGTCGATTACCGCATCAGCCCAACCACCGCTACCGCCGATCAAAAAGCCGCCCAAAACCGCTTGACCATCTCGGTAAATGTTCGGTTTACCAATAAAAATAAAGAGAGCGATAATTTCGAGAAACGCTTTTCCTTTTTCTATGATTATGCCGGAACAGATCAGTTGGTGGGTTCTAAATTGAGTTCGGCTTTGGATGAAATTTTTGAACGAATTACCCAAGATGTTTTTAATGCATCCTTGGCCAAATGGTAAACTAACTTTCTGATTTTGAACGCAACTGAATATACTTATTTACTTCATAAACCGCATGCTGTCCTCGACAAGCATACCGAGGCCTTGGAGGATATTATACAGGAGTTCCCTTATTTTCAGAGCGCTCGGGCTTTATATTTAAAAGGCCTGTATAACCAAAGCAGCTTTAAATACAATCAAAACCTAAAAAACACTGCCGCTTGCACCACCGACCGAGCTGTGCTTTTTGATTTTATTACTTCGAATACATTTACTGCGGTTCAACGGCAACTTTTTGACCAAAAGGCAGCCGAATTACTGGCTATCGATGTGAGGGACAGCGAAGAAGTGATTCCTACCTTGGCCATTCGAGAAAACACCTTAGAGAGTTCGATTCTCACCTCTATCTCAAATGCCGAACCCAAAGTAATTTCGATTACTGCCGAATCGAGAACAGATACATTGGCTTCGCCGATTGGAGCCCCTCTCGAGTTTTCGGCAGGCGAAAAACATTCCTTTCAAGAATGGTTGCAATTGGCAAAATTTCAACCTATTGTTCGTGAGGAACACACCAAAGCGAGCACCAACTTGGAATCTAAATTGGACTTGATTGACAAATTTATTGAATCAAACCCCAAGATAGCACCCGTAAATTCCCAACAAGCAAGCCATACACCTGCGCCTGAAAAACCAGAAGACCCCTCCTTTTTAATGACAGAAACCTTGGCCCGCGTATATTTGGAACAAAAAAAATACCAAAAAGCAATCCAAGCTTATGAAATATTAATTTTGAAATATCCAGAAAAAAGTAGTTTCTTTGCAGACCGAATTTTAGAAATTAAAGAATTACAATAAACACAAGTTAGTCATGAATACATTTTCTATTTTTTTAGTTTTAATTACAATCGTTTGTTTTTTATTAATCATCGTCATTATGGTACAAAACCCTAAAGGAGGCGGTTTGTCGTCGTCATTGGGTGGATCACAAATGATGGGCGGTGTGCAAAAAACAACCGACTTTTTGGATAAAAGCACCTGGACTTTGGCTACGATTTTAATTTTATTAATTCTATTATCAAGCTTAAGTTTCACCGGATCCTTGAGCGATAATGATTCTAAAATCATTGATAAAATTGACGCGAATGCACCAAAGCCAGCAGCACCAAAAACAGCAACTCCTGCTGCGCCTGTTGCGCCTGCGCCTGCTGCTCCTGCAGCACCAGCTCAAAAATAATACATCCTACTCCATACAAATGCCAGCCTGACAATGCTGGCATTTTTTTTAAGCAAAATTGTCAGTTTATTTCCCTTGGCACAATTTGTGACAGGAAGTTGATACAAGTAAATTAGTAACTTAAATAATTTTATTATGGCATTACAAATTAAACCGCTTTCAGATCGCGTTCTTATCGAACCCGTAGCTGCAGAAACCCAAACAGCGTCTGGAATATTCATACCAGATACTGCAAAAGAAAAACCCCAAAAAGGAACCGTTGTTGCAGTAGGCAATGGCAAAAAAGACCACAGCATGACCGTAAAAGTGGGCGACACTGTTTTGTATGGTAAATATGCAGGAACCGAGTTAAAACTAGAGGGCACAGATTACTTAATCATGCGCGAAGACGACATTTTAGCAATCATCTAATTTTTAATTTTAGTATAAATAGCACACCATGGCAAAAGACATCAAATTTGATATTGAAGCACGCGACGGATTAAAACGCGGCGTAGACGCATTAGCCAATGCAGTAAAAGTAACCTTGGGGCCTAAAGGTCGCAATGTGATTATTGGCAAATCATTTGGCGGGCCAACGGTAACCAAAGATGGAGTTACGGTAGCCAAAGAAATTGAATTGAGCGATCCCTTAGAAAACATGGGCGCGCAAATGGTAAAAGAAGTAGCTTCAAAAACCAACGACTTGGCTGGAGACGGAACTACTACCGCAACCGTATTAGCACAAGCTATCGTAAAAGAAGGACTTAAAAACGTAGCTGCCGGAGCCAACCCGATGGACTTGAAACGCGGGATTGACAAAGCAGTAGAATGCATAGTGGCTGACTTGACCAAACAAGCCAAAGTGGTGGGCAGTGACTCGGAGAAAATCAAGCAAATTGCTTCGATTTCTGCCAATAACGACGATGTAATTGGTGAATTGATTGCTACAGCTTTTGCCAAAGTAGGAAAAGAAGGTGTGATCACAGTAGAAGAAGCCAAAGGAACCGATACGTATGTAGATGTGGTAGAAGGCATGCAATTTGACCGCGGGTATTTATCTCCCTATTTTGTGACTAATCCTGAAAAAATGGAAGCGGAATTAGAGAATCCTTACATCTTATTGTACGACAAAAAAGTTTCTTCCTTAAAAGAATTATTGCCTGTTTTGGAGCCCGTTGCTCAATCTGGCAAACCGTTGTTGATCATTGCTGAAGATGTAGATGGCGAAGCCTTATCTACCTTAGTAGTTAATAAATTACGTGGTGCCTTAAAAATTGCAGCGGTAAAAGCCCCTGGTTTTGGTGACCGCAGAAAAGCGATGTTAGAAGATATTGCCATCTTAACGGGTGGTACCGTAATCTCTGAAGAGCGCGGATATACATTAGAAAACACAACCATTGAGATGTTGGGAACTGCCAAGCGCGTGAGCATTGACAAAGACAACACTACGATTGTAAGTGGTGCTGGGGATGCCGATATGATTAAAAATCGGGTGAACCAGATTAAAGGACAAATGGAATCCACCACCTCAGAATACGACAAAGAAAAATTACAAGAACGCTTAGCTAAATTGGCAGGCGGAGTTGCGGTTTTATATGTAGGTGCAGCCTCAGAAGTAGAAATGAAAGAGAAAAAAGACCGTGTAGACGATGCACTTCACGCCACTCGTGCGGCGGTTGAAGAAGGGATTGTAGCAGGTGGAGGTGTGGCCTTATTGCGTGCAAAAGCAAGTCTGGCTTCTCTAAAATCAAACAATGCCGACGAAGCAACTGGAATTCAAATTATCTCGAGAGCGGTTGAAGCGCCTTTGCGTACCATCGTTGAAAATGCAGGATTAGAAGGTTCTGTTGTGGTTGCAAAAGTAGCCGAAGGCAAAGGCGATTTTGGGTACAATGCCAAAACCGACGAATACGTAGACATGCTGAAAGCCGGTATTATTGATCCGAAAAAAGTAACCCGTGTTGCCTTAGAAAATGCCGCTTCTGTAGCGGGCATGATTTTAACAACCGAATGTGCTTTGGTAGACATCAAAGAAGACAGCCCTGCAGGCGGAATGCCAATGGGAGGCGGAATGCCCGGAATGATGTAATCTTTCCAAATGTCCTAAAATAAAAAATCCCGTCAGTTGACGGGATTTTTTATTTTATAGCTTCACCTTCTTTTTAACCAACTTCATGATCACCGGCAAAGTCGAAATCAGTATGATAACAATCACGATGAGCTCAATGTGCTCCTTCAGATTAATTCCTTTTTCTAAGAAAACACCATATAAATAATGCCCGGAAAAGATGAGCACAAACGACCACAAGAACGAACTCACAATGTTGAAGAACATGAATTTCTTTTTGTCCATGGTGACAATTCCGGCTACTATGGGTGCAAATGTTCTAAAAATGGGTAAAAAACGAGCGAAAATAATGGCTTTACCTCCGTATTTCTCGAAGAAATCTTTTGACTGTATGAGGTATTTCTTCTTAAACCAAAAACTATCTTCCTTCTTAAAAAGGTAATACCCGCTTTTGGCTCCAAACCAATAACCCACCATATTCCCCAATATTCCAGCCACTGAAATGGCCGACGCCAATAAGACAACATTTATGGGGTCGCTGTTTATGGTCACTACATTTTGAACTAAATCGGCACAATAGATGCCCGACAAAAAAAGCAAGCTGTCTCCTGGCAGGAAAAATCCGGCAAACAAACCGGTTTCTGCAAAAACAATAAACAAGACAATGAACAATCCCAATTGATGGCCTGCAATTTCCATGGTAATGTAAAATTCAGGATTCAATAATTGCGTCCAATCAAAATTTGTCATAGTTCTTACTTTGAGAGCGTGAAAATAGGGATAAATACAATTCCCCACAACCTATGCCTTTAGTTTATGGTTTTCTTAACGCTTACTTTACCCTTTCATAAAGACAGCAACTGTGCAAACTTTGGTACACCGCATCCTCGGCTTTTACTTGATCGGTGTCGTGACCTACTTTTGCAATGGCTTTTTTTACCTCGAGTAATTCACATTTTTCCTCGTTAATCAACACCGTCATGGTGTGGGTTTCAATATTCCAAAGGGCCATTTTTACACCCGATACAGAAAAGGCCGCCTTTTGTATGCGTTTTTGGCATTGTTCACAATTGCCGTTCACCTCAAAGGTATATTTGGCATTTTTATTTTTTGTTTGGCTCTGAGCCAATGCAGTAAATCCCAAAAGGATCGCGATTAGAATTATTTTTTTCATGTTTATTTATTTATCATTTTCATCCCGAGGATTCGGGACCAAATTTTCATCCCGAGGATTCGGGATCAAATCTTCAAATTTTTCAATCTAACTTATACCGTAACCCCCCATAATACATACTTCCAAAAATTGGCGCATACACCATCGAGGCATCAAACACAACCCCAAACGGATCATTAGCCCCCAAGATCGCTTTGGGTTGACGGTAATTGCCCAGGTTTTCACCTCCAAAATACACTTCAAATTGCTTTCCAAAAATACGCGTACACTGCATATTGGCAAGCGTATACGGCGCTGATTCAGCTGGCATTTGATCTTGGCCCGCATTCGACACGGTATAAGGCAGCGTTTGTGCGCCTAGCCAATTGAATGTGAAATCAAATTTCCAATACTGGCCTTTCGCCTTGGGATGCGTTTCGTAGGCAATATTTTCAAAAAGTCGGTGCTTGGCTTGTAGGGGTTTGTCTTTCCTTTCATAGCGGTAATCGGTTTGAATGTCATAATATTTGTACGCGGTTCTAAAATACAGCTGGTGCAGTGGTTCAATATTAAAATCGACTTGAAAACTGTTGGCAAACGAGACCCCTTTCAGATCATAAAACCGGACTTGTTGAGGACCTTGATACAAATCAACGACCACTTGGTTTTGGAAGTCGGTGCGGTAAGCATCAAAACCAATTTCGGCATTTTTGATGCCAATTCGAAACTTCTGCAAAAAACTGAACCCGTAATTCCATGCCTTTTCGGGATGCAAGCCGTAGCGATCTCCGCCCGAATTTTCAATACTAAATTCACGCGAACTGGCCATCAAATTTTGGTTTTCGGCAAATACAGAAGCGAGACGTCTGCCCTCACCTGCCGACATGCGCAATACTCCGTTTTTCCATGGATTATAACGCAAATGCATCCGGGGCGTTACAAAAACTCCCATGCTAGAGTGCTGATCAACTCGTCCACCCAAGATAATACTAAAATTATCGGCATTGTCATAGGTGTATTCCAAATAAGCGCCTAGATCGAGTATTGATTTCAAATAAGGGATCCCTTCAAAATGTTCTTGGTAATCATCATACATCAAGTTCAGGCCGGTTGTAAATTTATGCATGGTATTGCGCACAATAGAACTGAAAACCAGATTTGAATAATAACTTTTTTGGGTGATGTCGTAGGTGCGTAACCCAAAATAAGATTGTTGCCGATGGGTGGTCAACGCATTTTGAAAGCCAATACTTTGAAACGGCATATCTTGAAAAATATAACCCACTTTGCTCGAAATATCGGCCCGTTCGGTTTTTATTTCGGCGCCCCAATTACTAGTAGTAAGTGCGTCAGTTGTTGGGTTAAATGCCATTTGTCCTGAAATTTTAGCGTCTTTTAAGAGCTGCACCGACAAAAAACTCACCCACCTTTTTTCGGGATTGTAATATTGATAGCGGTTCAACACATTGAGTTGTTTGGCCAAAGGATTATCCATAAAGCCGTCACCATTCATATCTGTTCGAACAGTCCTGGTATTGCCATGAAGCAACAAACTACTGCTCCATTTGGGACTCAGTTTGAAACCTAAATGAGTGTTGAATTCGAAGCGTGCATCTGATGAACCATAGGCATTAAAAAAAAGAAGCGATTCATTTATAGGCTTAAGGAGTTCGGCATTGATCTGGCCCGAAATGCTTTCGAATCCATTGACAACCGAACCGGCGCCTTTGGTAATCTGTATGCTTTCTACCCAAGTTCCCGGAATAAAAGTAAGGCCATACGCCTGGGAGGCGCCACGAACCGAAGGGATATTTTCGGTGGCAATAAGCAAATACGGACTGGTGAGTCCCAGCATTTTGATTTGCTTGGTTCCGGTAAGCGCATCCGAATAATTGACGTCAATAGACGGATTGGTTTCGAAACTTTCGGCCAAGTTGCAACAAGCCGCTTTGAGCAGTTCTTTGCTCGTGACCACTTGCATATTTGCTGTATTAGTAAGCGATTTAATGATGTTTTTTTTGAGTGATTGTACTTGAACGGCCTTCAAGGTGTCCTGCGAAAAACCAATCCATGAAACCAAGCTCAGGAGTAAAACACCGCTGTTTTTTAGGTGCATAATAAAGAAATTAGATTAGTAGTGTTTTCACAATTAGTGAACAAAAACTAAGCTAAACTTTATCGTAATAAATAAATTGAGAATACAACTTAAATAAGGGAGGCGCATGCGATTCCCAATAATAGGTAGGAATTGTTGGTGTAACAGCTGTGCCATAAGATGGGCAAAACCAATCTGTGGTTATGCGGGATGAGACAACTAAAATTGCTGAAGTTGTTGCGTGTTGAATGGGTATAAAAGTATCCGATTTCTTAGAGAGTTGAATGGTTTTTGATTTGCAACAAGAAGAAGTCTTCTCCATTATTCTACAACAACTTGCCTCGGCATTTTGTTGAGTCACCAAGGTGTCAAACTGAACCGATTCAATCGATTCGCCACAATAGTGCACCTGAAATGCAAACCCAAATTGGGAAAGCAGCATAAAAAATGCAAGGAGCAAGCTAAAGGATTTCTTCATTAACATGAGGCAAAAGTAAGCACATATCCCTTTGAATGTGTTGGTTTTAAGTTAAAATTTACAGCTTAGATAAAGCCACGGCAATTGCTGCAGCAGTTCGCGCATTGTTTTTAATCAGCGCAATATTGGCTTCTAAACTTTCGCCTTGGGTTGTATCGGCGATGTATTTGAGTAAAAAGGGCGTAATTTCTTTGCCTTTAACGCCTTGTGCATCGGCTTGCGCCAAGGCTTGTTGAATGGTTTTTTCGATGGCCTGTTGATCCATTTCAAACTCCTGGGGAACGGGATTGGCAATCAACACCGATCCGGCCAATTGCAAATCCCATTTGGCTTGAATCAACTGGGCAATTTCATGCGGCGTATCCAAACGCAAAGGCGATTGAAATCCGCTTTTGGACGAATAAAAACTAGGAAATTCATCTTGCAAATAAGTCACCACCGGAATTCCTAATGTCTCAAGGTATTCTAAGGTAAGGCCAATGTCAAGAATAGATTTCACCCCAGCCGCTACAATAGCTACGTTGGTTTGTGCCATTTCGGTCAAATCGGCTGAAATATCCATGCTGTCTTGCGCGCCGCGATGTACACCACCGATGCCGCCCGTCGCAAACAGTTTAATGCCCACCATCGAAGCGATGCGCATGGTGGCCGCCACGGTAGTTGCGCCCGGTAATTGTTGTGAAATCACATAAGGCATGTCGCGCAAACTCACTTTCCACACGTTTTTGGCTTGTCCAAAATAATCAATTTCGTCCGAGCTCAAGCCCACGATGCACTTGCCATTAATAATCGCAATAGTTGCCGGAACGGCTCCCATTTGCCGCACCTCGTCTTCTACAGATTTTGCGGTAATAGCATTTTGAGGCCAAGGCATTCCGTGCGAAATTATAGTCGATTCGAGCGCAACCACGGGCTTGTTTTGGGCCAAAGCAGCTTGTACATCGGGATGAATTTGAAGGTAAGAATTAGGAATCATAACGGCTATTTTGTGTTAATTGATGTAGTTGTTCGGATGTCATTCCCGGAATAACAGCGCCTTTATGCTGCAATACTTCAGCGGCCAAGGCATGCCCCATTTGCATGCAGTGGTCGGAGTTTTCATTGGTCAAAAAACCATAAATCCAAGCGGCCAAGGCAGCATCTCCAGCTCCTGTAGTGTCTGTAACTGCTACTTTTTTTGCAGCTAATTTGGTAACCCTTTGTGACAAATGCATTTCAGAACCTTGTCCACCTTTGCGCAACCATATTTGTTGAACCCCTTGATCTAACAATTGTGAGGGAAATGCAGCTATTGAATTGCCCAAAATAGCCGAAAGTTCTTCTTCATTTGGGGTAATCATAAACACGCCCGACAATGCTAGTGTAGCTAATTTATGGGCTTTGGGCACAGAAACCGGTTCAATGATTATTTTTTTGTTCTGGCTAATGCAAAAATCAATGCACCATTTTATGGAATCAAGAGATAAATTGGTATCGATAACCCACAGATCAAATTGTGTGAGGTAAGCTGATTTTGATGCTAAATAATCGGGAGTAATGCTTGCGGTACACTCATCTTCGCAAACCGCCAATTGCAAACTCCCATCGGGATTTAAAATCGAAACGTATTTTCCGGTATTGGCCTGAACAGAGATCGATTCGGCATACAAGATGTGTAAAGTATCCAGTTGTTCTTGCACAAAGGCTGCTTCAGAATCAGTTCCAAAAGCAGTCAACAAGGAAACATCAACAGCAAATTGGGCTAAATATTGGGCAATATTGGCAACCACACCACCCAATGAAACGCTTTTTCGAGCCGGGTTTGAGGTATGCAGTTGCACCGCTTGATCGCAAAAATAGAGTTCATCTAGCAAGAGAGCTCCTATACACAATACATTTTTTGACATGTAGTTTTAATTACTATAATTGACAAAGGGCCGAAGCTTTTTTGATTTTCATCCTTTAGAATTTCTTATTACTGTCGTTTTTGGTAGTAAAAAGCAGGGATAAAAAGAATAATAAACAAGGGCTGAATGAGGAATCGCCTCACGTAAAAAACAACAAATGCAGAAGGCTGTTGATAAAAATAAAACAAGGCAAAAAACAACAAAATAAGACCTGCAAAAAACAAGCCGTATAAGGCACCCGCTACTTTCAACATAGTTTTATCGGCAAAGAGTACATACAATAGCATCAGCGATAAAAGTGTGTTTAGTGCAAATCGAAAACTGTATGACGCCAACAATTGTACACTATTAAATTCTGGATAGGCTAGAGTTTGGTAATCGTTTTTATAATAGGAAATAAAGGGGTCATAGAAGATGCTGGTTTCAAAAGCACGAACAGCCGCCAAAAGCAGTACCAACAACACGCCCAAACCGATGGCTATTCTTTTATTTTTTTTTGGCCACATGTCCTGAAAAGTTAAAAACCCATACTATCCAAAGTAAAAAAACAACCCCATAAATAAACAACGGAAACACAACATCGTGCAAAAAATGGCTGTATTGAGGGAAAAACAATAAAGCAATGCTCAACAAGGCAATGCGCACTACATTCAACACATGAATGAGAAATGCCCCTAGCATAACAAAAAGCAGGGTAGTTTTCCATTTGCCTGAAAAAGCAATCACAAAGGCTACAAACAAAATAATCACACTCAAGGCATTGCATCCCTCTACAATTCGAGCGATTGGCTGGTGTTCGAGAAACAAAAGCATGGCCGGTTGTTTGGCTAGTTGATGCAAATCGGCCGTATACCCTAGTCCTTGTAACAATCCTTGTACTTGCTCTGAAACCAACCGGGTAAATCCGTCAACTTGAAACAGAGATAGTGAGGTAGATTGAAAAAGATACAACTCATATGCTGCCGTGAATACACCGTAGGTGCCAAAAAATTTAGCTAAAAAAAGTAAAAATGGTTTGTATTCTTGCAGCTGTTCCTTCACTGTATTTTTTTTCAAATATAGGCATTTCACTTTGGTCAACAAATGCTATTTTTGTGCAAAAAAAGATGGCTTTCGAATTTCTAAAACCCCAAATACATGCGCTTTTGCTTGACGAAAAAGCGACAAGAAACGAAAAACTGCAACAACTCTGCGAATTGCTGCGCCAAGAAATCTCCTATTACAACTGGGTGGGATTTTATTTTGCCAATGCCGAAAACAAAACCTTGCATTTAGGTCCTTATGCCGGAGCCGCAACCGATCATACGGTGATTCCGTTTGGCAAAGGAATTTGTGGCCAAGTGGCCGAATCCAATCAAAATTTTGTAGTGCCCGACGTACAAGCGCAAGACAATTATATTGCTTGCAGCTTCACCGTAAAATCAGAAATTGTAATTCCCTTATTTGTGCAGGGAATAAACATTGGTCAAATCGACATTGACAGCCATGTACTCGATCCGTTTACTGCAGCCGACGAACGCTTTTTGGAATGGGTGAATGAGGAAGTTGCTAAATTATTTAAAGATTGAAGGATTTAAAGATTGAAAAATTCGTTAATCGCATTTATAATTTTTCATTATTAATTTTTCATTCTCAAAATAAATACTAGCTTTGCACTCGAATTGCGAAAACCGCAGTATATACATAATAATCATTTAAATAATATTAGCATGTACTTAACTAAAGAAGTTAAAACAGGAATCTTCGCTGAACACGGAGGAAAAGCAGAAAACACAGGATCTGCAGAAGGCCAAATCGCCTTGTTTACATTCAGAATCAATCACTTGACTGAGCACTTGAAAAAAAATCGTCACGATTACAACACCGAGCGTTCATTGGTAAAGTTGGTAGGTAAAAGACGTAGTTTGTTGGATTACTTGAAGAAAACCGAGATCAACAGATACCGTGAGATTATCAAAGTATTGAATATTAGAAAATAATCAATAGAAAAGAGGTGCCTACGCGCCTCTTTTTTTTAGCTCCTTATCCTCAAAGGAGTTCCGTGCCGATTGGTACAAATAAATTACAAGCTCCTCCTTTGAGGGTCGGGGGGCTAAAAAGTTTGGTTTTTCATTGGGTTCGCACAACTACAACAACTACAACACAACTTACCCATTGTTTAATTAGAATAGTTTAAAAATTATGATTCCAAACGTAACGAAAGAAGTTATCGATTTAGGAGATGGTAGAACCATTTCGATCGAAACAGGGAAGTTGGCCAAACAAGCCGACGGTTCAGTTGTGGTTCGCTTAGGCAACTGTATGCTATTGGCTACAGCTGTTTCTGCTAGAACTGCCAATCCAGCGGTAGATTTTTTACCCCTAACAGTTGATTACCGCGAAAAATTTGCCGCAGCCGGTAGATTTCCTGGTGGATTTTTTAAAAGAGAAGCCCGCCCGAGCGACAACGAGGTATTGACCATGCGATTGGTAGACCGTGTATTGCGTCCACTTTTCCCAGATGATTACCACGCCGAAACGCAAGTAATGATTCAATTGATGTCACACGACGAAAACGTGATGCCCGATGCCTTGGCTGGTTTAGCCGCATCAGCAGCCTTGGCCGTTTCTGACATTCCATTCTACAATTTAATTTCTGAAGTACGCGTAGCACGTGTAAACGGAAAATTAGTCATCAACCCAAGCAAAGCCAAATTAGCCGAGTCCGACATCGACATGATGATTGGTGCCTCTATGGATTCGGTAGCGATGGTAGAAGGTGAAATGAAAGAAATTTCAGAAGCCGAAATGATCGAAGCCATCAAGTTTGCACACGAAGCCATCAAAGTTCAAATTCAAGCACAAGAACGTTTGAGAGCTGGAGTTGGTTCACCCGCTTACAGATCTTACGAAGGTGAAGTTGAAGACGAAGAAGTATACAAAAAAGTAAAAACAGCCGCCTACGACAAATGTTTCGCCATTGCGATGGAAGCATCTGGAAAAAGCGAGCGTACCGAAAAATTTGCTGCTGTAAAAGACGAATGCAAAGCCTTGTATTCTGAAGAAGACTTCGCAGCCAATTCAGATTTAGCTGGATTAATTGGGAAGTATTTTTACAAAACCAACAAAGAAGCCGTACGTAATGTAATCCTTGAAAAAGGGATTCGTTTGGACGGCCGAAAAACTACTGATATCAGACCGATTTGGTGTGAAACTGATTATTTGCCATCGGTACACGGATCTTCCTTGTTTACCCGTGGAGAAACACAAGCCTTGGCTACGGTAACTTTAGGAACTTCTAGAGAAGCCAACCAAATTGATTCGCCTACAGAACAAGGAGAAGAAAAATTCTACTTGCACTATAATTTCCCTCCGTTCTCAACGGGAGAAGCCAAACCACTTCGTGGAACATCTCGTCGTGAAGTAGGACACGGAAACTTGGCCCAACGCGCCTTGAAAAACATGATTCCTGCCGATTGTCCATATACCATCCGTATTGTATCGGAAGTATTGGAATCTAATGGTTCGTCTTCTATGGCTACCGTATGTGCGGGAACTATGGCCTTGATGGATGCAGGAGTTCAAATGGTAAAACCGGTTTCCGGAATTGCCATGGGATTAATCACTGACGGACAAAATTTTGCGGTATTATCGGATATCTTGGGTGACGAAGATCACTTGGGTGACATGGACTTTAAAGTAACTGGAACCAAAGACGGAATCACCGCTTGTCAAATGGACATCAAAATTGACGGATTGCGTTATGACATCATGGAGCAAGCGTTAAACCAAGCACGTGATGGTCGTATGCACATCTTAGGCAAATTGGTTGAAACCATTGCTACGCCAAGAGCCGACGTGAAAGATCACTCACCAAAAATCATCATGCGTACGATTCCTGGCAACTTCATTGGTGCCTTGATTGGACCTGGTGGAAAAGTAATCCAAGAATTACAAAAAGCTACCGGAACAACTATCGTAATCAACGAAGTTGACGAGCAAGGTGTGGTAGAGATTTTAGGAACAGATCCGAAAGGAATTGCAGCCGTAATGGCCAAAATTGATTCGATCATTTTCAAACCTACTGTAGGGGAAGCTTATGAAGTGAAAGTAATTAAACTCTTAGATTTTGGAGCCGTGGTAGAATACCTAGACGCGCCAGGAAATGAGGTGTTGTTACACGTATCTGAATTGGCTTGGGAACGCACAGAAAATGTAACCGACGTAGTGAACATGGGAGATGTGTTTATGGTGAAATACTTTGGCTTGGATCCGAAAACGAGAAAAGAAAAAGTATCGCGTAAAGCCTTATTACCAAGACCTCCAAGAGAATAAAAAAAAGACAATGTCTTTAATATACATGAGCCCCAATAGACTATTGGGGCTTTTTTATGGCAGAAAGTTCCCTAATAAAAAATAATTTTAGTCGTTTTGTAACTTAATTGTGTTTTACAACGTACAAGACCCGTACACTTAAAAAAAACAGGACCTTACTATGAGACAACTCAAGATTACCAAGCAGGTAACCAATCGTGAAACTGCATCGTTAGACAAGTACTTACAAGAAATTGGAAAAGTAGACTTAATTACCGCAGACGAAGAAGTAGAATTGGCACAAAAGATCAAAGCTGGTGATCAAAAAGCCCTCGAAAAACTAACCAAAGCCAATTTGCGTTTTGTGGTTTCTGTAGCCAAACAATACCAAAACCAAGGGCTTACCCTCCCCGATTTAATTAACGAAGGAAATTTAGGCTTAATCAAAGCGGCTCAACGTTTTGACGAAACCCGTGGATTTAAATTTATTTCCTATGCCGTTTGGTGGATTCGTCAATCGATTTTGCAAGCTTTGGCTGAGCAATCGCGTATTGTGCGTTTGCCGTTGAACAAAATTGGATCAATCAATAAAATCAATAAAATGTATGCCTTGTTGGAGCAATCCAATGAGCGTCCACCCTCTGCCGAAGAAATCGCCAAAGAATTGGACATGACGGTGAATGACGTAAAAGAGAGCATGAAAAACTCTGGGCGTCACTTGTCGATGGATGCACCGCTGGTAGAAGGAGAAGATTCTAACTTATACGATGTATTGCGTTCGGGCGAATCTCCGAATCCAGACCGCGAATTGATTCACGAATCCTTGCGTACTGAAATTGAGCGTTCGTTAGAAACCCTAACCCCAAGAGAAGCCGACGTGGTGCGTTTGTATTTTGGTTTGGGCGATCAACACCCGATGACCTTGGAAGAAATTGGTGAAACCTTTGATTTAACCCGCGAGCGCGTGCGTCAGATTAAGGAGAAAGCCATTCGCCGATTGAAACACACTTCTAGAAGTAAAATTTTAAAAACCTATTTGGGATAACCTATCAGCCCTTGTGAACGAAAAAAGTTGACAAGGGTTTTTACTTCCCGTATACCACTCCTATGAAAAACGTTCGAATTGCTCCCTCTGTATTAGCCGCGGATTTTGCCAACCTGCAACGCGACATTGAACTCATTAATGCCAGCCAAGCCGATTGGTTTCACATCGACATCATGGACGGCGTTTTTGTGCCCAACATTTCCTTTGGCATGCCGGTACTCGAAGCCATCACCAAACACGCAACCAAAACCATTGATGTGCATTTGATGATCGTTGATCCCGATCGCTACATCAAAACCTTCAAGCAATTGGGCGCCGACATTTTGACCGTGCATTACGAAGCCTGCACCCATTTGCACCGCACCCTGCAAGCCATCAAAGCCGAAGGCATGCAAGCCGGAGTAGCCCTCAATCCGCACACGCCGGTGCATTTATTGGAAGATGTAATTCAAGACATTGATCTGGTGTGTATCATGAGCGTAAATCCCGGTTTTGGCGGACAATCTTTTATCGAAAACACCTACACCAAAACTGCCCAACTCAAAGAACTCATTACCCGAAAAGGCGCAAAAACGCTCATCGAAATTGACGGCGGCGTAACCGATAAAAACGCAGCTGCCTTGGCCCAAGCCGGCGCCGATGTATTGGTAGCTGGCAACTTTGTGTTTAAAGCGGAAAATCCAACGCAGACTATAGCTGATTTAAAAAAAATGACTTGTATCTAAAATCATAATCATACCTCACCAATTAAAAAACGCCAGCAAAAGCTGGCGTTTTTATATCCTTTTGGAATTTACCAAAAAAACTAATTCTTAATTACCTTTTTATAAATAACGCTTCGGCTTGCACCGTTTTTTATAGTGGGTTCAGGTCTCCACTTTTATTATCGTATCAGGAAGGGATTAATCCTGATACAGTTGTTATTAATTACAACTAAAAACAAATCCTTTAACTTCACAAACCCTATTGCAGTTTGATTCATCATTTTTCCCATGTCGATAAACTTCTGCTTTATAAGTTTCTGCTTCGGCTCTAGTTGCAAACAATCCCGTTTCTATAAAAATTAGAGAGGTTGGGCTCACACCATTTTCACCTATACTTTCTGAAGTCTTAGCGTAATTAGCCACAAAATAGTCTTCAAATCTGTCTTTTATAAGTGCTCTATCTACTTTAGTACATTTTACAGCAACAACATCAGATACTACCCTTGGCCAGCAATCCCCAATATCAGAATTCATTGAAGGAGTGCCATTTGCAACCCAATACAATTCGGTTTGTGCATTTGCTGAGCAAATAAAACACAGAAACAATACTGTTATTATTTTTTTCATTTTTCCTGTTAGTTAGTTTCCCTACTCATAAAGCTTTTCAGTACCGCTCCGTTTATTATAGTGGTTTCTAGTCTCCACTTTTATAAAAATTAGGCTTACGCCCCAACGTTTGTCATTGCGAGGCGTTGCGAGGCACGAAGCAAAGCAATCAAAGGGTCAAAGAGCAAAAGGGTATTAATCCCTGAGGCAGCGAACTGATAAACCGTAGTCCTTATTGGCGCTGGGTCTGTACGCGCCACCACTGCTGTTATCCAGGTAGCGGTACCAAGCATCTGTTGAACCGTCCTCTGACGAACTCCACCAGAACCCGTAGTCGCCAATGAAGTCGAACCGTCCATCGTCGAACCGATACCCTCCCGGAAGACCTGTAAAACCGCTACTGTTGCTGTTGGTAATTCCGCTATAAGGTGTCCATAATGTGGTCGATTTCAATTTACTTCCTGCCACCCATTCACCGCCCAAAAAGGTAGTTAAAGTAGCCCATTCAGCATCGGTCGGGATATGGTAGCTGGATGGTGCTAAACCACGTGGGTCATTCACGGCATACCAGTTGTAAAGTTTACCGAAAACTGAGCCATTTGCGGTATTGTTTTCATAATAGCACCAAGCACCTGTAGTAAGGCTTGCCCATGCTGTTGGGTCTTGCACTTCTGGAATGTCGTCACCGTTACGGTATTTGCAAACATTCAGGTTTTTTTGCATCCACACTTGAGAACCAATAGTTACTGTTGGATATGGAGTTGTTGTATCATCACACAGCGATGGCGCAGGTCTAACCAACGGAATCACTTTCATATTTACACAGCCATTAGCATCTTTTACAGCTAATAAAAAACTGCCATTAGCATAATTATTGGCAAAAACAGTGCTTTGCTGAAAACCAGATTCTACCATATAAGTGTAAGGTGCTTGTCCACCATTAATGGTTGTAAAAATGATTGCGCCTGTATCATCCATGGCGGCAGTAAAAACAATGTTTGTATTCGTGCAAGTAGAAATCGGCAAATGCGGTATTGGGTTGTTTGTTGTTGTAACTGGGTTAGTAGTTTGCGTATTGGGAGGATATACTTGATCCGAAGGAGGGAGTTCAGAAGCATTAACGGCTGAAGCAACAAAACCTACAATTGCGGCAATGGCTATAGGAACTATTATGCCACTTGTTACAACCGCAGCGAGAACTGGAGCACCAACCGTGGTGCAAAACAAAGAAGTACCGCCCAAGCCAAGAGACACACCATCTACAAGCAGCATACTAGTAAGCACCGAGCTAAGGTCGGTTTTAAAACCACCATTAACCCCTCTATTGGCATAGAAAGGATTTCCATATTGACTTGGATTTGTTTTATCTACTGTTGTTGCATAAAAAAGTACCGACGTATTGTTTTGCCAATCGTAGTTGTAACAAGAAACATTAATGCTGTTGGTGGCGTTTGTCAAATAATCAAACTTGATAACCACTGGCGAATTTACTCCGTTTACTGCATAATAAATGGCATCAATACGAGAGGTTAGTTGATTTACAATAAAATTTACTATCGTGTCACTGTTTGCTTTTTGATAGGTTAGTGTTTTTACCTTGTTAGGCGTTTTGTCGGCATCAAAATCACCATAAATGTTTACAGTAAAGTTTGAATCTTTGAACTGTGCTTGCAACGCATCGGCATTCACATCAGTAGATTGGTTTTTATAAACCGTAATGCTTGGTGCTATCACTTCGGGACTATCACTCTTAGAACACGAAAATAATAGCAGTGATGCTATTGCTGTAAAATAAATAATTTTTTTCATTTTATACTATTTAGTTTTCCTACTCATATAGCTTTTCGGTACCGCTTTTATTTGCATGAAACATTTAAAATCCTTCCCGTTTAAATGTTTATTTAAAATGTATTATTATTCTTTTATAAACTGGCTTTGCAATTTGGCATCAACAGAAAACACTTGAATATAGTAAAGGCCTGATGCTAAAATTTCAGTATTGACTTGATTGGTGTTTATGGTTGGTGTGTGAATTAGTTTATCCGTTTGATCGGTAATTAGGATTCTATCAATTATTGTTTCATTTGGTAATTCTAGATATAAGAGTTTTAGTAGGGTTAGGGTAACACTTTAATTCGTTATTAGCAAAGGAAATAATACCTAAAGCACTAGATAGTACTAATTAGGGCGCGGTAGATATTGAGTAAATGTAGTCAATGAAATGGGTTTATATGTATTTAAAGTGGAAAATCCAAAACAAACCATTGCCGAGTTGAAAAAATCAGTAAACGGGTAATATACCAGCCCTATACTTACGCCTTATTTATAGTAAATCCGAATAACTCTCGCAGGAGAAATATTCGGATTTATTGGCATTTATACACTTACAAATGTTGTAATTTTGAACTAAGGTATTGTATGCAATTCCCCTAATTTTACAACGCGTTATGTTATGAAATTCTCTCTATTCTCTCTCATCAGTATTGCGCTGTTGGGATCTTGTTCCTCAAAAGAAGAAAATAGCCTAAAACCCAAATTGGGCACAATTACAGAAAGTGTCTATGCCTCAGGCACCGTGAAAGCCGAAAATCAATATACGGTATACGCCACCGTCTCGGGCGTTTTGAAACAAATTAATGCGGTTGCCGGACAAGCCATTTCCCAAGGTCAAGCTTTGTTTTTGATTGACAGTGAAAAAGCGGCACTACAAACTGAAAATGCTCAACTTGCCTATCAACTGAGCCAAGAAAACAACCGCTACATACAAGACAAAATTGGCGAGATGGAACTGCGCGTGCAGGATGCCAAAGATAAAATGACAGTAGACCAATCGGTATTCGCTCGAAACAAAAACATCAAGGCCTACAACGTGATTTCGGAGGTAGCCTACGAAAAGGTTGAACTGGCCTACAAAAACTCCAAAAACAATTACGAAGCTGCCGTAAAACAATTGGCACAACTCCGGGCACAAGTGCAAAATGAGCAACGCAAGAGCAACATAAACCTGCATTACAACCAAAAAAACGAAGGTGATTTTACGATAAGAAGCGCGGTGAATGGAGAATTATTTGATGTGTTGGTAAAAGAGGGTGCACTCATTAGTCCGCAAACCCCTTTGGCCATAATTGGTAAAAAAGGGAATTATGTATTAGAATTAGAAGTAGACGAAAATGATATGGCGCTCGTAGCATTGGGCCAAACTTTATTGGTAACCCTTGACAGCTACAAAGGCCATGTTTTTTCTGCGGCGGTTGACAAAATTTACCCGATTATGGATTTGCGTTCGCGCACCTTTAAAATCGAAGCCCATTTTGTAAAAACACCCCCAAAATTGTACCCCAACCTCACAGCCGAAGCCAACATCATTATTCAAGAGAAGAAAAATGCACTGACTATTCCAAAATCGTATTTGGTTAATGACACCTATGTGATGGTATCCAAAACCGAAAAGCGAAAAGTGAATGTCGGCATAAGCGATTATTACCAAGTAGAAATAACGGCAGGACTTACTGCTCAAGATGTAATTTTTAAACCCTGATGAATTTTAAACTGCTCCTCAATATTGCGGTGCATTTGCTGCGCGCCCGAATGAAACAATCGGTGGTGGCAGCTGTAGGAGTTACCTTCGGAATAGCCATGTTTATTTCTTTGGTGAGTTTCATGAATGGATTGAACGATTTGTTGGATGGATTAATGCTCAATCGTACGCCGCATGTGCGTTTGTATAACGAGATTAAACCAGCCGAAAACCAAGCCGTGTTTCTTGCCAAAAACTACCGCAATAAAGTAAACTTCATCCGTTCGATAAAACCCAAAGATCGCGGAAAAGCGATTTACAATTGCAAGGCTATTATTCATCAACTCAAAGCAGATCCGAGGGTAATAGACGTGGCACCAAAAATTACTGAACCCCTGTTTTTTATCTCGGGCACCATAGAGATTTCGGGCTTAATTAACGGGATTGACGTAGTTGCCGAAGAAAAATTGTTTAAACTGAGTGAATACATCATTCAAGGGTCTATTCAAGATTTACACCAAAACAACAGCATCATTTTGGGAAAAGGCTTGGCCGATAAAATGCTGGTCACGGTTGGTGATGTGATTCAAATTACCTCCGCCAAAGGAAACAGAGCCAGTCTAAAAGTGGTTGGTATTTCTCAATTTGGGATCGCAGATTATGACAATACTACTAGTTTTACCTCATTGAATACGGCACAAAAAGTACTGGAGAAACCCACCAATTACATCACTGACATTCAACTAAAACTGTTTGATATTACCCAAGCACCACTAGTGTCTAAAGAATTTCACCAAACATTTGACATCGACACAATTGACTACCAAACGGCGAATTCGCAATTTGAAACCGGAAGTACCGTGCGCAGCATCATCTCTTATGCCGTAGGTGTGGTGTTGCTCATTGTAGCCGGCTTTGGGATTTACAACATCTTGAACATGATGATTTTTGAAAAAATGGACAGCATTGCTATTCTGAAAGCCACCGGATTTTCGGGCCGCGATGTGCTGTGGATTTTTATGCTGCTTTCACTCATTATTGGATTAACCGGCGGAATTTTTGGCCTAGGTTTTGGGTATTTATTCACCACCATCATAGACGGCATACCATTCAAAACAGCGGCCTTGCCCACTATAGAAACCTATCCCATAAATTACAATCCTGTTTTTTATGTAATTGGATTTTCATTTGCTTTGGTAACCACCGCAATTGCCGGCTTGTTTCCGGCGCTCAAAGCCAGCAAAATAGATCCTGTAGAAATCATTAGAGGCAAATAAGATGAACCCAATAATCGAAACCCGCAAACTCAGCAAGTACTTTCACGACCCGATCTCGTTTCAGGTCTTGAAGGAAATTGACCTGTCTATACAAGCGGGCGAATTTGTCTCGGTGGTGGGGAAATCGGGCTGTGGCAAATCGACTTTGTTGTACTTAATTTCTACAATGGACACCAATTACGAGGGGCAATTGTATTTGAACAACGAACTCATTACCGGAAAATCAGATAAAGAATTGGCCCAAATTCGCAACGAAAAAATTGGCTTTGTTTTTCAATTTCATTATTTGCTTTCGGAATATAACGTGCTCAAAAACGTGATGCTGCCGGGATTAAAACTGGGCAAATATACCACCGAAGAAGTCGAACATCGCGCCCTGGAACAACTGCGCGTATTGGGCATGCACGACCAAGCACTCAAAATGCCCAACCAATTGAGTGGCGGACAAAAACAACGGGTAGCCATTGCACGTGCACTCATCAACAATCCGTTGATCATTATGGGCGACGAACCCACCGGAAATTTAGATAAGAAAAACAGTGATGTTGTATTTGGCATTTTTCAGGAACTCACCCAAGCCCACAACCAAACTTTATTGATTGTCACCCACGATCCCGATTTTGCAAAAAAAACAAACCGGACTATTACTATGGAAGATGGACGAATAGTGACATAGTGGTTGTCTGTTTTCTGTTCTCTGTTCTCTGTTTTCGGTTGTCAGTTTACAGTAAAGCGAATTTTCTTTACATACTTCGCGCTCCCACTTCCAACTTCCCGCTATAAAATAACAACCATTCTTAGTATACTTCAACCCTTTTGACTTTAAGACTAATTGACTTATTTTCTCGCAAAGACGCAATCCCGAATTCTCGGGACGCAAAGCTTTTTTTAAACACATATTGGAATTTATTTTATTCGTGCATTCGTGGCTAAAACGGTTCTCAGTTCTCTGTTTTCGGTTGTGAGTTTACAGTAAATGCGAATTTTCTTTACATACTTCGCGCTCCCACTTCCAACTTCCAACTTCCCGCTGTAAAATAACAACCGTTCATAGTATACTTCTAGCCTTTGCTTCGCCTGTTCGTCCCGAAGCTTCGGGATTATATAGCAAGCTCACAGGAGTTTAACCCATAAAAAAAACCGAGCCAACTGACTCGGTTTTTGCATGCATAAACAACTACTTAACCCTCATTTTTAGTTCTTATTGCAACAGGAATAGCCAATTTTGGAATGAAATTTACTACTGCTGAAACAATCGCATATAAATAGGTATAAATAGCCAGATTTACATATAAAATTACCAATCCTAAAAGTACGTTGAAATAGGAATTGGCCACCATGCCTAAATCTCTGGGATTCCAAACAAAATCACTTCCGTAGATTACATCAGAGTCAAATCGCATGCCCATCAATGCATTTACGGCATTACTCATAAAATCAGCATGCAACATAGACATCAATGAAGTTGCGGTGTTTATAGGAAATGAATACAAATCTGTAAATGAACTCATCACCGAATTATCCATGTAAGAGGTGAATAAATTTGTGTCGAATACAAAGGATAGTGTAGCGTTTAAAGCCAATGACAAACCAATTACCGCCATCACTTCTCCAAAAATTCTAATGTTGGTCATCACAAAATCTTTAAATACAAAACTTACCATGCCTGCATGAGATTCGCCTAGGCTTTCACCTCTTGAACGAATAATGTTTGCAATCGGGAATGCAGAATAGGCCAAGACCAAAAAGCTCAACACGCTTCCTACTTTTCCCATCGCCGAAACATCAGCAGCTCCATAATAGTCTTTTGCCGCTAGAATAATGTGGTATTCCATGGCAATCAAAAACAAGAGCGAGGCCCATTGGTAGATCGTTTTTACATAATGGCGAACCCCATCAGTAGAGTCAAAATTTGTAACTAAAGAATTTAATTTTGCATTAAAAATTTTCTGATTTACCAGTTGAGGGAAATCTAGAATTTGATTCATAATTTTATTCATAAGTAATACAATTTAGTTTACCTACTCGTATGGCTTTTCGGTAACGCCCCGTTTTTAAATTGGTTTCTGGACTCCAATCACATTTATTTAATAGAAATATCTTTTAAACAAATGTTAGTATTTTAACAAATTTATATTGAACTACACCCTTTTTTAAACAATAAATAATAATGTATTAACAATTTTATCTATTTTATTTATAGGATCTTAAAAACCAATAAAGGCAGCGCATACTGCACTTAACCAAATCAACATCAGAGAATGCAATTGAGTTTTTGTTAATAACGCCTTGAAATACAAGTTTTGGAATTTATAGCCTTGTAAATTTTTATGAAAAATCGGGGCTTGCTATTTAATGCAATTGAGTAAGTGGTTTTGTAGGGTATTTACTTTTAGCGAAATGCAGGGCTATTGGGTTACAGGGCTAATTCCCAATAATCAATTGCTTCCACCTTTTGATGGCGCTTAAAAAAGTTGAAAAAGAGGATTTATGTTTAACCTTGAAGCAGGGAAATCTGAATATAAAAAGATAAACAAGCCCGAGATACTTGTGTGTGAAATTAGGTTGTACAAACTAATCGTTTCATCAATTGATCCTATATTCTATGGTTTTTTCTACCAAAAATTACATTTAAATCTATTATGAAATTGAATGTAATTTAGTAACTTTTATATATTCGCGTATTAATTGATATTGAATTAACCATGAAAAAAATAATTTACCTCTCATTTATTTCTCTTTTTTATACTAGCCTATCGCTATCCCAATCATTTTCGAATTCAATTGCATCCGCAGCTGGCTCTTGGAATGGGTCTTTAACCAAAACGGTTACAGTTTCTGGGATTTCAAATTTGAATGGGGGGATTTTTGAATTAGTTCAGGTAAATTTGAACATGGGCGATAATGCAAACACCCGAAATTACAATTCCTATAGAATCACATTAACAAAAGGGGCAACGAGTATCGACTTAGTTGCTGTGGGCGGTTTGCCTAATTCTCCTGTAAAGCAAATCAATACCAAATTTAGATACAATTCCTATTTGCGAAGACTAGTTGAACATGGTGGTACTGCAGAGCCTTTTAGTGTGGGATATTATCGTTCACAAGATGATTTTACGGCATTTAATGGTATAGACCCGAATGGAACTTGGACCATTACAATCACAGAAACCTCTTTTGCGACCGGCGGTAGGTTTAATGCTGTTGAATTGGTATTTAAAAATCCTTACACTGTGCAAGATTATACCACATTAAACAGTTATGACAATTGCGCCACGCCGTATTGTTTGGGAACCGCAGAAATTATTGTCGCCTCCAACAACGGATTTACCAATCAAACCTCTGACATGTATAATCCAAATACCACCGGCTGTAGTTGGAACGCGGCACAAAACAATTCAGCTTGGTTTAAATTTAGAGCAGCACAATCAAGCGCAAGCATTACAATTTCTGGAATTACAAATAACATGCAAATTTTGGGCATAGATGCAGGCCCCGACGAAAACCCATGCACAAACAATGACAACATAGTATTGGCCGGGGGCTGTCCTACTTTATTAACGAATGACACCTATTCAACTCCTCAATATACCAATGGCTCAACAAAGAACAATCAGCTTAATTTATCCGGATTAACCATCGGAAAATATTATTATTTTATCGTGGACGGAACCAGTGCGGCCGTATCGCCTTTCTATATTGAAACCCTAGGCGCATCGCCAGATTGTTCGAATTGTAATTTAAATCCAGTAGTGGGAAGCAATAGTCCAGTTTGCGAAAACAGCAGCCTTAACTTAACTTGTTCTGAAGGCGTTTCTTGGGAATGGAGCGGCCCCAATGGGTTTAGTAGTACGGATCAAAACCCAATTATACCC
Organism: Flavobacteriaceae bacterium; assembly: GCA_947483075.1. GTDB lineage: Bacteria > Bacteroidota > Bacteroidia > Flavobacteriales > Flavobacteriaceae > Flavobacterium. The sequence continues at coordinate 8,986 of CANKLE010000014.1, read as the reverse complement.
AACGTGAGTGTACTGGCCAATGGCACTTACACGGTAACCGTAACAGATGCAAACAATTGCATAGAAATTAAAACCATTGAAGTGGTCATTTCACCGGTATTGACGCCCGTATTTAATGCTACAAACCCGGTTTGCCGAGGAACTACCATCAATGCTTTACCAACAACTTCGAATAACGGGATTGATGGATCATGGTATCCTGCATTAAACAACACGACAACGACGACTTACACTTTTACACCAAATCTTGGGCAATGTGCAACAAATACGACCCTTACGATTACAATAAACGACTGTGATTTTGGCGCCTACGCTTCGGCGGTTTGGATGGATGATTGTTTTACTACCGGCGACGGGAAATTTTACAACACTACTGGTGCTGGTGCTGATTTAATAAACCAAGAACTTGGAAATACCTTTGCTCAAAATTTTGGTGTCCACATTCAAAATTCCTCTACCTTGGTAATGCGAGGGGCCGAAGTAAAAACCTATAAAAACGGAAATACCAACGTTTGTGGCGCAAAAATGTACTACCGTTATTATTTAAATACAGGAACAACAGGCGGCTTTACGCCCAGAAACTTAGGTTTTTTTAGCGACTGTAATACCGGAACTAATGAATTTAACATAGGAGGAGGGCCCTGTGTGGCGGGTCAACAAAAATGGCAATGTGTTTCGCAGCCTACTTGTGATGCCCCCGTAAACTTAACAAATATTCCGCCCGGTGATTATACGCTAGAAGTGTATTATGAAATTACGGGAGATTACAATTCAACCAGTCAATGTGACGATACGCTTGTTTTAAATAATGGCGGAACCAACTACAAAGCCTTTTTTAGCATCATCTCTTTGCCTGAAGTAACTGGCACGAATCCCACCCTTTGCAATGTTCCAAATGGCTCAATTACTCTTTCTGGTTTAACTTCAAACGAAGTATACGCATTGCAATACACACTGGGTTCAACTGTTGTAGGGCCAATTGATTACACTTCAAATGACCAAGGATTAATTGAAATTCCAAATTTAGGCGTTGGAACTTATTCAAATTTTACTCTAGAAATAAATAATTGTGTTACCGTATTGCCAAGTGTAATCAATCTACAAAACCCAATTATAACACCTTTATTTAGCACACCAAACCCCATTTGTTACGGGGCACCTATTGACACGACCGTATTTCCAACTACATCCAATAATGGGATAACTGGTGTTTGGTCTCCTGAATTCAATACCACTGCAACCACGGTCTATACATTTACACCAACGCTAAATCAATGTGCAGTAGCCACAACGCTAACTTTGGTAGTCAATTCAGCTATTACCGGAAACACAAGCACTAATCCAAATACGGTTTGCAACGGAAGTTCATCTATTTGCACTCCCACAGGCGATCATGTCGTGATTAATGAAGTGATGCATTTTCCTACTACAGCTCAAGGATTGGTGGCAAATGGCACAGAGTATATTGAATTATATAATCCTACTTGCGAAACGATTGACTTGTCTTGTTATGCAATTGCAACAGCGGCGAAACCGAATGCAAATCCGGGCAGTACTTTGTCTAGAGGAGGAACAATTATATTACCATTTGGAACTTCTATTTTACCCAAATCACATTTTGTGATAGGTACCGCTACAGCTGCGGCTAATTTAGCTGATATTGATTTTAATACGACTACTAATTCCACCTATTGCAGTATAAATCAATTTGTAATGGCAAATGGAGACGGTTGGGTTGGGTTATACAATGCCAATGGAAATCCTGTTGACGCCATTTACTGGACTGTAAACGCCAATGAAAGTCAAAAAATTACTACCGATGACGACTTGGACGATGCACCATGTATTCCAAATTCTATAGCATCCTGTTCTACTGCCGGACTGAATTTGCTTTCTGCAAAAGAAATTTATTTAGTAAATCCAAGCTTAATTTCATACGTAGGACAAACTACTATTTTGGGTTTAAGCTCTACCGGAAATACGTTTAGTAGAATGCCCGATGGAGGAGCATGGCAAAGAAACATACCCGGAAGTCTTGTGTTGAATTGCAATTCTGGAGTTTGTGATACCCCAACCAGTATTAGTTGTAACGGAACAGCAACAGTTTCGATCACGCAAGGTTCTGGTAATTACAGCTACGTATGGAATGACACACAAGCGCAAACTACGGCAACAGCTACCAATTTATGTGCCGGAAATTATTGTGTTACGGTAACCGATTTGGACACCAATTGTACTCAGGTTTTTTGTGTCACCGTAAATGATGATATTCCTTTGGTCAATCCAACCTTTAGCTTTGGAAATACCCTCACAATTTGTAGTGGTGAGTCGGTACCAACCTTGCCAACAATTTCTAGTAATTCCTTTACAGGATCATGGTCGCCAGACACAGTAGACAACACCAATTCCGGAACCTATACGTTTACCCCTGATGCAGGTCAATGCGCTGCTTCGTTCACATTTACTGTTACTGTTACACCGCTAATCACTCCTGTATTTAATTTTGGTACGAGTTTAACGGCTTGTCAAGGAGATGTTTCTGCACAAGTTTTGTTGCCTACTTTATCAAACAATTCAATCACTGGAACTTGGAATCCATCTACAATTGATTTTTCAATACTTGGCGAAACCGTGTATACCTTTACGCCCGATGCTGGCCAATGTGCTACTACGACTACATTTACAGTTACTGTAACGCCTCAAACCACACCCACATTTAGTTTTGGAAATAATCTCACGATCTGTGCAAACGCTGCTGTGCCCACTTTGCCTGCCACTTCATCCAACGGAATCCAAGGAACTTGGACGCCCGCTGTGGTTAACAATACGGCATCCGGAACCTACAACTTTACACCCGACGCCAATCAATGTGCAACTGGTTTTAGCTACTCGGTTAACGTAACGCCTCAAACTACACCCACATTTAGTTTTGGAAATAATCTCACGATCTGTGCAAACGCTGCTGTGCCCACTTTGCCTGCCACTTCATCCAACGGAATCCAAGGAACTTGGACGCCTGCTGTTGTTAACAATACGGCATCCGGAACCTACAACTTTACGCCAGACGCCAATCAATGTGCAACTGGTTTTAGCTACTCGGTAAACGTAACGCCTCAAACTACACCCACATTTAGTTTTGGAAATAATCTCACGATCTGTGCAAACGCTGCTGTGCCCACTTTGCCTGCCACTTCTGCCAATGGAATCCAAGGAACTTGGACGCCTGCTGCAGTTAACAATACGGCATCCGGAACCTACAACTTTACGCCAGACGCCAATCAATGTGCAACTGGTTTTAGCTACTCGGTAAACGTGACGCCTCAAACCACTCCCACATTTAGTTTTGGAAATAACCTAACTATCTGTGTCGGCGCTTCTGTGCCCACTTTGCCTGCCACTTCGGCCAATGGAATCCAAGGAACTTGGACGCCTGCTGTAGTTGACAATAACAACAACGGAACCTATACTTTTACCCCAAATCCATCGGGTTTTTCTTCTAATTTAATTGTAAATGGTGATTTTTCTCAAGGAAATTCGAATTTTAGTACCGATTATCAATTCATCACAAATGCAGGGCAAGGTGGCGTTCAGCGAGCGTATGGAATTGTATCTTCTGCCAATTCTTGGTTTCAATTTTTTCAGCCTTGTGTGAGTAATGCTCCTTCCGGAGGAAATATGATGGTAGTTGACGGTTCTACATCAAATGCTGGGAATGATAAAGTTTGGGGACAAACCGTAACTGTGCTGCCTAATAAAACATATACTTTTAGCTATTGGTTGCAAACTATTGCTACTCCAAATCAAGCCTCAATTGAGGTTAAAATAAATGGGGTTTCAATTGGAATTGCACTAGCGCCAAATACCAATTGTCAAACAACACAATATACTTACCAATGGAATTCAGGTTCGAATACGACAGCTCAAATTGAGTTTTTTGATAGAATCTTTGTATTAAATGGCAATGATTTTTCTTTAGATGATATTTCATTTGTTGAAAATATCACGCAATGTGCTACCGCAACAACTCTTTCTGTAACCGTTACACCACAAACAATTCCAACCTTTAGTTTTGGAACTACTTTGAGTATTTGTTCGGGTGGAATTGTTCCTGCTTTACCAACTTCTTCCAGCAATTCCATTACAGGAACATGGTCGCCAGCTGTTGTTGATAATGCCAATAATGGAACATATACTTTTACACCTAATACAGGACAATGTGCTAACACTAACACATTTACAGTTACTATAACTCCGCAAATTACTCCCACATTTAGTTTTGGTAACAACTTAACCATCTGTACCGGCGCTGCAGTAGCTAGTTTGCCTGCCACTTCGGACAATGGAATTTTGGGAACTTGGAATCCTGCTGTAATTGACAACACGACATCCGGAGCCTACAACTTTACGCCCGACGCCAATCAATGTGCAACTGGGTTTTCCTACTCGGTAAACGTGACGCCTCAAACCACACCCACATTTAGTTTTGGAAATAACTTAACAATCTGTGCCGGCGCTGCAGTCGCTAGTTTGCCTGCCACTTCGGACAATGGAATCCTGGGAAATTGGAATCCATCTACCATAGATAATTCATTAGTTGGACAAACGGTTTATACGTTTACTCCAGACAGTGGACAATGCTCACTTAATAGAATTTTGACCGTAACAATAAATCCTATACCTCAATTTACAATTTCAGGTGGCTGTGATGGAAAAGATTATGTATTGGAAATTGTGCAACAAAATCAAACTATAAATTCTGTTGACTGGTATTTTAATTCTAATGTAATTGGACAAGGGAATTCGATAGTTATAGCTGGACAGGGAATTTACACAGCTGTAGCTACAAATTCGTTTACCTGTGAAAATAGCGCTCAATTTGATGTTACCAATGATTTTTGCACTATTCCGAAGGGGGTTTCTGCCAACAATGATGGGGATAATGACAATTTTGATCTATCAAATTTGGATGTTGATCGCCTACAAATATTTAATCGATGGGGAATGGTGGTGTATGAACAAAAAAATTACACCGACCAATGGGACGGAAGATCAAACGATGGAAAAGAATTGCCTGACGGCACCTATTTTTACATCATTGATCAACGCTCAGGAAAAACTTTTACAGGATGGGTTTATTTAATTCGGGAATATTAATCAAAATTAATCTCCATTTATTTTTCGTGGCTTAAAAAAGTTATACGCTTAGGAATTTATTTTAAAAACGATTATTTTATATTTATATATAATATATTTGTTTTCTATGACTTTTAAACAATTTTATTTAATAAGCTTATTTGGAATAACCTGCCTTGCGGCTACTTATTTATTGCTATTATGGATCACTCATTCCAAAAAAAGCAAACTAAATATTTTATATAAGGAAGTAAATCAAGGGCTGATTTTTATTGTTTTTGCCGTGTATTCTTGGTCAATTGTATCCTTATATAAAGTGTTTGATCTTCAAGAATTCACTTTATCCTATTTGATTAATGATCGGATATTATCTTCGATGAATAATCTATTCTTTTTCTTAAGCTTAGCATATATTCCCATTCAAAAGAAGAATTTTTTCACTTCTTTTTTTATTAAAAAAGACAAATGGCTGTTGAATGTTTTTTTAATATTCTCGGTTGTTATCACTTTTTTTACAATTACTGATAAAATAGGAAGTCATATTAATCTGCTTGCTCGGACTTTAATTATCAGTCTAGATTCTATATTTTCGATAAGCTGTTTGCTCGCTTTCGGTTATGTTCTTTATTTATCCTTTACAGAACTAGGGTTTAATAAAATACTGCTTACTTACCTTAAAATAATCATTGGCTTACTGGCAATTACTCAGATAGCGCTTCCTTTATCAAAAATGATTCCCGGGGTATTAAATGAGTATTATCCTGTATTGCTAGCTTGCTTTATTGTCTTTATTTCCCAATTTATCTTGCTGCTCGTCTGTTATTATTCGGTACTGTATTATTCGTATGCCAACAACCTTAAAGTTGATACAAACACTTCTAAAACACCCAATATTAACGCCCAAGAAATTAGTGAACTACTGGGTATTGAAATAGGGTATAACAGATCCTCCAAACAATTTTACTTATCGCTTTCGTTTAAAGATCAATTCAACAAACAGCAAAAAGAAAGTAACGAAAACCCAAAACTACTTCAACCCTTAATGTATTGGGTGCTTTTTTCGGCTGCCAAAAAAAATAATGCAATGCTCTATCATCAAGATTTGGCGATTGCAAAATTTAGGATGGTGGATTACTGGAATAAGGATAGCAATAATAAATTATCTCAGGAATTACTATTTTTTAATGAAAGCGGCAATTTTGAGTTTAAGATTAATGCGCAAGACATCAGCATTCATGATTTTGATTTCTTAAAATCTAAATCCCCCATAAAAGAAACGTTCAAAAAACACTTTATCTGCTTTGTTTCAAATGAAATTAAGAACGCGTCTCAATTGAACAATAAAAAAAATGCAGATAAATACACGGCAGAGTGTTTTGACGAATTTTATATTAACTTATAATTCATCCCCTCTTTTTATTTCACATTAAAAAACAAGTAAATCTTATTTTATTGATTTTCATGTTTTTATGTATTTCATTGCATTACAAAAATGAAATGAAATAATTTATCACTCCTCTTAAAATGTGATTTGATTTAAAAAAAATAAATTTGATTTATTAATTAAATTCCTAATTACATGAATTTCGGTAGCTCTTTATCAAAATTTTGTTTATTTGCTTTTTTTGTCTTATCCACAATTTCCCTCCAAGGTCAAGTTGTACTAAATGAATTATACATTAGACCCGATGGATCAACAGCAACACCACCCAATGGGTTAATTTATTCTGGCAGTAAAGAATATATCGAATTATACAACAAAGGATGTAGTTCTGTAGATATTTCTGGTTATTATATTGGCATGAAAACCAATTATGGCCCACAAGGCGGTGTAATTAGAATTCCAAATGGCACTAGCATACTTCCAGGAGCCCATTTTGTAATTGGAAGCGCAGCACCTGGCGGATTTGTAGCTGGAAATATTGATCTTGGTTTAGGCGCGGCAAATGCAGCTAGTTATTGTGTTATCGGTTCAGGAATAAGAATTATTAATTTGGATGGGTGGATAGCGCTCTATAATGCATCCGGAACCCCTATAGATTTGGTATACTGGTCTGGCGCTGCGAGTAATATTACAGCAGCAGCAAATGATTTTGATTTTAATCCGTCTATGCCTTTGTGTAACCCTGCAAGCGGAACCCCTCCTACAGCACTGATAAATGCCAAACAGATTTTTACTGCTTATAATACCTCTAACCCTTCTTTAATTAATTATATCCCAACTCAAGGACCTGTAATTGCCTACAGAACAACAGATGGAGCAAACACTTGGTCTTTTGTGGCTAATTATACAAATGATGCTGCTTTAGGTGCTACCATTAATAAATCTATTGCTAACGGAAACTGCAATGGTGGAACATGCGTTACTCCACCATTACCTGCCGCTCCAACTGTTACTTCGCCTATTATTTATTGTCAAGGTGCAACTGCAACTCCATTAACCGCAACGGCAACTGCAGGAGGCGTATTAAATTGGTGGGGGACAAATGCCACAGGCGGAACATCTTCTGCAACTGCACCTACTCCAAGTACATTAACTGCAGTAACTACCACCTATTATGTTAGCCAAACGGTTGGGGGTTGTGAAAGCATCAGATCTGCCATTGTAGTAACGGTGAATGCTTCATTATCTCCAGCTCTTAGTTGCGGAACAAATACTTTGAATTCAGTTGTATTTAACTGGGGATTTGTTTCGGGAGCCACAGGATACAACCTAAGTTACCAAATAAACAGCAATCCAATTGTTGTTGTGGGGCCTATTACCAATGTAAACACCTACCCATTCACTGGATTGGCTTCAAATTCAAGTGTAACAATTACGTTAACTCCTACTGGACCTGCGGGCTTGTGTTTTAATTCAGCAACTTTATCTTGTTCTACTTTGGCGCCCACCGACTGCAGTTCTTGTTCTGCACCCAGCTGTCCTATTATAGGTGTTGCAAATTATCCAGTGCGTAATTTTAGTGCTACATCCTGTAATACTTGGCTGCCTTCTTTGACCAATACTACTATTAAAAGCTTTTATTTAGTTCAATCAGACGCGAATGGATTTGTGGGTCTGGTTCAACAAGCTGGAGGTTCTCCTGCACTATGTATCACTAGAACTGCGGTGTTAAGACCACTAGCATCTTCTTGTAGTATTGCCGCAAATGTTAATCCTTCTGTTCTAAATTCTAATGGAGTAGCTTCAGGCTTTAATCCAGAATGGTATGGTTTAACCCCAAATACAGCTTATGTTATTGAAGTAACCATTACACTTGGTGTAGGTTGCACCTTAGATAGTTTGTGCTCAAATTATTATGGCTGTTCAATTCCTGCTTCACCCACAGCAAGTGTAACCATTCAACCAACTTGCACAACACCTTCCGGAACTATCGTTGTTTCCGCTCCAATTGGCGCTTCCAATTTATATAGTATTGACGGAATTACTTATCAATCAAGTCCCACTTTTTCGGGTTTAGCACCAAATAATTATATTGTTACTGTAAAAAAAACACCCACAGGTTGTACTTCTAATGGAACAGCTTTAACCATCAACGCCGTGCCTTCTATTGCTACGCCAACTGCCTCGGCAACCGTGCAACCCAGCTGTACAACACCTACCGGAACTATTGTTATTAGCTCGCCAACCGGAGCCAATTTAGAATACAGTGTAAACGGTACGACCTACCAAGCGAGTACAAGCTTTTCATTACTTGCCCCAGCGAGTTACAATGTAACCGTGAGAAATACCACCAACGGATGTGTGTCAACGGCTACTGCGGTAACCATCAACGCCGTGCCTTCTATTGCTACGCCAACTGCCTCGGCAACCGTGCAACCCAGCTGTACAACACCTACCGGAACTATTGTT
>CANKLE010000013.1 GCA_947483075.1 Flavobacteriaceae bacterium | reverse complement strand
TATTACCCGCACATTTAGCTCAAACCGTTGTTTGGGCTTTTTTTATGTCACAAAGTGTGTAGGTTCCCCCGACGCTTCGGGGCTATTACCCGCACATTTAGCTCAAACCGTTGTTTGGGCTTTTTTTATGTCACAAAGTGTGTAGGTTCCCCCGACGCTTCGGGGCTATTACCCGCACATTTAGCTCAAACATTTGTTTGGGCTTTTTTATGTCACAAAGCGTGTAGGTTCCCCCGACGCTTCGGGGCGCCTGCCAAATTCTATGGGCGGAGAAGTCTTCTGTGGTAGAATTTTTATAAAACTTCACACTCCCCGCTTACAACTTCCAACTTCCAACTTCCAGCTATAAACCAACAGCCTTTCTTAGTAACCTCCACCAATTTTTAATTATTAATTAAAAAAGCCCCTCCGTTTCCGAAGGGGCTTTTACTTTAGGCTAAAACGAAATTTATCGTTTTATCACGCGAAGTGTTTTTACTTGCTCGCCTTGTGTTACAATCACGTTGTATACACCTGCAGGGTAAGCAGACCCAAGGTCTTCAGAAACATAATCAATCGTGTTAATTGATTTTGATTCTACTAATTTACCCAACATATCATACACGCGAAGTTCTACTGTGCCTTCTGAAGAAGAAGTTACATTCAATTTGAATTCACTCGAGAATGGATTCGGGAATGCTACTGTTTCAAAAGTTGTTGATCCAACTTCTTCGTTTCTAGCTGAGGCTGCTGGCGATGTAATTTCGCACGCATCACTAAATGATGACCAAGTGCCTGATGTCATAACCGCAATACGCACAGAATATACTGCATTTGCAACAAATCCAGGTACATTCACTCGGAAGCTAAACCAGAACTTATTGGTGTCAAACGTTACCGTTGTTTGATCTGACACATTAGTTACTTGGAAACGGTATTGTGTAACCGAATTGGTTGATGTAGTGTAAACTAATGATCCAGCAGTTGGAACTACAGCACCACAACTTGTCAATCCAGGCACTGCAGGAGTAGTTACATAACAAGGCGTTCCATAAGCTGAATAGCCGCTAGTTGTTTTTACCGCTACTTCTACCATATAGGTTGAACCATAGTTGTAACGCGTTAACATTGGCAAGGTAAACCAGTGGTAAGAACGTTCTTTTACTTGAATTAAGTTTAAACCTGTTGCGTTTGGAGTTATATCGGTTACTCTAAATCGGTATCCGGTTGCGCCGCTCATAGGTGTAGTGGCGACAACTGAACCCAAACTTGCTAAGGTAGATCCGCATTGTGATGGATTAATTTGTAACGCTCCACCAGCTGATAAAATTGCCGGTGATGAAACTGAACAAGTAGATCCATAATACCCCAACCAAATTCCTGCTTTCTGTAATTCAACAGAAATGGTATAGGTAGTGGCATACTCATAATCGGCAAGCATATTTAACGCAAACCAATGGTGGCTTCTATTGATTATTTGGATTGCTCCAGTAGTATTGTTTACTACTTTAAAGCGATATCCACTGGCAGAATAGTTAATGTCTGCATAAATCAAAGCCCCCATAGACGGCAAGGTAACTCCACAAGATCCCGCTTGTACGTTTGAAGTCAATTGGAATCCTTCGTCTAATTGTCCATCACAGTTGTCGTCAACTCCATTGTACAATACTTCAACATGACCTGGATTTATAGCTGCAATAGCATCGTTACAATCTACTCCAAGAGTAGCTGCAGAATAACCAGAAGGCGTGTTTGCACCGTAGCACAATGTTTCTGAAGAAGCGTTTGGCGAATAGCCATCAGCATCAGCATCCACATAAAAACTACCCGATCTCCAAACAGAAGCGCTGGCGTCGTTACAATCTACTCCAAGAGTAGCTACTGCATAACCTGAAGGCGTACTTGCACCGTAGCATAAAGTTTCTGAAGAAGCGTTTGGTGAATAGCCATCAGCGTCAGCATCAACATAAAAGCTACTCGATCTCCAAGCTAAAGCGTTGGTGTCGTCACAGTCTGCGCCAAGCGTCGTGGCAATGTAGTAGGGTGCCAATGTAGCGCCATAACACAAGGTCGTAACTGAAGCGGCTGGTGAAAGATCTAAATGGTACCCGTCATTATCAAAATCAACATAAAAATTACCTGATCTCCACACAGAATTGTCGTTATCGTCACAGTCTGTGCTGTTGGTTACATAACCAGTAGGCGCAGTAACGGCAGAAATTGTAGCGGCTAAGTTCCCGTATCCATCCCCGTCAGTATCTTGGTAATAGGTATAAATATCATTACTGAAATAAATGTTATCAAGGTAAATCTGCGTCGTGTTTGGCGCAACGTTTTGCTCTATTTTAAACCCGTAAATGTCATTCAATGCACCCGGGTAAGACGACAACGGAATGCTCAATGAGTTCCATCCGGCTACTAATGGTCCGGTGTTGTAATTTCTGTCGCCAGGAGCCAAAAGGAATACAAATAAATTGGATAATGGCGCATTGCAATACACATCCAAATGCAAGTGGGTCATACCCGTTACATTTAAACGACGCTCGGTTTGATCTACCAACCCAATGAATCCAAGGTTATTTACTTGAATACAGGTGTTTGTTCCGTTGGCAAAATTAAAATTAGCTGTTGTACCTGCTGTCCAGCTTGAACGCACTAAATTGTATGCAGGACTGTTTGCATAAACTTGAGCTGGTGTTCCGGTGTATACCGACATCACTCTTGCTGCATCTCTTGCTGGTGGAATTGGCGAAGCGCCTGGTAATGCAAAAGCAACATTTAAAGTCGCTGTTGTGCTTCTTGGACCATAAACTCCATCAGAAGCTACTGTAGCTGTAATGGTTGTAGAACCACCACCTACTATAGTTACGGTATTTCCGCTTACTGTAGCCACAGCTGTGTTGCTACTGGTATAAGAAAAAGTTCCTGAACTATTCGTAGTTGGATTAGTCAACACAAATGGCGCATCACCCATAGTTACTCCAGTTGGAACAGTTAACGCACCAATTGTTGGTGGTTGTAAAGTAGCCGCTCTGTAGAAGTAAATATTATCTAAATACACTTGTTTTACAGGTGCCGAAGCTCCCGTTGGGTTGTTTAAATCAAAAAAGCTCACGTTTGTAAGATTCAATCCCACAAATTCAGATAAAGCAATATCCACGCTCACCCATCCATTTACTGGCGTACTGGTTACGCGTCGGTTTCCATTTAATTCAAACCACAATGGATTTTGATTCAAGGAATATACATCAATGTGCATGTACGTCATTTCAGATACATTGGTAGCGGCAAATGCCAAACGAGCCAAGGTAAATCCATTGAAAAAACGAGCAGTATCACCCGATAGAGAAACATCTGTTCCAGCTGCACCCCAGTTAGGTCCAGATGAAGGTGTATAAGCCCCACTGTATAAGGAAATAACATCCCAGCTATTTCTAGTCGGAGGTGTTGGAGCAGCAGCAGGCGTTACATCAAGTGTAGCCGTTGCCACACCTGTTCCGTAACCGCTATCGGCAGCTTGCGTAGCCGTGATTGTAGTTGAACCAGCCCCTACAACGGTAACAGTAGTTCCGCTGATTGTAGCTACAGCAGTATTGCTACTGCTAAAGGTAAATGCACCAGCACTGTTTGAAGTTGGAGCCGTTAATTGAAACGGCGCAGCGCCAATCAATTGAGCAGCCACGGTAAAGGCTCCTAAAGTAGGTGGTTGCGTGGTAGCAGCTCTCCAAAAATAGATGTTATCTACCGACAAGGTTTGTCCATTTGAAGATGGCGCATCGTATTTAAGTTGACGAATTTTGGTGAAATCCAAACCGGTAAATGTAGCGGCTGTCAAATCAATGTCAAAACTATTCCAAACACCTGCGGTTAAAGGCAAGGTAATTGGTTTTTCAACTGCACCACCGGTAACTTTAATTAAGGATAAACGAACAGAAGTTAAGGTTGGTGAAAACAAATCAATGTGTAATTTATTCAAGGCCGAAACATTCACATCGGCAGCCGTTTCGGTGCCTTGGTAGTTTAAGTTTGGATAACGCAATACTTCATTGCCTTCATAAGAAGCCGTCGAAAAAGAACCAAATCCAGACTGTCCCCAGTTCGGGTTAAAGTTGGTACCCACTACATTGGTATATGATCCGCTGTACAACGAAATCACATCCCAAGTGTTTCTTGCTGGGGGTGTTGGTGCTGCAGTTGGCGTAACATCAAGTGTAGCCGTTGCAATTCCTACTCCAAATCCGCTGTCAGCAGCTTGTGTAGCCGTAATTACAGTTGAACCTACTCCTACCACTGTAACGGTAGTTCCACTCACGGTCGCTACTGCTGTATTGCTACTGCTGAACGTAAATGCACCATTACTATTTGACGTAGGTGCAGTTAATTGAAATGGCGCTGCACCTGATAATTGTGGTGCAACGGTAAACGCGCCTAAAGTTGGAGGAAGCGTGGTAGCAGTTCTCCAGAAATAAATATTATCTACAACCAACGTCTGACCTGCAGCAGATGGCGCGTCGTATTTGAGTTGACGAATTTTAGTGAAATCCAAGCCGGTAAATGTGGCCGAAGTCAAATCAATGTCAAAGCTGTTCCAAACCCCTGCAGTTAAAGGCAAAGTGATTGGTTTTTCTACGGCACCTCCGGTTGTTTTAATCAAAGACAAACGGATAGATGTTAAGGTAGGCGAATAAATGTCGATGTGCATTTTAGTCATCGCAATCGCATTTACATCGGCAGCTGTCTCGGTACCTTGGTAGTTAAGGTTTGGGTATTGTAATACATCATCCCCTTGAAATGTAGTGGCTGAAAAGGCACCAAAACCAGATTGACCCCAATTCGGGTTAAAGTTTGTACCTGTAAGGCTGGTGTATGCTCCGCTATACAAGGAAATTACATCCCAAGTATTTCTTGCAGGAGGTGCGGGTGCAGCGGTTGGTGTTACATTAAAAACAACGATTGCTGTTCCTGTTCCGTAACCTCCACTAGCTGCTTGAGTTGCGGTAATGTTTGAAGAACCAGGCCCAACTATAGTTAAGGTAGTTCCGCTAATGGTTGCCACAGCAGTATTACTGCTGGTAAAGGTAAATGCACCAGCACTATTGGATGTTGGCGCAGTTAAAGTAATTGGCGCAGCACCTATTAATTGCGAAGGCACTGTAAATGCTCCTAAAGTAGGCGGCTGTGTAGTAGCTGGTCTGTAGAAGTATACGTTATCAATATACAAAGTAGCATTTTGAGCATACGTTACAGGAACAATATATTTTAAACTCGTTAAAATATTGCCTGTATCATAGGTACTCAAGGCTAAATCAACACTGATCCACTGGTCTCTGGTTGATGCGGATGGCACCACAGTACCGGTTACGGCTAGCTCTCTGGCTGCACCAGTAGACGATTCTAATTTGATGGCCATCGAACTATAATTGGGCGAATACACATCAAAGTGTAAGTGGGTCATCTGCAAGACATTTAGGCTTCCCGCCGTATTGACTTGCATCCCAGAATAACTGTGCCCTGTATAGTACTTGGCAGGATTACCTCCTGGTGGTGTATAATCGGCATTGATGGTGGTTCCACCAAAATCCAAAAAGCTTACCCCAGCTTGGTTGCTGTAGGAGTCGCTGTACACCGAAAGCACATCCCAGGTATTTCTGGCAGGCGGATTTGAAGGCGATGCCCCCGGTTGCGCAAATCCCAATGAAATAGTCATCAGGAAAAAACATAAAAGAATTTTTTTCATCATAGAGTGGTTTTTAATTGGTTACATAAATAGTTTCTCAAATATATACTAAGGGTAAGTTTTAAAATTTCATCCCGGCTATATATAAACTATACAAAATATTGAAGTGAATTTCTCGCCAAAAAATTGAGTCGCACGCAAACGATATAGTTTGAAATGCAGAAAAATCGCTTGATTTTAGGGAACAAACAAAAAATTAAATTGCAAGGTTGTTGTACTAATGTTGTGTTATTTGTACATTATTTATTGCCTAACGACTAAGAATTACTTTAGAAAAATTTAAAATGTGTTAAAAATTTTAAAAAATTCTAAAAATTTTAGAGAAAAAATTAATTTTTTTTAAACCGTGTAGGTATGCAATACAGAAAACTATTAGGTCTTGATTATATAAAAGGAAGTAAGAAATAACTGAGAAGAAATTTGGTTACTTGCGTTCTAATTTGGCTAAGCGTTCCAAAATGGCAGCATTCGTTTTTTGCAAATCGGCATTAGACAGCCGAAGTGCCTCTATTTGCTGTTGTTGCTCTTGGATCGCTTTTACGGAAATAGAAATAAAATCGTTGTAGCGCACTCCCAATATTCCTGCATCGTCACGCGAGATTACTCCGTTATTCGGGTGACCAGCTTCGGAAAATGCTGCTTCAAGCTCTTGTGCAATAAATCCGTATTCGGTTTTGGCCTGCGTGTCATTGGAACGCAAATAGGAAACCGGACGAAGTGTTTGCAAGAATTGCAGTCCCAATTCGGAGTCTTTGATGTTGTTTTTAAATCGCTGATCCGAACTCAAAGTCCACGCTACTTGACATCGGGCCAAACTGATGGCGCTATTGCCCAGTTGAATTTGGTTGTTGGTTGTAATCCCGGGAACCTGTGCTTGGTACCCAATGGCAATGTTGTTTTCGCCGGTGGTTATCGTGCTTCCCGCTTGGTATCCCAAGGCCGTATTGTTTAATCCTCGGGCTGCTCCTGCTCCACTGATCGAATTGAGTGCCTGATACCCAACTGCCGTACAATTGCTTACATCTCCGGTAGTGAGTCCCATGGCTTCGCCACCCAGCACCGTATTGTATTGAGAAGCTGCATTGTTAATTCCTTTTAGGGCATTTGCGCCCACTGCTGTATTGTAGATAGCTGAGCCTGCACAATCGCGCAAGGCATTTTGACCAATTGCCACATTGTTCGAACCGGTACTCACCGACAAGGCATTGTTCCCAAAAGCCGTGCTGGTAGTGGCAGCGCCACTGGGCAAAGCGCCTACTCCAAATGCCGTACTCGTAGCGCCAATATAACCAGATAATACATTCCCTCTTTTAAAAGAAACATCTACTGCATCGGTCGTGCCTATAAAATTTGTGCCGGCAGTTAATCCTGCATTCCCTGTGGTGAGCCAACCGGCCACTGTGCCCGTAACAAAACGCACCCAACTGGTACCATTCCAATAATAAAAACCGGGTGTGGCACCGCCAACCGTACTAGTGTTGTAGATCATTTCTGAAGTGGTAGGCCCTACCAATGGTAAGGCGTTGGTTGGACCAATAGTTAAGGGCACTCTCGGAATCAAAAGACCATTTGGCGCTCCTGCAGGCGATACTATATCTAAGGCTCCTTGGGGAGTAGTTGTGCCTATACCCACTTGGGCAAATGCTGGAACAGAAAGGCCTAAAAAAATAATCATATTATAAAGTGCTTTCATACTGCTTGAGTTACATTTAAGTTTATAATAAATTTTAAATTTACCGCAGAAGTCTCCGAAATAAATCTCCTCGACGTATATAATAACTATACAAGCCGAAAAAAGTTCTGTTGGCATTTCATTGCCCCAAGCGGTAGCTTGATTTTCTGGATTGCGCGAAGATTTCCTAACAAATCTGAACAAACCCCCGAAAACAAAGAGTGCAGCATGGTTCGTTGAGTAGATAATTGAAAATTTCTATCTAAATAATGGAGAATTTATACTTTATTAAGTTGAAAATCACAGTCCATTATACAACATTCAAAAAATAGCAATCAAAATTATACTTGTCTGCTATGAGATAAATCGTGATATTTGAAATGGAAGGCTAATTTTATTCGGTTAATAATCTTCTATTATCTATACCTATCTCACCCAAACCTATGACCCAAAAATTACTTGTTTTACTTCTTGCATTATGCTGCAGTACTAATTTAGTGCATGCCCAATTGTATATCGGCAGTACCAGCTATGTTTATGTAAAAAACGAAGTAGTTTTTGTAAACCAAGATGTTGATATCCAGAATAATGGGTTTTTGTATTTGCGAAATGAAGCGCAACTGATTCAAGGCACAACGGGATCTTCTACAAACAAGGGATTGGGCAAATTGTCGGTTTTTCAAGAAGGCACCTCCGATAATTTTGATTACAATTATTGGTGTTCGCCTATAGGAAACGCCTCAGCGGCGGTGGGGAACGAAAATTTTGGCATCACCCAATTTTATGTACCCACCTCAGATACTGCTAGCAATCCAGCCAATATTGTAACCGGCTATGATGGGGCGGCCAGTGCAGCCAGTTTGTCGATAGCCAGTTATTGGATTTGGCGCTTTTTGTCGGGTGTAAATTATTCTGAATGGGTGCAAACCGCAGCGGCATCAACTATAGCAGCTGGTCAAGGATTTACCATGAAGGGCACCGCCGGAACCGATCCGCTCACAGCTGGCGAAGCTACTGCCAACAATCCTGGGGGCGCCCAACGCTATGATTTTCGGGGCAAACCCAACGACGGTACAATCACGGTAAATGTAGCCGCCAACAAACTCACCTTAACCGGAAATCCCTATCCCTCGGCTTTGCACGTAAATGCTTTTTTACTTGACGCGTCCAACACCGACTGCATGGGAATTGCCTATTATTGGGAGCAAGACAAAACGGTCAATTCGCACGTTTTGGTAAACTATCAAGGGGGTTACGGCACCTTTTCGCCCATTGGCATTGGCCCAACTACCTATGGCGTGTACGTGCCTGCAACATTTAATTCGTATAACAATGACGGCTCACTCAATGTAGTGGGTGCCTCTTCGGGCTTAGCCATTCAACGCAAATATGCCCCAATTGGCCAAGGGTTCATGATACAGGGCAAAGCAACGGGAGCTCCTGTTGCCGTATCGTTAAAAAACGTACACCGCAGCTATTACAAAGAAGCTGATGTCTATTCTCAGTTTGAGCGTGGTTTAGTCAACAACGAGCAAATCAAGACCCAAGATTCGGATGTCGATCAACTTTCGATAATTCGCTTAAATACCATCATGAATAACCAATTTACCAAACAACTCGCGTTAGTTTTCTTGCCCACCGCAACCGATGGGGTAGATCGCGGGATTGACGCCTTGTCACCGGATGGCGATGCGCTTCCCAACGAGGTGTATTTTGTGTTGGACGACCATAAATATGTGATTCAGGGCACAAGTTTTGACCCAACCAAACGAATCCCACTCGGCATTAAAGCTAGTAATGTAAGCAGTTTTAGTTTTGATGCCAGCTTAGTTTCGAATATTGATGCGGGGCAACCCATTTACCTGTATGATGCTGAAGATGGCAGTTACCACGACATCAAAAACAGTTCGTATACGGTTTATGTGCAAGCCGGTACCTACAACAACCGATTTGAACTCACCTTTGTGAATAGTTTGAGCACCAATCCTAGTACAGCCCTGGACAATATTGTGATTACTCACCAAGTCAATACACACACAATCGAGGTGGCCAATCCAAATGCTGTAGCCCTTTCGTCGTTTGCATTGTATGATCTTGCAGGTAAACAATTGCTGTATCAAGACCAAATGGGGAACGCGCGCAGCTATGAATTTTCTACTACAAACTTGGCGCACGGCTTGTACATCGCGAAACTCATCACGCGCGAAAACGAACAAGTTGTTCAAAAAATAATTGTGGAATAAAATAGCGACTTCTTTTGCGCTTATTTCAATGAAGTGAGGCTGTTTTACTGGCCGTAAAACTTTAAGTTTATTTTTCCGCAGCCATCCACGCGTTCATTTTGCTTTCTAATAACGCCAAAGGCATAACCCCTGATTCCAACACTTTTTCGTGGAATTTCTTGATGTCAAATTTCTTACCCAGTTGCGACTCGGCTTTGTGGCGCAATTCGAGAATTTTGAGTTGTCCAATTTTGTAGGAAAGCGCCTGGCCCGGAATGGCCATGTAACGCTCAATTTCTGAAGTAATACTGGCTTCGCTTTCGGCTTCGTTGTCTAACGAATAGTGTATGGCCTGTTCGCGCGTCCAGCCTTTGCAATGGATGCCGGTGTCCACCACCAAACGAATGGCGCGGTGCATCTCGTCGTTGAGCATGCCCAAATACTGATACGGATCTTGGTACAAGCCCAACTCTTTTCCTAAACTTTCGGTATACAAGGCCCAACCTTCGCCATAAGCGCCAAACCAGTTGAACTTTCTAAAATCGGGCAAAGTGGTGCTTTCTTGTTGCAACGAAACCTGAAAATGATGCCCCGGAATGGCCTCGTGCAAAAATAAATCTTCGTCTTCGAGCACGTTGTAATTTTTGGCGTCGGGAACCGGGACATAAAAAATTCCGGGACGTGTGCCGTCGGCAGATCCTTGCATGTATTCTGCACTGGCGCTGTTTTCGCGGAAGGCTTCGGTGCGGCGAATCTCAAATTTGGTTTTGGGTTGTAAGGAAAATAAGCGATCTACGTTGGGTTTGATCTTTTGGTAAATGCGATCAAAATTGGCCAACACTTGTTCGGGAGTCTTAAAGGGCTTGAGTTTAGGGCTGCTGCGCACCTCATTCATAAATTCCTTCAAACTGCCTTTGTAGCCTACTTCGTGTTTCACCAACTCCATTTCGGCTTGCAAACGAGCCACTTCTTTAAGCCCCAATTGGTGAATGGTTTCAGGATCTAGCGTGGTGGTCGTCCACTGTTTGGCATAGGCAGCGTATAAATCTTTACCAAAGGGCAAGGCACCAATGCCACTTGTGTTGCGGCAGGCGGGCAAATACTCCGTTTGCAAAAAGGCAACCATTTTTTGAAACTGTGGCACCAATTTTTGGCTGATCACCTGCGCATAGGCCGCGGCCAATTGGTGTTGCTTGGCTGCTGGGATGGTTTTGGGCATCAATTTAATGGCCGAATAGTATAAATTATCGGTGGGATTAGTGGTAATTAAATCTTGAAATTCAGGAATGATTTTTACGGTCAAGGCTTTGGGCAAGACCACTTTTTGGGCCATTCCTTTTTTCATGTACACCATTGCCGAATCAATCCACACAGCAAATTTTTCCATGCGCACCAAAAAATTGCGGTAATCTTTTTCGTTGGCAAAAGGCTGGGCGCTGGTTCCGCCGGCAAATTGCCCCATGGTGAGGTGCGTGCCGTTAAATTGCTGAATGGGCAATAGATTGGAAGGTTGTTGCAGTACTTCTTTTCCTACGGCCACTTCCCATTTGATGATTTTGTAACTGTTTTGCTCTTCTTCGTTCAGGTCTTTTTGGTCAAATTGCGCCAAGTTTTTTTCATAGTTCGCATAAAATTCGCTCAACTTCTTGCGGTAGCTGTCGGTCATTTCAAAAACCAATTGATCGTTGTATTGGTTTTGTCCGTATTGGGTGGCATCTAGCGGAAAAAGCGCATTCTTATCGTCAAAATATTGTTTGGTGAATGCCGAAAAATCTACTTTTGGTTTGGGGCTACAGGCTGCTAATGAAAGCGCAAGGAATAGCGCATACACGCTGTTTTTAAGTAATTTCATAGTCGTAATTAGGATCCGTGGTATACCCGCGAAAATACAATTTTTTCGTTCTTTATTTCTAAAACCTCGGCCACTTTCATGTCGGGCTCTCCGTCTACTTGACGCAGGTATTCCATAAACACGCGATTTTCGTTGGCTGTGATGGTTAAAACCTTATAATGCAAACTAGGTAAGCGGTAAAAGGCATCGGCCCACCAGTCCCGTAGCGCGGCTTTCCCGTTTATGAGTCCTTTGGTTTCGGGTAGGCGTTGCGCCAACTTAGGGCTAAAGTGTTCGGCCTGTTCGTCATACAAGTCCAATAAGTTTTCCAACTGTTTGGCATTAAAAGCCGACAGCCAATTGAAGGCAATTTGTTCGGGAGTCGTCATAGGTTTATTGCAAAAATTCCCGCTTTTCAGCAGGAATTAGGGTTACATATTTTTCAAATTAATGATTTCTTGCTCGGTCAAAAAACGCCAGTTGCCTCGAGGCAAGTTCTTTTTGGTGAGCCCTGCAAAAGAAACCCGATCTATTTTGAGTACGTTGTAATCAAAGTTTTCAAAAATAGCGCGTACTACTTTTACGTTGGCCGTGCGCAACTTAAGGCCTATTTCGGTCTTGGGTTCTTTTTCGATGTAGCTAATTTCTTCTATATACAAACGGTGCCCATCAAGGGTAACGCCGGTTGAAATGCTTTCTAAATCTTCGAATTTCAAATTTTTATCCAAGGAAACTTGGTAAATCTTGGGCGATTTCTGGTTGGGTAACCCAAACTTGCGAATCATATCGGTGTCGTTGGTAAACAACAGTAAGCCGGTTGTGTTTTTGTCCATTCGGCCTACGGCAGCAATTTTGGAGGTAGTGGCCCCGCGCAACAATTCCAAGACATTTCTGTTTTCTTGGCCTTCGTCGAGGGCAGTGGTAAAGTTTTTGGGTTTATTTAATAGGATGTATTCTTTGCGTTCGGGGGTGAGTTCTACACCATCAAAATTGACCACATCGCCTGGTTTTACCAAGAATCCCATTTCGGTTACGGGTATGCCGTTTACTTTAACATTCCCCGATTGAATATAAATATCAGCATCTCTACGCGAACAAACACCCGAATTGGAGATGTATTTATTCAAACGCATTTCATCCGGGCTTTTCGCGCGTTTGGGCGCCTGATTGGGCTTGCGTTCGGGCTTGGCGGCAGCAGCAGAAGTCGCTGAAGCTACAGTTGGCTTAGGTTTTTTAGGTCCTTGGGCTCTTTTGGCCATAGCAGGTTTTGGTTTGCTTGAACTAGGTCTTGCACTTCCGGTGCGTGAAGTGCTGCGTTTGGCTGAGCCGTCCTTTTTATTCATGGGTATTGGGCGTATGAGTGTAATTTGGCAACAAAGATAGGGTTTTCTTTTGGGTTGTCAGTTCTAGGTTGTAGGTTATGGGTTGTAGGTTGTAGGTTCTGGAAATATACTAAGAACTCACCACTTGAAAGGCGCTGGAGTGTTTTGATTAAACGCTTAATCGGTTAAACGTTTAAACCGAAAAGCTATTTCATTAAATAAACTTCCCGATCCATACTATCCCTTTCTCCAACAACTCCGGTTTGATGAGCACGATGCAAAACACGCCGGCTACGATGAGAAATTTGAGTAAGTTGTGAAGTAATAAAAAGTCGCGTTTGGTTTGGGCGGTCCACAATTTTTGTAAAAAATAGATCATGACCATAAACCCAAAATAAAAATAGGCATCCATATACCCCACATCGAAAACCGAAATAAGAAAATACACCGGAATTAGCGTAAACAATAACAAGCCGGTAATTACTGCTTTTGAGGTTTGGGGTCCATAAGTAATGGCAATGGTGTGGTAATCGTTGGCCAAATCGCCTTGGATATTTTCGAGGTCTTTCACCAATTCGCGCACCAACAACAAGATGTACAAGAATAAGGCGTGAAATACAATCACTTCATAGAAATTCTTGTAATACAAAAACACAGCAAAAAAAGGCAATACCGCCAATAAAGCTGCCGTCATGTTGCCCAAAATGGCATAGCGTTTTATTTTGTGCGAATAAAACCAAATGCCAAAAATGTAAACAGAGAAATACAAAACAGCCCGGTAGGAAACAAAAAAGGCAATCAATGCCACCAAAAAATTTAAACTAAAATAGACTTGGAGTTTGGTTTTTTGGCTCACCAACCGATCAATATACGATTTGGTAGGTCGGTTGATCAAATCCTTTTTGCTGTCGTAAAAATTATTGATGATGTAGCCCGAAGCCACGGTGAGACTCGAAGCCAAAATGAGGATAAATAACTGAAAATCAAGCACGACTGATAGCGGTGCTTTTTCGGGAGCCAAAATGAAAATGGCCGATAAATACTGCGCTAAAATCAGAATAGGAATATTATAGCCGCGCACCACCGAAAACAAACTGATGCTTTTTTTGATAAGCAATTTGTGTTTTTTGCTTAACATCCTGGCTAAATTAGAATTGGTAAACCACCTCTAATTTGTAGTCCTTGAGTGCAAGTTTGGCTTTTTCTAAATCTTCGGTGAAACCCAAAATGTAACCGCCACCACCCGATCCGCAAAGTTTCAAATAGTAATCATTGGTATCGAGACCTTTTTGCCACAAGCCGTGAAATTGTTCCGGAATCATGGGCTTGAAGTTTTGCAATACCACTTGTGACAATTTTTTGGTGTTGGTAAACAAAGATTTCAAATCACCGCCCAAGAAATTATCTACGCAGGCATCGGTGTATTTGACAAATTTATTTTTGAGCATCTTGCGGAATCCTTGGTCTTTCAAGTTTTCCATAAACAAGGTAACCATGGGAGCGGTTTCGCCCACGATACCCGAATCCAACAAAAAGACAGCGCCTTTGCCCGAAGTGCTTTGACTGGGGATGCCGGTAGCTTCTAAATTGTCTTTGGAGTGAATTAAAATGGGAATGCTCAAATAGCTATTTAGTGGGTCTAAGCCCGAACTTTTTCCGTGAAAAAACGATTCCATCTGACCAAAAATGGTTTTCAAGGTCAAGAGTTTTTCGCGGGTAAGGTTTTCTAAAACGGTAATTTTATCAAAGGCATATTTATGGTAAATCGCGGCTACTAATGCGCCACTACTGCCCACGCCATACCCTTGTGGAATGCTTGAATCAAAATAAAGTCCTTGGGCAATATCGGCATTTAATGCGGTGATATCAAACTGCACTAAATGGGGCTGATCGACTTGCAATTGCTGCAAATAAGTGGCAAATTTGGCCAAATTGGCGTTCGATTGCACCGCTTCTGCTGTTTGCGCACCATCCGATTTCAAAGCACCGTTGTAGCAATTATATGGAATTGATAGCCCTTTGGAATCGCGGATAATGCCGTATTCGCCAAAAAGTAAAATCTTAGAATAAAATAAAGGACCTTTCATTTTTTAATTAATAATTAAAAGTGAATAATTAATAATTTTCGTTCTTCTAATACCTTTTCTCTATGCAATCCCTATTTCAAGGGAAAAATCAAAATTCAGCAATCAACAATCATTTGCGCGCCATTTCCAATTTCGTCACAAATATACTGTTCCTTTTGACAATAGCCAACCAATTCAGCCTGAATAAATTGCAAACAAATTTCTTTGTGTGCCAACGGATACAACACATGCACATTGGCCCCGGCATCGAGCGTAAAGCAAATGGGCGTATTCGTCCGTGCTCTAAATTGCCAAATGCGTTGAATAATCTCGAGCGTATTGGGTTTCATCAAGATAAAATAAGGCTGCGAACACATCATCATGGCGTGCAAGGTCAAAGCCTCACTTTCAACCAACGCAATAAAGTGTTCCAAATTGCCTGTAGCAAAAATAGCTTTCAACTGCGCCAAATGTTCGTGCGCCTGATCAAAGCGGTTCTGGGCAAAGGGATGTCCGTGCATGAGCTCGTGGCCCACCGTGCTCGAGACCTGTTTTTCGCCTTTATCGACCAACAAAATCGTGTCTTGGTATTGCTCAAAAACCGAATGGATTTCACCCGGAAACGAAATGCCATACTGGTTTGAACTGCCATCAATACTAAGGGTTTCGCCCCAAACTACGACGCTGCCTTTGATGCTACGGCAGGCACTTCCCGATCCCAAACGCGCCAAAAAAGAGGCTTTTTGCGCCACATAATCAGCAGAGAGTTCCGGGTATAATTGCTGCTCCAAGTGCATGATGTTTACGGCCAAAGCCGCCATGCCTGAGGCGGATGAGGCAATCCCCGAGCTGTGCGGAAACGTATTGCGGGAGGATATGATAAAATGATAGTCTTTTAAATATGGGCAATAGGGCGCAATGCGTGCAAAAAACTGTTCCATTTTGGGATGAAACTCAGGTTTGGGCTGTCCTTCAAACAGCAACTCAAACGAAAAAGAAGTTGTGGTATTTTCGCGCAAACTAAACTGCAAGCTAGTTACCGTATGGCAATTTTTTAGGGTAAAACTCAACGACGGATTGGCCGGAATTTGCGTGTCAGCTAGATCCAATTCGTTTTTTTGCTGGGACAATTTTCCCCAATATTTTACCAAGGCAATGTTGCTCGGGGCGCTGTAGGTTGCAGTCCCACTATTCACTGTAGCGGGCTTGCCAGTTGGAATAAAATCAGCTGCGTTACGCATGGGTTGAATTATTTTGGGCAAAGATAGTTTTTTTTCTTTGTGGATGTAGGGTTGGCGGTTATCGGACTAGATGATTTAGAGATTGAAAAATTGAATGATTGAAAGATTGAAAGATTGAAAGATTTCGTCTTGCAGTAATAGTTGTGCCCCGAATTTTTGGTCCCGAAGCGCAGACTTTATGACGTTTGCCGTTGTCGGTTCTCGGTTCTCGGTTAATTTGTGGAGTAGAACCTACTATGTTCTTCGTATTCTTGGCAAAACTCCCCTCTAGAGAGGGGTTGGGGGTGTGTTTATTAGTTTTATGTTAACGGTAGACAGTTTACAGTGTTTCTTAGATTACATGTTAATTCATCCCGAAGCCTCGGGACAACAATCAACACGCGTTGATCGTTAATCCTTTCTTTTTCCTTGATGAAAAAGAAACAAAAAATCAAGACCTGGGATTTTCGGCGCTCAAAATGGGCTCACTTCCTAAAACTCAAAAACTCCCTCGCTAAAGCGGGTCAAACAGTTTGAGTTTCTTCACGGTCCCGAAACTTCGGGATTATTTAATTCGTGCATTCGTGGCTAAACGCTGATTGCTAACAGCTGACTGCTTTACCACAAAAACCCCTACATTTGAAAAAATTTCTACCATGAACAAATACCTCAAAATTGCCATATTCGTTGTAAGCTGTTTGGCCATTGGCTACCTCTCGGGATTGGTTACGCGCGAAGCGATTCCCACCTGGTATGCCACTATTGTGAAGCCCAGTTTTAATCCGCCCAGTTGGGTGTTTGCGCCGGTATGGAGCAGTTTGTATTTGGCCATGGGTGTAGCTGCAGGCTTGGTTTGGAGTCGAATGGATTACGAGCCCGTAGCCGTCAAAAAAGCACTGCGTTTGTTTTGGATACAGTTGGGATTGAATGCCTTGTGGTCGATTTTGTTTTTTGGCTTACACAACCCGCTCTTGGCGCTAATAGAGGTTGTCTTATTGTGGTTGCTCATCTACGAAACCTGGACGCAATTTCGCCTGATTCACAAAATAGCGGGCTATTTACTGGTTCCCTATTTGCTTTGGGTGGGTTTTGCGTCTGTGCTTAATGCAAGTATTTGGTGGTTAAACCGCTAAATTTTCGAGGATGGCTTTGGCGGCAATAAAACCCGAAGTCCAGGCGTTTTGAAAATTAAATCCGCCCGTTATGGCATCTACATCTAGAATTTCTCCAGCAAAATAAAGTGTCTGATAGCGTTTGCTCTGCATGGTTTTAAACTGCACTTCTTTTAGATCAATTCCCCCGGCTGTAACAAACTCATCTTTAAACGTGCTTTTGCCATTCACATCAAATTGACCGCTGCATAGTTGTTCGGCCAATTGCTGGAGTTGCATTTTTGTGCTATCGGCCCATTTGGTTTGTTCCTGAAATCCCGCTGCGGTGGTAAGACTTTCCCACAAGCGATTGGGCAGTTCAAATGGCGATTTGCTTTGCACACTGCGTTTGGCCAAATCAGTTCTAAATTGTTGCAATTGTACTAAAATTTCGGCAAAAGTATATTCGGGCAACCAATTGATTTGTATGGTAAATTGATAGTTTTTTTCGGCCAATAATCGAGCGCCCCAAGCCGATAATCGCAAAACCGCCGGACCACTCATCCCCCAATGGGTGACTAACAACGGTCCTGTTTCTTGCAGTTTTGTCCCCACTACTGACACACGCGCCTGGGTGGACACGCCCATTAAATTGGCGATGCGTGGATCTTTGCAATTGAAGGTAAACAGGGATGGAACTGGTGGAACCATTTGGTGTCCCAAGGACTGAAGCATCTCCCAGATTTTGGGGTTGCTACCGGTCGCCAATAGCAATTGCTCGCAGCTAAAGTTACCGGTCACCGTATGTATTTTCCAACCGGTATCTTTCGGCAACAACTCTTGTACAGATTGACCTAAAAGCACTTCGACACCAGCTTTTTTGGCGGATTGCATCAAACAACTCACAATGGTCTCAGAAGAATTAGATAAGGGAAACATCCGGCCGTCGGCTTCGGTTTTGAGTTCCACCCCGTGTTGGGCAAACCAATCGACCGTATCGCCCGAGCAAAACTGATGAAACGGACCACGCAATTCGCGTTCGCCTCGAGGATAATTTTTTACCAAAGCATTGGGCTCAAAACAAGCGTGAGTCACGTTGCAACGTCCGCCGCCCGATATGCGTACTTTGCCGAGCACTTCTTGTCCGCGTTCCAAAATGGCAATGCGCAAACCGGGATGATTTTCGGCACAATTGATGGCTGCAAAAAATCCAGCAGCACCGCCACCTACAACAATTAGATCAAAATGCTTACTCATGGAATCGTATAAAAAAATAGCGCTGCTAAATTACTCGAGCCGCGCCATCTTTTGTTGTTATTGTACGAATATTTTATATTCCCAGGGCTTAAAACTGTGGGACTGGTCTTTGGCCAACAGCACTTTTTCGCCAGTCATATAATCGACATAATTACCAACTATCGGACACGTAAAGGTGTTTGGTTTTTTGCTCAGGTTGGCCACATAAATTACTTTTTTGCCGTCTTTTTCACGGGCAAAAGCCAAAATGTTTGTGTCATTTGAGGTAACCAAACGCAGGTAGCTGGCTTTAACTTTTCCGCCATGAAGCGCCACATTGTTTGCTTTTAATGCACCCAATTTTTCGTACACCGCGCCCATTTTACCCACGGTATGCGGAATGGTATCTTTCTCAAAGAAGCGCAGGCGTTTTTTTAAGTCGTATTCTTGTCCATTGTAAATTAACGGCATACCCGGCATGGTATAACTCAAGGCGGCAAAGGTTTCAACGGCATCGCCCATGCGCTCGTATTCGGTTCCGTTCCAAGAATTCTCGTCGTGGTTGGAGGTGAAATTCATGTTGATGTCGTCTTTTTGCAAGAGCGTATCCATTTTGGTCATGTAGGCATCGAAGTCTTTTACGGATTTCTCGCCTTTAGCAATTTGGTTATACAAATGGTGGGCTTCCCAACCGTACTGCATATCAAAAGCGTTTTTCATCAACTCTGGTTTTTCGGCTTCAGCCAAGAAAAATATTGGTTTTACTTTGTTTAATTCTACCCGTGTGGCATCCCAAAAATCGGTGGGTACTTCACCGGCTACGTCACAACGGAATCCGTCTACATTAAAATCGCTAAGCCAATATTTCATATCGGCCACCATGGCTTTGCGCAAATCTTTGTTGTTGAAGTCTAACTCAACCACATCGGTCCAATCAAACGGGGCAATCATTTTCCCGGCTTTGTCGTGGGTGTAATAGTCGGGATGAGCCGTAACCCAAGGATGATCCCAAGCCGTATGGTTGGCTACCCAGTCTAAAATAACATAGATGCCATTATCGTGAGCCGTTTGAATTAATTTATTCAAATCAGCTTTGGTTCCATACTTGGCATTAATGCTGCGGTAATCTTTTACCGAATAGTAACTGCCCAAGTATTTCTCTTTTTCTTTTGGGTCGGTGATTTGCTCTATAGAAGTATCTCCTTTGGCTTTGCGGTTTTTTAATCCAATTTCATAGATGGGCATTAACCATAAAATTTTGACCCCCATTTTTTTCAATTTAGGAATATCGGGCGTAAAGGCATTAAAGGTTCCTTCGGGCGAATACTGGCGAATATTCACTTCATAAATTACGGCATTATCGGCCAATTGAGAAGTTACTGCTGCGATTTGGGCAGCTGCTTTTGGGGTTTCTTCGGCTTTTTTACAGCTTAAAATTCCTAGAGCAAGACATAGAAATAGGAAAACTTTTTTCATGTTTATTGTTTTTCAATTAATAAAAGGGTTGCAGAGGTATTGAGGGTAATTTTTCCGTTGGTCACTACCGCCGTTTTTCCCGAATAGGCGTCGCGCACTTTCGTACCATTTTTGAAGGTTGTTCCCGCAGAAATGGTTTTGTTGCCCAACGGTAAATCCAAGCCAACAATTACTTTATCGGTATAATTTCCTTGGGTCCATTGGCGAGAAAACACATAGTTTATATCGGCAATTTTTCGGTGAACTCCTGCGCCAATGGATGGATGGTTTTTTCTAAATACCCCTAGTTTTTGCCAATGGCGCAAAATGCTTTTGGTGTAGGTATCTTTGTTTATGGCCTCCCAATTCATGAACGAACGCAAGGTAGCGTCGCCTTGGGTGCCTTCAATATCAAGCGATCGCGCACTTTCGTCACCGTAATATACTTGGGCAATTCCGGGCGCTAATAATAATTTATTGGCGCTTTCGAATGGATTTTCTCGCTTTTTGTCAAACGGATAACTGTCGTCGTGTGACGAAATGTAATTCATGACCGTATGCCCTTTGAGGTCGCTGTGCAAAATGGTCGAGTATTTTGAAAACAAGGGTTCGTAGGCCAATTTGGCTTCGTTTCTAAAATCAAAGTTGATGAGGCCCGAAAAACCATTGGCAAAATAATTCACCCGACGATCGCCAAAATTATAGACCAATTTATCGCCAATGTTGTAGCCGTATACTTCGCCCACAGTAAAAAACGGATTGTTATCGAGCACTTTGCTGGGGTTATTTTTTTTGTATTCGGCAAACTTGGCGTCGCATATTTTCTTGAAATCGGCCCAAACATATTCAGAGGTGTGTTTGGCTGTATCCACGCGGTAGCCATCAATGCCGTAGTTGGTAATGTAATCTGACAACCATTTCATGATGTAATACCGGGGCGCATGCGGATAGCCAGTGCTTGCAAAAAACTGCTCTAACGAAGCCATCTCGGATTCATATCGGCCCTCTTCTTTCCATTTGTCGGCCAAAAAAGGCGGAACCTGCACCGAATTGTTGCTCTCGGTTTTCACGTCGGGCAAATTCTCGACCAAGGTACAGCTAATGTAGGTGTCATAGGATTTGTAGGTGCATTTTGGACTAGTGCGTACCCAAGCTTCTGGATATACTGCATCTTCAGGAGTCACTGGTCCGGTGTGATTCACCACGGCGTCCAACAGCACGCGAATGCCATGAGCATGGGCTTTATCTACCAATTCTTTCAAGTCGGCAGGGGTACCAAAATTGGGGTCTAAGGACGTCCAATCGCGGGTCCAATAGCCGTGAAACCCATAGGTAAAACCGGTGCCTTCATCTACTCCATCGTGAATTTGCTCGACCACAGGCGTCATCCAAATCGCATTGATTCCTAGGGCGTCAAAGTAGCCTTCGTCTATTTTTTGAATTACGCCACGCAAATCGCCGCCTTCAAAACCGCGCAACTTGCCGGCCGATTTGGTGCGGTGGTAATTGTGGTCGTTGGCCGTGTTTCCGTTTTGAAAACGATCGGTTAATAAAAAATAAACGGTGGCTCCTTCCCAAGTGAATGGTTTTTTTACCGGTGTTTGAGCGGTCATCAACGGAGTTGCGCCTAACACAAACATCACAAATAAGGTACATGCTTTTTTCATTCTTAGCGTATTTGAAGGGTAATTGGATTTTTGAATTCAGTGAGTGGAATAATCAATTGGGTTTGGTCTTTGGAGCGCACAAACGGAATTGCTTTTCCATTGGCCGTTACCTGCGTAACTGCTCGGGTAAAATGATGTAAAATCAGGTTTACTTTTTTGGGTGCCGATACAAAGGATTTCCCCGTTTCGGTAGTAAGTTTAATTTCGAAGACATCGGCGGTTGTGGTTTGACTAAAATGAAGTATTTCATAGGCGCCTGTTGCATAGGCATTGGGCGTTTTGCCATCGTCGTTGTAGACACTGCCCGAGGAGGTTGGTGTCGCCTCGTCGTGGTAATAATGCACATACAATTGGTTTAGCGAATAATCTCGCGTAGTTTGAATGGTATTAATCATAGGAATAAATGATCCGCCTCGCACATAGATGGGCAGGTGATCTTCGGCAACATTTACTTCTTTTTGTGTGCCGCCGGCGATGCGATCGTTGCTGTACCAATCAAACCAAGAATTGGCTTTGGGAAAATAGATTGTAGTAGTTTTGGTATTGGGTTGCGTGATGGGTGTCACCAAGAAATTGGGGCCCCACAAATAGGTACTCGTTGTGTTCCAAAGGGCCGAATTTTGCGGTTCTTCAAACACCAACGGACGCATCAATGGCGTACCTTTTTGGCTGTTTTCGAATGCCAACGTATAATTGTAAGGCAACATTTGATACCGCAACTCCACTAATTTTTTGGCTTTGGCTTTGGTGTCTACGTCTTTGTAGGCTACCTCTGAGGCGACTGCTTCGTGGGCGTGTGGTCGGAAAATGGGTTGAAACACACCATATTGCAACCAACGCAAATACAAATTGTTGTCAAAATAATCGCCGGCAAACCCGCCTAAATCCGAATGCATATAGCCAATGCCTTGCATGCCCATTTCTAAAGCAATTTCAGGTTGTGCTTGCAAGCCTTCCCACGAACGACTCACATCACCACTCCACGGAATGATGCCAAAATGTTGTGAACCCGAATAGCCCGAACGCATTAAAATAAAGGGCCGTTGGTTAGGAAAATCGCGTTGGTAGCCCTCGGCTATGAGCTTGGCCCAAGTGTGTCCGTAAATATTGTGCACGACATTTGCTTTTCCGGCTACAGTAATGGCTTTGGAGGGGAAACTTTCGGGTTCGCCCAAGTCGCCCCAAAGACCCGTTGCTCCTTGTGCGATTAGCCCTTTGTAAATGTCCCAAAACCATTGTTTGGCTTGGGGTTTAAATACATCGATAATGCCCGTGTGGCCAAAATAAAAATCATAGGTGCAGGTTTTTCCGCTGGCTTCGGTGGCTAATACGCCCTTGGCCTCGGCCTCGTTCCATTTGGAAGAAGTGCTGAGCACAAAAGGTTCAGTAATGAGTACCGTTTGAATGCCTTTGTCTTGAAAGGACTTCATCATTTTTTCGGGATTGGGAAAGGTTTCTTTGTCCCAGGCCAAATTGCCCAGCGTGCCTTGAATGGTTTTCCCAAACCAGTACAAATCCAAAATGATGGCATCAACCGGAATGTGATCGTCCTGAAATTTCTGAATGGTTTTTTCGGTTTCTTCTTGTGAATGATACCCAAAGCGGGAGGCAAAATTGCCAAAAGCCCAGCGCGGGGGCAAAGGCTGTAATCCGGTAAGTTGGGTATAGTTTTCGGTGAGTGCCGTCCAAGAATCGGCGGCAATGACTTGGTAGGTTTTGCGGCCCGAAGTAGATTCGAAGGACAAGGTGTTATTTTTTTGGCTGTCTAAATCCAAAAATCCCAAAGCCGAGTTGTCAAAATGCACGGCATACAACTGCGAGGACAGCACCAAGGGAATACAAAAGTTGAGCGTCTCTGCCCGATTGCTGTAGCCGTAACGCGGTTGGTTTTTGAGTTCCAATTTATTGCCGCGTCTATTCAAACCCAAGGCCCGAGATCCGCCGCCATACAAAGCTTCATTGGGCGAAATCGAAAAGTCAATCACAAAGGAACTGTCGCGCTGCACAAATCCATTTTTCTCGGACAGGATTGGCTTGTCGTGGTACCAATACTGCAACTGAAAAGGGGCTTTCTGGATGCGCACTTCCATCCCCGCCGAACTTAATCGCAGATCATTTTTGGAATTGGTTAATTTAGTTTTGAGTACTGTGGGTTGCATCACCACCGCATGTGAGGGGGTTGAAACTACCTCTCCCTTGGGCAAAAATGTGGTTTCAAAAATATTCGCAGAATAGGGTGAAATGCGGTAACTCCCGTCGGTGGTTTGTATTTCTAAAACCGATTTATTCCACTTTTGACTCACAAAAGAACGAGGAGCCTGTTGCGCAAAGGAGGCGGTGCAAAGTAAAAGGAATACCAATCGACTTTTCATGCGGTTATTTTTTTAATTCTAAAATGAGTGCTGATTTTCCGGCTAGTTCAAGTTCCTTATCTAAGGCAAAGGTTTTGCCTGTGGCCACATCCGAGCCCGATTGGTAGCCTTGAATTTGTTCGTGAAAGCGCGTTACATCTACTTTTTGAGCAGAAGAATTGTTGTTGAGTACCACCATTACGGCTTCTTGATCGGTGTATCGAAAATATACATAGACGTTGTTTTGCGGCAAATAATGGGTCATTTTTCCGGTATGGATCACCGCTTTTGTTTTTCGCCAATTGAATAATTTGGCTGTAAAATCAAAATACTTTTGTTGGATTTCGTTGCGGCCCGCTGCCGTAAATGCGGAAGTTGTGTCGTCTTTCCATCCGCCCGGAAAATCATGACGAATGTCGGCGTCACCTTTGTCTTTGCTTCCGGCCATGCCAATTTCTGAGCCGTAATACAACTGCGGAATCCCGCGCACAGTAGCCAACACACTCATGGCCATTTGGTATTTGTTGAAATCGCCCTTGTAGTATTCGTTGAAGCGATTGGTGTCATGGTTTTCGGCAAAAACCAACATGTTATTGGGATTGGCGTACAAGAAATCATTGGTAAAATTCTCGTAGAGTTTGATCAATCCCTTGTTCCAAGTGGCTTGGTCTTCATTAAATACGCCATCATTCATGACTTCTTGCAAGGTAAAATCCATGACCGAAGGCAAATAGGAATTGTAATGTTGAATGGCGGCTATCGGACTGTCTTTTTGCCAATAGGCCATTTGCGCTTGATCGTGCATCCACACTTCACCGGCTATATTAAAATTTGGGTATTCGTCGGTGATCGCTTTGGTCCATTGGGCGATGCCCTTTTTGTCATTGTACGAATAGGTGTCTACGCGAAAGCCATCCAAATCGGCCGATTCAATCCACCACAACGCATTCTGTGTGAGGTAATTGAGCACCAAGGGATTCGACTGATTCAAATCGGGCATCGATTTCACAAACCAACCGTCAGCACACAAACGCGCATCAGCTGCAGCTGCATGCGGATCAAACTGCGTCGTCATGTGGTAATTGGTTTGGGCATAGCCTGGAAATTGATGGATCCAATCGTAGGTAGGCAAATCGCTCATCATCCAATGGGCCGCTCCCCAATGATTGGTTACATAATCCAGGATATTTTTCATGCCGCGTTGGTGTAAAGCCGCACTGAGGTTGGTGTAATCGGCATTCGTTCCGTAGCGGGAATCGATTTGATACACATCTGATTGGCCGTAGCCGTGATAGGAGCCGCGCGCGTCATTGTCTTCGCATAGTGGCGTACTCCAAACTGCAGTAGCACCCATGGATTGAATGTAATCCAAGTGCTGAATTATTCCTTCAATATCGCCTCCGTGACGACCTCCTGGATTGGCTCTATTGGCTTTTTCTATCGTTGTTGGCGTGCTGTCGTTGTTGGGATTTCCGTTGGCAAATCGATCGGGCATGAGCAAATAAATCATATCGGCCGAACTGTAACTGCTGCGAAAACGTGAATTAGCACGTCGGGCTTTCAGGCTATAGGCTTGGGTAAACGATTTTCCCGATTGACTAAACGTAAACAACAATTCTTGTGCCGGTACATTTTGGGTGTCTATTGTCACAAAAACATAATTGGGGTTTTCGGTTTTTTGTACGTTTTTAATCACCACCCCATTTGAAACTGAAATACTGTTTTGGGCAATGTTTTTGCCGTAGAACATAATTTGAACCTCGGGATTGTTCATGCCACTCCACCAAAAAGGCGGTTCGATTTTTTGAATTTGGGCAAAAGAACTTGCAGAAAACAATACAGTAATAATTGCAACCCCTATGTTTCGGATGCAAAGACGCAAATAATCAGTTTTATAATCCATTAGCAACACGTTTTATTCCGTTTTTAATTAAGGCTTCATTAAAATTTATTAATAATCCAAGTTTAATATTAGTTACTCTGGTATAAGTCAATAGTTGTTTCAAATGTACAGGAACTATTTTTTCAACTGACTTCAACTCTATGATAACTTTTTCTTCTACAATTATATCGGCACGAAACCCTAAGTCTAAATAGATGTCCTCCCATTTTACAGGTATAGCTTTTTGCCTTTCTACTTTTAATCCTTCTTTGATTAGTTCATGACATAAAATAGCTTCGTATACACTTTCCAATAAACCTGGCCCAAGCCTATTATGAATCTTATAGGAAACATTTACAATAATTTTTGCTATTTCATTTTCTGTCAAATTCTTCATACAAAAATATTATGTGGCTTCGATGGTAATTAAATAAAGTCTTTTCTCGCAAAGACGCAATACCGATAAATCGGTACGCAAAGTTTTTCATTTCATTCTTATACTGAACTAATCTTCAAAACAAAGCCTTTTGCGACTTCGCGGCTTGGCGAGAAACAAAAAATAACCAATTCTGTTTTACCTCTCGCTAAGACACAATACCGATAAATCGGTAGGGAACCTTTTTTTTGCGACTTAGCGGCTTCGCGAGAAACCAAAAATCCTATTTTGTTTTATCTCTCGCAATCCCGAAGGTTCGGGACGCAATACCGATAAATCGGCACGCAAAGTTTTTTTATTTCATTCTTATACTTAACTAATCTTCAAAACAAAACCTTTTGCGACTTCGCGGCTTCGCGAGAAACCAAAAATCCTATTTTGTTTTATCTCTCGCAATCCCGAAGGTTCGGGACGCAATGCCGATGAATCGGCACGCAAAGTAATTATTTTGACCTAACGCAAAACACTATTTTTCAAATTAAACCGTCACCAAATTGGTGGGTTTCACCACTACTTTTTTTCCGTTGAGTACCACGTTTATTTCGTGATCGCCTTCGAGTAAAAAGTTGGTGCCTGCTTGGCTTACCGACACTTGTACAATTTGATTTCTGAAATTTATTTTAAATGAATAGGCCTCCCATTCTTTAGGGATTCTCGGTTCAAAATGCAAGGTATTGTCTTTGACGCGCATGCCTCCAAAACCTTCTACGATGCTCATCCAAGTACCGGCCATCGAGGTAATGTGACAGCCCTCTTCGACCTCTTTGTTGTAATCGTCTAGATCCAAACGCGAGGTGCGTAAATAGAAGGTATAGGCCATGTCCATTTTATTTAATGTGGCCGCCTGAATAGAATGCACGCAGGGCGAAAGCGAACTTTCGTGTACCGTAAAGGGCTCGTAAAAATCAAAATGACGTTCCAGTTGATCTTTGGTAAAATGGTCTTCAAAAAAGTAAAACCCTTGCAAGACATCGGCTTGTTTGATGTAGGGCGAACGCAAGATGCGGTCCCAAGACCACTTTTGGTTGATGGGGCGTTGACTGCGATCCAAATCGGCCACTTTCACCAACTCTTTGTCCAAGAAACCGTCTTGCTGCAAATACACCTGCTGGGTTTCGTCATAAGGGAAATACATGTTGTCGGCCACCTTTTTCCAGACTTGCAATTCGGCATCCGAAAGATTGGTTTTTTGGGTGATGCGTTTGTGATCGGTCGGGTATTCTACCGCTACTTTTTGCAATTGGGCATAGGCATAATCGATGCACCATTTGGCAATGTAATTGGTGTAAAAATTATTGTTGACGTTGTTTTCGTATTCGTTCGGACCGGTTACACCCAAGATCATGTATTGATTTTTATGGGTGGAGAACGTAGCGCGTTGTTGCCAAAAACGAGCAATTCCAATCAACACTTCCAATCCTTTTTCTGGGATGTACGAATAATCGCCTGTGAATCGATAGTAGTTATAAATGGCAAAGGCAATGGCGCCATTGCGGTGAATTTCTTCGAAGGTAATTTCCCATTCGTTGTGGCATTCTTCCCCATTCATAGTAACCATCGGGTACAAAGCAGCGCCCTTGGTAAAGCCCAATTTGGCGGCGTTTTCGATGGCTTTATCCAACTGATTGTAGCGATAGGTCAATAAATTGCGCGCCACTTGTTGGTCTTTGGTGGCCATGTAAAATGGGATGCAATAAGCCTCGGTGTCCCAATAGGTCGATCCGCCGTATTTTTCGCCGGTGAATCCTTTTGGTCCAATATTGAGTCGAGAATCTTTTCCCAAATAGGTTTGATTCAATTGAAAAATATTGAATCGAATGCCCTGCTGTGCTTTCACATCACCTTCAATGGTAATGTCACTCATTTCCCAAATTTTGGCCCAGGCGGTTTTTTGCATTTCCTCCAATTGAGCATAACCTAAGGCATCTGCTTTGATAATTACTTCTTTGGCAGCTTTAATGGTGTTTTCGTGATTCAATGAAACGGTATAACCTCCCAATTTTTGGATGGTAGCCGTTTGGCCTTTTGCCGCAGCCATCTCATAGGCAAATTGAATTTTATCGGTTGTTTTTACTTTGATAGCGGGTGAAACCGTCATTTTATGTCCGGCCAAAAGCAGCGTATTGTGCATATAGGTCGTCGCGGTGAAATGTGTTTTGAACGTTCTAGCAGTTACAAAACCAGCATTTTCTACTTGTTGAACTGCCATGGGCTCCCAGAATTTTTCTTCCCAGTTGGCGTCTTCGTTGTGCACGCCCGCATCTATATAGGGGTTGAATACAATTTTGGCATCGCTATTTAATGGGGTGATGTCGTAGTTTATGACACCCAATTCGTCGTGGTCTATCGATAAAAATCGGCAGGCCGCTACGGCTATTTCGGTGCCGTTTTGCAAGGTCGCTTCAAACGAACGGCGATAGAGGCCTTCTTTCATATTTAATTCCCGACGGAAATTGCGCACCGAAGTACAGGTATATAAATCTAGTGCTTCGCCATTGATTTCGATGTCAATGCCAATCCAGTTGGGCGCGTTGAGTACTTTGGCAAAATATTCGGGGTAGCCGTTTTTCCACCAGCCCACTTTGGTTTTGTCTGGATAATATATTCCGGCAATGTAACTTCCTTGAAAGGTAGGCCCCGAATAGGCTTCCTCAAAATTGGCCCGTTGCCCCATGGCTCCGTTTCCTATGCTGAACAAACTCTCGGACGATTTTACGCGATCTGCATTAAATTCTTCTTCAATAATCGACCAGTTGTCTGGTTTAATGTAATCTTGGTTCATTATTATTATTTGTTTGAAAATAGTTCCAAGTTTCAGGTTTCAGGTTAGCACTAACTTGAAACCTGAAACTTGAAACAAAAATTAATTGAGTAACGATTCCAAAAAGGTCTCATTTATTTCTGTGAAGTTGTTAAATATAAATTGGGCTTCGTGTAAAATGGCGGCTTCCCCAATGCCAATGCTCGTCATGTGGGCGATATTGGCGGCTTGAATTCCGGCCACTGAATCTTCAAAGACAATCGAATTTTCATTAGAAACACCCACTTTTTGCGCGGCCTGGATAAATACTTCGGGATCGGGTTTGGCGTTGGTTACGTCGTTGCCGTCCACAATGGCATCAAACATCGGCATGATTCCGGTTTTTTCTAAAATGGGTCGCGCGTTTTTACTGGCCGATCCCAAGGCGATGAATTGGCCCTTTTCTTTCAAAAAATGCAACACGGGCAGAATGCCGGGCAATAATTCGGAGGCATCCATGTGCACCAAATACGACAGATACTCTTCGTTTTTTTGGTGCAACCAAACGGCTTTTTGTTCGGACGTGGCTTGCACGTTGCCCAATTCTAAAATGATGTCCAACGAGCGCACGCGGCTCACGCCTTTCAACATTTCGTTGTGCTCGTGCGTGAAATCAATATGCAATTCTTGCGCAATTTTTTGCCAAGCTAAAAAATGGTATTTGGCGGTGTCAACGATCACGCCGTCTAAATCAAAAATAAAGGCTTTTTTCACGACTAGGCTATTGTTTTTACTTCATCAACGTCTTTTACTCGCACCACTAATACGGCTGCGATTAAGAAACTAACTCCGCTGGTAATCAGGGCATAAATGGCGTTGTCGTGGTACAAGTACTGCACAATCGGTCCGCCTATTAAGGCATTGATAATTTGGGGAATGACAATAAAGAAGTTGAAGATTCCCATGTATACCCCCATTTTTTTGGGTGTAATCGCGCCAGCTAAAATGGCATACGGCATTGATAAAATACTAGCCCAAGCAACTCCCAACAAGACCATAGAAAGAATTAACCAATTTTCATCGGGCATGAAATACATCGAAATCAAGCCAATTCCACCGATTGTTAAGGAAATAGAATGGGTGAGTTTGCGGCCAATTTTCTTGGCTATATAAGGCAATGCAAAGGCGTAAATGGCCGATACAAAGTTGT
This sequence comes from Flavobacteriaceae bacterium, assembly GCA_947483075.1. GTDB lineage: Bacteria > Bacteroidota > Bacteroidia > Flavobacteriales > Flavobacteriaceae > Flavobacterium. The sequence continues at coordinate 29,252 of CANKLE010000013.1, read as the reverse complement.
AAATTCCAAATAAGATCCCTACCCAATCCCCGGCATTTTGGTAGGCCTGACTTTCATGATCATTGATAGGCAAATGATAAATGTGGTGCGCTACCGCTGGTGTAGTAAACACCCACATACCAAATAAGCCAAACCAAGAGAAAAATTGCACCCAACTGAGTTGGCGCATCGTGGCAGGCATTTTTTTGAAGTCGCTAAAAATGTCTGATAGTTTTGAGACGTGTTCGTCTTCATTTTTTATGGCGGCGGCATGGGCTTTTTCGTCGGCAAATTGCGCCAATTCTTCGGGTGAATATTCTTTGACTGAAAAAATTGATATTAAAATAGAGGCAATCAAAACCATGGCGCCAATGATAAACGAAAGCACTAAATTGAGTGGAGCACTTCCGCCAATGGATTCGTTTGAAACTCCCATCCAGTTGGTGAGCACATAAGGCAACCAGGATCCGATCACGGCGCCAAACCCAATTAAAGCGGTTTGCACACTGAATCCCAAGGTGCGTTGGTCGGTGTGGAGTGTATCGCCTACTAAAGCACGGAACGGTTCCATCGCGATATTAAACGAAGCATCCATGATCATGAGCATTCCTGCTCCAACCCATAAAGAGGGCAAAACCGAAGTGAGTAAATTGGCTTGTGGCATGAGTACCAAACCGATAGAAGCCAAAACAGCTCCCAATAAGAAAAAAGGTTTACGGCGACCAAAACGGCCCCAGGTATTGTCACTGTAATGCCCGATTAACGGCTGAACAATCAAGCCCATTAAAGGCGCGATAATCCAAAACCAGGACAATTCGTGCACGTCGGCACCAAAAATTTGTAGAACTCGGCTGGCGTTGGCATTTTGTAGAGCAAAGCCCATTTGTATACCCAAAAATCCGAAGCTCATGCTCCAAATTTGGCCGTTACTTAATTTACGCTTTTCCATTATCGTTGTTTTATGGATTGATAAAAACGATAAGCGCGTGGCTTATCAAAACTACTTTAAGGTTCGAAGTAAAAGTATACGTTTTGATAACTGGCGGTAAATATACTACTATTTTTAAATTCCAAAAGAAATTTGGACAGAATGACTCCCATCGAAAATTTCATATGAAGGTTAAACGGTTAATTGTTTAAACGTTTAACCCTTAACCCTTAGATATACTCTAGTTCTTAGTATACTCCTACAATTATTGATTACAACTCTGGAGTGGATTCTCTAGAAACCAATTCGGTTTCGATTACCTCTGTTTTGTAGGATTCCTCTTCTTCGTCCTTGGCTTCCAGGCGATCAATGAGCATGGTGGCTGCTTTTCCGCCCATTTTGATGCCGTTTTGGCTCACGGTAGTGATGCTAGGCGAGGAATATTTAGAAATAATTCCATCGGTAAAGCCAATTACCGCGAGGTCTTTTGGGATGGCTATTTGGTTTACTTTGGCGGCTTTGATGGCGGTTACAGCAAACAATTCATTGACCGCAAAAACGGCGTCCAAATCTTGATTTGCAATGAGATCTTCGATTTGTTCGGAGCATTGATCGATGTCTTCGATTTTCACGATTCTATTTTGAACTACTTCAATATCGTTATTGCGCAAGGCTTGCAAATAACCTTCGGTACGCAATTTGCCTACGCTCACATAATCAACTGTTGTGATTAAGGCAATTTTTCTGTAGCCTTTATTGACTAGACTTTGAACGGCATTAAAGGCCGCCAAACTGTCGTCAATAATTACTTTGTCGCATAATATATCGTTGGTTACTCGATCAAACATGACCACCGGCATTCCTTGGTTGATGACCTCTGAAATGTGGTGAAAATCTCTTTTGGCTTGGGTTTCTTTTGATAAGGACAGGATGAATCCGTCGATGCTGCCATTGGCCAACATTTCCATGTTTATCACCTCTTTATCAAAGGATTCGTTTGACAAACACACCATCACATTATACCCGCGTTCGTTGGCCACCGTTTCGATTCCGCTAATTACAGTAGCAAAAAAATGATGCACAATTTCGGGAATAATGATGCCTATGGTTTTGGTTTTTTTGTTCTTTAAACTCAAGGCGATCAGATTGGGCTTGTAGTTGTATAACTTGGCAAACGCCTGCACTTTTTGGCGGGTATCTTCGCTAATTTCTGAACTATCACGTAAGGCTTTGGAGACTGTAGAAATAGAAACATCTAGTTCTTTGGCTATTTGCTTTAAGGTGACTTTGCGTTTCATAAGAATAGGGTAATTAGTGAGGGGTAAAATAACGAAATCGATTCCAGTTGAACTGCAATCGTTAGTGATTTTTTATGCTAATTTTGAATTTACAAATAAAAGCCAATTTTGTTTTGTGAAAGAGAATTGATGGGCAATACTTTTAAAATGCAGAGAAAGTTTTCAACACGCAAACGTTTTCGGAAACCGAATATAGTAGGAGTAGCTTTGATATTGTTTTTTTTACATAAATTTAACGTTCGAAGTAAAGTATACGCATATCAAATGAACACGTAATTTAATTAAACTGTATGAAAACAATTTACAAAAAGTTGTTATTGCTCGTACTTCTTTTCCCGTTTGCTGCGCTAGCCCAAAGCACCCTTGACGGTAAAGTTGTCGACAAAGTTTCGAAACAACCTATTCCGGGTGTAAATGTGGTGGTTCAAGGAGCTACAAACAGCACCCAAACTGATTTTGACGGAAAATTCCGTTTGGTAAAAATCAAAAAAGGAGACAAAATTACTGTTTCTTACATCGGCTACAACTCTGTAAGCATTCCGTATAGCGGGCAAAATGACATTACAGTGGCGCTAGAAGAAACTTCCAATCAACTGCAAGAAGTGGTAATCCAAGTTGGGTATGGTACTGCGAAAAAGAAAGACGCTACCGGATCCGTTTCCCTCATTACAGCCAAAGACTTCAACAAAGGAGCCATTGTATCTGTAGATCAGTTGCTTTCAGGAAAAGCGGCTGGAGTGCGCATCACCAATAATGGTGGTTCTCCCGATTCAGCGCCCAACATTCGTATACGTGGAGGAGCTTCCTTAAATGCAAATAACAGTCCGTTAATTATTATAGATGGTGTGCCTTTGGGCGACTTAAATCCAGCCGGGGTAAGTAACCCGTTTTCGTTAATTAATCCAAATGACGTGGAGAGTTTCTCGATCTTGAAAGATGCCTCTGCAACAGCCATTTATGGGGTTCGTGCTTCGAATGGTATCATCATCATTACCACCAAAAAAGGAACCGTAGGTGCGCCACAATACAACTACTCTTCTAGCCTATCTATAGGAAAAGTAGACAAAAAACTAGACGTCATGAATGGAACAGATTTTACTCGTTTCATTCAAGAATACCATCCCGATTATACCAATTTGTTGGGAATAGATGACCCGAACACTGCAGCGGTTGATAATCCTGCCACTCCAGAGGTAGAGGGAAGAATATTGAGCAACACCGATTGGCAAAATGCCGTTTTTAGAACAGCGATTTCTACCGATCACAACTTCAGCGCAAGAGCAAATTTGTATAAAAAAATACCGTTTCGTTTCTCATTGGGGATGACCAACAATCAGGGGTTAATCAAAACAAGTGATTATAAACGGTATAGTTATTCGTTTAAAATGACTCCTAAATTATTGCATGATGATTTAAAAATCGACGTGAATGCCAAAGGCACTTATACAGACAAAAACGACATAGACGAAGGTGGCGCTTTAGGTGGAGCCTTAAACATGGATCCGACCAAACCAATTTATGGCAACCAATTGAACAACCGATTCAATGGCTATTACCAAGAAGTTTTTTTTAATGACGGGGCCACCCGCGATTTTTATAGCTTAGTTGGTGCTTATAATCCAGTTGCTTTATTAAACCAACGCAGCAAACCACAACGCACCACACGATTCTTGGGTAATGTAGAATTTGATTACAAAATGCCTTTCTTGCGTGACTTGCGTGCAGTCTTAAATTTAGGATTAGACGCTTCGCAATCTAGAATTCGCGAGACTTATTCAAATTACGCTTTGGCCACCTATCAAATAGACCAAAACAATCCAGATCCAAACACCAATTACGTATTTAATCCGGGCTTGAACTATTTAGAAAACCAAACGTCTACCAACCAAACCATGGATGCCTATTTGGCTTACACTAAGACCTTAACCGGGTTCATAACCCGTGTAGATGCTCAAGCAGGCTACTCCTACCAAAATTTTATAACCGACGGAAACAAAGATTTGTTCTCCTATACGGCCGACGGTTCGGGATCTGGAATTAGACAGCCTTTTATTGAAAACGCGCGTAATCCTACCAACCGCTATTACTTACCTCTTAACTTACAGGCCTATTTTGCCAGAGCCAATGTAGATGTATTCAATAAATACCTATTGACTGCTACGTTTCGTGCAGACGGTACTTCCTTGTTCTTGAAAAACAAACGTTGGGGGTATTTCCCTGCATTAGGTGCAGCATGGAAAATGAAAGAAGAAAACTTCTTGAAAGATTCCAAACTCATTCAAGACTTGAAATTGCGTGTGAGCTGGGGTAAAACAGGTCAATCCTCAATTACCGATGTGGTGGGTTTCTTCCCTACTCGTCCCTTCTTTGAAGTGGGGAATGCCAACGGACAATATTTACCTGGCTTGAACACCTATACCGCTCAGCCTTATGATCCGAACATTACCTGGGAAAAAACAACAACGGTAAACCTAGGAATCGATTTTGAATTATTCAAAAACAGTATTCTTGCCGGTAGTTTTGACATCTACAACCGCAAAACCACCGACCTACTTTCTAAAGTACCTAGCCTACCCGGACAAAGTACTGCGGCAACCGAGTTTATCTCGAACGTAGGTTCTATAGAAGGCAAAGGATTTGAATTGAACTTAAACGTAAAAGCGATTCAATCGGATAACTTTAATGTAAACTTGGGCGGAAACATTGCCTACAACTACAACAAAGTTTCTGATTTAAAAGGAGTATCAGTTGTGCAAGACACCAACAGTGGTCTGAACCAAACCGGAGTATATTTAGCCTTCAACCCGGTAGGACACCAGCCCTACTCAGCCTGGGTATTTGAGCAAATTTATGACGCGACCGGACAACCTATTGTGGGTGCCTATGTAGATCGCAATAACGACGGTAAAATCAATAACGATGACCGTTACTATGTGGCATTACGACCCAATTGGACCTATGGCTTTAGCACCGCATTCAACTACAAAAATTGGGATTTAACCGCCAATTTCCGTGGACAAGTAGGTGGACAAGTGTACAACTTAAAAACCTTAACCAACGGGAACACCCAAGGTGCTGTAGGGTATACTGGAAATTATCTAATCAATGTATTGGATTTTTACAACGGAGCAGCAAATCCATTATTTAACAATTTTAATGGAAACGCCACTTTCTCTGATTATTTACTAGAAGACGCTTCGTTCTTGCGTTGTGACAACGTAACCTTGGGCTATAAGTTTAAAGACAATTTGCCTATCTTAAACAAAGCCAGCGTAAAAGTCTATGGATCAGTAAACAACTTATTCTTGTTGACCCAATATTCTGGTCAAGACCCAGAGAACTTTAACGGAATTGATAGAAACTTTTATCCAAGACCAAGAACGTACACTTTTGGTGTAAGTATTGACTTTTAACACATCACATTATGAAAAATATTAAAATCAAAGGGTTAGGATTATTGGCGGGGTTACTTGCTTTAAGTGGCTGTGACAATGCGTTCAACACCGAGCCCAAAAACCAATTGACCTTAGAGCAATTGTTGACTGAAGATCCCAATGCGATTGAGGGTTTGTTGTCTAAAATTTATGGTTCGTTTGCTTTATCTGGCGCCAATGGACCAGGAAGTACCGATACGCCAGGTGATGATGCGGGTGAATCTCCATTTTTGCGTGGAATTGTAAACTTGCAAGATTTCTCGGCCGACGACATGAAAAACCGCTGGGGTGATAACGGATTAGATCAATTGACTACCGCCACAGATTGGGACGACAACAATAAATTTTTCCGTTACTTGTATAACCGAGTGTATTACACGGTGCCGCAATGCAACAACTTGATCGCGGTAATGCAAAATGTATCTGTTCCCAACCAAGAACAATACGCCAGCGAATTGCGTTTCTTGCGTTCCTTGGCCTATTACTACTTAATTGATTGTTTTGGAAAAGGAGTTTTGGTTACCGAAGCCGATTTGGGAAGCTCCATTCCTAAAGAACAAGCAACTCGCGCTGAATTATTTGCTTTTGTAGAACAAGAATTATTGGCTATTCAAAGCACACTCCCAGTAACAAATGGATATGGACGTGCCAACAAAGCTTGTGCACAAATGCTATTGGCCAAATTGTACTTGAATGCAGAGGTGTATACCGGAACTTCGCGCTACGAAGATGCCTTGACACAAATTAAACACGTGATTGACGAAGGCGGTTATACCTTGGCTCCCGATTTCCAAAGTTTATTCTCGGGCGACAACAATACATCAGCTGCCAAAAATGAAATCATTTATGCGCTTATCGCCGATCCAATTACCAGCCAAAGCTACGGAAACACTACCTATTTGGTAAACGGAAGTTTAAGTGCCGACACCATGACGCTAAGCAACTACGGAGCCACTGCCGGTTGGGGCGGACACCGATCTACCAAAGCCTGGTATAGTTTGTTTGGCAACAGCGCGGCCGAATTGGCTGCCGCAAACGACGTAAGAGCTCATTTGTTTTGGACCCAAGGGCACAACTACGAGATGAACGACTACAAAATTTGGAAAGACGGATACCCTTGTGTAAAATTCAGAAATTCGAATGCGGTAGGAACCTCAATCGCAACCGATTTTTCGGGTACCGATTTCCCTTTGTTCCGATTGGCTGATGCCTATTTGATGTATGCCGAATGTGTATTGCGTGGGGCCGCCAACGGTTCTGCCGGAGAAGCTTTAGCATATGTAAATGCAGTTCGTACCCGTGCGAATGCAACTGCCATTTCGGCTGCTGACTTAAACTTGAACTTCATCTTAGACGAAAGAGGCCGTGAATTGAACTTTGAAGGACACCGTCGTTCGGATTTGATACGTTTTGGCAAATTTACAGGAGGAAGCTACTTGTGGCCCTGGAAAGGCGGCGTTAAAGAAGGAACAGCAATTCCAGAACATTACAACTTGTATCCTATTCCATTAAAAGCAATGCAGGCCAATCCGAATTTGACTCAAAATCCTGGCTATTAATATAGAAATCATACCACTTATGAAAAATAATATAAAATCATTTCTTTGCTTTAGTGCGCTTTTAGCTTTAGGAGCTTGCGCAACTAACGACAAAGAACCCATTGCTTCAGCCAATGGATTTGAACTGAGAAAGGATGCAGCCATCCCTGCTGCTGCGGTGCTTGCGCCAGCCAATGATGCAGATGCATTTGCTGCATTCAATTGGGACGAAAGCAACAATGGAGTTCAGACGGTAGCGAACTATGCCATTGTGGTTTCAGACCATGACAATGATCCTACCCATACCAACGAAGTGACGTATACAGGTAACGGAATTGCTGTTACACCTGACTCACGTACTTGCGCTATAAAAAATAGTGAGATGAATGCCTTGATGAATTTATTGCCGTCATTCAACTGCGGTGTAATGAACATCGACGTTCGAGTTAAATCAACCTTGGGGATTAATAACGAACTGATTCAATATTCGAATCCGATCACTTTTGCAGTTACGGGATACTCTACTGCTTTGCCTATTTTGACCTTGGTAAAAGAAGGCGGAAATGCAGCCACTGCGCCACGTTTATTGGCACAAAATTTCACCTCCTTATCTACGTTTGAAGGGTATTTTTACTTAGAAGCTGGTACGTATAAATTATACCGTCCAGACCCTTGTGGAAGTTTTAGCAATCCAACCATTTATGGCGGAGCTGCAGGTGTTCTTTCCGAAGGAGCTGCTGCACCAAGTATTTCGGTTGCCGCTGCTGGGCATTATTTAGTAAAGGCAGATATCACACCTACAGGCATGAGTTATTCGGTAAAATTCTATAAAGCATTTGGCGTCTTTGGAGCGGCCAAAAGCACTTTAGGATCAGCCAATGCAGTGCCAATGGTTGATGCCGACAATACAAATATTTGGAGTCTTACTATTGATTTGTACAAAGGACGAAAATTCAAATTCAAATCTAATGATTGGACAGGAGCCTTGAGTGGCACACCACCTGCTGTGCCAACTGGTACCGGAACAGTTACCATTTCTATTTTGGGCAAAGGTACAGTCGCCAATACCGTAGTTGAAATGACTACTGGAGGGGATATTACTGTTCCTGGATCTGATGATGGGACAAAGGTAAAATATGATGTGGTGTTAAATATGAGCAACCCAAGAAATTACCAATACAGCCTAACAGTTAATCCAAATTAATACACTATTCAAAAAACAGGGCTACACAATAGCCCTGTTTTTTCCAAAAAAAATGTCCCCAATTATACTTTAAACTTGGTTACTATGAAAAAATCTATTTTATTTCGTTTTGGTTTTTGCTTGCTTTCGCTTGTCGGGATGGCACAAGTTACCATCACGCCTTCTACCTTTGCGGTTACCGATCCGATTACCATTACGGTTTCGTTTGCCAATGCTACCTGCAATACCATGGGAACGAATCCCGTAAAAGTATACATGCATGCCGGTATCGGAAACGACGCCAATGCCTTTGGCTACAGTGTAATTGGAAACTGGGGTCAAGACAACGGGGTGGGCTACATGACCAACAACGGAAACGGCACTTGGAGCAAAACCATAACGCCCAGCACCTATTTTAATTTGAACGCTAGCCAACAAGCTACGGCAACCAAATTGGGGTTTGTGTTTCGAAATGCTACAGGTACACAAACCTTAAAATTACCCCCTAGCTGTGGGGATTTCATTATTAATGTAGGGTATTTTCAAGTGAATCTCACGGCGCCGCTTGTGAACAGCACCAACTTGGTAAACAATGGAAGTAATTTTACTATTCAAGCTACGAACACCAATGGCTTGGCCAATTATAATTTAAAAGCCAATGGCGTGAGTATCAATACCGCTACAGGTGTATCTACCTATAGTTATACACACCCTAGTCTAACAAGTAATCAATTTTATGAGTTGGTGGTTACCCAAGGAACAGAAACCCAAACCAAATATTTTACCGCACTGGTGAATCCTGGGTTAATTTCTCAAGCATTACCAGCGAATGTCGAAGAAGGAATCAATTACAATGCCGCAGATCCCACAAAAGCTACTTTAGTTCTCGACGCGCCATTAAAAGACTATGTTTACGTAGCAGGCAGTTTTAACAACTACCAACCTACAGCGGCCTATGCCATGAAAAAAGACCCTGCCTCTACTAAGTATTGGTTGGAACTTACCGGATTAACCCCTGGCCAGAATTACAACTACCAATACTGGGTAGGTGATGCTACGCCTTTAGCCAATTCACCCGCATTGGTGAAAACAGCCGACCCCTATTCTACCTTGGTATTATCTCCTTTTGATGATCCTTATATTCCTGCTCTATCGTACCCAAACATGCCGGCATATCCAACCGGACAAGAACGCGAAGTAACGGTACTCAAAACAGGGCAAGCTCCCTACAATTGGCAAGTAACCAATTTTAGCAAACCCAAAAAAGACGACCTGGTTGTGTACGAAGTGTTGATTCGTGATTTTGATTCACACCGCAATTTTCAGGACCTCATTGACCGCATTGATTACTTCAAAAATTTAAAAGTAAACGCCATCGAGCTCATGCCCATCATGGAATATGAAGGCAACGAAAGCTGGGGGTACAACACCGTATTCCATATGGCATTGGATAAATTCTATGGGCCTGCCGAAAAACTAAAAGAATTTGTCGATTTGTGTCACCAAAATGGCATATCTGTAATTCTTGACGTGGCGTTGAACCATGCCTTTGGCCGCAACCCGATGGACCGCCTATGGATGAGCGACCCTGATGGAGATGGTTGGGGCGGACCTAGTTCAGAAAATCCTTATTTTAATGTAACCGCTACACACAGTTACAGCGTAGGAAATGATTTTAATCACCAACAAACACGCACCAAAACCTATGTAAAACGCGTCTTAAAACAGTGGATTCAAGAATTTAAAATTGATGGTTTCCGCTGGGATTTAACCAAAGGATTTACTCAAAATTGTACGGGTAGTGATGCTTGTACCAATTCCTACCAACAAGACCGTGTTGATGTTTTAAAGGAGTATGCTGATTATTCGTGGAGTTTAGACCCGAATCATTATGTGATTTTTGAACATTTGGGTGCCGACAGCGAAGAACAACAATGGGCTAACTACCGCATTGGTGAAACGCCTAGCAAAGGAGTAATGTTGTGGGGAGAAATGTTTGAAGCCTACAAACAATTGGCCTTAGGGTATTCTACCAATGCCGACATTACCCGTATTGGACATACCAGTCACGGATTTACTGCCAAACGTGTAATGGGCTATCCCGAAAGTCATGACAAAGACAGAATGATGTATGAAGCCATGACTTATGGCAGCACCAGTGGAACAAATCCTCCAAATAACAATTTAACCAATTCGTTGGGAAGAATGTCGGCAATTGGAGCGGCATCAATTTTGGTGCCTGGCCCAAAAATGATCTGGCATTTTGCCGAATTGGGCATGAACAATTCTATTTTTTCTTGTACCGATGGTTCAGTTAATACCGATACCGATGCAACGGCAGGAGATTGTAAATTGGCGACCAAACCTCAACCCCAATGGACGAACAATTGGTTAACCAATGCGCAAAGAGCACCTATTTATGCCAACTATTCCCGCTTAATTGACTTGAAAATTCACGAGCCGGTCTTTGAGGGCAACTATGCAATAAGTCCGTATTCTACCAATTTATACCAACGCATTTACATTTACGATAACGCCTTGCCGGCCAATCAAATTCAAAATGTGGTAGTCTTGGCCAATTTTTCGAGCTCAACGGCCAACATCACCCCCGATTTTCCATACACCGGAACCTGGTACAATTTGATGGACGACACCAGCATCAATGTGACCAGCACAACTGCACAACTCAGTATTGGCGCAGGACAGTTTCGAGTATATGGCAATCGTCCAACTACTTTGGCAGCCAATGTATTCGATCCGATGCAAGACGTAGCGATTTATCCCAATCCGAGCAACGAGTATTTTAGTATTTCTAAAGCTGCTGCTCAAGTGAATTTATATACACTAACTGGCCAATTGATAAAATCATATACAGAAAGTGCCGAAGGCTACCAATACTCGGTAGCTGATCTTGCCAAAGGATTGTATTTGGTAAAAATCACAGACGAAGAAGGGCGAAGTAAGCTCATCAAGTTGGTCAAAAACTAAGCTTGATTTATCCCTATAAAGATCCCGACTCACCCTCGGGATTTTTTTTGGTATTTTCCTAAAATAAGGAATTAGCAATTGGCGCATTTCGTTACATTTGTTTCCCAATCTGTTGTCTTATGCCTTGGTTTGTTTTATATACCCAACCCCGTTCAGAAAAAAAAGTAGTCGATCGACTCGACAAAATGGGGCTTACCGTTTATTGTCCGATGACTATTCAGGTTCGGCAATGGTCTGACCGTAAAAAGAAAGTCGAAGTGCCGTTGCTCAATTCGTATGTATTTGTGCATCTGGCCGAGGCCGATAGAAACTTGGTATTTGAGGTGCCCGGTGTAGTACGCTATTTATTTTGGCTAGGCCAACCTGCTGTGGTGCGTGACCATGAAATCAAAACTTTGCAAAACTGGCTTTCTACAGATTTGGGAGATCTTGAAGTTACATCCTTAAAACCCGGCGACACCCTAACTTTAAAAGAAGGGGCTTTTAAAAACCAGGAAGCGATCATAAAAACCATTTCAAAAAACAAAATGCAGTTGGTACTCACCTCCTTGGGTTTATTGGTTACCCTCACCACAAAATCTATTCTTCCTGATCTAAAATAGTTTGTTGCATTTTTTTGGTCAAGCCAGAAAACACCAATTCGTATGATTCGTCAAGCAATTGCAACATGAATTTGTCTGGCACATCGGCATAATAATGTACCGTATTCCAATGGGTTTTACTCATGTGAAAGCCCGGTTGAACAGCCCCGTATTCGGCTCGCAATTCTTCGTTGCGTTCGGGTTTGCCTTTCAGGTTGAGTGAAGGCGTTCCTTTTTCCCACTCTTTTAATGAGGTGAGGCAAAACATCTTACCGCCCACTTTGAACACCAAAGTGTCTTCGTCAAAAGGAAAATGCTCGGTCACCGCTCGCTTAGTTAAACAATACTCGTAAAATTGCTGTAAGTTCATTGGTCTATTGCATTGAATCAGATAGGGCATACAACACCGGCTTGCTCGGACTGGCGTCATTTTCAAACGAAGCGATTTGTAAATTGAGCAAATAGGTTCCGTCTTGTACCGTCTCGGGCACAAAAATTAATTCGGTAATGGTACAGGATAAACGAGCATCATCGTTGAGCACTTGGGTGTTTTTTACGTTCCAAAAGGCTTTGTGCGCCAAGAGTTTTCCTTCGTCTTCCTCTCGATCTACACTTGGTAAATCGATAAGCAAATGCTGAATACCCAATTCACGCACATAGACCGCAGCTTCTTCGGCCAAATACGGTGGATTGGTGTGGGAATAATTTTGATGTTTCTTGCTCAAACCATTGGGCAACGTTCGAATAACTAGCGCTTCAGGGGTTTTTCCGTTTAAGACTTCAACCAGTTGTTCCTTGGTAATCACTGCGTCTAACCCAATTGATGTGGGTGTTACCGATATCAATTCGGCCAAAAAGAAAAAGGTCTTTAAGCAGTGGTTAATGCTGTAAAATTCTTGGGTTATATGCCCCAAACATTCGGTGTGGGTGCCGTGCCCGTGAGGATTAAAATAAATATCATTAAAATTGGTCGAACTGCCTTGGGCCACTTGCCCTACCCAATCGCCAAACCGAACCGGTTCGATACGGGGTTTATCAATATACCAGGCGATGGGATTCTGATCGGTATTGGATAAAGGCAACGAAATATCTAGCGGTTGGGCTAAATCGGCTTGGGAATTGACGTGCTGATGTATAATACTTATTTTCATAGTCGTGCTAGACAGCATTTAATTGGCTGATGCAAAGTAAATAAAATTATTGGGTTGTGGGTTGTCGGTTGTCGGTTATGGGTTGTCGGTTATGGGTTATGGGTTATGGGTTGTCGGTTTAGTGTAAATAGAACCAATCTAGGGCTTAGTATATATAAAAAACTTCCCGCTTCCTACTCCCAACTTCCAACTCTAAGCCATTCAAAGCATTTCACTACTCCAATTATTAATTATTATTTTTTAATTATTAATTACAAAAAGATCTGCCGCAATGCCGTCTCCCAAGAACTTCCCTTGGGCTGTAGTGGTCAAAATGCCGGCTTCGATGTTTAGGAATCCGTTTTGCAAAGGAGATTGAATTTGTTTTTCTAAGTACTGCAAATAGGTGATTCCAAAGTCGGTTTTCACTTTATCTAAAGAAACTCCCCAAATGGTGCGCAAACCCGTCATGATGTATTCGTTGTAGCGATCGGTAAGGCTCAAAATTTCAGTTTCAGAAGGCAGCTCCTGGCTTTGAATGGCCTTGATATACTTCGCATTATTTGACACATTCCAAGAACGCGATTGGCCATCAAAAGTGTGCGCCGAAGGACCTATACCCAAATATTTTTTGCCCAACCAATAGCTCGAGTTATTTTGAGAAAAATAAGTCGGTTTGCCAAAATTGGACAATTCATAGTGCACAAAACCATGGGCTTCGAGCGCGTTCACCAACAACTTAAAATGCTCCGCAGCCACTGCTTCATCAAGGGGCAGCATTTGTCCTTTCTGAATAAAACTTTGCAAGGCTGTTTTGGGCTCTACGGTTAAGGCATAAGCCGAAATATGCGGCACCCCAAAAGACAAAGCCGTTTCAATATTTTGCAGCCATCTTTGATTAGACATATTGGGCATGCCGTAGATCAAATCAAGGGTGATGTTATCAAAATAGGTGCTAGCCAAGGCCAAACTTTGCTTTGCCTGCTCGGCATTGTGGGCACGGTTCATCAATTGTAAATCCGCATCAAAAAAAGACTGAATGCCAATGCTCAAGCGATTGATTCTGGTTTGCGAAAGGGCTACTAAATACTCCGGCGATAAATCATCGGGATTGGCTTCGAGGGTAATTTCGGGCGATTCAATTACCTGAAAATTATGGTAAACGGCATCCAATAAAAAAGTCAACTCTGCTGCCGACAAGACCGAAGGCGTACCTCCGCCAAAATAGATGGTTTCTATAGGCTCGTCTTGCCAATCGGTGTGGCGCAATTGAATCTCTTGAACTAAGGCTTCTAGTAATTGGGTTTTGGTTTTGACTGAGGTCGAAAAATGAAAGTCACAATAATGACAGGCTTGTTTGCAAAAGGGAATATGAATGTAGATGCCGGCCATTTAATTTTAACTGTAAAAAAGGGATGTTCTGTTTACTTTACTCTGTTTTCGTTCTGCTTCACAAAGGCATCCCAACCGCTGTAACTTTTGCTGCCCGTAACTTTGCCCGAATTAAAAAAGTGACAGACAGCAGCCGCCAAACCGTCGGTGGAATCTAAGTTTTTGGGCAATTCTTTGAGTCCCAGCAACTGCTGCAACATTTTGGCAACCTGTTCTTTGCTTGCATTTCCGTTGCCGGTAATGGCCATCTTTATTTTTTTGGGCTCGTATTCGGTAATGGGAATTTGTCTCGACAAACCGGCTGCCATGGCTACCCCTTGGGCCCTTCCCAGCTTGAGCATCGATTGCACATTTTTGCCAAAAAACGGCGCTTCTATGGCAATTTCGTCGGGGTGGTGGGTTTCGATAAGTTCGATGGTGCGCTCAAAAATCACTTTCAGTTTGGTGTAATGGTCGTCGTATTTGCTCAGAATCAATTCGTTGAGCTGCAAAAACTCCATCTTTTTATTGACCACTTTAATCAGGCCAAAACCCATAATGGTGGTGCCGGGATCGATGCCTAAGATGATGCGTTCCATAAAGTGCTTGTTTGCCTCAAATATACTCTAAAATCTAAATTACTTTCTGAAGCTTTTTATGTTATCCAATTTCTATTATCCATAAAAAAAGGCCGTCATCACAACGGCCTTTAGTTTTTATGGGAAACGCGATTAGTTAATGACCAATTTGCGAGTCACTTGTTTGTCTCCGTCTTTTACTTTCAATAAATACACTCCTGCTTGCACCGCATTCAATTGAATATTCTGGTTAAAGTAACCGGTGTTTTCGAAGCTTGAGTTGTATACGGCTCTTCCGCGTAAATCAACCAATTCTAGTTGAATTACTTGGGATGAATCCGAATTAAATTGCACCGTAAAATTTCCTTGGCTAGGGTTTGGATAGAGGTTGAAGTTGGCCAAACTGTTTTGGTCAACACTCAACGGAATTTGAATTCCACACGGATTTAAACTCCAACCTACGATCGAACCACCGTCTTGGTTGGCCGAATCTAATACACGCAGCGTCCAAGTTCCTACTGAAGTTTGTCCATTAAAGGCCGACAACACCTGAGTAGGCTTAACCGTCCCAGAAATGGCAGGGTTATTGGCGCAAACCAACGGAGCCCCGGCATCGTCAAAAGTGGCATTGATGTCATTCAACGCAGCATTAGTACAAGGACGTGCTACCAATTGTACTGCAGTTCCGGTTGGACTAATGAGGGTTAATGTTAAATCATTTACCCAAGAGTGCGTAATGTTTACCGATACATTCACGTCGGTTAAGGTAAGGTTATCCGTGACAGCCAAGGTCGAATTTACAGTAACATTGGCGGTAGTAGCAATCGTTAAGGGCACATTTGCCGACAGTAAGGTCGAACAGAGCACATTGCCGGTTGTAAATTGATTGGCCGCGCTAAAATCACCTGAGCAAGAAGCATTTCTTGGTCGAACTCTCCAAAAGTAATCGGTTTGGTTGCTTAAGCCCGTAATCGCATAACTGTTTGAAGTTGCTGTTCCCGTGGCCACAATAGTAGCAAAAGCAGCATCAGTAGCTACCTCAACATCGTAATTGGTCGCATTGGCATCGGCTACCCAAGAGAGGGTTAAGGAAGTGGCTTGGCTTCCGGCCAAATTGGCTGGACTGGTTAAATTAACTCCCGCGAAGCTCGAAGCAAATAATTGGAAGTTGATCGTAATGGTTTTTACAATTGAACCAGCTGTTGCGGTAACCACAATGGGGTATATTCCGGGAGTTGCCCCAGCCGTATTATCAATGCTCATCAATACTACCCCGGTAGCATTAATTGGGTTGGTGTTGAACGTAATTACAGATCCGGCCGGTTGACCCGATGCAGTAAAGCTCGTATCATTTGCAAAGCCCATGTAGGTAGTAAATTGTATGGATTTCTCTATGGCAGTACCCGCACATGTTTGGGCGGTATTTCCGCCTATGGCATTGATGGTAAAATCAACTAAGGCTTGTGAAATGGTAAAATTCGTGTTCGAGATATCATAGAAAATATGGTTGTGTCCTTTCACCATGATGCGATTAGTAGTCCCCAGGTTGTTGGGCACCGTGATGGTTTCTGTACCGTCATTGGGCACCGCACTGGCCAATTGAATGGGGTAGGTATAACCACCATCTGTAGATAAATAAATATCTACGGTGGCTGCATTTACGTTATTGGCCGTAGTTCCGGCTACATCCCAAGTTACATCTTGGCTAGATCCTTCAGGCCAATCAACTGCGGTGTTGGGCACCGATACCAAAAATGGTCCGGCAGCAGCCGAAACGGTTACCACTATGGCATCTGATTTGGTTTGGCCCGCTCCGGCATAATTGTCGCGAGCAGTCAATACAAAGTTTAAGGTGCGCGCTACCGAATTTAAGGCTTCCACGACAATTTCAGCGCCTTGGGTAGTTGACGCGTTGGCTATTACACGATCTAGTGGTGGACAATATCTTTTTGAGGTGGCAACAGGGCTGTATGAACGCCAGTTTGGTCCGCCAGTTTTGGTAGCCGAGGCCGCACTGTTGGCGCCCGTTTGATTGGTAGCCGAATCGTTTTCTTCCCAACAATAGGTTAGGGTATCGCCATTGGCATCGGTAGCCGTTCCGTCAAGGATAAACGGAGTGCTTTTAGGTATGGTATAATCGGCACCTGCATTTACCACAGGCGCAATGTTGGTTAAGGTAGCACGCACTGGGCAAGTTTTACCCACCATATTGTCTTGAATTTGTTTCACATTGGCATACACAAAATAATCATCCGAATGCATTTGTACATCTTGACTGGTAATTCCGGCATACCCCATAATGGTTGATCCAGAACCCGGTTCTACGTTTACGCCAGTTCCTTCTACACTATTTGAAAAGGAGTGATTGCCGCCAAATTGGTGGCCCATTTCGTGTACTACATAATCAATATCAAAGTTGTCTCCTTCAGGAATGGCATCAGCCGGAGAAGTAATTCCGCTTCCTTTTTGTCCGTTTACACAAACACAGCCTATACAACCTGCATTTCCTCCGCCACCAGTGGCACCAAACATGTGTCCAATATCATAATTAGCATCTCCAATTACACTGGTCAAAGTACTTTGCAATTGGCCGTTCCAGCTTCCCATAGTTGTATAAGGATCGGTGGCCGCATTGGTGTAAATTACACTAGTATTGTCAATCATGTTCATGTGTATGGCCAAGTCTTTTTCAAACACACCATTTACTCGAGTCATGGTCGCATTCATTGCGGCTAATGCGCCGGCAACAGTTCCTCCAAAATAAGTAGTGTACTCGGCATTACAGGACAAAGCCAAGCGAAACGTGAGTAATTCACCCGAACTAGATTGGGCTGTTCTACCTACCAAATCAGTGGCTACTTGTGTGTCAATTGTGGAACAAACGAAAGGCAATTTGCCCTTTTCTCGGCTGCTTTCAAATACGGCATATACCGATCCATCGGCAGAAAAATGCTCGATGAATTCGTTGCGTTTGCCCACGCGAAATACCATAGCCTGAAAGCCATTTTGGTCCATACTGAAGCGAATTTGCGCAACAGGATCTTCGATTCCCACACCAATGTAAGAGCGAATTTCTAGAAAACGCGCTTGCAACTCAGGAGAAAAATTGGAATACTCAAACACGCGAAAATGCTCGATGCCCCCCTGTATATTGGGCACAGAGATGATCACATTTGACTGGCTTGCTTCCATTTTATTGGGAGCGGCTTGCAAAGCCAACTTCATTGAAGCAATAGGTGCTGCAAACAATACATAGGATTTGGGGAATGATTCCCGCATGGTGTTTTTGGATTGGGCTGAAGTAATCGCCTCAACTTTTGTCCAAGTGGTGGCTTGTTGTGCAAATATACTCGCGCTGAACAAGCATATAAATAGATAATATTTTATCATTCGGGTTGGTTTTTAGTGCGCTAAAAGTAAATAAAATAACCATACTGCAAAATTAAGTTTTGAACAGCGGCTCGTATTTGTAAAAGTTTGGGAAGTCTCCCCCTTTTTGGTTTTCTTTGCACCCATGAATCAGCACCCAAAACGATATAAAAAACAGCTCATAAACTTACTAAAGTGTGCCATAGTTGCAGCGGCTTTTTATTTTATATACGACCAGGTACGCCTTTCAAAAGCAGTAGAATGGAACCGTTTGCTGGCTGTTATGAGCCAACATTCTGTTGTATTTATTGTGTTTATATTGAGTTTATCTGTCTGGAACAGGTACTTTGAAATTCTTAAATGGCAAAACTTAGTACAAAGTTTTCAGCCTCTTTCGGTAGGGCGAGCAGCTGCTCAGGTTTTTGGTGCGCTTACTGCGGGTATATTTACTCCAAATGGTTTTGGTGAATATGCTGGGAAAGCTTTTTTCTTTGAAAAATCAAAAGCCAAAAAAATTATTTTTCTCAACTTGTTGTGCAACGGAATTCAAATGGTGATCACCGTAGTTTTTGGTGTAATTGGATTGGTGTACTTCAATGCGGCCTTTGGTGTTTTTGAGGCAAAAACGGTTCTGCTGCTAGCCGGTTGTTTTGTAGTGTTGCTGAGCTTACTTTTTAGTATAAAAAAAATTACCCTCAAGGGCTATTCGATTGACTTTTTTATTCGAAAAGTAACTGAAATTCCGGCCCGCATTCACCGCAAAAATGCACTTTTGGGCATGGGACGCTACCTGGTTTTTTCCCACCAATACTATTTTTTATTTCTGTTTTTTGGGGTCAATCTGCCCTACTTTGCTTTGATGTCTGTAATTACTAGCAGTTACTTTTTGTCGTCATCGTTGCCCTCTTTTCAGTTTTTGGATTTTGCTGTAAAAGGAAGTGTCGCCTTGTTTTTTTGTGGCCTGTTGGGGATTAACTCCTGGATTCCGCTACTCATTACCGCGATCATGTGGGTACTAAATGTGGTCATTCCGGTGGGTATTGGCAGTTATTTTGTGTTGAATTTTAAACCCACCTCATCCCTATGATGGCTTTACTTTGTTTGCTCGTTCTGTTGTGCTATTTGCTTACAATTCTTCAGTTAATTTGGGGGTGCACACAACTAAAACCCGTTGAATTCCTGAATCAAACACCTGTTACTTTTTTTTCTGTGGTGATACCCTTTCGAGACGAAGCCCAAAATTTGCCCAGCTTGTTAGCCAGTTTGCAATTGCTCGATTACCCGAAAGACTTATTTGAACTGATTTTTATAGATGATTTCTCTACCGATGATTCGGTGAAACTCCTCTACAAATGGCGCACCACACACGGCAGCATTCAAACCACTTTGCTCGAGAATATTCGGTTGAGTCATTCGCCCAAAAAAGACGCCATCACACGTGCCATACCCATAGTGCAACAGCAGTGGATCGTAACCACCGACGCCGATTGTACCGTACCCTCAACTTGGCTCAGCAGCTTGGATAATTTAATTCGAAGCAAGGACGCAAATCTGGTGGTAGGTGCCGTGAGTTACCAAGCTAAACCTTCTTTTTTGGCACAGTTTCAGTTATTAGATTTACTGAGTTTACAAGGCGCAACCCAAGGAAGTTTTGGATTAGGCCTAGGATTTATGTGCAACGGCGCCAATTTAGCCTACACCAAATCACACTTTCAGGCCTTGAATGGATATGCAGGCAACGACAAACTAGCCAGTGGCGACGATGTATTTTTGTTGCAAAAATCCATGCTTTTTGATGCTTCGAAAGTGCAGTATTTAAAAAGTAAATCGCATTTGGTGCTCACCAAACCCGAACAAAGTTGGAAAGCCTTGTTGGCGCAACGCGTTCGCTGGGCTTCTAAAACAGGAAGTTATCAAAGCGTTTTTGGCAAAGACTTGGCTGTATGGGTACTGCTCGGAAATTTCAGTTGGTTGGTTTTGGGGGCACTCAGTATTACACAACCACAATGGCGTATTGTTTTTGCAGCGGCTACTTTTTTAAAATTTTCGATGGATTACCTGCTTATTCGTTTAGCCAAAAAAAACACCTTGAGCAAACGGTTACGCTATGTGTTTTGGGGAAGTCTACTTTATCCGTTTTATTGTGTTTTTGTAGCCTTGCATGCCTGGCCTGGAACCTATACCTGGAAAGGCCGGAAATTGTCTTAGGAGATTACTTATCGAAGCACAACAGGCAATAGGAATTGCGTTTTTACCGGCAAGCCTCTTTTGATCGCCGGATTTACTTTAGGAAAGCCTACCATTCTCGCTTTGAATACGCTGTCAATAAGGGCTTTATTATAGGCAACTGTATCCGAGATTTGGGGTTCGAATTTTAGGGTAGCATTTGGCATAACTGTAACTTTTAGGTTGATGGCTTCCAAATCAGGGTAGAGAACCGTCAGGGTGTCGGCGGCCAAACGCGCTTGAACCAACTGGGTTAAGCAAGAAAAAAAGCAGGCCTGATTGGCTTTGGTGTCCTTCAGCGAATCACATTGGGAAAAAGAGGGGTATTCGTCTACTTGGTTCCAATTGATTGCCTGGAGTTCTTTTTGCAACAACACGGCTTTCTTGGGCACCTGTTTATCCATAAACTGACAAGCTCCCAAAAGGAAAATCAATGCAAAATAAAAAATTGGTTTGCTGTTCATAACGGTGTGCTTAACACGTCAAAAGTAGTAAATAAATCATAACCGAATTCGAGGCAACTGCAAACAAAAAACCAGCTCGTGAAAGCTGGTTTTGTAGTTGAATTCTAGGTTTATTTTATGATTAATTTCTGAATGGCCTTTTGTTGCAAACTCGTAGTTACTTCTACCAGATAAATGCCCTGAGCCAATTGCTGAACATCGACCATTTCTGACTCTGTAGAGCCCACTTGTTGCAAAATACATTTGCCCGTGTAGTCGAGTATTTTAATGTTTTCTATGGTGGCCGAAGCAGTACCTAAACGCACAGCAACTTGACCGTGTGCCGGATTGGGGTATACTGAAAAGGCAACGGAGTCAGGACTATTTGTGCCTAAGGTAGATACAAATTTGGTCAAGAACGTATTGGTTACAATAGCCGGGTTGAAATCAAAATAGATGGCTGCTGCATTGGGTATAATTGTCCCTACGGCATAGCCTTGTTTTGGTTTTATTTTGAAGGTGATAAACCCTTTTCCGGTATCGGTTTCGGCAATAGAAGGCGGCAACAAGATTTCATTAAATCGCCAACTCAAATTACGGCCTACACGATCTAAAATATAGGAATGACTAGATGCAACCATCTCAATCGAGGTCTCGTCAAGTTGTTCGTTTAGTAAATCATTGACCACTACATTTATCGCGCTGGCATTACCCGTGTTTTCAAAACGAATGGTGTAATACAAGTAATCTGAATTAGAAAATGTTGAAAACAATATTTTCTCCCCGTGAGACTCTACTTTGTCGTTGGGGTCATAGGCATTGATCACCATTTCGGTGGTGGTGGAGTTGTTGTTTTCTGGCATTACGTCTGTAACTGCCGAGCTAATCGATGCCGAATTAGTTAAGTACTGCCCTGCATTTACAGTAGGAATTACCGGAACTTGCATATTCACGGTAATTGTTCGAGATTCAAAAGGCTGCAAATTTGACACAGAAAATACAAATCCAGTGGCGTTAGAAACAATTCCGGGAGCCGAAGTAGAACTAATACTCACCATCGGATCTTTGGTAAAGTTTAGCGTAGCATTGGCTACCACTTGATTTCCTAGGTTTCTGTAAGTAATTAGATTTTGGTAAATAAACCCGGGGCGTGGGGCGTTTTGCGGAATTACCGTAACAGCCAAATCGTGGTAGGCTTGCAAAATCGTAATGGGGAAATTATAGGTGGTCATACCGCCGCCAATTACCACATGCACATCCGAATAAGAAGCGGTTGATGCCTGATATTGGTTGGCATAAGCGGCATCTATTACATAATTTAACTGATACGAGTTGGCGGCATTGGTGTCGTAGATATTATACATTCCCGTTGGCGATGAAATATTATGCACCACCGCATTTTGGTTGATCTCGTATTGAAAATTCCCCAAAGGAAAATTTTGCTCGTTATTGTCTTGCAGGCCGTTGACATTTGAATCTAAAAAGGCATTTAGGCGCATGCCCGAACAATCGATGCCTCCGCTACTTCCGTTTCCGATGTCCGAAATTTTAATGTACCCGGGAACGTTACTAAAATTGGTGGTCATGATTAGGTAATACTGGCCAGGTAGCGCATTCGGTATTACCGGGTATTCGGTTGCGGCCGACGAATAACTACAGCTTACAATTTTATCGGCAGTGAGTTGGTTGTAACAGGGTGCAGTTGGGCTGGTATAAGGTCCGTAGACAATGTAATCTACATCATAGGCGTTTGCATTGAATGCGATAGAAGAATTTTGTTGCACCATTAAATTAATGGCTCCTGGATTACTAACTGGCAAATAAAACCAGGTAGGATTCGGATGAGTACCCAAACAACCATAACTAGCTCCAGGCTCTGTGATTTGGTTGTTTACGGTGTTCGAAAAGGGAATTCCCAACGCATTACACAAGGAATTGGCCATAATGCAATTGGAAGCTAAATTACAGTTGGAAAAGGTGCGCAACTGAAAACTATAAATATTATCGCAGGCATTTGGTATGTTCTCTCGCACATAAATCACACTGGCATTGGCCTGTACAGGGATTGAATAAGCTGCAGGCATTGCAATAAGATTGGTATTGGATTGCGCCGCTGCTTCGCTGGCAAAATACGTGAGCGGAGCCGATGAATTGAGCTGTGCTTGCACGCTAGTTAAATCAAAGATGATGTTGCCATCAAGGTTGTCGTCACATTGACTTAGTTCAGCCAATGGGGTTGGATTGTAATTGTATGAGTTGACATTTATGAAAAACACCATGGTCAGGTAGCCCGCGTCGTTGTTGTTGTCTAAACGCGCATAGATCGCATAGTTTCCTTCGCCCACACAATAAGGTGACGAAAGCGGGCTCACATTGGCTTCGGCAGTGTTTGGGGAATCGTGATAGGTAATGGTATAATCTGCCGGATTTAACGTTCCCATTATGGGAGCATCATTATCGGTAAGCATAAAACAGGCGGTATTGTTGCCATCTATACATTGAGCAAAACTTTGAGGTTGCCCGGCTTGGATACAATTCACGGAAAGCAACGCAATTGATCCAACAGAAACACAACCCGAAAACGGATAATACACGCGATAATACAAGGTGGGTTGTGAAGGCATTCCCAATATGCTTGAAAAACAACTGGTGTTTTGAATGGGATTAGTTCCCATATACGCTTCGTTTTGCGATGTATAATAGGTAACGTTTTGTGGGTCTTGGTTCAGGTTGTACGCCACTTGTGTCAAATCCCAACAAGTTGGCGAATTGGGGCCATTGTAACAAATAGTCAACGTTTGATCTGGCGTAGGTGGTGCATCCACTAAAAACACACCAAACGATTTGATTTCAACTGCACCTGTACTTATCTCAACTATTCGAACCCAGATTGTGGATGAAGTTGCAGTACAATATTGACTGGCATTAAGCAAGGCATTAGTCCCCGTTGGCACATCATTGTAATTATCATGATACGAGACTTGGTAATTGTCCGGATTTAAATTGCCTAAAATGACAGGCGTGTTTTCGGTGAGGTTAAAACAAGCTGTAACTCCTGTTCCGCATGCATACAAATCAACGGGGTTGGCGTAACTACTGTTACAAAAACTAGTAGTAACTACCGTATTTACCCATCCACTGGAAAATCCGCTTGCACACACATTTCTCATATAGACATCGTAGGTCGTGTTGCAAATTAATCCGTTTATTATATATTGAAACTGAGTTGGAGCGGCAATAAAAGAAGGTGTAGTTGAGGCAGTGGGAGCAGGAGAACCTGCAGGCATCACATACAATTCAAAATGGTCTCCCGCGGCGGTCCCTGACCAATCTACAATTGCGGTAGTTTCGTTTGCTGTAGCCGAAAAGGCAAAAGGAGCTTCACAAGCCGTCGCACCACAATACTGAACAATTAAATTTAAGGTAGAAACCGTAAAACAACCGGTAATAGGATTGACAACGCGTACATACACAAAATCTTGGTATGGAGTTGCATTAAAATACGGGCTATTTGCATCTATCGCATTAAAATTAAATTCGGCCTCTTGTTGGGAATGAAAATAGGAAGTCACGTAATTATTAGTACCACTAAACACGGAATCATAAATGCTTAAATGCGTTGATACGGCAAAACCATCGTTTACGCTGTCCGTATCACAAACTATATAGGTATATTCCGTAAAAACAGGTGCTGGATTGGCATGCAATTGGTATGCGATAATTTGCACTTGATTGGTTTGGATATTCTTTATGCGTGCAAATAGCAACTGTGTGTATTGCACTACATTGGTATAGGTTAAATTGCTAATGGCATTCAAGCCTGTGGAAGCATCTTGCTGATTCAGGTGGTGCGTAACGGTATACAATTGCGCATTGGCAGTGCCTAGTATTTCATAGGTAATCTCTCCCAGATAAAAAGCCGTATACCCATCGGCGTCGGCATCACAAACATAGTTGTATATAACGGGTTGATTAAATTGGGCAAAGCCCACCATAGAAGTTAAGAATACCGCAATAAAAAGTATGGTTTTTTTCATGTTATTTTTTTTTGATATTTTAACTTATTCTACATAATTAACTTTCGGCTTACTTTTTCCTTTTAAAAATTCTTCCCCACTAGGATTGTCTAAAAAATCAAAAGAGAAACCGCCGAATCTTGGATATTGTTTTATGTAATATGTTTTACCAGCTTTGGCATTTATTATAAATAAATCCTCATTATTTGCGGTACCTAAAGTAATTCCTGCATGAATCAATTGGGTATTACCAATTGTATATTTTCCTTCTAATACATCCCAGCACAGATAACCATTTCCTCCTGTCTTACCCATTAATACATCATTGCAAAAAATTGAGGTTTGTACTGCCCCTCCTGCAAAACCAGGCCTAATCACATATATTCTTGCTTTTGATGGTTCTAAGGTTGTATTATGTGTGAATTTTTGAAATTGTTTCGTAGTAGCACATGATGCTAATAATAGAACAATCAACAACAAAATATTTTTTTTCATTTCATTCATTTGTTTTTAATCACAATTGCAATTTGCGGAATACCCTTGTGGAGCGAAACAAGTCGAGCAATCGGCAACATTTTGTTGCGACCACATTTGGCCATTAAGCGTCACAACACATAGACAGCCTGAATTTGAACTGTCTTTATCGCAAGCAGCCAATATTAAGACAAAAGCTAAGAATAAATAAATTGATGTTTTTTTCATATTAATTTTATTTAAATCCATCCCAACAACAATAACCTTCAGGGTTCTGCTGCCAACGACTTTGATAATATTGAAAAGTTGATTGATTTACGTCTAATTCTATCGTTCCACAGGTATCGGGATTTAAGGTGCCTCGGTAGATCATGTAGGTGCCTGGTCCATTGTATCCCGCTGATCCCCCGCAAACAATGTCGTTACAAGAATTACTTCCTGAACCACTAGTAGAGCATGATAAAGTTAAGATGGAAAAAATTAAAAACAGGACTGTTTTTTTCATGTAATCGCTTATAAATCAGTTAAACGTTGCGAAAGATACAAAAAACTAGGCAAAAATCGGGAAGGGCTTTAGCCCTAAAAGCAAAAAAGCTATTCGCCGAGGGAAATAGCTCTTCATGGGTTTTCGAACTCAACCAAGTTTAAAAATTAAGCACGGTCAACTCTAACAGTAGGTTGTTTTAATTCACGATAATTTTCTTGATTTCTCTCTGATTAGTAGCTGTAACAACTTCGATGAAGTAATTTCCTTTTTCAATTTCATTTAGATTTAGTACCACTTCAGCATTAGAAGTTGTGAAATTTTCTGTTTTGATAATTCTGCCTAGTATATCCATCAACTTAATTTGTTTGACAAAATCAGGAGTCAACAATTTAATGGTAAGTTTTTCGTGGGCCGGATTGGGGTATACCCGTATCGTATTGTTTGGAAATTGTGGGGCGGCTAAGGATGGATTCACCGTGACTTGTAAAGGCACAACAGTGGCACATTGATCCGGATTTGGGGTAAACGTATAAGCTTGTGTTCCCACAGTTGCCGTAGAAATGGTAGCGGGAAACCAGGTTCCTGAAATTGCATTACTAGAACTGCTCGGTAAACTTAGCGGAATCTCGTTTTGCACATACGGACCAATTGAATTAAATGTTGGAACAACAGGTTGTGCAAACTCCACATTTATGCATCTTGAAGAGGGACATCCACTGCCCATGGGATAAACCGTAACACATAATTCGCCGGGAGAACTAATAGTTACACAGGATCCTGTTACACCAGGAATGACATTCCCGTTTAATGTCCATGCATGTATCGTAGAATTTGATAGCCCTGTACATATCGGCTCGGCATTACCACTACAAAGCGCCAAACCATTAGAAACCAATAAATCAGAAGGTAAATTAATGGTTGGATAGGCATTGAAACTATTGGCCTCAATAAAAACAGCGGAGTCAAAATTGTTGTCTCCTACGTTGGCTATGGCTAATTTAATGTGATAAGTCTGCCCACATTGCACATTTGCTATGGCCGCGATAACTTTTAAAAATCCATCGTATTCAATAGATGTATTTACCAAAGGAGTTGATCCTGTTCCGTTATTTATATAATACCCCGTATTCACAAGGTTATTCACCGTGTCAATTGTAATTGGAACGGTTGAATTAGGCAATACCGCAATGTTTTGTGCATTTCCGCTGTAAGGTCCTGAGATACCCGGGCCGCTAATAAAAAAACCAAATACATCACTGTGATTGGTATTTACAAATTCTAGATACTCTTCTGAAGCAAAAACAAAATTTAAGCGTAAGTTCTGTCCAATCGGCACAAAATCAAATTCAATAATTGAGGTGTTTTTTACAATTCCGGTGGTCAACAAAGCCAAATCAGGATCGCCCATAGAAGAAGTTGCAGGCAATAAACTTGCCCCTGCTTGGTTATTAGGCCCCACGGCTATCGATGCGTTTCCGGTAGCTAATAGTATTCCGCTGTTTAGGCCAATATTGGTGTTCTCTCCATTTGAAAACGCACCAACTTGTTCCATTAAAGTATTTGCTGCGGCCGTTGAGCCATTAAATTTTATATTAGATGCTGTAATGTCATTTCCTAAAAGTAAATTTTGAACGAGTTGAGCTGGCGTTTGAGCCGTATTATCTACAACCAATTGACCTTGCATACTGTGAATTGATAGGAGCAATAAAAAAAGTACTGTTTTCTTCATCATAAAATTTTTGAGCCGTTATTTTATTTGAAATAACAGTAGTAAATTAATTTTTAAAGATAAGATTGACTAATAAAAAATGGAATTGGGTTAAAGATATAATCATTTTTTAAACTAATCGCTTTTTTTGTTTTTTGAGGATTATGCACTTGAGGAAGTGATTTCAAGTTTCTTAAAAAGCAAAAAAGCTGATCGCCGAGGCGAAAAGCTTTTCATTGGTCTAACTACTAAACCGTGTCTCATTTTAAAAAACGAGACGAAAACAACACAACTTTCGTTTCAGATGCTTTAAAAAAACATCGTCTTTGAAATTTCTTTCTCTGGGAAAAAAAGCGATTCAATACAGAATCGCTTTTTTTCCTAAAGTTGCGGTCTGGACGGGACTCGAACCCGCGACCCCATGCGTGACAGGCATGTATTCTAACCAACTGAACTACCAAACCTTGCTGACTATCGTTTACTAGAAACTTTATTAGCGGTTGCAAATATACTAGAGAAATTTACTTCTGCAAGTATTTATTTTCATTTTATTTAGCCCGCTCTAAAATTATCAGCCAAAACTTTGTTTTTCAACCAAGTAAGTCGTTAGAATTTTTTCGAAATCGGCGCCCACATTTACCGGCACATATTTTATCTTGTTTTGCATGCAGGTTTCAGCCAACCTTTTGAAGTAGGCCTGCAGCTTTTGTGCATAAATTTCCTTCACATTATCGGCATAGATATTCACAAATTCGCCGGTTTCTACGTCGATAAATTTGCGCGGGGCGTTGTCAAAATCAAAATGCAATTCGGTTTTTTCGTCAATCACATGAAATAAAACGACTTTATGTTTTTGGTGTTTGAGGTGTTGCAAAGCCGAAAATAAGGCTTTTTCATCCTCCAATTGAAACATGTCGGTAAACAACACGATCATCGAACGGCGGTGAATTTTCTCGGCAATTTGATGCAAATAGGCAATGGTGTTGGTGCTCTTGGCCGCTTTGGGTGCCTCCAACACGTTTTGCAACTGTTGTAAAATCATGCGGTGGTGTCGATCACTGCCTTTCTCGGGCGCATAGTATTCGTAGCGGTCCGAAAACAAACTCAAACCTACGGCATCGCGTTGCTTTTTGAGCAGATTCATGAGCACCGCCGAAGCCAAGACCGCAAATCCTATTTTACTGCTGTAAAACGGCTCATTGTCCCTTAATTTGGGGTAATGCATTGACGAGGAATTGTCAATGATTATATGGCAGCGCATGTTGGTCTCTTCGTCAAAACGCTTGGTGTACAAACGGTCGGTTTTGGCAAACAATTTCCAATCCATATGCTTGGTGCTTTCGCCGGGATTATACACTTTATGCTCGGCAAACTCGGCCGAAAACCCGTGAAACGGACTTTTGTGCATGCCCGAAATAAAGCCTTCCACCACCTGATTGGCAAGCAATTCCAAGTGATCAAAACGGGCAATTTGCGACTGCTGTTGCGAGAGATTCATGGGCGTAAATATAGGAAGAACTC
>CANKLE010000012.1 GCA_947483075.1 Flavobacteriaceae bacterium | reverse complement strand
TTCTTAGTATACTTCGCAAAACTCCCCTCTCGAGAGGGGCTGGGGGTGTGTTTTTGGTTAAAAAGTTTAGGGGTTAGGGTTTAAAGGTTTAGGTTAGAAACCATAAATGACTTAGTACACCTTTACCCTTTAGACTGAAAAGATTGCTTTGTCGTTCCTCCTCGCAATGACGTTCTAAGTATACTTCTACCCTTTAGACTTTATGACTTTAGACTTTATGACTTTACGACATAAAAAACAGCAGCAAGCGCATCGCTTACTGCCGTTCTTAGTATACTTCTACCCTTTTGACTTTACGACTTTAGACTTTACGACTATCTTATTTCACCAACGTCATTTCATCCACAATGTGTTTGGCTCCCGAGTAGTTCTCGATTACCCATAACACAAAACGAATGTCTACATTGATGGTGCGTTGCAATTTGTTGTCAAAAATTACATCACCGGCCATGGCTTCGATGTTTCCGTCAAAGGCCAACCCAATTAATTCACCTTTGCCGTTCAAAACCGGTGAACCAGAATTTCCTCCGGTAATGTCATTATCGGTCAAGAAATTCACGTGCAAACTGCCGTCTTTGTCGGCAAAACGACCGTAATCTTTGGCTTTGTATAGGTCTAAAATACGTTGAGGCAAATCAAATTCTTCGTCGCCTTTTTTGTATTTCTTCACCATGCCTTCCATGGTCGTATAGTTGTTAATTTTAGCATCGTTGCGTTTGTCAGCCGGCAAGGCTTTTACTTTTCCGTAGGTGAGACGCAAGGTCGAGTTGGCATCTGGGTATTTGATGCTGCCAATTTTTGATTCGCGCAAGCCTTCAACCAACAAACGGTAGGCTGCTCCAAAATCATTTTGTGCTTTGGCAATCGCATCTGATTTGGATGCTAAATGCGCCAACAAATCACTAGACAAAGCATATAACGGATCATTGTCTAAAAGACCTTGGGTAGGCGCATCCAAAAATGCTTTGACTTTATCTAAGGAAGCAAATAAACTCAAGTCAATACTGGCATTGGCATATTTGGTAAAATCGCCGCCATTTTCTTTGGCCAATTTATCAACCATTGGCGCCAACGGATATCCCGTTGATTTGGCAGCATATAAATTTAATTGCGCGGATAACAAATCTTTCTCGGCAGGAATGTACAAATCTTTGTAAAATTCGCCCGCAGTCTCTAAAATGGCCGGTGCCAATTGGGCGCGTTTGGCCGCATCGGCTTTTACATAGCCATCCAATTGTTTCCCCAAACTACGCCCTAAAGTACCAAAAGCAGTAGTGCGCAACAATTGTTGCAAGTAGTTGTCGTGACGGGCTTTTTCGTTGGTTAGGGCATAAAAACCGTTGATGTTTTGAATCACCGAACCGTATTTGGCTTTGTTGGCTGTTTTTTGGGCCCATTTGTCAAATTTGGTTTCTTGTAATGCCTTCGATTTGGCTGTTTCAAATTTAGACAAGGCGTCAATCATGCCTTGACGGTTTTTCCAGTAATTGGCTGTCGAAGCAAATTTAGAGGCATACACCAAACGCAAGGCATCGCTTTGGTCCATGTATTTTTTCATGTTGTCCATACCCGTTTTGGCACCTTCTACCCAAGCAGGATAAGCAAATTTTACATTTTGTTCAATTCCACCGGCTGGCAACCAACGGTTGGTTCTGCCTGGATAACCCAAAATCATGGCAAAATCATTTTCTTTTACTCCCGCCATGTTTACAGGCAAATAGTGTTTGGGTTGCAAGGGCAGGTTTGCTTCAGAGTAGTCGGCTGGATTTCCGTCTTTATCTGCATACACGCGGAACATCGAGAAATCTGCCGTGTGACGGGGCCATTCCCAGTTGTCGGTGTCTCCTCCAAATTTACCTAAGCTTTCGGGTGGAACGCCAACCAAACGCACGTCTTTGTAGTCTTGGTACACAAAATAGTAGAATTCATTGCCTTGAAAAAATGGACGCACCGAAACGGTATATTTTCCGCCTTCGTTGTTTTCTTTTTCAATCACAGCGATCTCGGCTGCGATGGCTTTTTCGCGTTCGGCCTCTGACATTTGGGCATTTACTTTGGCCAAAATGCGTTTCGAGCAATCGTCCATGCGCACAAAAAAACGAACATATAAACTAGAAGGTTTTTTCTCGGCTTGGCGATTTTCGGCCCAATACCCGTTTTTTAAGTAGTTGTTTTCGGCTGAAGACAATTCGGCTACCGCATCATAACCACAATGGTGATTGGTTAAAACCAACCCGTCTTTTGAAATGATCTCGGCGGTACATCCTCCGTTAAACTGTACAATAGCATCTTTTAAGGAATGGTGATTGATGCTGTATATTTCTTCGGCAGTGAGCTGCAAGCCCATCTTTTGCATGTCGCGGTGATTGAGACGTTCGATAAACATCAAAAACCACATGCCCTCGTCGGCTTTGACGCTCATGGGCAACAATAGAATTCCTACTATAAAGGAAACAATAATTTTTTTCATGTGAGGTGTTTTTATTTTAGATGGAGCGAATATAAAATAATTTTTACTCCTACCTGCTGATATGGGTTTCAAATTCGCAGGCAAAGGCTGTTAAATTAATTAACCATTAGATAATAATCG
The DNA here is from genome assembly GCA_947483075.1 of Flavobacteriaceae bacterium. Lineage (GTDB taxonomy): Bacteria > Bacteroidota > Bacteroidia > Flavobacteriales > Flavobacteriaceae > Flavobacterium. The sequence goes on along the minus strand of CANKLE010000012.1, from coordinate 60,581 downwards.
ACCCCTTTTCGAGCATAAATCGTAACAATTCGTTAGTTATAAATATACTTCTACTTTGCAATTCTTCGTGAACTTTGCAAGAAACTACGTGAAAAATAAACGAAAAGTAGAACTGGTTGTTCTTTCAGACGTTCACCTCGGAACTTATGGCTGTCAGGCCGAAGAACTACTCAAATACCTCAAATCAATTCAGCCAAAAACCTTAGTGCTAAACGGCGACATCATCGACATGTGGAACTTTACCAAAAGTTATTTTCCTACTGCCCACATGAACGTATTGCGCTACCTGATAAAAATGCTGGCCAATGGCACCAAAATCTATTACATTACCGGTAACCACGACGAAGCCTTGCGCAAATACACCGATTTGATTTTGGGTGATTTTGAATTGGTAGACAAACTCATTTTAGATTTAGACGGCAATAAAACCTGGATTTTTCATGGCGACGTGTTTGATTCCTCGACAAAAGGCTACGCCAAAATTATTGCCAAAATAGGCGGAAAAGGTTACGATTTACTCATTTTGATCAACAGCATCGTGAATTGGTTTTTGGTGTTGTTGGGCAAAGAAAAACGCAGTTTCTCGAAAGCCATCAAAGACAGTGTGAAAAAAGCTGTTTCGTTTATCTCGAATTTCGAATCGACGGCGGCCGAGATTGCCATTGCCAAAAACTACAAATATGTGGTATGCGGACACATTCACAAACCGCAAATGAAGCAAATTGATACAGAGCAGGGTTCGGTCATGTACCTCAACAGCGGCGACTGGGTAGAGAACCTTACTGCCTTAGAATACCACAAAGCCCATTGGACTATATACCAATATAAAAGCGCTGATTTCGAAAAAGATGCTGCCAATGAGGAGCTAGCCGACACCAATATCGTGGCAAAAATTTTACAAGATTAGGGTATGAAAATATTTTACGCGATTCAAGCAACCGGAAATGGTCATGTCAGCAGAGCCATTCAGTTGTATCCTTACCTGAAAAAATTTGGTGAAATTGATTTTTTCTTGAGCGGATCAAATGCCAGTTTAGATTTTGATTTGCCCGTAAAATACCGAAACAAAGGCTGCAGTTTGCATTACAGTACCTGCGGCGGATTGGATTATCTAGCCATTGCCAAAAACATAAACCCCATTTCATTATACAAGGATGCCAAAAATTTGCCCTTAGATCAGTACGATGTAATCATCAATGATTTTGAATCGGTTACCTCCTTGGCCTGTAAACTTCAAAACAAGAAATCGATTCAGTTTGGACACCAAGCCAGCTTTACATCTAGCAATGCTCCGCGCCCTTCAAAAAGCGATTTTTTGGGAGAACTGGTGCTCAAAAATTATTCGAAATCTACACACAATATTGGGCTGCATTTTAGACAATACGACTCGTTTATTTTTGAGCCAGTAATCAAAAAGAAGATCGTTGAATCGACGCCCACCAATAAAAAACACATTACGGTGTACCTGCCCTCGTTTGATGTAGAATGCTTAGAACGGACTTTTTTGTCGTTTCCTGAGGTTGAATTTCACTGGTTTTTAAAATCGACTACTACTCCCGTTCGGAAAGGAAATATTTGGTTGTATCCCATTAACCAAGATTTATTTGACGACAGCCTCGTGCATTGCGAAGGCATTATTACGGGCGGGGGATTCGAAACACCAGCTGAAGCGCTTTATTTGCAGAAAAAAGTATTAGTTATACCCATTGCCAATCATTATGAACAAGCGTGTAATGCCGAAGCATTGCAACAATTGGGCGTTCCTGTACTCCAAAAAATAGATGCGAATTTTAACTTAGAAATAGAAAATTGGCTCAACTCCAAAATAAAGTATCCTGAAATTAAAGCCAACAACATTCCCGAAACACTAGACGTTTTGTTTAGTTTATAACCTCCTCGTTGAGCATCGCCCACAATTTGTCTTTCAATTCTGTAAGTCCTTGTTGGGCCACAGAAGAAATAAACAAATACGGAATGCCTTTGAATTCTTTGTCCAATTGAACTTTCAATTCGGCTTTGAGTTCGTCGTCGAGCATGTCGCATTTGGAAATCACGAGCAAGCGCTCTTTTTGCAACATCTCCGGATTGTATTTGGTCAATTCGTTCACCAAAATATCGTATTCGGCCTTGATGTTCTCGGCATCAACAGGCACCAAAAACAATAAGGTTGAGTTGCGTTCAATGTGTCGCAAAAAGTAATGACCCAGGCCTTTTCCTTCGGCAGCGCCTTCTATAATTCCGGGGATATCGGCAATTACAAACGACTGAAAATCGCGGTAAGCCACAATGCCTAAATTGGGTTTTAAGGTCGTAAACGGGTAATCGGCAATTTTGGGTTTGGCCGAGGTGAGCACCGACAACAAAGTTGATTTTCCTGCATTAGGGAAACCTACCAAGCCTACGTCGGCTAAGACTTTTAATTCTAAAACGATATCCATTTCTACTCCAGGTAAACCGGGTTGTGCATAGCGTGGCGTTTGATTGGTTGAGCTGCGAAAATGCCAGTTCCCCAATCCGCCTTTTCCGCCTTGGGCTACGGCTCTTTTTTCGCCATCTTCGGTAATTTCAAACAAAATTTCGTTGGTTTCTTTATCGCGTACTACGGTTCCCAGCGGCACTTCGATGTATTTGTCTTCGCCATCGTGTCCGGTACTGCGGTCGCTACCGCCATCGCCGCCATATCCGGCTTTGATGTGTCGTGCAAACTTGAGGTGAAACAAGGTCCAAAGCCCTTTGTTGCCCACCAAAAACACGTGTCCGCCTCGTCCACCGTCACCGCCGTCAGGTCCGCCTTTTTCGATAAATTTTTCACGATGCAAATGGGTAGAACCCTTGCCGCCTTTGCCCGAGGATACAAATATTTTTACGTAGTCTACAAAGTTTCCTTCGGTCATAGTGTTGAGTTTAGCGTGTGCGGTTTGGGGTTAGGGGTTAGGATACCAAATGGGGTTCGCAAAATGAAAATCTGTACCTATTCTTTTAGTGTGTTGATGAGTACTTTATCGATTTTGGCGCCATCCATTTTAAGTGCTTCCAATTCGAGTTTATTCCAGATTATTTTTTCTCCTTGTTTGGGAATCGATCCCAACTCGGTGATAAAAAACCCACTCACCGTAGTCACTTCGTAATCGTTGGTGAGTTCATCCATATCAAACGAGGTGAGAAAATCGTGTAGCGAATATTGCCCATCTACCAGCCAGGTGCCGTCGGCATTGTCGACCAATTTGTATTCGTCGTCGTCAAAATCGGAGGCATCGCCTACCAAGGCTTCTAAGATGTCATTTAGGGTGATAATGCCCTGAAAAACAGCATGTTCATCGACAATAAAGGCATAATGCACTTTGGTTTTTTTGAAGTGTTCTAAAGCTTTGTAGGCCGAGGTATGTTCAATAAGATACACTGGTTCTTTGGCAATGGATTCTAGATTAAAATTGCCCTTTTCAAAATTGGCAAACAAATCTTTGAGTGTAGCCACCCCAATGATATCATCTAAACTTTCTTTACAAACCGGAAAAATTGAATGCAACTCTTCTAAAACTTTTGCTTTCAATTCTATTGCTGAATCTTCTAGCGACAAATACTCGATGTCAGATCGGTGGGTCATGAGCGAATTGATTTTTCGATCGCCAATGTGAAACACGCGTTCTAAAATATCTTGCTCTATTTCTTGCACCTCGCCTACTTCTGTACCTTCTTTGATGATGGCCTTGATTTCTTCTTCGGTCACTTTACCGTCGGCAGTGGGTTTGATGTTGAGTAGTTTAAGCAATCCTTCGGTAGAAATGGTAAGCAACCAAATGAAAGGTGCCGTAATTTGCGAAAGAAGTCGCATGGGCAAGGCCACCGCTTTGGCAATAGATTCCGGGTGATTGAGTCCGATGCGTTTGGGCAGTAATTCGCCCAAAACCAAGGAAAAAAAAGTTAAAATAACCACCACTACCACCACCGCCATCGTACTCGCATAAGGCTGAAAAAAAAGATAGCCGGCAAAATAGGCTTCTACATCATGGGTAATTTTATCGCCCGAATAAATCCCCGTTAAAATGCCAATAAGGGTGATGCCAATTTGTACGGTTGACAAGAACTTGTTGGGTGAATTGGCTAAGTCTAGTGCAATTTTGGCGTTTTTATTCCCTTTTTTTGCCGATGACTCCAAGCGATTTTTTCGCGCCGAAATCAAAGCAATTTCCGACATGGAAAATACGCCATTGAGCAAGATTAAAAGTAGAATAAAGAGTAGTTCCATTTTGTGTGTATCGGTTTAATATAAGTATTGGTATTAGAATCCGTCAATCAAAGCGCTCAACCGTTGGGTGATAGCTTCAATCTGACCAATTCCATCTACCGAATGAAATTTACCTTGGTTGGTATAATAAGCCATCAAGGGCGCTGTTTTTTCGTTGTATTCTTGGTAGCGGTTGCGAATTTTGTCTTCGTCTTGGTCGTCCGGTCGTCCGGAGGTTTTTCCGCGCTCCAATAGGCGTTGTATTAAAATTTCGTCGTTGGCCTCTAAGGCAATCGTAGCCGTAATTTCTTGGTTTTTTGAAGCCAAAAAAGCATCTAAGGCTTCTGCTTGCGCACTGGTTCTGGGAAATCCATCAAATAAAAATCCGGCCGAATGCGGATTCTTATCCACTTCTGATTCCAACATTTGAATCGTAACCGAATCGGGCACTAAATCGCCCGCATCCATATAGGTTTTGGCCAACTTCCCCAAGGCCGTTTCGTTTTTGATGTTGAACCTAAATATGTCACCGGTAGACAAGTGCGTTAAATTGTATTTTTCTTTTAAAAATTCAGCCTGTGTGCCTTTTCCTGCACCAGGTTTTCCGAAAAGAACGATGTTAATCATTGGAATAAATGTAAATTATTGAGTTGTGTTTGTGTTTAATTATTCGGCCAACTGGTATACATCGGGGAGGTTTCTTCCCAAGCCATCGTAGTCTAAGCCATAGCCCACAATAAATTTGTTGGGAATGCGGATGCCTACATAATCTATTTTAATGTCTTTGGTATAGGCTTCGGGTTTAAAGAACAGGGTGGCAAACTTCACGTGTTTGGCGTTTTTTTCTTTAAAAATAGCTTTCAAGGCTTCAACAGTTTGCCCTGTATCTACAATGTCTTCTACTATAACTACGGTTCGGCCGGTTACCTCAACATCCAAACCCAACAATTGTTTTACTTGGTTGGTCGATTGGGTGCCCTCGTAGGAAGCCATTTTGGTAAATGACACTTCACACATGCCGCGGTAGTATTTCATCAAATCAGACAAAACCATGAATGATCCATTTAATACCCCAATAAAAATCGGAGTTTCTTCAAAGAAATCATCCGCCATTTTTTTGGCCATATTCGACAAGGCAAAATCAATTTCCTCGGAGGAAATGAACGGAACGAAGGTTTTATCGTGTAAATGTATCATTTGCGCGTATTTTTTGAAGGGACAAATATAGCAAAATTAGAGTTAAGAAAGCCGGGGTGAAATTCGATTTATTTGTAATTTTGGATGCCATGAATACGCCTTATTATCAACATATTTGCAGCGGATCTGCCCATGCAATTTCACGCCAAAACAGGGCCAATGAGGTGTTTCAATCTCCCGAATTATTGATTGATTTAACGCAATTTGCCAGTGATTTAGCAAACCCTCATTTGCACAAGGCGCTGTGGATAATTGAATTGGTCGCGTTAAAAAATCCTACTTGGGTTGCTCCCTATTTGCCTCAATTACTGGCCGTGGCACCAAACTATTCGCACGAATCGGCCAAACGCGCTTTTTCAAACACCTTAGCAAAACTTTGTTTGGCCAAGCTCATTCCCAAAAACCTCGAAGAAGCCACCCTAGAATTGTCCATGCAATGGCTCATTCAACCCGAAAAAACGGTTCCCAAGGTCATGGCCATTCGAATTCTATATTTCTTCCGTTTTAAATATCCATGGGTAGTAGAACCGCTGCTCGACTTAATGGCCAAAGATTATGCTTTGCAATCGCCGGGCCTGCAAAACACAATCCGAAAAATCACTAAACTCTTGACCCAAGAGAGTAAATAATTTCCTTTTTTGGCAACCGAATTGCCCAACACTTATAGCCATTTAAAAAAGAGGAATTCCTATATTTGCGCAAAATATAGCAACACAGGGCATGAACTATTTTTCGTCTGATTTTAAACTCGGCATTTTAGGCGGCGGCCAATTGGGCAAAATGATGCTGGCTGAGTTACGCAAATTTGACATCTGCACCTATGTGCTCGATCCGAGTGCCGAAGCCCCTTGCCAATATGGCGCTCACTATTTTGAACAAGGGGATTTATTAGATTACCAAACGGTCTATAATTTTGGTCAAAAAGTTGATGTGCTCACCCTCGAAATTGAGAATGTGAATTTGGATGCCTTAGACCAACTCGAAGCCGAGGGAAAAGCGGTATATCCAAGTGCCAAAACCCTGCGGTTAATTCAACACAAAGGCGTTCAAAAAGACCATTATAAAACCCACAACATACCCACCTCGGCACACCAGCGTTTTTCACAACTTTCAGCTTTAGTTGATGCCGTAAACAACTCTGAATTGGCGTTTCCATTTGTATGGAAATTGGCTCAATTTGGCTACGACGGCAAAGGCGTAAAAATAGTTCGCTCAATTGCTGATCTAAGCGACTTGCCAATTGGCGAATGCATCGCCGAACAATTGGTGCCCTTTACCCACGAATTGGCTGTGATTGTGGCCCGTTCGGTATCGGGAGAAATCAACACCTATCCGGTGGTTGAGATGGAATTTCACCCCGAGGCCAATCAAGTAGAATATGTGTTGTGTCCCGCAAGAATTGACCCTGCTATAGCCCAAAAAGCCACTGCAATTGCCTTGCAGGTTTCGGCAGCTTTTGCCCATGTGGGCATTTTGGCGGTAGAACTTTTTCTAACGGCCGAGGGCGATATTTTGGTAAATGAAGTGGCGCCTAGACCCCACAATTCGGGACATTACAGCATTGAAGCAAGTTATACCTCGCAATTTGAAAACCACGTGCGGGCCATTTTAGACTTGCCTTTGGGAGATACCAGCAGCAAAGTGGCCGGAATTATGGTAAATTTGGTAGGCAATGAAGGCTATTCAGGACCGGTGGTGTATGAAAATATTGAACAAATCATGCAGCTCAAAGGCGTAACGCCGCACCTGTATGGCAAAAAAGAAACGCGTCCGTTTCGCAAAATGGGCCACGTGACCATTGTTCACGAAGACATCAATGCCGCGCGCAAATTGGCCGAAGAAGTGAAGCAAACGATTCGGGTGATTAGCAAATAACGTTTAACCGCTTAAACGTTTAATCGTTTAAACCAATTTATAATTATTCATTATTAATTATTAATTATTATGAAAGTAGCCATCGTGATGGGAAGCAAAAGCGACCTGCCTGTTATGCAAGAAGCCATCGATATGTTGCAGGGATTTGACATCGAAACCGAGGTGGATATTGTCTCGGCACACCGCACCCCCGAAAAACTAGTGGAATTTAGCCAAAACGCGCACCTGCGTGGCATCTCGGTAATCATTGCCGGAGCCGGTGGTGCAGCCCATTTGCCTGGTATGGTGGCGGCAATGTCGCCTTTGCCTGTAATTGGCGTGCCCGTAAAATCGAGCAACTCGATTGACGGCTGGGATTCGATCTTGTCTATTTTGCAAATGCCCGGCGGTGTTCCGGTTGCTACGGTGGCACTCAATGGCGCCAAAAACGCCGGCATCTTGGCCGCACAAATTATTGGTTGCCACGACAACTGCGTGCTAGACAAAATCGTGTTATACAAAGAAGGCCTCAAGGCTGCAGTATTGCAAGCTTCGGCCGAATTAAAACGCTAATTTCAATATACATCCTTCTATTCTAACGTCCATTTGGGCCCCATTTTGCTATGAACGTACTTACTCAGGTTTTTCAAACTTCGTATAATGCAGCGCCTTTTGCACAAATTAAAAACGAAGAATACCATCCGGCTTTCGTAGCCAATATAGAAAAAGCCCGCGCCGAAATTCAGGCGATCACGCAAAATCCAGCGGTTCCTACTTTTGAAAACACCATCGAAGCACTCGAATTTTCGGGCCAAGCCTTAGACCGCTTGTCGAGTATATTCTTTAACCTGAATTCGGCCGAAACGAATGATGAAATCCAAAAAATAGCGCAAGAAGTTTCGCCTTTGCTCACCGCGTTTAGCAACGACATTAGCTTGAACGAAACCTTGTTTGCTCGCGTAAAAGCCGTCTATGATCAACGCGACAAGCTAAATTTAACAGCCGAACAAGCTACTTTATTGGATAAGAAATTTAAGGGATTTTCCCGAAACGGCGCCTTGTTGGCCGAAACCGAAAAAGCCCAATTGCGGGAAATTGATGCTGAATTGGCCAAATGCAAATTGACTTTTGGCGAAAATGTATTGGCCGAAACCAACAACTACCAACTGCATATTACGAACGAGAAGGACCTGACAGGACTGCCCGCCGATGCCAAAGAAATGGCACATGCCTTGGCCAAATCAAAAGGACTAGAAGGCTATGTGTTTACCTTAGATTTTCCAAGTTATTTACCCTTTGTGACCTATGTAGAAAACCGCGAATTGCGCAAAGAATTGGCCATCGCTGCCGGAAAGAAAGCCTTTCAAGGCAACGAATTCGACAACCGCGAATTGGTGAAACGCATCGTAGCGCTTCGTCACCAGCGCGCGCAATTGCTGGGTTACGACTCGCATGCGCAGTTTGTATTAGAAGAACGCATGGCCCAATCGCCCGAGAAAGTACAAACTTTTTTACGGGATTTGTTGGCCAAAGCCAAGCCCGCAGCCCAACGCGATTTTGCCCAATTACATGCTTTTGCCCAAGAGTTGGACGGGATCGCGACACTCGAAAAATGGGATAGTGCCTATTACAGTGAGAAATTGAAGCAAAAACTGTTCTCGGTTGACGACGAGTTGTTGAAGCCGTATTTTAAATTAGAAAACGTGCTGCAAGGTGCCTATACCATTGCCGAAAAATTATTTGGCATTCACTTTCGCGAAATTCATACGGTAGACAAATACCACACCGATGTGCAAACCTTTGAGGTACTCGATGCAGAGCAAAATTTGGTCGCCTTGTTTTACACTGATTTTTTTCCGCGCAAAGGCAAACGCAACGGCGCTTGGATGACCTCGTATAAACCACAATACATACAAAATGGCGAGCAAGAACGACCACATGTTTCAATCGTGTGCAATTTTACGCCGCCTACGGAGACCAAACCTTCCCTACTTACCTTTAACGAAGTGACCACCTTGTTTCACGAATTTGGTCACGCCTTGCATGGCATGTTGGCCAACACCACCTACCCGAGTCTTTCGGGCACTTCGGTATTTTGGGACTTTGTGGAATTGCCGAGCCAAGTCATGGAAAACTGGTGTTACGAACCGGAAGCTTTGGCTTTGTTTGCCAAACATTACGAAACCGGCGAAATTATTCCGCAAACCTACGTGACAAAAATTAAAGAAAGTGCCAGTTTTCTAGAAGGCATGGCCACGCTGCGTCAACTGAGTTTTGGTTTATTAGACATGGCTTATCATGCCAAAGCGCAAGAAATAAGTGAGGTAAAATTATTCGAAAAAGCAGCCCTAGAAGAAACGGCTTTGTTTCCCGATGTGGCCGAAAATTGCATGAGCGTGTCGTTTTCGCACATTTTTCAAGGCGGCTATTCGTCGGGTTATTACAGCTACAAATGGGCCGAAGTATTGGATGCCGATGCCTTTGCTTACTTTCAAGAAAAAGGAATCTTTAATCCCGAAGTGGCTAATAAATTCAAGGAACACGTTTTGTCAAAAGGCGGTACCGAAGCCCCGATGACATTGTACAAACGCTTTCGCGGTCAGGAGCCGCAGCCGGAGGCGTTATTGAAACGGGCAGGGTTATTGTAGTCATTGCGAGGAGGTACGACGAAGCAATCTAAACTATGAAACCAGGGTTTATTTATATATTAACGAATTATAAAAACACCACATTATATATTGGAGTTACGTCAAATTTGCCTCAAAGAATAATTGAACACAAAGAAAAGAAATACCAAAATTCATTTTCAGCAAGATATAATCTAAACAAATTGGTTTATTACGAACAATTTCAAATGATTGGCGATGCAATTGCGAGGGAAAAACAATTAAAAGGCGGTTCTAGAGCTAACAAAGTTGATTTGATAAATAGCCTAAATCCAAAATGGGAAGACTTATTTGATTCTATTGAAAACTTGATGACTTTGTAGATTGCTTCGTCGTACCTCCTCGCAATGACAATGCACTTTGTCCTACCTTCACGTATTGACAAATAATTACTTCATTACAACCAAAACCACCCACCACACAATCGGCACACTCTCTACCCAAAAGGAGGTGTAATACATCGATCTTTTTACAGTTGTAAAGTAAATAGAAAGTGCAGATAAGAGGGCAATTACAAGTGAAGCAAAATGTCCGTTGGGTTGCCAAACCACCAAAATCAGAAAGGGAATAAGCAAACCATAGCCCAACATTTTGGTTTTAGGAATACCCAACCGTTGGGGTAATGTATGCAATGACAAAGGATCATTGGCGCTATCCCAAATCTCAAATGGAATCAGCAAACAGCTCAATAAAAAAAAACGTTGGAGCAACTGCAACAGCATTTCAGTGCTATAATTTGCTGCGATACAATAGGGAATAAACACCGTAATATAGGTTACCGCAGCGCTCACAAAAAACAATTTGAGCCATCCGTATTTGCGCAAAAGCGGATAACACAATACCAAAATTCCAGCACTAAGCAAATATCCTTGTGCAGCCCACGAGAGTTGCAAGAGGTTGTATAAAAAACAAATGCCTGCAAGCACTGTAAATAGTGTAAGAGCAACAATGCGGTTTGATTTCCATTTGCCTTGCCAAAAAAGCGCGCTGTATTTTAAAAAATTATAGCCCAACACGGTGCCCCAAAAAACAACAACTGAAAAATGGGGTGGCATAGAAAATTGTGCAAGCAGATTTGTACAATGCAACAACGCCAAAACAGCCAAACCTACATGCAAAGACGATTGAATATAAAAATCAAAAATAGACCAAAATATACGCATGCCCCAAAAGTAATCAACCTGTTAATAAAATGCCGTTTTGGTTGAAAAATTCCTAAAAATCGGGGACAAATGAGCGGTCAGCTTTGAGAATAAAGCCTATTTTTGTGCAACATTTTAAAACATCCCAATTTTACTGCAGTATGAAAACAGATGCATTTGCTTTACGCCACATTGGCCCTAGAGAAGCTGATTTACAACCGATGTTACAAACCATTGGAGCAGCCACTTTAGATCAATTAATTACCGAAACCATTCCCGATGATATCCGCCTAAAATCTGCTTTAGATTTGGATGAACCTTTAACCGAATATGAGTTTAGCCAACACATTCACCAGTTGGGATTAGAAAACAAATTATTCAAATCCTACATTGGATTGGGCTACAACCAAGCCATTGTACCTGCAGTAATACAACGCAACATACTCGAAAATCCAGGCTGGTATACGGCCTATACGCCCTATCAAGCCGAGATTGCTCAAGGGCGTTTGGAAGCCATCTTGAATTTTCAAACGGTAATTATCGAATTGACCGGCATGGAAATTGCCAATGCTTCTCTTCTTGACGAAGCGACCGCGGCAGCCGAAGCCATGGCCTTATTGTTTGATGTGCGTACACGCGATCAGAAGAAAAACAACGTCTGCAAATTTTTTGTGTCGGATGAAATTTTGCCGCAAACCTTATCGGTATTGCAAACGCGTTCTACCCCTATTGGTGTAGAATTGGTAGTAGGAAAACACGAAGAATTTAACTTTTCAACCGACTTCTACGGTGCAATTCTTCAGTATCCTGGAAAGTACGGACAAATTACTGATCCGACTGCATTTATTGCCAAGGCTCACGCCAACGAAATAAAAGTAGCAGTGGGAGCTGATATTTTGAGTTTAGTTTCGCTTACTCCACCCGGCGAAATGGGTGCCGACGTAGTATACGGAACTACCCAACGCTATGGAATTCCTTTGGGTTACGGCGGGCCTCACGCGGCCTATTTTGCCTCCAAAGACGAATACAAACGCAGCATGCCGGGACGTATTATTGGCGTAACCGTTGACACCGATGGCAATCGCGCCTTGCGCATGGCCTTGCAAACCCGCGAGCAGCACATTAAACGCGACAAAGCCACCTCCAATATTTGTACAGCCCAAGTTTTATTGTCAGTGATGGCTGGAATGTATGCCGTATACCATGGACCAAAAGGCTTGCAATACATTGCCAAAAAAGTGCACGCCTCGGCGGTGACCTTGACCCAAGCTTTAAAACAAATGGGGATTACCCAACAAAATGCACACTATTTTGACACGATCGTAGTAACCGCCGATGCCGCAAAAGTAAAATCAATTGCCGAAGCGCATCAACTCAACTTCTACTATATAAACGATACGACGGTTTCGATTTCCCTCAACGAAACAAGCAGTTTGGCCGACCTCAACACCATTTGCGCGGTGTTTGCACAAGCTACCCAAACCCCAGCCGTTGTGCTAACTGCTTTATCAGAAGCCTCGGCCTTACCCACGCAATTGAAACGCCAATCGCGCTTTTTGCAACACGAAGTATTCAACAGTTACCATTCGGAATCGGCTTTGATGCGCTACATCAAAATGCTAGAGCGCAAAGATTTGGCTTTAAACCACTCCATGATTTCTTTGGGATCCTGCACCATGAAATTGAATGCTGCCGCCGAAATGATTCCGTTGAGCAATCCCAACTGGAACAACATACACCCTTTTGCTCCAGTAGATCAGGCGCAAGGCTACCAAAAAATGTTGCGCAAATTAGAAACTCAACTCAATACCATAACCGGATTTGCCGGCACTACCTTGCAACCCAATTCGGGCGCACAAGGCGAATATGCTGGTTTGATGGTGATACGCGCCTACCACCAATCACGCGGCGATCACCACAGAAATATTGCTTTAATCCCTTCGTCGGCTCACGGAACCAATCCGGCTTCTGCTGCGATGGCGGGCATGCAGGTGGTGGTAACCAAAACCTTAGAAAACGGAAACATTGACGTGGACGATGTGCGCGAAAAAGCACTTTTATACAAAGACAATTTATCGTGTTTGATGATCACATATCCTTCTACGCACGGGGTTTTTGAAAGTGCCATTCGCGAAATCACCCAAATCATTCACGACAACGGCGGACAAGTTTATATGGATGGCGCCAACATGAATGCACAAGTGGGACTCACAAATCCTGCTACTATCGGGGCAGATGTCTGTCACCTGAACTTGCACAAAACCTTTGCGATTCCCCACGGTGGTGGAGGTCCTGGAGTAGGACCAATTTGTGTGGCTCCGCAATTGGTTCCATTTTTACCTTCAAACCCGGTAATTCAAACCGGAGGAACGGATGCCATTACGGCCATATCTGCTGCTCCTTGGGGATCGGCTTTGGCGTGTTTAATTTCCTATGGCTACATCTGCATGCTGGGTGCCGAAGGACTTACTGACGCTACCCGTTACGCTATTTTGAATGCCAACTACATCAAGGAACGCTTGAAAGGACATTACGACACCTTGTATTCGGGCGAAATGGGTCGAGCCGCACACGAAATGATTTTGGAATGTCGTCCGTTTAAACAAAAAGGGATCGAGGTTACCGACATTGCCAAACGCTTAATGGATTATGGCTTTCACGCTCCTACGGTTTCCTTCCCTGTAGCCGGCACCTTGATGATTGAACCTACCGAAAGCGAAGATTTGGCAGAATTGGATCGTTTTTGTGATGCCATGATTGCTATTCGAAAAGAAATTGAAGCCGCAACCGCAGACAACCACAACAATGTGCTCAAAAATGCACCACATACCTTAGGGATGTTGACCGCCGAAACCTGGAACTATCCTTACTCAAGAGAGACGGCAGCCTTTCCTTTGGATTACATCAAACTAAACAAATTTTGGCCTACCGTGCGCCGAGCCGACGATGCCTTTGGCGACCGAAACTTGGTTTGCTCTTGTGCGCCCATTGAAGCCTATATCTAATACGAAAGCCCTTTAGAATTCTAAAGGGCTTTTATTTTACTCGCTATGAAAGACATTGAAACTGCCGAAGATATTTATAACATTGTCGCGACTTTTTATGACAAATTACTGGGTGATCCGGCCATCAGTTATCTATTTACGGAGGTGGTGAAAATTCAATTGGAGGAACATTTGCCTGTATTGGTTACTTTTTGGTCGCAAGCCCTATTAGGTACCGGTGGTTATTTTAAGAACTTGACGCAAATTCACTTAGATGTTCACCACAAATCGGCCTTGACACCCGAACTGTTTCAAATTTGGATCACTCATTTTAATTCAGCCATTGATGTGCATTGCCAAGGATTCAACTGCGAACGCATGAAAACGCAAGCCTTGAATTTGGCCACGGTAATGCAAATTAAAATCGCGCAGGAAAACAACAAATCATTACACAATTAACAAGTAGTCGATTTATTTGTTGCACTATTCACAATTCTAGCGCGAAACAATACTTTTTTAGCTCCCCTTTTCGAATTAAATGTTAAATTCGGATAACCTACGCGAAACGACATGAACATCAAAATAACCGGCATCGGAAGTTACATTCCCACCCAAGTAGTAAAAAATACTGATTTTGCCCAACACACTTTTCTAAATGAAGACGGATCGGCATTTGCTTATTCGAACGAGGTAGTGATTGGCAAATTCAAAAGTATTACAGGAATTGTTGAACGTCGTTATGCCGCCGCCAATTTGTGTTCTTCTGACATGGCCTTTTTTTCTGCACAAAAAGCCATTGAAAATTCCCAAATAGATCCAGAAACATTAGATTATATTATTGTAGCGCACAATTTTGGCGATGTAAAGCCACACAGCAATCAGTCTGATATTGTGCCGAGTTTGGCCACCCGAGTAAAACACAAATTAAAAATTAATAACCCCAAATGCGTGGCCTACGACATTTTGTTTGGCTGTCCGGGCTGGATAGAAGGGGTCTTGCAAGCCAATGCGCTCATTAAATCGGGCATGGCCAAAAAATGCTTGGTTATAGGTTCCGAAACCCTTTCTCGTGTAGTTGATGTACACGACCGAGACAGCATGATTTATGCCGACGGTTCCGGAGCTGCTGTGATAGAATCCTGTGCCGACCATGACGGTTTGCTCTCTTATGAAAGTGCGACCTATGCCGGGGACGAAGCCAGTTATTTGCATTTTGGAGATTCATTCGACAGCAAACCAGATTCGAGTGTGCGATACATTAAAATGAATGGTCGAAAAATTTACGAATTTGCACTCAGCCGTGTGCCACAAGCCATGAAAGAATGCTTGGATAAATCGGGAATTGACATCAAAGACCTCAAAAAAATATTGATCCACCAGGCCAACGAAAAAATGGACGAAGCCATCGTGAATCGGTTCTACAAACTATACAACGAACCTACTCCAGCGGGCATTATGCCCATGAGTATATCCTTTTTGGGGAACAGCAGTGTCGCAACTATTCCCACCTTATTCGACCTTTTATTACAAGGAAAAATAGAAGGCCAAACCATACACAAAGGAGATGTTTTACTTTTTGCATCGGTGGGTGCAGGCATGAATATTAATGCTTTTGTCTACAAACATTAGGGGCAAACTTCAGGAAAAGCCCCCACAAAAAATCAAAGCCAAACTAGTTTTCTTTGTATATTTACGGCTCGATTCAACCCTGTAACAGATGTACGAAAACACCTATCCAAGCAAGCGGTTTCAACGCACCCTGGGCTTTTTAACTCAACACATTGCCAAGTCTGAATCCATTTTAGATTTGGGTGTAGACAATCCTTTTTCAAAAATCATGCGCAACGAAGGGTACTCGGTGACCAACACTTCGGGAGAAGATTTGGATGCAAACCAAACTGCCGTTCAGCAAAGCTCGGCAGATGTAGTAACAGCCTTCGAGATCTTTGAGCATTTGTTGAATCCATACACACTTTTAACAGCTGTTTCGGCCAAAAAAATACTCATTTCTATCCCTTTGCGCTTGTGGTTTTCTCCGGCTTACCGCAGCAAAACAGATCCTTGGGATCGCCATTTCCACGAATTTGAAGACTGGCAGTTGGACTGGTTGCTCGAAAAAACAGGCTGGAAAATTATGGCCCGCGAACAATTTACCCACCCAGTAAAGAAAATAGGGTTTCGCCCATTACTGCGTTATTTCACCAACCGATATTATATTGTATACGCCGAAAAAATTTAGCCATGAGACTCAAGTATGTAATTGTTATACCCGCCCATAATGAAGCCCAATACATTGGACTCACTTTAGAATCTTTGGTCAATCAAACTTATTTGCCGTATAAAGTGATCGTGGTGAACGACAATTCTACCGATAATACGGCCGAAATTGTTGAAGAATTTTGTCAAAAACACACCTATATATCTTTGATAAATAACGTATCAGAGGCAGAACATTTGCCGGGAAGCAAAGTAATCCGAGCCTTTCAAGTGGGTTTTGATACCCTGGGTAAGGACTACGACATTGTGGTAAAATTAGACGCCGATTTAATTTTACCCTTGGCTTATTTTGAAACCATTTTGGAACATTTTGACGAGGACATGGGCATTGGTATGGCAGGCGGATTTGCCTACATAGAAAACGAAAAAGGCCAATGGGTATTAGAAAACCTCACCGACAAAGACCACATTCGAGGAGCCTTCAAGGCCTACCGCAGAGCCTGTTTGGAGGAAATTGGCGGACTTAAACCCGCTATGGGCTGGGATACGGTTGATGAATTGTTGTGTCATTATTACGGCTGGAAAGTAGTAACTGATGCGCGACTGATCGTAAAACACCTGAAACCCACCGGAGCCAATTACAACAGCAGGGCCCGCTACAAACAAGGGGAAGCCTTTTACAGTTTGGGCTATGGTTTTTTTATTACGAGCATCTCCTCGGCCAAATTGGCCTTTATGAAAAAGAAACCGGGCTTATTTTTTGATTATATGCTGGGTTATTTTAAAGCGCTTTGGAGCAGAAAACCCTTGTTGGTGAGCTCAGACCAAGCCCAATTTATTCGGGGATACCGATGGCAAAAAATGAAACAAAAATTAGCTAAAACTGCCTAATTCTTATGATGTTACTTAGATACTTATCGCAAATTGGGAAATACGCCTTGATGTGGGTGGAGATTTTCAGAAAACCAACCAAATGGTCGGTCATGAAGGCGTTGATATTCAAAGAAATTGACGATTTAATAATTGGCTCTTTGGGCATCGTGGCGTTTATCTCTTTCTTTGTAGGCGGAGTTGTTTCCATACAAACTGCCTTAAACCTCAACAACCCGATTATCCCCAAAACCCTCATTGGTTTTGCGACGAGACAATCGATGATTTTAGAATTTGCCCCTACCTTTATCTCGATCATTATGGCCGGAAAAATGGGATCCTTTATCACTTCTAGCCTAGGCACGATGCGGGTAACCGAACAAATTGACGCACTCGAAGTAATGGGCGTAAACTCCATCAATTACTTGGTTTTTCCTAAACTGATGGCCTTGATGCTCTATCCCTTTCTCATTAGCATTAGTATGTTTTTGGGTATTTTTGGCGGCTGGGTTGCAGCCGTTTATGGTGGTTTTGCCTCTAGTTCTGATTTTGCCGGTGGATTACAACAGCAATTAATTCCTTTTCATATTGTCTATGCCTTCATTAAAACGTTTGTGTTTGGCATTCTATTGGCGACCATTCCTTCCTTCCATGGCTATTACATGAAAGGCGGAGCGCTCGAAGTAGGAAAAGCAAGTACCGTATCATTTGTCTGGACCTCGGTAACCATTATTCTCATGAATTACATACTCACCCAATTGCTATTGACCTCATGATCGAAGTAAAGAAAATAGAGAAATCGTTTGGCGACACCAAGGTATTGAATGGAATTTCGACCATTTTTGAGACCGGAAAAACCAATTTGATCATCGGCCAAAGTGGCTCCGGAAAAACCGTTTTATTAAAGAGTCTGTTGGGAATTCATACCCCAGAAAAAGGAACCATTTCTTTTGATGGGCGAATTTATTCTCAGCTCAGCATCAACGAGAAACGCGAATTGCGGACCGAAATTGGTATGGTGTTTCAAGGAGGAGCCTTATTTGATTCGATGACTGTAGAAGAAAACGTAGGTTTTCCGCTCAAAATGTTTACCAACAAAACCAAAGCAGAAATTCAGGATCGGGTAGATTTTGTGTTGAATCGGGTGAATTTGATTGACGCGCATTCCAAACTACCTTCCGAAATTTCTGGGGGAATGCAAAAAAGGGTAGCTATAGCACGAGCCATAGTCAATAATCCTAAATATTTATTTTGCGACGAACCGAATTCGGGCTTAGACCCAAAAACCTCGATAGTAATTGACAACCTCATTAAAGAAATTACCGAAGAATACAACATCACGACCGTAATCAATTCGCACGACATGAATTCGGTAATGGAAATAGGCGAAAATATTTTGTTTCTTAAAGACGGATTAAAAGCCTGGCAAGGCACCAAAGAAGAAATCTTTCACACCGACAACGAAGCCGTTGTTGATTTTGTGTATTCGTCGAATCTATTCAAAAAAGTGCGCGAGGCCTATTTAAAAGGCTAAGACCTATTATCCTTTTAATTGCGCTACAATTCCCTTAATTTCCTGCTCTTTACTTTTGGGATAAATGAGCAAGACATTGTCTTTATCGACTACAATAAAATCGTGCAAGCCGTCAATGACAACAATTTTATCTTTGGCCGTGCTGATGATGTTGCTCGAGGTATTTTGCAACAAGACTTTGGCATTCACCACCGCATTATTTTGGTCGTCTTTGTCTAATTTTTCGTGCAACGAACCCCAGGTTCCCAAGTCATTCCAATCAAAAGTAGCCGGCAACACATAGACATTTGGGGCAGCTTCCATCACGGCATAATCAATCGAAACATTGTCGGCTAGGGCATAATGGTTTGCTATAAAAGCGGGTTCTTCAGCTGTATTATAGGATGGCCAGCCTTGCATAAATTGCCCGTACATAACCGGTTGAAAGGCTTCAAACGCTTCCGATATGGCTTGCACACTCCAGATAAAAATGCCGCCGTTCCACAAAAAGTTGCCACTCGCCAGAAACGATTTGGCCGTTTCGTAATCGGGTTTTTCCCGAAACTGATTGACTTTCTTAATGGGATTTGTATCTTGTTTATCGAACTCAATATACCCAAAACCGGTATTGGGAAAAGTAGGTTGTATCCCTAAAGTGAGGAGTGCATTTTCTTGTGCGCAAAAATCGAAACAAGTTTTAAGGTTTTGTGCGAAGGCTTGTTCGTCTTCTATCCAGTGATCACTTGGCGCCACGACCATCACTGCGTCGGGGTTTTGTTTTTTTATTTTCAAGGCCGCATACAAAATACAGGGTGCGGTATTGCGCATGGCGGGCTCTAGCAAAACCTGCTCTTGACCAACTTCTGGAAGCTGTTGCAATACGATGTCGTTGTATTTTTCGTTGGTTAAAATGAGGATGTTCTCGGCTGGGATTAATTGGGCCAAACGCGAAAATGTTTTTTGCAACAAGGTAGAGCCGCAGCCCAACATGTCGTGAAATTGTTTAGGAAATTCAACCGTACTCACCGGCCAAAAACGCGATCCTACTCCACCGGCCATTAAAACGGCATAATAATTTTTGTTCATAATATAGGGAGGTAAATTGGCTTTAAAAAGCCCTGCAAATATATTTATTATCCGCGTCGTTTGCGCGACATCTTGTTATTTTAATGTTATCCCGGAATGATTTCAACCTCAGCATTGGCATTAAACAAATACAACTTCCCAGTTTTTACCTCCAGGCATTCGTAGCGTTTTACCCGCAAGCCTTTCTTCTGAAAAACACGCCCATTTTTGATGCGAAAAAAACTCCCGCTGGGCACTTCGTGCATAAAATGTACATCGGCTTTGCGTTCGTCAAATTGTTTCAAGGCAAAAGCCAATCGAGCGTCGGTATCGCTGCTGGCTGTTGGGTTTTTAAAGTGATTGGCCACCAAAGGCAAAATAGATGAAGGAAATATCTCCGGACGAATATAGGGCATCATCAGTCGCTGGAAGACGTACTTCCATTCTTCTCCATGCGGCTTAATGTAGCGGCCAAATTTTTCGAAGGCCACCAAATGGGAGATTTCGTGAATGAGGGTGATTAAAAAACGGTATTTATTGAGGTTGGCATTCACGGTAACCTCGTGTTTTCCCGAAACGCCTTTGCGGTAATCGCCGTGTCGTGTCACGCGTTCATTTACAATTTTAAGATGAACGCCGTGGGCCACAATCAGTTCAAAAACCGAATTGACTGCGTGTTCGGGCAAGTATTTTTGCAAGGTTTCACTCATGTTTAGCGAAAACTAGGGCGTAGTTGAGGAAACTTGCAACACCTTGCCGTTGTGAAACTTGTGTCCTGTTAAAGCAAATTGCACAATGTATTCGGCCATTTCGTTGGGTTGTAAAGGCGCTTGGTAACCTGGGAAAGCAGTGGCCAACATTTCGGTTTGTACCGCGCCGATGGCCAGCACATTAAAGGCAATGCCTGCTGCTTTGTATTCTTCGGCCAACAACTCCGATAACCCAATTACTGCCGCTTTACTGGAGGTGTAAGCTGCCAAGCCAGGAAATTTCATACTGCCTTGTATGCCGCCCATTGAACTAATGGTTACTACGTGACTCCCTTGGTTTAGGTAAGGCAAAACACACTGGGTGAGTTGCGCGACGGCAAATACATTTACCCGGTACACTGCTTCAAAATCAGAAGGAGAAATCGTTGAAAAAGGCTGAACGGTGATGGCGCCCGCATTGTGGATCAACGCATCTACTTGGGTCCAAGTCGATTTCAAAAAATCACTCACCAATTCCAGATCGTTGGCTTGGGTTAAATCAACAGCCAAATTAGTGATGTGGTCATTGCCCAACAAACTGGGTGCTACGGTACGCGACAAGGCCAATACCTGATGACCGGCTTGGGCTAATTGCAATGCGATTTCGTGTCCAATTCCTCGGGAAGTTCCCGTTACAATGATGTGTTTCATAGCCAAGTGTTGAGCGCCAAAGGTATTAAAAATCCGAGATCTTTTGGTTGTGTTTTAGGTGCAGTCGGTATTGCTGCATCCCTGCTTTATGAGAGAGGTACGGATGGCCTAGTTGGTGATTGATTTGGCTGATTTTAAACAAATGCCACATATGCTTATATAGCTCGCGCCACGCATACCAAATGGAGTGCGCCGGATCATACATGTGTGTGGGTTCGCTCATGGCGCCGTTGAGTTCAACGATGGCAAAATTTTTGCCTTGTGCTAGATCCTCTCGGTTGTGGTACATCACGTCCAAACGCCCGTAATAAAAGCCGTCAATTTGCTGACACAATTCATCGATAACAGCAGTGAGTTGGGGCGTTATCCACGAGCTGGCATCGATAAATTTTGTGCCTCGACAATGATTGCCAAACGGCACTACGCGTTCTTCTTGCCCAATTGCCAAAATATGGTGTAATCTTGCACCCGTTTCTTGTCGCAAAACGGGCAACTGCATCGCAGCCCGCGGATCTTTTTGCAACAACTGTTCTCGTGTACTGGTTCCGTCGCCTGTAATGGTTAGAAATTCCTTGGCCACGATGCCTGTAATTTGGCCTTTGTTTTCGTGTGGATACCGCACATAAAAAACACCCACTTCATTGGCGTAAGGAATTAAATCTTGCAGCAAATAATCAAATTGGGCCTGCTGATGATAGGCTTGTAAGGCTTCAGAACTTTCAATTTTTTTTACGGCTGATCCGCGCAGTCCCATATCGGGTTTGGCAATTAACGGAAACGTAAAATCGTTTTCTTGCATCAACTGAGCTACATCTTCTATAGAAAGTCCGGGATGAACCAAGCTGGTTTTGGGGTAATAATGTGGGGGTATAAGCGAATAAATTTCGGCTTTGGAAACCATAAAAAAACCACCGTTTTTCATGCTGGGGTTTACCGCATTAAAGAAAAATAGACTGCGTTCGCGTAGCGCAAAATACCCCCACAAAAAAAATACCGGAAAATAAAGCGCGTGAAAAGGCCAATATTCCCAATGCAGTATTTTATGGAGTACTAATTTCATTTGACTAAGATTGAACGGCATCAAACGTGTAGGTTTCTGTCTGTTGCAAAAGTAAATCACTGTGCTGGAGCACACTGTTTTCTGGCCCAACTTTGGCCTGAGTAATACTGATGGTTTTTAATTCGGGAGTGCGCTCCATCAACAAATTTAATTGCTTATCGGTAGTGGGTGACGAAGCGTGAAACCGCATCATATCTGCGGGAGTAAGTGCGGCGTATTGACCTAAGAACTCGGTAAACCAACTTTGGCGTTGGGCACGAACTACTGGCGAATACAAAGTAGCCGACGACCAAATATAGGATTGAGTGGTTTCTAGGGTAACTGTAGATTTTTGGTTTCCATCCCAGCGCAGTTGGAACAACGCGTTACGTTCATATACCACCAAAGTAAAGGGCTCTATTTGATGCAGTTCATAGAGCTGCCAATTGGCACATACGTCCTCATCGGCACTGATCAAATCGAGCAGCACTAAACCGCGACTTTTACGGTAACTACTGGCGCGTTGGTGTTTGGATTCGGCACCATTGAGCAACACTACTACACGATTGCTTTGCGCATTAATGGCAAACCAAGTGCCTCCAGCCAAAGGATCTTTGGGAAACGTAATTGATTGTCCGTTCAGTATATGCGTTTGAGGAAATTCGGCCGAACGAAGCACATGTTCATCCCGGTTGGAAGTGATTACAACTCCCGCTGCGGTATTAACATAACTTACTGTGCACATTGTTCTCTGTAGGCAATGGTGGAACGCGCCACACCAAAATTTGGATCGACTTGCACCGAGCTGCTAAGTAAGGCTACTTTTATCAGAGCTTGGTGGTGTACACAATGGTCTAAATTGTAAAGTAATTCGCGCTGGTAGGTGGTGGTGAGTTGAATGCGATTTCCGTCGTAATCTTGCTCTAACACTAAATCAATATTGGGTTTATCCAATTGATCTAATAGCGAAAGCAGGGCTGTTTTGGCCACTTCTGTTTGGGATTGTATGGCCAAATCCCGTTGGCGTTTGTCGTAATTGATCACACCCAATTCATACTGACTCAACAAACATTGAAAAAGCTCAATACAATGCCGAGTATGTTCGCCAATCGTAGCATTAGACAATTCTCGGCATGGTGTTGTATAGGCTTCATCTGTCAATTGATCCAATAGATCGATGAGTTCGTGAAGGGTTTTATGTATGAATTGCGTGAGCATGAACCAGCTATAGCTACAATTTAAATCGCAACAAATCGGGAATACCCGCTTTGTTTTGGTACACTAAAATGGCACAACAAGCAAACGTAATTACAGCCATAGAAAACAACAAGCCGCCATCACTAAATCCGTCATATTGAATCACAACGCCCAACACCAAAAGATGAGAAGCAATGGCACCCAACATAGTTCCCAAGCCCATAAGAGCGCCCAATAAGGTGGTGCGTGGAATTAAAATAAAAATAGAAGCAATTAGTTCACCTACCCCAGAACCAATGCGGCCATAAGGTTCAATTCCTAAGCTAGAAAAAATGAAAATGCTTTCGGGTGCGGCTGTAAATTTAAAAAATAGGGTTTGCACTAAAATAACTACAGCAGTCAATTTAATAACCCAAGTAAAAATGTTTTTCATACGAGTTGGTGGTTTAAATTTATAGTTGGTTTAATTTGAATTCCGAATTTTATTCCAATTTTGATCCGCGGCTTGTTTTAATGCGGTTTCGTCTTTGTTCCAAAATTTTAAAGTATTATTAAAATAGGCATTGTAAAACAAGTACAATTTGCCGTTTATAATTTTGAAGGTTTCAGGATCAACGGCTACTTTTTCGCCTTTAGTACCCATGGCATAGGCACACCAACCGCCGTATTGCGGTTCGTAGGCCGTAGCATTTTGGCTAAAAGTATCTTTATTGGACGCTGACGAAAAATGATAGGTCACACCCATATAGGTAACGGCCAACGTTTCTTTGCCCTTTTTGGCTTTGCCTTGAAAATAAGCAACTGGATCATATCCATGCAAGGCCAATTTACCTTCTAAATTGTATTGGGTCGCCAGATGGCTTGGATTCTGGGCCAAAACAAAAAAGGGGATGGTTAAGGCTAAAAAAAGAAGCAGGTGTTTCCTCATCATATTAATTTCTACTTATCAGCTTCAAAAATAATTAAACTTAACTACAAGCTGTTTTTTTATTTGCTGTTTTTTATCGTGTTATCCCAACTCAAAAGTAGTGATGCCAAATACTTTGTTTGTTGGGATAGTTGGAGCAACTCCATGGTACATGCGGCCACACTCAAACATTGCTTGAGTTTGGTATTTGGTAGTTAAAGTTACCGCTAAAGGATTGCTGCGCGGAATATCTAAAAATACTTTTTCAGAACCAGCTGCAGTCAAACAACGTTCGTACAAGGATTCGGCCACCGCCAGGGATTCGGCAAATAAGGGGCCAATTTTATAACCGTGGCTTACTTTTCGTAGTACGGCAAATCCTTGTAATCCATCGGACGCACTATATTTGAACGCCTCACCCTGAGTTTGAAATAACCAGGCTTGCATAAATTGCGTTCGGTCGAAGCCAAAACACTGCTTATCAAATGCCAGAATCATTGGCACATCTTCGGGTGTAATCGACGAAACTGCAGGATGAATTGGATAGTTTTTTCCGGTATTCTCGTGGCGTTCGTCGGTAAAGGCCAATTCAAATCCGCCTTTGTGGTAAAAGGCTTGCATGGCCACTACCCCATCCATACCAATGGCTGCCTGAGGTTTTAGTCTGCTTAACAAGGTATTTTTGCGTTGATTCCAAAGCATACGACCAATGCCTTGGCTGCGGTATTCGGGTTTCATGATGTACAAGCCCATGAATCCAAATTCACCCGCATACGAAACTAAGGATCCGCCTCCGATGAGTTCATCATCTTTAAAATAGCCATAAAACCCATCGGGATCGGCCAGGTAAAACAAATCGGCATCCTGAGGTCCTGGATTCCAACCTTCTTGATTGGCCCAAGAAACGAGTTCACGAAGTTGGTTGAGTGTCAATTTTCGAAAATCAAAGGACTGCATACAAATAGTAAAATTAATGGTGAAAACTAATGGGCCACAAACAAGGCTTGTAGCGCTGTGGTCATCACTTGAATAGAAAAAGGCAAAGAGGCTTGGTAATCGGGAGCAAAATTTGGAGCGTGTAAGGAAGGAAAATTTTGGTTTTGCGACTTGTATTTTTCTTGGGTAGCGGGCAACAAGGTGCCCATCCAGAGCAGGTAGGAAGGAATGGCCGGATTGCCGCGGTACATCCCAAAATCTTCTCCAATCATCACAGGCTCAACTGGAACAATCGCTTGTTTGCCTAATTTTTTTTGAATAGATTCGGCCACTATTTTGCCCATACTGCTGTCATTGTATACAGCTCCAATAGACATGTCAAGCAAATGATATTCAGGATATAAATCAGCTGTTAAACCAGCCGCACTGGCCAACCCATCCCCGATAACTTTGAGGCGATCGAGTATCAACTGTCGGGCTTGGGGTGAAAAACTGCGAATGGTGAGTTTGAGTTGCACCTGATCGGGAATTACGTTGCCTATGGTTCCGCCATGAATAGCCCCAACGGTAATGACAGCAGCATCCGTGGGCGGCAAATTCCGACTCACAATGGATTGAATTTCGGTTACAAATTGAGCCGCCAAAAGTATGGGATCAATGGTGTTTTGGGGAACCGCTCCATGTCCTCCTTTTCCGTGTAGGGTGATGTTCATCATGTCGACAGCTGCCATTGCGTAGCCGTCACAAAACCCCACCTGCCCTACTGCCAAGTCGGCGTTGTTGTGCATCGCAATTTGGTAATTGGGCACTGGCAATTGCTTGAAGCTGGGTTGGGCGATTGCCTTGCGGGCGCCTTGTCCAATCTCTTCGGCCGATTGGGCCAATAAGATTAAGGTTCCCTTCCATTCTTTGGGGTGATGGGCAAAATAGTCGGCCACAGCCAACCAGGTAACCATATGTGCATCGTGTCCGCAGGCATGCATCACCGGCGTTTCTACACCATCCTTTAATGCCGTTACCGAACTGGCATAAGGCAAACCGGTGTGTTCTTCTACGGGCAAAGCATCCATATCGGTTCGGTATAATACCGTGGGGCCTTTGCCGTTTTTGAGTATAGCAGCAAAACTGTAAAACCCTAGGGAGTCCTGAATTTGGTAGCCCCAATTTTGCAAGTGTTTGCGCAAAAAAGTGGCCGTATTTTTTTCTTGCCCACTCAATTCGGGCTGTGTATGCAATTGTTGGTAGGCTTTGAGGTAAGCTGCAGGAGTCAGCGACGCATTATCTTGGGCCCATAGACTAAGTGGCACTAGGAATAGCGCAAAAATAATGGTCTTTTTCATCCTGAAATTAGTTGAGTAAAGAACGTGAAATTACAATTTTTTGAATCTCAGAAGTGCCTTCGTAAATCTGGGTAATTTTGGCATCACGCATCATACGCTCTACATGGTATTCGGCCACATAGCCATTTCCTCCGTGTATTTGCACGGCTTCGATGGTGACGTCCATTGCCGTTTGAGAGGCAAATAATTTGGCCATCGCACCCGATTGAGAAATGTCTTTGCCTTCGTCTTTCTCTGAAGCCGCTTTCAGGCAAAGCATACGAGCCGCCGAAATTGAGGTAGCCATATCGGCCAATTTGAACGCAATGGCTTGATGTTTGAATATTTCTTTGCCAAAGGCTTTGCGTTCTTGCGAATATTGCAAGGCCAATTCGTAGGCGCCTGTAGCAATTCCTAAGGCTTGTGAAGCAATTCCGATGCGGCCTCCGTTCAGTACAGCCATCGCAAAATTGAAACCAAAACCGTCTGCGCCAATGCGATTTTCTTTCGGCACCTTCATATCAGTAAACATCAAAGAATGTGTGTCAGATCCGCGGATACCCATTTTCTTTTCTTTTGGACCAATTTCAAATCCAGCCCAGCCTTTTTCTACAATAAAAGCATTGATTCCTTTGTGGCCTTTTTCTACATCGGTTTGGGCAATTACAATGTAGGTTGATGCCGAAGAGCCGTTGGTGATCCAGTTTTTGGTTCCGTTTAAGAGGTAATGATCGCCTTTGTCGATGGCGGTTGTTTTTTGAGAAGTGGCATCCGATCCGGCTTCGGGCTCAGACAAGCAAAAAGCGCCGATTACTTCGCCGGTGGCCAAAGGCACCAAGTATTTTTGTTTTTGTTCTTCGTTGCAATATTTTTCGATGCCCGCACAAACCAAGGAATTATTTACCGACATAATTACCGCTGCCGACGCATCTATTTTGGCAATTTCGGTCATGGCCAACACATAAGAAACACTATCTAAGCCCGATCCGCCGTATTTGGGATCGACCATCATGCCCATAAATCCCAACTCAGCCATTTTTTGCACTTGCTCGGTAGGAAATTTAGAAAATTCATCGCGTTCTATCACGCCAGGCAACAATTCCGTTTGAGCGAAATCGCGCGCAGCTTGTTGAATCATGAGGTGCTCTTCGGTAAGATTAAAATCCATAATAATTCGGGATATTGGTTGTACTTTTTTTAAATTTGGCATCCAAAAGTAGCTATTAATTATCAAAAAATCAATTTCAGAAAAGACAATTTTACCCATGACAACACAAAACTATAACGTTATCGGAGTAATGTCTGGAACTTCGCTCGATGGAATTGATTTGGCAGAACTATCCTTTGAATTTTCTGCCGGAAAATGGCGCTACAAAATTGGCGTTACCGCGACCATTCCCTATACGGCTGCTTGGATAGATCTGCTCAAAAATGCAGATGATTTCTCGGCTGCTGCCTTGACCGAATTGAACCTAAAGTACACCCAATTACTTGGTAAAACCATTTTTGATTTTATCGCACAACACGATCTCGATTCTATTGATGCCGTTTGCTCGCACGGCCATACCATTTTGCATCAACCCCAAAACGGATTTACCTTGCAGATAGGCAACTTGCCCGAACTCGCCCAGTATTGTCAACAAAAAGTAGTTTGTGATTTCAGGGTGCAAGATGTGCACTTGGGCGGTCAGGGCGCACCACTAGTGCCTATTGGCGACCGCTATTTGTTTGCCGATTACAACTACTGCTTGAACTTGGGTGGGTTTTCGAATATTTCCTATGAACAAGCTGGCCAACGATTGGCCTTTGACATCTCAGCGGTCAATACGGTGCTCAATTTTTATGCCGCTCAACAAGGTTGGAATTACGACGATCGGGGGTCATTTGCTCAATCTGGAACTTTACATGGACCCCTTTACGATGCCTTGAACGCGCTTCCTTATTACCAACTTTTGCCGCCGAAGTCCTTAGGAATCGAATATGTAAAAAATACCCTATTGCCTTTGCTTGAATCATTTTCTATTGAAACCGCAAGCAAAATGCACACTTTTACGGAGCATATAGCCTTTCAAATTGCTGCTGCATTACCACTAAAATCTGGCCGTATACTCGTAAGTGGTGGCGGCGCCTATAATGATTTCTTGTTAGCCCGCATGCAATTCTATATGCCCAATATTCCTATTGATATCCCCGACAAAAAAACCATTGAATACAAAGAAGCTTTAATTTTTGGTTTGCTAGGCGTACTGCGTTTGCGCAACGAAACGAATGTACTGCGTTCGGTAACCGGGGCGAGTAAAGATCATTGTTCGGGGAAGGTGTTTGATTAATTTTGTTTCAAGTTTATTCCGCTTCGCTTCATCTGTAGACTATCGCCTCGAGTCAGGTTTCAAGTTTCAAGTTTCAGGTTTCACGTTTATTCCGCTACGTTACATCCAAATTTTAGGACGCCAATAATGTTTCAATTTATGCATGTTGTAAATTAAGTCTTCGAGTCCGTTTTCATTCGTTTCTCTTAAATTGTATACTTGTATTTTGCGTACAGTTTTGAGCTATGTTCTATTCTAGCAAATGATGTCTCGAAAACAATTTTTTTTGGTTACTTTCGTTTTCAAATAAACAAACCGAATGCCTGTGCTTCCCGAATTATCAAATAAGAAAAAATCATTAGTGCTTACCTCTTTGTTGTTTGCGCTCTTATTTGTGCTTTTTTATTGGTTAAAACTGGCCAATAATACCCCAATTTCTTTGTTAGAAGGTGGCGGCGGTGGCGGCGAAGTAGCGGTGAATTTTGGTGACAGTGACCAAGGTTCGGGAACCAATTTTACTTCAGAAGAGGCGGTTACAACCGCAGCTGCAACACCCGAAGAGTCAATAGAAGACGAGGTATTGACCCAAGAAAACACAGCAGAAACGGCAATAATTCCCGAAACCCAAACGGCCGACAAGCCCAAAAAAATCACCGAACCCAAACCGGTTGTAAAATCTGAACCCAAACCTTCAAAATCGACTGCCGATGCCCTATCGAGTATGCTCAACGGAGCTAATTCGGGCGATGGTAACGACAAAACTGCCGGTAATAAAGGCAAAAACAATGGCGATAAAAATGCTGCAGGCTACAACGGCGGTGGCGGCACAGGCGCCGGAAGTGGTGGCGGAAACGGAAGTGGCCAAGGCATAGGTAGCGGTAGTGGTTACGGCAGTGGTTCTGGTAGCGGATCTGGAAACGGAAACGGCAACTACCAACTGGGCAATCGCAAAGCACTCAATAAACCCAAACCCAATTATACCTGCAACGAACAAGGCATCGTAGTGGTACAAATTTCGGTAGATCAAAACGGAACTGTAATATCGGCCAATCCTGGCATACGCGGTACCACCAACGCCGCAAAATGTTTACTCGAACAAGCGAAAATTGCGGCCATGAATACCAAATGGCAGGCTGATGCTGCCGCTCCAGCAAAACAAGTGGGTAAAATTATTTACAGCTTCAATCTTACCGAATAGCACATACCCATGAATTACCAAGAAACGGTACAGTGGTTATTTGCGCAGCTCCCCATGTACCAACAACAAGGAGCCATTGCCTACAAAGCCGACCTGAACAATAGCTTACTTTTGGCTAATTATTTGGGAAACCCTGAACAAAACCTGGCTTGCATTCATGTGGCAGGAACCAACGGAAAAGGTTCTACCTCCCACCTATTGGCTTCGGTATTGCAGGAAGCTGGGTATAAAGTGGGCTTGTACACCTCGCCTCACCTGAAGGATTTTCGAGAGCGAATTAAAATCAACGGAAACTGCATCGAAGAAGAATATGTCACTGACTTTGTAGCCCAACACCAAACCTTTTTTGAAAACCACGACTTGAGTTTTTTTGAAATGTCGGTGGGTTTGGCTTTTGATTATTTTGCCCAACAAAATGTAGACATTGCCGTTATCGAAGTGGGCATGGGCGGTCGTTTGGATGCTACAAATATTATTACTCCACTCCTCTCGGTAATTACAAATATCGGCTTGGACCATACGGCATTTTTGGGAAATACGTTAACGGAAATTGCTGGTGAAAAAGCAGGTATTATCAAAGCGAAAACGCCTGTGATTATTGGTCAATATACCCCCGAAACCCGAGTCGTATTTCTAGAAAAAGCCAGCCGCGAAAACGCAGCCATTTATTTTGCTGCCGATACGACAGAAACACCTCCCGCCTGCGAACTTTTGGGCAATTACCAAAAACACAACACCAAAACGGCTTTAACAGCCCTTCGTGTCCTTCAAGACCAAACCGATTTTTCTATTTCTGAATTGTCCATAGCACAAGGATTCTTGCATGTGGTAGCCAACACCGGTTTGCTGGGCCGATGGCAACAACTGGGCACTCATCCCAAAATCATCGCCGATACCGCCCACAATTATGATGGATTGGCCGAGGTAATGCAACAACTCAACGAAGAAACCTACGCAAACTTGCATATGGTAATAGGCGTAGTGAATGACAAAGACCTCGATGCTATTTTGCCCTTATTTCCTAAAAATGCACAGTACTATTTTTGCAAACCCAATTTGCCTCGCGGGCTGGAAGCCAAAATTTTAGCAACAAAAGCTGCAGAATTTCAACTGACCGGAGAAGTATACAATTCGGTTTCAGTTGCTTATGCAGCAGCTCTCAAAAACGCCGCCAATACTGACTTTGTCTATGTAGGCGGCAGTACATTTGTAGTGGCCGAAATTTTATAATTTTTTTTATCCTTTTGTTTGCACAAACCGAAAACTCCCTTATATTTGCACTCGCAATCAGAAACACATTCCTATTTGTAATTGATTGTACAAGGGCGATTAGCTCAGTTGGTTCAGAGCATCTGGTTTACACCCAGAGGGTCGGGGGTTCGAATCCCTCATCGCCCACAAAGAAAACCGAAACTTATAGTTTCGGTTTTTTTTATGGTTAAAGGTGTCGAAAGTTTACTTTCGTAAAGCTTTATTCATAAAAAAAATAAACTTGTTGTAAACAAGTTTGATTTTCTTTGTTCCGGGCTCCCCCTCTGGGGCTCAACGAAGTTAATCCCGAATTTACCTTATCCAATAAAGCTCAAAAATACCTGAAGCCCACTGGGCTTCCTCCTCTTATTATCAAATCTCATCGCCCACAAAGAAAACCGAAACTTATAGTTTCGGTTTTTTTTATGCACCTACGCGTCGAAAATTCATTTTCGTAAGCGGCTGGGGCGTAAAAAAAACCAACTTGGTCACAAGTTGGGACTTTTTGTGAAGGCTCCCCCTCTGGGATCAACGAAGTTAATCCCAGTTTAAACGACTAGTCGTTTAAACGAACTAAAACAATTTCTCGAAATGATACAAGAAACATTATTCAAGTTCTATCTTTTCTTTTTCCTTGATGAAAAAGAAACAAAAAATCAAGACCTGGGATTTTCGGCGATCAAAACAGGCTCACTTCCTAAAACTCAAAAACTCCCTCGCTAAAGCGGGTCAAACAGTTCGAGTTTCTTAACGGTCCCGAAACTTCGGGATCTCCTTTTTGTCCCGACGCTTCGGGACGCCTGCCAAATCCTATGGTCGTTGCAGAATTTCTTAGCGCCAAAATTATCATTAGTATACAATTCAATTTTGGAATTTAGAATTTATAATTCGTGGCTAAGAGCTAAAAGCTGTCAGCTGAAAGCTGAGAGCTATCAGCAACTAGCCGTTCTTAGTATACTCCTACAAATCATCCCGAAGTGTCGGGATTCAGTATTTGAATTTCATAGCTGTTCATAGTATCCTCCACCAATTATTAATTATTCATTTTTAATTATTAATTAAAAAAAAGCCCCTCCGTTTCCGAAGAGGCTTTTGCTTTATTACAAAACGAGGTCTATCGCTTGATCACCCGAAGGGTTTTCACTTCTTCGCCTTGGCTTACAATAATATTGTACACACCGGCAGGATAGTTACGTCCGAATTCTTTGGTTTCTATGGCTGTAAATTCAAACTCTTCGGCTTCGATGAGTTTACCCAGCATGTCATAGACTTTGTAGGAGATTCGCTCGTCAGAATCGGTATTTACCAGTAAATTAAACTGGTCTGTATACGGATTCGGGAATACATTGGCAGTAAAGTCTAATTCGGCGTTGCCATCGGTTCTGGCTATTGCAGGCGAGGTGATTTCGCAAGAATCTCCAAAAGGCGACCAGGTTCCAGCAGTCATTACTGCCACACGTACCGAGTAGGGTACAGAAGGCGTATACCCAGGCATATTTACTTTAAAGCTAAACCAGAATCTGCTGGTGTCAAATGTTCTTACCGATTGATCACTCACTTTGGTTACTTGAAAACGGTATTGACTCACCGATTTGGTTATCGCGGTGTACACCAAAGTACGACTCGTAGGAATCACAGCCCCACAGCTGTTTAATACAGGTGAAGCAGGTGTATTTACATAACAAGGGCTTCCGTATCCGGTGTAGCCGCCTGTCGTTTTTACTGCAACTTCGACCATGTAAGTTGATCCATAATTATAACGACTTAACATGGTTAAGGCAAACCAGTGGTAAGAACGATCGATTACTTGAATTAAGTTTGATCCAGTTGCATTAGGCGTCACATCGGTGATGCGGAATCTATAGCCTGTAGCCCCCGATTGTGCTGTTGTATAAATAATCGTCGCTATGCTTGGCAAGGTTGCTCCACACTGCGTAGAAACCAATTGTAAAGTTCCTGTTGAACTGGTAATATCAGGGGAATTTACCACGCAAGAGCTTCCGTAATAACCCACCCAAACGCCAGCAATTTGCAGTTGTACCGAAACCGTATAGGCAGTCGCGTACTCATAAGATGCCAGCCAGTTTAAGGCAAACCATTGGTGGGTGTTGTCAACATATTGAATATCACCTGTGGTGGTGTTAACCACTTTAAAGCGATAAGCCGTGGCATTCAAGTTGATGTCGGTGTAAACTAAGGAGCCCATAGAAGTTAGCGTAGCCCCACAAGAAACTGGTTGCAAAGCAGAGGTTGCTTGGAAGCCTTCGTCTAATTGTCCATCACAGTTGTCGTCGATACCGTTGTATAATACTTCTGCATGTCCTGGGTTGATTGCCGCAACAGCATCGTTGCAATCGGTAGCATTTGCAGAATAACCAGCAGGTGGTGTGTTGGCATTTACTGCACAGAACTCAACTGGACTTCCGGTTCCATAGGTATCGCCATCGGCATCAACATAGAACGTGTAAGTAGAATGCATCGCTGCATTAGAATCGTTGCAATCTAAGCCCAAACTGGCAACTGAATAACCCACAGGTGTAGCTGCGCCATAACATAAAGTAACCGGAGTACCACTAGGCGAATAGCCATCGGCATCGGCATCTACATAAAAACTAGCTGAGCGCCAAATCGCTGTGTTGGTATCGTCGCAATCTACCCCAAGTGTGCTAGCAGCATATCCTGAAGGTGTGGCAGCGCCATAACATAAAGTAACTGGAGTACCACTAGGCGAATAGCCATCGGCATCGGCATCTACATAAAAACTAGCCGAGCGCCAAACCGCTGTATTAGTATCGTCGCAATCTACCCCAAGTGTGCTAGCAGCATATCCTGAAGGTGTGGCAGCGCCATAACATAAAGTAACTGGAGTACCACTAGGCGAATAGCCATCGGCATCGGCATCTACATAAAAACTAGCTGATCTCCAAACCAAGCCATTTGCATCGTTGCAATCGGTTGAATTGGTTACATAGTTTGCAGGCTGAACACAATTAACAAGCGAAATTGCTGCATTCCCATATCCATCTCCATCGGCATCGGCATAATAGGTAACCAACGGATTTACCGTTACTGCTGCGCTACCCGAATTCCCTGAACCCACAAAGGTATTGGCATCGGCAACCGAAACCAAAGAATAGGTAGTAGAACCAGCTGGTGACACCGAAATGGCTGTTCCGCTCACGTAATTGGTAAGTGTCGTATTGGTTGATCCATCAGAATAAACAACTGTAAAGGGCGAAGTTCCGCCGGTAATGGCAACTGACAAGTTTGTAGAGGCGCCTGCACAAATACTGGCTGTACCCGAAAGCACAGAAGCAGTTGGTGGCGGTACCATCGTGGTAACAGTAATTGAATTTGAAACCGGTGAAACTGCCGCGCCCGCTGTTGCTGCTACTTCATAGTAATAGGTTGTACTACCTGCTAATCCAGTTACTGCTTGCGAAGTGCTAGTTACTGACATTGGATTGTATCCGGCTAAATCCGAACGCAAACTGCCTTTGATGTATATATTATCAATTCTACTGGTTCCACCAGCAGCGACAGTAGTTCCATTAACCGCTGTAGTTGAGGTAGGAATCCAACGCACATAAACAAGGGATTGATTATCGCAATCTGCTGGCAAGGCCAAATTATTTACAACACCCGAAGTCCAATTGTTGGCCAATAAAACCGTTCCGCCTGTTATATCGGTATAGCTTCCACCTGCTCCAATTTTGTACTGAATTTTAAAATCACGTGGTCCGGTATTGGAGGCAATTTGAACTGATGAAACTTTAATGTTTTTGTAACCGGTAGTATTTACTGAGATTTCCCAGTATTTATTGGCCGTGGTCCAGGTGGTTGTTGAAGCAGAGAAGCCAGTTGGCGAGGCATCACCCGACGAAGTAATTGACCCATTTGATATTGAAATGGCTTTAGCTATATTATTGGCATTGGCCACATCAGCCGTTAAGGTTGTTCCACTCACCGGGAATGTCCAACCCGCTAGGTTTTCAGCTGCACCCAAGGTGTAAACAGACAAATTATAACTGCTTGCTGAACTAACTGTATTCCAATTGGCAGCAAAAGTATTGTAGGACACCCCGCTTGCGGCAGTTGCCAGTGGCGCAACCAAATTTAAGGTAGTGAAACTTTGTTGTGACCCGTATACCGTTCCCGAATTATCCACCACATAGGCTTTGTAATAGTAGGTGGTGTTTGGGTTTAATGCGGTTAAATCTGATGAATAACTTCCTGCAACTGCATTAATTGCTGCAACTTGCGTACCCGAAGAGAAACCTGAAGTTGTACTGTATGCGATTCCATAGGCCGAAGCCGCTGAACATCCGACTAAATAACTTCCCGCTACTGTAGCAGCAGTTTGTGAAATGGAAGAACTTGCACCAGAAGTAACTGTTGAAGGCGTATTGATTCCCGTTCCTGAAGCAATCACATTTATTGTAGTTGCGCCACCACCAGCAATTGCAATGTTCCCGTTATAGGATTGGGCTAGGATTGGGCTAAATTTCACAAAAATAGTTTCAGACACACTGCCTGCTGCAGGTGTAATTGTCACGGAATTGCTATACGTTCCTGTACTTGTGGTAGCAAATGTATATCCGCTTAATGGACCAACGGTTACATTGGCTGATGTAAGGTTTAATCCGGTTAAGGCAAAACTAGCCGCCGATGTTGTAGTTCCTATACATTGACTTCCAAATGCCGATAATACTTGCGCTTGCAATTCGGGCGTAGCATTGACTAAGGTGGCTAAGACAGAGCCTGTTCCAAAGGCCGTTTCTACTGAAGCACCGTTTATCGCTTTTACTTGAATGGTATAGGTCGTGTTACTGGCCAAACCTGTAATGGTAATTGTTGACCAAGAAGTAGCCGTTTGAAACACGGCTGAAACTCCTAAGCTGCCGTTGGCTTGCACAAACAAACCGCCAGGCAATACTTGAATCGCATAGGTTGTTCCGGCAGGATTTCCGTCGCCAGAGGCAATAGAAACGTCTAAACTACCTGAAGTTGCATTTGCAACGGTGGGTGCGCCTGGCACATTGGCCAAGGTATAAAAGCTTGCATTGGCACCCGAAGCGCTTCCGCCCACTGCTTTGAAGTTGTATTGTGTATTTGGATTCAATCCCGAAAGCGATACTGAAGTTGGGGTTGAAGCCACTCCGGTAACTGCACCCGCTACTGGCGTAGTAGCAGTTGCTGCTGTTCCGTAGGCCGAAGTAAGACCATACGCAAAACTAGCTGTAATAGAATTATTATTGGCAATTACGATTCCATTCAATGTGGCTGAGGTTGCCGTAATAGCTGAAGCAGCATTGGTTGTAACCACAGCCGGCAAGGCCGATATGGTTCCTAAAATATTTAAGCCGTTGGTATTGGTTGGCGAAGCAGCCGAACTTGCAAATCCCCAACCTCCTGTAGTGGTTTGTCCACTGGCGTAGTAACGCAAGGTGATGGTGGTTCCCGCAGCTACATTTTGCAAGGCTGTTACGCCCGATAAATCAAAGGAACCCGAAAGTGGCACGGCTGTATTTACGATTGGTGAACCAATTAAGGTAAAGTTGGTTCCGTCTAAACTGTAGGCAAATTGTGAACTTACCCCAGGCGACGCATAAAATGTATTTGTTCCGACAAAATTAGTGTTTAGAGCTGCCAATGAGGTTTTATAGCCGGCTGCAGCTTGTAAGGTAACTTGAAAGTAATCGGTATTTGTCGTGGCTATGCCATTATTTTGAAAACCTGTAGTACGAAAAGAATTACTTCCGGTACTGGAAACTGCTCCAGCTCCTCTAGTTATGGTGTTGGCTCCTGCGGCAGAAACCAAATTAGCATTAAATGCCGTGGCAGCCAATGTAGCAGGTGAGCTTTGTCCGAAGAAATTCCAAGCTGCGATTGGGGCAGCCAAAACAACAAGCGTTTGATCTACATTTAGCGCAGCATTATAATTGCTATCGCCTGTTTGCGAAGCCGAAATGGTTGTGGATCCCGGACCTACAAGCGTTACAATGTTTCCAGAAATAGTAGCTACTGCGGTATTCGAACTGCTGTAACTTACCGCCAAAGCTGAACTTGCAGTTGCGGCTAAGGTAAATGAGGCATCATTTACATAATAAGCAGCTAAGGCGTTAAAAGTAATGGTTTGATCGGCAACCGTAACCGCAGCAGTTAATCCTGTGGGTTGGCTTAACGCATAATTTAAGGCTTTTGTTCCGGTTAAGGCATATCCTGTAACTGTAACGGGTTTGTTTGTTCCTACAGTAGCTGTAGTAAAATTAGCAACTGGCGTTCCGCCTATTGCTACGTCATCACCCAAAACGGCTGCCGGACTCAAAACGGCTGTTCCTGTAATGGTTGCCGCAGTAGATCCGTTGTAGGGTTTATCGCTAATAGCAATACCGGTGATGCTAACTGCTTTGGCCGCCACTGTAATATCGTTGGCAACATTGATTGCCGGATTGTAACTAGCATCCCCCACTTGTGAAGCAGTGATGGTTGTTGTTCCCACACCTACAATAGTAAGTATATTTCCCGCCACAGTAGCCACA
Organism: Flavobacteriaceae bacterium; assembly: GCA_947483075.1. Taxonomy (GTDB): domain Bacteria; phylum Bacteroidota; class Bacteroidia; order Flavobacteriales; family Flavobacteriaceae; genus Flavobacterium. The sequence continues at coordinate 22,750 of CANKLE010000012.1, read as the reverse complement.
GCTGTATTCGAACTGCTGTAACTTACGGTCAATCCAGATGAGGCAGATGCCCCTAATGTAATCGCTGCATCACCATAAGTAGCATTTGCTAATGTACCAAACGTTATGGTTTGTGCTTGCAAGCCGGCAATGGTAATTGATGCTGTTAAACCTGCTGGTTGAACAAGCGTATAGTTTGCAATAGCAGATCCGGTGATACTATATCCAGTTACGGTCACCGGAATAGAGACCCCAACATCTGGCGTAATAAAATCAGCAGAATAGGACCCTTCTAGCACAACATTGGCTACATCTTCTGTGAGTACACCATTTAAAACCGCTGTACCTGAAAGTGTGGTATAAGTTGTTCCATCGTATTCTTTGCCGTCGGCAGTAAGGCCTGTAATGGTGAGTGATTTGGGAGTAACCGTATTTCCTGAAGCGGCTGTAGTGATGTTTACACTGGTAGCTCCTGCACTTGACAATACTATAGTTTGTGCATTATAAGTTCCCACTACTGGGGCATTATATTTTAAGCGTACGCGTAAACTTCCGCTTGCGTTTCCACCCGTTTGGGTAAAAGCAGCCGTGGCTCCGTAGGTGGTTCCATCGGCGGACACTTCAAATCCGGCGGGTGCAGTGGCAAGTAAATCTTCGGTAAGGCTAGCGCCAGAAACCGCAAAAGTTTGAACCGCCGAAGCTGTTCCGTAGGTTGATGTAAAAGCAGTTGATGTTGCAGATCCGTTAATGATTGGTCCGGCTGATAAGCCAGTAACTGAAACATTATCAATTGATATTTTAGGTTGAGAACCTGATGCCGGTCCTACTCCAGCAAATGCCGTTGTGCTATACTTATAAAATCGCAAACGTGCAGTTGCCGAATTATTAAATGCAGACGGTAAAGCAATACTAATTGCAGCATTTCCTGCTACATTGTTTGAAGCAGTATACGGTAAATTGGTTCCTGTGAGTTCGGTAAAGGAGGTTCCATTTGTGGAATAAAACACCTTTAATATTGAATTTTTATTCCCAGCTCCATTAAAGACAGTGGCTGCATCAAAGGTGAGTGTTCCTGCATTTTTACCTGTGAAGTTTAAAAGCAAATCAATTGCACATGACAAATTTGTTCCTGTGGATAACAATTGAATGTTAGAAGTTCCTCTTTGCACACCGCCCGTTGTATTTGTAACAAACGTCAATGTGCCGTTAGTAGTCCTAACTCCATCCCCCACTGTTCCGGTAGCATTGACCGCAACCGAAGCCCATTCGGCAGAATCAGTGCCGTTGAACGCGTTTGGCCAATTGGTAGTATTGGCGATGTTGGCAAAATCTTCGGTGTAATTTCCGCCCGACATGGCATAGGGTGTTTGTGCTTGAACAACTGTTGAAGCCAAACCAAAAAACACGAGAAAAAGTCCTACGATACTTTTGTAAAATGCCTGATTTAGTAAATCTGTTTTCATAAAAATAGAATTTAATTTGAACTACAAAAATAAGTTTTAAATGTCGCTTGATCCGTAAATCATGTGAAGATATTATTAACTAAATGACTCCCTATTTGGTCTAATTGTTAAGAACATCGCAAAAAAAAGAGGCTGTCTTTTCAGACAGCCTCTTCTATAGATGATAATTAATTAATTATCTTTTTATCACGCGAAGGGTTTTTACTTGCTCACCTTGTGTTACAATTACATTGTAGACACCTGATGGGTAGTTATTACCTAATTCTTGTGCGTAAACTTCGGTTGAAATAACCTCTTGTGAATCGATGAGTTTACCTAACATATCGTACACTTTGTACTGAACGTTTTCGTCACTAGATGTAATTACATCCAATTTGAAGCTATCAGCATAAGGGTTCGGATAAGCTACTACATCAAAGTCAAGATCTGTACCTGCCTCACTTCTCACTGCAGCTGCAGGCGAAGTAATTGAGCAAGCATCTCCAAATGCTGACCATGTACCTGCAGTCATTACAGCAATTCGCACTGAGTATTCAGTAGATGTTGTAAATCCTGGAACATTCACTCTAAAGCTAAACCAATACTTGTTTGTATCAAAAGTAACGGTAGATTGATCTGAAACTTTGGTTACTTGGAAACGGTATTGAGTTACCGAAGTAGTTGACGTAGTGTAAACCAATGAACTAGCTGTTGGTACTACTGCTCCACAACTTGCCAACATTGGCACGGCAGGAGTGTATACGTAACAAGGACTTCCGTATCCGGTATATCCACCAGTTGTTTTTACCGCCACTTCGACCATGTAAGTAGATCCATAGTTGTATCTATTTAACATACACAAAGTAAACCAGTGGTAAGAACGGTCTTTCACTTGAACTAAGTTTGAACCAGAAACTCCTGGAGTTACATCGGTAATACGGAATCTGTAACCAGTAGCACCACTTAAAGGTGTTGTAGCAATTACGGTTCCAATACTTGGTAATGTAGCACCACACTGAGATGGGTTTAGTTGTAAAGATCCTCCAGGTGAATTAACCGCTGGTGAATTAACTGTACAAGTTGTTCCGTAGTAACCCAACCATACTCCTGCAATTTGCAACTGTACTGATACAGTATACGTAGTAGAGTAATCGTAGGAAGCCATCCAGTTTAAGGCAAACCATTGGTGTGTGTTCTCTACATATTGTACAGCTCCAGTAGTATTGTTTACTACTTTAAAGCGGTAGGCTGTAGCACTCCAGTTGATGTTGGTGTAAATTAACGATCCCATAGAAGCTACAGTAGCTCCACAAGAAACAGTTTGCAATGAAGTTGTCAATTGGAATCCTTCGTCTAATTGACCATCACAGTTGTCATCTATACCATTGTACAATACCTCTACGTGACCAGGGTTTACAGCTGCTACTGCATCATTACAATCTGTAGCATTTGTAGAATAACCCGCAGGAGCTGTTGAAGCATTTACTGCGCAAGTTGATACTAAAGCACCAAAACCATATCCGTCGCCGTCGGCATCAATATAGAATTGATAAGTAGCATGCATAGCTGCATTGCTGTCGTTACAATCGGTGTTGTTTAAGCTGTATCCTGTAGGAGGAGTCGAAGCGTCAACCGCACAAACTGATACTAAGCTACCTGCACCGTATCCGTCACCATCTGCATCTGCATAGAATGGATAAGAAGCATGCATAGCAGGATTTGTTGGCGCACAATCTGTGTTATCTAAGGTATACCCAGCAGGAGGCGTAGATGCATTTACTGCACATACAGAAATTGTACTTCCTGCACCAAATCCGTCACCGTCAGTATCTGCATAGAATGCATAAGAAGCATTCATAGTAGCGTCTGTTGGCGCACAATCGGTGTTATTAGAAGAGTAACCAGCAGGAGGCGTAGAAGCATCAACAGCACAAACAGAAATTAAACTTCCTGATCCGAAACCGTCTCCGTCTGTATCCGCATAGAACGGATAAGTAGTGTGCATTGCAACATTACTGTCGTTACAATCGGTGTTGTCTAATACATAACCGGTTGGTTGAGTACAAACAAGTTGAGTAACCGCAGCATTTCCGTATCCGTCACCATCGGCATCAGCATAATACGTTGTAGGTACTATCGATGTAATGGTTGCCGTATTAGATTGTGTACAGCTTCCTAATGTAGCCGTAGCGGTATAGGTTCTGTTTACCGTTGGACGAGCATATACGGTAGTAGAAGCACCACCTGTATAGGCCGTAGTCATACCTGCATTGGTATACAACTCTGTTGTTGGAGACCATGTAACTGCTGGAGTTACAGATCTTTGCCAGCTAAAGACAACTGCAGGAACTGAAGTAGATCTAGCCAAAGATGTTGGCGGTGACGCAGGATTAGGGTTGGTCGCATCACTGTAGTATCTGATAGAGCTATTGGTAGCCCCAGCATCAACTGCAAATCCGGCTGAACAAGTAAATGAAGCTTGATTCTCATCTACTCCAATTACCAAGTTACCACCTGTCCATACAATTGGTGTAGTAAAGGTGATGGTTTTCCATCCGGTAGTTGCCATAGAAACAGTGCCATTAAACACTTGTGTCATGTTGGCAGAAGCAACCCAGCTGGTTGCAGTACCAAACGACGATTGAGCCGTATTTCCTGCATAAACTACCCATTGGTTTGAGGTACCGTCTGCAATTGCAGTATACACATAATAACTAATTGCTTTGATCGTAGAACCCGACACCAAACCAGCAGCTGTAAGCGATGCGGCAGGGTATATAGATTGTGAATACGAGTAGCCATAACAAGAAGTAATTGGGAATCCTGTAGATGACAATGCACCTGTTCCATACAATTGAATACCATTTAAGGTAACATTGTTTGTAGCAGCAGTCAATAAAGTAGCCGCTCCATTGGCACATACCGAAGTAGATGACGGAGTAACGGTTACTACATCTGGCGATTGGTTTACTGTAATGGTATACGTTACAGCAGTACCCGTACAGCTATTTGCTGTTGGCGTAATAGTAATCGTAGCAGCACCGGCAACTGGTGTGAAAGCTGGAATGCTTGTTACCCCAGTTTGATTGGCTAGACCAATTGCTGCACCACCAGAGATATTGAACACCACGTTTCCAGGTGTTCCTACCAAGGCTACAGGAGCAGTTAAGAATCCTGAACACAAAGTAGTGTTGCTTGGCGCGATCGCTGTTGGTGTAGGATTAACCAATACTACTGCATTTGATGAAGTAGCGGCTACACCACATATTGGCGTTACAATTACATAATAGGTTCCAGACTCAGCAGGAATACCCGTTAAGGCTAAAGTAGCTGTAGTTGCCGAAGCACTTACAACGGCTCCACCGTCTTTGTACCATTGGTATGTAATACCAGGACCTGAAGCAGTTACGCTCAAGTTTACCGCTGTTCCTTGACAAACTGTAGTACTTGCTACAGGTTGAGCAGAGATAGAAGCATCTGAAACTACAGTTACGGTTTGTGATGATGTTGAATAACATCCAGTAGCTGGGTTGGTCGCAGTTACTGTATAGGTAGTAGTTGCAGAAGGTGATACTGCCAATACATTGGTAGTTCCTACCACTGCAGTACCGTTAGACCAAGAATAGTTTAAGCTACCCGCTCCTGGAGACATTGACACTAAATTGATCGCATAATCTTCTGCCTCACCATAAGCATAAATAGTTCCTGAAGAACCAGGCGAAGTAGTTGATTCTAATACTACAACTCTCATCATGGTCAAACCAGCGCTCACATTTGAAGGAATAGTAATGTTTCCTCCACGAGTGTTTGGTGATAGAGTAAGTCCTGTAGTAGTATAGGCTTGCTCACCTGCATCGGCAAAATCACCATCGCGGTTGTAGTCAATAAATACAGACATACCATTTGAATAGTAAGTAGCACCGTCACATTCGTCGGTAATAACCGAGAATGGCACAACATCACCTGCCGTTACAGTTGGGGCAGCAATGGTTGAAGAATAATCAGTGTAATTGAGTGAACAATCATCACCTTCATATAAGTTATCCATTGATCCAAAGGCAACACCAAATATTTGCTCATCACCGCTATAGAAAACGTTGATTGCAGGATATACAGCTGGCATGGTTTGAGGACCTGATGTAGGAACTAAAGTCGTAGCGGTCAAGGTTGTTGACGCACCAGGACAAACAGTAGCCACAGATACAGAAGAACTCAAAGCAACCACTGGATTTACTGTAATGGTTTGCGTAGCTGTTTTGATACAACCTGACGCATCAGTACCAGTTACCGTGTAGGTAGTGGTTACAGTAGGATTGGCAATTACTACCGCACCTGTACTCGCAGAAATACCAGTAGTTGGTGACCATGAGTAAGTGCTTGCTCCAGATGCAGTTAAGGTAGAAACCGAACCTACAATTCCAGAACAGATTCCTGCATTTGAAGCGCTAATAGCTACAGCTGGCGTATTGATGCTCATTTGTGCGCTAGCAGAAGAAACTGCATCACAGGCATTTGGTGAGGTAATTAACGCTTTGTAGTAGTACGTTCCATTGGCTGGAGTCGAAGCAGTAGTGGTAACTCCTAAGGTAGTCGTAGTCGCATTGGCATACGTTACTCCTGCAGGGGTGTTATCTACTACATTGTTCCAAGTAGTGTTATTGGTAGAATACTGCCATTGTACTGCTGTACCACCTGTATAAACTACAGCAAAAGAAGTACTTCCGCCAGTATAACAAATAGATTGAGCAGCCGGTGAAGAACTTACAACCGCTGGTGCATTAACCGTGATGGTTGCAGGGCTAGAAGTTACATATTGAGCATCGGCTTCGTTGATGGCATTGGCTCTAACTTTCCATCCTGAATTGATGGTAGATAATCCGTTTACAACCAAAGTTGTAGAGAATACATCGCCACCAAATGATACAGAACCAAAAGTGTTGGCTTGGTTGTCAATTGGCAACCAGTCTGTTCCGTTAAAGATCTCCCAAACCATGGTGTATGGATATCCTGGCGTTACTGACGATACGCTTACTGTGAAAGTAGCAGTACCATTAGAAGCTGTTGGACATAAAGTAACCGAAGTTGGGTTGGTAATAGAAATTTCTTTTACAGACAATACTGCCGCATTTGAGGTAACCAAAGTAGTACAAGGGCTATAACCCGCAACTGTACATTGGTAGTACAAGCCATTCAAGTCTGCTTGAGCAGCTGTAATGGTTAAAGTTGCAGAAGTAGCTCCAGAATATACTCCTCCGTTTGATACATTGGTAAAGTTTACACCATCGGCAGAAACCATCCATTGGTATCCACCCGCTGCAACTGATCCAGTTGTAATAAACGAGAATGAAGTGTTTTCATTGGTCAAGATACTTGAATCTGACGGTTGAGTTGTTACAGCTAATGGCGCCCAAACATTTACAGCTTGAGGATTAGCCACAAACGAAGTACAACCTGTTGTAGCGTTATAGATGTTGGCTCCAATAGTGGTAGTTCCAACTGATACTGGAGTGAAAACCCCATTTGCATCAATTGTAGCTACGGCTGGGTTGGATGATGTCCAGTTAACCCCTACTGAGGCACTGTCAAAATCAACTGTTCCGGCACCCAAACAAACTGAGTTAGCTCCGTTTGTAATTGGCGCAACAATAACACCGTTTTGTGTAATGGTTACATTTTGAGTAGCTGGACAACCTGTAACTTGGTCAGTTGCCGTTACGGTATACGTAGTGGTTACGGCAGGAGTAACTGTAGCAGTTGCGCTAGCAATGTTTCCTGGGTTCCAAGTATAGTTATAAGTAGGACCAGCTGTTCTGATGCTGATTACATAATCTTCTACTTCACCGTATCCAAATGAACCTAAACCGGTTGAAGGTGGTGATGTAACCCCTTCTGCTACAACAACTCTTAGTTTAGTAAGACCTGCAGAAGCATTAGAAGGAATCGTTATTGTTCCACCACGTGTATTAGGAGACGCGGTAGTTGCGGTAGTTGTATACACTTGCTCACCCGCATCGTCAAAATCACCATCGCGGTTGTAGTCAATATAAGCAGCCATACCACTAGAGTAATAGGTAGCTCCATCGCACTCGTCAGTTACAACTGATAAATCAACATTTGCACCTGCAAATACAATTGGCGCAGGAACTGTGGCAGAATAATTGGTGTAATTGGCCGCACAGGTTTCTCCTTGAGAAAGGTTGCTCATGGTACCAAATGATACCCCAAAGATTTGCTCATCACCAGTAGATGAACTGTCTGTATACGGATAGCCTGTTGGAACCGTTTGAGGTCCTACTACTACGCTAGAGGCAGTTAAGATGGCAGAATCTCCGTTACAAATTTGAGATACATTAGAAGAAGCAAGGATGGTAGGCAATACATTTACTCCAACTGTAAAGTTGGCTGTAGTACCACAGTTTCCGTCAGAAGCAGAGATAGTATAGGTATACGATCCTATTGCAGTTGGCGTAATCGTTTGACTAGCTCCATCGGCTGAACCAGATACACCACTTCCTACTGCAGGACTTGCAGTTAAAGTATAAATGTAGTTCGGGTTGGTAGCACTAGATGAATTTACGGTAAAGCTAGAACCTAAACACACGGCAGATCCAGAAGGAGTTACCACAATTGCGTCTGGTGTAGTTACATCAATGGCAACTGGTGTACGTACGCTCTCGCATAAAGTTACTGGGTTTACTACGGCTACATACAAAGTAGTAGATGCAGCAATCGCAGAAGTATAGGTAGTAGAAGTACTTGATTGTAAAGCAGCTCCACCTGTAGAGGCAGCATACCAGTTGAATACTGGTGTAGTGTAACTGTTGTTATCGGCTACAAAAGCATCCGGCACTTTGGTACCACATTGGGTAGAACCAGTTGCAGTTGGCGCAATTGGCGCTGGATTAACTGCAATTGACAACACTTTGGTATCAGCACATCCTGTAGCAGGATCTGTAGCTACTACTGTATAAGTAGTGTTTGCCATTGGAGAAGCAGTCAACACGTTGGATGTTCCTACGGTAGATGTACCGTCAGACCAAGCGTAGTTTAATGTACCTGCTCCTTGAACGCTTCCTAAGATGTTGATTTTATAATCTTCTGTCTCTCCGTAGTAGTAAGTACCACAAGGTGATGGTGAAGTTGTACCTTCAACAACAACCACACGCATTCTGGTTAAACCAGCTGAAGCAGATGAAGGAATGGTAATATTACCACCACGTGTACTTGGTGAATAGGTAAGTCCTGAAGTAGTATACGCTTGCTCACCGGCGTCATCAAAGTCACCGTCACGGTTGTAATCAATAAATACTGACATTCCGTTTGAGTAATAGGTTGCCCCATCACACTCGTTGGTTAAGACAGAGAAAGGAACCACGTCACCCGCAGTTACAGTTGGTGCAGCAACAGTTGAAGTGTAATTGGTATAATTGGCAGCACAAGTTTCAGCTTGAACTAAATTACTCATAGTACCAAATGATACTCCGAAAATTTGTTCGTCAGCAAAGATACCTGCATCACCACCACCAGCACAATAACCCGTAGGCAAGGTTTGTGGCCCTGCAGCAATAACTGTAGTTGTAGCCGTTAAGGTAGATGAAGTACCTTGACAGATTGTACTATTTGAAGCCGAAGCCAAAATAGAAGTACTGCTCACGGTTACCGGCAAGGAAACTGTTGTAGAACAAAGTCCAGCCGATTGTGAAGCAGACAATACATAGGTAGTACTTACTGATGGATTGAATACCCATCCTGCAGCGGCAGATCCTGAAACTCCTGTAGCAGGAGACCAAGAATAGGTATCGTAATCTAAATTACCTGCTGTAATGGTAATTGTTCCAGAAGATAATCCTGTACAAATTCCTACAGTAGCAGCACTCAACGTTAAAGTTGGTGGTGTATTAACCGTAGCCAATACAGCCACTCTTGGGCTTGAACAGCCTGCAGTAGCCGCCTCTACATAATAGGTAGTATTGGCAGAAATTGAAGGAGTAGTGAAGGTTGCAGCTCCTGTAGCCAAAGCAGTACCGCCTGTAGCGGCAGCATACCAGTCTATAGACGCACCTACAGTACCTGTAGCTGATAAAGCAACAGTTCCAGTTCCACAACGGGTTGCTCCTGCAGTAGTCGCAATGTTGTTGGTAAAGGTAATCGGAGCAACAGTAGAATAAGTTGCAGTTCCACCACAACATACCATTTTACAACGGTATTGTGTAGCGCTAGTAATTCCGGTAACAGCATAGGTTGTAGCGGTAGCTGTAGCGATATCACTCCAGTTTGTTCCATCTGGAGATGATTGCCATTGGAATACAATTCCGTCAGTCAATCCAGTATAGTCTAAACTCAAGTTGGTGCTTCCGTTGTAACAAACGGTTGAAGCACTTGCAATAGTATTAACTCCAACAGGCGCTTGTGTACCCAATACAGCCATTACCACATTGGCAGATCCAGGTGCATTGGCACATTGTGTAGTTTGGTTGGTGTAGCTAATAGAATACGTTGTAGTTTCTAGAGGAGCAACAGATTGAGTAAAAATATTTGTTCCTGAAGCAATTTGGCTTGTTCCAGACGTATCTGTTTTAGTCCAAACTGTAGTGTAGTTGCTCGGTGGAGCAAAACGGAAAGCAAAAGCAGTAGAAATTGGGTTTTGTGGAGAAACAGTGGCTGCTGCTCCAGAAGCATAGGCTAAAACTCCAACAGTTCCGTTTCCGTTGTTAATACCCACCAATTTGTTTCTATCTAGGTTGGTTGAAGAAGTTACATGTACTTCAACATTACCTGTTGTTTCAAAAAACACTGCTTGTGCGGTACTATATTTTGTGTCGCCATACTCTTTTACAGCTTCATAACTTACAACAAATTTTCGATTGGGTGCAATACCTTCAGTCCAGTATTTGATTGCACCACCATCTGCTCCTGCTAGATTATTATCCATTGCTAATACTGCAACCATATTTAATGGTTCAGTAGTGCTTGGTAAAGTTACAAATGTAAAATCCGCTAATGAAGTACCATTATAGGTACCAAACATTAATGTTCCATTTGTTCCAACATTAATTGAAGTATATATGGTTCCAAAAAAATTAAAATTAAATCCAACAGGAATTGAAGACCAACCTCCGTCATCTAGAGTACCTGATGTTTGTGGAACAGCTACAACGCCACCAGAAACTAATGTTATAGCATTAGATGGAGCAACTCTAGGTGCACTTGTAATTGATACACTTGAGAAATTTCCTGAAGTTAAACCAGAATTAATGGTTGCACTTGTTCCCGGACAAACTCCCTGAGCAGTAGTAGTAACCGTAGCCGTTGGCAATGGGTACACCCCAATAGACACAACTGCTGCATTGGTGTTACAACGTCCGTCAGCAAAAGTTCCTACTACGCTATAATCAGAAGTAGCAGAAATGGTTGATGTTACAGAAGCTCCAGTTGAAGCAGATAAAGTCACACCTGCATTTAAGGCAGTCCATGCATAGATGGCAGATGAATCTGATGACGAGGCAGTTAAAGTAACTGTACCTCCGGCACCACAGAATGAATTGTTAGAGGCAGCAATAGAAACAGCAGTAGCCGTAACTGATTGATCTACATACGAAGTTCCGGTTACGGTTTTGTATAAAGTATCTGCATCTGTAGCGGTAATTGTCCAAGTAACTGTTTTTACACCTGTACCTGTGATCGCAGGAATTGTACCCGCCCAGTCATTACCAGAAGTATTGGTTAACGAAATTGGCGTTGGTGCCCCAGCATTTACACTGTAGTTAATGACTACCGAAGTAATAGCACTTCCAGAAGGCGTAACGGTAACCGTTACATCTCTCGCAATACTTGGACAGTAAATACCTGTTGCATTGGTAATCGCCAAGTTTGAGATAGAAGGTGTCGATTTTGTAGCCAACACATAGTATCCGTCTAGAGCAGTTACGGCAGCACCAGTTGTTAAGTCAGAAGCCGTAATCGTACTGGCTGTACCTCCAGCTAAACTGTATGTACCCGCCAATGTAGCACTTGTTGCAATCGCATCAACACCCGAAGTTGTGTCGGTTAATTTTACTTTTGAGTCGGTAAAATTAGCAGCACCACTCGTGATAGAAGATGACCAGTATCTGTTGGTGTTTAAGCCTGCAATAAACGTTCCAGCGGTACCGCCTGCATTGGCATCGGTCACTTCAGCAAGAACCACTACAGTTCCACCTATATTGGTTGTTGGATTTACTAAAGAGTACGGATTGTAGGTAGCTTTCCCGATTGGGAATAAGTACGTAGATCCTGTTACTAAGCTAGCTGGCAACGTTAACGCTACAGCACCTTTCACGTAATTGGTAGCCGAAGCACCGGTTACGGCAGAAGTTGCTGTATTTGCTAAAGTTAACACATAGCCTGTATTGTCAATAACTCCAGAAGTCAAAGCCAAAACGCCCGCAGCTCCCAAGGATCTTGAGAACGGCACGTTTAATACTTTACTTGCCGACGTATTGTTTACGACTAATCCAGCTGGACTTGCAGTTCCAGGAAATTCAACCGCATTGGCAGTTTGAGCTCCTAAAGAACTGTTATACGTCAAGATAGACGAGGCACCGTAGGCTAAACTTCCTGCACCTGTAATAGAACCATTAGAGATGGTTACGTTACGTGGTGCAAAAGCAGAAGCTAGGTTTAAACCGGCTGCATTGTTTACACGAATGCTCACGGTATTTGCTCCAGCTGCCGAAGTAGTTAGGGTTTGCGCCACAGCAGCACCAAATGTCATCACACCAGTAGCACTGGTTTGCGTGAGGGTACCGGCTGTTTGGGTAAAGTTACCAGACAAGTTTAAGTTTGAAGCACCTCCTTGGGCCACATCAAACGTACCTCCGTTTAGGGTAACATTACCTAAAATATTTAAAGTTCCCGTTGTACTGGCTACTTCAAATGTTCCGCCATTAACCACTAAGTTTCCATTTACAGTAAGTGTACCTCCTGTTAATGCTCTAAACTTACCTGTATTCGTATTGGTAATGGTTAAATTTCCTTTTATAACAGCTGCAGTTGTGGCTGCCCAGAAACTCATCGTACCCGTTGAGGTACTAGAATTGTAAACGAAATTACCAAAGGACTGTGCATTATTGGTTGGTGCAGTAGTAGAAGTAGTGAAACCTGAAACAGTTACTGTAGAAGTAGTATTCCAAGTTGCTAAAGGTATCCATGCTGCTCCCGTAGTTGCACCTGATACGTTATAGGCAGATCCTGCACCAAATACTAAAGTTGCAGCAGAACCGGTTACGTTACCATTGGTGGTAATGTTTACAGCTGCTGTATTATTGATTGTACCGGTTACAGTTACCAAAGTTCCTGTGCCACCTGTTGTTAAGAAAGAGTTTGCTGCTGCATTGGTTGCAGTTGCATTATTTCCTGCTACAGTGAGCGTACCAGCAATTGAACCAGTATTACCAGTTCCACTAAATACAATAGAGATACCGTTTGTAATACTACTCAACAAAAGTGAACTTCCGCTTCCTACAACAAAATCATCTCCAGTACCTCCGGTAATAGTGATGATTCGTTGAGTAGCTGCACTTGACGCTAATGTAAGTGTGGTGTTGCTCGTAACTTGCAATTGCCCTATAGAAAAACTAGCGGTATCTACACTAATAGAAAGTGCTCCTCCAGCCGTAGTTCCTGCTCCGTCTACAATTAAGACGTCGGTAGTTGCAGGGACAGTTCTTGTTGAACCACCACCAGCTGCGTTTGTATTCCAGTTGGCCGCTGTACCCCAAGTTCCACCTGTTGCACCGGTCCAATAATAGACAGCGGCCGCTGCGGTAGCTTGAGTACCTGTTAAATAGGCAGATTCAACTTCAACAATAGATACTATTCTAAAGTAATACGTAGTTCCAGGCACTAATCCTGTTTGAGAAGAAGTGTAAGCAGCACCTGTAGCTGCAGAAGAAGTAGACGAAATATCCGCTCCTATTTGTGTAAAGGTAACGTTATCGGTAGATCTGTACACTCTATATCCTGTCTCATTGGTTGAATTATCAACCCATCCAAGAGTCATACTTGAAGCTGTCACTGCAGTTGCTGAAAATGTTATTGGAGCAGCAGTAGGAGCAACTCCTTCGCGTACGATTACATTATCAATAAAACAGTCATAACTTCCATAAGATGATACTATTTTAAAACCAATTTTAGCAGTTGCTATTTTATAAGCAGCTGGCAAAGCAACCACCTTAGTAACCCAGCTTCCAGCAGTAGTTGCCGCAATAGTATTGATTGTATTCCATGTTGTACCACCATCAAGTGATCCAACAACATTCACCACTGCAGTTCCTGCATAGCTATATCCAAAAGACACCACAGGTGCAGTTGAAGCAGAAAGATCTATTGAAGGACTACTGATAATCCTGGTACTCGATCCATTGGTATTCCCGTCGTAAAACCATAAAGCTTTAGTTCCGGCAGGCGGTGCACTAGGGGCTCCACCATAGGGCGCACAGCCTGTAGGATATGAACTTGATGAAGACCAAGTGGTTCCTGATGACCAGGTCATCTGACCCCAATCGTGGGCTCCACCGGTACAAGCAACAGGGACAATTGCATTGGTTACACGAGTTTGACTCCATCCTGTTGGTGCATTTATTCCAGCATCGGCAGGAGCAGTTACACCGTCTCCATTAAGAGACCAGGGGTTTTCAAAACTCTCTGTGAGGTATGTTTGTGCAAAAGACTTTTGTCCCATTGATAAAGACAAAAGCAACACAAACATGACTAGCCACGAGGTTTTCGTGACACTTGAACCGGAATCTGGCGGCGAACCGTCTAAAATTCCAATACCTTTATTGAAAAGAGCTCTAGAACTCGCTTTCAAATGATTGTAAAAATTAGTCATAGTTTAAAAAATTGGGTTAAATAATTGGTTAATATATATATTTATTCATATTCTCTTAACATAATATTATGTCTATTCGACAAAATGCAAATTTTGACGACTAAAGACACGAAATCAGCTTTGTGCTAAAAAACACAAAACTGATTTTATTTGTGTAATTCTTTTCTAGAACACGATTTTCTTGACTACTGTAGCCCCTTGCGTGTTCGTGACTTGCACGACTAAAACTTGTTGGGCAACGTTGAGTAAATTTATTGTGGCTTTGTTTGAATTGACAGCATCTAACTCGGCAATTTTACTGCCTCGTAAATCGTAGATCACTACTTTTTGAATGGTTTCATTGGCCGTTTCTACTTGAACAGCTTGGTTTTGTTTGTATACAATTACCGCGTTTTCTGAGAATACCGGTTGAACACCCAAAGCCGAATCGGTATACCTTAACACAAAACGAGTGTTGAACGTGCCGGCATCGGTTACAAAATGATAAGGGTTTTGACTTAAATTGTGAATGACATTCAAGGCTTTATCTTCTAAATACACCAACTGGTTGGCAAACAATCCGTCCCATTGTGCCAATGATATAGAATAGGTTGTAGCCATAGCAGAACTGTACCCCAATGGAATTTCTTCGCTGGCATCAAACGGCAAGGCACGACCTTGAATTGTTAGTTTTTTCTCCTCAAGCACACTGTAGAAACTCACTGAATTTCCAGCTTCTAAAATTTCTCCATCAAATCCGGTATCAAACGAGTTGGTCGCATTTTCGATGTATCCTAGCAGCGCTTGTTTGTAGGCGCCTTGCTCATTTTTGAAATCTAACCAAATGCGGTTTTTATCTAACTCTTGAGTATTGGCCGAGTTTAATCTGAAAAATTGGCTGTTGTTTCCGGCTACACGCATATTGTTTCTAAAGGTTGCCGTTCCTGTGGCAAGCCCTTTGATCATGAACGCTTGGCCTGCAGCAATTTTTCCGTTTGGCACATTTGTATTTACGCCTGTATTGGTAGCGGCAGTTCCGGTACCTCCGGTATAATTATAGGACGCATAATCATTGGCTGCATAGACATTGTTGGCGATTGGCGAATTGTGTGTCCAGAAATACAAGGTCGTTCCTGCTCCAAATGTGGGAGAGTTCCCCGAAACAAATAAATCTGCATTGATTGCCGATGGATACGGATTTCCTAATAGGTTTAAGTTATTCGCGCCATTTACAGTTACCGAAACGGGGTAATCCCCATTGTTTGGTACACCCGCAAACTGGGTGGCAAATGCGGCCGTAGCGCCAGAAATATTATAGGTTTGCGGCGCTCTTATAATGTACCCTTGTCCAGGATTCATTAAAGTGGTTGCTGGCGCAGCGATATTGTTCCAATTGTAGATGCTCGTATCCCACCAGAAATATTTATCCGAAAGGGTATTGGGCGATAAGGCAAACAAGGTTTGGGGTTGAACTGGAGATGACCAATACGTATAATCGTAACGCAACATAGGGGTAGTGATACGTTTGTAGGTGATGTTCCCGGTATTAGTGGTATTATTCACCTGAACCAAACTGGCCGTATTTTCGAATGTTAAGGATCCCGCCGCTGCAACAGACACGTTGTTTTGAACGGTTAGGGTAACTCCCGAATTTACAGTAACCACACCCGAATTGATTTGCAAAGCACAAGCAGAGAAATCGGTAGCTACAGTTAGGTTACCGGCTATAATTACTTTTTTGCCTATGGTAGTGGCATCGGGCGCACCATTACTCCAAGTGGTTCCGTTCCATGTTGTTGAGGAGGTACTTACTGTAATTACAGTAGAATAGAATGAACAGGTACCAAAAGTCATTACCGCTCTAAAATATTTTAGCTGAGCAGTACCCATGGCTGTCATAATTTGGGCAGATGTTAATGTACTCGATGCAGAACCCGCAATACCTACCCAAGTGGTAGCATTGGTAGAACTTTGCCAGGCCGTAACCGTTCCGCTATTTCCTGTAATCGTTAAATCATTGGGCACACTGCAGTAGGTTTGATTTGCAGAAGAAGTACCCTGTGTAATTGGATTTACCGTAACAGGAACTTGTTTGCTTGTAGAACAACCTATTGGAGTTGAAGCGCTGGCCGTATACAATAAGTTGGCCGCACCAGAAGTTCTAACGTAAACGGTAGATAAAGGCTGACCCGTATACGGAATTGTACAAGCTAAATCTGTATACAAATCAGTAATTGGACTCCACACTACAGAAGACGCAGCACTACCGGTAACTTTTACGTTATCAATAGCCCACCACCAGCCCCAATGGGCATCGTTATAATTGAAGCGTACTTGCATATTGGCGTTTCCTACATAGGAAGATAAATCAATAACAACGTTTGCAAATGCACCAGAAGCTCCCGCAGAAGCCGTATTCCAAGAAGTTCCCGGAATGGCAACCGGCGCTCCACTGGCTGTAGTTTGAGGCACATCCCAAGTAAGTCCACCGTCTATAGAGATTTGAACCATGGCCGTACCTGATGACCATCCTCTGTAATAATGCCAGAAACTCAAAGAAGCTTCGGTATACCCTACTAAAGAAAATGTAGGAGAGGTTAAAATTGTATTGGTAATCCCGGAAGAGGTTTGACCATCACTATCGGAAAAATAAAATTGTGAATTGTCATTACTTCTAAATTGCATTCCTCCACGCGACCAAGGGCTTGGGTGTAAAGTCCAGGTAGATACTGCTGGAATTCCTCCGGTAGAGTTATTTACCGCGGTAAAGGTATTTGTCGCTCCATTAAAATTTTCTTCAAAAATAGTCAAACCAGAAACGATACCTCCAGAAGCAATCAGACGTCGGCCAGCTCCATTTTGACAAATCGAAGTACTTGCAGGCGTAATGGTAATGGGTGTAGGCAACGGGTTTACCGTTACTGTATAGGTTGTTGAGTTTGATGAGAAATTCCCTGAAGTTTGTGTCGCTGTTAAGGTGTAGGTAGTTGTGGTGGTTGGATTGAACACATAACAGGCTGAGTTACCACTCACCCCAGCAGATGGCGACCAAGTATATACTTGGAAGTTTGTTCTTGGAGAAGTTAAGGTTACACAAGGAGAACTTTCCCCGCTACACAAACCAATTGAATTACTACTGATTGTCAAAGCAGGTGGCGCAACAATTACGTAGATACTGTAATCTTCAAACGTACCCCAACTGCCGGTGTAACATGGTCCTTGTCCGTTGGCTACTCCTGCTAATGTATCAATATCAGCTCCGCCGATACGCATTCTGTGTTGACCCAAAGTATTGGTGATAATTGCTCCATTGGTTACCGTTGTTGGGATAACAAATGTGGCAATTAAGGTATTCGGACTAGTGGAAGAAGACAAGCCAGTATATACATTTTCACTGGCATCATAAAAATCTCCATCGTTATTCCAATCTACCCAAATTTTGGTATTGTAATCAAACACAGATGTATTATAGGTAATCGCGACGCTCAAGGTAGTTGTTTGCGCTGCATTGGTAATTTGATCTGAATAATCGCGGTAGTTATTGATTTCTGCTCCTGTAGTGTTATTGATAGCCCCACAGGTTACATTGGTAATCCCTGATCCGTCTACACTGGTAGGCGCTGGGGTACAATAGATGATTTCGGCCAAGGTAGTGAATGTACCCATGGTTGACCATTGACTGGCATCTCCTCCTCCGCAATTTGAGCGTACCCAAAAATAATAAGTCGTCAACGGATTCAATGCACCCAAGTTTGCAATTACATCGCCGGCGGCAGTGTTTCCTGTAGGAATAGTTGTTGAATAGGGCGCAGTGGCACTGGTAGAAATGTAATACTCATAGCCACCAGCAGGAGCAGGCGAAGGAGCCGTCCAGCTAATGATGGCAGAATTTGAAGCAACTTGTGCAGAAACTAAAGCAGTGGGTGGAAAACAAGTTGAATAATCAATTACAATATCATCCAATTGAAGCACACCATTATTGGCCGCTGCATAAGCGTTAAATCCTACATAGTAATTACCGGCCGCGGATACTTGAAAATTAATAACATTAGTAAGCGGCGACTCTTTAATATTATCGTGATCTGCTAAAACGGTGGTCATTGCCGTGGCTAAATTATTTGAGCCAAAAGCAACTTTCATTTTTTGTGTAAATTGGGGCAACTCTCTAGATCCACCATATTTATAAGAAAGACGATAGCTTCCTGCCGACGGAAAATAAACTTGTTGCGTATAATACCAAGAATCCATAGCCAAAAAGCCATTGGTAGTTAGGTTTTTATCGGCAAATCCATAATAAGGTGTTGCGGTATTGTCTCTAGAAATTGTAGCCGATCCCGCCAACACTTGCGTGCTATTACACGATGGAATAAGTGGAACAGCCGAAGATTCAAAATTTTGCGTGTATGGAATGTTGGCAAAAGAACAGGCCGGAACGATAGTGGTGGTTTGAACTGTTCCCCCACAAGCTGATTTTACATAAACGGTATAAGTAACTCCCGGAGTTAATCCAGACAAGTTAAATGTAGTAGTTGGTGAGGTAACTGAGCCAGAGGTATACAAGCCTGTTGCACCAGAATTGAATGCCCCAGAAGTTCTCACCTCATATACATAACCCGTAGGCGCTGGTGATGGTGCAGTCCAGGAAACAACAGATGCCGATATTTGGGATGCTGTTAAACCTATTGGCACATAACAAGGCGGTGTCCAAGTGAATTTTGTAACGGAGTTGTTGTAGATAGTAAGCGACAAAGGTATTCCTTCTGTACCTGTATAAGGAATAATTGCACCGGCAGAAGTTGAAGGCCAAATAGCTGATGCTTTTCTATAATTTACATCGGCGTTTGAAGTTCCTCTCAATCCAACTTGACCAGAAATTGTTTGGTAAGTTAATGCATTCGTATTATCAAAGGTATTGTACCACGTTTCAATAACATTTGTGGTTTCGTATAATTTAACTTGAATATTCAACAAACCAACACCATTTCCTGTCAATGGCTTTCTGATTACATTTCTATATTGAACTGTAAAAATCCTATTTGGAGCTGAACCAGTTGTCACATATGATACATCTGAGGTCAATGCACCATATGCAGGAACTGTAGCTGCAATTGACGGAGCATTTTGAAGGTTATATCCACCATAAGCTGCAATTGCTCCACTATATAGCAAATTACTAGATAAAGGAAGAACTGAAGTGTTCGCAGGATTAGTTGCTCCAAAAGTGATGTACCCGTTATCAGATATTGTTGTGTTAACATAATCAATCCCATTAAAATTAAAAGTAAATCCAATGGGAGTTACAACTGGAGCTGGAGTAGTAAACGCGCCAGACATACCTGTAACTACAGTTCCAGCAATTGGAGAATATGTCTGCCCTGAAGCTTCAGAAAAAGTATAATTGGCAACTTGTGCCTTTACTGACAAAATTGAACTTAAACATACTAAAAGTATAATTGCCTTAGGACTAGTATGAAAAAGACCTTGTAAAGAATTAAATTTAGTTTTAAGTAAAGTTGTAATCATTTTCTGTTGTTTTTATTTTTTATTCTAAAATCAGCTTTGACCGGACTATAAAAGTCCAAAAAAGTCGATAAAATGCGGTATTTATCGACAAACGGCAAAACGTGTAAGTTGCCATTCAATATTACATAATTTTTATTTTATAATAAAAAAAATATGCTAACAATTTAATAACAAAACAAAAAAAAATCACCTTAAAAGGTGATTACAGATAAAAAAATAGTTTTTGGTAATTAGACCAATACATTATTGTATACCGCTGCTTTTTTCATAAAGGTTTTAAGCAATAATCTATTGGGTACAATTCCTGAATTTATCAATTGTTTTTTATTGCTTACGTTGAATTCTTTTGAAGTTGAATCTGTATGCATATTTTGTTTTGATCCCATAAACCAAGACATGAAGTTTAAAGATTCAGAAGCTGTTGATGCCTCAGCAGAAGTGGAAGCAACTTCTTTTTCTCTAGCAGGCAATTGATCTTGCGCAAAACCAAGTGAAGAAACAAATAATAATACTAAAACAGCCACGAGTTTTATCCCCGTTGTGAAAGTTGAAGTTGAATTTGTTTTGTTGTTCATATTGATCTGTATTGTTTGATTTTCTTACAGGTCAAAACTAGAGCAATACGGTATGGCAAAAAAAAATTCTCGATATACTACTCCAAAACTCGTTAAAAGAACAAAAAATACAAATCACGCGCTGTTAAACCCAAAAAACTGCGCTTTGACTATCCTTTTGCCAACCAACATATTCAATTAAGTAACGATGCCTGCTTGTTTACATCATTAAATCATTAAGATTAGGCAATAAAAAAATCCATGCTTGCAATTACAAGCATGGATTAGCCAATATTTTAGGTGTCAAGTTATCTTTTGAGAGAAAAATGGGATTTAAATTCTTTGAATTGTCCATTTTCTTTATAGTTAATTTTAAACCAATAATCTGTCGATGGCATTTCGGCCCCATTATAGGTTCCATCCCAACCTTCCCCTACTGTTGAAATTTGTTTGAGTAATTTTCCGTAGCGATCAAACAAATAAATTGTTGCATCTGTTTGGTCTGATAAATCAAATACATTCCAAACGTCATTAAATCCATCGTTGTTTGGTGTAAAGAACTTGGGGTAATCTACAATACGGAATGGAATGGGTGCCAATTGATCACAGCTGTTTTTTACAGTTACCGTATGAACGCCTGTCGGTATATTGTAAAAATAATTGGATGATTGAAATGGGCCATTGTCCAATTGATAGAGGTAATCCCCTGCTGGCACAACATTTACCGTAACCGCTTGTTCATCAGAGAAAAAAGCAGAGTAGCTAATGGTTGCCGACTCTGGTATTACGGTTGATCCAACTACAGCTGTGGCCGAATTGCTGCATAGCGAACTCGTATTAGTCACTAGAACAGAATAAGTTCCGGAGGCTGGCACTAATAGACTTGGGTTCGTCTCTGCTGGCAAAACACCTGTACTTGAGGACCAAACAAATGAATATTGACTTGGATTTAATTGGGTATCTAATGAATAACTAGAAACCAATACCCCTGCTTGGGTGACACACACTATTCCATCTGAAGGTAAACTCACCACGGGAAGTGGACTCAACAATACCTGCAGGGTTGCCGACACCACACAAAGTCCTGAGCTTGGTGTAAATACATAGTTTCCGCTAGTCGTGGATGATATTGATGCAGGCGACCAGCTGCCCGATATAGGCGGCGTGTTTGTTGTGGTTACGGGAAGCGCTGGCGGTGTACTTCCCTCACACAATTGAACCAGGCTACCAAAAGCAAATTGAGGAATTAGTTTGGGATGAATTGTTACCGTATAAGATGCGGCACTTCCGACACAGCCATTTAACGTTGGTAGGATATCAATTGTAGCTATTTGTTGAATCGCTGTAACATTAGCCGAAGTGAAACTTGGTGTACTGCCGATTCCAGATCCTGCCAGTCCTATGGTTGAATTTGAGTTTGTCCATGCATAGGTTGCTCCAGCAGGTGTTGATGTCCAATTTGATGCTGGAACCAGAACTGAAGGACAATAGTCCTGATTTGAAATTGGGTTCAATACTGGTCTTGCTTTTACATTAATTATTCCTGAATCGGTTGCAACCAAACAGGTACTACCTGTTGTAGTAATGTTGTATACATAAGGAGATCCCGCAGTGCTTGTTGGGGTGCCCGATATGGTTACGGTAGTGCCCGATACGGCTGCTGTAACTCCTGCAGGCAAGCCCGTTACATTCGCACCCGTTGCGCCGCCACCCAAGGTATAGGTAATTGGACTAAGGGCTGTGCTCACACAGATAGACTGTGTTTCGGTAGAAGCTGCAGAGGTTAATGCTATCGTGTGGATCGGGTTGATCGTGATTGTGCCGCCATCGGTGGCTGCAGTGCAGCTATTTCCTGTGGTGGTGATAGCATAAGTAAACGGAGAACCTGTGGTTGTAGTTGGCGTTCCCGATATGGTCAAAGTAGTTCCGGCAACTGTAGCGGTTACTCCTGTTGGTAAGCCCGTTACGTTCGCGCCCGTTGCTCCTCCACCCAACGTATAGGTAATTGGGCTAAGTGCTGTACTCACGCAGATAGACTGCGTTTCGGTAGAAGCTGCAGAGGTTAATGCTATCGTGTGGATCGGGTTGATCGTGATTGTGCCGCCATCGGTGGCTGCTGTACAGCTATTTCCGGTGGTGGTGATGGCATAAGTGAATGGAGAACCTGTTGTAGTAGTTGGAGTTCCCGAGATGGTCAAAGTAGTTCCGGCAACTGTTGCGGTTACCCCTGTTGGTAAGCCCGTTACATTCGCTCCCGTTGCGCCACCACCTAACGTATAGGTAATTGAACTAAGTGCTGTGCTCACACAGATAGACTGCGTTTCGGTAGAAGCTGCAGAGGTTAATGCAATCGTATGGATCGGGTTGATCGTGATTGTGCCGCCATCGGTGGCTGCTGTACA
>CANKLE010000011.1 GCA_947483075.1 Flavobacteriaceae bacterium | reverse complement strand
TAACCTCGGCTGTTGGAACCGAAAACCAAGTGCTTTGTGTCAATACAGCGATTGCCCCAATTACCTATACTTTAGGCGGAGGAGCAACCGGAGCCAACGTAACGGGCTTACCAACAGGAATCACAGCAGCGGTAACAGGAACTACCTTGACGATCTCTGGAACGCCAACGGTATTAGTAGGATCACCATTTACCTATACCATTGCTACTAGTGGAAACAGTTGTGCGTTGGCTTCAGCATCAGGAAGCTTCACGGTAAATCCGGTTCATACAATTGCTTTAACGTCAGTTGCCTCAACCGAGGCCCAAACCTTGTGTGTAAACACAGCGATCACTCCCATCACCTATACGTTGGGTGGCGGCGCAACCGGTGCCAATGTTACAGGTCTTCCGGCAGGGGTAAACGCCGTAGTTGTTGGAACTACCTTGACCATTTCAGGAACACCAACCACTACCACAGGATCTCCCTTTACATACAACATCACCACCACAGGAAATACGTGTACAGTGGCTACAGATTCGGGTAGCATCAACGTAAATCCGATTCATACCTTGGTATTGACCTCAACTGTAGCTTCAGAAAATCAAACGATTTGTTTAACGAATGCGATCACCCCAATAACTTACACTATAGGAGGTGGGGCAACTGCAGCAACAGTTACAGGCTTGCCTTCAGGAGTAACTGCAGTTTTAACTGGAACCACTTTGACCATTTCGGGCACCCCAACAACAATTACGGCAACCCCTTTGACTTTTGGAATTGTAACTACCGGAAATACTTGTACAACGGCATCTTCAAGCGGTTCTATTCAAGTTAATCCACCTGCAACCATAACCATAACGTCATTACCCGCAACGGCAAGTCAAGAGTTGTGTATTAATATCCCAATCTCTCCGATTACCTACTTAGTAGGCAATGGAGGTACGAGTGCTGCATTGGTTCCTGGAAGTGGAAGTTTCCCAGCAGGAGTAACCGGTGTATTTGATTCCACGACCAGTATTTATACAATTAGCGGAACACCCACAGTTGCAGGAATTTTTAATTTCCAAATTAATACGAGCGGCGGATGCCCATCGATTCCGGTGCAAGGAAGAATTAAAGTAAATCCAAATGCGACGATTAGCTTAACTTCTGCTGCAGCTACTTCTTCACAGTCAATTTGTAATGGAGCAGCATTAACTCCCATCGAATACACTTTAGGAAACGGAGCATTAGGGGCCACACTAAGTGGAATGCCTGCAGGAATCACCTCTTCTTATGCCGCTGGGGTAGTTACCATTTCTGGTTCATCTGTAGTAATTGGAACTTCAAATTACACGATTACTACTTTTGGAGGTTGTTCGACAGCTAGCTTAACCGGTAGTTTAGAAATTAAACCAAATGTAACTATTGCTTTAACATCGGCACCGAGTACGGCAATTCAAACGTTGTGTGTAAATGATCCAATTATTCCTATTCAATACACAGTGGGTAATGGTGCAACCGGAGCAGCTATCCTTTCAGGTTCTGTACCTTACGGATTGATCGCTCAGTTTAATGCGGGTGTATTGACCATTTCGGGAACACCTACAGAATACAGTACCTTCCATTTTACCACAACTACGCTAGGTGGATGTTCTACGGCATCATTAACTGCAACCTTGTACATTCATTCTTTACCCGAATTTAGATTGCCCCAAGAAGGGACGATATGCGTCGATGCATCAGGTGTTCCAAATCCGGGTGCTACCTATACCTTAGATACCCAAATGGACCCCTTGCTCTACACTTTTGTATGGTCAGACCTAAATGGTGTAATCTTAGGACAAAACAGCAGCACCTTTGTGGCTACTATTCCAAGTACCTATAGTGCGCAAGTAACCAGTATCGCTACCGGTTGTTCTGCTTCTGTTTCGGCAACAGTGTCTCCGTCATTGCCGCCAATTTCGGCTATAGCCACAGTGTCGGCAGAATTTACCGATCAACAATTGGTTATGGTCTATGTAGAGCCACAAGGTTTCTACGAATACCAATTGGATGGCGGGCCTTTTCAATCGCAAAATTATTTCACCAATTTAACTTCTGGATTCCATTATATCATTGTACGAAACAGTTGCGGGGAATTGGCGCCGCTAGAAGTGCGCATCATTGATTACCCCAACTTCTTTACCCCCAATGATGATACCTACAACGACTACTGGAATATTTCTGATTTGGCCGATCAGCCGGATGCACAGATATATATTTATGACCGATTTGGTAAATTGATCAAGCAAATTCAACCCAATGGATTAGGTTGGGATGGAACCTTTAACGGAAAGCCATTGCCCTCCACAGATTATTGGTTTAAAATTGAATACAAAAACGAAAAAGGCGAACCGAGTACATTTAAATCGCACTTCTCTATGAAACGATAAATAAAAAAGGCTTCCTAAACAGGAAGCCTTTTTTTATCAATTTATTGAAATTAGATGTTGTTATAAACTAGAATTGCGTCTTTTAGAATTTCGACAGCCCGTTTCAAATCATGTTTTTTCAAGACATAAGCAATGCGAATTTCTTTGAGGCCCACGCCAGGTGTTGAGTAAAAGCCAGCAGCTGGCGCTACCATTACTGTTTCCCCTTGTAAATCATAATGTTCCAATAACCATTGTGCAAAGGTATCTGCATTGTCAATTGGCAATTCGGCTATGCAATAAAAGGCCCCTTTGGGTGAGGCTACTTTTACACCCGGTATTTCTTGTAAGCCTGCAATTAAGGTGTCTCTGCGTTCTTTGTATTCTTCGATTACCGCCTCAAAATAACTGGCAGGAGTATCAATCGCAGCCTCGCTAGCAATCTGCGCAAAAGTAGGCGGGCTTAATCTTGCTTGAGCAAATTTCATGGCTGTTGCCATTACTGCTTTATTTTTAGAAACGATACAACCAATTCGGGCTCCGCACATGCTGTAGCGTTTGGATACCGAATCAATCATAATGGCATTTTCTTCGAGTCCGGGTAAATTCATCACCGAATAATGTACGCCGCCGTCATAGGTAAACTCCCGGTATACTTCATCGGCAATTAAATACAAATCGTGTTTTTTGACCAAGTCGGCCAATTGCAACAATTCTTCTTTTGAATACAAATACCCGGTAGGATTTCCGGGGTTACAAATAAGTATGGCCTTGGTTTTTGGGGTAATTAGTTTTTCAAATTCGGCAATAGGAGGCAAGGCAAATCCGGTATCAATCGAAGAGATTACAGGTACCACAGTTACACCAGAGGCCACAGAAAATCCGTTGTAGTTGGCATAAAAAGGCTCCGGAATAATGATTTCGTCTCCTTGATCCATGGTGGTTCCCATCGCAAACAGCAAGGCTTCCGATCCGCCTGTGGTAATGATGATGTCGGCCACATTTATCGGCAATCCCCCTTTTTGGTAGAAAGCGGCCAATTTAGTTCGGTAGCTTTCAAATCCGGCAGAATGGCTGTATTCTAATATTTTAAAATCAAAGTTTCGTACAGCATTTAGAGCCACTTCTGGTGTTTCGATATCGGGTTGTCCAATATTCAAATGGTACACTTTGTGTCCTTTCTTTTTGGCTACCTCGGCATAGGGTACGAGTTTTCGTATGGGCGATTCGGGCATGGCAATGCCTTTGTGCGATATTTTTGGCATAGGATTTATTTTGAGCTGCAAATTTGCAAAAATTTACCGGCAACCCAATGCGATCTTACACAATTATTTCATGACTTTAGAACATAAAAAAAGCTTTCTTTCGAAAGCTCTTAGTTAATATTCACTGGTTGGCATGCCTTTTTTCTTTTCGAGCACGTTTACCGTTTCCCTGAGCAGTACTTCTCCTTTTATCTTGATGGCCACTTTGCCATTTTCGATGTTAATCGCATTGCATTCCACCGTGATGGTTTTGCGAATAGGTCCGGGACTCATGTTGTATTTCACGTCTATTTTCCCAGTTTTACCTGGCATAATTGGTTCGGTTGGTTTGGTTGGGATGGTACAGCCACAGGTAGATTGAACATTCGAAATAATCAAGGGTACATCGCCGGTATTTTTAAATTCAAACGAACGAATCCCACTGTCTGTATCTTTGTATACCTTTCCGTAATCAATGGTATTATCGGGGGAAGAAAATTCTATTTTGGCCCCTTTTTGAGCAAAGATAATAGAGCTAACAAGCAAGGTAAACAGGGCGATATAATTTTTCATAAGGGCTATATTTATAAAACTACGTAGAGTAAAAATACTTTCTTTTGTTCAATTCGCAAATATATCGGTCACAATTTTTTATACGGGCCTATTTCTTTACTTTTGCAGCGGTTTGCTGCCTATTTGTAGCAGTACTAAATTGCGTTTTGCCGCTATTTTCCCGCTTTTCGCTGTATCTTTTTTTCATGCTTCAAAAAAGGATGCCGCTGCAATCGGGGCTAGAATACCACGATACTAAAATTAATTTACAGAGATATACCTGCTATGAGCTTACCCAATCAATTTGACGCCAAAACCATCGAGCAAAAATGGTACGATTACTGGATGAAAAACAACTATTTTCATTCTACTCCCGACCAGCGTACGCCCTACACCATAGTTATTCCACCGCCCAATGTGACGGGAGTTTTACACATGGGTCACATGCTCAACAATACCATACAGGATGTGTTAATTCGTAGAGCTCGCCTCAAAGGATTCAATGCCTGTTGGGTACCAGGAACCGATCACGCCTCGATTGCCACCGAAGCCAAAGTAGTTGCCAAACTAAAAGAACAAGGCATTGACAAAAATGATTTGTCGCGCGAAGAATTTTTAGCACATGCCTGGGAATGGACACACAAATACGGCGGGGTTATCTTAGAGCAATTAAAAAAATTGGGCGCCTCCTGCGATTGGGACAGAACCAAATTTACCATGGACCCCGACATGTCGGCCTCGGTAATTCGTTCGTTTGTAGATCTATACAACAAAGGCTTAATTTACCGCGGCTACCGCATGGTCAATTGGGATCCACAAGCCAAAACCACACTTTCTGATGAGGAAGTTATTTACGAAGAACAACAAGGCAAATTATTTTACATCAAGTATAAAATAGAAGGCACTTCCGAATTTATCACAGTGGCCACCACGCGTCCCGAAACCATTTTTGGGGATACCGCTATTTGCGTCAATCCCCATGACGAGCGCTTCACAGCCCTACACGGAAAATTGGTGCGTGTGCCCATTTGCAATCGTTTAATTCCCATCATCGCCGATGAGTATGTCGATAAGGAATTTGGTACCGGTTGTCTAAAAGTAACACCCGCCCACGATGTAAACGACAAAATGCTGGGCGATAAATTTCAGTTGGAGATCATAGATGTGTTTAACGACGACGCTACCTTATCGGCACACGGCATGCATTATGCCGGGAAAGACCGTTTTGTGGTGCGCGAAGAAATTGCAGTAGAGTTAGATTCCATCGGTGCTTTAGCCAAAACCGAAACGCACCTCAATAAAGTGGGCACCTCTGAGCGCACCAAGGCGATAATTGAACCACGTTTGTCTGATCAGTGGTTTTTAAAAATGGAGGACTTAGTAAAACCCGCTATTACGGCCGTTTTAGAATCAAATGAAATTAAATTATACCCCAAAAAATTTGAAAACACCTACCGTCATTGGTTAGAAAATGTACGCGATTGGAATATTTCCCGTCAATTGTGGTGGGGCCAACAAATTCCGGCTTATTACTATGGCGAAGGAAAAGAAGATTTTGTGGTGGCCGAAACAGCCGAAGCCGCTTTGCAATTGGCTCAAGCCAAAACAAATAATGCACAACTTACAATCGCTAATTTGCGTCAAGATGCCGATGCTTTAGATACCTGGTTTTCTTCTTGGTTGTGGCCAATGTCGGTATTTGGCGGAATTATGGATCCCGAAAATCCAGAATTTAAGTACTATTACCCCACCAATGATTTGGTGACTGGCCCGGATATTTTGTTTTTCTGGGTAGCACGCATGATCATTGCGGGCTATGAATACACCGGTAAGAAACCATTTACCAACGTCTATTTAACCGGTTTGGTGCGCGACAAGTTCCGTCGTAAAATGTCCAAATCATTGGGCAATTCGCCTGATCCACTCGACTTGATTGATCAATTTGGTGCCGACGGGGTACGTGTAGGCTTGTTATTGAGCGCCTCAGCCGGAAATGACATTATGTTTGACGAAGAGTTGTGTAACCAAGGAAAAGCCTTTACCAACAAAATATGGAATGCTTTCAAACTCATAAAAGGTTGGGAGGTAAGTGAGTCGATTCCACAACCCGAATCGTCAAAAGTGGCGATAGCTTGGTACGATGCCAAATTGCAACACACCTTGGTAGAAATCGAAGATCATTTTGAAAAATACCGCATATCTGATGCGTTGATGTCCATATACAAATTGGTGTGGGATGATTTTTGTTCGTGGTTTTTAGAGATCATCAAACCAGGCTACCAGCAACCCATTGATGCCAAAACCTATGCCAGCGCTATTTACATGATGGAACAAAACATGAAATTGTTGCATCCTTTTATGCCGTTCATCACCGAAGAAATTTGGCATTTAATTCAAGATCGTTCGGCCGAAGAAGCACTGATTGTATCTACTTGGCCTGCGCAAAAATCATTTGATGCATCCATCTTAACGCAATTTGAAACCGTAATTGAGGTAATTTCTGGAATCCGCACCATCCGAAAAGAGAAAAATTTACCTTTCAAAGATGCGATCGAATTGAAAGTCATCAACCACGATCAGTTTACCACGTATTTTGACGCCGTAATTACCAAATTAGGCAACCTTTCGCAACTGGAGTATGGAACCGAAAAAGTAAACGGAGCTTTGTCTTTTCGCGTAAAATCAAACGAGTATTTTATTCCAATAACTGGCGCTATCAATATAGAAGAAGAAGTTGCTAAACTAGAGGAAGAACTCAAATACAACCAAGGATTTTTGATTTCGGTACAAAAGAAATTAAGCAATGAACGATTTGTGGCCGGAGCTCCAGAGAATGTATTGGCAATCGAACGAAAAAAAGAAGCCGATGCCCTTGCCAAAATAGCGGCTATCGAAGAACGACTCAGTAGTTTAAAATAAATGAAAAACCCAAGACTTAATCTTGGGTTTTTTTATGTTGAGCAAACAGATAAAAGTAAGCAACCAGCAGCAATCCACTAATAAAAAACACGGTGGCATAAGGTCGATAGCCGTCATTGGCATAAAATTCTCCGGTCATCCAAACCGAATTGGCCAAAATCCAACAGCAAACAGCTAGATTATGCAGCAGTTCGGTAGTGCTGTCTCTCAATTTATAAGTAAGGTATAAGGCCACGCTTACCGTAGGAATTATCATCACCATTCCTGCCGTTTTAAAAGACATAACCCAACAAGTATCTTTGAGCAACCACAAGGCGATGTGCAAATTCTCTATTTTTCGGATCTTAGGGTAGTTGGTTTGCACGCCGTTTAGGGTGTTTCTGATGAATTGGCCGAGTCAAATCGTTCCGCCACTTTTGTCCAATTGATTACCGAAAAAAAGGCTTCGATGTATTTTTTGCGTTTGTATTGGTAGTTCAGGTAATAGGCATGTTCCCAGAGATCAAGAGCCAACAAAGGCGTTCCTTTTGTGGCTGCAACAGGCATCAACGGATTGTCTTGATTTGGCGTGCTACATACCTGTAATTTTCCTGTATTGTCTAGAATTAACCAAGCCCAACCCGAACCAAATTGCTTTGAGGCTACATCTGTAAATTGTGTTTTTAAATTCTCTAAGGAGCCAAAATCACGAGTAATTACAGAGGCCAAGCTATCTTTTGGCGTTTTGGATCCTTTGCCTAAGCCTTCAAAAAAGAAGGTATGGTTGTAATATCCGCCTGCATTGTTTCTTACATCCATATTTGTCGCAGTTGATTTCTTAAGGATCTCTTCTATTGCCAAGGAAGCTAAATCGGTTCCAGTAATTAGTTTATTGAGGTTGTTGGTATACGTTAGATAGTGTTTGGAATAGTGAATTTCCATAGTGAGCACATCGATCGCAGGAGCCATTGCTTCATACTTATATGGCAGTGGAGTCATTTCAAAAACGCCTTCGTCGGCTTTCACATCTTCGGGATTGCCTATTACCAATTTATCTTCTTTACTAGGCAAGGGAACTTCAACAACTTCGGTAAGTTTTTTGCGGTTGCACGAAACAAATACCAGCAAACTTATACTGTAAAACAAAAGATTGCGTAGTTTCATGAATTTATTTTTTTACTAAGGAATGAATGATTGCGATGTAATTCTCTTTGGCTTCTTCGATAGAAATGTGTTTGATTTGCATCCAGGCGTTGGTTTTAAACGCATCGCGCAAATGAAAGGAAGTCGTTTGATTGAGTTCAACATTGCCTTGTGTGGCCTGTTTATAGTTGGCATACAAACGCAATTGTACATCTTGCGGTAAAGATGCCTGGGTCATAGCTGTAGCCATCTCGACAGCTTCGTCAAATCGGGTATCTAAATCGGATGAGTTCATGCTTCTTTAGTTGCAAGGATAGTTTTGCCACCCACCGCTTTTTGATTAAGGCTCACAGTAACGGAAGTGCCTAGGGGTAAAAATAAATCAACTCGGGAGCCAAATTTTATAAATCCTGCATCCGTTCCTTGACGAACCTGCATGCCTTCTTCGGCATAGTTCACTATTCTTCGGGCTAAGGCTCCGGCAATTTGACGGTATAAAATTTCGCCAAAAATACGATTTTCAACTACTATGGTGGTGCGTTCGTTTTCGGTACTGGCCTTTGGATGCCAAGCCACCAAGTATTTTCCGGGATGGTATTTGCTAAATTTTACTTTTCCGTTTACAGGGTATCGGGTAACATGAACGTTTATGGGCGACATAAAAATAGATACTTGCAGCCGCTTGTCTTTAAAATACTCTTCTTCGAATACTTCTTCAATCACCACGACTTTTCCGTCTACAGGCGCAATGATGTGGTAATCATTTACTTCTACATCGCGTTGTGGATTCCGGAAGAATTGTAGAATTAGAATTAGAAAAGCTAGAATGAGCAATTCGATGGTCATGAGTAACCATCCAATTTTGATGAATTTATCTGCCAATAGCAAAAAAACAACAGTGAGGGTTGTTGCTATTAAAATAATTTTACCGCCTTCTTTATGAAACATAAGCTAAGATTTTATAAAATAAAAAAACTAAAGGTGCCACAAATATAATACTATCTAACCGATCTAAAATACCTCCATGGCCGGGGAGGAGTTTTCCGCTATCTTTTACTCCAGCAATTCGCTTAAATTTGGACTCAACCAAGTCGCCAACAGTACTTCCTACACAGCAAATTATGGCAAAGAACAAGCTGTTTACTACAGACAGATACAGCGTATAGTAGCTAAATACTACTGCAAAAAGCATGGTAAATACTAAGCCGCCAAGGAATCCTTCGATGGTTTTATTGGGAGATACCCGTTCTAGTAATTTGTGCTTTCCCCAATTTTTCCCTACCAAATAGGCAAAGGTGTCGTTTATCCATATTAAAATAAAGACCACAATTACCGTCCATGAATTGAACTCCTGATCTAAAGTGGGGATTTTTGCTAATAAAATAAATGGCAATACAACATACCCTATAAGGTACACCAGCTTTGAATTCTTAGGTAAAATATTGGAATCCGAACGCAGCATAAAGCTGGTCGCTCTGGCAGATACAAATAGCGTAAGCAGCAGCATTAGCAACTCGGTTGTTTCACTAAATTTAAAAAAAATAAAGAGGAGGTAGGTGGCCAAGCCAAAAAAAACAGGCAGTATTTTGGGCAATTGCACCAATTGACAAAATTCCCAAATGGCAATGGCCAAAAAAAGACCAAATAAAACTAAAAATGAAGGATAAAATAAAGAGGCGCTTAGCACAATTGCCACATATAAACTTCCGGTAAGCGCTCTTAGAAGGGTTTCATTCATGCTACAAATCTTCTAACAGCAAGAGGTATAGGTTTTTGGCCGAACTTCCGTATTGTAAAAAATCCTCTTCTTTTGCTTTTTCAAAATATTTTATGGTAGTAATGTTGGTCGGGTAATCTTTATCGTACTTCTTCTTAATTACACGAAGCCCATCACTTTTGCTTTCTAAGATTTGACTCGTAGTAGCATAAATTACAATGTTTACTGGAAGTGCGTCGGGTTTGTTTTGTTTAATTTGGTTGGATGAAAACAAAATTGAACCTTCGTCGGCAATTAGATTTTCACAAGATGCAAACAGAAATTTAGGTTGATTGGGTGATTTGTATAACAATTTATTGTCATCAAGTAATGGGAATAATTTGGGTTCGTAACAAATTACTTCGCTTTCATACCAATCATTTTCTTCTAATATATTTTCAAATTGTTCATTAACTTCTGAAGGGTCAGTGCAATACAAAAATTTACCGCCATTTTTCTTGAAATTATACATGAATCGTTCGTCGACAGGAGTATTTTGTTGCGCTTGCGCATTGAATTCGCTTTGACTATCTTCGTCAGAAGCATCAGAACCCACGCCAAAAAATTTTCTGAAAAGACTCATAGTTTACTGCTAAGTAGTTAATTTATTAAGGAAACATCCAAAGATAAAAAAATCTTAATTCAATTGCGTTTTGAATTAAGATTTTTTGGGTTTATACCGAATTATAATTGATTATTCGTCAGAACTTTCTGTGACAGTCTCGGTTGATTCCTCAGTTGTGATATCAGAAACAGCTTCAGACTCTGCTGAAACAACTTCTTCGGCATCTTGAACACCATATTTTCGTTTGCCAAAGATTGCCTCTAAATCGTCTTTAAAGATCACTTCTTTTTCTATTAAGATGTCAGCCAGACTGTTCAATTTGTCTTTGTTTTCCTCCAAAATTTGAATCGCGCGTTGGTATTGGCTTTCAATCAAGGCCGAGATTTCTTCGTCAATGACTTTAGCTGTTTCTTCAGAATAGGGTTTAGAGAAGTTGTATTCGCTTTGACCCGAAGAATCATAATAGGTCACGTTTCCAATTTTTTCGTTCAATCCATAAATGGTAACCATAGCTCTTGCTTGTTTGGATACTTTTTCTAAATCACTCAATGCGCCAGTAGAAATGCGGTTAAAAGTCACCTTCTCTGCGGCACGTCCGCCCATTGTGGCGCACATTTCGTCGAGCATTTGGTCAGGTCGAACAATTAAGCGTTCTTCTGGTAAATACCAAGCGGCACCCAAACTTTGTCCACGGGGCACAATCGTTACCTTCACCAAAGGAGCCGCATGTTCCAACATCCAACTCACAGTGGCATGACCCGCTTCGTGTATAGCTATCGCTTTCTTTTCCTCGGGAGTAACAATTTTATTTTTCTTTTCTAATCCGCCAACAATACGATCTACGGCATCCAAGAAATCTTGTTTGTCTACTGCTTCTTTGTTGTTACGTGCAGCAATCAAGGCCGCTTCGTTGCATACATTGGCTATATCGGCACCCGAAAAACCAGGGGTTTGTTTGGCCAAAAAGTCGGTATCCAAGCCTTCTACTTTTTTCAATGGCTTAAGATGTACTTCAAAGATTTCTTTGCGTTCTCTAATGTCTGGAAGATCTACAAAAATTTGTCGATCAAAACGTCCGGCTCGCAATAGGGCTTTGTCTAGTACGTCGGCGCGGTTGGTTGCTGCCAAAACGATTACATTCGAATTGGTTCCAAATCCATCCATCTCGGTAAGCAACTGATTTAGCGTGTTCTCGCGTTCGTCGTTTCCGCCAGAAAAATTGCTTTTTCCTCGGGCTCTACCTACGGCATCAATCTCGTCTATAAAAATGATTGCCGGAGATTTTTCTTTGGCTTGCTTAAACAAGTCACGTACTCTAGAAGCTCCAACACCTACAAACATTTCTACAAAATCTGAACCCGAAAGCGAAAAGAAGGGCACTTTGGCTTCGCCAGCTACGGCTTTTGCTAATAAGGTTTTACCCGTTCCCGGAGGGCCTACCAATAAAGCACCTTTAGGGATTTTTCCTCCAAGATTGGTGTATTTTTCGGGGTGTTTCAAGAATTCAACAATTTCTTGTATTTCTTCTTTGGCACCTTCTAATCCGGCTACATCCTTGAAGGTGGTTTTGATGTCGGTTTTTTCGTCAAATAATTTGGCTTTTGATTTGCCGATATTGAAAATTTGTCCTCCGCCACCGCCACCAGCGCCCCCGTTCATTCTGCGCATGATAAAAATCCAGATTACAATAATAACCAAGATCGGCAATAAATTAATTAGGATTTCACTCCAATTGCTTTTGGGCACAAAGTTGTAGTCTTTCAATTTTCCTTTGGCCACGGCATCTTCTAATTTTTTTTGGAAAATCTCATCATTTCCAATATCAAAAGTATAGTGAGGACCTTTGTTGGGTCTGTTCAGCAAGTCTTTGGCAACTGCTTTGTGGGCAGCCGATTTAAGGGCTTTTTCGGTTAAGAATACTTCGGCTTCTGTTTTATTGTAAACCACTACTTTTTGAATATCGCCAGATTCTAAATACGAATTGAATTTGGACGAAGTAGTTTTGGCTGGTTCTTGAAAACTTGAGCCGCCAGTAGCAAAACTGATGAATAAGAAAATAGCAATTACCACAGCATATACAAGCCATGGACTAATTTTCATTCCTTTAGGATTGGGTTTATTATTTGGTGTCATACACGTAAATTTCTTTAGTATTTGTTTTCGATGGTGGTAATTTTTGCATCACCCCACAGGCTTTCGATGTTGTAGTATTCGCGAATGTGTTTTTGAAATACATGCACCACAATGTTCACATAATCCATGAGCACCCATTCGGCATTGTCGCTTCCTTCAACATGCCAAGGCTTGTCTTTAATGGATTTCGAAACCGTTTTTTGAATAGAATTCACAATGGCATTTACTTGAGTATTTGAATTTCCGTTGCAAATGATAAAATAATCACAGGCCGCATTGTCAATTTCGCGCAAATCTAGAATGTCAATATCATTTCCTTTTACCTCTTCAATTCCTTTGATGATGTTTGATAGTAAAACATCATTATTTACAGTCTTTTTAGCCATTTATTATTTTATATATAGGATTGCAAAGTTATCATTTTTTGTCATTAATTTTGAACCTTAACACAACATTAAATCGGCTTTGATGTAAAGCGTTCCCATGATACAAGTCAAACTCAATGCCATAGCTTCTACCAATGACTTTTTAAAGTCAAATAAAGACTTAGACATGCTTCCCAATTTTACCGTGGTAACTGCAGAACACCAAACCAATGGCAGAGGACAACGGGGAGCAACTTGGGTTTCTGAGCCTGGTAAAAACCTCATAACAAGCATATTAGTTCGTGAATTCTATACGCAAAAGGAAGATCCGTTCGAGTTAATCATTGCTGTTTCTGTAGCTGTGCACTCGGCTTTACAGGCCTTCGAAATTCCAGAATTGGCTATCAAGTGGCCAAACGACATTATGTCAGGAAACAAAAAAATTGGCGGAATTCTCATCGAGAATATCCACAAAAGTGACAAAAACGTAATTTCGATCGTTGGTTTAGGATTAAATGTAAACCAAATTAGTTTTGAAGGCTACCCAAATGCTTCTTCACTTGCCGCCATTTGTAAGCAAACCTTTGATAAGCAACTGTTGTTAGAAAAAATAGTTTCGCTTATAGAATTCATGCTAAGCAATTGGGAAAAAGAGCGTGAATCGTGCCATTTTAACTACCAAAATTGGTTGTTTCGCAAAGGAATACCTTCTGCATTCCAAACACCTCACGGAAGTTTTAACGGCAGTATTGAAGGGGTAAACAAGGATGGAAAATTAGAGGTAAGAAACGAATTCGATCAATTGTTGGCCTTTGATCTCAAAGAAATTCAGTTGATTTTTTAGGCTGTTTATAATTTAAAATCCTCGCCCAAATAGAATTTAATTAAGGCATTATTGTACATCAATTCATAATTTGATTGAATTAATTCGGTTTGGGAAGTACTAAATGCTTTTTTGGTGGTATTCAATTCGTTGATGTTTATTTTTCCCAATTCAAATTTCAGGGCGTCAGCCTCAAAGCTTTTTTTCGCATAGGCATAGGCCAGGGTTGCAGCTTCTACTTTTTTTAGGGCTGTTTTGGTGTCGGTAATTGCTTTCATTACCTCTCTGGTAGTTTGATTGCGAATAATTTCTGTATTCACTAGGGCTTGTTTATATGCGCCCTTTGCCACTTTAATTTTAGAAAAGGTAGTCAGTTGATTAAATATCGGCATTACCAAATTGATGCCTAAAAACCCATTTCTATTTCGGTCAAATTGCAAATCGGAGCTCACCAATTCGTTATCCGGAAAATAGGAGGTGCGATACAAATATTCTACATTCAAATTGGGGTACCTATTAGAACGGGCTACTGCCAAAGCGGCTTTTGCTTTCTTTTCTCTAAGCATACTCATGCTGTTGAGCGGATGTATTTCGAGTGCTTGTTTGGCAAGCTCAAATGAATTCGTTGTGGATACTACCGTTTGATCGAGTTTGATTTCTGGTTTTAGTAGAAGTAGCTCTTCACTAATGGGTAGATTGAGTACTTGTTTTAGACCGATCCAATTCTCAGTCAATTTGTTTTGGTTGCTCAGTAATTCCAATTCCTCAGTCGCTTTTTGGGATTTAATTTTAAACAACTCACTTTCAGAAATTACCCCCGCATCAAATTTTAATTGTGCCACATCCAATTGTTTTTCACTCGATTTAATCAGCGCTTCATTGGCTGCAATTAACTCTTGTAAATATAAAATAGTAATGTATTTTTCGGCCAGCGAAATAGTAATTTCACGACCAATTTGTTTGGATGTAACTTGCGCAATTGCATACTCATTCTTTTGCATCTTTATGGAATTAATCACATTAAAACCAGCAAATAGATTGAATGTTCCGCGAACCGTACCCCGAAATTCGCGTACGCTATTGTCTACATAAGAATTGGTCTGAAAATCGTACAGTTGATTGTATCGCGTTCGATCAAATCCGTTGGCGCTGATTGTGGGAGCCAATTTACCATAACTGGCTTTGTATTGGTATTTGGCCGTTTCTTCGCCAATACCTGCCAATTTTATTTCCAAGTTTTTTTGCAAGGCCAATTGCAGGCAAGCTTCAAAATCCATCGATTTTTGTCCAATTGCAAACCCAGTGAAAACCAGAAAACCAAAACAAATTAGCGTTCTCATGAATTGATGTTTTCATCCATTTTATTGAACAATTTTTTGAAAATATATTCGTACAACCGCATGCGTTCTATGATCACTTCTCCTTTTAGACTGAATCCGGCTTTGAGCACAATATTGGGGTTGTACTTGTATATCGTGGCCAAACAATAAAAAGTTTTATTCACGTCAGAAGGCGATACATAGGTAATTTTTCCTTTAATGGCCCCATAGCGGTAATAATTAAACGCATCCAATTTGAGGTTAATTTCCTGTCCATTTTTCACATAAGCCAAGTCTACTTCGTCCAAAACAACTTTGGCATAAAATTGTTCTTTTTTGGGGGCAATAATGGTAAGTAATTCGCCTTTGGGTATAATTTCTATGTTTTGTTGGGCATTGTATAAATTAGATACAGTTCCGTCAAATGGGGATAGCACAATTAATTTATGCAGTTCATCTTGCACATAGGTGAGGGTGTGGGTACCGTCTTTAATTTTGGCTTGCAATTCCTCGATATCTCTTTTATAACCTACGATTGTGTTGTCCACCTCAATGATGGTGCGCCTTAAATCGTTTTTTGTGCGATTAAAATTATTGGTTAAATTTTCGTAATCGTAATTTTTAATCGAAGAGATTGATTTCATGTCAACCTGCGTCTTTTTGTCGTCGAGGTTGCGGTTTTTGGTGTCGGTCAACTCATATTTAGAGATGGCCCCTTTGGCATACAACAAGGAGTCTGTTTTGTATTTATCGGTCCAAATTGAATTTTGCTGGCTTGCCAAATTAATTTTATTGGAAAGCAAACGAATGTCTTGTTCCGTTTTTTTGCGGTCGGTGTTGTATATCGTAGACTGAATTTGCAACAATTGATTCAACGCTTGTTTACGTTGTTGCGTATTGGCAATGAGCTTGCTGATGATGTCTATTTTTTGCTGCATAGAAGCCACATCAGTAGTCAACACATTAAAATCAGCGGCTGTTTTTTTATTTTCTAAAACGAATAAGGTGTCGCCTTTGTGCACCTCTTGGCCTTCTTTTACGGAAACTTTTACTACCCGTACTTCGTCGGGAGCATTGATTTTAAATTGTGGGGTATCCGAGTAAATATGTCCATCTTTAAATTTCACCGTATCATTTAAGTTCAATACGACGATCATCACCAGTGCAATACCCACAAAAACGACAAAAAATCGGTTGAGAATTTTAATAAAATTAATGGAACTGGTATTATAGTAAGAAAAGTTCTCCATTGGTAATTTTATAAGTGTTTGTGAATTGAATATTGTGAATGGGTTCGTGCGAAATAATGATATAAATTTTGTCCTGTTCTTCGTTAATGAGTGATTCTACTTGGTCTCTAGATTCATTATCCATACCTGAAAGCACCTCGTCTAAGATAATGAGCTCGGCGTCGGCAAACATCGCGCGCAACAAGAGCATTTTTTTGCGTTGTCCGGTTGATAAATTCTTGCCGTTTTCGCTGATAATAAATTCTAACCCATCTTCTTTTGATGCTATAAAATCATAGAAACTGATGCGTTCGGCCATGTCCAAAATGGCTTCAATGCCAATTTCCTTGCCCAAAGCGATGTTGTTGTACAAGGTGTCATTAAACAAAATATCTTCGTTGGTAACCAATAAAATCTTGTCTTTTACAATTTCTTGGTTGTAGAATTTTTTGTCCTTGTCGTTGATCAAAATGTGACCAGAAGAAGGCTGATAGAGTGTAGTCAAAATTTTACTAAAGGTAGATTTGCCGGAGCCATTTTGTCCTTCTATTTTAATTTTTTGTCCTTTTGAAATTTGTAAATCAATGCCTTTTAATACTAATTCATGCGGCAGATAGCCGTAGTTAATTTGTTGAAATTCAATTTTTTCGAGTTTAAAATGCTGAATACCACCGCTGCTTACTTGGCTTGCTTTTTCGTCAAAATCTAAATATCGTTTTAAGATTACTTCATTTTCTTGCAAAGTCATGTTGTCGTCCAAAATCCCTTTGAGGGAGGAAAATATTTTGGATGATAGCGCAATAAAGGTTACGATTTGCCCCAACGTAATCGACTGGGTTTCAATGGCCGATTTGGTCAAGAAAATAATAATGAGTAAGGAGGAGAAAATTACAATCAACGCGACAACCAATTTGTTGATCAAATCGACATAGCCATTGCGCAACTGAATTTTTAGGTAGTCGTTAATGCTGGCATAAATTTTATTGGAGTGAAAACGTTCTATTTTAAAGCTTTTGATTACTTGAATGCCTTCTACTTTTTCCATCATTTTTGATACAAAATCGGCTTTTCTTATGTAGCGCATGCGCTCGTTTTGTTTCAAGTAGGGCGTAATAAACTTAAACCAGATCACAAACAAAATCATCACCACAAGCACAATAAAGGTGAGCGTTTTGTCTATTAAAAACAGGATGAACAACGAGTAAATGGCTACAATTACATCGACCAAAATGCCCGTAAAAAATTTCATAAAGAAACTCTTCAACTTCATGGAATCACTTACGCGTTCCATCAAATCGCCTTTTTTATAGGTGTGAATATAGGACAGGGATGAATTGTTTATTTTTTCGTCAAATGAAAACAGAAAAAACCGGTCTAAGGCATTGCCCAAATGAATGCTTATAAAATTTTTGTAGAGCGTAGTAAAGAGGTCAAACAATTTGTAAACACCAAGACCGATACTAAACAACACCAAGGTGCTCATGTTATAAGTAGGCAATACATTGTCGATGAGAATCTGATTGGTAAATACCGCAATTTGGGCAGTTATAGCCGAGAACAAGGCGGCAAAAATATAGATGTACCACAGTTTTTTGTAGCTGCCTAGTTTTTTAAATAATTCCCAATATAGACTCCCTTTTTCTTCTTTGGGGTAATTGGTCTCTGCCGATTTGACTTCATTATTTTGCACACACAAAATAACGGGTGCGTTATTTTTTATTTTCCCTTTTTCTAGTTGCAAGGACTTAAAATTCGAAGGAACAGCTGAAATCTCTTGATTTTTGAGTAGATCAACCAGGAAGTCTTTTTCAGTTTCCTTATTTTTAAATCCAAAACTTTCTTTCAGGTAGGAGAAGTAGGTTATTTTATTAAACAATTGGGTAAGCCCGTTCTCTACTATTGCAGTGTCAACATCCAAAGCGTATGCTGCTAATTCTAGCGCGCAAACAGCTCCTATTTGAGTTTCTGTTTGCACATAACTCCAATCGTTTTTGGTATAATGGGCTTGATTTTTTACTTCTTGAAACGACAGTAAAAACTCGGCGCCTTTGCTTGGATCGTGAATTTTTAGTTTTTTCCCTTTTCGGCCACTAGCCACTACGTAGTGTAGGTTGTTTTTGCGTTTTACCGGAATTATAAATGGGAAATAACTATCCAGGAGTTGCTCGTTGCCAGCAATTGTATTGAAATTTAATAATTGATAGGTAGTATCAAAACCATGATCGTCTAAAAAATCTTTTAAATCAGATATACGAGATCCTTTTTGTTCTGTAGCAACGTGCGTTTCTATATAAGAGCGGGAAATGTTTTTTTCAAAAAGGGTAAAAACGGTTTTTATAGCGCTTATTCCGCAATCATTACTTTTAAGTTGAGCGTCTGTTTTTGACATAGATGTTGGGGTTCTTGTCTAGTATTAACTAAATGTAAATATATAGTTAAATAAAATTTCGCACAATAGTAGGGCTAAAATTTCAAAAGGCTACATTTTTTCTACTATAGACGCAAAAAAACGATAAAATACGCATTATGCGTAAAAGGAAAGTAGAAAAAAAGAAAAAGTCCCTAGTAAATACAAGAATTAGAAATGATTTTTTGCTTATAATTTAGACATGTTTTGGGCCAACGTTTCAATAAATTTACTGATAGGTCCTTTAATCATCATGGCCATCATGGCATTGAATTCACCTTCAAATAGCAATTGTATTTCGGTAGTAGTTGCCGAAATTTCATTTAAATTGGCTGTCAAGGTAAAGGGCAATTTATCGCTGGCAGCTCCCAAAATAAGTTGAGAAGTTGGGGTTGACCCTTTGATCACTAATTTGATTTCAGGCATTCCTTGTAGACCAAATACAAAAGAAGTAGGACTCAATACTTCAAATTTCGCGGTCGAATCGGGCATTAATTTTTCAAAATTAGCGACATCGTTTAATGCTGCAAATAAATAGGCAGACGATTGAGAAACGGGTACGGTAGAGCTTTCTAAATTCATGTGGAGGTTGTTTAGTCAATATTCCAAGTACTTGGAGATTCACTCCATTCTTGTAATAGCTGTTGTTCACTTTCGGAGATGTAGTTTTTGGCTACGGCCAAATTGAGTAAATTGTGGTAATTGCTCAGGGTGTGTAGTTCAACATCGGCCTTTTTGAAATTATCGGAAGCAATAGCAAACCCATAAGTAAAAATAGCCACCATTCCTTTTACAACAGCACCGGCTTCTTTTAACGCCTCAACTGCCAATAAACTGCTGTTTCCGGTACTAATTAAATCCTCTACTACCACTACCGTCTGTCCTTTTTGTAAAAAACCTTCTACTTGGTTTTGGCGTCCGTGTTTTTTTGGTTCAGGCCGAACATATACAAAGGGCAAGCCCATGCTTTCGGCAACCAATATTCCTATGCCAATTGCACCCGTTGCAA
Organism: Flavobacteriaceae bacterium; assembly: GCA_947483075.1. Lineage (GTDB taxonomy): Bacteria > Bacteroidota > Bacteroidia > Flavobacteriales > Flavobacteriaceae > Flavobacterium. The sequence goes on along the minus strand of CANKLE010000011.1, from coordinate 44,323 downwards.
CACCGGCAATCACATCGGGTTTGCCGTATTTTTTTTCTATATTTTTAACAAATTCGTCGCGAATGTAATTTCGAATAGCTGGAAATGAAAGGGTTAGTCTATTGTCGCAATAAATTGGCGAATTCCAACCCGATGCCCAGGTAAATGGATTTTTAGGATTCAATTTAATTGCATTTATTTGCAAAAGCAATTCGGCTGTTTTTTCGGCTGTTTCTGTTGTAAATATCATAGCACAAATGTATAAAGTTTTTGTAAACGATAAGCCACTTTTTTTAACCAATCAGCTCCTCAAGGAAACCGATTTTCAATTGTTTCTATTGGATAGTATTGACATAGAAAAGTTGATCATCAATATGTTTACAAACAAAGTAAACAAGTGTTATTTGTACCATCCGGATGAAAAAGTAATCTTGAAAAAACTCAAGGAAAAAATCCCTGTTCAAAAGGCAGGCGGAGGATTGGTCTACAATACAAAAGGCGAGGTGTTGTTTATTTTTCGAAATGGCAAATGGGACTTGCCTAAGGGAGGGAAAAATAAATTTGAAAAATTAGCCAAAACAGCAGTTCGCGAAGTGCAAGAAGAAACGGGAGTTGACGACTTAAACGTGACCGAAAAATTGATAAAAACCTACCACATCTTCAAACGCAACGGACGTTTTAAATTAAAAATTACCCAGTGGTATAAAATGACTTCTACCTATTCAGGAATCTTAACTGCACAAGCCGAAGAAGGCATAGAACAAGTGGCTTGGTTAGACGCAGCTCAAGCAAAAGAAGCCCTCGCCAATTCGTACGAAAACATCAAATTACTGTTCGAGTAATTCCTGTTTTACCTAATTACTTCAGCTGGAACCATAAACGAATAATCTCCTTTATTTCGAATTACATCGCGCACAATACTAGACGAAATATAGGCGTGTTCCGGACGGCTAAATAACACCACGGTTTCGATGCCTTGAAGTTTGGTATTTGCTTGTGCAATGGCATTTTCGAACTCAAAATCAAGGGAGTTGCGCAGCCCTCTCAAGATATACTGAATTCCCTCTTTTTTGCACAAATCAACCGTAAGTCCTTCATAGGAAATTACTTTTACTCGAGGTTCTTGGGCAAATAATTCCTCGAGAAACGCCTGTCGGTCTGTCATCGAAAACAAATACTTTTTTTCGGCATTGATTCCAATTGCTACGGTTATTTCGTCAAACAATTCCAATCCGCGCTGAATGATGTCGAGGTGTCCAAGGGTAACGGGATCAAAAGATCCAGGAAATAGGGCTTTTTTCATGTTCGTTTAGGCTAAGGCTAATTCGATAGCGTTGCTAAATAATTCAGTTAAGGAAATTCCTGCTTCTCTTGCTTGTTGCGGAATTAAACTCTCGTTGGTTAGTCCCGGAATGGTATTCATTTCGAGCATATGGGGTTCGTTGTTCACGATAATAAATTCACTTCGCGAAAAGCCTTTCATTTTTAAAACTTCATAAGCTTTTTTGGCAATTGCACTTACTTTCTGTGCCATTTCAGCGCTAATGCGGGCGGGGGTAATTTCTTGTGATTTGCCCAAATATTTGGCCTCATAATCAAAGAAATCATTTTCGGATACAATTTCGGTGATGGGCAAAACGGTAATTGTTCCTTGAAAATTTATAACTCCTACAGATACTTCGGTGCCGTCTAAAAAACTTTCGATGATGATTTCGTTGTCTTCTTTGTAGGCAATTTCGATGGCTTCGGGCAATTCGGCTTCGGTTTTTACTTTAGAAATCCCAAAACTAGAGCCCGATTTATTGGGTTTTACAAAACAAGGCAATCCCACTTTTTCGACAATCTGATGGGTAGTAAATTTATCGCCTTTGTTGAGATAGAAGGAGGTGGCAGTTTTGATTCCGTAGGGTTTGAGTACCGATAATAAGTCTCGTTTATTGAAGGTTAAGGCCGCTTGGTAGTAATCGCATGAAGTTTGTGGCAGTCCGATTAATTCAAAATAAGCTTGCAGTAGTCCGTCTTCGCCGGGTGTTCCATGAATCGCATTGAAAACCGCATCAAATTTGATTTTAGTGCCGTTTACAGTTACCGAAAAATCATTTCGATCTATCGGAAATTCAGCTTCTTTATCATCTACATACACCCATTTTTCTTTAAAAATATGGATGCGATATCCTTTGTATTGGGTGGAGTCGAGGTTTTTATAGACCACATTTCCGCTGGTTAACGAGATTTTATATTCGCTAGAATAACCGCCCATGATGATGGCAATGTGCTTCATTTTTTTTGAATTTGAAAGGTTGCAATACTCTTTATTTATCTTACGAAAAGAGACCCGCAGGGCAAACAAAAATATCACTTTTTTTGGAATCAAAAGCCTCTAGTATTTTATATATTTGCGGGAAATAAAAACAGACTATGACGGGTAAAGAATATCTTAAATCGAAGGTTTTTGGAGTTCAACTTCTTCTGGCAATAGGCCTAATTGCAGTAATTGGATATTTATTTATTCATTGGCTCACCTTTACCACCGATCACGGCAATGAAATTACCGTACCCGATTTACGCAAAATGACCGAACAACAGGTAGAAGATGCAGTAGATAATCTCAATTTAGAATATGTATTACTCGACAGCGTCGATTACAACAGCCATTTTCCGAAACACACTGTAGTAGAACAAGATCCATTACCTGGATCAAAAGTAAAAGTAAACCGGAAGATTTACATCAAAATAAATTCTTCAGGATTTACCATGGTGCGCATTCCAAATATTATTGAGAAAACCTATCGCCAAGCGGTTCCTACGCTCAAATCTTTGGGGCTAGAGGAAGGAAATATTACCTATAAACCTTATATCGGGAAAGACATGGTAATAGAAATGTATTGGAATGGAAAAAAATTAAATCCGGGCGATAAAGTATTCAAATCGTCCAAAATAGATTTAGTATTAGGCGATGGCAATGTGGGATTTGACGAATCTCAATTAATAGATTCTACTGCTGTAACCGAACCTACTCCTGCAAATGGTCAATAACATAGACAGTCCAGAATTAGAAGACGAGTTATTTGAGCATTTCAGATTTGAGGTGCCCAAAGGCCAATTGCTGTTGCGCATCGACAAATTCTTGATGAATTTAATTCCCAATGCAACACGCAATAAAATTCAACAGGCCGCCCAAAATGGGGACATCTATGCAAATGATGTACCGGTAAAATCAAACTATAAAGTAAAGCCTTTAGATGTCATTCGCATTTTGTTGGCCCATCCGCCTTTTGAAAACCGAGTTGATCCCGAAAACATTCCACTCGATATCGTGTACGAAGACGATACCTTGTTACTCATTAATAAACCCGCAGGCTTAGTGGTGCATCCAGGTCACGGGAATTATACCGGAACCTTGGTAAATGCCTTGGCCTATCACTTCGAAAATTTACCCCTAAACAGCAGCGAACGCCCGGGTTTGGTGCATCGAATAGACAAAGACACTTCCGGTCTATTGGTTATTGCCAAAACCGAACAAGCCATGACGCATTTGGCCAAACAATTTGAGTTTAAAACTTCAGAGCGCGAATATGTAGCCTTGGTTTGGGGCAATCTAAAAGAAGACGAAGGCACCATAGAAGGCAATATTGCTCGCCATGTAAAAGACCGCATGCAAATGGCGGTTTTTGCCGACCCCGAAATAGGCAAGCCGGCCATCACGCATTACAAAGTGTTGGAGCGATTTGGTTATGTTACGTTGGTATCCTGTGTATTAGAAACGGGTAGAACGCACCAAATTCGCGTGCACCTGAAACACTTGGGTCATCCGCTATTTAATGATGCGCGCTATGGAGGTGATTTAATTTTAAAAGGCACTACGTTTACCAAATACAAACAGTTCATCGACAACTGCTTTAAAATTTGTCCTAGACAGGCTTTGCACGCCAAGACCTTGGGTTTTGTTCACCCTAAAACACAAGAAATGCTGCGGTTTAACACCGAACTTCCCTCAGATATGCAAGAGTTGATTGAAAAATGGCGTGGCTATGCAAACTCAAATGCAGCCCAGCCAGATGAAGACTAAGCTACAGCCAACGAAGTAGTTTTTGCACCCAAACCAATTTATTTTTATAAGGGGCATAACGCAGGGGTAAATCCAACCAATTGCTTTTATGTACGATCGATTTATGGTGCATAAAAATAGCCACACTGTACTTTCCGTGGTAGGCTCCATAACCCGAATGTCCCACGCCGCCAAAAGGCAATCGCTTGTTGTTAAACTGACTCACTGTATCGTTAATGCAGCCACCGCCAAACGAAAATTGAGTAGTCATCTGCTGGCTAAATTTATGATCTGTAGCAAATACATATAAGGCCAAAGGTTTTTCGTAGCGGGCAATAATTGAGGCAATTTCGCTTTCGCTTTGGTAACTGAGGATGGGTAAAATGGGTCCGAAGATTTCCTCTTGCATCAAGGGGCTTGTATATTCGGGTTCTTCAACTAGGGTAGGTGAGAGGTAGCGATCTGCTGCATTGACATTTCCGCCAAAAATAATTTTCTGATTTTCTAAAAGGCCCATTAAGCGATTAAAATGCGCCGCGTTTACAATACGCGTGTAATCTGGCGATAGTTCCGGATTTGATCCATAGGCTTTCTTTATCTCATTTTGAAGGGCTTGTATAAATTGGGCTTTAATTTTATGATCAACCAACACATAATCTGGTGCAATGCAAGTTTGTCCTGCATTGATGAATTTACCCCAAACAATCCGTTTGGCAGTTAAGGGTATTTCGGCTGAGTGGTGCACAATACAAGGATTTTTACCACCCAATTCTAAAGTAGTTGGAGTTAGATGTTGAGCTGCTGCTTGAGCGACAATTTTCCCTACCGCCAAACTGCCAGTAAAGAAAATATAATCCCATCGCTGTAAAATTAATTGCTGGGCTACCGTTGCATCACCTGGAATGACTTGTATCCATTCCTTAGGAAAGACCCGGCCGATCAGTTCAGCTAGAATTATTGATGTGGCAGGTGTATGTTCAGAGGGTTTTACCGTAACTCTATTTCCCGCAGCAAAGGCAGCAATAGCCGGACAAAGCGCCAATTGAAAAGGATAGTTCCAAGGGGAGATTACCAAAACCGCGCCATAGGGTTCTTTAATGAGGTAATCAACCGAAGGGAAATTGAGAAGGGAAGGCCAGACCCATTTGGGTTTTGTCCAGGAATTTAAATTACACAACAAGTCTTTTAATGCGCTTTTCACATATTGGGTTTCCGTGAGCACTGCTTCAAAAGTAGGTTTCTTAAAATCTTGAGCCAAGGCCGCGCAAATAGAAGATTCAGCCAACTCCAATTCTAAGGCCAAACGCCTTAAATAGGTTTTGCGTTCGGCAACAGAAAGCGGGGTAAATGGAATATTCATACTTATAAAATCGCAAAGCGAAAGCCAAAATAAAGATCTACTTGTTTGGGATTGGATGACATGGCGCTCAACACCGAGTTTGATCCCATAAAAAACCCACCCAATCTGTATCCTAAACCAACATTACTTCCCGAAAAATCATTGTAGGAAATGGGCATATAGGCTTCAAAAAAACCAATACCAAATCGAGGAGTTATCGAATAAATTGTTTGTGCAGTGATCTGGCTATTTGACGTATTGCTGTGTAATTTTTGCTGGGTAAATAAGGTAACATTCAATTTTGAAATTAGATTCACGTCGGCATACAAATTGAAGGTGGTTGGTAAATTTACTTTAAAGTCTTTATTCGAGGTAATTTCGGTAAATTCGATATTGCCTTGAGCCGCCTCGTCTATGAGGTGTTGTTTGATTGCAGGAATGTCTTCAACTCCATCAAAATAATTGAGTACTAAACTTTGAGGGCCACTAATTTTTAATTTGTAGGTAGTACTTATATTGTCTCTGTCATTAAAAGTCATGCTTCCCATATTCATGATCGAAGCGCCCACTTTAAGTTTGTACGAATTGCCTTTTTTAAGTTGGTAATCAACCCCAATATCGGTGGCCAAACCATCAAAATTTCCATACAAAGAACTGGTGTATTGATTTGAACTGGTGAAGTTTTTAGCCAAGCTACCAGAATAGGCAAAGTTTACATCGGCATCGGCATCGGTAAGCAATAAGTCACCACTTGTTACATCATTAGTTATAGTACCCTGAAAATTTCCCACACCCATATTGGCATAAGAACCCGGAAATAATAGTTTTATATTTATACCGGCATTCAACAAGGCTTTTTCATTTTCCCATACTTTACGGGCCACTGCAAAACCTACCTCGCCCCATATGGTGCCATTAAACCGTTGATTGGACAAAAATGTACGGTCTCTAAAATCCCCAACCGGAATAGCGTGCACATCACTTCCTGTAAGGTAACTCGCCAAAATAGGATCGACATTTATAATGCCCGCTTTGAGGTTTACTTTTGAGGTTACGGCAAAACGCCATTTAAGTAATCGAACAGCCACACCAGGCCCAACTGATTCGCAGTTAAAATTAAAATTTACGGGTTTTGTTCCTGCAAAAAGCAAATTCTCGATATTGGTGTCGCTGTTTACATCTTTAAATCCAACTTTGTTATTGGAGACACTAAAACTCGTGGACAGCAGTTGAATTTCGAAATGATTTTTCAAATTGGCCAATTCCGAAGGATTTACTTCCAAATTGATAATTCCTACGCGTTTAGAAGTCGAAATACCACCAAAATGTTCCTGAGCAATGACACTCATGAACGAGGTAAGTGCCACCATAAAAAATATTTTTTTCATTTGAATATGAATTAGGGGTTTAACAATTAATGAACGGGAAGTAAAGATATAAAAATATTAACCGATGGCGTTCCAAATTACATCTTGCGGAGTTGGAGCAGTAATTTCAATTAATTCCTTTGATACCGGGTGCGTAAACACCAATTTTCTGGCATGCAAATGTATCCCGCCATCGGGATTGCTGCGGTCAAAACCGTACTTTAAATCGCCTTTGATGGGACAGCCAATAGCAGCCAATTGCGCCCGAATTTGATGATGTCTTCCGGTGTGCAACTGTATTTCTAACGCCCAATAGGCATTTAGTTTTTGTATTACTTGATAATCTAAAGAGGCCAATTTGCTGCCCGGAACTTCTTTACTGTGGGCTTTGGAGGTATTGTTTTTTTCGTTTCGGCTGATGAAATGCTGTAACGAATCAGTGGGTTGAGGCGGCTGGTTTTTGACTACAGCCCAATAGGTTTTTTGGGTTTGTCTGGTACTGAACAATTCGTTCAATCGGCTAAGTGCTTTAGAAGTTTTCGCAAAAACGACGATGCCGGAGGTGGGTCGATCCAATCGATGTACGACACCCAAGTATACCGCGCCCGGTTTTTGGTACTTGTGTTTGAGGTATTCTTTTACTACTTCTGACAAAGGAATGTCACCCGTTTTATCGCCTTGCACGATATCGCCCACCCTTTTGTTGATGATAATCAGGTGATTGTCTTCGTGTAAAATTTGTAAATTAGTTGGAGTAGAAAGTACTTTCAATACGCTTAATATTGTTCGCTTGCGTTGGGAAAATCTTCTGATTTCACGTCTTCCACATATTGACCAATGGCTTGGGTCATTTGTTGGTATAAATTCAAGTACCGGCGTAAAAATCGGGGGCTGAATTCGTTATTCATGCCCAACATATCATGAATCACCAAGACTTGTCCGTCAACCCCGCTGCCGGCGCCAATACCAATTACCGGAATGGATATGCTTTCGGCAACTTTTTGGGCCAAATGTGCCGGGATTTTTTCTAACACCAAAGCAAAACAGCCTAGTTTTTCGATTAAAATCGCATCTTCAATCAATTTTTCGGCTTCGGCATCTTCCTTGGCACGTACGGTATAGGTGCCAAATTTATATATAGACTGGGGAGTTAATCCCAAGTGGCCCATAACCGGAATTCCGGCGTTGAGAATTTTTTTGATCGACTCTTTGATTTCACTGCCGCCTTCTAGTTTTACGGCATGTCCGCCGCTTTCTTTCATGATGCGAATGGCCGATCGCAAGGCTTCTTTAGAATCAGATTGGTAACTTCCAAATGGAAGATCCACTACAATCAACGCTCTTTCTACGGCGCGCACCACACTCGAGGCATGGTAAATCATTTGGTCTAAGGTGATGGGCAAAGTTGTTTCGTGACCCGCCATCACATTACTGGCTGAATCGCCCACCAAAATTACATCTACACCTGCTGTATCGACAATTTTGGCCATGGTAAAATCATAGGCAGTGAGCATGGAGATTTTTTCTCCATTGGCTTTCATGTCAATTAAGGATTTGGTGGTAACTCGTTTGTAATCTTTTTTAGCGACAGACATAGTAGTTGAATTTAAGGCAATAAAAGTACAAAACAATTCTATTGGTGAAGACCAAAAAAAAAGGATTCCGAAGAACCCTTTTTTCTATTATTTTTTTAACTCGTTGAGATGAATGTCGGTTGGGAAATTAGCTTGTCCTTTACTGATCATATACTCCTGATTAAGCTCAAGATCTAAAGTTTGTATAAGATGAAGTGAAGAGTTGCCCAGTTGCAATTGGTATTTACCCGCTTCTGTCACCCATGCATGAAACTTGGAATCGAATGAAGCCAAATCTGAAGCATGCAAAGTGAGCACAATTTCTTGTTTTTCAGTAGGACCCAATAGCTTTGTTTTGGCAAAGGCACGCAATTCAGATTTGGGTTTATCGATCGATTTGGCGGGTGCTGTGGCATATAATTCTACCACTTCTTTGCCGGCTGTATTTCCTGTATTTCTTACCGTAACATGCACTTTGATTTCGTCCTTGTCGATGTTGTTTTCGATCGATACATTTTCATAAGCAAAATTGGTGTAACTCAAACCGAAACCAAACTCATAAGCTGGTTTTACATTGAAGGTATTAAAATAACGGTAGCCCACATAGATTCCTTCTTCGTATTTCACGCTTGTAGGTTGGATGGCCGGAACACCCAGCCAATTTTTTGCCGAGGGTGTATCGCTGTATTTCATCGGAAAAGTCATGGTCAATTTTCCCGACGGATTGGTTTTTCCCGAAAGTACATCAACTACCGAATTTCCTCCTTCTTGTCCCGGTTGCCAGGCCAATAAAATGCCGTCAACTTTAGAGCGCCAACTTGCGGTTTCGATAACACCACCAATATTAAGCACCACAATAACTTTTTTCTTGAGATTATGAAAAGCTTCAGAAACATTGCTTATTAATGCGACTTCATCGGGCGCTAAATTGAAATCAGCGATGCTGCGATCTGCTGCTTCTCCCGAGTTTCTTCCGATGGTAATAATAGCCATATTGTTTACTTTGGCTTTGGCCGCAATCGCTTCTTTAGACAAGACTAGTTCGGGTAAACGCTTGGGTGTTGCCAATAGACCTACTGCTTTTCTGCGTTTCATTTCGGCTGCTTTAACCTTGGCTGTATAGGGCACGTAACTGCTTACTAATTTTTTATCTATCAAAAAACCGGCATTTACAAAGGCTTCAATCAAGGAAACCGTATACGCTTCGTTTACATCACCACTTCCGGTTCCACCAGATATCATATCATAGGAAGTTACTCCAAATAATGCAATTGGTTTTTTTGTATTGACATCTAATGGCAAAGCATTTTGTTTGTTTTGCAACAACACCATTCCTTCGGCAGCGGCTTCGCGTGTTACGGCAGCATTGTCTGGAAGACTTGGATTATTGCTGTAGGCATATTGGTTCATGCTACTAGATTTCAAAACTAAGTCCAAAACACGGGATACATTTTTGTCGATAACGGCAATAGGAATGGCCCCCGATTTAATTTTAGCCAAAAGAGCTGCTTGTTGCGAAGGCATTCCGGGCATTAACAGGTCATTTCCGGCTTTCATTTGCGCTTCTACATTGCTTACCGAATTGGGCATAAAGGGCGATTTAAAGCTGTTGTATCCGCCAAACCAGTCGGTCATTACAACACCTTCAAAACCCCATTCGTCGCGTAATAATCGAGTGAGTAATTCGGGGTTTCCGGAGGTATAAGTGCCGTTTATCTTGTTGTAGGAGGACATCACAGTCCACGGTTGTGCTTCTTTTACTGTAATTTCGAACCCTTTGAAATAAATTTCTCGAAGGGCCCGTTCGCTCACCTGTGCATTGATTCCCATGCGATTGGTCTCTTGGTTGTTTACGGCAAAGTGTTTGATCGAAGCCCCTACTTTGTTTGATTGTATTCCTTTTACCATGGCGGCCCCAATTTTTCCGGTAATCAACGGATCTTCTGAATAGTATTCAAAATTTCGACCACACAAGGGATTTCTGTGGATATTCATTCCCGGGCCCAAGACTACGTCAACGCCGTATTCTCGTACCTCATGGCCAATGGCTTTTCCTACTTTAGTAATGAGTTCTTCATTCCAGGTAGATGCCAGGGCTGTGCCCACGGGAAAGGCTGTACAGTAATAGGTTTTGGTATCATCTTTTCGGGTAGGATTGATGCGCAAACCTGCAGGACCATCTGCTAGAACTACGGCAGGAATTCCGAGGCGTTCAATAGGAGTAGTACTTCCTGCGGCACCCGGAACTTTCTCTTGCGGTGCGTTGGCATCAAACGAAAAATTTGTAGAATTAAAACCAGGTAATCCCGTTCCGATAAGCATACTGGCTTTTTCTTCGTCAGTCATTTGACTCAATAAATCTTGCACGCGGGTTTCAATGGGCAAACGGTAATCTTCGTATTTGTCCAACAATCCGTTGTGATTGAAATCTGTAAAAGTAAATCCGTCTTGAGTAAGTATTGGATTTTCGTGCTTGCTATTCCAGGCAAAGCTGGAGCATACGCAAATAGCAAGTACAATTCCTGCTAATTGTTGAGGGGTAGTAAATTTTTTCATAAAAGTTTCATTTTATCGGTCTTTTAACTTCCAAAATAGGGAAAATAAAAAGTACTTATTTGGTTCGCAAAATTAAGTTTATAATTCAATCTATTTCAAGAAATAAGTAGATTCAAACACCAAATGTAAAAATAGCGCTACTTTATTTCGCTCTAACAATACAACTTCTTGATTTCGCGATTTTTAGTCATTATTACAAGGAGATAACAAGGCTTGAGTAGAAGAAAAAATAACGTCTACTGCCATTAACAATCGGCTACATTTACTGCTACGGCCAAGCCTCCTTCAGAAGTTTCTTTGTATTTGGAATTCATGTCTTTGGCCGTTTGCCACATGGTGTCGATCACTTTATCTAAGGGCACTTTGGCATTTTTGGCATCGGTTTCTAAGGCCAATTCGGCTGCGTTGATGGCTTTGATTGCGCCCATAGTATTGCGTTCAATGCACGGAATTTGCACCAATCCACCAATCGGATCGCAGGTAAGGCCCAAGTGGTGTTCCATCGCAATTTCTGCCGCCATCAATACCTGATCGGGAGTTCCACCCATTACTTCACATAAAGCTGCTGCCGCCATGGCAGAGGATACGCCAATTTCGGCCTGACAACCGCCCATCGCTGCCGAAATGGTTGCACCTTTTTTGAATAGACTTCCAATTTCGCCAGCCACCAATAAAAATTGCTTGATTTCTTTTTCGCCAGCATCGTGATTCTCGATAACCAAATAGTACATCAACACCGCAGGAATTACCCCCGCACTGCCATTCGTTGGCGCGGTCACCACACGTCCTAATGCGGCATTCACTTCATTGACTGCCAAAGCAAAACAGGAAACCCATTTCAGGATTTGGCGAAATTTTACTTCGGTTTTACGAATGCATTCCAACCATTCTTGAGGTGAATTATAATTGGATAAGCCAATCAAACCTTGGTGCATGTCAAAAGCCCTGCGGCGCACGTTCAATCCGCCTGGCAGTATGCCCTCCGAATGACAGCCAATGTAAATACATTCGAGCATGGTGTCCCAAATGCGCATCAATTCGCTGTTAACTTCAGATTCGGGTCTCATAGAGATCTCATTCAGATAAACAATCTCGGCTATTGTTTTTTCTTCCGATTGGGTAAAGCACAACAATTCATCGGCCGTTTGAATCGGAAAGGGAAAAGCACATTTAAGATCAAGCTTGTTTAGCGCATTCGGATCTAATTCTTGCACGATAAATCCGCCGCCAATAGAATAATAGGTGGCTTCTTGTTGGGTTTCGTCATGAAATAGGGCGGTAAAACGAATGCCGTTGGCGTGAAATGGCAAGAAGTTTTTATGAAATATAATGTCTGTATCGGGAGAAAACGAAAGCGGTAATTCATTATTCAGTAGAAGCTGTTTGGAAGTTTGAATTTGCTTGACAATGCGATCAATATCTTGTACAGGGATGAATTCGGGATCTTGTCCGCTCAAGCCCAATAGCACCGCATAATCGGTGGCGTGGCCTTTTCCGGTTAAGGAAAGCGATCCAAATAATTCAACATAAATGCGTTTGGTTTGATCTAAACGTTGAGATGTTTGTAGCGTTGATAGAAAGGCCAATGCCGCTCGCCAAGGTCCAAGGGTATGAGAACTCGAAGGGCCAACGCCAATCTTGAGCATATCAAAAACAGAAATACAATATTCCATGCAGAGTTATTTGGAAAGCAAATATAAAGTAATCCCGTTAAGAATTCCTACATCGTTTTCGTTAAATAGAGTGGAGTACTTTATTGGCGATCATTCGGTGAAATTTGAATTAAAAAATGTCATGTTGTCATATTATTAATGACAAAACCCCTTCAAACTGACAATAAATGATTAGCAGTCGACTTGGCACAATCCTTGTCTATTGGCTAGTCGAGTAATAAAAATTGGACACTCAAAAATTAAAATCATTTAAAAATGGGAAAAATAATTGGAATTGACTTAGGTACAACCAACTCTTGTGTTTCTGTAATGGAAGGAAGTGAAGCGGTTGTAATTCCTAACTCGGAAGGTAAAAGAACTACACCTTCTATCATTGCTTTTGTAGAAGGCGGAGAAATTAAAGTAGGAGATCCTGCCAAAAGACAAGCAGTAACCAATCCGACCAAAACCATCGCGTCGATCAAACGTTTTATGGGAAGAAGTTATGCTGAAACAGCCGAGGAATCAAAACGCGTTCCGTATTCAGTAGTAAAAGGAGACAACAACACCCCACGTGTAGATATTGACGGTCGTTTGTATACCGCGCAAGAATTGTCAGCGATGACCTTGCAAAAAATGAAAAAAACAGCCGAAGACTATTTGGGTCAAACGGTAACTGAAGCAGTGATTACTGTTCCAGCTTACTTTAACGATGCACAACGTCAGGCTACCAAAGAGGCCGGTGAAATTGCTGGATTAAAAGTAATGCGTATCATCAATGAACCAACTGCTGCGGCTTTGGCTTATGGATTGGACAAAAAAGGACAAGACCAAAAAATCGCGGTGTACGATTTAGGTGGAGGTACATTTGATATCTCGATTTTAGAATTGGGTGACGGTGTATTTGAAGTATTGTCAACCAATGGTGACACGCACTTGGGTGGAGACGATTTTGACCAAACCATCATTGATTGGTTGGCTGATGAGTTCAAATCAGAAGAAGGCATTGACTTGCGTTTGGATCCGATGTCCTTGCAACGGATTAAAGAAGCCGCAGAGAAAGCAAAAATTGAGTTGTCGTCTTCGGCCGAAACTGAAATCAATTTGCCTTATGTAACCGCAACCGCTTCAGGACCAAAACACTTGGTTAAAAAATTAACCCGTGCCAAATTTGAGCAATTGTCTGACACTTTGGTAAAACGCTCTATGGAGCCTGTAGCCAAAGCCTTGAAAGACGCTGGTTTATCAACTTCTGATATTGACGAAGTAATTTTAGTAGGGGGCTCAACACGTATGCCAAGGATTGCCGATGAGGTAGAAAAATTCTTTGGCAAAAAAGCTTCTAAAGGAGTAAATCCAGATGAGGTAGTGGCGATTGGAGCGGCTATTCAAGGTGGAGTTTTATCGGGAGATGTAAAAGACGTATTGTTATTAGACGTTACGCCTTTATCTTTAGGAATCGAAACCATGGGAGGTGTATTGACCAAATTGATTGAATCAAACACAACCATTCCAACCAAAAAATCACAAGTGTTCTCTACCGCTGCCGATTCTCAACCGACTGTTGAAATCCACGTGTTGCAAGGAGAGCGTTCTATGGCCGTAGATAACAAAACCATTGGTCGTTTTCACTTAGACGGTATTCCCCCTGCACCAAGAGGGGTTCCGCAAATTGAAGTAACCTTTGATATTGATGCCAATGGAATCATCAAAGTATCGGCTACCGATAAAGGAACGGGTAAATCACACGACATTCGTATCGAAGCTTCTTCGGGTTTAACCGCTGAAGAAATCGAACGCATGAAAAAAGATGCGGAAGCCAATGCCGATGCCGATCGTATCGCCAAAGAGCGAGCTGAGAAACTGAATGAGGCCGACAGCATGATTTTCCAAACCGAAAGTCAGTTGAAAGAATTGGGTGAGAAATTGGCCGACGAACACAAAACGACCATCGAGTTGGCCTTGACTGAATTGCGTATGGCACACCAAAACCAAGATTTAGACGCGATTCAAGTGGGCTTGGATAAAATCAATGCTGCTTGGAAAACCGCAACCGAAGCCATGTATGCCCAAGGGGAACAAGGACAAGCTGCCGATGCGCAACCACAAGCAGATGCGCAAGGGGACAACACCCAAGACGTAGAATTCGAAGAGGTTAAATAATTGCAGATAGCTAGTTTTACTAGTGTTCAAACGAAAAACCGAGCTGAAAGGCTCGGTTTTTTTTGTCTTTATAACTAAACTATCAATTGGTGAGTTTAATTTCGAATAACTTGTCCCAATTTTTTCCTGTCACAAATAGGGTTTTGGTTTTGCTGTTGTAGGCTATCCCATTCAATACTTCGGCATCCCTGTTTTTTACTTGTGAACGCAAACTAGATAAATCAAGCACCGCTTCTACTTCTCCAGAAATAGGATCAATTATCGCAAGGGCATCTTTTTGCCAGATATTACCGTAAATTTTTCCGTCAATCCATTCCAATTCATTGATCGATTTGATTTTGTTGGTATTGGTATAGACATTGATGTAATCGATCATTTTTTGGGTACCAGGATTCATTTTCCAAATCTTTTCTGTCCCGTCTGATTGGTAAATGTTTTGTCCGTCATTGGTCATTCCCCAACCTTCAATTGGCTTATCGTAGGTAAAGGTTTTGATTTTTTTTAAGCTATTGGCATCATAAATAAACCCTACGTTCGATTGCCAAGTGAGTTGAAAAATTTGGTTGTTGATTGCCGTAATTCCTTCTCCAAAATAGTCGCCTTCGAGGTTGATTTGACGGTATACTTTTCCGGTTTTAAAGTTATACGAACGCAGGTGTGAAGCGCCTTTTTGCCCTGTACTTTCGTATAAAGTATCTCGGTAAAACTCTAATCCTTCAGTAAAAGACAGGGTGTCGTGTGCAAAGGTGTTTACAATTTTGTAGGTTTTAAAGGCGGGCACTTGGCTTGAAACTACTTCTATTCGGGCACTAATTTCTGTAAAATCACCTTCAAAATAAATTTGGGCTTTAAGGTTTTGATACCCTAATTTTTTTGCCTCAACTTGTAGGTCAAAATTCCCAAGTGTTTTCGCGCTTTTAATTTTCTTCTCGTTGAGGTAATAGACAATACTGTCAACAGATTTATTCTTTGTATTTACTAGGGCAATTTCTACTTTTTCACCCGGAATACATTGTGATTTCATGTGCTCTACATCAAAACTAAAAAAGCTGTCTTTTTCTAATTGAGAGGGCCCGCAGGAGTAGATGATTTGCGCTACTATAATGAAAGCGAGTAACTTAGGAGATTTCATAACACTGAATTTTGGTTTGCAATATACAACACAAATTTATATCCATTTTACTCTTGCGAAAATATAAAATTGCGCTATATTTGCAGCGGCAAGTCCTACACGACCAGCTCCTGTAGAATCCTCCAGGATGGGAACATAGCAAAGGTATATGGTTGTAGCGGTGCGATGTAGGTCGCTTGCCTTTTTTTATTAAATTTCACTTTTCAATATCTTCCACTCGGAAGATTTTTTTTGTCTAATTCATAGTAAACTAGCCTTTTTTTGCCAAGTTAATCCAAGTAAATTGCGCTATATTTGCAGCAAAATTCATAGCTACATGATTTATCAAAAAGTGGTTTTAATTACTGGAGGATCAACAGGCATAGGCTATGCAATTGGTGCCTATTTGCACGACAAAGGTTTTCGCGTAGTTGGAACCAGTCGAACTCCGGCTAATTACCCCAATCCGTTATTTCAATTGTTGAAAATGGATGTAAAAGACGGTCAGAGCATTCAAAATGTGATCAATCAAGTTATAGCAGATTATGGTGTTATTGATGTATTGATTAACAATGCAGGAGTAGGAATCACCGGACCCCTAGAAGAATTGCCAGAAACTGAGATCAAAGCCAATTTTGAAACCAATTTCTTTGGTCCCATTGCAGTGATGAAAGCTGTTTTGCCTAGCATGCGTCAACAAAAATCGGGATTAATCATTAATATCACCTCCATAGCCGGCTATATGGGATTGCCCTATCGCAGTATCTATTCGGCAACCAAAGGCGCTTTAGAATTAATCACAGAATCGTTGCGCATGGAAGTAAAACCCTTTGGCATTCTAATTACCAATGTGGCTCCTGGTGATTTTGCAACCAACATCGCCTCCAATCGTTATCATGCTCCGGTTCAAAAGGGCTCAGCTTACGAAGCCTCATACGGAAAATCTGTTTCCTTGCTCAACCAACACGTAGATTCGGGAAGTAACCCTCTGCAAATGGCTGAAGCTGTCTATGCAATTATTCAAACCAAACAACCCAAAATCCATTATAAAGTAGGTTCGTTGATGCAAAAGTTTTCGGTGGTATTGAAGCGAATATTACCCGATAAACTATTTGAACGCTTGCTCATGAATCATTATAAATTGTAATTTTGGGCACTTGTAAATCATTCCACACGACTAAATAAACACACTATGAAATTTTTTATTGACACCGCCAATCTTACTGAAATTGCTGAAGCACAAGCCTTAGGCGTTTTAGACGGCGTGACGACCAATCCGTCCTTAATGGCCAAAGAAGGCATTAGCGGAAAAGACAATATCCTAACCCACTACGTTGCCATTTGCAAGTTAGTAACCGGAGATGTAAGTGCCGAAGTAATTGCTGTAGATTATGAGGGCATGATTCGCGAAGGCGAGGAATTGGCAGAATTGCATCCGCAAATTGTGGTCAAATTACCCATGACCAAAGAAGGGATAAAGGCTTGTAAATATTTCTCGGACAAAGGAATTCGTACCAATGTAACCTTGGTTTTTTCTGCAGGGCAAGCCTTATTGGCCGCCAAAGCTGGAGCAAGTTACGTTTCTCCTTTTATAGGCAGACTCGATGATATTTCTACCGACGGCTTAAACCTCATCGAAGAAATTCGTTTGATTTATGACAATTACGGGTTTGAAACCGAAATTTTGGCGGCTTCTGTTCGTAATACCATGCACATCATCAATTGCGCTAAAATAGGTGCCGATGTGATGACAGGTCCATTATCGGCCATTTTAGGCTTGTTGAAGCATCCTTTAACCGATATTGGTTTGGCTCAATTCTTGGCCGACTACGCCAAAGGAAACAAATAAGTAAAACAAGAAATAAAAAAAAGGGACTTCAGTTGGAGTCCCTTTTTTTGTTGAATTAACCTTCTTATAATTGTTTTTCAAAATCTACATCAAACAAGTTTGTAAAAGCATTTTTGATGACGGTTTGTGGGCCCAAAATAATGGTACGGTGTACTTTCATGATGGCCCATTTGCGCTTTACTTCTTCGAAATTATGTGCTTGTACTTCTACAATTCCTTTAAAATTATATTTTGCTACTAAATTTTGCCACTCGCTCACATCCGAATCAAGATTTACAGCTATGTAGGTGTATTCGGGGTGTTTTTTTTGCAGTTCTAATGCTTTTTTATGCGCGGCAATAAAGTGTGAGGTGAGGTTTTTGGTCCAGAAAAACAAGATGGTTTTAGAGCCAGCTATGCTGTTGTAATCGAATGGTTTGTTGTCTAAATCTACCATTTTTACCTGAGGCAATTGTTTTTGCGCAATGAGGTTGTTGATGGCTTTTCCGATTTCGTTGATTTCGTTTTTTTGGCTGTTGTCTGTCGAAAATTTGTGGTAGGTTTCTAAAAATTTCTGGTTGTTCACCATATTTTGGTCCTCGAGCAAATAAGTAAAGGCAATATTATTTAAAATAATGTTCTTAACCTTTTCATTTTTTAGAAGGGTGTCCGCAATTTTTAATTTATTGATGTTTGTTTTTAAGGCCAAATCTACTTCGGTGAAATGATTGTGGTAATTGATGGCACCCATGTTGTTGAGCATATGCGATAAATAAGAAACAAAAGGAGCAAAGTTGGATAGTTTAGAATTGTTAAAATCAATCGATTTTCTATAACTGAAGTAGTCTGCGGGCAATTTTTCGATTATATCCTCGCCAGTGCGCATTTTGTGGGCGATAGGGTAAATTTCCTTTTTGGTGTAATGTGCAAAGTTCAAGGCCGCTTTTGCATACAAATCAAATTCGGGAGACCATTTAATGCTGGCTTTTTTCTGAAGGTAATAGTGTTCTTTTGCCTGGTAACTGGAATCAATATGGTGTAAAAACTGGGGTATTTTGTAATCAAACACATCAAATAGTGTATTTCGATCGGCTTCATTTTTTAAATACAATTCCATTAAGAAATTATTTTTTTGATCGCCTCGTCCACAATATACAATCGAGTTGTCAAAATCTTTGGCATTGAGCCGCACCATAATGCTGTCGTTTTTGTCAAAGTAAACATATTGGTATTCCGGATCGTTTCTAAACGTATACATTCCGGGAGTCAAGGAATCGAATTTGATAAAAAAGCGGTTATTTTCATCCAGTAGCACGCTGTCAATAACTACATTATCTCGACAAAAAAGCAAATACGGATTGGTAGGATTAGAAACTTCTCCGCCAAAATAGGCCGTATAATTATCGCTTTTAAAATCCTTGTTGCAGGAAGCCACTAGAAGGGCTAGCGGTAAAACAAGGAATGGAATAATATGTTTCTTGAATTCAGACATTTAAATAAAATAGGGAACAAAAATATCGAGTCTATTCCTAGCATAGTGTTAAGGCCTAGTTAAATAAACTTTTGTGCCCGAAAGCCAAGAATAACCACACTTATTTTATACTTTTGCGCAAATTTTTAATCCCATCTTTTTGTCATGCTAACAGTAAATAATTTATCGGTACAATTTGGAAAACGTATATTGTTTGACGAAGTGAATACCACCTTTACTCACGGAAATATCTATGGAGTAATTGGTGCCAACGGTGCCGGAAAATCTACCTTTTTAAAAATTATTGCGGGGGATATTGATGCTACTTCGGGTCATATTCATTTAGAACCGGGTAAGCGCATGTCGGTATTAAACCAAAACCACAATATGTTTGACGAACATACGGTATTGGAAACCGTTATGATGGGAAACAAAATTTTGTTTGCAGTAAAAAAAGAAATGGACGAATTGTACTTGGATTACAACGACGCCAATGCCGATCGCATCGGTGAATTGCAAGTGCAATTTGAAGAGATGAACGGTTGGAATGCCGATTCGGATGCAGCCGCGATGTTGTCCAACCTAGGAATTAAAGAAGACAATCACTATACCTTGATGGGCGATTTGGATGGAAAATTGAAAGTACGGGTGTTATTGGCACAAGCACTTTTTGGCAATCCTGATATGCTAATTATGGATGAGCCGACCAATGACTTGGATTTTGAAACCATCGCTTGGTTAGAAAATTTCTTGGCCAACTATGAAAATACGGTAATTGTCGTTTCGCACGACCGTCACTTTTTGGATGCCGTATGTACGCACATTTCGGATATTGATTTCGGAAAAATCAACCACTATTCGGGGAACTATACGTTTTGGTACGAGTCTTCTCAATTAGCGGCCAAACAGCGTGCCCAACAAAACAAAAAAGCCGAAGAAAAGAAACAAGAATTAGAGGAGTTTATTCGTCGTTTTAGTGCGAATGTGGCCAAGTCCAAACAAGCTACTTCCCGTAAAAAGATGATCAGCAAGTTGAACATCTCAGAAATTAAGCCTTCGAGCCGACGTTATCCGGCCATTATTTTTGACCAAGAACGCGAGGCAGGGGATCAAATTTTGAATGTAGAAAACTTGCGTGCAACTGTGGATGGCGAAACCTTATTTACCGATGTAGATTTGAACATGGCCAAAGGCGATAAAATTGTTTTGTTCTCTAAAGACTCGAGAGCAACTACCGCTTTTTACGAAATTTTAAACGGACATCAACAACCCGATTCAGGATCATTTGATTGGGGAGTTACCACCAACCAAGCTTATTTGCCGTTGGACAACCATGCTTTTTTTGAAAATGACTATTCCTTGGTCGATTGGTTGCGCCAATGGGCCAAAACCGAAGAAGAGCGAGAAGAGGTAAACATCCGCGGGTTTTTGGGTAAAATGATTTTCTCGGGAGAAGAAGCCCTAAAAACCAGTCGCGTATTGTCGGGAGGAGAAAAAGTGCGCTGCATGTTGTCGCGCATGATGATGGAGCGCGCCAATATTTTGATGTTGGATGAACCTACCAACCACTTGGATTTGGAATCGATTACGGCATTCAATAATTCCTTGAAGAATTTTAAAGGATCGGTAATATTTACCACGCACGATCACGAATTTGCCCAAACGGTGGGGAATCGAGTAGTGGAGCTCACGCCAAATGGCGTCATTGATCGCTACATGACTTTTGACGATTACTTGGACGATGAAAAAGTGCAGGAACTCCGTGCTAAAATGTATGCTAAATAAGCCGCAGCTTGAAAAAAAATAAATAAATAAAAAATCCCGTTTTCGGGATTTTTTTTGTTTTTACTATAAAAATTCACCCAATTGGATTCAATAAAGATATTGGGAGCAAAAAAAAATGCATCCGCAGTTATAAAACTAAAAAAATCAGCAAAAAAATACTAATTTTACCACCCAAATCCACGCACCTATGAGTCATAAACTATTGCTCAGTGAAAAAGAAGTTGCCATCATCTTGCATCGTTTGGCGTGTCAATTAATCGAAAAACATTTAGATTTCTCCACTACCGTTCTCATCGGTATTCAACCGCGTGGCATTTATTTGGCAGAACGGTTAAAGCAGCTTTTAGAACAAGAATACCATGTGCCTTCAATTGCTTTGGGCTACCTAGATATTACTTTTTTTCGGGATGATTTTCGTCGAACCGCTACGCCTATAGAAGCCAACTCAACCAAAGTTGATTTTTTAGTCGAAAACAAAAAAGTAATTTTCATCGACGACGTTTTATATACTGGACGCAGCATCCGATCTGCGTTAACGGCAATTCAGTCGTTTGGACGTCCGGCCGAAATCGAATTGTTGGTGCTCATCGACCGTCGATTCAGTCGTCATTTACCCATACAACCCGATTACAGAGGCCGTCAAGTAGATGCCATCAACCAAGAAAAAGTAAAAGTACATTGGAAAGAACAAGACGGAGAAGATGCCGTTTATTTAGTCCCAACATCAACAACTACATAAACCATTACAACGCATGAGTGAATTAAGTGTCAATCATTTATTGGGAATCAAATACCTTCAGCCCGAAGATATTCAGCTGATTTTTGAAACCGCCGATCACTTTAAAGAAGTCATCAACCGCCCCATCAAAAAGGTTCCTTCCTTGCGAGACATTACCATAGCGAACCTCTTTTTTGAGAACAGTACCCGAACTAAATTATCTTTCGAATTGGCTCAAAAGCGATTGTCTGCCGATGTCATTAGTTTTTCGGCTTCACAGTCGTCGGTAAAAAAAGGAGAAACCCTTATTGATACGGTAAACAATATCTTGTCGATGAAAGTAGACATGGTGGTGATGCGGCATTCCTCACCCGGAGCGGCTCATTTTTTGTCGCAAAAAGTAAAGGCCAGCATCGTTAACGCAGGTGATGGCGCCCACGAACACCCTACCCAAGCGCTCTTAGACAGTTATTCGATACGCGAACGATTGGGCGAAGTAGGTGGGAAAAAAGTGGTTATTGTGGGTGATATTTTGCATTCGAGAGTAGCTCTTTCGAATATCTACGCCTTGCAAATGCAGGGAGCCCAAGTAAAAGTTTGTGGTCCGAAGTCCCTGATTCCGAGGTACATTGAATCCTTGGGTGTGCAAGTGGAACCCAATTTGCGCAAAGCTTTAGAATGGTGCGATGTGGCCAATATGCTTCGCGTGCAAAACGAGCGCATGGACGTAAATTATTTCCCTTCGACCCGGGAGTATGCCCAGCAATATGGCTTAGACAAACCCTTGTTGGATTCCTTGTCAAAAGAAATTGTAATCATGCACCCAGGGCCTATAAATAGAGGGGTTGAAATAACCTCTGAGGTAGCTGATTCTGAGCAATCGGTCATCTTAAATCAAGTAGAAAATGGGGTGGCCATACGCATGGCTGTTATTTATTTATTGGCTTCAAAAATTCAATCCTAATCCATGAAAGTAGAGCACAAAGGGCACACGGTAACAATTAAGGATACTCAGGGAAATCTTGAAAGTTTTCTTGAGAAACTCACCCACGAATATAAAACGTTCGAAAAAGAAAATATGATCATTGATTTGAGTCACTATTTGGAGTTGAATGTAAAACAGATTAACAGCTTTAAGGATTTAGCTAAAGCTCACAAAGCCCATAAAAAATCATTTGTTTTGGTGGCCAATGGCGTTGACTTTAATTCAGTTTCAGACAAACTTACCGTTGTTCCCTCGCAATTAGAAGCTCACGACCTGATTGATCTAGATGAAATAGAACGCGACCTAGGGTTTTAGTCTACCATGAATGTAACTATATTAGGCTGTTATGCCGCCACTCCGCGCACCCTCACCAATCCCACATCGCAAGTGTTAGAAATGCGCAATCAATTTTTCCTCATCGATTGTGGAGAAGGTACCCAGGTTCAGCTTAGAAAACATAAAATCAAATTCACCAAAATTAATCACGTATTCATTTCGCATTTACACGGCGATCATTTTTATGGATTGATTGGATTAATCTCTACTTTTTCGTTACTCAGTCGCACCAATGAGTTGCACATATATGGTCCAGAAGGCATTCAAGAAATCATCAAATTGCAATTGCGTTTATCTGAATCTTGGCCCAACTACGAGTTGATTTTTCATGAATTAACCTCTAAGGAACCTCAGCTGCTGTATGAGGATGATAAGGTAGTTGTGCGCAGTTTTCCGCTCAAACACCGCGTGTACACCAATGGATTTTTGTTTCAAGAAAAAACCAGAGAACGCAAGCTAGACATCAATGCCGTGTTGAATTACGAAATTGAAACATGCTATTACCAAAATATCAAAAACGGCAAAGATATTCGCTTAGCGGACGGTCGCCTAATACCCAATACGGCTTTGAGTTTTGATCCTGAAGTTTCAAAGAGTTATGCTTTTTGCTCGGATACCCAATATACGGAATCGATTATCCCTTATATTCAAAACGCAACGGTCTTGTACCACGAAAGTACCTTTTTGGAATCAGAAGCAGCGTTGGCCAAGAAAACGAAACATGCTACAGCAAAGCAAGCAGCATTAATCGCAAAAAAAGCCGGGGTAGGTAAATTGCTTTTGGGTCATTATTCTACGCGTTATCCCAGTATTGAAATGTTTAGGCTTGAAGCCCAAGAACATTTTGAAGCTGTTTTATTGGCTGATGATGGGTTGCGATTTGAATTTTAAATAATTTCAAAAAAACGCAGTACCTTCGTCATGCAAATGCAGAAGCAATGAAAGACCTTAGTAATTACCGAAAATCTTACGAAAAAAGCGCCTTGCTCGAGCAAGAAATTCCCGAAGATCCGATCAATTTATTTCACCGTTGGTTTCACGAGGTGCAAGATTTTGCCGGAAATGACGAGGTGAATGCGATGACCATTTCGACACAAGGTATAGATGGATTTCCCAAAGCGCGTGTGGTGTTATTAAAACAATACAACGAACAAGGATTTGTTTTTTATACCAATTACCAATCCGAAAAAGGAAAAGCTATTGCCGCTCACCCCAAGGTGTGTTTATCTTTTTTTTGGAGTAGTATGGAACGACAAGTCATTATAAAAGGCACAGCCAAATTGTTAACAGCTGCTCAATCGGACACTTATTTTGCATCTCGTCCGTTTGGAAGCCAATTGGGAGCAATTGTTTCTCCTCAGAGTGAAGTAATTCCCAATCGAGAATATTTAGAATCTAAGCTGCATGTATTAGAGCAATCTCAAGCTGAACATACGATTATACGCCCGGAAAATTGGGGAGGGTACATTGTAGAACCCGTTTCAGTCGAGTTTTGGCAAGGTCGACCAAACCGACTGCACGATCGAATTCGCTACACTTTGCAAGCTGATCTTTCTTGGCAAATAGATCGTTTAGCCCCATAAAGTAATATTTACGTCTTTTAGTAAACTCCATTTAGTGGAGTTTTTTTGTTTTTAATTTTAATAATTGTAAGAAAAATACATTATATAAGTATTAATAAATGCATTTCATCGATTTTATTTGACACTTAAACGATAATAGCGGTACTATTGTCATGTCAAAAAGAAAGAATAATTGTTTACGAAAGTTTTGCCCAAATCTACTGTAAACTAAAACCTACTCGTTATGAAAGCATTTTTACTCCAATCGATTTTTGCTACAGCCTTCGTGCTTAGTTTGGTTTCTTGCTCTCCCAATTCTTCAGAAGATCACACCGCCAAACCAGAATTAATTCAACAATATACGTATTCGGCTGACGAACTACAATTGGCCGATTTAATTAATGAATATCGAGTAAGTAAGGGGTTGAATGCCTTAGAAATCGTCAATCACGTTTCGTATAAATCAGAAGAACACAACGTGTACATGATTGCCAAAAAAGCGGTAAATCACGATTTATTTGACGAAAGATCACACAACATCATCGAAGTGTTGGGCGCGGTAAAAGTAAATGAAAATGTAGCCTATAATTTTGCAACTCCCAGTTCGGCCTTGAATGCTTGGCTAAACAGCCCTGCGCACAAAGCCAATATAGAAGGCACCTTCACCCATTTTGGAATTTCCATTCGGGTAGATGCAGAAACGGGTAAAAAGTATTACACCAATATATTTATTAAAAAATAGAGTTTAAATAGAGTTTAGTTTTTTTTGACAATCAACCACTCCTTGGAGTGGTTTTTTGTTTTATCCCACCGCTGATTTGTAGGTGCGCAAACAGCGTTCTCGCGCCATTTTATGATCTACCATAGGGTTGGGGTAAGTTAACTCTTCCAATTCGGGCACCCATTTTTTGATGTAAACCAACTGGGCATCAAATTTTTTGATTTGCTCACTGGGATTAAAAATTCGAAAGTAAGGGGCTGCATCAACGCCGCTTCCGGCTGCCCACTGCCAATTGCCCACATTGCTGGATTGCTCATAATCGAGCAATTTTTGTGCAAAATAGGTTTCGCCCCAGCGCCAATCAATCAACAAGTGTTTGCATAAAAAACTGGCCACGATCATTCGCACCCTGTTGTGCATATGGCCGGTGGCATTCAATTCGCGCATGCCTGCATCTACAAAAGGATAGCCTGTTTGTCCGTTGCACCATTTTTCGAAATCAGCTTCGTTATTAGTCCACTGAACCGAATCGTACTTGGGTCGAAAGCTGGCTCGGGTAGTGTGTGGAAAATGCCATAAGATTTGCATGAAAAATTCCCGCCATATTAGTTCGTTCAAAAACGTTTTATGGGCAGATTGAGAGGCAATTTTCACCATTTGGCGAATGCTCACCGCACCAAAACGCAAATAAGCTCCCAAATAGGAAGTTTTATTCAAGGCCGGAAAGTTGCGTGTTTGTTCGTAGTTGTCAATTAATTGGGCCGAAATATCATACAAACTCACCCGAATAGTTGAGACTTGAAAACCAATTTGGGTTAAACTTAAAAAGGGGTAGGAATGATGGGCCAAGTTGAATAGGTAATTTTCAGAAGGATAAGGCTCAAGCTGTTCTGAAGTGAAGATGCTTTTCCATTTGTTCGAATAGGGCGTATAGACTACATAAGGCAAACCGTCGTCTTTGACTACTTCGTTTTTTTCAAAAATTACCTGGTCTTTATAGGTTTTGAAGGGGATATTATGGGTGGCCAATGCTTCATAGATGGCTTTGTCTCTATGACGGGCGTTGGGCTCGTAATCGCGATTGGCAACTACTTCGGTAATAGGGTGTTGCTTAAGTAATTGTTGAATTACAGCCAAAGGATCGCCATGAAAAACGGCCAATGATTTGCCTAAGGGCAGCAGTTGTTGCTGAATTTTTTGCAACAATTCGTGAATGAACGTTACCCGAGCATCGGTTGGTTCCAATTGATCTAATATGGAAGGATCAAAAATAAAAATCGGCAAGACCGAATTACTTTGAACCAAGGCTTCATACAAGGCGCGATTGTCTTCCAAGCGTAAATCTCTTCGAAACCAAAATACTGTCATGGGTCTAATTTGTTTACGAATGTACTAAAAGTGTAGACATACCCCCATCTAAATGCATTACCTGTCCGGAAATCCAGCGGGCTTTTTCGCTGAGTAAAAATGCGGCCATTTCGGCCAAATCGATCGCTTGTCCATATTGTTTTAGTGGATGGCGTTCGTTGGCTTTTTCTTGTTTGAGTTCGCTGTTCAAAAATTTATCGGCCAATGGCGTATGTGTAAGTGAGGGCGCTATGACATTGACCCGAAGTTGAGGAGCATATTCGGCAGCCAGCGCTTTGGCAAAACCTTCAACAGCTGCTTTTGCGGCAGAAATACTACTGTGAAACGGCATACCCATACTGGCTGCTACACTGCTAAACAAGACTACGCTAGCCGAAGAACTTGTCGTTAATTTAGGCAGCAAAGCCTGTAAACAGCGCACCAATTGAAAGAAATTGATTTGCATGTCCTGCTCAAAATTTTCCAATTTCAATCCCTTAAATGGACGAAGGTTGATGCTGCCCGGGCAATACACAAACCCATCTAGGGTGTCTGGTAATAAACCTAATGGAAGTTCATCGCTAGTTACATCAAAAGGAATATAAGTAACATTTAATGTGGTTTGCGGAGCAGTTCGTGCCAAAATATAAAGTTGGTAATCGGTATGCATCAATTCGGCTATCGCCAAACCAATGCCGTAGGAGCCTCCTATAAGTACAATATTTTTCATAGTGATTTAGTTTGAACCAAAAAGTTCGATGAGTTTGTGTTTGCGGTAAGAGAATATTTCTTGGAGTTTGGGTTGAACCACAAGTGGGTGCATCAATTGACCCAACCAGCCAAACGGAATTTTGTAATCGATGATGTCTTCCATTTCTACCCCGCCCGGCACGGCTTTCAAAAAATGCTTGTGGTGCCAAAAGGCATAAGGACCAAATCGTTGTTCGTCTACAAAGAAAGACTGGTTTTCTAGATGAGTAATTTCGGTAACCCATTTGGTTTTGATTCCTAAAACGGGCGTTACAATGTATTGAATAATTTGACCTTGGTACATCGATTTGTCTGCACCATCAACGATTTCAAAACCCATATAACTTGGTGTTATGATTTTTAAGTTCTTTGGGTCGGACAAGAATTCCCAAGCTTGTTCTACAGAAATCGGCAAAAATTGGGTGCTTCTTAGTTGGTATAATTTCATGCTATTTATTTTGCCCAAAGGTATCAATTTGTTTAACAAAATAATAAATTTGATAAACAAAAAAATCAATCTAAAGTTGTATTTTTGACCACTAATAAATAGATATCATGAAAAAAATAGTTGCAATTGCTTTCTTGTGGAGCGCCCTAGCCTTGGCACAAGTAAAAACCCCTCAAGCCAGTCCAAGTGCCAGTTTAAAACAAACTGTTGGATTGACCGAAGTAGCCGTTGACTACAGTAGACCGACCATGAAAGGCCGAAAAGTATTTGGTGAATTGGTGCCTTTTGCCAAATTGTGGCGCACCGGAGCCAATGCCAATACCACCGTTTCTTTTTCGGATGATGTAGTCATTGACGGAAAAACCCTTAAATCTGGCAAATATGCCTTGTACACCATTCCTAAAATTGATTCTTGGGAATTTATTTTTTACAAAGACAACGACAATTGGGGAACACCTGCCGAATTTGACGAAGCAAAAGTGGCTTTGAGAAGCACGGTTAAACCTGAAATTTCAGCCAAATCGATAGAAGCTTTTACGATAAGTGTAAATCCGATTGACACCAATTCAGGTACTTTAGATTTGTCTTGGGAACGTTCGTTTGCTTCTTTGAAATTTGATGTACCGACCTATAAAACGGCTATGAGCAGTATCGATAAAACATTAGCGGGTCCTTCGGCCAATGATTATTACTCTGCCGGTGTGTTTTTCTTTACCTCAAACGGTGATTTGGTAAAAGCCTTAGAATATGTAAGCAAAGGAATTACAATGAGCAAAGATGCGCCTTATTGGATGTTGCGCCAAAAGTCATTGATTCAAGCCAAATTGGGAGATAAGAAAGGAGCAATTGAAACGGCTAAACTATCTTTGGCTGCTGCAACCGATGCCAAAAATGCCGATTACATTAAAATGAATAACGACAGCATTGCCGAGTGGTCAAAAAAATAAATTGAAGCGCTTTATAAAAAAAAATCCCGTTAAGTTAGCGGGATTTTTTTGTGCCCTTATATAGGGTAATTTCCAGCAGCCAAGCCAATACGATCGTAAGCATTGCGCCGATAAAATTGAGCCATAAAAAACTCACCACATCAATGTAGTAGATGTAAAAAATAGCCAGCTGACAACCTACAGCAGCCCAAAATATTGCATTGGCGTGTATTCGTTTCAGGTAAAATCCAACCAAAAAGATTCCCAGTACCGTTCCGTAAAATAAGGATCCCACAATATTTACCAACTGAATAAGGTTTTCAAACAAGGTGCCCATACAAGCAAATAGTATGGCAACAATACCCCAAACAACGGTAAAAAATTTAGTAGCATTCACATAATGTTTGGGTGATTTCTCGGTGCTAAGGTTTCGTTTATACAAATCAATTGCGGTGGTTGAAGCCAAGGCAGAAATTCCAGAGGCAGTAGACGACATAGCTGCCGAAAGAATTACAGCCAATAAAAGTCCGATTAATCCCTGCGGCAAATAATGCAAGATAAAGTGAATGAATACATAGTCTTTGTCGTTGGTCTCGGCTTTGTCGTCTGCCTTCGAAATAAGTTCTCGGGCTTGCTCCCGCAGGTCGTTTTCCTTACTCGATAGGGCAACCAATTCTTTGCGCAAAATGGGGTTGTCGTAATTTTGATTCAAATGATCAATATAGATTAAGTTGATCTCCTTTTTTTCCTCTGACAGTTGGTTCATTTTGAGCTCTAAGGCATGGTATTCGTTTTTGTAGATGGAGTGCTCTACTACCGCTTTGTTGTTGGGATTAAAATTTAAGGGTGCCGGATTAAACTGAAAAAAAACAAACACCATCACGCCAATCAATAAGATAAAAAACATCAACGGAATTTTGAGGAAGCCATTCATGATAAGTCCCATCTGGCTTTCTCGTATTGATTTCCCCGACAAATAGCGTCCCACCTGCGACTGATCGGTACCAAAATAGGAGAGGGCCAAGAAAAAGCCACCGGTAATTCCGCTCCAAAAGGTGTAGCGTTTTTCGGGATCAAAGGAGAAATCTAAAATTTCCATTTTATGATTGGCACCCGCAATGTGCATGGCATTGCTTAACGACATGTCATTGGGCAATAAATGAAGAATTAAATAAAACGCGATGAGTAGGCCCAAGAATATAACAAACATTTGGTGTTTTTGGGTCACATTAACGGCATTGGTTCCGCCTACAACCGTATAGATTATAACAAGTACTCCAATAACCATAATAAGCCAAGTGAGGTTCCACCCCAAAATGGCCGACAAGACAATGGCCGGAGCATAAATCGTAATCCCAGTACCTAAACCACGTTGCACCAAAAACAATAAGGAAGCCAAGGTGCGGGTTTTTAAATCAAAGCGCTGTTCTAAATATTCGTAGGCGGTATATACTTTTAAGCGGTGGTATATGGGGATAAACGTATAACAAACTACCACTATGGCCAAAGGCAAACCCAGGTAAAATTGCACAAAGCCCATGCCGTCGATATAGGCTTGCCCGGGGGTGGATAAAAAAGTGATAGCACTGGCTTGTGTAGCCATTACCGAAAGTCCTACCACGTGCCAGGGCGTATCGTGATTGCCCAAAATGTATTCCTCTACATTTTTACTTCCCCTAGTTTTCCATACGCCATACACGACAATAAAAAGCAGGGTAGCCGATAAAATAATCCAATCAATCTGCTGCATACTAGGAAAATATAAACATCAGTAAACAAAATACCAACACATACAATACATTGGCAACTAAAACCCAGGTGTAATTTTTTTTCCAAACTCCGATTTCGTCTTTCATGGGGGTATTTATTTTATTGATAGTAGATTGGCAAGTAATCGATAGGCGCCGGGAACACCCTCGGGCAACTCTCTAAAAAAGCTGAGTCCGGTGTAAATGTAATTTCCGGTTCCGTATTTGGCGTGTAAAATCAATCCATTTTTGGCTGTTTCTCCTGTGTCATTTGCACTCAAAATTGGTGTAAATGCCGGATCCCATTCGTTCGGAAAATACAAACCAATTTCTTGCTTCCAATGCAAAAAGTCGGCGGAAGTAATTTTATTAGGAAAATTCAAAATCGGATGGCTTGGGGCCAAGAAGCGCACTTCGGCTTTTTCTTCGGTGACGCGATCCCGGGCTATTTTGAGCGGATAAGGTGAAATGGCAGGGGTCATTAATTCATCGAGGGTATTGTATTGCACAATGAGGGTTTTGCCATTTTTTACAAAATCCAACAAGAAGGATTGCTTATTGGCCAAAGCTTGTACCGTATTGTAGGCACGAATTCCGGTTAGAATTACATCAAAAGGACGAAGGTAATCGGCCGAAATTAGATTCGGATCGAGTAGACTCACTTCATAGCCCATTTGCGTTAGGCTCTGAGGAACAATATCGCCAGCGCCCATGAGATAGCCAATTTTTTGATTGCCAGTTTGCAAATCCAATCGCAGCAATTTGGCTTCGGCCGGCTTTAAAATTTGTTGTTTAGAAATGTGGGGGTAATTGAGCAGAATTTGTTCTTTATCGTATTTTATTCCATCAACCAAAGCATAGGTACTCACTGTGATGTCCTCGATTTGTTGCGAAGGAGTAACCAAAAATTCTACAGTTTGTTCTTCGTTTTTTGTGATTAAATGAAACGGAATCGAACTCGGCGAACAGTGCCAATTGGCCGGCAAATCGAGTTGAACAGTTCCTTGCACCTCATTGGTTCCGGCTTTTATTTTTATGGCAACTTTTTTGGATTGAGTAGAAGGAAATAGAGTGACTTTATTGACAATTTGTGTGCTCACCACGGGAACGATATCCAAAGGCACATGCATTTCTCCTTTTACATCATCGGTGTATTGAAAATGTATGGTGCGTTCAAAAGGAATGACAGTTCCAAAAATTTCCAAGTTAAAAGTCAGGGTTATTTGTCTTGGTTTTTCGGGCAAGCCAATGTCATTCAACTCATTTACTTGGTACATACCTTCAGTACTTTTCTTGGCCAACCAATACGGTTGGGAATACGGTTGCGTGGCAGGTATGCTGCAACTGAGTGTTGTTTTGAACGGGAGATTATTAATTAGGGTTTGTGCTTGAAATGCAAATTCTGTTTCGGGTTGCATTTTGATTGCCGTAAGTTGTATCGGAAATGCCGATCTATTAAGGGCTTCTACCTGTATTTTAATGCGTGAATTGGGTGTAGTTTCTGGGGTGTCGGCGATGCCTTCTAAATACAATCCAGCACAGCCGGCTAGGACTGCTTTGATTTCGTTGGTTTTGGTTACTCGCCAATGTTCGTCTTCTATTTGCTGAATGAGTCCATAGGCTTTAACCAAATTAGGGATACTTTTTGCCGGATTTGTAAAATCAAATTCAAGGACAATTTGAGAGATCAGTTCCCCAATTTTTTTTCCGCCTTTCACCCGATTCCAAGACGTGTCAATTCCTGCAAACAAAGATTGATCTTGGGTGATAGGGCTGCCTTTTAGAAACTCTAAATATTCGGTATCCTCGCCGCGCTCGCCAGCAGTACCAAAGCCTTGGGATTGGTGTTTGCTGCGGCTTAAGGCGGCTATTTCTTGGTTTGATTTCCCTTCGGCAGCATCATAAACCCCTGTTTTCAAGGCGTATAAATTTGCTTTATCGGCTTTTTCAAATTTTTCTTTGCTGCCGTAAAACCACCACGAAGTATTAAAGAATAATCGTTTGGCTTGCCAGGGGCTGTATTTTTCTAATTGATTCGGGTAGGCGCTTGCTTGGTTGCTCAAATCAAAAGCTTCCAAACTCAGTAGTGCCGAGGAGGTATGATGACCATGTGTAGTTCCGGGACTTCGTGCGTCAAATCGGTTGATGATCACGTCGGGTTGAAATTTTCGGATGGCCAATACGACATCGTGCAACACGGCATCTTTGTCCCAAATTTGCAAGGTTTCGGTGGGATTTTTTGAAAATCCAAAATCATTGGCTCGACTAAAAAATTGTGTTCCGCCATCTATTTTTCGAGCTTCCAACAGTTCTTGTGTGCGAATCACGCCCAGTTGTTCCCGCAATTCTGGACCAATTAAATTTTGTCCTCCATCGCCACGAGTAAGCGATAAATAGCCGGTTTCAGCCAATTGTTCGTTGGCCATATACGAAATGAGTCGGGTGTTTTCGTCGTCGGGATGTGCCGCTATATATAATACAGATCCTAAAAAATTTAATTTTTTAATTTGACGATATAGCGTTACCGATGAAGGTTTTGTAGGTGCTTGTGCGATACAACCCAAAGCGGGTAATAAAAGCGCAAGTAAAAAGGAAATAGAAAGCTTTTGCATAGATGGAGTTACTAGGACAAGAGCTTCAAAAATAGTAATAATTTTATGGAATTAGGCCGCTTTGTATTTTTTGTGCAGCCTGCTACTTAAGGTAATAATTAAAAGTAATAGCATCGTAAATAGTTTAGGTAGATTTGGGTGCTGTAAACCTAAACCAAATAAATAAAACACCGATAAATAGCATAAAAATATCGATGAAATACACAAAAAATTAAATAAAGTAGTATTTTTCTTAATATAAATTAATTCACCTGACGACATATTGAGATCCCTTTTTGCAACAATAAGTTGTTGGGATAGGTAATGTGTTCGCCATCAGCCGTGACCAAAAGTACATGAAAGGCATTGATGTCTTCGATTTCTGCTTCAATCGGAAAATCTTTGTCGTGTATCTTGATCGTGTCGCCAATTCGAAACGGAAAAAAGAAAAATAAAATGATGCCAGATGTAATGTTACTCAAAATAGACCAAGTGGCAAACATGGCTACGCCTACAACGGTTGTGATAGAAGATACAGTCAATAAAATGGCTTTTCGATCTACTCCCCATATAATGACTAAGGCAATAAGCAGTAAAATACTCAATAATATTTGCATGTATTTGATTACCAAATTGGCCCGTCGTTCTATGATTTGACTTGATTTGGCGTAACGTTTTACCAACTTTGCCAAAATAAATCGGCTCAGTAAGAAAATTACAGCCGCACTAAGGCTGGCAATCCATTCTATGGTGAAATTAGTAAGTATCATGGGCATGAGTATAATGTTCAACAATATATCGGTATACTTTTTCGATCGGCAGTCCCATTACGTTGGGGTAGGAGCCTTCAATGCGTTGTACACCTACGAATCCAAACCAATCCTGTATTCCATAGCTTCCGGCCTTGTCATAAGGTTGATGCTGTTCTAGGTAATAGTGTATTTCATCTTCGGTTATGGGACCAATCGTAACTTTGCTCACGTCGTTGATTGTAGTGTGTCCTGCAACGGTTGTAAAAGTAACCGAAGTGATTACTTCATGGGTAGCATTGGCCAACGATTGCAACATGGCGAAAGCTTCTGCGTAGGTATTGGGTTTGCCTAAGGCTTTATCGTCATGCCAAACCAAGGTATCGCTGGTGATGAGCACATCATATTCTTGTAAAGTCGAAACAAAGGGCTTGCTTTTGAGCTCGGCCAAGTAATCGGTGATTTCGGTGAATCGCAACTCATCGGGGTAAATTTCGTCTATTGGTTTCAAATCAATTTTTACATCGAGTTGAATATCCTTAAAAAATTGCTGCCTTCTGGGCGAAGCCGAAGCCAAAATAAACCGGTAGGGTTGAGTGCGTTGGTTAAGCATGTAAAAAATAAATATTATAAGAAACTACAGCAAGTGAAAGTATCCCTACCAAAGTAACCCATTTTAAAACCAAACTAAGGTGCGTGAAATCTGATTTTTGCTTTGCAGAAAACAACTTAATACTGCAATACAATAAAGGCCCAACCAGCCCAACCAAGGCATAAATTGCCGTGGGATACAAATCAAAAGCAATGAAATAATGATTGATGTAATACACCAAAATACAGAGCGGAAGGAGGCTAAACACAAAAGTAACCTGGGTAGCACGCTTCAATCCTAATACGATTGGAAGGGTTTGTTTGCCTTGAATCTGATCGCCTTCTAGATCTTCTAGATCTTTTGTTAATTCCCGATACAGGCTCAACAAGAAAGCAAAAACAGCATAATCAACCAATATCGAAAACAGGTTAGACATGACTTGTTGGTTGCCGTCATAGGTTGCGGGGAAAATATCAAAAAAACCAATGATCAAAATACTAAAGGCAAGCAATGCGGCGACCACAAGAGTGCCGATGAACAAAATCTGTTTCAAGGTGGTGGCATAAAAATAGAGTAGGGCGGCTACCAAGATAAACAAGGCCACAAAACCCGGTCGTTCGATTACGTTCGATAAATAAAAACCAATTCCCACTCCCACGCAATTGAGTACTACGTAGAGATTGTAGGCTTGGCCTTCGGATATTTGGCTGCCGATGAGTTGCTTATGCGGGTGATTGAGGGCATCTGCTTCTTGGTCAAAAATATCGTTGATTACATAACCTGCAGCAGCCAACAATAAGGTAGCCAAAACCAACAAGCCATATTGCCAAGAATTGAGTGCCAAGAACACGGCTTGCAATTTTAAAAAACCATAGCGCACTACGAGTTGCATGAGTGCGAGTAGGAGTAGGTTTTGGTACCGTATGAGTTGAAAGTATTTTTTCATGGCTTGGAATTAATCGTGTTGTCCGTTGTAATACGAATGCCATTTGCCTTGCACGCGCATTACTTGTTCTATTACATCACGTACAGCGCCAGTTCCGCCATTTTTATGCGAAATATATTGGCTTATGGCCTTAATTTCGGGACTGGCATCTTGCGGACAAGTGGGCAAACCCACCAATTGCATCACGTGAAAATCAGGAATGTCATCGCCCATATACAGCACCTTTTTGGCGTCAATGCTATAATCTTGGCAATAGTCTTTGAAGGTTTCTACTTTATCGGGTACGCCCAAATGAATGTCGGTAATGCCCAAATTACGCAAACGAATACGCACGCCTTCGTTGCTTCCGCCCGAAATAATACAAACGTTGTAGCCCGATTCTAAAGCGGCTTTCATGGCAAATCCGTCGCGGATGTGCATTTCGCGTAACATTTCACCCGTAGGCGTAATGTGTACAGTTCCGTTGGTAAGTACCCCGTCGACATCAAAAATAAAGGTGTCAATGTGGTTCATGATTTCTTTGTAATTCATATCTGTTGTGAGCTAGTTTGGCCTATTTGGCCGGATACGTTTGTTGAATAGATTGTGTCAATAAGCGATAGAGTTCTTGTTGATTTCCCTGAGTTAATAAGGCCAAATGAGAGTCAATTGTGTTTTGGTCCTTGCGAATGGCGGGGCCTGTTTGCCCTGTACGAGGCGATAAGTGCTGCACCTTTTCGGCGGTTTCTGCAATGAGTGGCTTTAAAATATCAAAGGGTACTTGGTGTTCCTCACAAATTTCTTCGCCAATGTGGTACAAATGATTCACAAAATTATTCACAAAAACTGCTGCAACATGCAAGGCTTTCCGCTGAACAGAATCAATGGTATAACAATTGGGGGAGATGCAATGCGCCAATTCGGTAAGCAATTGTTGGTCGTTATTATTCTCCCATTCGAGGCAAACGGGAATATGGCTGTAATCTACCGAACGGGTTTTAGAAAAAGTTTGCAACGGATAATAAACCGCCCGTCTGTTTTTTGGATCTAGTGAGGTGAGTGCTACACTGCCCGAAGTATGTGCTATTAAGGCATTGCTGAAAGGAAGCCTGGCCGACAACTCAGGAAGCGCTGCATCAGAAACCGCCAATAGATAAATATCAGCTGCTGGAATTGCGTTCATGTTATCGGTAATTCGATCTGGAGCGATAGATAATTCGGCTTTGTTTTTATCGCGCACCACCACTTGAATCACGTCGACTTTGCCCGATTGTTGAAAGGCAATAATCAGGTGCTGTGCCACATTTCCCGAACCAAAAAGGACTACTTTTATCATGCGGCTAAATTATTGAAAAATTACTTAAGTCCTTGTTTATAATTCGATAAATACAATTTGAAAAACGCCTTCAAAATTAGGATTTAAAACTCTTTTTTATTGTCGTTTTTAGCTACTTTTGTGGGGATAAATTGCCCCCTCTATATCCGATAATATTATGCAAAAAAAGTTACTTGCCGCGCTCTTTTCTACTCGATTAATGGCTCTTTTATTTTTAGTTTATGCAGTGTCCATGGCTACCGGAACATTTATAGAAAGTCATTACAACACCGACACGGCCCGCATTTGGATTTACAACACCCTTTGGTTTGAGGCCATTCACTTGGTTTTTTTAGTGAATTTCTTCGGAAACATCAAAAAATATAAACTGCTCCGAAAAGAAAAATGGGCCACTTTATTGCTGCATCTTTCTTTTATTTTTATCATTATTGGTGCTGGAATTACCCGTTACATCAGTTTTGAAGGGGTAATGCCTATTCGTGAAGGAAATACGTCGAGTCAACTATTTTCTGAAAAAACCCAACTCACGGTATTTGTCGATGGCGAATACCAAGGCGCCATGAAACGCCGCATATTCGAAAAACCCCTTTTGCTTTCGCCGGTTACCTCTAATGATTTTAGTATCGCCGACGATTTTGCCGATGTCCCTTTTACGGTAACCTACAAAAAGTACATCATGGGGGCTACCGAATCGGTAGTTCCAAATCCCAAAGGCAAGTTGTATCTGAAGTTGGTCGAATCGAGTGGCGGTTCTCGACACGAACACTATTTGCAAGAAGGTGAAATACAAGACATTCACAACACTTTATTTGTGGTGAATAAATACACCAAAGGGGCAATCAACATTAGCATCAAAGGCGATTCGATAACCTTAGATTCTCCCTTTGATGGCCAATTTATGCGCATGGCCGATAAACTGCAAGGTGCGGTGTCAAAAAACACCAGGCAACCCTTGATGTTCCGTTCGTTGTACAATATGGGCGGTTCGCAATTTGTGTTTCCGGAACAACCCATTCGGGGCGAAAAAGAGTGGATTTCGAATAACAATTTTAAAGCCAAAAACCACGATGATGCTTTGTTGGTTGCTGTAAAATCGCAAGGTCAAGAAAAAGAAATTACCTTGTTGGGTTCTAAAGGAAAAGAAGGAGCACCAGTAAATGTAAAAATAGGAAAACTCGATTTTACCTTGGCGTTTGGCAGCAAAGTATATACTACGCCTTTTCAGATACAGTTACTCGATTTTAAAGCCCAAAAATACCCGGGTTCTGAAAAGAGTTTTTCCTCGTTTCAGAGTGATGTGAAGGTAATCGACGGCAAACACAAAGAAAATTACCAAATCTACATGAACCACATCCTGGATTACAAGGGTTATCGCTTTTTTCAGTCTTCGTTTGATCCCGACGAAAAAGGAACGATTTTGTCGGTCAATCACGATTATTGGGGAACCCTCATTACCTACATCGGCTATTTTATGTTGTTTTTTGCCATGATGGCCATTTTGTTTGACAAAAACACCCGTTTTGCCGACGTAAAACGAAAACTGGAGCAGGTTAAAATTAAAAAGAGCAAACTAATTTCAATTGTTCTTGTACTGCTAAGCACAACTGTTTTTTCGCAAACGCACCAGGGAGTAATGCCCACACAGGTTCAAATAGACTCCGTGTTAAAGACCTATAAAGTAAGCGAAGCACATGCTGCCCAATTTGGCCGATTGGTCATACAAGACGAGGGCGGTCGCATGAAGCCTGTTAATACATTTTCGTCGGAGTTGCTTCGTAAAGTGAGCAAAAGCGACACTTATAATAACTTAAATTCCGATCAGGTGTTCTTGTCGATGATTCAGTTTCCTCGGGTTTGGTTTGAAGTGCCTTTGATCTATTTGAAAACCGGCAACGACAGTTTGCGCAAAATTATTGGGGTTTCGAAAGAAGCTAAATTTGCTCCGTTTATCAAATTCTTTGATGCCAAGGGCAATTATAAATTGTCGCCTTTCTTGGACGAAGCCTTTAAGGCCGCAGTTCCCGATCAGTTTCAAAAAGATTTTATCGAAACCGACAAAAAAGTAAACCTGCTCAATGCGGCTTTGAGTGGTAGTATTTTGCGTATTTTTCCGTTGCCCAACGACGCCAATAACAAATGGATATCGTACTTAGAAATTGATCATTCCAACCTGAAGGGCATGGATTCTACCTTTACCAAAAATATCTTGCCGTTGTACCTCAATACCTTAGATTCGGCGCATGTTAAAGGCGATTATACCAATGCCAATTTTTACGTGAAAAGCATCGAAAATTACCAAAAGAAATTTGGCAGTGCGGTGCGTCCGTCTGACGAGAAAATTAACGCCGAAATTACCTACAACAAATACGACGTATTCAAGAAACTCTTTTACTGGTATATGTTGGCTGGCGTGTTGATGTTGCTCGTTACGATTTTGAACATCTTTTTTGAAAAGAAATTTTTACGCGTGCTCAACAACATTTTCCACGGGATTATTGCCTTGTTTTTCATGTTGCATACGGCTGGCTTAGCGGCACGTTGGTACATTTCGGGACACGCGCCTTGGAGTGATGCCTACGAAAGTATGATCTATGTGGCTTGGGCCACGATGTTTTTCACCTTGGCTTTCGACCGAAAATCAAAACTTACGGTAGCGTCCGGAACCTTTGTGGCTTCTATGATTTTAATGATTGCGCACTGGAATTGGATGGATCCGTCGATTGCCAATTTGCAGCCCGTATTGAATTCGTATTGGTTAATGATCCATGTGGCCGTGATCGTAGCGAGTTATGGTCCATTTACTTTGGGTATGGTATTGGGATTGGTTTCGTTGTTGTTGATGACCTTTACCACCAAAAAGAACAAAGAAAAAATGGATTTGAACATCCAAGAAATTACCTACATCACTGAGTTGGCCTTAACCATTGGTTTGGTCATGCTTACCATTGGAAACTTTTTGGGTGGACAATGGGCCAACGAAAGTTGGGGACGTTACTGGGGATGGGATCCGAAAGAAACTTGGGCGCTTATTAGCATCATGATTTATGCCTTTGTGATTCACGCCCGTTTTGTGCCGGCTATGCGCGGAAAATGGATTTTTAATCTGATGAGTGTATTGGCTTTTTACTCGATCATGATGACCTATTTTGGGGTGAATTTTTACCTCACCGGACTGCATTCTTATGCCAGCGGAGATAAAGTAGTAACGCCCAATTTTGTGTATTATTCACTGGTCATACTTGCAGTGCTTGCTATAATTTCCTATTTAAAATATAAAAAACACCTCAAGAAATAATGAAAAAAACACTCAGTTTAGTGCTTATTGTGCTTGGTTTTATGGCCAATGCACAAGCAATTCCAACGTCGATTTATGGGTTTAAAGTAGAAGACATTTCGGGCAACACCTTCGATTTTGCGCAGCTGAAAGGCAAAAAAGTCATGATTGTGAATACTGCCTCCGAATGTGGTTATACCCCGCAATACAAAGATTTACAAGAATTGTATACCCAATACAAAAACCAAAATTTTGTAATCATTGGGTTTCCGTGCAACGATTTCTTTTCGCAAGAACCGGGCAGCAACAACGAGATTGCCAGCTTTTGCAAAAAGAACTTTGGCGTAACATTTCCGATGATGGCCAAGATTACCGTAAAAGGCAAAAAGAAACACCCCGTTTACCAGTATTTAACCGAAAAGAAACACAACGGATTACAAGATTCTTCTGTAAAATGGAACTTTCAAAAGTACTTGATCAACGATAAAGGGGTGTTAGAAAAAGTAATTCCTACCGGAGTTTCGCCAACGGATCCTTCCATTATTGCCTGGATTACCAAGTAGTTTTTATAAAATGCGCTGTATAAAACAAAGGTCGAGCCACTGATCAAATTTGTAGCCCACTTCTTTTAAATGGCCCACAATTTCAAAGCCCATTTTTTGGTTAAAGGCAATGCTTTTGGTATTATTGGCATCTATGCCACCCACCATTACGTGATAGCCTTCTGCTTTGGCTTGAACAATCAATTGAGTAAGTAGGGCTTTACCAATGCCTTTGCCTTGCTGGTCAGTTTTTACATATACCGAATGTTCAACAGTGTATTGGTAACCAATTTTTTCTCGAAAAGTCCCGTAGGTGCCATATCCAAATACAAGGTCATTTTCTGCGGCCACAATTACCGGAAAATTTTGCTGTTGTTTGGCTTCAAACCAAGCCATTTGTTCGGCTAGGGTTTGGGCTTCGTAATTGTAATTGGCCGTTGAGGTAGCAATGGTATGGTTTACAATCGCTAAGATTTGAGGAATATCATGCGAAGTTGCGGGTCGAAGTTGAAAAGACATAAGCGTATTTAATTGGCTCAAATATAATAAAGATTCTATGCTATTCGTGCACAAATTAACAAATGGAATAGTAAATTTGTGGCGCTTTATAACGAGCAATTAGTTGTATTTAATTTTTGTGTTGTTATTATTTAATATAGAATAATGAAATCAAATTGAAATGAAAAACGAATTTTTAGATAGTGCAAAAAAACAATTTGAGTATTATAAGATGCTCGCAGAAAAAACTTTTTTGCAACTTACAGATGAACAGCTTTTCATACATCTTAACGAAGAAAGTAATAGTATTGCAACAATTGTAAAACATTTGAGTGGAAATATGCTTTCAAGGTGGACAGATTTTTTAACAACAGATGGAGAAAAAGAATGGAGACAAAGAGATTCCGAATTTGATAACGATATTGCCGATAAAGCTGAACTATTAGAAAAATGGAATGAAGGTTGGAGTTGTCTGTTTTACGCAATAAATCAGTTGACAGAAAACGACTTAACAAAGGAAATATTTATCCGAAATCAAGGCCACTCGGTAACGGAAGCGATAAACAGACAACTTGCACATTATCCATATCACATTGGACAAATTGTATTTATAGGGAAATTATTGTGTAACGAAAATTGGACTTCTCTTTCTATTCCAAAAGGAAATTCAAAAGAATATAATACTGACAAATTTGCAAAACCAAAACATAAACAACATTTTACGGACGAATATTTACCCCCAATTAAATAACTGCCCTTACATCTTTTTGGCAAAGCTGTAGTAGAAATCATTAATTTAATATTCTATTTATTTTAAGATTTAAACAGTATAACATATAGTTATCTTTACTACCAAGTCATAAAACGTTACTCATTCATGATCTATCCTAAAATTCCTTTGGCACAAAGTATACTGCAATTGTTTGCAGCCAAAGGAGTCACGCAAATCGTATTGTCACCCGGATCGCGCAATGCGCCGCTCACCATTGGGTTTGCATCCAATCCTGAATTTACGTGTTACAGCATAGCCGATGAGCGTTGTGCAGCATTTTTTGCTTTAGGGATTGCGCAACAAACCCAACAACCGGTGGCCGTGGTTTGCACCTCTGGCTCGGCCTTACTCAATTATTATCCCGCTTTTGCCGAGGCTTTTTACAGCCAAATCCCCTTAGTTGTCGTTTCGGCCGATCGTCCGCTTGATAAAATTGACATCGGCGACGGACAAACCATCCGTCAAGCCAATGTATTTGCCAATCATTCGGGCTACAATGCCAATTTGACCGAAGCCCATTCGCCCGAAAATGACCGTAAAATCTGTGAAGCCATTGATACTGCTGTCCTGAAAAAATGCCCCGTTCACATCAATGTTCCGTTTGAGGAACCCTTGTACGATACCGTTTCATACTATACCATTGCAGCTCAAGTGAGCAATTTGGATTTCGATTTGACAGATGATAGTATTGATTGGCCAACGGTTTCAAGCCAATGGCAAAACAGCAGCAAGAAATTAATTGTAATCGGAACCCTTCCGCCACATGCCATTTCGCCTCAAGTAATTGAGTATTGGGCCAATGACCCTTCTGTTTTGGTGTTTTGCGAAAGCACTTCGAATGTGCATCACCCCAGTTTTATCAGTTCGATTGATGCCTTAATTACGGCATTCAAAACCACTGAATTTGAATCGTTTAAACCAGAAATTTTAGTTACGCTTGGCGGCATGATCGTGTCCAAACGGGTAAAAGCCTTTTTGCGCAAGTATCCCGCCAAAATGCATTGGCACATTGATCTGTTGCGTGCCTATGATACTTTTGGGTATTTGACAAAGCACATTAAACTAAATCCAACGGAGTTTTTTGCGCCTTTATTGAATTCGAATACGCCAAGTGATTATAAACAGGCAGCCAATGCAATTCAGCAGTATCGGACAGCCAAACAGCAGGAGTTTGTGCAAACTTTGCCGTTTTGCGACTTGAAAGCATTTGACCATATTTTGCCCAATATTCCCAACGGTTGGCAGTTGCAACTCAGTAACAGTTCGGCCATACGCTATGCCCAGTTGGTGGCCAATAATCCAACGGTTTCGGTATTTTGCAACCGAGGTACCAGCGGAATTGACGGCAGCACATCAACAGCGATAGGGGCAGCAGTAGGCAGTCAATTACCAACGCTATTAATAACGGGCGATATCGGATTTTTCTATGACAGCAATGCCTTGTGGAACGTCTATATTCCTAAGGATTTTAAAATTATTTTGCTCAATAACGGAGGTGGAGGCATCTTCCGAATTTTACCCGGTCACCAAGAAAATGAATTGTTTCATACTTATTTTGAATCGGCCCATTGTTACACGGCCCAGCATTTGGCCGCCATGTATGGATTGGAATACCTTACGGCTAGCTCAGATGTAACCTTGTCAGCAGCATACAGTCAACTGTGGCAACAAAACGAAAAACCGGTAGTGTTGGAAGTGTTTACCCCAACCTTAGCCAACGATGGCTATTTGAGCGACTATTTTGCCGCCATTCAATAACAAATAAAATAAGAACTTATGATAGCCATTGGCCAATACAATACCCTAACCGTTTTACGCGACACCAAAGTGGGCCTTTTTTTAGGCGAAGGAGCAGAGGATGTCGGGATTTTGCTTCCCAATAAATACGTGCCCAACGACATCAAAGTAGGCGATTCACT
This sequence comes from Flavobacteriaceae bacterium, assembly GCA_947483075.1. Lineage (GTDB taxonomy): Bacteria > Bacteroidota > Bacteroidia > Flavobacteriales > Flavobacteriaceae > Flavobacterium. The sequence goes on along the minus strand of CANKLE010000011.1, from coordinate 711 downwards.
TGCCGTTTTTGTGTATTTGGACCACGAAGAACGCCCTGTTGCTACTACCTTGGAACCCTATATTTTGCTCAACGAATTTGCTTTGTTGCGCGTAAATTATGTAAACCAAGTAGGCGCCTTTATGGATTGGGGATTGGAAAAAGATTTGTTTGTGCCCTTTGCGGCCCAAGCTCGTCCCATGGAAAAAGGCAAACGCTATTTGGTGTATATGTACATGGATCCCAAATCAAATCGATTGGTAGCCTCAAGTAAAACCAACCAGTTTTTGTCTAATGAGGAACTCACGGTACAAACCGGTGACGAAGTGGAGTTGATCGTGTCGCATATTACCGATATTGGCATCAACGTGATCATCAACGAACAACACAAAGGCTTGTTGTATAAAGACGAAGTCTATGATGACGCCATTCGCACCGGAGATCGCTTGCGTGGGTTTATCAAAACCATTCGTCCGGATCAAAAAATTGACGTGTCTCTGCAAGCCTTTGGCTACCAAAAAGTAGAGCCCAACGCCCAACACATTTTAGACGAACTCAAAGCCAGCCGAGGATTTTTGCGTTTGCACGACAACAGCCATCCCGAAGACATCAAATCGGTGTTGAAAATGAGCAAGAAAACCTTCAAAAAAGCTATAGGTGCTTTGTATAAAGACAAGTTGATTGAGATTAAGGAGGATGGGATTTATTTAATTAAAAATTAAAAATTAAAAAT
>CANKLE010000010.1 GCA_947483075.1 Flavobacteriaceae bacterium | reverse complement strand
ATCAAACTATTTTTGAAATTATTTTGTCAAAATCTCGTGCCAGTAAAATTCAAGAACCTTTTCCCTTGTGCGGGGGGGCAAATGTAAAACCTTTTTCCCAAATTCTAAACAAAAAAAAACGCCTTTTTTAGTTCCGTTTTTTCTTCGCTAGTAGTCAGAGAGTTAGAAGAAAGTTCGTTGATCGATGGTCGTTTAAAAAAGGTTAAACGTTTAAACGTTTAAACCATTAAACAAAGAAATCGGAGAACCGAGAACCGTTGATCGATGGCCGTTTAAAAAAGGTTAAACGATTAAACGGTTAAACGGTTAAACGGTTAAGCCATTAAACAAAGAAATCGGAAAACCGACAACCGACAACAGACAACGGAAATCAATCAAACCGAATGGCCTTGATAGGAGAAATTTTAGTAATGATATAGGACGGGATCAGCAAGACCAGTAAACAAACCAATACAGTACCCAGGTTTAAGACAGCCACATACATCCAGTCAATATAGACCGGCGCTTCGTTTACGTAGTAATTCTCCGGATTCAAATGAATGATTCCAAATTGTTGTTGCAATAAGAGGAGACCGAGACCAATGCCATTTCCCCACAACAAGCCCTTTACGATCAGGTGAAAGGCGTTGTATAAAAAGATTTTTCGCACCGACCAATTCGACGCGCCCAAGGCTTTGAGAATTCCAATCATTTGCGTGCGCTCCAAAATGAGCACCAACAAAGCAACCACCATATTTATAGTAGCCACAATAATCATCACTACTAAAATTACCAATATATTAAAATCAAACAAATCCAACCATTCAAAGATGTAATAGTATTTTTCGACTATGGTTTGAGAATCTAGGGTTGAACTGGTTTGCGCATACACTTCTTCGCCTTTGGCTTTTATTTGTGTAAAATCAGAAACGAAAACCTCAAAGGATCCCACCTCGTCGGGACGCCATTTGTTAATACGCTGCAAATGACGAATGTCCCCAATCACATAGGTAGCATCAAATTCTTGGAAGCCCGAATTGTATATCCCCACCACTTTAAAAACCCGGAGATTGGGCAACGAAACCCCATCGTCCTTCATGAAAAAGGTAGTAAACGTATCTCCCAATTTTAAATACAACCGCTTGGCCAAATACTCCGATATAAGTACTTGGTTGTTGAGCTGGCGCGACACATTCGGCAGTTTGCCTTGCACCAAATATTCGTTTAGGTTGTTCCATTGGTAATCGCGGCCGACTCCTTTAAAAACGATGCCCTCGAATGCTTTTGGCGTGCGAATTATCCCTGCTTTTGACGCGACTGCTTGCACATGCGCAATCCCTGAGACATTTTTGAATTTTGGATAAAAATCTTGGTGAAGAGAAACGGGAGTAACGCTCACTTGCGATTGATTGTCCTCGTAATTGGCGATTGTAATATGCCCATTAAATGCCGCTACTTTTTGGCGGATTTTTTGTTGCAATCCGATGCCCGTTGCCACCGAAACCAACATCATAATCATACCCAATGCAATTGCCGCTACCGCAATTTTTATAATTGGAGCAGAAATACTACTTTTATGGCCTTTGGCGGTGAGCAGCCGTTTTGCGATGAAATATTCTAAATTCAACTTGGCGTGTTTAATCGGGATTCAAAAATACAGCTTTAGACGTAAATTAACCGACTATACCCATTTATTATTCCCAACAAATATGAGTTACACCTCAATTTTGACGCCATCCAAACCAATTAGCTCAAACATTTGTCTGGGTATTCTTCTAGTTGGAATTGGGTTATTGCATTCTTGTGGGCCTGCAAAACGCATCAATTATGCTGCTCCCAAAGAGACGATGGTGAAAAGCAAAGTAAAATCAACCCGATTTTTGACCGGTGCCGACAACGTAAAAAGCTATTTATCTTTACTAAAGGGGAAAAAAGTAGGTGTAGTTTCCAACCAAACCGGACTCATTGCCTACGATTCTATCTACCCGATTTACGATACGATTTCTCAATCGCATTTGGATTTGATTGCACATAAAAGAATGCACTTGGTAGATTACCTCGCCACAAAAACCCATGTAGAATTAACCCGTTTATTTGCTCCCGAACACGGTTTTCGCGGAACTGCCGATGCCGGCGAAACCATAATAGACGGCAAAGACAGCAAAACCAATTTACCCATAATATCCTTGTATGGCGACAATAAAAAACCCAAATCCGAACAATTAGCTGGTTTGGATGTGCTGGTATTTGATATACAAGATGTAGGCGTGCGTTTTTACACTTACATTTCGACCTTGCATTACGTCATGGAAGCCTGTGCAGAAAACAAGGTAACTTTATTGGTTCTGGATCGACCCAATCCGAATGGAACCTTGGTTGATGGCCCTGTGTTAGAAAAAGAATACAGCAGTTTTGTGGGCATGCATCCCATTCCTGTCTTGCACGGCATGACGATAGGCGAATATGCCTTAATGATTAATGGCGAAAAATGGCTCAAAGACGGCATTCAATGTCCGCTTAAAATTGTGGCCTGTGAAAATTATACCCGAGAAATGCCCTACAGTTTGCCGGCCAAGCCTTCCCCCAACTTGCCCAATGATCAATCCATAAAATTGTACCCCAGCTTATGTTTGTTTGAGGGCACTCCCATAAGCGTAGGCAGAGGAACCAACAAACAATTTCAAATTTATGGTTCACCGCAACTGCTGGCTCATCCATTTAGCTTTACTCCGCTGCCCAATTTGGGAGCCAAAGACCCTTTGTACAATGGCAAGGAATGTTGTGGGGAGGATTTATCTTTCGAGCCGGCTCCCAAGCAATTGGAACTCAAATGGCTGATTTCATCTTATAACGAATGGGAAGATAAGAGTAAATTCTTTACTCCTTTTTTTACCAAATTGGCCGGCACCAAGCAATTACAGCAGCAAATTGAAGCTGGAATGAGCGAGGAAGACATTCGCAAAACATGGCAAGCAGGCTTGGCTGCATTCAAAACCATGCGCACCCCTTACCTAATTTACAATTAAACCTGCACCTCTATGTTGGGATTTACTTTGAGTAGCTCCTGAATGAAATCATCGCGCTCAACCGGCGAAATAAGCACTTCGTCAAATTTGTTGTATACGATAGCAATTCGATCTAAAGACAAGGCGGGAGAACTTAGCGGATTTCTTGTTTTGTACACTTTTCGGATGGAGTGAATGTGAATTTTGGTTCTCCAAATTACCAAGTTTTCAGCCTCTATTTTATACCTGATGGTGTAAAACAAAAAACTAATCAACCCCACAATTCCTGCAAAAATGAGGGACAACTCGTAGTGTTTCATTCGGATGCCGTCGACAATAGGATAGACAAAGGCGCCGTATACGATGAGCATGAGCCACCAATCTATTTTGGATCTGTACATTTTCATGTTATAGCGCTATTTTTTTCTTCATTTCTTCGACAATATTATAGGCCGCCGGGCAAATGGCCACATTTTTTAGAGTCAAATCTGCGATTTGCTGAAACTTTTTGCGGTCGGTGTGCGGAAATTCTCGGCAAGCTTTGGGCCGCACTTCATATATTAAACAGGCATTGTCGGCCGCCAAAAACGCACATGGCACCGATTGCAAGACATAATCACGGTCTTCGTCGATGCGCAAATAGCGGTCTATAAATTGCTGGGGCTTTTGCTTTAGATGCTTGGCAATGCGCTCAATATCAGCCGAAGTAAACAAAGGACCCGTTGTTTTGCAGCAATTGGCGCAGTCCAAACAATCGGTTCGCTTAAATTCGGCGTCGTGAATTTCTTGCATTACATAGTCTAAATTCTTGGGTGTTTTCTTTTTGAGCTTATCCAAAAACTTTTTGTTTTCGAGTTGCTTATCTTTGGCCAACTTTTGGAGTTCTGCTAAAATTTGTTTCACGTTTCAAGTTTCAGGTTGTACATCGTAAAGTTATACTATTAAATGTAAAACCCTAAACGAAAAGCCATGTACGATTTATTTGGAAAAGCCATCCTCGATTATCAAACCAACAATTCGCCCGAAGATCTCCTCACCGAAACCTCCATTTCTGAATCAGATGAAATGTCTGTGGCCTATTTGTTTCGATCCTTTGAAGAGATGCCGCGTATAGAACAAATTGCGCTCGAGAAGGCCAAAGGCAAAATCCTAGATGTGGGCTGCGGAGCGGGTAGCCACAGTTTGTATTTGCAAAACAAGGGATTTGAAGTTTGCGCCATTGATATATCTGCCAATGCTATAAACGCTTGCCAATTGCGCGGATTAAATAACGCTCGTGTGCAAAACATACTGGCGGTTCAAAACGAAACCTTTGACACAATTTTGCTCTTAATGAATGGCACTGGAATCTTCGGGACTCTAAAAGATCTTCCAACCTATTTGCAGAAACTAAAATCACTTTTAAATCCAGCGGGACAAATTTTAATTGACAGTTCTGATTTGATTTATATGTATGATGAAAATGAAGACGGGAGTTATGCTGTTCCTGCCACTGGTTATTATGGCGAATTGACATTTACCGTTTCCTATAAAGGCCAGACTGACCCACCGTTTCCGTGGTTGTATTTGGATTACAATACACTTCAAAGAGCAGCCCAGGACAATGGTTTGCAATGCGAAATGATTCTAGAAGGAAACCATTTCGACTGCTTGGCGCGATTATATTAAAAAAAATCCCAAGGAATGAGCTTGGGATTTTCTAAGAAAATTAGTCTGTATTACTGTTTTACGATCTTCGCCGATTTTACAAAAGAACCTTGGTTGTATATTCTCAAATAATAGGTCCCCACGGCCAACTGGCTTACATTTACTAGCGCGTTGGTTCCCGACAATTTTTGTGTACTTACCAATTGGCCCAATGCATTAAACAATTCTACTTCGTCTACCGCAACTAGCGGAGAGGTAATTTGGAAGTAATTGGTTGCCGGATTTGGATATACCGCTATGGCGTTTATGGCTTCGAAGTCTTCAAGTCCTAAAGGATTGCAGCCATTATTAGAAGTGATTAAACTTAAACGAGGCCCCGCAAGCGTGTTTTGTATAATCGCTTTTTGACCCACTGTAAATAGTGCCATACAAGCATCGTCAACATAATCCATGTAATCCATAAATAAAGACCCATTGGTTGTCGTGGTACAAGCATTGGTGTTATCCGGAAAAGTAGGACAGCCAAAATAGGGGTTGTTGGTAGCCGGTGTATCAGCAACTCCATCGCTATTTGCAGCTGAATTACACGCACTACTATCTGTTCCCCACGGATGATCTAATCCGAAATAATGGCCAATTTCGTGCGTAGCTGTTCTTCCTTTGTTGAAGGGTGCTTGTGCTGTGCCTGTTGTGCCAAAAGCAGTATAGCTGATGCAAAGACCATCATAATTGGCGCCAGCAGTGTCGGGCAAATAAGCAAAACCCAACAAAGTATTGTCGGTAAATTTTCCCACCCAAATGTTCAAATATTTGGTAGGATCCCAAGCAGGCTCGCCAGATGCGGCATAATAATTATTGTCAAAACTAAACGAGCTGGCCACCGATTTTCTGGTAATTCCGGTTGTAGCCGATCCTGTAGGAGTGCGCGTAGCCAAACAAAAAGCGATTTCCATATCGGCACCTAGAGGCCTAAAAGCCGCAGGCACAACCGCATTAAAATCAGTATTCAATTTACGGTAGTCGGCATTTAATACAGCCAGCTGGGAGGTAATTTGTGCGTCAGAAATATTTTGCGAAGTGTTTTTGTACAAGACGTGAAATACCACCGGAATAGTAACCACCACTTGTGGCGCATTGGGTTTGTTGAATAGATTTTCTTGCGAAGTGTTGCGCAAATAACGCATCATTTCTTGATGATGGGCTGCATATCCGGGAACTGTATTGATGAGTTCCTGTGTTTTTTCATTGGTCGCGCAGCTGCGTTGGGCAAGCAAACTCATGCTTCCTAACAAACATAGTATAAGTGTAATTTTTTTCATGATTCAAAATTTAATAGGCAAGTATACAAAGTATTTTGGAAATTTAGCCCTAAAACAACCAACAAGTATTAAGGAATATTTAGGTATTTATGCGTTTGCAAGGAAACACGCCACTTGGGATTCTGCATCACATAATCTACAATGAGTGGTGTCATTTCTTCTTTTTTGCTCCATTCGGGTTGTAAAAACAAGATGGCTGATTGATTGACTAAAGCCGCCTGTTCCTCCGCAAAAATAAAATCGTGTTTGTTGTATACAATCACTTTTAATTCGTGTGCTTTTTCATAAGCTTCAGGCAAAGGCAATTTGTTTTTTTTGGGAGACAAACAAACCCAATCCCATGCACCAGAGAAGGCATAGGCTCCCGAAGTTTCAATATGAATGTTTCGTTTGGCTTGTTTTAGGGCTGATGTTAATGGGAACATGTTCCACATGAGCGGTTCCCCTCCGGTAATCACAATGGTATCTGAAAATTGTTTGGCTTGACTCACTATCGATTCAATGGACGTAGGCGGATGCAAATTGGCATCCCAACTTTCCTTCACGTCACACCAATGGCATCCCACATCGCAACCGCCAATTCGAATAAAATAGGCCGCCGTACCGGTGTGAAACCCTTCGCCTTGAATGGTATAAAATTCTTCCATTAAAGGAAGATAAGTTCCTTCTGAAACTTTTGATTGCAATGTTGATGCTAGCATAATTTTAAGTAAGCCACAAAGGTAGGCAAATATCCAAGGGATAAAAACCGGATATTTAAGAATTATCTAACTTTTTAGACAATTTGTTAAACAAATTACAGCTTTAAAAGCGGCACTACAACGTTGTATTTATAAAATAATATACCTCAGGTACTTCAAAAAAACTATACATTAACCATACAAAAAAAGAAATAAAACAAAGCTAATAATTAAATAAACCTAATGTTTTCAATGGTTTAGATCGTTTATTTGAGAAACATTTTTTTAATAAACACAAAAAACATTTTTTTTAAAAAAGTATAGTTTTTATATAGGTGTGTCCTGTTTTTTGTAATCGAGCAAATCATTAATTTTCAACCCACTATTAATTAAAACTTTTAATAAAAATGAAAAAATTCTATTCACTGCTATTGCTGCTGTTTTCTGTGTTGGCAATTGCACAAAACGCTCCTACGACGGCAGCACCTACTCCGCCCGTTAGAAATGAAAGTAGTGTGGTTTCTGTATTTTCAGACACCTACACCGACTTGGCTGGAACCAATTTTGCCCCCTGGTGGTGGCAATCTACGGTAGTTTCTGATGAAACAGCCGGTGGCAATGCCGTTAAAAAATTAAGTAATTTCAACTACATTGGAGTTGAGTTTGCTAGCCCGGTCAACGCTTCCTTGATGACCAAATTGCACATCGATGTATGGACACCTGATTGTACCGCATTTGATGTGTTTTTGATCAATCCAGGAGGTGTTGAACAAAAAGTAACGGTAAATCCTACCGCTTCAGGCTGGAACAGTTATGATCTTGATTTGAGTGCATTTACCGCTCAAGGTATCGCGCTCAACAACATTATCCAATTTAAATTTGTAAGTACCCCATTTGGCGGCACTACCGTGTATTATGACAATGTGTATTTCTACACACCAGCCGTTTTACCTACAATTAGTGGATTCTCAGTGCCTGCTCAACTTGTTGGCGCAGCGCCTTATACCCTTACTGCCCCAACCAGTAACAGTACAGGTGCATTTACCTTCACCAGCAGTAATTCTGCTGTAGCAACCGTTTCAGGTAATGTATTGACAATTGTTGGCGCAGGTAGTTCTATTATTACTGCCAACCAAGCTGCCGCTGGACTATACAGTGCTGGTAACGCAACTTCGGTCTTGACTGTAAGTTATCCAGCTCCAACAATAGCTGCTACAGTACCTCCGGCTAGATCTGCAGAAAATGTAATTTCTCTTTACAGCAATTCCTACTCGAATGTAGCTGGAACGGATTGGTACCCAAATTGGGGTCAATCAACCACTGTAACCGATATTGCAATTGCAGGAAATACAGCCAAACGTTACAGCAACTTAAATTACCAAGGTGTTCAATTTGCAAGTGCTATTAATGCTTCAGGTATGACGAATCTGCATGTTGATATCTACACGCCAAACTGTACTTCTTTTAAATTATCCTTGATTAATCCGGGTATAGGCGAACAAGCGGTTACCCTAACACCAACCTTATCAGGATGGAACAGTTATGACATCAATTTGGCGCAATACAATACAGTTGCTCTCAATAATGTGGGTCAATTGAAATTAGAAGGAACTCCATTCGGATCGAGTGTTGTGTACCTAGATAATTTGTATTTCTGGAAAGAATCTGCTGCTTTGGTTGACCCAACTTTTGGTAGTTTTTCTATTCCTGCCAAAGTAATTGGTGACGTACCTTTTGGCATCACTGCACCAACAAGCAACAGTACCGGTGGTTTTATCTACAGCAGTAGCAATTCTGCCGTAGCGACTGTTTCTGGCTCTACAATCACCATTATGGGCGCGGGAACTGCCGTAATAAAAGCTACCCAAAGAACAGTTGACAATTTGTTTAAAAGCAAAAGTGTAACTGCAAACTTAGTGGTAACTAGTGTAAGTTCAGTACCTACTGCTGCTGCACCTACTCCTCCGGCTAGAAATGCTAGTGATGTAATTTCCTTGTTTAGTAATGCCTACGCCAATGTGGCTGTAGATACATGGAGAACGGATTGGTCAAGTGCCAATTTAACCGACACTCAAATTGCTGGCAACGCTACCAAACTATACGATAGCTTAAATTTTGTGGGTGTAGAAACTACAGGCGCAAATAGTTTTAATGCTACTGACATGCAAAAAATGCACCTGGATGTATGGACACCTAATACAACTACTTTCCGTGTGAAATTGGTTGATTTTGGTGCCAATAACGGCTATGGCGGCGGGGATGATTCAGAACATGAAATTGTATTGAATCCAACACTTTCTGGCTGGAATAGTTTTGATATTAATATGTCTGATTTTGCCAACTTGGCCAGCAAAGTACATATCTCTCAACTCATCTTCTCTGGAATCCCTGTAGGAGCTGGAATTGTGTACATAGACAATGTGTATTTTTGGAAGGACGCAGCGGGTGTAGTTTTACCTACAGAACCGATGACTGCAGCACCAACACCTACTGTTCCTGCAGCAAACGTTATTTCTTTATACAGTGATGCCTACACCAATGTAGCTGGAACAGATTGGTTCCCGAATTGGGGACAATCTACCGTGGTTTCTGATGTAGCTATAGCTGGAAACTCAACGAAGTTGTATGCTAACTTAAACTACCAAGGTGTTCAATTTGCAAACCCTGTAAGCGCCGCTGGCATGAGTTTCTTGCACATGGATATCTGGACACCAAACTGTACTGCTTTCAAAGTATACTTAATCAATCCAGGACCAGTTGAACAAGCGGTTGTATTAACTCCAACCTTGTCCGGATGGAACAGCTACGACATTAATTTGTCACAATATACCAACATCAACTTAAGCAACATCATTCAATTTAAATTGGACGGTGTGCCTTTCGGCGGAAGCAAAGTATATGTAGACAATATTTACTTTAGTAATGCGCCTTACCAAGCTACAAACTATTTTGTAGATGCTGACCACGATGGATATGGCTCAACAACTGTAGTTGCCTTACATTCAGCTACTGCCCCTTTGGGTTATGCAATAAACAGCTTAGATTGTAACGATACAAACCCAGCTATTTATCCTTCTGTATACATTAACACCCCACCAGCCAACATAACGGCTTGTAATGCTAGTACTGCTTCATTTAACGTAGGAGCTGCTTTAGGATTTGGACAAACTGCTTCGTATGCATGGCAATACCAAACTCCAACCGGAACCACTTGGATTCCTGTTGCAAATAGCGCTGCAACCATAACATCAAATATTTATTCTGGTGCAACTAGTTCAACATTGACCATTACAAATGTTGCCAGCACCTTGAGCGGATATAAATACAAAGCCATTGTATCGCTTGTAGGTAGTACTCCTACTTGTGGTGCTCAAACCTCGTCATCGGCTGTATTAACTGTTCCTAAATCATTGGCTGGAACTGTTTCTGGTGCAGGAGCTGTATGTTATGGCGGAACTAAAACCTTAACACTTGCCGGATATTCTGGTTCTATTCAGTGGCAATCAAGCACTGCTTTAACAGGAACCTATACCGATATTGCCGGTGCAACTTTGGCTACTTATACTACACCTTCTAGTACCGCTACGAAGTATTATAAAGCAGTTGTAACAAGTGGAAACTGTGCCTCAGCAACTACTGCTGCTGCAACTGTTACTGTAACAGCTGCTTCAAAAGCCGGTAGCATCAAAGGTGGAAACATCCGTGTTTGTGCTGGAACAAATAGTACTGTATTGACTTTGTCTGGTTATGTGGGTACCATCAAATGGCAATCCTCAACTGACAATGTTACGTATACCGATATAGCTGGTGCAATTGCCGCTACCTATACGGCAACTAACATAAGTGCAAATACCTATTATAGAGCTGTTTTAACGAGCGGAATCTGTTCATCTGCCACAACTGATGCAGTAGCCTTGATGACTAGCTTACCTGCTAGTGCAGGAACTGCCGCTGGTGCAACTACAGTTTGTGCGGGTACAAATAGTACCGTAATTCGTGTAAATGACGCAATTGGTTCTATTCAATGGCAATCATCTGCCGACAATATTACCTTTGCTAATGTGGTTGGTACCGCTTCTTTGTTGACCGTTTCGAATGTAAGTGCTGCCACTTATTACAGAGCCTTAGTTTCTCTAACTGGATGTACGGCAATTCCTTCGAATGCTATTTTGATTGATGTGAACGCAAAATCAGTAGCCGGAACTATTTCGGGAGCTGGCGCAGTTTGCTCAGGATCAGGTAGAGATTTATCTTTAGCTGGTAATACCGGATCATCTATCCAATGGATGTCATCTCCAATAAGCACAGGTGTATACACGGCTATTGCAGGTGCAACTTCTGCAACTTATACTACTGCCAATACATCTACTGCTTACTACAAAGCGATGGTTACTAGCGGTGTTTGTGCTTCGGCTACAACAACAGTAGCAGCTACTGTAACGGTAAACCCAACTTCGGTAGCGGGTTCTATTGCCGGCGGCGGAGTAAGTGTATGTAGTGGAACCAATAGCACCGTATTAAGCTTAAGTGGAAATACCGGTACTATCTTGTGGAAAAAATCGACAGACCAAGTTACTTGGACATCTTTAGGTGTCGCAACTGCAACTTATACCGCAGCAAACTTAACTGTTCCTACTTATTACAAAGCGACGGTTACCAGCGGATTATGTAGCGCGATCGATACCCAAGCGGTATTAATTGACGTGCGTGCAAAATCTGTGGGAGGAACTGTAACCTCTGCAGGAGCAATTTGTTTGGGTGCGAGCCGTACCTTAACATCAAGTGGTGCAGTTGGGGCAATCCAATGGCAATCATCGGCTGATAACATTAACTACACCGATGTTGCTGGTGCAACAGCCACTACTTATGTAGCTAGCCCAGCAGTAAATACGTACTATAGAGTTTCAGCGGTAAATAACCAATGTACTGCAGCCAATTCTTTGGGTGTTTTAGTTACTGTAAATCCAGCTGCAGCTGCAGGAACAGTAACTGCTGGTCCTCGTACCTTACTTTCAGGGACTACCTATACGTCAACCCTTACTTTGGGAAGCTACACAGGAACTATTCAATGGCAACGTGCTTCTTCTTTAACTGGTGCCTATACTGCACTAGCAGGAGCAACAGCAGCTTCTTATGTAGCAACACATGGTACAGTTACCTATTACTACAGAGCTCACGTAACCAACGGAACTTGTACAGCTGACAGTAATGTAATTACGGTAACTTTAAATGCAGCTACCAAAAACACCAGCGATGGCAATTATGTAGGCTTAGTGGTTTCGGCTTATCCGAATCCGTTTAACAATGCATTTAATGTAAAAACAATTACCAACAGTGAAGAGAACTTTGTGATCAAAGCCTACGACATGACCGGTAAATTGGTTTACAACAAAGAAATTGCTATTGATGCTATTGATAACGAACTAATTGGAGAACAATTCACAGCCGGAATCTACACTATCGTAGTTCAACAAGGTGCTGAATTTGAAACCTTACGAGTTATTAAAAAGTAATCTTAAACAACACTTACTTTTTAAAGGCTGCCTTCGGGTGGCCTTTTTTTTTATGGAGAGATGAGATGAGAGACGGAGAGACTGATGACTTGTTGGTTTGCCACGAATGCACGAATGGTTTGTTTATCTAATACGATTTAAAAATTCTTTTTTATTAATCAAATTATATAAATCTGTGTTGCGAAAATAGTAGTCTCAAAGCTCCAGACTTTGGAACTTAGCTCTTAAACTCTCGCAAAGACGCGAAGACGCAAAGAATAAACCTTTAGAAGATTTTGGTTTTAGAACACAGATTGTAGAAATTAAAAAATTTGTTTTATTTCTACAATTATATAAATCCGTGGTGCAAAAAAATAGTCCCGAAGATTCGGAAATTGGTCCCGAAGCGTTGGGATTCCTCTTTGGATTATTTAGAATGACATCGTGAATAGCATTCAACTTTTAGCCGTATTATGAATATTTAGTAACATTCGACTTTGCGACTTTAGAGTTTATGTCATCCTTACCAATCTGGGTTACTCCCTGTTTAATATAGAGTTACATATACTAAAGTTGATTAAAATTTTGACACCCTAATGCCAAATGGCTTTTGCCTATTGCCTTGTACCAATAAAAAAACCGACAGTCTCCTGTCGGTTTTCTATGATTCTATCATAACAACTATTTCAACGATTCGATCGATTGAGCAGCATACGCATTGGTTGGGTCTAATGCCAAGGTTTTATTGAAATACTCAATCGCTTTGGCTTTGTCGGTATTGGCATAGCTGGCCGCGATGTTGTTGTAACTTTCGATGAATTTGGTTTTGTTTTTGGTTACTTCGTCAGCGCCTTTTTCTGTCACCACACGAATATATTCTTCATAAAACTTGATAATCATTTCATCATTCTCCAACAATCGATTGGTTCTTGCTCTAAAAATGTAGGCATCTTGCGTAGTTGGTGAAGCTTCAATCACTCGAGCAAAGGCGGCATCGGCTTTTTGCAAGGCAATTGGATCTGGTTTCACCACATCTTTACGGGTGTTGTCGTAGTACAACGAGTTGCCTAAATAGAAATTATCCAACAAGAAATTCTTTGATTCTAGATTGGTTGTAGCAATTTCATAGATGGCAGCCGCTTGTTTAAATAATTTTTGTTCGTAGAATTTCTTACCCACTTCGCTCAAGTCATTCGTCATGGTATTATCCATTTCGATGGCTTTTTTGATATTAGAAACCCCAGCATCAAATAGCGTTTGATCTACTACTTTGGTTTCTGCATTAAATGATTTCTTCAAGTTAATCAGTCCTAAATAAATATAATCCCGAGGGATAATTTTATTAGTCGGGTTGGCTATAAAATCTTCTATCGATTTTTGGGCCACATCTACATTGCCGTTTTCATAGGCCGAATAGCCCAAATAACGCAAGATTCTCGGATTAACTTTATCCAATTCTTTCATTGCATTCGCTTCAATCTCCAAGGCTTTATAATCCTTTGCTAAGATTAAAAAATCGGCGTGACGCATACGAGAAGCCAATGAATAATCGGTGAGTTTCATGTAATTTTCATAGTACTCCAAGGCTTTTTGAATGTAAGCCTTATAGTTTCTAGGCTCATTGTTGGCCCAGTAGTAATAGGTTTCTGCCAATTCGCGGTAAACCGGACCATATGTCGGATTAGTAGTTACCACTTCATCGTAGGCTTTTACCGCTTCGGTATAGGCTTTAGCGCCTTTGAGCAAAACGCCCAATTGCACTTTCGCACGAATTAATGAACCGTCTATATTAAAGGCATCACGATAGGCTTTGTAACCGTCATTTTGATTTTTTAAGCCGTAATACGCATCTCCTAAGGTCAATAAAGTTGTTGGATCCATATTGTTTACCGCTGTAGCTTTAGCCAGGGCAGTTAAGGCCGCATTGTAATCGGGTTTATCGGCGTTCATATAGGCTTTGGCTACATACACCCATTCTTCGAGGTCTTTTTTCTTTAAATCTTTGGTAGCCAACGCAAAATTGGCTTGCGCAGCGGTCATGTTGTTGTTGTTTAATTCCAATTGACCTAAACCAATGTAATTGAAACGGGCCATTTCGGGAGCCAAAAGTCCTTTGCTAAACGTTACTTTGGCCGAATCTTCTTGGTTTTGTTTGATGTATACATTACCCAACAAAAACAAGGCTTTTCCGCTGCCCGGTTTGAGCTGCAAGGCTGTTTTTAAAATCTTTTTGGCGGCATCAAATTGTTCGGCGTCAATTGCTTTCTTGGCTTGATCAATTTCTTGTGCTTTACCTAAAAAGCTACAGGCTAAGAAAAGAAAACTGAAAATTTTAACTTTGTTCATGGTGGTGTACAATTTATTTAACGTCTTTGTCTATAGTTTTTCGTGTAATTATTTTTCTCGACGGCATTTTTACTGGCACAAGTCCCGATTTTAGTACTATTCGTTGCCCAATCTCACCCGCAACAAAAGAGGCGAATCCCATTCCTAAGCCTGAATACCCTTGGCAATTCACGATATATAAGTTGCGACATAACGGGTAACTTCCTTCGGCAATGTTGTTTTGTGTTGGACTAAAACAGGCCGAACCACTTACTTTACTAACGCTCAACACGCTAATTTGTTGTACAAAATTTCGCAGCTCGATTGCCGGCTCAAAAATATAATTTATTCCAATAACTCCAAGCATTCGTTTGTTTTTGGCTACATATTTAACAACCGCTTCGTTGGTCGCAAATGAATAGACTCCTTTTTCTGGCAATTGATTCACTTGAGCCAATTGCATTAAGTAGCGTGCGGTACTCGAATTGGGGTTGTCAAAGACCAAACCGTCGTATTTTGAGCTGGGAATTCCTTTTAACATATTGAGCACTTCATCCAATTGGATCAAGGTATCTTGTGTGGTTTTTTGGGTTATTAAAGCGATGGCATCTTTGGCAATAGGTGTGGTTTTTGGGAAAATTTTCTTTTGACCAAAACCTTTCATCTCTTTTTCCGTTAATTTTCGAGCCAAAACTGCTACACGAGTAGATTTTTGAAACAAGGAACGAATTACCTCGGCTTCTGATTTGGCTTGTATAGTTAATTTAGCTGGATATTTATCTTCAAAAATCTCGGTCTGGGCTTGAACGATGGGGACTAAAGTTTCGTCGAC
Source organism: Flavobacteriaceae bacterium (assembly GCA_947483075.1). Classification (GTDB taxonomy): domain Bacteria; phylum Bacteroidota; class Bacteroidia; order Flavobacteriales; family Flavobacteriaceae; genus Flavobacterium. Next base: position 101,198 of record CANKLE010000010.1, on the reverse strand, counting down.
CAAAACAGTCGTCTTGCCTTCTATTATTGTTTCTTGGTCTGCCTTGGTCCAGAAATCGCAAGAACAAAACAACAGCAGCATAACTATAAATGAAATCCCTTTACTTTTCATAACTTAATCGTTGGTGTTTGAATTAAAATAACGCACAAAACGCAACAAGGCATACACGATTAACACAACGCCAAATAACAAACGGAAATTGCCCGACATGGCCAAAGGCAGTTCTTTCCAAAAAATAATAAGCAAGCCCAATACCAAATAAAGCAGGAAAAAGCTCATCCCTATAACAAAAAGAAATCGCCCTTTAAGCGATTTCTTTTTAAATGATTGAAAGAAATTTTCTTTCATTATTCGGCAGATTGGATGTTAATCGGCAAGGAATACAATACCCTTACTTTCTTCCCATTTTGCTCTCCTGGATTCCATCTAGGACAAGATTTCAATACGCGAATGGCTTCTTTACCTGTTCCGTATCCAATATCTCGAATTACTTTGATGTCGGTTAAGGATCCGTCTTTTTCTACAACGAAAGAAACAAATACTTTGCCTTTTAATCCTTCCTCTTCTGGAACTTGGTAATTTTTACCTACGAATTTGTAGAATTTTTCTATTCCTCCAGGAAAATCAGGTTTTACTTCGATACCAGCCGTGTTGTAAATGTTGTTGTCTTCTTCTACAACATCACCGTTACCCACTGGCTCAACTGATAATTCAGCATCTGGATCTCCTTTGATCGTTTCGGCACCCAATTTCTTATCAACGATTTCCTTGATTTTAGGTGGTTCTTCTACTACTTCTTCTGCCTTGGCAACAACCGGTTTCACAAATTTCACTTGATCCACTTTTGGAGGTGGTGGCGGTGGCGGTGGAATATTTTCTTTTGGTTTTTCTTTAGGCGGCAACTTTACCGTTACAATTTTTTTATCCATGTTCATGTCGTTATCGGATGATTCTGGAATCAACGAAGCCAACAAAGGAATACTAACTAAGAAAGCAAATATAACCGCTCCAAGTATCAAAGCACGTGTGGTTGTTTTGGTGTCTGATTTTCTCAAATCATACGCACCATAACTTTTGTTACGCCCTTCGAATACGATATCAAGCCATTCGTTTTTTAATAAATCTAATTTCATGTGTGTCTATTTATTTTTAATTAGATTGTCAAATTAAGGAGTTGGTGGCGTTGTATTTGACCCTTCCAATATTTTTACTTCAGCGGGGTCAATGTCAACGATCGCATAGGTCGGAACGTCTGCAATAGCCATCTCGTCTAAAATGTCTATCAAATTGCGGTAATTTGATTTTTTACTCGGTTTAATAATAACGATCAAACCTTTCTTTTCTGTACGTGTATATTCTAAAACTTTTTTCTTTCTGCTTAAAAGTGTTTTACGAATTCCATCTTTTCCGTAGGTTGTTTCTTTTGGCCCCTCAATTGGATTGGCCAATAAACCTACGTAATATTTAACTTTATTGTCGCCTCCTAATAAAACGGTAAGTGTACGGTTTTCGTCTACTTTAATGTCTTTATTTTTAGTTGGGTCATCATCTTTATCTGGCAAACCTAAATCCATCGATTGGGGTTTAGATAAAGACGTGGTGAGCATAAAGAATGTGATGAGCAAGAAGGCCAAATCTACCATAGCCGTTAAGTCTACCTTGGAGTTTTGCTTTTTACTTCTTACTTTACCACCTTTGCCACCGCCGCTATCGCCAGTATTTAATTCAGCCATTGTGTTTTATTTTTTATATTAAAAATCTTTACCGCGAAGACCCGTTACCAAATTGAAACTATTGATTTTTTGATCTTGTAGAATATCCATGATTTTTTTGATTTCTGGATACTGTTCTTTTGCATCACCTTTTATCGCGATTTGCAATTCTTTGTCATCAATTTCGATGTTGGCAATACGCGCATTGTAGATCCATTCTTTCAACTGATTGTCTAGCGAATCTTTGGGAACTCCTGCTTGAACACCAGGTTTGTTGCGATCAGTACTAGTCATCGCAATAATGGTTTTCAGGTCTTGAATTGGCACTCCGAATCCTTCCATTAAAGCAAAACGATTCGCTTCGTCATCAGAAAAATCGACACCGTATTTTTGACCCATCAATTCCAAGGTTCTTTTGCGAACTTCTCTTCCTTTTAGGTCGAAGAATATTTTACCTTTTCCTACAGTAATAGTAGCCAAATCTGTTTCTGGCAACTTGGTTTGTACGGTAGAGGCTGGCGTATCAACTGGCAAGGGCTCTTGTTGCTTTGCTGTTGCGGTCAAAATAAAGAACGTCAACAACAAGAAAGCCACATCACACATTGCCGTCATATCGATAGACGCCGCCTTTTTAGACATTTTTGCATTAGCCATATACTTTTATTTTAAAATTAATAAAGTGATTTAGTTTTACGAGTGTGAAACTAAGTAGCTAATTATTTTTGTGTCCCTCTAAAGTGTCTGTAAGTGTTTACGATGGTATTCCCTGCTTCGTCAATTGAATAGGTTAAGGTATCAATTTTAGAAGTAAACAAGTTATACATAACGATCGCTAAAGCTGAAGTAGAAATCCCTGTAGCTGTATTGATCAAGGCTTCAGAAATACCATTTGCCAACAACGCTTGGTCAGGAGTACCTGCGCTAGCCAAAGCACCAAACGCTTTGATCATCCCAGTTACTGTTCCTAACAATCCTGCTAATGTTCCCAAAGAAACCAAAGTAGATAAAATAGTTAAGTTTTTCTCCAACATTGGCATCTCTAATGATGTAGCCTCTTCTATTTCTTTGTGAATAGTTTCGGCAGCAGCTTGGCTATCAAAACCTTCTTTTTTCACTTCTTGAAATTTGATTAATGCCGATTTAATTGCGTTAGCAACTGAACCTTTTTGTTTATCACAAGCAACTAATGCACCATCAATGTCTCCTTTAACAACGCTAGCTTGTACTTCTTTCATGAATTTATCCAAATTGGCAGTACCTGCAGCTTTGGTGATTACCATGTAACGCTCAAACGAAAATACGATTACCATCAAAAGTAATCCCATCAATACTGGTACAATTGGACCTCCTTTGTATACCATTGCAAGGTAATTTCCTGGTAGTGGGTGACCTGTGTTTACTCCTCCTTCGAAGTTAGAGCCATTACCCATAATAAAATTCCAGATAATCCAGCCTACGAATATACATGCTACGATTACGATTCCTGAAAACATTCCTCCAGCGTTTGAACTACTTTCTTTTTTAACGTTTGCCATTTTTTTAATTTTTAATAGTTTTAATTATAATTTTAGTTGTATTTAATTTGAATGAGAGCAAATTTATATGTTTAGTTTTAATAAAAAAACTTTTTTTAATTTAATTGAAAAATTACTCAAACAGCAATAAAAACAAGCCTTTCACTGCATTCCACGAAAGACTAAAGTCGAATCGGTTACATTTAAATAACGTTTTGTTAATGCCAAATCACATATACGGCATGGATAAATAGAAATATCCTTAAAATTGAATTGATTTTTCGTGCAACAGAGACAACAGCTGCGCTTCGACTTCGGGAGAATTCCAGTTGGTTTCGATGTCGTCTCTGCGCATAATTTCTTCCATAATCTCGTGTTGTTGGTTGCCAAACGCCAAGGCTTCAATGTAGGGCTGTAAACTAAAAGTAACTCTACTGTACAAGGGCATCCATTTGTCGGGATGTTTCTCGGCAAACCATTTTTCGATCTTCTTTTGCAACAAGAATTTTTCGTCGGCCGTTTTAGAACTCATCTCCATAAAATTTCGATACGACAATTCGGCAATGGCATCAGCATTGGGTTTGCGGGACTGCTCGTAGGCTTTAAACACCTGATTCCAATCATCGCCATACTGTTGCATCATTTGAAACAAAACCGTAATATCCTCAAAACCTGCATTCATCCCATGTCCATAAAACGGAACAATCGCGTGACAGGCATCGCCAATTAAGGCCACTTTATTTTCGAAGGTCCAAGGAAAACATTTCATGGTAACCAATACACTGGTTGGGTTTTTGAAAAAATCCTGCACTAAATCGGGAATTACACTGGCTGTATCCGGAAAATGTTTGGCAAAAAAGGTCTCGAGCGCCGCTCTATCCTTCAAAGATTCAAACGAATTTTCCCCTTGGTGCGGCATAAACAAAGTACAAGTGAAACTACCGTCTAAATTGGCCAAGGCCATGAGCATAAAATTGCCACGAGGCCATATGTGTAAAGAATTTTTATCGAGTTTGTGCGTACTGTCTGTATTGGCAGGAATATGCAACTCTTTGTAGCCCAGTTGTAAAAATTCTTGCGAATAATTGAACATACTTTGGCGTTGCATGCGGTGACGAACGCGCGAAAATGCGCCATCTGAGCCAAACACCAAATCATACTTAAGTTCTTGCCATTCGCCCCTTTCGGTTTCGCCTACATGCAAGGTTGCATCAGCCAATGTCACGTCCCAAATTTTTTGTTCAAAGAAAAATGCTACGCCGGCTTCTTCGGCCAAATCGATCATTTTTCTGTTGAGTATGCCTCTGGACAAGGAAAATATGGCTTCGCCTTCTTTGCCGTAGTATTGGTAATTAATCGCCGAGGAGCCTAAATGAATAGCGCGTTTATCAACCGGAATGCCTATCGCCCGAACGGCTTCGTCTAATCCGATGTCTTCTAAGGTTTTCCAACCGCGATTGGACATGACCAAATTGATCGAACGCCCTGAAAACTCAATCTTTCTGAGGTCGGGACTGCGGTCAAACACATGTACGGTATGACCTGCTTTCTTGAGGTAAATCGCCAAAAGTGAACCGACTAAACCCGAACCAACAACAGCAATTTTTTTTGGCGTTTGCATGAATACATTCTAAAAAGTTGGGCAAATTTACTTTTTTTTACCTCACTTCGTGGATACTCGCTTATTATTTGACTTTTTGGGGAATGAACTTCAATACGGTAGAAGTTCGGATAATTTCCTGTTTATTTAATTTCATTTTGCGAAATTTTCCCTGCACATAGAGAGCCGTTTGGTCGGCATAGTGGGCACTAAACGGGTTTCCCGATTGGCCCGTAGGCAAGATACTCCAAGCGTTTTCGATGTCAGAAAAATCGATCACCCGTCGGGTAGAAGGCCCTGCCTTTACTTGAAATACCGCTTGCACTTCTGGGGTAAACAACAAATTATTGATCACTTCACTGGTTCCGGCCACCGGAAATGGGCCCACATTAAACAACTTGCTCAATAAAGCTACTTTCCCCAGAGGATGCTCAAACGTAACCTGATGCACTTTTCCCCAAGTCCAGTTGGTTGGGCCTGTGCCAAATTGCTTTTCCAAATCATGAACGGCTTGATGAAAAGATAAACTGAGAATTTGCTTGCGCGTTTCTATGGCTGGCGTATGAACATTGTTCCACCAAGGCGATTGCTCATTTGCCAATTGCGGTTCGATAATTTGCCGCAGGATGTGCGTGCTTAAGAAACCAGCAAATCGATCGGTACCCAACTCGTCTTCAAAGGTATTTTTTAAATAGTGGGTAATCCATTTGTTGTAAATACTGGGCGCGATATCCTGGAGTTCGCTGCTGCCATTCCAGGTTTTTAAAATTGTTATTGCCTGTTTTTCTTGGGTTGTACAGGATGAAACATCCAACTGCTTGAGCATTCCTTCTACTAAAGTTGGGGCAACCGCCGAAGTATTGTCGGCAATCATCTCGCTCACCGATTGTTTGTTCCAATTGTTTTTAGCATCGAGCAATTGGGTTATGCGCAAGGCACGGTCTTTGGGCAAATAATAGCCTGGATATAGAAAACCATCTACGGGTTCGGGCTGGTTATTGGACGAATACACATACTGCCAGGATGGATTTTGAGCCGATGGATTTTGAGTAAAAGGCAAGGCTTCGAGTTGATCGTCTTGGCCGTTGGCGCCATCCAAAATAAAGTTGGGATTGACCTTGTTTTGGTGTTTGTATAATTTGCCCGAGGCGAACCACCCAATATTTCCGGATTTGTCGCCATACATCACATTCAATCCGGGTGCCGCGATAAGCCCCACACTTTGGTGAAATCCTTCGCAATTGTGCGCATGCGACAACTGATACACCGCCTCAATTAATTGATTGGGTTGTTGCAAATAAACCCAAGACATCGCCAATGGCTCCTTGGTTTCTACCCCGTCTAAAATACCATTGACCAGCGGACCATGCACACTCGATTGTACTGTAATGGCCACCGAACTGCTGTCCTTTACTTTTATCCATTTGGTTTTGGACTCCAATTTGGCCCAACCCGTTTTGGTCTGGTAGGATTCGGGTGCATTGGGTTTGGTTTTCTCTTTATAAAAATCAATGTCGTCGTTTTCAAACATGGTGAGGCCGTAGGCATAGTTTCGGTTGTGCCCCAACAACGGATACGGAACGCCCGCCATATAATAGCCGTACATTTCATGATTTGGGGTAACAATATGCGCCTCATACCAAGTGCCCGGTTGCGAAAATCCAATGTGTGGATCGTTGGCGAAAATGACCTGTTTGTGTTGGGTTTTTGCAGCACCAATCACCCAGCTGTTGCTCCCAATAAAGGGCGGAACTGGACTATTTTCGAGTACTTGCGCCAAGGCTGTGGCAATGGGCGTGTAATCGGTGGCGGTTGTTTTGGCGCTTTTAATTTGCACAGTATTCCATTGGCCTTCAACGCCAAAATCAGTTAGATAAGCAGGACCCCATTGGTCCCGGATGTGCGTCAATAAGGGGTCTGTTTTTTGCGCCATCGCAAAGCTAAACGACATAAATCCCAACACATTGTGTATGTCTTTGAGGGTGAATGGCGTTTTTTCTAGACCCAACATGTGATACTCAATGGGCGTTGGACCATCGGCAATAAACTGATTGATTCCTTTTAAATAAGCCAAACTCAATTGGTAACTCGGGCTGTTTTTATCTAATTTGGCTACCGCTTGGGCCGAATTTTCATCAATGCCAATACCCGCAAAAAAGCGATCGGTCTTGAGCAGTTTAGAGCCAAAAATTTCGGATAATCTTCCCGGGGCAATTCGACGGATGAGTTCCATTTGCCACAACCGATCTTGAGCGTGCACATACCCCAAGGCCAGCATCGCATCGGCTTCGGATTGGGCATAAATGTGCGGAATGCCATAGTCATCAAAGTAAACAGCCGTTTCTTGTTGTATACCGGCCAGCTCTTTTTGCCCTGTGTAGGTTGGTTTTAGAAACTGAATATAGGCAAACCCTGTTCCAGCCATCAGCAGCAATACCAACACCAAGCCCAACAAAATTTTGTAGCGCTTTTTTAACTTTCCGTTTCGTCTGAGAGCCATGGGTTGTAGATTATTTGGCAGCAATACCTGCTTTCAATACCTGACCAAACTGATACATATCTGCATACGAAGTATACAAAGGCACGGGCGCCAAGCGAATTACATTGGGTTCGCGCCAATCGGTAATCACGCCGTTTTGCATTAAATACTCAAATAATCGTCGGCCTTCGCCGTGCAAGAAAACCGAAAGTTGAGAAGCGCGTTCTTTGGGATTTGAAGGTGTAATCACTTCAAAAGCACCCGAAACTTCTCGGCTAATTTCCTGTAGTATAAATTCCAAATAACTTGTAATCTGGTCGCGTTTGGCCACCAAAGCCGGCATGCCCACTTCGTCAAATAAATGAACTGAGGCCAAATAGGGCGCCAAAGACAAAATAGGCAAGTTGCTAATTTGCCAACCGTCGGCACCTTGAACCGGGTCAAATTGCGGTTCCATTTTAAATCGACGTTCTTTGTTGTGTCCCCACCAGCCTGCAAAACGAGGCAATTGAGAATTGGTATGATGCATTTCGTGTATAAAACAGCCCGACGCATTTCCAGGCCCCGAATTCATGTATTTGTAACTGCACCAAGCGGCAAAATCGACCTGCCAATCGTGCAAATTCATTTCGATATTTCCGGCGGCATGAGCCAAATCCCAACCCACATAGGCGCCCACATCATGGCCCGCTTGGGTAATGGTTTTCATGTCAAACACCTGTCCGGTATAGTAATTTACGCCTCCTATCAAGACCAAAGCCACAGCCTCTCCTTCTCGACGAATCACCTCCAACACATCTTCCAATCGAATGTTGTGTTCGCCCTCACGGCGCTTGATTTCGACTAAGGCCGTTTTGGGATCATAGCCGTGAAACTGGATTTGACTTTGGATCATGTATTGATCAGACGGAAAGGCTTTTTCTTCGCAAATGATTTTATAGCGGGTAGCCGTGGGCTGATAAAACGACACCATTAGCAAATGCAAATTCACCGTGAGTGTATTCATCACGGTAACTTCTGATGGTTTGGCGCCCACAATTTTACCCAAGGGCTCCGCAAAACGTTCGTGGTAATCCCACCAGGGTTTCTCGGCATAAAAATGTCCTTCGACCGCCAAATTGGCCCAGTCGTTCATGATTTCATCGACGTAGGCTTTGCTGCGTTTGGGTTGCAATCCCAAGGAATTTCCGGTAAAATAAATCACGTCTTTTCCGTGGTGCTGCGGAAAAATAAACTCTTTTTTATAGGGCGCCAACGGATCTTGTGCGTCCAATTGCTGTGCATAGGCAAGGGTATTTTGAAAACTCATGCGTGTGGTTTTAGTGGGCATAAATGTAGCATTTTCGCGTTGAGTAACACGAATTGGGAGTTTAGTTTTTTTGTCTAGTTTTTACAATTAACCACGAATGCACAAATATTTTTTTGAACACAGATTAAAGAAATCCAAACAATCTGAAAAATTTTAATTATTTCTCGAATTTTAAAAATCCGTGTTGCGAAATAAGATTGCTTAGTCGTACCTCCTCGCAATGACGTTCTTAGTACACTTTTGAAATCAAAAATCAAAAATCACCAATCAAAAATCGTTAATCGAATTAGTTCTTAGTATACTTCTACCCTTTCGACTTTAGACTTTTCGACTTATTTCTCTCGCAATCCACAGGTCTCGGGACGCAAAGATTTATCCAGAAAAGGTTGGTCTAATCCCTGAGGCAGCGAACTGAGAAACCGTATGTCTTAAATTGGCCGTATCTGTTTGCGTAACCATTATTGGTATGCAGGTTGCAGACCAAAACCGTTATATCGCCCTCTGACGAACTCCACCAAAAACAGCGGTAGCCAATGTAATCGAATGCTCCATTGGTGTAGCGACAACCTCCTGGAAGAGCTGTAAAGCCTGATTCGTTGGTGGCGTCTGTATTGGGGCTTATCCAAAGCGATGTACCCGTTGCTTTCATTTTGCCACCAGCGATATTTGGAACATTATTACCTCCATCTGCATTAGGGTCAAGACAGTTGATAAGAGAACTCCATTCGGCGTCTGTGGGAACATGCCAACCCGTTGGTGCTAGTTTCTTTCTAAGAGCAGGATTATTAGCTGATGCGACATCATAAATTCCTGCTACAGCACACCAATTGTATAGTTTTCCGTATTTAGTACCGTTAGCAGTTATATTTTCATAATAACACCAAGCGCCTGTGGTTAGGTTAGCCCATTGGGTGGGGTCAGTTACTTGGGGTATAGGAGTACCATCTGTATATTTTGAAACATTCAAATTACTTTTGGTCCAAGTTTGGTTACAAATAGTTACGGATGTGTAGATATTGTCATCGATATCCGTTACGCTCGGTCCAGGTACATTGATAGCGGTGGAGTTTTGTAAAGTAGTAAAAGTGATTTCGTTACCGTAAGCCGTTCCTGCGCTGTTGGTGGCATAGGCACGCACGTGGTAATCCCAATTGGGATTCAAGCCTGAAATAGCGCTGGTAAATGTGCCAATTCCAGTGCCATCCGTTGTTTTGGTGGCTAAATCTATGGTTGGGTTAGGTAAGTTACTCCACACCACACCGCGAGCAGTTATTGGAGCTCCCCCATCGCTTGTAATTGTTCCACCTGTTGCAGCAGCATTTATAGTAATGCCGCTTACGGCAGTAGAGGTAAGTGTAGGAAGTGTCACAGCCGTGGGAATTGTAACCGTAATTGGGTTGGAGTAACCTAAAGAGGGCCCAACAGAATTATAGGAATAAACTCGATAAGTGTAAGTTGAACCTGCAGTTACAGCGGCATCAGTATAGGTTTCAATATCGGTGGCCACAGAGGCAAAGTTTACAGACCAGCTTCCTGTGCCTTCTTTGCGGTCAATTTTAAAACCAGTTTCATTGGTTGAACTGTCATTCCAATTTAACAAAACTTGATTGTTTACGATCACAGCTGTTAAATTTGTGGGCACTATTGGGACAACCGTCGTAGTTGAATTTCCGTTTCCATCAGAACTCGTAGAACAACCAAAAAATAAAACCACCAAAGTGGCTATACTAAATTGTAGAAATCTATTTTTCATATTTTATACACTTTAATTCTAAAAATTACATAACAAGTTTACAACTAATTACTGCAACTGCAATTCAGTTTGAATTTTCTTTGTGGCTTGGCGCCTTGGCGAGAAATAACTAAACGTCAATTTTTTTCTCGCAATACCGACCTCTCGGGACGCAATCCCGAAGTCTCGGGACGCAAAGATTTTTGGAACACAGATTAAAGAAATCCAAACAATCTGAAAAATTTTAATTATTTCTCGAATTTTAAAAATCTGTGTTGCGTAATAAGATTGCTTCGTCGTACCTCCTCGCAATGACGTTCTTAGTACACTTTTGAAATCAAAACCCGAGAGCTTTGCTCGAACTGGCGAAGCAATCAAAAATCACCAATCAAAAATCGTTAATCGAATTAGTTCTTAGTATACATCTACCCTTTCGACTTTTCGACTTTAGACTTTTCGACTTATTTCTCTCGCAATCCACAGGTCTCGGGACGCAAAGATTTTTGGAACACAGATTAAAGAAATCCAAACAATCTGAAAAATTTTAATTATTTCTCGAATTATAAAAATCTGTGTTGCGAAATAAGATTGCTTCGTCGTACCTCCTCGCAATGACGTTCTTAGTATACTCCCCCAATTATTAATTTTTCATTATTAATTATTAATTAAAAAAAAAACCGGCTTTTCCGCCGGTTTTTTTATATGATTAGCATCGCATCGCCATACGAGTAAAAGCGATACTCTTCTTTGATGGCTTCTTCGTAGGCTTTTTTCATGAGGTCGTGTCCGCAGAAGGCAGAGATCATCATCAATAAAGTTGATTTTGGTGTATGAAAATTAGTAATCATGCAATCGGCGATACTAAACTCGTGCGGAGGAAAAATAAATTTATTGGTCCAACCGGTAAACGAATTTAAGGTTCTGGCCGAGGATACCGAACTTTCAATGGCACGCATCGAGGTAGTTCCAACTGCGCAAACGCGTTTCTTTTGAATTTTGGCATTATTTACAATATCACAGGCTTTTTCTGAGATAAACAATTCTTCTGAATCCATTTTGTGCTTCGACAAATCTTCTACTTCTACCGGATTAAAAGTACCTAGACCTACGTGCAAGGTTACTTCGGCAAAATGCACCCCTTTAATTTCCAAACGTTTCAATAAATGTTTCGAAAAGTGTAGACCCGCTGTTGGTGCGGCTACTGCACCTTCTTCTTTGGCATAAATGGTTTGGTAACGCTCGGCATCTTCTGGAACTACTTCGCGGTTGATGTATTTTGGGATAGGCGTTTCGCCCAGTTCAGTTAATTTTTTTCGGAATTCTTCATATGAACCATCGTATAAAAAACGTAGGGTACGGCCACGTGAAGTCGTGTTGTCAATTACCTCAGCCACCAACGAATCGTCTTCTCCAAAGTATAGTTTGTTTCCAATTCTAATTTTACGCGCCGGATCAACCAACACATCCCACAAGCGTTGTTCTGCGTTCAATTCGCGCAACAAAAACACTTCGATACGAGCACCGGTTTTTTCTTTATTACCATACAAACGGGCAGGAAATACTTTGGTGTTATTTAAAATCAATACATCGCCGTCATCAAAATAATCGATCACGTCTTTGAACATTTTGTGTTCAATAGTTTTAGTGGCTCTGTTTACGACCATTAAACGCGATTCATCTCTGTTTTCGGCAGGAAATTCGGCCAATAACTCTTTGGGTAAATTAAAACTAAAATGCGATAATTTCATAGTATGGAGTGGAATTAATGATTTTGCACCAACAATATGCTGCCGTACAAAGGAGCGCAAATATACTATCCTGAAACAGGGGATGTCAAGTGTTTTGTGGTTTATTTTTTAAATCTCCCTAAACACAAAGGCTGCGCGGTTTTATTCGGTGCAATGAAACCCCATTTGCTTCAAATGTGACCAAAAATCAGGGTGCGATTTGGTTACCACTTCGGGATTTTCAATACAAATGGGCACCTTTACCGCCAAGCAAGCAAAGGACAAGGCCATGCGGTGATCGTTGTAGGTAGCAATTTTCACATCTTGATTGAGCTGAAGGGGCGCTTGCAAACGCAATGAATTTTCGGTTGTTTGAACTGCAACGCCCAACTTGTTCAATTCAGTTTGGAGTGCCAGCAAGCGATCGGTTTCTTTTATTTTGAGTGACTGCAAGCCGGTAATTGATGCGCTACATCCCAAGCCCGCACAAGTAACTGCAAGCGTTTGGGCTAGATCGGGTTGGGCCAATAAATCGAACTGTAATTCTTGATTCGCAGAAAATTCAACAGCCGTTTCTTTTTGAATGAGTATGATTTGATCTTCATAGGTGGTGGATACTCCAAAAACAGAAAACAGCTGAGCCACTTCGGCATCGCCTTGGCGGCTATGGGAGTTGAAAGTACTGAGTCGAATGGCGGTAGCAACTGGCGAAAGGGCAATAATCGCATAATAATAGGAAGCCGAAGACCAATCCGATTCGATGCGCAACTCGATTGGTTTTGCTGCTGCCAATGGATTTATAACTAGGGAGTAGTCTTTTGTGTGTGTCGAAACGCCTATGTTTTTCAACAGATCTAGTGTCATCGCAATGTAGGGTGCAGAAACTACTTCATCTTCTAGGGTTAACTCGAGCCCATTGGGCAAGGAAGCACCAATTAATAACAAGGCCGAAACATATTGACTGCTCTCCGCAGCCGAAATAGAAACCGAGTTAGCGCTCAATTTTTTGCCGTCAATTTGCAAGGGCGGAAACCCTTCTTTTTCTAGATAGGTTATGGAAGCCCCCAAGGATCGCAAGGCCTGAACCAAAGGGGCTATGGGACGCTCGTGCATGCGTTCGGATCCTTTTAGCGCGACTGAAACTCCATCCTGACAAGCAAAATAGGCGGTTAAAAAACGCAGCACCGTTCCCGCATGTTGGCAATCTATTTCGCCTTCTTGCTTGGCCAAGGCTTGCTGCATGGCAAGTACGTCGTCGGCATTAGAATAACCCAAAAGCTGTAGTGTGGGATAAAGCGCCTGTAAAATAAGCGCCCGATTCATTTCGGATTTTGAGGCTGAAAGGGAAAGTTCTCCTAAACATTCTCCAAACTGAACCGCACTACTGTTGAGTTGCATTAGGAACGTAATTTATTGTTTTGTTGGTGACGGTCGTGGTCGCGTTGGGTTTTGAGGTCCAACTTTTTGTCAAAGGCCGCTTGCAAATCGATGCCGGTTTGGTTGGCCAAGCAGAGTACTACAAACACCACGTCGGCCAATTCTTCGCCCAGGTCTTTGTTTTTGTCGGATTCTTTTTCGGATTGTTCGCCGTAGCGACGTGCAATAATGCGGGCCACCTCGCCTACTTCTTCGGTGAGTTGCGCCATATTGGTGAGTTCGTTAAAGTAACGCACCCCGTGGTTTTTGATCCAACGATCTACTTCGAGTTGGCTGTTTTTTAAATCCATCAGATTTTATTTTTAGAATCAATTAATATCGTGACCGGCCCATAGTTTACCAAAGTCACTTGCATATCGGCGCCAAATTGGCCGGTTTGTATGGGTTTTTGCAGGGCCCATTCAAAGGCTAGAATACACTTTTCATAGAGCGGAATGGCGATTTCGGGTTTGGCTGCCTGGATATAGGAAGGGCGATTTCCTTTTTTGGTCGAGGCGTGCAAAGTGAATTGACTCACCACCAACAACGATCCGCCGGTTTCGAGCAAGGAACAATTCATCACTCCCTTATCGTCATTAAAAATGCGCAGATTGACCGTTTTGGCTACTACCCAATCGATATCTTCTTGGGTATCGGCTTCTTCAAAACCAACCAAAACGAGTAATCCCTGCTCTATTTGTCCCACCACTTTTTCATCAATGGCTACTTGGGCCGAACGCACGCGTTGTATCACTACTTTCATGGCTTAGGATTTTCGGGTGGCATCGCTGGCGGCGCGTTCGTCGTTGTAGATGTCGGTGCGGTAATGCTCGTCATCGCCTTCTAAAATTTGCATATACGAGCGGTAACGCGACCAAGCAATCTCGTCGTTTTCGAGTGCGGTTTTTACGGCACAATTCGGTTCTTCTTTGTGCAAACAATTATGGAACTTGCAGTGGGATTTACGCTGAAAAAACTCCGGGAAATAGCCGCCAATTTCGGAAGGCTGCATGTCGACCATGCCAAATCCTTTGATTCCCGGCGTATCGATTATTTTGGCATCAAACGATAAATCGTACATTTCTGCAAAGGTAGTGGTGTGCTGCCCTTGCTGGCTTTGATCGGAAATCTTGGTGGTTTTGAGGTGTAAACCCGGTTCTAAGGCATTGACCAAGGTAGATTTTCCTACGCCCGAATGCCCCGAGAACATGCTTACTTTTCCCAACATCAACTCCTTTAACTGCTCCAAACCCTTTTGTTGTGTCGAGGAAACCCGCAAACAAGGGTAGCCAATTTCTTGGTAAATGTGTTGCAAATACAATTGCTCATCGAGGGTAGTGTCGTCGAGGGTGTCTATTTTATTAAACACCAAAACCGCCGGAATTCCGTAGGCCTCGGCAGTGGCCAAAAACCGATCGATAAAAGAGGTAGTCGTGGGTGGATTGGAAATGGTGATCAACAAAAACACCTGATCTATATTGGACGCAATAATATGCAGCTGTTTGGACAAATTCACCGATTTGCGCACAATGTAATTTTTGCGGTCGTGAATGTGGTAAATCGTGCCGGTAGTGGTGTCGGAGGTGATTTCTAATTCGTAATCTACCAAATCGCCCACCGCTATTGGGTTGGTGCTTTTGATGCCCTTCATGCGGAATTTTCCTTTCATGCGGCATTCCAAAAAATCCCCTTGCTCGGTTTTTACCGTGTACCAACTTCCCGTCGATTTGTAAACAATTCCTGTCATCTTATCCAATCGCTATTAGGGTTGTTGGGTATATATTACCTGTTCTTGGTGGTGAATACTTTCTTGGTGAATGGCCTTAAAAATGCGCAAGATAAACTCTTGACTCAATTCTTTTTCCTGCCCTACCTCTATCATTTTTTCGAGCAGTGCGTTCCAACGATCTTGTTGCAACACGGCCACATTATTTTCTTTTTTCAACACCCCAATTTCGCCAGCAATTTGCATGCGGCTGCCTAAAATATCGAGCAACTTTACGTCGTAGGCATCAATGTGTAAGCGCAAATTTCGCAAAGCTGCTTGGTAGGCCTCGGCCGTATCGGTTGATTTGGGAATGCGCAAATCTGCTACTAATTGGATGAGGCGTTCGGGAGTAATTTGTTGCTGCGCATCGCTCCAAGCTTCGTCGGGTGTGCAATGGGTTTCGATCATGAGCCCTTGGTAATTTAAGTCGAGGGCTTGCTGCGCCACTTCTTGCAACAAATCGCGTTTACCCGCAATGTGCGAAGGATCGCAAAACAACGGCAGCGTAGGGAATTTGCGTTGCAACTCAATGGCGATTTGCCATTCGGGCAGGTTGCGGTAACGAGATTTATCATAGGTAGAAAATCCACGGTGCACGGCGCCCAATTTTTGTATGCCCGCCTTTGCTAAACGTTCGATAGCGCCAATCCACAACGCCAAATCGGGGTTGACTGGGTTTTTTACTAAGACAATTTTATCGGTATTTTGAAGCACATCGGCAATTTCTTGCACGGCAAAAGGATTGACTGTTGTACGCGCGCCGATCCACAATACATCTACATCATGATCTAAGGCCGCTTTTACATGAGCAGCATTGGCCACCTCAACAGCCGTGAGCATTCCTGTTTCGGCCTTCACGCGTTGCAACCAGGGCAAGCCCATTTCGCCTACACCTTCAAATCCTCCTGGCCGGGTTCTTGGTTTCCAAATCCCTGCTCTAAAAATGCTCACGTTGGCCGCTTGCAATCCGAGAGCCGTAGCCATAACTTGCGCTTCGGTTTCGGCGCTGCAAGGTCCGGCAATGAGCATAGGCTGTACTGACGACAACTCCTGTACCCAATCTCCCCAAGTTGAAATGCTACTCATAGTGTAAAATCTGGTGTAAAAATAATTCCTTTTTGCGATATACAGCCCATCGCCGCCTTCTATTTGCGACAGCTGTTAAATTGTTTTGTTGCAAACGAAAAAAACAGTTTAGCTTCTTTTTCAAACCCAACAAATGGTTACTTTTGTGACAAACAGTTGTTATGTCAATCGAAGTTCAGCACATCTCCAAAAATTACGGTTCTCAAAAAGCCCTTCACGATCTTTCGTTTCGCATCGAAAAAGGAGAAATAGTAGGGTTCTTAGGCCCAAATGGCGCAGGAAAATCTACCTTGATGAAAATTCTAACCACCTACCTCAACGCCGACTCAGGTTCTGCCAAGGTGAATGGATTTGATGTAGCTACCCAGCAACTTCAGGTGCAACAATCTATTGGGTATTTGCCCGAACACAATCCGTTGTATTTGGATTTGTATGTGCGTGAATATTTGGCCTACCAAGCCGACGTATATCAAGCCGACAAAAGTCGAATTGCTGTTGTAATAGAACTCACGGGCCTACAAAAAGAAGCCCATAAAAAAATTGGCCAATTGTCTAAAGGCTACCGCCAACGGGTGGGATTGGCCAGCGCTTTGTTGCACGATCCGGAGGTGCTCATCTTGGATGAACCTACTACCGGTTTAGATCCGAATCAGTTGGTTGAAATAAGGGCAGTCATCAAAGCGGTCGGGAAAAACAAAACAGTTTTATTGTCGACCCACATCATGCAAGAGGTAGAAGCCTTGTGCGATCGAGTGATTATCATTAACGAAGGGGTTTTGGTTGCCGATAAAAAATTAGAAAACGTGGTGACCCTGCAACAAGAACAACTGCTCGAAGTAGAATTTAATGTGGCCATTACTGCGGCTCAATTGGCAGAATTGGCGGGATTAACATCGAGTAAAAATACGGCTGGGAATTGCTGGGAATTGCTGTTTTCAACTGAAAATGATGCCCGAACTGTGGTGTTTGATTTTGCCCAAGCCAACGAATTCAAAATCCTACAATTGAATCAGAAAAACAAAAACTTAGAAACGGTATTTCACGAATTGACCCAAAAATAAGGGGGAAGTTTAGTTGAAATACAAATGCCCGCGGTAATATTCCTGAACGTTTACTAGTGGTGGACGAGGACTACAATAAATATTCCCCAAATTATAAATGGATCCTGATAGGGATTCCAACGGATGTACATAGATGTCGTTAGAGCCGCGATGGTACACTTGAATCGTATTGGCTAGTAAATCTTGCCCATAAAAAATTCCACCCCATTCGTAAAAATTCACCCATAAATTGGTCACGGTCCCAGTTATAAAATAACGGGCCATATCATTGTTTTCTATAGACAAATTGGGGCAGTTTACTTGCAACCTAAAATCGCCATTTCCCACGCCCATATATCCGTCCAATTTATCCATGGCATAGAGGTGCAAATGAGGAAAGGATAATACGCCCGCAGATCGAATCTCCAATTCGGTTTTGCTGTGTATCTGATCTAAATTGGGAGCCGTAATATAGACCGTGGTCTGGCCGTATTCTCTTGTCCAATTGCAACTGGTTCCATCTTTCAAGGTCAAGGTATTGTTAGAAATAGTTGTCTGAATGTCATCAACCAAATTTTGACCCGCTTTTACCGTTACGGCATATTCGGGGCCTTGCGCAACCACCAAGGCAATGCCTCGATTAACAACTACAGTAGAAAAGGTTTGGCCCTGCAAATCAATTTCTTTGGTTGCCATCGCTCCGGCCGATTTTACACAATCGTCGAGTCCGGCACAAGAAGTAACCAAGGCCAGGAAGCAAATTAAAGGAACAAAAACTAGGCGTTGTATTGCTTTCATATTTTATTTTATAATCGAATGCCAATTGCAAATTCGGTGGCTTCGGCCATAAGCCCATGTGTTTTGACGCCCACCCCTGTATACCAATTTTTGGTTATGTAATACTTCATCCCCAAACGATCATACATTGCGATGTCTATTTTGTAGGGCTGATAGACATAATAGCCCAATTGCGTTTCGAGCGAAATTCGGTTGATGAATAACTCATGCCCCACAAAAACCCCTACCCTTTTGTAATCGGTATTGGGATCTAAATGCAATTCGGGGAAGGCAATGGCTTTGTACCGAATGTATTCTTGGTTTGACAAAGTAAAAAATACTTCGGTTCCCAACTGAATCGCACTCTTACGGCCCAGCCTTTTATCGGCATAGGCACCCAAGTGATAAAATGGTTTTTGGCCACTGCCAATGCTGGGACTTTCGTTAATTCCGGTGCGCAGCACAAAATTGTATTTAATGGGTTCTTTGAAAGAGTTGTTGCTTAGGCTTCTCGCTTCGGGCAAGTCGACTGGATTGACTTCATAGTGCAGCCCAAGGGTAAGTCCGTAGGTGTTGATTCCGCTGTTGGGCGATTTAAATCTGCCGTTTGAATAATGGGTAAAAAACAAACCTACGTCTAGTCCCAAATGATCTAGGATGTTATCGTGTGTGTACGCTAAAACAAAATCGGTATTGCCCATATACCGTGACCCAAAGGCTCTATTTTTGGAATTGGTCACGCGGTCATACGGATGCGTAGTCATGGCCAAGCCTTGGGCAATTTTTAGACTCAGGTGTCGGTTGGCAAAGTAAAATTTATAAAACCCTCCCGCTGCCGAATTATAGCCCAACGTACTGTTTTTGAAATCTTGGTATAGAAAATAAAGGCCGTAATCGGGGTAGTTGTAGGCCGTTTCCCATTCGAGTTTTCCTGTAGATTTATGCGCATAACTCAGCATAAATCCGTCGGGGTGGCCCGTCATGAATTGAGGAATATAGGGCGAATGCAGGAGCACGTTTCCGCGAAGCACTGCTGCTTCAAATGCAATTGGCTTGGCAGTTTTTTGCGCCCAACTCAATGCACACATCATCATGACACTACCTATAACTAATTGCTTCATGCAGTAAATTTGGCCGTAAATATATTCTATTTTTTAAAACAGCGCTTGTGCAATTTGTTTGATGTTATCGGCTTTGCCCATCGAATAGTAGTGCAAAACAGGACAACCAGCTGCCACAAGTTCTTTGCTTTGCGCCGTGCACCACTCGATTCCGATTTGTCGAACGGCCTCATTGTCTTTGGCTTTTACCACCTCCATGATAAGTTCATCGGGCAAATCAATACTAAAACGCAACGGAATTTGATTGAGTTGTTTTTTGGTAGCCAAGGGCTTCAAGCCCGGAATGATGGGTACCGTAATGCCTTCGTTGCGGCATTTTTTTACAAAATCAAAGAATTTTTGGTTGTCAAAAAACATTTGAGTAATAATGTAATCGGCGCCATTTTGAATTTTTTGTTTCAAGAAATGAATGTCGCTATCAAAACTGGGGGCTTCCATATGTTTTTCTGGATAACCGGCCACGCCAATGCAAAAATGGGTTTGCGCCGAATTTTTTAGGTCTTCATCCAAGTAAATTCCTTGATTTAAGTTACTGATTTGCGTCACCAATTCGCTGGCATATTCGTTGCCGTCTTTTTCTGCTTTAAAGTAGATTTCGTTTTTTAAGGCATCGCCACGCAAGGCCACTACATTGTCTATACCCAAGAAATCCAAATCAATCAATAAATTTTCGGTGTCTTCTTTGGTAAATCCTCCACACAAAATATGCGGAATGGCATCGACGTTGTATTTGTTTTGAATGCCCGCGCAAATGCCCACGGTTCCTGGACGTTTTTTGACTACTTTTTTTTGCAATAAACCGCTGGGCAGCTCCTTGAATTCGTATTCTTCGCGGTGATAAGTCACGTCTATGAAGGGCGGTTTGAATTCCATTAATGGATCAATACTGTCAAAAATAGATTGAATATTTTGACCTTTTAAAGGCGGTAAAATCTCGAAGGAAAATAAAGGATTTCCTTTGGCGTTTTCGATGTGTTGGGTTACTTTCATTACTAGTGTTCTGATTTATGCTTTATATTTTCATCTTGAAACCTGAAACTTGACTCGAGTCCCGAAACTTCGGGACGAACAGATGAAGCGCAGCGGAATAAACTTGAAACAAATTTAATCTGCTATATTAGGCGCAAGCCATTTTGTGGCTTCTTCGGTACTGATACTTCTTCGTTTGGCATAGTCTACTACCTGATCGGATTTTATTTTTCCCAAACCAAAATACTTGCTTTCGGGATGGGCAAAATAATAGCCCGAAACCGAAGAGGCGGGCCACATGGCCATGCTTTCGGTCAATTTTACACCAATGGTTTCCTCGACTTGCAAGAGTTTCCAAATGGTCGGTTTTTCGAGATGATCGGGGCAGGCCGGATAACCCGGCGCCGGGCGAATACCTTTGTATTCTTCTTGAATCAACTCCACATTAGATAAACGTTCGTTTGCCGCATAGCCCCATAATTCTTGGCGGACGTGCAAATGCAAATATTCGGCAAAGGCTTCGGCCAAACGGTCGGCCAATGCTTTTACTAAAATTGCGTTGTAGTCGTCTAGGTTTTTCTCAAATTCGACGGCTTTTTCTTCGACACCAAATCCGGTTGTGACACAAAAACACCCAATGTAATCTTGTTTTCCACTGTCTTTGGGTGCAATAAAATCGGCCAAAGCGATGTTGGGTGCGCCGGCGGTTTTTTGGGATTGCTGGCGGAGGGTTAAAAACGTTGTCCGTTGTCCGTTGTCCGTTGTCGGTTGTAGTTCGATGTCGTCGTCGTTGATGGTATTGGCCGGGAAAATGCCCAGTATGCCTTTGGCGGTAAACCATTTTTCGGACACAATTTGGTGTAGCATGTTTTGTGCATCGGCAAATAAAGCGGTGGCTTGTTCGCCCACCACCTCATCGGTTAAGATCGCCGGGTATTTGCCATGCAATTCCCAAGACTGAAAAAACGGCGTCCAATCGATAAAATCGACCAATTGAGCTAATTCTACATCAACCGTTTTGCATCCTATAAAATTTGGTTTCACAGGCGTATACGCATCAAAATCCAACTGCAATTTGTTTTTTCGAGCTGCTTCAATAGACAAGAAATTCTTATCGCGACTGCGACTCAAATAGCCTTCGCGCAGCTGATCGTATTCAGCACGAATGGCCGAGGTATAGCTTTCTTTGGTTTCATTTTGGAGCAAATTACTGGCTACGGTTACCGCGCGTGAAGCATCGTTTACATGCACCACCGTAGCCGAATACTCGGGGGCAATTTTTACGGCAGTATGGGCACGCGAGGTGGTCGCGCCGCCAATCATAATGGGAATACTGATGTTTAATTTCTCCAACTCTTTGGCCAAATAAACCATTTCGTCTAAGGAAGGTGTAATCAAGCCGCTCAACCCAATGATGTCTACTTGCTCGCGCTGGGCGGTTTCGATGATTTTTTCGGGCGGAACCATTACCCCCAAATCGATGATTTCAAAATTATTACAGGCCAACACTACGGATACAATGTTTTTCCCAATGTCGTGCACGTCGCCTTTTACGGTGGCCATCAACACTTTTCCAGCCGAAGACGATTTGCCTTCTTTTTGTGCTTCTATGTATGGCAATAAATACGCCACTGCTTTTTTCATCACACGCGCCGATTTGACTACCTGGGGTAAGAACATTTTTCCGCTGCCAAATAAATCTCCTACCACGTTCATCCCGGCCATCAAATTGATTTCGATTACCTCGATGGCTTTGGCTGCACCAATTCGGGCTTCTTCTACATCCACTTCTATGAATTCGTCAATTCCTTTCACCAAGGAATGCGTGAGTCGTTCTTGTACCGAACCCTCGCGCCATTCCAATCCACCTTTTACCCCCACAGTTCCTGCGGCTATTCCTTTGAAACTCTCGGCTAAATCTAATAAGCGTTCGGTTGCATCGGCGCGTCGGTTGAGCAATACGTCCTCAACATGTTCGAGCAATACCGGATCTATTTGGTCATAAATTTCTAACATTTCTGGGTTTACAATCCCCATAGTCATGCCGTGTTGAATGGCGTGATATAAAAATGCCGAGTGCATGGCTTCTCTCACTTTATCGTTGCCACGAAACGAAAATGACACATTGCTTACTCCGCCAGAAACACCTGCGTAAGGCAAATTTTGACGGATCCATTGGGTGGCATTAAAAAAATCGAGGGCATTCAGTTTGTGTTCGTCCATACCGGTCGCTACCGGAAAAATATTGGGGTCAAAAATGATGTCTTCGGCCGGAAAATGTACTTCCTGTACCAAGATATCATAACTTCTTTTGCAAATTTCGATGCGGCGTTCGTAAGTGTCGGCTTGGCCTTTTTCGTCAAATGCCATCACAATTACTGCAGCTCCATAGCGCTTGATCAGTTTGGCGTGCTTTATAAATTGGTCTTTACCTTCTTTTAATGAGATCGAATTGACAATCCCTTTGCCTTGTATCACTTTTAATCCGGCTTCGATGATTTCCCATTTCGAGCTGTCAATCATGACCGGTACTCGCGCAATATCGGGCTCAGCGGCAATTAAATTGAGGAATTTGGTCATCGCATACACCCCATCAAGCATCCCCTCGTCCATGTTGACGTCAATTATTTGCGCGCCACCTTCTACCTGTTCTCTAGCTACAGTAAGCGCTTCTTCGTAGTTTTCTTCTTTGATTAATCGCAAAAACTTGCGCGAACCGGTCACATTGGTGCGTTCACCCACGTTGATGAAATTACTTTCTGGAGTCACCACAAGCGGCTCCAAACCGGAGAGTTTTAAATATTTCGTTGTCCGTTGTCCGTTATCCGTTGTCGGTAAACTAGTTGAACTCATTGTACTTTATGGTATTAATTAACACATACTTTTCACAAGCTTTTCGCTGTGAACAAAACCACTGAAAAACTTCAACTTGTTTCTCATTAGGGTATTTAGCGTATGTTTTATTCATAATTTTATTATCCTTTTTTAACCGATAACCGATAACCGATAACCGATAACCGATAACCGACAACCTAAAACCTAAAACCTAAACCCTCTCGGCTTAAACTCCTTCGCCACATCGGCAATCGCTTTAATATGCTCCGGAGTTGTGCCACAACAACCACCAATAATATTGATCAGATTGTCTTGCAAATAGGACTTGATTAAGGCTTGCATTTCGTCGGGAGTTTGGTCGTATTGGCCAAAAGCATTGGGCAAGCCCGCATTGGGATGCGCCGAAATATTGAGTTGGGTGTTCATGGCCAAACGCGACAAATAAGGCTTCAGTTGATCGGCACCCAAGGCACAATTAAAGCCAATACTCAATAAAGGAATGTGCGAAATCGAAATCAGAAAAGCTTCTACCGTTTGCCCCGATAGCGTTCGGCCAGAGGCATCGGTAATGGTGCCAGACACCATAACAGGAATGTCTAGATTTCGGGCTTCTTTTACTTCTTCGATGGCGAACAAAGCGGCTTTGGCGTTGAGTGTATCGAAAATAGTTTCAACCAATAACACATCACAACCGCCGTCAATTAAAGCTTCTACTTGTTGAGTGTAGGCAATGCGCAATTCATCAAAGGTGACGGCTCTAAAACCCGGATCATTCACATCGGGCGACATCGAAGCCGTACGGTTGGTAGGCCCAATAGAGCCGGCCACATAACGCGGTTTATCGGTAAATTCGTTGGCTACTTCGCGCGCAATTTTGGCCGATTGGTAATTCAATTCATAGACCAAATCTTCCAAATGGTAATCGGCAATACCAATGGTAGTAGACGAAAAAGTATTGGTTTCTACAATATCGGCACCGGCCTCAAAATACAAGCGATGCACTTTTTTTACAGCTTCGGGTTGGGTAATTGACAACAAATCGTTGTTGCCTTTGAGTGGGTGCTGAAAATCCTTAAATCGGGCACCTCTAAAATCTTCTTCAGAAAAATTATTGCGCTGCAACAAGGTACCCATGGCTCCGTCGAGCACGAGTATGCGTTGTTTGATGGCTTCTTGTATAGCTAACATGTTTGCAAGTTATCAGGTTAATGAAACAAGCTCAATAGGCATCAATAGGTTATCAGAAAAGGAGAAAGAAATTCTCGGGGTTATCTGCTCCGCTGCGGCGGATAGAATGTAGCACCTTCTTTTGGCAAAGGGTTGCTAAGCTTTCAACGGGTCTATTCCCTCCAGCTTTCGTGATAACAATCAATACGAATATGAACAGGGCAAAGTACGGGTATCTATTTTAAATTTACAAGACAATTAAAAATAAAATATCGATTTTTAAAATCAAAAAAAAAGCCTGCTCATTGCTGAACAGGCTTTGTAAACTTATAGAACTAACTTAGTTTTTCACTACTCGTGTAGTTCCTACTCCTTGTGAAGTAGTCAATTTTAAGAAATAAACACCCGCAGTTAAATCTGCAATGTTGATTTGTGAAATAGCTCCAGTTGCTTGATTCACCACACGACCATTTACGTCAGTGATTTGAGCCGAAGTAATTTCTAAATTATTGCGGTTTGCTATATTCAATACGTTTGTAGCTGGGTTTGGATATACTGAGAAGTTTCCTTTAAAGAAATCATTGGTAGCCAACGGACGATCTACCGAAAAGGTATCAATACCAATAATGTCAGAATTAGTGCCATTTAATCCTCCATCAGTTACATAATAACGGAAGGCAAATTTACAATCGGTTGGCACATCTAAACCAGAAATAGTATACGAATACTGAGTCCAAGTAGCAGGATAAGAAGTCAAATTGAAGTTAGGGTTAATGTCAACCAACACTTCGCTGTAATCTCCTGTATCGGCAGGCCCAGTTGTAGGATCAGCGGTAAATGAACCATTGGTACTCATACGCAATTGCAAATCATCTGCATAAGAAGCGGTGTTTGTTGCAGAGAATTTACCAATTCTAGACCAAAAGCTAATTACGTCTCCATTTTGAACAGTAATAATTGGTGAAATTAACCAGTTGCTAATGGTTGCTCCAGCAGCAAGCGTGCTAGAGGTACTGGTGTAGTTTACCAACGCAAATGAATTGGTTCCGCCAGCCTGACCAGATGGTGCTGGACATGATTGTCCTGTAGCATAGGTTTGTGTGCTAAATGGCAACGTAAGTTGAGTAGCGCTAATGGTTACTGGAGTGTAAGACGCCACAGTCCATAAAGTGGTAGATGGCGATGTACTTTGATTGGTGCGAACCCAACCAGCGGTAGTCATGTTAGCAGTAGTTCCGCTAAAACCATAGTTGTATTGATTTTGAGCCAAAGCTACAAATGGCAATACCATAAATAAATAAAGTAATTTTTTCATCATAGTTAATTTTTAGAGTTTGTGATACAAATATAAAATAAATTTAAAGTTTGCTGTATGATTTATAAAATAGTTCTAAATTTGTCGCAGAATTCTAGAGGAAAAATTTGATCTGATTGCAACCTCGTAAAAAAATGCTAAAGCAGGACTTCCCCCCTTTAGCTGTTTTACTCGTTTCTTTCCTCTTTTCAATTTAAACAACTTTTAATCATTAAAGAGAATACAGTATGGCTTATTTATTTACCTCCGAATCGGTTAGTGAAGGACACCCAGACAAGGTGGCTGATCAAATTTCAGACGCCTTAATTGACAATTTTTTAGCTTTTGACCCCAGCTCAAAGGTAGCTTGCGAAACCTTGGTTACAACAGGACAAGTTATTTTGGCAGGAGAAGTAAAATCAAACACTTATTTGGATGTGCAGCAAATTGCACGAGAAGTGATCAAGAAAATTGGGTACACCAAAAGCGAGTACATGTTTGAGGCTAATTCCTGCGGAGTGCTTTCTGCTATTCACGAGCAATCGAGTGACATTAACCAAGGTGTAGAACGAAGTAATCCCGAAGAACAAGGGGCTGGTGACCAAGGAATGATGTTTGGGTATGCCACCAACGAGACAGAAAACTACATGCCTTTGGCGCTTGATTTATCGCATGCTTTATTGATTGAATTGGCCGCCATCCGTCGCGAAAATACCGAAATTACCTATTTGCGTCCCGATGCCAAATCACAGGTTACTTTAGAATACTCCGACGAAAATAAACCCGTTCGCATTGATGCGATTGTGATCTCTACCCAACACGACGACTTTGACGAAGAGGCAAAGATGTTGGCCAAAATAAAACACGATTTGGTGTCCATATTAATTCCAAGAGTGAAAGCCAAATACCCTCAATATGCGCATTTGTTTAATGACCAAATTACCTACCACATTAACCCAACCGGTAAATTTGTAATTGGCGGGCCTCACGGCGATACCGGATTAACCGGCCGAAAAATTATTGTGGATACCTATGGCGGAAAAGGAGCACACGGTGGTGGAGCATTCTCCGGAAAAGACCCCTCAAAAGTAGACCGTTCGGCAGCTTATGCTACGCGACATATTGCCAAAAACTTAGTAGCAGCAGGCTTGTGTGATGAAGTATTGGTACAAGTTTCTTATGCGATTGGGGTAGCCAAACCTACTTCGATTAACGTAAATACCTACGGAACTGCCAAAGTATCCTTGACCGATGGTGAAATTGCCAAAAAAGTAGAAGACTTGTTTGACTTGCGTCCTTACTACATTGAGCAAAGTCTAAAATTAAGAAACCCCATATACAGTGAAACAGCAGCCTACGGACACATGGGTCGCCAACACCAAACGGTAACCAAAACGTTTAAAGCCCCAGGCGGTTTAGAAAAAACGATGACCGTAGAATTATTTACTTGGGAGCAATTAAACCGTGTAGCGGAAGTAAAAGCAGCTTTTGGATTGTAACCCAAATAGCATAAAAGAAAACGCCCGATGCATTAGTATCGGGCGTTTTTTTTATAAATGGTATTTGATGCTAAATACTACGTATCGAGGCTGAACTCGGTATTGTGAACTACGGGTTTGGAACTGCGTAAAACTGTCGTCGTTGAGCGAAGTCGTATTGAGCAAATTGGTACCCGACAATTCAAATTCCCAAGGCTTGTCTTTTTGCTGGTATTGCAATTTTGTGGTCAAAAAATCGTAGGTGTTAGAAATGGTTTTATCGTTGTTTGAGTACTGATAATACTCGTATTCTGTAACCAAAGAAAAGGCCTCCCAAAAATAATAATCCAGTTTGGCAAAGGGTTTTTCGGTATAAAAGGTACTGCTTTGGTAGTCGTTTATAGCCAACATATACCCCAGTTCTAAATTGGGGGCTGCTTTAAAATTGGTGCCCAATTTGGCCGTATAACTTTGGGTAAACGATTCGGTCACTACCGGTGTTCGAGTCACATTAACTACCGACTGCAAACGAATGTTATAAAACTTAGACCAATTTGCCGACGCATTTACACTGGCTTTGTAGTGTCCAAAGGATCGTCCATAATTGAACATGCTGTTCAGGGTTTCGTCGGGAAAGTTTGAATTGTAGGGGGTAGAAAATTGATTCATCCCGGTAAATAAAGCCTCGGTTTTGATGGCATTCACTTTTCGGCTGTAATTGACAAACCCAAAGATGTTGGTGAAATTAAACATATTGTACCTAAAATACCGCAGCGAATGATTTTGCATCAAGGCATTTTCTAGGTATTTCGTGCCGCGAAATAAGCTGTTGTAATTGGACAATACATAACCCTCGGCCAAATTTTTTACATCGGTAAACTCCGTGGTGACCGAATAATTGTAGGTGAGTGTCTCAGATTTTTTGAGTTGATATAAGGCATACACATCGGGCAAAATACGCCTAAAAGAAGTGCTGTTTTGAAGACCAAGTTGCACGTCTTGTGTCTGGTATTGGTGAACAGAAAAACCAGGGTTTACGGTGAGTTTACCAACCAACCACTTGAAATGAACTCCTACAAATGCATCGTTAAATTGGTAACTCACACGGTTTTTGGAATTGTCGTTAAGTCCATTTGTGGTCCCGTTATCTAGCAATTGAAATAAATTGGAATTGAAATTTTGGCGCGTATACAAATACCCGGTAGTAATATTGAGGTTGGTTTTGGGTGTTAGGCTGTAGTAATAATCAAATTTTGAATCAGTTTTATTGGTTTTTACCATTCGATTTTGATTCAAATCATAGCGTCCAGATGGTTGATCCAATAGCCCTAAATTGGGTGAAAATTGCTCTGGAATCAACGAATCCGGAAAGGGGTTTGCGCCCAAATTGGCCGAATAAAACGGATTTTCATCTTGGTATACATGCTGAATCTCGACTGCAAAGACCTGTTTGTCGGTGGGGGTATAATACCAATTGGCATTTTGTTGAACAGAAATAGGATCTTGGTTTTTTTGTGTGTTGATGGCCTGATTTTCTACAACAAAAGGCGTTGTCGTTTCTGAGCTTAACAAAGTAAATTCTTGTTGTGCCGAGGTTTTGAGCAATACATCGTAATCAAATTGCAGCTTTGTGGACGGTTTGTAACTGGAGCTCCATTTAAACAACCCCAAGTTGCTTTTTTGGTGCGTCGCCTCCAAGGTTTTTTGGCGCGTGGTTTGCTGCAAGCTTACATTGTCCACGCGATTCAGTTGCGTTTGGGTTTCTAAATCGGTCAAGGTAGAAGAACCGATTGCAAAGCCACTGATGTTCCAGGCCTTGGTAATGGAATACGAAAAATTGGTGGCGCCAAATTGCGTTTCGATGGCTTTGGCCCGATCGTTTTGCATTAGCGAAATTCCCAAATCATTCGAGGACACATTAAAATTTGTGCCGCCTTTTTTCATCAAATTTTTAAATCCACCCGTAAACTTAAAATAGTCCTGCGGGGTAAAGGGCAATTCGCCCAGATTATTAAAATTGGCCAGCAAATTAATGCTGTATTCGGGGCTGTAATAAAATAGTTTAGGATTCACAATAAAGCGGCTGTCCTGTTGAGCTACGCCAATTCCGGCTTGTGCATCACCAAACCAGAAGTTCTTTTTCCCCTTCTTGAGTTTGATGTTCATGGCCACATCTTCGTTGTTGTTCTCAACTCCTTTTAACGCGCTGATTTCGTTGTAATTTCGCAGCACTTGTATCTTGTCAATTGCATCGGCAGGGATATTTTTGACGCCCAATTTGGTGTCGCCATCAAAAAAATCTTTGCCTTCCACCATCAATTTGGATACTTTTTTGCCCTCTACTTCTACTTCTCCGTTGGCATTTACCTCAACTCCTGGCAGTTTTTTTAAGACGTCTTCTAGTTTTCGTTCGGTGCCTGTTTTGAACGAATCGGCGTTGTATACAATGGTATCGCCCTTGATAGAAACTGGCATTTCCCGCACAATCTCTACCCCCTTTAGTTCTATTCCTTCGGCCTCTAAACCGATGTTTTGCACCAGATTTCCTCCAGTGGTGCTGAGCGTAATTTCTTTGGCTTGCATGCCCAAGTAACTCACTTTAAGCACATAGGCTGTATTGGCTTTTACTTGCAGTTGGTATTTGCCTTTTTCGTTGGTTATGGCATAGCTGTCCATGTCTTTGCTGCTCGATCGAATCGCCATAATATTGGCCATTTCGAGCGGAACTTGTTGGGCATCGGTTATCGTTCCCTCAATCTTTACCGTTTGTGACCAAGCCCCATTTGAAGCAAGAAGCAGCAATAACGCAATCCATTTTTTCATCTCTATTTCCTTAATTGCCCATGCGAATTTGCATGCCGTTTCTTCCACCACCCATTTCTCGAAACTCTTCCATTTTCTTGATTACGGTTTCGTCGTATTTTTGCTGGCTGATGATGTCGCCCTTGGTTGGCGCCTTAATCTCAACTTTATCTTTCAGGTTGAGGACTACTTTAGAACACAAGATCGTGGTTTTTCCGTCGTTTACTTCGAGTATTAATCCGGGCAAACCCCAATAATTTTCGGGACCTTGTGAAATGGGGATTTCTGGCGAATACCAAGCGGTTATGGTTATTTCTTTGGGCAAGTTGAGTTCGTCAAGCAGGTTGGTTTTCCCTTCTCCTTCTTTCTTTTCTTCCTCGCGTTTTTTCATGCGAAAATTTCTAAAATCAGTTTTGCTGGCTTCGCGCACGGCGGTGGCTTTAAAACAGGTATAACCGCCTATTTGTTTGGTTTCTTTTTCCATTTTCCATGCCAATTTGGGCAAGGAATCCTGAATTAGAAATTCTTTTCCCATGAATTCTTTGTCTACGGCATAGGTTTTTTCTTTGGTATTTTTGTAGAAAGTACCCCCCGACCCCATCATGTTTGACATCATGCGGAATCCAGGATTCTGGCCTGCTGCTTCTAATTTTTCTTCTTCCTTGTATACAGAAGTCGTCTTGCCAAAATACAATAGGAAGGTTTTTTCAAACATAAGCTTCATGCGTTCTTCAATCATTTTTTGCATGTCGGGCGTGAGTTCTTTATTGCCTTCCATGCGCGACTTAAAATCGGTTGTACTTGTCTTCGATTCGTATACGGCCATGCCTTGGAATTCTTGACCAAAACTGCTCAGGCTTCCTGAAGCAATAAAAAATAAAATGAGGATCTTTTTGTTCATAGTAGATTTCGTTTATTTGACAAAGATGTGAAATCAGTTTCATTGTGCGAAACCTATTTTGTTAAAAGATTTATAAGGAAAGCATTGTAGTTAAATGAAATACAACTTACTTTAGCTACATGAAAAAATTAGGTTTCCTTTTTGTATTGCTTTGTTTTTGGCAAAGCCAAGCGCAAGATCCTGCGGTTTTGATAACGCCGCTTAGCACGCAAACATGCACCTCGGACGAATTTTATGGACGTGATTCCTATGGAGCAATCTACAGCGGTAGCAATCAACAATTTACCAAAACAGCCGACAAGCAAACTTGGCAATATAAAAATACAAGTTTGGGTACAATCACTCAGGTTGTGCTTACCAATCCTTTGAAAATTGTCTTGTTTTATGAAAACTTCAATACAGTGGTGTTGCTCGACAACCAATTGAACGAACTTGAAAAAATTGCCTTTTCTTCTTTAAACACTCCTCTCATGGCCTCGGCAATTGGCTTGGCCGAAGGCAATAAATTGTGGGTATACAACAGCTTGACCAACCAACTGGGGTTGCTGAACCTGAAAAACAAAGAATACCAAACTATTTCTACCCCCTTTACAGAATCTATGGGCTATTACCAGTCTGATTTTAATAGCTTTCAGTGGATTGATCAGGCGCACAATTGGTACGAATGTTCCCTGTATGGAAAAATAAGCTTGTTGGGCACCGCGCCCGATTATGACCGCGTGCAACTGGATCGAAACCACGGCCTAGTGTATTGCATCAATCAAGAATTGTATTACTATTCGCGACTAGAAGAAAGCAAAACCCCCCTGAATGTAGATAAAAAAAGCTGCTCAAACTTTCGTTTTAAAGACCAAATTTTATCTATTTTTACCAACCCAGAATTAAGCAATTACAAAATTTTAGCACCATAATATGCACATAGCAGTAGCCGGAAATATAGGGGCAGGAAAAACTACGCTCACGCGTTTGTTAGCCAAACACTTTAAATGGGAACCTCATTTTGAAGACGTAGTAGACAATCCGTATTTGGACGACTTTTACCACCAAATGGAACGATGGTCTTTCAATTTGCAAATCTATTTCTTGAACTCTCGTTTTCGTCAGGTGTTGCAAATTCGCGAAAGCGGGAAGAAAATCATTCAAGACCGAACCATCTATGAGGATGCTCATATTTTTGCGCCCAATTTGCATGCCATGGGGCTCATGACCAACCGCGATTTTCAGAACTATTCGTCCTTATTTGAATTGATGGAAAGCTTGGTGGCTCCGCCAGATATGCTCATTTACCTTAGAAGTTCTATCCCGAATTTAGTGAGTCAAATTCACCAACGCGGCCGCGAATACGAAAACTCTATTTCTATTGATTATTTAAGTAGACTTAACGAACGTTACGAAGCCTGGATTACCAATTACGACAAAGGGAAGTTGCTTATTATTGATGTAGACAACATTGATTTTGTAAACAATCCCGAAGATCTAGGGACTATCATCAACCGAATTGACGCCGAAATTAACGGCTTATTTTAATTCCAAAAGCTGCTTTTAAGTGGCTTTTTTTATGCCTTTTGAACAGCTGCCAATATTGCCTTAATTTCTTTAGGATCGGCCTCTTTGCCGCTGGTTATTGCCGAGGAATGCAGCCAGGTAACTTGGGTTTTGCGGCAAATTTGAGCCGCAACTGTAGATCGAATTCCACCGCCAGGCATTAGCAAGATTTTATCCTTGGCTTGGGCTTGTAGTTTTTTGAGCACAGGTATTCCGTCTGACGCATTGCCCGAATGTCCTGCGGTTAAAATGGTTTTAAAGCCACAATCAGCAATCGACAGCAAACCTTGTTCCTTATTTTGTATTTCATCAAAAGCACGATGAAATGTACAGGGAAAAGGATGTGCCAATTGCACCAACTCCTTATTTTGAATGTCATGTACCTTCCCATTTTCTTGCAAACAACCAAACACAAATCCATTTGCGCCAGCAAGCTTAAATCGCAACAGTTGCTGTTTCATTTGTTCAAATTCGGCAGCAGCATACACAAAATCGCCGCCCCGTGGACGAATCATCACATAAATAGGTAGATCAGCTTGGGTTTTGACTTGGGTAAATACATCCAAACTAGGGGTAATTCCACCCACTGCTCTATCGGCACAAAGCTCAATACGATGGGCACCGCTTTGCTGCGCAATGACGGCCGAAGCTGCAGAAAAACAAGCAATTTCAAGCTGTACCATTATTTTAAATAATAGGAAGAATCAATTAATTTTGGCCCCGACACATCCCGCACAGCATAATTAAAACCGCCTTGTATACAGTAAGATCCGTAATTGCCTTGTTTGTCTAAGGCAATAAATCCCACTTGAATATCCTTTAGATTTTTGCCTCGATTTTGTGTCAATTTTACGATGCGCAATACGGCTTCTTCACAAGCTTGTTGCGGCGATTTCCCTTGGCGCATGAGCTCGACTACCAAATGGCAACCTGCAATGCGTATCACTTCTTCTCCATGACCGGTGGCTGTGGCTGCACCAATCTCGTTATCTACATACAAACCTGCACCAATAATGGGCGAATCGCCCACTCGGCCATGCATTTTATAGGCCATGCCGCTGGTTGTGCACGCGCCCGATAAATTACCCTGACTATCTAAAGCAATCATGCCTATGGTGTCGTGGTTTTCGATATTTGCGATTGGTTTGTATTGGCTGGTTTTGAGCCACTCCTTCCATTCCTTTTCTGATTCGGGAACCAAAAGATTTTCTTTGGGAAAACCTTGGGCCAAGGCAAACTGCAATGCCCCATCGCCTACCAGCATCACGTGGGGTGTTTTTTCCATCACGGCGCGCGCCACCGAAATAGGATGTTTAATAAATTCCAAACAAGCCACCGAGCCAATATTGGCCTGTTCGTCCATAATGCAGGCATCAAGGGTAACGCGTCCATCGCGATCGGGTCGACCTCCATAGCCTACCGAACGTTGTGTTGGATCGGCCTCGGGCACTCGAACTCCGGCCTCGACTGCGTCTAAGGCCCGACCATTGGCTTGTAAAATTTCCCAAGCTGCGCCATTGGCTTCGAGGCCAAAATTCCAGGTAGAAAGCACTATGGGTTTATTGACAACCGCTTTTTTTTGACTCGTTGCCGCTTGCTTGGCGGCATAACTTTGTAGAGCCATAGCCAAAGATCCGGCGGCGGCTGTTTTGAGGAATGATCTTCGATTGGTCATGTGGTACATTTTTGCCTGACTAAAGTACGCTATCTCGCAAAAAAAATGCCCCACTTTCGCGAGGCATTTCAAATTTTTTAGCAGAATTGCTTATTTCATCGCTTCTACTTTTGCTTTTACTTCTTCTAAAGTACCTTCAAACGTCTGCACATTGGCAGAACCATTTGCAGTTGTTTTAACGGTAGCTTTCGCTTTGCCATTTTCGTTTTCGATATCAACGGTGATTACTTTATCCATTGATTTAGCACAACAAGCTGCTTTTCCTTCTGCTGGAGCAACAAATTTTCCGTCGGCACCATAGTGTGACAAACACATTTCTTTTTGGGCAGGCGTACATTTTAAACTGTCGCACATGGCCGCACATTCGTCTTTGGTCATGGTCGCGCATTTGCTCATGTCGCATTTGCCCATCATCTCTCCTTCTGCACACTCCATTTTAAGCAACATCACTTTTGGTGCGTTTTGTTGTACTCCGCTTCCTAAGATTGGCGCAATTACCAAACCAATTAAACAGGTTAATTTGATTAAGATATTCATAGAAGGACCTGAGGTATCTTTGAATGGATCTCCTACTGTATCTCCAGTAACCGCTGCTTTGTGTGCATCAGAACCTTTGTAAGTCATTTCACCATTAATTTCTACCCCTGCTTCGAATGATTTTTTTGCATTATCCCAGGCACCACCAGCATTGTTTTGGAACACCGCCCAAAGTACACCCGAAACGGTTACTCCAGCCATATAACCTCCCAACATTTCCGCGATCAATTGGTTGTTGTCGGCGTAGACTAATTTACCCAAAAGAACAATGGCAATAGGGAAACCAATGGTCAACACCCCTGGCAACATCATTTCGCGCAATGCCGCTTTGGTAGAAATATCAACACATTTTGCATATTCGGGTTTGCCTGTTCCTTCCATGATTCCTGGAATTTCTTTAAACTGACGACGCACTTCGTATACCATGTCCATTGCGGCTTTTCCTACAGAGTTCATAGCCAAAGCCGAGAATACCACCGGGATCATTCCACCCACAAATAACATAGCCAATACTGGCGCTTTGAAGATGTTGATTCCGTCAATTCCGGTAAAGGTTACATAAGCGGCAAATAAAGCCAATGAAGTTAAGGCTGCAGAAGCAATCGCAAATCCTTTTCCGGTAGCTGCAGTCGTGTTACCCACTGAGTCCAAAATGTCGGTACGGGTACGCACTTCTTTGGGCAATTCACTCATTTCGGCAATACCACCAGCATTATCAGAAATTGGTCCAAATGCGTCGATAGCCAATTGCATTGCAGTTGTTGCCATCATCGCCGAGGCCGCCAAAGCTACTCCATAGAATCCTGCTAATGCATAAGAACTCCAAATGGCAGCAGCAAATAACAAAACAGTAGGGAACGTAGAAATCATTCCCGTAGCTAAACCAGCAATTACGTTGGTTCCTGCTCCAGTTGATGATTTTTGTACAATCGCCAAAACTGGTTTTGTACCCAAGCCGGTATAATATTCCGTAACCGATGAAATTGCGCCTCCTACTACTAATCCAATTATGGTAGCATAGAATACACGCATTGATGATATGTCTTTTAATCCTTCGCCAAAGAATCCCATTTTCATGGTAGCGGGCAACATGTATTGCACCAAGAAGAAACAAGCAATAGCTGTTAAAACAATAGAAGCCCAGTTTCCGATATTCAAGGCTTTTTGTACTTGCGCCTCTTTGGCATCGTCGCTAGAAATTTTTACCAACATCGTTCCTACGATAGAAAATAGAATTCCAAATCCGGCAATCGCCATTGGCAATAAAATTGGACCGATTCCGCCAAAAGCATCTTCGATTTTACCACCCATATCTTTTATTACGTAATTTCCTAACACCATCGCAGCCAACACGGTGGCTACATACGAACCAAATAAATCGGCGCCCATTCCGGCTACGTCACCTACGTTATCACCTACGTTATCTGCAATTGTAGCAGGGTTACGTGGATCATCTTCTGGAATACCCGCTTCTACTTTTCCTACTAAATCAGCACCAACGTCAGCAGCTTTGGTATAAATACCGCCACCCACACGAGCAAAGAGGGCAATAGACTCAGCTCCTAAGGAGAATCCCGCTAAAGTTTCAAGAACGACAGTCATTTTTTCAGTCCCGTCAATTCCCCAAACTCCGTCCATAAATACATGGAAGAAAATTATAAAGAAGGTGGTTAGCCCTAAAACGGCAAGACCCGCAACGCCTAATCCCATAACTGTACCACCACCAAAAGAAACTTTAAGTGCTTGGGGTAAGCTAGTACGAGCGGCTTGCGTTGTTCTTACGTTGGTTTTGGTGGCGATTTTCATCCCCATATTTCCCGCTAAAGCCGAAAAGAAAGCCCCAAAAACAAAGGCAATTACAATTAAAATATCTGTTTTAACGCCGGGCAAAAAGGTAATACCAGCCAAAACTGCACTTGCAATTAATACAAAAACAGCCAACAAACGGTACTCTGCTTTCAAAAAGGCCAAGGCACCTTCGTAGATGTATTCTGAAATTTCTTTCATTTTACCATCTCCGGCATCTTGTTTTAATACCCAAGCTCTTTTGGCTGCCATAAAAAGCAACCCAATAATTGCCATAACAATTGGCACATAAATCATAAATGAATCCATAAGGTAAATTTTAGTTCTTAATTTATCGGGGGCAAAAATAACAAAAAAACGAGAACATACACAAGATGTATGCGCTTATTGCTGATGCATAAAGCAAAAAAATACACGACCGAAAAAAGAACGATGAAGTAATTCGATTCTAAGAAGTGAAATTATACTTAAAAAGTTGGGTTAAAACCAATTCTGATTCCAAATCGCGGCGGCTCTGGTCCGTTGATATTTTGAAAATTGGTGCGCCAAACGAAATCAAATCGCAGCGGTCTAAAGTTGCCGTAGCCAATGTTTTCGATGCCAAAACCGTATTCGGCATATACAGCATTTGAAGGCGCTATGTACTGAATGTTGGTCCGATTAATCGCAATATTACCTGTGCTGATACTGCCGTAGATGGCACGGTAAAATCCGATTTCACGCAGTTTTAATTTTTTGAGCCCTGGAACTTTATTGAAAATGTATCCGTTAAAATGGTGCTCAAACGAACCCATGATATACGTATCCGTTACCATGTCGTAGTAATCGAGCAAACAAAAAGTTCGGGAATCTACCGAATACGCCTGATTGGCAGCCACCGGAAATAACAAGGGCAAAGGCAAGACTTCAAAGCTTTTTCCTACTTCGATATACGGCTTAAATACCCCCAAATTACTCACAAAAATAGGTCGGGAAACGGAAGCCTGAATTTTGTTGTAATTTAAATCGCTTCCTAAAACACCGTGAATTCCTCTCGTATATTTAAGAATAAAAGTAGGATACAGGGTAACGCCAAATCGTTGTTCAACCCCAAAGCCATAGGCAAATCGTTTGGGTGTGAAGGTTATTCCAACATTTGTAGAAAAATCAGTAATAGTTGAATGCACGCTTGCCCCATTGTCGTAGGTAAAATCAATAGAAAAGAATTCGGGAGAGGCCGATTTGATGTATTGGTGAAGGCCCGTTACAGAAAGATGGAGGTTGTTGTGGATTGCCCAATCAAAATAGAATGAATTTTTAAAAATGCGGGATAAAAAATAATTTTTTCCGCGGCCAATGAGCAGATTTGTTTCGTTATTAGATGTGAGCATATCGGTTACCTGCATGGTCTGCCCACCCAATTGAACATTGTCGTTGATGTGGGTAAGCCCAAGGGTAATTCGCGGTTCTCGAAACAATAAATACTTCACTTCTCCCCCATATTTTAATTTGGTATCCAACGTACCATAAGCTGTATATACTTTTGTTCTGAACCGATCATCGGGCGTTCTAAAACTGCGCAGTCCGGCGGAGAGTCGAAGGCCTTCGACATCATTATTGGATATGGTTTGCCACAACGATCCAAATTGTATGTCTTTGAATAAATCAAAGTAACCTGTAGAAATAATGGTAATCGCTGTCGAGACGCTTTTGATGCGCGGGTTATCCTTGAGCTCTCCAATGATTTTTCGTGTACCGCCCAAGTTGGGGTCTTTGGTGACAATTTTGTCCCAAAAATCTTCTTTCTTTTCAAATTGATTGCGGCTAATTTGATTGATTTTCACTTCATAAAAATCATTGGCCCGGGAAGGATCCAGGTCGTATTCACTAAAAACAATATTCTTGCGCACAAACAACCCTTTCTCTTGGTCATTCTTGGTAAACAAGGTAAAATCGCCTTCGTAAAAATCGCGCTCGGGCAAGAAAATCGAATCGTCTACAATTTTGAAGTTTTTCTCGACCGACAAGTTGCGCACCAAATTTAAATTGATGTTTTTATTGACCCGCATGGTCACTTCGGTGAGCGCAAAAGATTTGTCGACCACTTTAAAGCTTCCTTCGAAAGCAATGGTACCCTCTTGTCTGGGAAAGAAATAAATTTGATAGGATTTTACGTTGTTCTCCACAATACTGTCCTTGAGGACGTAATCATAAATTCCGTAGCCACGACTTGAAATTGGGCTTACAAAAGTTTTGTTGAGGATCTCAATGTCGTCTTCGTACACATTCACATCAGTAAACGTATTGCTGATGCGCTCAAACAAAAAACCGTATTGACTCACGCCGATATTGCGTTCGGCCTCCATATCGATGCGCTCCTTATGTATCGTATTATTTCCATAGACCGATTCGAAGTTTTCTTTCATAAAAATCGGAACAAAAAATCGCTTGTCTTTTTTCCCCGATTTGATGATCTTCACAATACTGTCGTACTGCTTAGCCATGGTTTTTTTAAGAAAAAGACTGTCCAAATTACTTAATCCTATCGCCACCGAAGTGTATTTTTTGTACTCGTAGGCTTTAACCAATTGGAGCCCATTCTTTTTCTTATGGGCCCAAATTCCTTGCATAATGCGGTAAGCGGGATTTTCTTTTTTGGATAAATGTTTTTTTGGCCGGGTTACGATCACTACCTCTTTGAGCTGTTGGCCATTTTTGAGTTTAATGCGCAAATTCTCGACCACATTGCCTCCCAAGTTGACCAATTTGTCGGTAAATCCCGTATAGGAAACCTCGATGGCATCGAAGTTTTTGTCTGATTTTAAGGTGAATTTGCCATCTATATCGGTAGTGACGCCAATTTTAGAATTGGCAAAAAGCACATTGGCAAAAGGTATTGGATCATTGTTTTCATCAACCACCAAGCCGCTCACCTTGGTCTGGGCTTGCAGGCCACAAACAAATAAAAGAAAAAATAGGCTTAGGGGTAAAAATCTCTTCATTCCAAAAAAAAACTTCACCAAATCTTGCTGATGAAGTTTCAAAAATACGTGTTTTAAAGCGTGAAATTCAAAAAAAATGAATGCGCCTCTATTTAGGATTATTTATACATGACTTTTTTAACTGCTTTTACTACATCGGCGGCATTGGGCAACCACTCTTTTAATAAGGTTGGCGAATAGGGCGCAGGGGTGTCGGCAGTAGTGATGCGTTGCACTGGCGCGTCCAAGTAATCAAAGGCGCGCTCTTGTACCATATACGTGATTTCTGAAGCTACACTGGCAAACGGCCAAGCTTCTTCGAGCACAACCAAACGGTTGGTTTTTTTCACCGAGTTCAAAATAGCGTCATAATCCATCGGACGCACGGTTCTCAAATCGATGATTTCGCATGAAATACCTTGCGCAGCCAATTCGTCGGCCGCTATAAAGGCTTCTTTGATGATTTTTCCGAAAGATACGATGGTCACATCTGACCCTTCTCTTTTAATGTCGGCTACTCCCAAAGGAATAATGTATTCGCCTTCTGGCACTTCGCCTTTGTCGCCGTACATTTGCTCAGATTCCATGAAAATCACGGGGTCGTTATCGCGTATGGCGGCTTTTAAAAGTCCTTTGGCATCGTAAACGGTTGAAGGTACAACTACCTTTAATCCTGGAGTATTGGCAAACCAATTTTCAAAGGCTTGCGAGTGTGTAGCACCCAATTGTCCGGCTGAAGCGGTTGGCCCACGAAACACCATCGGCATCGGGAATTGTCCCGCCGACATTTGGCGCATTTTGGCTGCGTTGTTGATGATTTGATCAATTCCCACCAACGAAAAGTTGAAAGTCATGTATTCTACAATTGGACGGCAACCATTCATGGCCGATCCTACTGCAATTCCAGCAAATCCAAGCTCGGCAATTGGCGTATCAATTACTCGTTTTGGACCAAATTCGTCAAGCATTCCTTTAGAGGCTTTGTAAGCTCCATTGTATTCGGCTACTTCTTCGCCCATCAAATAAACTGATTCGTCGCGACGCATTTCTTCGCTCATGGCTTCGGCGATCGCTTCTCTAAATTGTATCGTTCTCATAAATCTGTTTTTAAACCCTCGAAAAAGACATAGAAAGCTATTTTCGAGCAGCAAAAATAAATATTTTAGTTGAGTTCATGGCATTAATTACATGAAAATAAGTTCACTAGAATTGGGACTAAATTTGAGTGTTTACGAAATCGATATAATAGGGAGATTATTATCGATATTGGGCGCAATATTTGAAATTATTATACTAATTTTGTCCGGAATTTTTAACAAAAACAAGCTCTACCGATGAAAATATTAGTTTGCATCAGCCACGTGCCTGATACTACTTCCAAAATTAATTTTACCAACGGCGATACAGAATTTGACACCAACGGCGTTCAATTTGTGATCAACCCCAACGACGAATTTGGTTTGACGCGCGCCATCTGGTTTCAAGAACAACAAGGCGCCCACATTACAGTGGTAAATGTTGGTGGACCGGAAACAGAACCTACTTTACGCAAAGCCTTGGCCATTGGAGCCGACGAAGCCATCCGAGTAAACGCTACTCCTGCCGATGGATTTTTTGTAGCCAACGCCTTAGCCGATATAATTAAAAATGGATCATACGACCTAATCATTGCCGGAAAAGAATCCTTAGATTACAACGGAGGCATGGTTCCGGGCATGCTTGCTGGCATATTGGGTTATTCGTTCATTAACTCTTGCATTGAATTGAGCATTGACGGCAATACGGCAAAAGCCGCTCGCGAAATAGACGGCGGAAAAGAATTATTGACCGCCCATTTACCTCTAGTGATCGGCGGACAAAAAGGATTGGTCGAAGAAAAAGATCTGCGTATCCCAAATATGCGCGGCATCATGACGGCAAGAACCAAGTCCCTTACTGTGTTGGAAGTTGCAGGAAGTACTGCAAACAGCAATACGGTTAAGTTTGAGAAGCCGGCACCAAAATCGGCTGTAAAACTAGTTGCCGCTGACCAATTAGACGAACTCATTAATTTGCTTCACAACGAAGCCAAAGTGATCTAAAAATCACCCGTCATCACCTCTAAAATATATCTTATATGTCTATATTAATCTACGCAGAATCTGCTCCCGACGCTTCGGGAGGCAAATTAAAAAAAGTAGCCTTTGAATTGGCTTCTTATGCTAAAAAAGTAGCCGAATCCTGGGGCACAACTGTTACCGCAGTTACCCTAAACAATGACAATACCGCTGAGTTGGCAAACTATGGCGTAGACAAAGTGGTTTGCGTACAACACGCCAATTTAAACGACTTCAATGCCAATTCATTTGCCGCTGTAATTCAACAAGTTGCCTTAAAAGAACAAAGCAAATTGGTCGTGCTTTCGGCCACCACCGATAGTTTATATGTCGCTCCTTTATTGAGTGTTGCCCTGGGTGCTGGTTATGCATCAAATGTGGTTGCTTTGCCTATTAGCCAGAGCCCAATGCAAGTGAAACGCAGTGCATTTTCGAACAAAGCATTTGTGATTACCGAACTAAAAGGCAACTGCAACGTGATCAGTTTGGCTAAAAATTCGTTTGGCCTGATTACGAGTTCTGGATCGGCCACAAAAGAATCATTTCACCCTGATTTAGCTAGCACACAAAACCAAGTACAAGTTACCGGTGTAGAAAAATCAACGGGTAAAGTAACCATTGCCGACGCTGATATTGTGGTGTCTGGTGGACGCGGTTTAAAAGGTCCTGAAAACTGGGACATGATCGAAGAGTTGGCCAGTGTTCTTGGCGCCGCAACCGCTTGCTCCAAACCTGTATCTGATTTGGGTTGGCGTCCTCACAGCGAACACGTAGGACAAACTGGCAAACCAGTAGCGACTAATTTATATATAGCCATTGGGATTTCGGGTGCGATTCAACACATCGCTGGAGTGAATTCGTCTAAAGTAAAAGTAGTCATCAACACCGACCCTGAAGCGCCTTTCTTTAAGGTGGCAGATTATGGCGTTGTGGGTGATGCCTTTGAGGTGGTTCCCAAATTGATCGAAAAACTAAAGGCTTTTAAAGCCAATTTATAGCCCAAAACACCCTAAAAGCCCTTTGAAATTCAAAGGGCTTTTTTATTTTATAGAAGTATTTGAGTATTCATCAATTCCGCTTACTTTTGCAAGCATGAGTTTAATCTTGTTATCCATAAAAGGAATCTCGTACAGCCAGACCCAAAACGGCGCCTATGCTTTGGTGCTCAATGAAGTAGGCGGCGACCGAACCATTCCGATTGTGATTGGCGCCTTTGAGGCCCAAGCCATTGCGATTGCCATGGAAAAAGAGATTACACCACCTCGGCCACTCACCCATGATTTGTTCAAAAACTTTGCCGATTGTTTTCACATTCAACTCAAAAAAGTACTGATTCATAAATTGGTCGACGGGGTATTTTACTCTAGCATTGTTTGTGAACGCGACGGGATTGAGGAAGCCATAGACGCTAGAACCTCTGATGCTATTGCCCTGGCGCTTCGATTTGCTGCACCCATATTTACCTACAAAAACATATTAGATAAAGCTGGCGTTCATTTAAATCCTACACAATCGTTGGGCGATGATGTCACTGCAGATGACATTTTAACTCCAATTACTGAATTTGAGGAGGAAGAGGAAATGCAAGCAAATGAATCTATTTACACTCACTATTCCATTTCTGAATTGTACGAATCCTTAGACCTTGCGATCACAGAAGAAGACTACGAAAAAGCAGCCCGTATTCGGGACGAAATTTCCAATCGAGAAGACCAAAACTTGCACCAAGCATGAAACAATACCACGATTTAGTAAAGCACGTACTCGAAACAGGAACCATTAAAGGCGACCGCACCGGAACCGGAACCAAAAGTGTTTTTGGCTACCAAATGCGCTTTGATTTAAGCGAAGGGTTTCCGATGGTTACCACCAAAAAATTACACCTCAAATCGATTGTCTACGAATTGTTGTGGTTTTTAAAGGGCGATACCAATATTGCGTATTTACAAGAAAACGGGGTGAAAATTTGGGACGAATGGGCCGATGAAAATGGCGATTTAGGCCCCGTATATGGCCGTCAGTGGCGCAATTGGAACAACGAAGAAATTGATCAAATTACCGAATTAATAGATGCGATAAAAACCAATCCCAACAGCCGCCGATTATTGATTTCGGCTTGGAACCCCTCGGTTTTACCCGACACCACAAAGTCATTTGCCGAAAATGTAGCAAACGGGAAAGTCGCTTTACCGCCTTGTCATGCCTTTTTTCAGTTTTATGTGGCTAATGGCAAATTGTCTTGTCAATTGTACCAGCGTTCGGCCGACATCTTTTTGGGCGTTCCTTTTAATATTGCTTCCTATGCTCTATTGACCCTCATGATTGCCCAAGTATGCAAGTTAGAAGCCGGCGAATTCATCCATACTTTTGGAGATGCTCACATTTATTCCAATCACATTGAGCAAGTAGAATTGCAATTATCGCGAGAGCTGCGGCCTTTACCTACCATAAAATTGAATCCTACCATAACCAATATCTTCGATTTTACATTTGATGATTTTAGCTTAGAGGGCTACGATCCGCATCCGCACATCAAAGGAGTGGTAGCGGTATAAAAACTTGATAGTTTAGCTCCAAATTTTAGCGAAAACCATCGATTTTTGTCCAGAAAAAGCCATGTACTTTATTGTAATTGTAATTCACTAGCAATTTTAGGGCTAGGCTTCTTTTTTCTGCCTCCGGATTGTGTATTTTTACCCCGCTAGATTCAACCTCATGATTACACTTATTGCCGCTGCCGGACTTCGAAACGAATTGGGAAAAGAAAACCAATTGCTATGGCATTTGCCGCATGATTTTACCCATTTTAAAACCCTAACTTCTGGGCATTTTATTATTATGGGGCGTAAAACGTTCGAGAGTTTGCCCGGAATATTGCCCAACCGCACCCATGTAGTGATTAGCAGACAACTCGCTTATAAACCCCATGGAGTCTTGACAGCAAATAGCCTAGAAGCCGCGTTGGCTCTTGTTCCAAAACAAGAAGCTGCATTTGTGATTGGAGGCGGCGAAATTTACCAACAAGCAATGCCTTTTGCGCATGCCATAGAACTTACTCGGGTGGAAGCCCAACTCGATGCCGATACTTTTTTTCCTGAAATTAACCCTGAAATTTGGGAACTGATTGCTGAGGAATTGCACCCAGCCGATGATCGTCATGCCTATGCGTTCCGCTTTCAACGCTTTGAAAAAAGAACCCTTTAGTTTGACTCAGAATAGTATATTTGCAAAAAAATTCCA
This sequence comes from Flavobacteriaceae bacterium, assembly GCA_947483075.1. Lineage (GTDB taxonomy): Bacteria > Bacteroidota > Bacteroidia > Flavobacteriales > Flavobacteriaceae > Flavobacterium. The sequence goes on along the minus strand of CANKLE010000010.1, from coordinate 56,612 downwards.
TGCATTCACCCATCACGCCCTACGATTCGACTAGTCAAAGCAAGAAAGAGCAAGTTGCGCAGATGTTTGACACCATTTCGAGCAACTACGATGGCTTAAATCGGGTGATCTCCTTTGGAATCGACAAAAAATGGCGTAGAAAAGTGGTGCAATTGGCCACACAAAATCAACCCAAATTTATTCTTGATATTGCCACCGGCACGGGAGATTTAGCCTTATTGATGGCACAAACTTCGGCCGAAAAAATTGTTGGCTTAGATATTTCGGCTGGAATGCTGGCCGTAGGACAACAAAAAATTGATCAACAACAACTCAGTCACAAAATAGAAATGCTCTTGGCCGATTCGGAGAACATGCCTTTTGAGCCGAATACCTTTGACTCGATTACCGTAGCCTTTGGCCTTCGAAACTTTGAACATTTGGAAGTCGGCTTGGCCGAAATTTTACGCGTCTTAAAACCCGGAGGTATTTTCGTGGTATTAGAAACCTCAAACCCCACGAAATTTCCATATAAACAAGGCTATTTTTTCTACACCAAATACATCTTGCCGCTCATCGGGAAGCTGTTCTCTAAAGACAACAAAGCCTATGGCTACCTGTCAAAATCTGCTGCAGCATTTCCGTTTGGCGAGGCCTTATGCAATATTTTGAGTAAATCGGGGTTTAGTAAGGCATCGGCCCTTCCCCAAACATTTGGCGTAGCGACCATTTATACGGCAACAAAATAAGCTATGAAAAAGTATCTACTCTCTATAATTTTATTGATCTCCCTTTCTGTTTCAGCTCAAGGAGTAAAAGGAATGTTTAGCAAAGACCCCATTGTCAATTTAGAAAACTTTGACAAACAGCGCGTGTATTGGGGGTATTTTTTAGGTTTTTGCTTTTATGATTATGCCTTTGATTACAAGAATATAGCGCCCGATGTCATTGTAAATCGCACCACGGGTTTTAATGTAGGCTTGGTGGGCGATTTGAGGCTTCAAGAATACATTAATTTGCGTTTTGAACCGGGTTTGTATTACACCACGCGCAATATGGTTTTCCCCAATTTTACCGATCCAACAGACGCCGAACGCAAAGTAGCCGCCACCTATATACATTTTCCGTTATTGCTTAAATTCTCATCCAAACGTACCGGGAATATTCGGCCTTATATCGTTGGGGGATTATCTACCACCTTAAATTTGTCGAGCAATTCCAAATCTATTGACGACAATATGCAAGGAAAATTCAGGGTAAAACAATGGACAAAAAATTATGAAATCGGATTTGGCATGGACTTGTACATGGAATACTTTAAGTTCTCTCCTTCTATTCGAGGCGTATTTGGCTTAGGCGATGAATTGATTCGTGACACTGATCCGGCGAGTCCCTGGACCAGCAACATCAACTCTATGAAAACACGTGCCGTGTTGATCAATTTTACCTTTCATTAAAATTGCCAATTACTTAGGCCGATCTACCCCGTTTAAATTCACTCAAGAAAATAGCAGTAGCAGTGGCCACATTTAGGCTTTCTGTTTGTTGTAAATCCCCAAATTTAGGAATCGCAATTCGCTGCGTAATTCGAGCGGCAACTGCTGCTGAAATGCCATTGGCTTCATTTCCCATTACGAGTATTCCCTCATTTGGCAATGCCATTTGGTAGATGGAATCACCATCCATAAAGGTGCCCAAAACAGGCAAAGAAGTTTCTGAAATCAACTTAGTTAAATCTACATAATAGACGGAGACACGTGCCAAGGAGCCCATGGTCGCTTGCACGACTTTCGGGTTATAAACATCAACTGTTTCTGGCGAACAATAGAGTTGATCAATTCCAAACCAATCACACAAGCGTATAATGGTCCCTAAATTGCCGGGATCGCGCACCTCGTCTAGCGCAACAATTAAGCCACTTTCTTTCCTCCGTTTTGGTTGAGGAATTTTGAATACGGCAAGGCAATTGTTGGCGGTGTTGAGGCTCGACATTTTTTGCAATTCTGCAGGTGAAATATAGTTCACAAGTTCTTCGTGATGGTTGTCAAAAACGGGGGTGGTTGCAAACAAAAAAACCGGTTCAAACGAAGCCTGTAGCAACTCTTGAATGCATTTAATGCCCTCGGCCACAAACAACTGTTCTTGTGTGCGGTATTTTTTTTGTTGCAAACTGCTGATTAATTTTATTTGGTTTTTAGTAACCATAGAAATAATGTACTTTTGGATTAAATTACAACTCCCTTTGAGAAACACTGTTGCAAAAATATCATTATTTATTCTAACCGCGCTAGTAATCGTGGCTTGTAATACAGTAAAACGAGTTCCCAACGGCAAAAAACTACTCACCAAAAACACCATTTTAGTAAATGGCATTCCCGAAAACTCCGAGGTGGTCTCTACCCTGCTCTACCAAAAACCCAATTCGTCTTTGGCGGGTTATCACTTGCGGCTCAACTTATATAATTTGGCCAAACTCAACCACGACTCCATTTACAAAGCCAAATACATCAAAAATCCTGAAAAATACAAACGTCAAGCCAAGTGGTTGTCGGCCAAGCAAGTAAACCGCATGGGCAATTCGTTTTGGTATGCCGGGATACATAATTTTTTGCGCGACAACGGCGAACCTCCTACCATAATTGATGCAAAAAGCGCTCAAAAATCGGCCAATCGCTTGCAAGCTTATTACTTTAATTTGGGTTTTTTTGATGTAAAAACTTCCTTTACCATAGATTCGATAGCGCCCAAAAAAGCAAAAATAAACTACCTGGTCACTACAGGGAAAGCCTTTGAAATTGACAGCTTAAAAACCACAATTGCCAGCCCGGTTTTGGATTCTTTGTACGCCCTAAAAAAGGAGCTTTCTTTGGTGAAAACAAAACAGGCCTACAAAACAGAAAACCTCGAAAACGAGCGCAGCCGAATCACCAATTACTTCCGAACAAATGGCGCCTTTCAGTTTCAACAGAATTACATTTCTTATGACATTGATACGATCAATACCCACAAAAAAGCCAATTTAGAACTGAAAATTGGGGATTATTCGTACCGAGAAAACGACACAACCAAAACCAAACCATTTCAGTTATTCACCATCAGCGAGGTAAACATCTATACCGATTATGTAGCCAGCAAAACCAAAGTTACCCTAAATGACAGTGTGAAAACCAAGTATTTTAATTTCAATTTATTCAGCAAAAACAAATTGCGTTACCGCCCAAAAGCATTGACCGACGCGGTGTTTATTACCAAAGGAAGCTTGTTTTCTGACAACAAAACCACCCTCACTACCCGGTATTTAAATAATTTAAAGATCTTTAATTACCCCACCATCCAGTACGAAATTGACAAACGAGACACCCTACACCAGGCCTTGATTGCCAATATTTATTTGGCTCCCAGAAATAAATTTACCTTGGCGCCTAGCCTTTCCTTAACCCATTCCAACATCCAAGATTTTGGAATTTCGGGAGCGCTGTCTGTAGCCATACGAAATGTGTTTAATGGTGCCGAGACCTTTGAAATTGCAGCCAGAGGAAATATAGGGTCCTCAAAAGATTTAGCCAATTCTAAAGATCGTTTTTTTAATGTATCTGAATATGGTTTGGACATGAAATTGAATTTTCCGCGCATTTTTATGTTTTTTGATGCCGAAAAAATCATCCCAAAAAGTATGATTCCTTCTACCCTAATGAGCATCGGTTTTTCTAAACAAGAAAACATTGGGCTAGACAAAGAGAACGTCACCGGATCGATGTCCTACAATTGGAGCCCCTATAAAAACACCAATGTAAAATATGACCTGTTCAACATTCAATACATCAAAAACATCAATACGGCCAATTATTTTAATGTGTACAATTCCTCGTACACCACCCTCAACAACTTGGCTATTCGCTACAATGCCGATCCCACTTATTTCAATAATGGAAATTTAATTATCACCCAAGGAACCGACAATTTCATCAATGCGGTCTTGGGTGCAAATCCTACCATCCTTCCCTCGGATGCCGACAAGAAAATCATTAGCAGCATCAACGAACGCCGACGACGCCTTACGGAGAACAATTTTATTTTAGCCTCGAGCTATACCTACGCAAAAACCTCCAAAAGCGATGCCGCCGACGAAACATTTCATGGGTTAAAAACAAAATTAGAATTGGCCGGAAATGTCCTTTCGCTCCTCACTCGCTCTTCTGACAAGTTCATAAACGAAAACGGAAACCGGGACATTTTTGGGGTTGAATTTTCTCAATACGCAAAAACCGAAGTAGAATACGTGAAGCATTGGGATTTGAGTCACAAAAATATACTGGCATTTCGCAGTTTTGTGGGGATTGCTATTCCCTACGGAAACTCAGACAATATCCCATTTTCGCGCTCTTATTACTCGGGTGGATCAAATGACAATCGCGCTTGGCAATCGTATTCGCTTGGCCCAGGCAGAACTTCTGCAGTAAATGATTTTAACGAAGCCAACTTTAAACTTTCCGGAAATCTAGAGCACCGATTTAATCTTTTTGGCCAACTCAACGGCGCTGTTTTTGTAGATGCCGGAAATATTTGGAATGTGTTTGACAACGTCACCGACGAAAAAGCCGTGTTTTCTGGCCTAAAATCGTTGCAAGACATCGCGGTAGGTTCGGGCTTTGGATTTCGTTATGATTTTAGCTTTTTTGTGGTGCGCTTGGATTTTGGATTTAAAACCTATAATCCGGTCGAATTGGCTGCAAAAAAGTGGTTTAGAGATTATAATTTTAGCCATAGCGTCGTAAATATTGGTATAAATTACCCGTTCTAAATGGATTAATTATTATTTTTGCCCCTCAATTTTTAAATCAAAAATCATGGCCCATGCTATCAAACCTGGTGTTGCAACCGGTGATCAAGTACAAGAAATTTTTCAATATGCCAAAGAAAAGGGTTTTGCTATTCCGGCTGTGAATGTTACCGGATCGAGCACTATCAATGGCGTATTAGAAACGGCAGCCAAATTAAATGCTCCTGTTATCATTCAGTTTTCTAATGGCGGGGCAATTTATAATGCCGGGAAAGGCTTGTCAAACGAAAACCAAAAAGCTGCCATTGCAGGAGGAATTGCTGGTGCCAAACACATACACACCTTGGCAGAAGCCTACGGTGCAACTGTAATTTTACACACCGACCACTGCGCCAAAAATTTATTGCCTTGGATTGACGGGCTTTTGGATGCAAGCGAGGCGCATTTTGCCGCAACAGGCAAACCTTTGTTTAGTTCGCACATGATTGATTTGTCGGAAGAACCTTTGCACGAAAACATCGAAATCTGTAAAGAATATTTAGCGCGCATGAGCAAAATGGGCATGACACTCGAAATTGAATTGGGTATTACCGGAGGAGAAGAAGACGGAGTTGATAACTCAGACGTAGACAGCTCTAAACTTTACACCCAACCCGAAGAAGTGGCCTACGCATACGAAGAGTTGATGAAAGTGAGTCCTAAGTTTACGATTGCTGCTGCCTTCGGAAATGTGCACGGGGTATACAAACCGGGGAATGTAAAATTGACACCAAAAATCTTGCACAATTCGCAAGTATATGTGCAAGCCCACTACAACACCGGAGAAAATCCTGTTGATTTTGTATTTCACGGCGGATCCGGATCAACCTTAGAAGAAATTAGAGAAGCCATTGGCTACGGCGTAATCAAGATGAACATCGACACCGATTTGCAGTTTGCGTACACCGAAGGCATCCGAGATTATATGGTGAATAATATTGAGTACTTGCGCACCCAAATTGGAAACCCAGAAGGCGCCGATTCACCAAACAAAAAACACTACGATCCAAGAAAATGGGTTCGTGAAGGCGAATTGACCTTCAATAAACGATTGGAACAAGCTTTCGCCGACTTAAACAACGTAAACACATTGTAACTAACTTCTAGTAAGGCTTAATTAAAAATTACACATTTTTAATTATTCATTATTAATTATTAATTAAAAAATATGGCTTGGTTTAAACGAACAGAAAAAGGGATTACTACGGCTACCGAGGACAAAAAGGATGTGCCTAAAGGCTTGTGGTACAAATCGCCAACCGGTAAAATTGTAGACGCCGATGAATTGGCCCGTAATTTATGGGTGAGTCCAGAAGATGGCTTTCATGTACGCGTGGGCAGTGCCGAGTATTTTGAAATTTTATTTGACAACAACGAATTCAAGGAATTGGATAAAAACATGACCTCCAAAGATCCGTTGCAATTTGTGGACACCAAAAAATACGAAGATCGTTTGAAAGACGTAATGGCCAAAACGCAGCTCAAAGATGCCGTGCGCACCGGAGTCGGAAAATCAAAAGGAAAAGACTTGGTGGTATGTTGCATGGATTTTGCCTTTATTGGGGGATCTATGGGTGCGGTTGTGGGCGAAAAAATTGCTCGAGGAATAGATTATTCTATCAAAAATAAGGTGCCGTTTGTAATGATCTCCAAATCTGGAGGTGCCCGAATGATGGAAGCGGCTTATTCGTTGATGCAATTGGCCAAAACCTCCGCCAAATTGGCGCAATTGGCCGAAGCAAAAATTCCCTACATTTCATTGTGCACCGATCCAACTACGGGAGGAACAACTGCTTCTTATGCGATGTTGGGCGACGTGAATATTTCTGAACCAGGCGCCTTGATTGGATTTGCTGGACCGCGTGTGGTAAAAGACACGACTGGAAAAGATTTACCCGAAGGATTCCAAACCGCCGAATTTGTATTAGAGCACGGTTTCTTGGATTTCATTACGCCTCGAAAAGAATTGAAAGACAAAATCAACTTGTATCTTGATTTAATTCAAAACAACGAAATCAGATAAGCAAAATTTCGTTTCATAAAAAAAGGAAGTACTCAACAGTACTTCCTTTTTTTATAGGGGTAATTTACGCTTAAATCCCTGTGCGAATGGCTTCGACCGGATCTAATCGCGCAGCAGCAATGGCCGGAAGTATTCCAGAAATCAAGCCGATTATCGCCGAAAGGGAGGTGCCTAACAAGACATTATTGAAGCTTAAGATAAACTCAAAATCGAGCATTTTGGTTAGCGTCAATGCAATAATCCAAACCAAGAAGAGCCCAATAATTCCGCCAATTACGGCCAAGATTACCGCTTCAAATAAAAACTGAAATAAGATAAATTTGTTTTTGGCTCCCAACGATTTTTGAATCCCGATGAGGGAGGTGCGTTCTTTGACCGAAACAAACATGATATTGGCAATTCCGAATCCCCCTACCAAGAGCGAAAATCCACTAATAATCCAGCCCACCATATTGAGTTGCCCCACAATATTATCTATAAAATCGGTAAATCCAGAAAGTACATTCACGAAAAAGTCATCGATTTCATCTGATTTTACCCCCCGTAAATTGCGCAATTTGTAACTAATTTCGGCTTTTATCTCGCTCACATCAACTCCTTTTTCTGGCTTAACTACGATAACAGGCAACATGGTGTCGTTGTGTTCTCCAAATACGCGACGGATGAAATTGGATGAAATAAAGACCGAGGTGTCATCGCTATCGCCCATGCTAAAATTTTGGCCTTTCTTTTTGGTCACGCCGATTACTTGAAAACGCTTGCCAAACAAGCGCACCGATTTGCCTATGGGATCGGTGTCCTCAAAAAGCCCCTGCGCTATTTCGTATCCCAAAACAATGACTGCTGTCCCTGAATTGGATTCTGCTTCGTTAAAAAATCGTCCGGCTTGTAATTCCAATCGTTGAATGGCCACAAACTCATAGGTAACCGGAACCAAGTTTACATCAGAAACTGTTTTGGAATCGTATTTGATGCTCTGGCGATTGGTAAAATATTGGAAACAAAAATTTTCGACTTGGTGGGTGTTTTGTTTTAGGAATTGGTATTCTTCATAAGTAACCTCAGGAAATTGTTTGCGCTTCCATTCGGGAATATCGGTTGGGCCAAAACACACATTGGTGAGGTACATGGTGTTTTTATCCAAACTACTCAGATCGGCTTTGATTTTTCTGTCTAAGGAATCTACCGCAGCCAAAACCGCTATAATTGAAAAAATTCCAATTGTTACGCCCAATAACGAAAGTGCCGTACGCAATTTATTGGTACGTAAGGCAGTGGTGGCAAAACGAAAACTCTCGGCTAATAAACGCAAGTAGACAACCATAGGAAACCTGAAATTTGTTGGCGTAAAATTCAGGCTTTTTTTTTCACTTTCCTAATTTCATTATCGTTAAAAAAAGAGCAGAAATTCTGTCTTTTTAATGCAAAATTGGGGTTGATTTTTCGGGACAAAAAACTACTTTTGCAGTACTAAATCGAGCTGTTTCAAAACAGTTCCAACACACACTACATGACTGCAACAAAACCCATTCAAGCCGCCCTTATTTCTGTGTTTTCCAAAGAGGGATTAGAACCCATTGTACGCCGATTACACGAATTAAACGTGAGCCTTTACTCTACCGGAGGAACAGAAGATTTTATCCGAAATCTGGGCATTCCAGTAATTCCCGTAGAAGAGGTTACGTCTTATCCTTCTATTTTAGGTGGACGAGTAAAAACCTTGCACCCCAAAATTTTTGGCGGGATATTAAACCGACAAGATCACGAAGGCGATGTGCAACAAATGGAGGAATATAACATTCCACAATTGGATGTGGTGATTGTAGATTTGTACCCCTTTGAAAAAACGGTGACTTCTGGCGCAAGCGAAGCCGACATCATCGAAAAAATTGACATCGGTGGAATTTCCTTGATTCGCGCCGCTGCAAAAAATTTTAAAGACACCCTCATCGTGCCTTCGGTAACTGAATATGCGGCTTTTATGGATGTCATAGCCGCCGGAAACAGTTCTACATTGGATCAGCGCAAGTGGTTCGCCACCAAAGCATTTCATGTTTCTTCCCACTACGATTCGGCTATTTTTAATTATTTCAATACCGACCCTACCTATTTCAAAGCCAGTGTGGCTGATGGCGCTATATTGCGTTACGGCGAAAACCCGCACCAAAAAGGATTTTTCTTTGGCGATTTTGAGGCCATGTTTAGCAAAGTACACGGCAAAGAATTGTCGTACAACAACCTCTTGGATGTAGATGCCGCCGTCAATTTGATTTTAGAATTCCAAGATAACGATCCTACTTTTGCCATTTTAAAACACAACAACGCCTGTGGAATAGCTACACGACCAAGCATGAAAGAGGCCTATTTGGCTGCTTTGGCGGGTGATCCAACCTCGGCATTTGGTGGAGTACTAATTGCCAACGGCAACATTGATGCTGCTACTGCTTTTGAAATCAATTCCCTGTTTTGTGAGGTGGTAATTGCGCCACACTATGATGCCGATGCCTTGGCCATATTAACCGAGAAAAAAAATAGAATTATTTTAGTGCAAAACAAAGTAGCCTTGCCCGAGACTCAAGTGCGCAGCTGCTTGAATGGCCTATTAATTCAAGATAAAAACAACATTACTGACGCCGCAAGCGATCTAAAAACAGTCACCATTACAACGCCAACTGCTTCAGAAATTGACGATTTATTGTTTGCGTCAAAAATTTGCAAAAACACAAAATCGAACACGATTGTCTTGGCCAAAAACCAAACTTTGATTGCCTCAGGTACTGGACAAACGTCTCGAGTAGATGCTTTAGATCAGGCTATAAAAAAAGCAAATACGTTTGGATTTGATTTGCATGGTGCTGTGATGGCAAGCGATGCTTTTTTCCCGTTTCCAGACTGTGTAGAAATCGCAAAAAACGAAGGAATTACTGCTGTAATTCAGCCTGGTGGCTCGATAAAAGACGAATTGAGTATTGCCTTTTGCAACGAAAATAAAGTTGCGATGGTATTTACAGGAACGCGTCATTTCAAACATTAATTTGTTTAACTTTGTACGTAATTTTTGATTTAAACCTAATAACCCAGTATACTTATGGGATTCTTTGATTTTATGACCGAGGATATTGCGATAGACCTTGGTACAGCCAACACCTTGATTATTCATAACGACAAAGTGGTGATCGACAGCCCTTCGATTGTTGCCCGTGATCGCATCACCGGCAAAATTATTGCGGTGGGTAAAGAGGCCAATATGATGCAAGGGAAAACCCATGAAAACATCAAAACCATACGTCCGTTAAAAGATGGGGTTATCGCCGATTTTGACGCGTCTGAGAAGATGATCAACATGTTTATCAAAAGTATTCCTGCACTCAAAAAAAGAATGTTTACGCCAGCCTTGCGCATGGTGGTCTGTATTCCTTCTGGAATTACCGAAGTAGAAATGCGGGCAGTAAAAGAATCTTGTGAACGTGTAAACGGAAAAGAAGTATACCTGATTCACGAGCCAATGGCTGCAGCGATTGGTATTGGCATTGACATCATGCAACCGAAAGGAAATATGATTGTAGATATTGGTGGAGGTACCACAGAAATTGCAGTGATTGCCTTGGGAGGAATTGTTTGCGACAAATCGGTAAAAATTGCGGGAGATGTATTTACAAATGATATTTTGTATTATATGCGAACCCAACACAATTTATTTATTGGAGAAAGCATGGCCGAGAAAGTAAAAATCTCGATTGGTGCGGCTCTTGAAGATTTAGAAGCGCCCCCAGAAGAAATGTCAGTTCAAGGACGTGACTTATTAACGGGAAAACCCAAACAAGTAGACGTTTCCTACCGCGAAATTGCCAAAGCCTTAGACAAGTCCATTCAGCGTATTGAAGATGCTGTAATGGAAACCCTTTCTCAAACTCCGCCAGAATTAGCGGCTGATATTTACAACACTGGGATTTACCTGGCCGGCGGTGGATCTATGCTTCGCGGACTAGACAAACGTATATCACAAAAAACAGATTTACCCGTTTATATTGCCGAAGACCCTTTACGAGCTGTAGTTCGCGGAACTGGAATGGCATTGAAAAACATTCCTAAATTCAAAAGCATTCTAATCAAATAATACCGTATTACTTTCAAAAAGACTTGGCTTTACTGCGCTTATTTTGGAAGTTGTATTTTTAAGTGAGTTCGAATATATATTTCTAGAAAATGCAGCAAATATTCAATTTTGTATTTAAAAACAGCTATCGATTGCTGTTTTTGCTGCTTTTATTCCTATCCTTTGTGCTCACTATTCAATTTCATTCTTTTCACCGTAGCAAGGTAATCAGTTCGGCCAATTTCTTTACCGGAGGCATTTATGAACGACTGAATTCGCTCGCCGAATACATCCGCCTAAAAGACCAAAATGAAGAATTGGCGCTGGAGAATGCCCGTTTAAAAATGTTGATCTTCAACATCAAAGACAGTACTTTGTTGCCAAAATTAGACAGTATAAAAGGCGTAAAAAAAGTAAACATCATCGTCTCTAAAGTCATTCACAACGCCTACAATTCGCACGAAAATTACCTTACTATCAACAGCGGAACCGTTCAGGGGGTACAATCAGACATGGGTGTAATCAACAGTGCGGGAATTATTGGCATCGTCGATAAAACATCCGAAAACTATTCTACAATCATCAGTATTTTGAATGTAAAATCGCAAATCAATGCCAAAATCAAAAAAACAAACCACTTCGGTTCCTTGGTTTGGAACGGAAAAAGCACCGGATTTGTTCAACTGATTGACGTGCCTCGCTTGGCCTCTGTGCACAAAGGAGACACGATTGTAACGGGTGGCCAATCGGTGATATTTCCCGAAAACATTGGTGTGGGTACGATCGATAAAATATACATTGACAACCTAACCAACTATTACACACTCGATGTAAAATTATTCAACGACATGACCAATTTGGGGCATGTGTACATCATCAAAAGCAAAGACAGAGACGAAATCATTAATTTAGAAAAACAGGGAGATGAGTAGTGCTGTATTTGTAAATTTCGCCCGTTTTTTACTGCTGTTAATCTTGCAAATTCTGTTGTTTAACAACCTCAATTTGTTTGGTTATATCAATCCCTACCCCTACATTTTATTCATCATTTTGTATCCGGTAAACGGAAATAAAACAGCTTTATTAGTTGGCAGTTTCTTGCTGGGAATATGCTTGGATATGTTTTGCAATTCGGGGGGCGTACATGCGCTTGCAAGTATCGTTTTGGCCTATAGCCGACCCGCTATTTTTAAATTCTCCTTTGGATTGAGTTACGAATACCAAACGGTAAAACTCAATGATTCTCTCACGCCCGAACGCTTTACTTTTTTGCTGCTTGCGGTAGCAATACATCATTTTACTTTGTTTTTTTTAGAAATTTTCAGACTTAATTTTTTGTGGGAAATACTCGTAAAAACACTGCTCACTACACTCTTTACGCTGCTTATTTGTATTAGTATTATTTACCTCATTAAGCCCAGCAGACGATGAGAAAAGTAGTCCTGCCTACCTTTATAATTGTCGCAACAGCGCTGTTGATTCTTCGGCTTTTTTACTTGCAAATCATCAATGATTCGTTCAAGTTAAAATCAGAAAACAACGCCATCAAAATTAAATACGACTATCCCGAACGCGGATATATTTACGACCGGCATGGCACCTTATTGGTAGCCAATCAACCGTCATATGACATCATGGTTATTCCCAAAGACATTAAAAATTTGGATACTATTGAGTTTTGTCAATTGCTTGAAATCAGCAAAGACCGCTTCTTAAAAACCATCGCAAAAGCAAAAGTCTATAGCCCGCGTTTGCCTTCGGTGTTTTTACCGCAGCTTAATAAATTAGAGTTTGCGGCCTTTCAGGAAAAAATCAGAAAATTTGAAGGATTTTATATTCAAAAGCGTTCGTTGCGTGACTACCAAGTGCGTTTTGGGGCCAACGTGTTTGGTTTTATCACCCAGGTAAATGAAAATTTAATCAAGAAAAATCCCTATTACAACAGCGGCGATTTGATAGGCCGACAAGGAGTAGAAGAAAGTTACGAGAATACGTTGCGTGGCGTGAAAGGGGTAAAGTATACGCTCAAAGACAAATACAATCGAGAAATAGGTTCCTACAAAGAGGGCAAATACGACACCATTGCCGTGCAAGGAAAAGACATCAATTTGACCATTGATGCCGAACTCCAAAAATACGGCGAAGAGTTGATGGTAAACAAGCGAGGCGGCATTGTAGCGATAGAACCTCGTACTGGTGAGATACTGGCTTTGGTTACCGCGCCTTCCTATGATCCTTCTATTTTGGTAGGGCGACAACGCTCAAAGAATTATACGAAATTGTACCGCGATTCGATTGCCAAACCACTTTACGATCGAGGCCTTTTGGCTGAATATCCACCGGGTTCGCCGTTTAAAATCCTCACCGGGCTTGTAGCACTTCAAGAAGGAGTAATCAATGAACAATCGTCTGTAGTTTGTAACCATGGATTTAGTTACGCCAGAGGTCGATTTATGCGTTGCCACTGCCATGGAGGTGTCATGCAATTGCATCGGGGAATCTATGAATCCTGCAACAGTTACTTTGGCACGGCCTACATGAAGACCATCAACAAATACTTACGGCCTGCCGACGGAGTAGACATCTGGAGCAACCACATTCAGAGTTTTGGGTTGGGTCATTTTATGGGCTATGATTTACCCACAGGACGCAAAGGGAAAGCACCGACCTCCAAAACCTACAAACGCATTTATCCCAATGGAGGCTGGAGAAGTACGGCTATTGTGTCTAATTCTATCGGACAAGGTGAAGTCCTCATGACGCCAATTCAATTGGCCAATATGATGGCTGCCGTGGCCAATCACGGGTTTTACTTTACGCCTCATATCATCAAGAAAATAAAGGGCATACCCATCGACAAAAAATTCCGTACCAAGCATTTCACCACAATCAATCGCAAGTATTTCCAACCGGTTATTGACGGATTGTTTGATGTGTATAATTTAGGAACGGCCTATGCCTTAAAAGTAGATGGCATTGAAATTTGTGGTAAAACAGGTACTGCCGAAAATTTTGCCAAGATCAATGGCAAGCGCACCAAGCTTCAAGACCACTCTATCTTTGTGGCTTTTGCTCCGCGAAATAATCCTAAAATTGCCATTGCCGTTTTGGTCGAAAATGGGTATTGGGGAGCGCGTTGGGCAGGTCCCATTAGCAGTTTAATGATTGAGAAATATTTGCGCAAAAAAATCACCCGAACCGATTTAGAAAAACGCATGCTCGAAGGCAGTTTACAAGGCGAATATGCCCGCTATACCGGACGAAAAGCAGTAGACAGTTTGCTGTTGACTAAACCGGCCGCGAGCAGTACCGATACGGAAATAGAAAATTAGTAGAAATGAAAAATCAGAGTGTAACCAACAATTTAGACTGGATGAGTGTAATTATTTACATGGTTCTCGTGATCTTGGGTTGGCTCAACATCTATTCTTCCTCTTTGTCGCTCTCTGATTCTAATTTTATTTTTGATTTTAGTCAATTCTACGGCAAACAATTGCTGTATTTATTTTTGACTATTCCCCTCATCTTTGTAATTCTGTCAGTAGACGGAAAGTTCTATGAAAAATTTGCTGGCCTAATTTACGGGGTCGGGTTGCTCTCAATTGCCGGTTTGTTTGTGTTTGGAAAAACAGTAAAAGGTCAGGCCAACTGGTATTCGTTTGGTTCCTTTGGTATTCAGCCCTCCGAATTTGTAAAAGCAGCAACTGCCTTGGCTTTAGCTAAATACTTGAGTGATGTACAGGTAAACCTAAAAGACGTTAACCGACAAGTACAAGCTTTGGCCCTCATTTTCTTTCCCGTGCTCTTAATTGCCATTCATGACCCTGGTAGCGCCTTAATCTATATCATTTTCATTTTTGTACTGCACCGCGAAGGATTGCCTTCCTGGTATTTATGGACCGGCTTTATCGCGATTTTCTTATTTGTATTGGCTTTGATCATTCAGCCATTGGCCTTGATCGGAATTGCTTTGGCAGTTGTGATTATTGTCTACATCAGAAGCCGAATGATTGACCGCAACATCATTGCGAGCGCACTCATTATGTTGCTCATTTCTGGTTTTGTATTCTCGGTAGATTATGTATTTGAGCACGTATTTAAGCAACACCACCGCGATCGATTCAACATCCTATTGGGCAAAGAAGTCGATCTGAAAGGAATTGGATACAACACCAACCAATCGGAGATAGCCATTGGCTCTGGCGGATGGTTTGGCAAAGGCTTTTTAGAAGGAACACAAACCAAGGGAGGATTTGTGCCCGAACAACATACCGATTACATTTTTACAACCGTTGGCGAAGAATGGGGATTCTTTGGCTGTTTGGTTGTCATCGCCCTATTTGTGGGGCTTATTTTTAGAATCATTTACTTGGCCGAACGTCAAAAAACCAAATTTAGCCGCGTTTATGGTTATGGAGTAGCCGGTATTTTATTCATCCACTTTTTCATCAATATTGCCATGGTAGCGGGTATTTTTCCCACCATTGGAGTGCCTCTTCCCTTCTTTTCGTATGGAGGATCTGGCTTATGGGGCTTTACCATTTTGCTCTTTATCTTCCTGAAAATGGATGCCAATAAAGTAAACGAGTGGTAATAAAAAAAAGCTTCTGATTAGGAAGCTTTTTAATTATAAAATGGCCTAAGTTTAGGATTTAGGCGAGTTGCTTTTGGTTGTTTTTAGTGCTGAAGCTTTGGCCGATTTAGGCAACAAATCTCCCAAAACATTGATGGACTCCTCTATATAAATATCTTTTTCTAAAGCTTCATGCCAACGTTCTCTCTTTTCTTTTAAAGACAAATCCGAATTCATTAGAACTTGTTCGTAGGGCAAAGAGTTGAATTTTAGCTTTGAATCATAATCAGAAATTGACTTGTATTTCTTCGCGTTTTCTTCGATGGCGTCTTGTTCTTTTTTAAATTTATCCAAGTTCAAACTGTAGGTGTTTTCTTTGTTTCGTTGGTCAATCCACAACGCATTCTCGTCTATCAACTTGTAATTTGAATTGGCCAAAATACGGGCTTTACTGCGCTCAATTGCCGCATCAAAATTGGTTTGCTTGTCCCAAAATTTATATTCTGCCGGATCTATCTTATCCCATGGCATGGCATTATCGATATCGCGTTCGCCCATTTTTAAATAGGCATAGCGATCGGGAATGGCCACATCACTACTCACCCCTTCGAGTTGAGTAGACCCCCCGTTGATGCGGTAGAATTTTTGGGTAGTCGTTTTTAAGGCTCCCAAATCACCCACGGTATTTCCGCGCACAAATTGATTCAAATCAATTACATTTTGCACTGTTCCTTTGCCATACGATTGCTTGCTTCCTATAATGACTCCACGGCGGTAATCTTGAATGGCAGCCGCCAAAATTTCGGAAGCCGAAGCAGAAAAACTGTTAATCATGACTACCAATGGTCCGTCCCATTGCACTTTTGAATCGTGATCAAACAATACTTCTTTCTTTCTTCCGGCCGATTTTACTTGCACAATGGGGCCTTGCTCTATAAATAAACCGGCAATATCAACTACCGTTTTTAAGGAGCCACCGCCATTGTCGCGCACGTCTACAACTATTCCTTGTACGCCGGCTTCTTTGAGTCGTTCTACCTCGATGGCCATGTCTTTGGCGGCATCGCGACCGTCGTTGTTTTCGAAATCAATGTAAAATTTAGGGAGATAAATGACTCCGTATTTCACCCCATTTTTTTCGACCACACTCGATTTGGCATAGGTTTCTTCGATTTCTACAATGTCGCGAATAATCGAAATGACTTTAATCGACCCGTCTACTTTTTTTACGGTGAGGCGCACCTCGGTGCCTTTTGGACCTTTTATTTTTTTAACTACATCGTCCAAATGCATTCCACCCACATCTACGGGTTCGTCGCTTCCTTGAGCCACTTTGAGTATGATGTCGCCCGATTCGAGTTCTTTGCCTCGCCAAGCCGGTCCGCCAGAGATGAGTTCAGAAATTTCGGTGTAATCATTTTTCTTTTGTAAGCGGGCGCCAATTCCTTCTAATTTTCCGCTCATGCTCACGTCAAAACGTTCTTTTTCATCGGGCGGAAAATAATTGGTATGTGGGTCAAAACGGGTGGCGATGGCATTGATGTATACCGAGAACCAATCGTTGTGGTCTAAATCTTGAAGGAAACTAAAGTATTCGTTTAAGGATTTTAGCGAATTTTCTCGGGTTTCTTTTTCTAGGGCTTCAAACGTTTTGGGCGTAGTGTCGTCTTTTGTCGGCGTTGATTCGGTAAGCTGAATTTTTGCGTTCGGATCATCAATGTCTGCAGTTTTTTTGGCTTTGGGCTTGATTCCTTTTTTTAAATCATCCTGCATTTCTAATTTATCTGTCAACGAAGAAAGCGTAGACAATTTTATTTGTTTGCGCCATTTGTCATACAATTCTTCGGTTGTTTTGGCATAGGGTAATTTTTCGTAATCGGTATTGAAACTCTCGTCTACCGAATAATCAAAAGGTTTGGCTAAAATATCGGTGTAAAACGACTTGCTTTCTTCGATGCGTTTTATCAATCGGTCGTAAGTCAGGTTGAAGAAAGACAAGTCTTTGTTGCGAATTTGATCGTCTAATTGGGTCTCATAGGCCGCAAATTCATCCATATCCGATTGCAAGAAAAAGCGTTTGGAGGGATCCAAAGCAGTGATGTAATCTTTGTAAACTCCTTTTGAAAATTGATCGTCTATGGCTGCAGGATTGTAGTGCCCTTTTTCGATTACAAAAGTGAGCAACTCGATAAGCAATTTGTCTTTTTCTGGATCTGTTTTGGGTTCGCGGGGAATAAAACTCCACAAAGCAACCGATAGTGCTACAACCAGCAGTAGTATTTTATAATTTCTTTTCATAAATCGAATAATTGTTTTCATTAATTGACTTTTTAGGAAGTCCTTTCGCGGTATCAGTCTTGTAGAACAAAGCCTGATGATGCGGTTGCTAATTTAGAAAGTTCCCTCTAATTAATTAGAATAAACGAGTTATTTTATTTTAATATTAACGAATGAATCGCCCCATTCATATAGCGCTCAAATAAGACAGGAGGCATTTCGGCAAAAAGTAGTAATTTAGCCCCCATTCTAATCTCTTTTCCTATGAACAGTAGACTTGTAGCTTTTATCGTCTTGTTGACACAAACCCTTTTGGCCAACACCGTTTCGTTGACAGATCCCGTAGTAATTAGTACGCGCATCTCCAACGCATTTCCCATAGAAATGAACAGTTTGGATGCGTATTTATTGACCGCCAACGTTACTACTTCGGCGGCAAATGCGACCATTACAACCGTTGCTTTTACCATAGATGGTGTAGAATATTCCGCAACCAACCCCATTGTTTCGCAATACGACTATTGGTGGACTCCCGCTGGTTTTGGCGCACACAGCATTAGTATCGTTGCTTCTGATTCGAACGGAAATTCAAGCAATTACAGCGCAACGGTCGAAGTGGCAAACCCTCTGGGCGACCGCACCATACAAACCTTTGAAAATGCCCTAATTGATTGGTCGTCACAAGGATCACAATGGGCCTATGGCACCTTTACTATGCCGCAATCGGTAGGTATTTACGAAAATATCTTGGCTAATTTTTCGGTGTCCTGCCCCAACATATCGGGCGGCTGCGACGATTGGGATCGATTGTGCTGGGTTCAAATTCAAAACCCCGCAGGCGAATGGGTAGAATTAATTCGTTACATAACTCCCTATGGCATTGGGTGCAACCACAGCATCGACGTAACTGATTTTGAATCGGTATTACAAGGCACAATTCCTTTTCGCGTTTATATTGATACTTGGGGAACTGGCGGCTGGAACATTAATTTAAATTTGGAATTTGTACAGGGTTCACCCGCCTACAAATACAGCAGTGTAGATGAAATTTGGGAAGGCTACTACAATTTTGGTGACCTCAGTAATTTACAACCTGTACCGGTAAAAACAGTAACTATTCCGCAAAATACGGCGGCCATGAATTTCCGTCTAATTACCACCGGACATGGTTGGGGCAGCAACAATTCTGGAAATGCTGCCGAGTTTTATTATGCGATACATAAACTAAAAATCAATGACATTACCAATGCCTCGCTCAACCAAACCCTTTGGCGATTTTGCGATCCCAATCCCGACAATTGCACCGGACAATTGGGCAATTGGCAATACAACCGAGCCGGTTGGTGTCCGGGGGCGATTTCTACTCCGTATCAATACGATTTAAGTAGTTATATTCCGTTGGGCAACTTCCAGTTTTCCTATATCTTTAAAGAAACCTATCGCGATTACTGCAATGCGAGCAACCCCAATTGTGTATCGGGCGTAAATTGTGCCGATTGCAACGACGGCTACAATCCCTATTACCGCGTTGGCGGCTATATGATTTACAAAGGATCTCAGCCTATTCCGACCTTGGCTACCAATAATCCTACCAAAGAAGACTACAGCATACGCGTGTTTCCCAATGCGACCAACGGCGTATTTCATGTGAGTTTAAACAAACCCTGGGAGGCAATTGTGGTGACCTTGCACAACATTTCGGGGGAAGCCCTCAAAAATTATCACTTTAAAAATACCGCTGAGCTCAACGCATTTGACTTTAATGTGAGTGGATTGAGTAATGGAGTTTATTTTATTAAAGTATACAACTCGACCTTTAGTTACAGCGATAAAATTTTAGTACAACACTAGCATGTACCCAAAACCCACGATATTAGTGACCAATGACGATGGCATCACGGCACCCGGAATTCGGGCGCTGATTGCTGCGATGAGCGAAATTGGAAATGTACTAGTCGTTGCGCCAGACAAACCACAAAGCGCGATGGGGCATGCCATTACCATAAACAACACCTTGTATTTGCATAAAACATCAGCGGAAGGAGCTGAAGTAACCGAGTACCACTGTTCGGGTACGCCCGTAGATTGTGTAAAATTGGGCGTCAATGAACTGATGCAAGTAAAGCCCGATTTATGTGTGTCGGGAATCAATCACGGTTCGAATTCCTCGATCAATGTAATTTATTCGGGCACCATGAGCGCAGCAGTTGAAGCCGGTATAGAAGGAATTCCTGCCATTGGATTTTCGTTGTTGGATTATGACTGGAATGCCAACTTTGAACCGGCTAAGCATTTTGCCCAAACAATTGCATTAGAGGTGCTTAAAAATGGCCTGCCCAAAGGCGTGGTCTTGAATGTGAATATCCCCAAATTACCTGCAGCCGAGATAAAAGGGATAAAAATTTGCCGACAAGCCAATGCGTTATGGGTAGAAAAATTTGATAAACGACAAACCCCACAAGGCAAAGATTATTATTGGCTTACTGGTGAATTTGTGAATCACGACAAAGGAACCGACACCGACGAATGGGCCTTAGCCAATGGCTATGTTTCGGTAGTGCCCGTGCAATTTGATATGACAGCACACCACGCCATACAAGATTTAAACGCTTGGAATTTATAACTAAATGAAAAAGTCAGACCTTATACTGGGTGCATTATTGAGCCTACTCACTAGCTTTTTAGGCAGTGTGCTTTTTGTGTTGCTTTTTACCCACTTTGACCTAGCAGAGGGCTTACACTTTTTATGGGCCGCCGGAAAAATAGGAAAACTACTTAGCTTAGGTGCTTTATTGAATCTGCTTTTATTTTTTGGCTTACTCCAATGGAATAAAGAATTGATGGCACGCGGCGTAGTCTTGGGCAGTATCCTCTTAACCCTACTCACCTTAGTACTCTAAGCCATGAAATATTACATTATAGCCGGTGAGGCATCTGGAGATTTACATGGATCTAATTTGATCAAGGCCTTAAAGGCAGAAGATCCAGAAGCCAATATTCGTTGTTGGGGTGGTGATTTGATGCAAGCTGCTGGAGGAACCTTAGTAAAGCATTATAAAGAATTGGCCTTCATGGGATTTATAGAAGTCTTGTTTAATTTGAAGACCATTTTGCGCAACATTGCCTTTTGCAAAGAAGATATATCGGCCTTTGCCCCTGCTGCACTTATTTTTATAGATTATCCGGGTTTTAACATGCGCATTGCCCAATGGGCTAAATCAAAAGGAATTCCTACGCATTACTACATTGCCCCGCAAATTTGGGCCTGGAAAGAAAGTCGAATTAAAGCCGTAAAACGCGACTTTGACCATTTGTATGTGATTTTGCCTTTTGAAAAAGATTTTTTTGAGCAAAAGCACCAGTTTCCGGTTCATTTTGTTGGCCATCCACTCATTGATGCCATCAAACAGCAAAAGAGCAGCAACTTGAGCCAATTTCAAGCAGATAACGGCTTATCCAACTTACCCATCATTGCCCTATTACCCGGCAGTCGCAAGCAAGAACTCACCAAAATGCTCACAGTTCTGTTGAGTGTGGTGCCAGAATTTCCGAATTACCAATTTGTGATTGCGGGTGCACCCAGCCAAGATTTTGAAGTGTACCAACCTTTTATTCAAGGAGATCAGGTGAAATTTATTTCGAACAACACCTACGAATTGTTGCAACATGCCACCGCCGCTTTGGTTACTTCGGGGACAGCAACGCTCGAAACGGCCTTGTTTAAAGTACCCGAAGTAGTTTGCTACAAAGGCAGTTGGGCGTCCTATCAGATTGCGAAAAGGATCATTACGCTCAAGTATATTTCCCTAGTAAACCTCATCATGGACCAAGAAGTGGTCACCGAATTGATTCAAGACGATTGCAATACGGCTCAAATTACATTAGAATTACAGCGAATTTTAGATCCGGAGCATCGCAAGCAACTGCTTGAAAAATACGCCGAATTAGAAACCAAATTGGGTGGCGCTGGTGCCAGCAAAAAAACAGCCCAACTCATTGTACGAAGTTTACAGTAGTTGCGTTAGTACCTCACCAATAAAAAGAACTGCCTTGAATCGTATTTTCTCTATATTATTTCTCTTGTTGCTTGTTGCGGGTTGCAAACCCACAGCTACCATTATTACTTCTAAAGCCGAAGCGCAAAAACGAGGCATTTATCGCGTACCCGAAAATAAAACCTTGGTCATCAACCATACCCAAATTGAAGATTTAATTGCCAAAGCCAAAATTGCACCTCCCATTAAATCTGTAGTGCCCACAGTAGTCCCCGAAAAAAAGGCACCCAAATACATCTTGAACGAAGCCAATGATCCCGATTATTTTGTGTCTGATGACAATGCCAGTTATTTGGTTCAACAACTTATTCATGCTGCTTCCGATGAAATTGGCACGCGCTACAGAGCCGGCGGCACTTCGTCTGAAGGCTATGATTGCTCGGGTTTGATGTACAGTACCTTTATGAAATTTGATATTGAGCTTCCTCGTTCATCTGCCGAAATGTCGCAACTGGGACGAAAATTAGACCGGGACGAAATTAAAAAAGGCGATTTAATCTTCTTTCACACCAGAGGCAAACGCCACATCAATCACGTGGGAATGGTAGTTGAAGCCAATGCAAAAGAAATTAAATTCATTCACTCGTCTACCCAACAAGGGGTGGTTATTTCCTCTACTTCCGAACCGTATTACGCGCAAACTTTTGCACAAGCCAATCGCGTTTTGGAATAGTTTTATACTTCCCAAAAAATTGTTATTTTAGAGGCCTATTTATACGCCTTTATCATGAATCTACTCCAATATCCGCTGCCTAGGATTTGTCTGGGCATGCTTGCCGGTTGTGCAATCGGATCTTACTTATGCAGCTCACAGCAAGTGTTTGGTTGCTTTATCTTCACTGTCTTAATTAATTTTATAGTACTTGTCTTTCGTTTGCCAAAGTGGGTTGCGGGAATGGCTATTCTCACATTAGCCTGCAGCTTGGGCATCTTTAGCAACTGGATACACCGAGAATCAAATTACGCTAATCATTACCTGCATTACCTGCATCCTGATCGAGTTCAACAAATTGAAGCAGTGGTGCGCGAACAACTCAAAACCACTTCAAACTACCAGCGGTATGTGGTGCATGTTACAAAACTTGATCAAAGGCCCTGTAGAGGCAAGTTGCTGATAAACTGCAAATCGACAACAGTCCATCCTGTTTTGCCTGTTGGGTTGCCTATTCAATTCGAGGGCATCGTTCAAACAAACCGCAAGCCACTCAATCCCGACTCCTTTGATTATAGCAATTACCTGAATCAAAAAAACATATGTGCCCAAGTTTGGGTTTCCCTGTACAAGCTCAAAAAACGAAACGACTTTCAAAGAGATATCTACTATTACGCCGACAAACTGCGGAGCCGCATTCGGGAACATCTCGATATATCAGGCTGTAACCCCATTGCCGCAGCGGTATTCAACGCCTTACTTCTAGGCCAACAACAAGAAATACCCACTGAAATCACCAAGGATTACCAGTATGCGGGCGTGGTGCATATCCTTTCGGTTTCGGGCTTGCATGTGGGATTTATCATTGTAATGCTGCGTTTTCTATTTCGTTTCTTTCCGCAAAGTCGGGGCATAAAAATTACCGAGTTGTTGCTGAGCATCTTGTTTTTATGGGCTTTTGCAGTTATCGCAGGCTTGGCTCCTTCTATCCTTCGGGCGGTAAGCATGTTTAGTTTTGTGAGCATTGGGCTCTTCTTAAATCGACGAAGCAGCAACATAAACGCCTTATTTGTCTCTGCTTTTTTACTGCTTTGTGTGGTGCCTCAAGCAGTTTTTGATATCGGCTTTCAGCTAAGTTATGCCGCCTTGTTGTTTATTTTTTGGTTGCAACCTGTAGTGCAAAAACTGTACTCACCTACTTCAAAAATTGGGCTGTATATTTGGGAAAATTGCACCGTGTCGGTGGCCGCTCAATTGGGTACCTTGCCGATTAGTTTGTATTATTTTCATCAATTTCCAGGCTTGTTTTTGGTTGCCAATTTGTTACTCTTGCCGCTCTTAACTGGAATAATGAGTATCGGCATACTGAGTTTGGTTTGGTTGATTGTAACTGTACCTCCTCGTTTTTTGATAAACCTACTGGAATGGAGTATTGGCCTTATGAACCAATTTATTCATTTGTTGGCTTCCTTTGATTCTTTTGTGTTCGAACATATTCCCTGCACATTTAGTATGACTGTTGCGCTCTATGTTGTACTCTTTACGGGCATCTATTGGTTAAAAAACCGGCAATTTTTGGGGTTGATTTACATGGGATTGGCTGCAATTGGATTGCAACTTACGGTTCTTTTTACCTTATGGGGATTGAGGCAAGAGCATGAAATGTTGGTTTTTCATAGCCCGCGCTATAGCGCCCTAGTAGAACGCCATGGCAATTTTATAACCGCCTATACTGATTTGCCCCTAGAAAAAAGGAAGCCGCTTTACAGCTATGCGACGGCACATTTTTGCCGGCAAATTCAATTTAAAAAAATCCCTCAAACAGGAATGGTAAACAGTAGGTTCGTTTGCGTGCTAGCACCCAAGCATGTGCCAAATAAAATTCGGGCGCACAGCTTACTCCTACTGCGACAATCTCCGAAAATTAATTTAGATTTACTCATCCAAGCGAGCCGTCCCAAACTCATTATTGCCGATGGCAGTAACTATAAATCATACATTCGTAGGTGGAAAGCCAGCTGTATACAAGCAAAAATCCCTTTTCACGCAACTGGCGAAAAGGGATTCTATACTATACGGTAACGATTATTTTTTTCCGATAATCTGATTGGCCGTTTCCAACCATTTAGGAGCGCCACCGGCCAACCAGCCTGTGCTTCCTAAGCGATCTAACGATAGTTTGCCCTCTTTCATACTCACATTGGTAAACCAAACCGTTGGATAGCCTTGTACTTGGAATAGTTGTTGTAAAGCTCTATTTTGTTGTACAATTTCTTCGGGTTGAGGAAAATGCGGAAAATCCAATTCGACTAAAATGACATTGTCTTGCGCCCATGTCGCGAACTCAGCTGTTTTGAGTACTTCTTTTTGCAAACGCTTGCACCAGCCACACCAGTCGCTGCCTGTAAAAAACAACAACAAAGGCTTGTTTGTCTTCATAGACAATTGAGCGGCTTTCTCGACATTGGTTTCCCAATAAATATCTTGTGCTTGGGCAGCAAATCCGCCAAGAACAAGCACGAATAATAAGACTATTTTTTTCATAATAACTGTATTCAATTTAGAATTCGAAAGTAGTAATTTATTTTACTTCTTGCATGAGTTTTTTTACCCAAGGTGAAATTAGCACCAAAACTAGACCCGCAATCAGGGCATATATGGCCAATTGTTTGTAGCCCTCGGTATAAACTTGAAGCTGAGCAAGGTTGCTCGCATGTTCTGAAGCGGTGGCAATATTGGCGCCAAGCAAACCGGCAAAATACTGGCCGTAGGCGCTGGCCAAAAACCACATGCCCATAATAACAGCTTGGGTGCGTTGGGGAGATAATTTGGTCATGGCCGACATGCCTATAGGCGACAAACACAATTCGCCAAACGTAATCACAAACCAACCCAAAGTAAATACATCGAGGGAGGTTTTGCCTTGGTTATCTGAAAAAAAGCGGGTGGCATAAAACACAAAGAATCCACCAGCCAAAAACAAAAAGCCCAAACCAAATTTCACCACCGTATTGGGTTCCATTTTTCGCTTGGCGAGCCAAACCCAAACCAAACCAATTAGGGCAGCAAAAACAATTACAAACAACGAATTGGCCGAATTGTTTACTCCGTTGGGATCCAAGGGAATGCCTACCACGGTATTGTGTAAATTGTTTAACGCAAATAAACTCAGGGAGCCGCCACTTTGTTCGAAGAAAGCCCAAAAGAAAATGGAAAAAAGGATAAACACCAAGGCCGCCAACAACTTCTTATTTTCGGCCGCATTAAATTGGCGCATCTCATAAAACAAATACAAAATAGATGCCGGCCCAATGATCATCATAAAATAATCGGTATAGGTGGTATTGGCAACCATCAATATGATTACGGGAATTAAAGCCAGTGACAAAATAAAAGTACCTACTTCATAGGCCAATCGTTTGGGAGCTGGCCAACTAGCCAATGGCGAAAGCCCAATAGTCCCTAAGCTTTTTTGGGTTTGGGTAAAGGTGAGCAAACTGATGACCATCACCACGGCGGCAAAACCAAAGGCGTAGTTCCATCGCAGGGTTTCTGGAATGAAGTCGGAAAACAAATTGCCATTGGCCACCGCAATACAGAGGTAACCTCCAATGAGCGCGCCAATATTTACTCCAGCGTAAAACAAAGAAAAACCGGCATCTCTTCGCACATCGTTTTCGTGGTACAATTGCCCTACCATCGAAGAAATATTGGGTTTAAAAAAACCGGTACCCACTATGGTAAAACTGATTCCGATAAAGAAAAATGACTGTGGATTTATCGACAAAATCACACTGCCAATGATCATTAAAATTCCGCCCCAAAACAACGATTTACGGAAGCCTAGGATTTTGTCGGCAAATAAGCCACCTACAAAAGTAAAGGCATAGACCCAGGCTTGGGTAGCACCATATTGCAATTGGGAGGTAGTGTCGTCCATGCCCAATTTAGAAACCATGAACACCACCAACATGCCACGCATGCCATAGAAACTGAATCGTTCCCACATTTCACTAAAAAACAAGTACCACAATTGCTTGGGGTACTTGCCTGTAAAATTCTGAATGGGTTCTAACGAACTACTATTCATAGATATAGGTATTTATAAATTAACGCACGCCGTGCATCATCTTTTTCAAGACTGGTGTGAGTAAGAACAAGATCAAGGCGGCTAGTCCCGTAAGCACCACAAACACCATGAAAAACTCAAACAGGTTGTGAATTTCAACTCCTGCAAAAATAGGGTTGTGGTCGGTAATTTGGTTTTCTGACAACAAGGCTGCTTGATCGGCAGTCAAGGTAATTTTTTTGTCTAATACCGCTTGCAAATCAATTCCCAGTTCTTTGGCTTTTAAAAATTTATCTCCAGTTGCTGGCATGATTGACCCCAAGGTTCCGGCCAAGGCATAGCCTGAGGCATTCGACAAGAAGAACACCCCATATAATAAGGATGAAAAACGTTTGGGTGATAATTTACCCACCAACGACAAGCCAATTGGCGACAAGCACAACTCGGCACAAGTTTGGATTAAATACAACAAGATCAACCATTTGATAGCCAATAAACCGCTGTTGCCCAAATCTTTTACGTTGTAGGCAATGATAAAATAACTCAAGGCAATCAAGGCCAATCCAAACGATTGTTTCATCGGAGAAATGGGCTCGCGGTCTTTGCTGCGCAAGTAATCCCACAACATAGAAAACGGAACGGCAAAAGCCACAACGAATAGTCCGTTGAAAATTTGAACCATAGACGGCGGCATGTTCCAACCAAAGAAATTACGGTCGGTTTGGTTGTCGGCAATAAAGGTCAAAGAAGATCCTGCTTGCTCAAAGGCAGCCCAGAAGAAAATAATGAAAAAGGCTACAATGTAGATTACAAAAATACGGTCGCGCTCTACTTTAGTTAAGGAAGTATCCGATACAATCAATCCGGCTAAGGTTAAACCACTCGAGTAAATCAAGGTGTATATAAGGTTTTGTCCAAAAACAAAATGGATCAACGCACCCAAACTGAAGAATGCCACTCCGGCAAGGATTAACGCTTTTTGTGAAAAAACCGCTTTTTGTGATTCGCCTTCTTCAAAGTCGGCGGCTTCATTTTTAGAAGGTAATCCACCCAAGGGTTTGCCTTCTGGCGTAACCACATATTTGTTTTTCAAGAAATAGAATACAGCAGTCCCTACTAACATGGCCATAGAAGCAGCCAAGAATCCCCATTTGAAGGCATGAATATCACGAATACCTGCATTGTCTTTTACATCGCCAATAAGTGGACAAATTAATTGACCTAGGAAAGCACCCAAATTGATTCCCATGTAGAAGATGGTAAAGGCCGTATCGAGTTTGCTTTTTTCTTGTTTTGGATACAAACTTCCCACCATCGAAGAGATATTGGGTTTAAAGAAGCCATTACCAAAAATAATAATCCCCAAGGCTGACCACATTAAGGTATTAGCCAAAGGCAAATTGGTGCCAAACACACTGGCGCTAAAGAACAACAAAAACTGTCCGATGGCCATCATTAAACCACCCAATAAAATACAGTTGCGGTTTCCGAAAAATCGGTCGGCGATAAATCCGCCCAACATGGGGGTAAGGTAACATAACCCTAAAAATCCTCCGTAGATCAAAGAAGCATCTTCTTCTTTCATCATTAAGGAATTTACCAAGAATAAGGTTAAGATGGCGCGCATACCATAAAAATTGAAACGCTCCCACATTTCGGTTCCGAAAAGCACCCAAAGTCCTTTTGGATGTCCTGTTTTTGCTTGTGTTTCTGACATAATTGATTGGTTTTAGTTGAGATTAGTGAATTATAAATTTTCTTTGATAAAGTTGGTGATTTTGGTAAACAACTGAATGCGCGTTTTACCTCCGTAAATGCCGTGATTTTTGTCGGGATATATTTGCGAATCAAATTGCTTGTTGGCCTGAATTAAGGCCTCCATCATTTGCATGGAATTTTGCAGGTGCACATTGTCGTCGCCCGATCCGTGAATGAGCAAGAATTTGCCTTTTAATTTATTCACATGATTAATCGGCGAATTGTCGTCATAGCCCGTTGGGTTTTCTTGGGGAGTTTGCAAATACCGTTCGGTGTAAATGCTGTCATAAAAACGCCAGCTGGTTACGGGTGCTACCGCCACGGCCATTTTGAATATATCGGCGCCTTTCAAGATGCAATTGCTGGCCATAAATCCGCCATACGACCAACCCCAAATCCCAATGCGCGCGGCGTCTATGTAGGGATAAGTACCCAACACCTTGGCTGCCGCAATTTGGTCTTCGACTTCGTATTTGCCCAATTCTTTTTGGGTGCATTTTTTGAAGGCTGCTCCCTTAAATCCGGTGCCTCTGCCGTCTACACAAGCCACTAAATAGCCTTGTTGTGCTAAGGATTGAAACCAATAATCATCGGCGCTGTTCCAATCGTTGTTTACTTGTTGCGAACCCGGTCCAGAATATTGGTACATCAACAGCGGGTATTTGCGCGAAGGGTCAAAATCTTTGGGTTTTAAAATCCAGGCATTTAGTTCGTGGCCTTCGGCGGTTTTGAGTACAAAAAATTCTTTGGCACCCAAATTGTAGTTGGTCAATTTGCTTTGCAATGCCTCATTCGACTCAATATTTTTGAGCAATTTTCCCGACTTCGTGTCATGCAAACTATATTGTGTGGGTTGACTAGCCGAGGAATACGTTTCTATAAAATGGCCAAAATTGGGACTAAAGGTGGCCGCATTCGTACCCGTTTTGGCCGACAAACACTGCTTATTTTTACCGCTTAATCCTATTTTATAAACCGCACGATTGATCGAACCGGCCTCCGTTGATTGATACAAAATAGACTTAGTCTTGGCGTCGTAGCCATAATAAGCGGTAACTTCCCAATTGCCTTGGGTGATCTGGTTTTTTAATTTCCCGGCTGAATCATACCAATAAATGTGGTTGAATCCGTCTTTTTCGCTGGTCCAAATAAAACTGTTATCGGGTAAAAAAGTGAGGTTGTCGGTTACGTCTACATAGGCCTTGTCTTTTTCGTTGAGTGCCACTCGGGTTTGCAAGGTAGATCCGTTGATAAACAACAAATCTAAATTGTCCTGGTGCCTATTGAGCACTTGTGCCGACAAGGTATTGGCTTCGGCCGTCCATTGCAACCGCGCAATGTAAAAATCGTGGTAGGCCGATAAATCAACGGTTTTGGTTTGATTGGAGGCCAGATCAAAAACATGCAGGGAAACTTCCGAATTTTTTTCGCCGGCTTTGGGGTACTTGAATGTTTCGATGGTGGGGTATAAGTCTTTATGAAAAATAGACATGCTGAATTCTGGCACCTGGGATTCGTCAAATTTGATGTAGGCCAGTTTTTTGCTGTCTTTGCTCCAGTCAAACGCGCGAACAAAGGCAAATTCTTCTTCATATACCCAATCGGTAATTCCGTTGATGATGGCGTTTTTACGACCATCGGTAGTAAGTTGAATCGTTGATTTGGCAGCTATATTATACACAAACAAATTGTTGTCTTTGGCATAAGCGAGCAGTGTCCCATCGGGAGAAAAGGTGGGTTCTTGCACCGGAAAATCAAACAATTTGGCAACCGATTTTGAACCCAAATCATACAAATAATAATCGGCGGTGAACGAATGACGGTAGATTTGGTTGGAGTTGGATGCCAATAAAATTTGTTTCTCATTGGGACTAAACACATAACTGTCAATGCCCTCTTGGAGCAAGGGTTGATTTTTGGTGTCCAATAGGGTACTTACTTTTTGTAGCGTAGCAAAATCATACAAGTCGATTTGCATGGTTTGGGAACTGCGGTCGTAGTTAAGAACGGTGTATTGATTGGTGTTTTTTAAGGCTTGTAATTCGTCCATTCCTTTGGCGCGGAAGGTGCCGGTATAAATATCCTCGACAGTGATTTTTTGTTGCGCCAAAACCGAAAACTGAAGGGCGAAAACAAAGGCTAAAATTTGGAGTACTTTCATAAATAATAAGGCGTTTTAAAAACATTCAATTTTAGTGAAAAAATTGCAATTATTGTCACATTTTAGAAATAAATTCTACTCAAATCTTAGAGTGAGTGAGCAAAGTTCGTAACAAATTTCGTGTGCAATCCCACTCGTATCCTTTATATTTGTATGCTTTTCTAAACTTAGCAAACTATGACGCACGCCATTGCCGGATTTTCAAAATTGAGCAAAGAAGACAAACTTCAGTGGTTGTCTGAACAGTATTTTACCACTCCCCACGAAGCAACGGCCTTACTCAAAAAATATTGGAACTCCGACCAAGCGCTGCAAAAATTGCACGATGAATTTATAGAAAACACCGTGAGTAATTTTTATTTGCCTTTGGGTGTCGCACCCAATTTTGTGATCAACGGGAAAAACTATACTATCCCTATGGCGATTGAGGAAAGTTCGGTGGTGGCTGCTGCAGCCAAATCGGCCAAATTTTGGGCCAGTCGCGGCGGATTCAAAACCCAAGTGATCAACTCCGAAAAAATAGGGCAAGTGCATTTTATCTACCAAGGCGATGCCGAGAAATTAGAGCGCTTCGTGCAATACATTCAACCGAAATTGCGGGAAGCCACCCAAGAAATTACCAAAAATATGGAAGCGCGCGGCGGCGGAATTAGCCACATCGAATTGCGCAACCAAACCCATAAATTGTCGCACTATTTTCAGTTGCACGCTACCTTCGAGACCAAAGATTCGATGGGAGCGAATTTTATCAATTCGTGTTTAGAACAGTTTGCCAAAACTCTTACTACTGAAGCGCAAGGTTATACTGAATTTACCGAAGCCGAGAAAGACATTCAGATAGTCATGAGTATTTTGTCAAATTATGTGCCCAATTGTTTGGTACGCGCCGAAGTTTCTTGCCCGGTTGAAGAGTTAGCCGAAAAAAAACTAGAGCATCCTGCCGAGTTTGCCGAGAAATTTGTGCAAGCGGTTCAAATCGCGCAAGTTGAGCCTTTTCGTGCGGTAACCCACAATAAGGGAATTATGAATGGCATTGATGCGGTGGTCTTGGCAACCGGAAATGATTTTAGAGCCGTCGAAGCAGGGGTACACGCTTATGCTGCCCGAGATGGACAATACCGCAGCTTAACGCATGCAACTATAGAAAATGGCCTATTTAAATTTTGGATTGAAATCCCCTTGGCTTTAGGAACCGTGGGCGGCTTGACCAACTTGCATCCCTTGGTGAAATGGAGCATGGAACTCTTGCAAAAACCATCGGCACACGAACTCATGCAGCTTGTAGCAGTTGCTGGATTGGCCCAAAATTTTGCAGCACTGCGTTCCCTTACTACAACGGGAATTCAAGAAGGACATATGAAAATGCACCTGAATAATATTTTATTACAACTACAGGCTACCGAACAGGAACGTCTAGCGGTGCAGCAGCACTTCAAAAAAGAAACAGTGACCCACGCAGCCGTAGTTTCGTTTGTAGCACAATTAAGAGCGTAGCAAATAGCCGATGGAACAGCAATTTTACAGCAACGGCAAACTTTTACTCACAGGCGAGTATGTGGTGCTGAGTGGCGCCAAAGCCTTGGCTGTGCCGACCAAATTGGGTCAATGGCTTCGGGTAAAACCCACAGAAAAAAATGGACTGCATTGGACAAGCTTGGATGCCGACGGCAGTTGTTGGTTTGAAACCCATCTCGATTGGGAAGAAATACAATTTCCACTAACTAGCTCAGAGCAAAGCGTTCGAACGACTCTTTTAACCATACTCCAAAAAGCACAACAATTCAATCCTGATTTTTTAAAAAACAGGGGCGGCCTATCAGTTACCACTGAACTCAGTTTTCCGAAAAAATGGGGATTAGGAACCTCCTCTACTTTACTGAACAACATTGCCCAATGGGCGCAAGTAGATGCCTACCGTTTGTTGTTTGACAGTTTTGGCGGAAGTGGCTATGACATTGCCTGTGCGCAACACGATTCGGCGGTGGTCTATTCGTTAGTGAATGAAACCCCCCTAGTTTCTCCAGAAACACTCGATCCGCTTTGCAAAGCACAGTTGTACTTTGTGTACCTCAACCAAAAACAAAGCAGCAAAGAAGCGATTGCGGCCTATTATAAAAAACAACACCGCTTGGCCGACCATTGTGAAGAGATCAGTGCAATTACAGAAGCCCTTTTGGCCGACACCTCCTATGCAAATTGGTTCGTTAACTTGCAAAAACACGAAACGATACTCAGTAATTTATTGGAAATGCAAACCGTGCAAGAAGCCTACTTCCCAGATTTTGATGGAATGGTAAAAAGTTTGGGGGCTTGGGGCGGAGATTTTGTTTTAGTGCTCAGCAAATCTGATCCTTCTACCTATTTCGAACAAAAGGGCTACCACACGATCTTGCCTTATTCTGAACTCGTTAAATAAAAAAACCCGATTCAACTGAACCGGGTTTTATTTTTTTGTTGCAATTCAATTAGTAATTGAACTTCACACGATTGTCTTCGATATCGGCTTCTTCTTTCAAGGCAGGAATTACACGTCCGGTATAGGATTGCACTTGTGATTTTACTTTGTTTACGTAATCCGCGTGATTTTTTAAAGCCGGTGCTTTGGTAATTAACGTTGGTTTTACCACATAAACTCCTGAATTTCCTTCGATTGGAGCAGAAACTTTGTTTACTCCTGTCGCAAATGCTGCACCAACTACTTTTCGTTCTGGTCCGGCATTTGGAATGTTGGCATTGTCTACCGTTAAATCTACCGCTTGTTGAATCGCGATACCTGAAGATTGCGCAACTGCTTCTAGGGTAGCCCCTTTCATTTTAGCGGTAATTAAAGTGGCTTTCTTTTTGTTTTTCAAGATAGGCTCCACCGACATCCTTGCGTCTTCTGCAGTCATCAAGCCTTTCTCGCCCGCTTTTTTCAACTTCACGATTACATTACCCATATTGGCCACTTCAAATCGTTTCACATCACCCACATTGGTTTCTTTGTCAAATGCCCAACGCACGATTTGTCTTTGTGGACCTAATCCGCCAAAAACTTCGTCCATTTCTTTTACTTTTACCGCAGGGGTAACGGTTAATTTTTGTGCTTTTGCCGTTTTGTCAAAGTCTTTCTCGTTGGCATCCATTTCAAATTGTACCGCTTGGGTATACAATTTATCGGTTGTAGACTCAGATGGTTCTATTTTTTGGGCAATGGTAGCTAAACGAACAGCATCTTGTTTATCGGTTACATTGATGATGTGAAACCCAAAATCAGTTTCAACCAAACCAATTTTACCAACTGGATTTCCAAATACGAAGTCGTTGAATGGTTTTACCATTTGTCCGGGCGCAAAATAACCCAAATCACCCCCTTGTTGAGCAGATGAATCGTCTGAGTTGGTCAAGGCCAACATCAAGAAGCTAGATGGATTGGCTTTTACTTGGGCCAATAACATTTCTGCTTTGGCTTTGGCTTGTTCTTTGGTGCGTTTTTCTTTTTTATTTGGTACTTGTGTGCCTTCGTAACTAATTAAGATATGACTTGCTTTGGCACTGGCTCCTGCTTTGCGGCCAATTGCTTTGGAGATGCAATAGTAAGGACCTCTCATGTACGGACCGTATATAGCTCCTGGTGCTAAAGCAAACAAGGCATCTGCATGTTCTGCAGGCAGATCTTTTTTGGCCGTATAGGTAGAATCATAAGGAATATCTGAATTTTCATTCACGAAATCTACAAGATTAGTAGCTCCTTTAAAGCCAGGCAAAGTATCATTTTTGGCTGTTTCTTGGTTGTACACCACGCTTCCGGTTAATAACCCATTTACTTTGGTTTTCACTTCGGCTTCATCTGCAGGAGATGCTTTGTCTTCTATTACTACATAATCCAATTCACGGGAAGCTTCGGCTTTGTATTTTTTCTCGTTTTTCTTGATGTACTCGGTGATCTCCGCATCAGAAATTTTCACCTCGCTGTCTTTGATCGAAGAATATAAAACGCCTACATAATCCATATTGATTTTGTTGGCTTCCATTTCGTACTTCAATTTACCTTCGGCTTCAGTGGTATATAAGCCCCCTTTAACCATCGCATTGTAAATTTGGTATTTGGAATTTAATTCGGCCTCTTTCTCCCGATCTTTCACGTATTGTGCTTGTTCTGGATTGGATTTGAAATATTCCTTGAATTTTGCTAAATCAAATTGACCAGTCGCGTTTTGAAACAAGGGATTTTGACCAATATTTTGATCCATTTTTAAGGCTTCTATCAGGTGTTTTTCACCCACTTGGATGCCTAATTTTTCGAACTCTGCAGACAACAAAGCAATAGCCACTTCTTGGTCCCAAACACGATTTACCGCTTGAGTTGAAGTCATTCCTTGTTGGCCACTTTTCTCTGCATTACTCACCTTCACTCTAAAGTCTTCAAAAGAAATATCTTTACCATTTACACTCCCTACGTATTTCGAATTTCCGAATCCGCCTTTACGGTACAAATCTTGTACGATAAAAGCCAATAATGAAAACCCAATTACCAATATAAGAAGTAAGGAACGTTGTCTGATTTTTTGTAAAACTGCCATGTTTATTCGTGTTAATTTTTAATTCAGTTTGCGAAAATACAATTATCTATTTAATAACCATAAAGGATTAAATATAATTTGCTTGAAAAATTATTTTTTTAAAAGAAATGAAAGTCTTTTGCGAAACTTCGGGATTTAGTCCTGTTTTTTGCGGTCCATTTTGGCGGCAAAGCGTCTGCGAAAGAAAAAAGTAAACAGGGCTATCGCCGCAAAGAAGAAACTGATCCACGGTTTTTCGGGATTATTCCATTTGGTGATGCCATCGTAAATACAATACAGCGCAAGAGCTAAGTAAACGTATTGGGTGTACTTTAAGTAATTCATAGTTATTCGTTTTGATCGATTTCTCCGTTTATGCGTTGTGAATTCACCAATTTAAAGTCTTTGCTAAAATCGATGCCTTCGCCATAGGACACTCCTTTTGGGTCTGTAAATTTAAACTTTTTCTCGGTAAAAAACCATTCGTTTTTTTGGTCGTAATACAACTGATCGGTTTCCATTTGTTGCCCAAATTCGTTGCTTATTACCACCTGATTTTGCAAGTCAATAATGTCTGTGCCTTTGAAGGTGATTGCGTAATTAGATCGAATAAACGTTCTTTTGCCTTTGTTGTCATACATCGTGACCAGCACGCCTTTGGGAAACTCCGTATACGGAAACTCCACATTGGCATAATCCAACATTTTTTTGCTTTCTAAAATTGAGGTGATTCGGCCAGAATCGGTGTATTTTAAATTGAAATCTTCGGCTTCACCAGCAGGTGCAAATTGAGAGAAATTTATTTTTTGCACTTCTTTCAAATTGCTTTCGCAGCCTACAAGTAGCCCTAAAATTCCTATTGCTAGTAGTATACAGTAGCGTTGAGTCCCAGCGCAAAGGCCGATTAGCGGTTTCATTAATCGTATTTGCGTTTCACAAACCATTTGTCATTGAGCGACAAACTCATCACTACGTTGGTGTAATTTTCTTGCACCAAATTGGCTTTTGTAGTTCCTTTTCGGCCGTATTCAACACCCAAATTCAAATTAGAAAAGGTGCCTCCTAATGGGAGTCCAAAACCGGCTGAAAATGCATAATCCTTAATGGATTGGTTTTGAATCACTAAGCCTGTATTTTCGTAGCGGAAACCCGCACGGTAGGTAATTTTTTTAAGGTAATTTGAAAAAGCGTCGTAGTTGGGAACCCAAAATCCGCCCAGGCTATATTTCATTGCATTTTCAAAACTGGCCACGGTAATGTTGTCGTAGCGATTCCCCATAGCATTAGATTGGCTCCAAGTTAATTCTGTCCCAATCATCCAGTTGCGGGAGGTTCCAATTCCGGCACCAAACGAGACTTGATTGGGCATGTGAATTTTAGAGGTCGTTTTGGTTTCCGAAAGCACATCAACCACAGAAGGCGTATAAAATTCAGAATAAGCCACCGAATTGATGACTTGATCGGTGTTGGCATTCAAATTGCTGTTGTAGTTGTAATGCAAACCACTGTAAAAATCGTATTTAGCTATTTTGCGTTGGTACATCATGCCTACTTTGTAATCGAAGCCAGACAAAACTGTACTGTTGTTTTCTTGTGTTCCGTATTGAATGCCGGTCATGTATTTTAAACTGGTAGTTTCAATCTTTCCGAAGTTGTAATTTAGCTCTGCTCCGATACTCAAATTGGGTTTCAATTGCATTCCGTACCCAAAAAACACCTTGTTCATTCCTCCCGTACCCTCAAATTTTTGGGTTATTCCCGAATTTACATCCGCATTTCGTATGCGATACCCTACTGCAGAATACGGAATTAATCCGAAACTAAATCCTGAATTTTTAAGCGGTATGGCAACGGCCAAATAATCTAAAGTGGAGCGTTGTGTTTTTTCTTTTTCTGTAAATGTTCTCAAGGTTCCAGAATTGAAGGAGCCCCCTAGTGTAAACGAAGTCAGTTTGAGGTAAGAATAAGAGGCTGGATTCTGAATGTTGACGTGAATGCTGTCGGGCAAAAATGACAAGCCTCCCATTAATCTGTTTTCTACAGTTCCTTTAAAGCGGATCTCCCCGATTCCATAAAAAGAATAAGGCGACGAGGTAGATTGTTGTGCTACAGCCATAAAGGAGACGAAAAGCAGCAAGGAAAGGAGTATTTTCTTAGTCATTTTGGGTTTGGTATTGGTACAATTGATTCAAGGCTTCCAATAGAAAATTTGAATTGGCAAATATGGTATTTTTAAATCGTTTAGCCAAAAATTCTGCATCCCCGCCCGTTAAAATTATTATAAAGTTTCCCGTTCTTGATTCATAGGCCGAGAGGGCTCCCGCTATTTCATGCAGTACGCCTTGTACGACTCCCACATGCATGGATTCGGCAGTTGTATTGCCAATTTCACGCTCAGGGATTTTTTTTTCTAAAAGCGGCAATTTGGCGGTATACTGATGTAAGGCTTTGTAGCGCATTTCGATGCCCGGAGCAATGGCTCCACCCAAATATTCGTTGGCGGCATTGATGTAATCAAAGGTAATGCATGTACCCGCATCGATTACCAATCGATTCTGTGTAGGAAATTGCAACACGGCGCCTGCTGCCAAAACCATACGGTCAATCCCTAAGGTTTCGGGGGTTGCATATCGATTCGTAAACGGGAATAGGGTTTGGGGTGAAATGCTGTAAATGGGGATTTTCTGGGCAGCTTCTTGAATACTCCCCAACACAGAATCCCCTACGCTTGCATGAACAATTGCGCTGATTAAGGCATGTTTTTTTAGGAGCTCTGGCAGCCGAATGGGAAGGTCTTCGGCCACAAAGACAAACGACTCAAGCAGCGTATTGCCCTCAAAGACAGCGGCTTTTATCCGGGTGTTTCCTACATCAAAAACCAGTACCATACGTTGTCGTGTTTGCTTGCAAAAGTAAGGATGATTTTTTTATGGTTTTCGTTTGGATAAATTAAAAATGATTCTATATTTGCACCCTCAATACCAAACGGTACCTTAGCTCAGATGGTAGAGCAATGGACTGAAAATCCATGTGTCCCTGGTTCGATCCCTGGAGGTACCACAAAACCCACTCAAACGAGTGGGTTTTTTGTTTTACTAATTTGTAATGGACCATTTTTTATACATTCTATATTCAAATACAAGTGCTAAATATTATGTTGGTGAAACACATGATGTTCAACAAAGAATCATTTCCCATAATCATCATAGCTACAGCAATTCATTTTCTAAAATTGCAAACGACTGGACGTTAGTTTTATCATATGCCTGTGTTAACAGAAACGATGCTTTACAACTTGAACGCTTTATTAAGAAAATGAAAAGCAAAGTGTTTATCGAAAAAATTATTCGGAATCCTGAAATCCTAACCGATATTTTATCGAAATTAAAATAAATCAGCGTGTCCCGGTTCTCCCGAAGCCTCGGGACTGGAGGTACCACAAAACCCACTCAAACGAGTGGGTTTTTTTATTATATATGAGTGAAACAAAGTGTAAAACAACTCAAAAAACTTTAACAGTTGTTGCGCTAAAAAAACTGGTTTACTAAGGCAAACCCAGAGGCAAATCAACTACATTTGTATAACTAAATTTTACACCGTGAACTCATTTTTCGCCTTCAAAATCTCTTTTTCGTATTTTATTTCAATTTTATTTTTATCGATACTAAGTACCTATTTCGTTACTGATTTTTTGGGTTCAAAAAAGATTAAAGAATCCGAAAATGAAATTTTAGCAGCTAATTCGTGTGATCCAAGTTTAAAACGTTTAAATGGCTATGATTATGTAAAACCATTATTGTTTGTGGATAATAATTGTAATGCGGCCTACTTAAATTCTGTTATTGAAGGCGTCAATACTGTTATTGAGAAATCTAAAAAAGAGGAGGATCTTACTTCCGCATCGGTTTATTTAAAAGATTTTTCGACAAATGAGATTGTTTCTATTAATGAAAATGAAAAATACAAGCCGGGTTCTTTAATGAAGGTTCCCGAGTTAATTACACTTTTGTTAATGAATGAAAAAAATCCAGGGTTTTTAGATAAAAAATTAGTTTACGACCGTGTTGTAAACAGTGATAAAAAGCCTGAATATCTTTCTAAATCAATTCAATTGGGTCATTCTTATACCGTTAGGGAATTAATGACGTATATGATTGAATACTCGGATAACAACGCGACTATATTGTTAAATTCTGTTTTAGATGTTACGTTATTTAAAAAAGTATTTACCGATTTAGGATTAGAATCTCCCGATTGGAACTCACCAAATTATTTTGTGACAGTCACTGATTATTCTAAATTTATTAGAACCTTGTATAACGCATCCTATTTAACGATAAATGATTCTGAATATGCTGCTGAATTATTATCAAAATGCAATTTCAAAGACGGCATTTTAAAAGGATTGCCAGAAAACACCAAGGTGGCGCATAAATTTGGTGAAGCGGGTGATGCAAAAGAAAAACAACTAACAGAAACTGCTATTATTTACTTAAAAGACAAACCTTACATGATTACGATTATGACTAAAGGGAAGGATTTTACAAAATTAGCCGAAGTAATTAAGCAAATTTCATTTGTTACCTATCAGAATATGTTGAGCATTTAAGTGCCGTATTGGCCCCAAAAAAAAGCTCAGTTGGCTCAAATTTACAATTCCTCTCCCACTACTATTTCGGGCAGTTTTCTGCTTTTAAAAATCATTTGATGAAATTCAAATTGATTAAACCCACTTTATTTAATTTCGCACTAATTAGTAATTACCTCAGCACTTTCTCGAAGGCTAACCTCGCACTTCCTCGAAAATAAACTTCGCCGCAATAGACATAGCCGGCTTGGGCAAATAAGTGCAACATGGCTGCGTTGTCAAAATTGGTGTCGGCTTTAATGCTGTATATCTCGTGCTGCAACGCAAAGGTTTCGATATACCCAAACATCGCTTTGGCTATTCCTTGGCCAATATATTCCTCGGCTACGGCTATGCGGTGAAACACCACAAAATCAGCCTCTGTAAGCCACTCGCCTCTCAGATTGGCGTATTCGGGTTCGTCATTAAGGAGAATCGCACAATAGACTGCAATCGAATCGTTGAGCGCAAGCACATAACCATTGCCATTGATTATATCATTTTCAATTACTTCGGGATTCGGATAACCATCTTGCCATTGGACACTGCCATCGGCTTTGCGACGCCGGATTGCCTGTTGCAAAATAATCCAAATTTGAGGCAGGTCATCCAAAGTGGCTTTTCGAAAAGTAGGATTCATAAAAATGAAATTATGGTTTTGTAAAAGTATACATTCTAGAAAAACAGAATGCAAACAACAATTAAGCAAACTATATTGAAACAACTTTTAATGTGATTGATTTTAATATTTTTGGCGTTCAGCTGTTAGCTTTTAGCGATTTGTAAATACTAGGAACGATCTGTTTACAAACAGAACATTTTGCGACTTGGCGGCTTCGCGAGAAATCATCACTATTTCTTTATCACGCAATCCC
Source organism: Flavobacteriaceae bacterium (assembly GCA_947483075.1). Classification (GTDB taxonomy): domain Bacteria; phylum Bacteroidota; class Bacteroidia; order Flavobacteriales; family Flavobacteriaceae; genus Flavobacterium. Next base: position 16,107 of record CANKLE010000010.1, on the reverse strand, counting down.
GAAGTTTCGGGACGCAGCCCCGATGTCTCGAGACGCAAAGCTCGCTTCGCACAGATTGAATTTAAAAAGAAAATAGCTAAACAAGAACATAATTTGTTGTTTAGCCAATTTTAATTATTAAAGGATATTATGTCTGAATTAGAATTAGTCTAGCTGAAATAATTTTTTAAGTTTCTGATTTAATTCTGCTGTTTCATGGGCAGAAAGTCGGCCAAGTAAGCCTTTTGCAAGTGCTTTATCCAATGTTGCTATTTTACTTGTTCTTGCCAACGATTGCAACTTGATTCCATTTTGCTCAGTAGGAAATAGAACAACATCTGTTTGTTCTTGCCAATTAATTTGAGAAGTTATAAAGCACACGGTAATATCAAGTTTAGTTTCAATTAAAACGATTGCAGGACGCAACTTACTTCCGCTTAAATTTGTAAATGGGAATGAAATTAAAACTATATCTCCTTTATCCATTGTATTTTATTTTTAAATCTTTTGAAGAATAATGATCTTCTTCCTCATTTAAAAAATCAAAGACCTGGCTTTTTGCAGCAAGTTGTTGTATGCTTTCCGTGATTCGAGCTTCTTCAAATTTCATTATAACAAAATCAGCAAAATCTGAAATTTCTTCTGCTTTATCTTCAGGCAATTGATTTATTGCCTTGATTGTTTTTTCAATTATCGCTTGTCTTGTCATTAGATTATATTTTGGTCAAATTTACTACTTTTTGTAAATCAAATTAATAATCTATTACTTTTTCAAATTAATATCGAAGTAAGATAAAGAGTACATATAATTCAAAAATCAAACATCGTTATTTGTTACCCGAGAACTTTGATCGAACTATTCGCGTAGTTTTTATTTAGTATTTACTGTTCATAAATCATTTTTTGCGACTTGGCGGCTTTGCGAGAAATCAATATTCACAGCACTTTTTTTATATCTCGCAATCCCAAAGGTTCGGGACGCAGTACCGATAAATCGGAACGCAAAGTTCGCTTCGCACGGATTAACTTTATGACTTATGACTTTGTGACTGATCAGCTGTTCTTAGTATAATCCCAAATTATTAATTTTTCATTATTACTTATTAATTAAAAAAGCGACCCACTGGATCGCCTTTTTGATATATAATAGGTGTCGCTTTTTAGTACCAGTCGGCGTGGTAGCGATTTTCTCCAAGGTAGATCATTACACCAAAAGAAAGGTTGTAATGTGATCCGATTGTAGATTTTAAGTGGTTTGTATATATACTTCCGCCATCAAATCCCAAATGCTGTTTAATATTAGCATTAGCAGATAAATCTGTATAAAAAACCATATTTTCACTTATTTTGAACTGAGGGGTAAGTCCAATTGTAACCGTACCTATTCGTTCGGCCTGAGCCCCACTTAGCGGCGATGATTTTGTGTACCCTAACCCAACATGGCCTAATAATCCTACATTTTGATTTGAAGCATACGCCATATCGATTAATCTACCTAAGTTGTATATCCCATCTACACCAATTCTATTGTATCTGGTACCAATTTTACTGCCATTCGATTGAGAAAATACATCGTTGGCATAAGAAAGTCGCAGGCCATAATTTTCATTGATCATGTACCGTACCCCCAAATCAATGTGGCGAAAGCCCGAAAAGTTGGAGTCATAGGCATCACAATAATGATTGCCTGCAAGCACATATCCAATACCACCTTCTACCGAAACTTGATTAAAACGGTATTGCGAAAAAGAAAGAGAATAGACAAAAAGCAGGGCTACTAAGTACTTAATTTTCATGATGTAGGATTTTATATTTTTGGTAAATAGCTGATTTAATATTTATTAGGGGTATTTAAGCTAGGCAAATTTAGTTATATTCGGTTTTATAAAAAAATTAATGTGTTATTATTAGATTAAATCGACGATTTTTCGGACGAATGGTTATTTCGGTTATACTTTTATTAAATTAAACCCTGAAACGAGTAAACCCAGTTTAAATCTTCATTTTTTTCCTGAGCTTGCCCAACATAGATGTTTTTACTTTAAAGTCTTCGTCTTTAGAGTAGCCATAGTTGTAGCCGTAGTTGTAGGAATAATTATAGCCATACGATTTTGAATCTCCAACGTTATTAAGAACGTAGCACATGTTTTTCATTTTGTGCAATTTTTTTAATTCTTTCGAGAATTGCAGCAAACGGGTTTCGGTAAATCCTGCCCGGGTTAAGTACAAGGTCACATCGGCAAACTGAGAAATGAGCAAGGTGTCAGTCACCAAAATGGTTGGCGCACAATCGACAATGATAAAATCGTATTCTTTTTTTAGTTCGTTGAGCAGGTGCTCGTAACGGCCGTTTGACAATAACTCAGCAGGGTTGGGCGGGATGCTTCCTGCCAAAATCACATCCAAGTGATTGCTTCCCAATTTTTGCTCGTGCACCAAGGTATGCCAATCAATACTTGTATCATACAGATATCCCGAAACTCCTTTTTGCTCTCGCTCTAGATTTAAGAATTTATGCAACTGCGGGTTGCGCAAATCGCTACCCAGCAAGAGTACTTTCTTTTTCATCGAAGCCAAAATCAAGGCTAAGTTTACCGATGTAAATGTTTTTCCTTCCCCTTTAATGGTCGAAGTCACGTAAATCACCTGACCCTCACCCGTTTGTTTAAATGGCAACACATAATTAATGTTGGTGCGCAAAATTCGGAAGGATTCTGCCAAAATAGAACGGTCATTGTCTGTGATGTACATCTGATCGCCTTTGATGTTGGGAATCTCGGCAATAACTGGCGTATCCGGTGCTACTTTTTCGATGTCTTGTTTGGAATGGATTTTATTATCCAATAAAAAATACAAGTACAGTATTCCGAATGGAAGGGCCAATCCAATTATAAACATCGTCAGAAAGATAGACTGGCGTTTGGGCGAAACGGGAGCATTATCTGTTATAGCAAAATCAACTACCTTGATTGAGGGTGCGGTAATGGCCTTGTTGATGGCGGCTTCTTCGCGTTTTTGCAACAGCAACAAATACAAAGTTTCTTTGATTTTTTGTTGACGCTCAATGGAACGCAATATTTTTTCCTTGGCTGGAATAGTAGAATAAAGGGATCTGTTTTGAGATTTTAGTACATTGTACTTGGCCAAGGTGACGCCCAATTGTTTTTGGTAAGCTGAAACAGATGACAAAATATTTTGTTGTAATTCTTGGATATTTTGGGTTACCGCTAGCGTAACCGGATTTTTTTCGCCCGCACTCAACAAACTTTTTTCACGTTCCAATACCAAAGTATTATACTTGTCAATTAAAGTGTTGATTTGCGCGTTGGCAACCCCTATATTGGCAGGCAATAAACTAATTTTCTTGTCGCTCGTCAACGATTTGGCCAACAGCTTCGATAATTCTACCTGGGTTTCGACGTCAAATACCTCGGCATCTGATTTGGTTTTAATTTCAGCACTTATTCCCGCATCTTCTTCTAGGAAACTCAATTCGTTGGTTCGTTTATACAATTCTTTGCCTGATTCTATAGAATCTAGCTCACGCGTGAGGTTGACAAAGCGCTCGTTGACAAAATCAATAGTACGTTGGGAAATCAATTGACGATCACGGATGCCATCCCAATCAAACTGATCCAATAACGCATTCAAAATGGCTTCTGATTTCTCTTTGTTGGTGCCTGTAATTTTTAGTGCTAGGATCTCACTTTGCTTCCCTACATTTTCGACAGAAATTTGCCCAACCAATCGGGTTGCGGCAGATTCGGGGGTATAAAGATTAAACCCATACGTATTCGTATAGGGAGTTTGCGCAGTGAAATTTTTATTTTTGGATATTCTATATTTAATGTTATCTAGCGTATAAACTTGGTTGAACTGCTTGATATTTTTATCTACTTGTTCTTCTTGGCTTAAGATAAATCCTTTCCCTTTGAGTTTGATGTTTAATTGGTGATTACTCGCTTCAATAACTGTTATATCGCCTATCCATTCAATGTCAAAAGGGCGGTCTTCCCACAATTCAGATGACTTTACATAACCCGCTTGGGTATAGCCCGTAGTTAAATTCAATTTTTGCACCACCATTTCCATGATGCGGTGGGATTTGATGACCTCTATTTCGTTCTCTAAATTTAGTTTCGATTTCGCAAACAAACTGATCGCGTCCGAAGGCATTTTAAAACTATTGGTCGAATTGTCTAAGATCTTGATCTTGGCAGAAGTTTGGTAGGAGTTGGGCGTATAACGCAGATAAACATTGGCTCCAATTACAAAAACCAGAGCCGACAACACAAACCAATACCAATACCTTAAATATTTGGGGAGTTGCAGTAACCAATCTGGATTGGAACTTTCTGAAAATTCAGTTGATGAAGTGCTGTATTCTGACATAGGATATTAGCGTGTTAATAAAATAATCATACTTAAAATCACCGAGGTAACGCCCAACAAGGTTGCAGGGTCTCCTATAAAACCATAGTTCTTCACTCTTGAACTGTTGGGATTTACCACAATTACGTCGTTTTGTTTGATGTAAAAATATTCAGAGGTAAACCAATCGGTTTGAGTAAGATCAAGGGTAGTATAGCTGCGTTGGCCATCCACTTCGCGGATGAGGAGCACTTCTTTTCGTTTGCCTTTGATGCTTAAATCGCCTGCCAAACCAATCGCTTGCAAGACCGAAATATTCTGTTCGGTATAGGAAAAAGTCCCCGGATGCATTACCTCGCCCAAAATAGTCACTTTGCTGTTGATGATGCGCACCGTAACAGTAGGCGCAAGCAAATGGTTATCGTCTTGTAATTTGGCCTTCAAAAACTGCTCCAATTCTTGGGGTGTTTTGTCGTTTACTTTTATGGCACCCAACACCGGAAAGGTAATTTGTCCCTCGGCATTTACCAAATAGCCTTGTAATTTCAAACTTTCGACCATTACGGCATTATTAGCCGTTTGCTGTATTAAGTTATAAGGAGCCGCCAATTCAGGCTGCAACGTACTTACCTGCACGGTAAGAATGTCATTGATTTGAATTTTAGGGGCTTTGTAGGTAATGGCGGCATTCAGTTTGGATTTTTCCTGAAACAACAACACGTCTTTTTTGGTGGCACAAGAAGCCAAAATCAAAAGTCCAAAACACAGAACGATACTTTTTTTCATAACATTTTTTTTGTCGGGCAAAACTCTTGCGAAATTACATTATTATTGGCTAGCATTGAAACATTTTTTTATCAATCTCACTGCAGTAGCACTACACCGCTTGGGTGAAGTCATCATTTATTTGGTCGAATTTAATGCTGTAATTACTTGCATTCGAATATAAAAATAAACGCCAAAAAGTAAAACCCCTATGCTTAAAATAACCGGCATAGTAAGCAGTTGTTGTTGATACAACGCCAACACTACTCCATTGATTCCTGCTTGTGCCACTGCATAAAGCGCCGAAACCTTGAGGTGCGACCACTTTTTTTCGTTGGCCAAATATTGGTACAGATGCGTACGGTGCGCTTGGAATATATTTTCTTTTTTGGCAAGACGAATGAGAATCGTGCAGGCCGAATCAATTCCGTAGACGGCAAAAAACAACAAAAATCCCCATTGTTGGTTAGCATACATTGTGTAAAGCAACAGATAGGCCAAGAATACGGCCAAACTGATGCTGCCCACATCGCCCGAAAAGGCAAGGGCTTTTTGGCGCAGATTCACAAAGCCAAAAACAACTGCGGCCATACCCACGATGACAATACTCTGAAAAACAGGGGTGTGGTAATTGACATAGCCCAAACTGACCAAACAAATTCCGGCATAGAGCACCGTGATGCCATTGATGCCGTCCATAAAATTGAAGGCGTTAATCCAACCGATCAAGCCAACACCAATAATCAATAACAACCAAACCGGTTCTTGAAGCAAGTGCAGTTGATAGACCAGCAAAGCCAACGCAACCAACTGAGCGCCAAAGCGCGGCAAGGTGGGCAAAGGCCGCATGTCGTCGATAAAACTCACCAAGGCAACCAATCCAACGGCCAAGGCGATGGGCCAAGACAGTTCACCTAGGGCAAAAGCCAAGAGTACGGCCAGCGGAAATACAATTCCTCCGCCTCGGATCGTGGTTTGGCTGTGCGAAGACCGTGCGTTGGGTTTGTCTACAATGGTATACTTGTATGCTAATTTGAAATAGCCCCATTCGGCAGCGACTAAAATCAAAAAAAGTAGGCTTATACTCATTTATTTATGGAAAGATAAAAACGTTTTAACCAGACCCGCTCGGGACGAAACGGGTAATTCGACATGCAAATCGGCTTTGATTTTGGCATTACTCACCCGGTAATTTTCGGTGAGTTTTTGCAGTGTATTGCTGTTGATCGGCAAAGGCAAAAAATCGCCCACTCGGGCCACTAGTTTGATAACCGATTTCGGAAAAGACCAAATATACACCTTGCGTTGCAGGGTTTCTCCCATGAGTTGCACCAGCTCGGCTGTGGCCAGCGATTCGTCGTCGGCCAGATTGTAAACGGCCGAAGGCAAATTGCTTTCGATTAGTTGTTGCATCACAAAACTCAGGTTGTCGATGCTCAAAAACGAGCGTTGGTTGCCAAAGGCGCCCAAAGGATAAGGAATCCCTTTGCAAACCAATTGGTATAATAAATTAAGATTCCCTTTGTTGCCCGGACCGTGCATCATACAAGGCCGTAAAATATACACGCGTTTATTGGTGGGTAAATGGTCCAAAATATAAGCTTCGGCTTGTTGTTTACTGATCCCATAGGGCGTAACTGGAATAGGAACAACCTCTTCGGTTAGTTCCCCCTGCACTTCATCGGCGACGGCTTTGACCGAACTCATGAAAATGAAACACTGGGCCGACGATTGCAAAAATTGGTCATATACTTTTATGGTCAAATCAACATTGGCTTCGGTATAGTCCTGGGCTGCAGCGGTGTTTTTGGTATCGTGCGCTTTGCCAGCCAAATGAATGAGCGTACGGTATTCGGCCTGAGACGAGAAAAATTGTTCGTAGGATAATTCATCCGTTTGTGGTGTTCGAGAAATCCCCTTGATGGCATACGAATTCGAGAGGTGTTGGCTTAGGTTTTGCCCCACAAAGCCCGAAATGCCGGTGATGTATAGTAGATTTTGACTCATTATTTTTTGAGGTAACCCATGAGTTTCCAGATCCAACGAAATTGTATTTTGAGCGGAGAATACGTCATGCCGTTGCGCTGCAAGGCCAGTTGAATTTCTTTGGTGATGAGCTGGTAGGAGCTGCTGCCCGAACTGCTCAAGCCTCCCACCAACATGGCCGTAGTGGTAATGCCCGAATAGGCCCAACGGATGCGTTGTTTGAGAAAAAATCGGGTAATCAATTCGTAGTCGGCGCCAATTACAAAATCCAATTGGTAATTGCCAAACTGCTGGAACAATTCGCGTTTAAAAAAAATAGACGGATGCGGCGGCATAAAGCCAATGCGCAATTTTTGGGGCGTCCAATTTTTGGCGCTGTACAACCGAATAATCTTGCCGTTGGCTTGGTGTTGCACAATGTTACCCACCGAGGCTTCAATATCGTGCGTTTGATGAAATTGAGCCACTTTTGCCAATACATCATCCGCATAAAAGGTGTCATCGGAGTTTAATATCCCAACCAAATCACCTGTAGCTAGCGCAATGCCTTTGTTCATGGCATCATATAAGCCTTTATCGGACTCCGATATCCAACGTGAAACCACCTGGGGATACCGCTGAATAATGGCCACCGTGTCGTCGGTTGAGCCACCGTCTACTATGATATATTCAATTGCACCATACGACTGCTGGGCCACCGATTGAATGGTTTTTTCAATGGTAGCGGCGCTGTTGTAACAGACGGTGATTATACTTATTTTCATTTTTTAGACTGTGAGACTGTGAGAATTGAGACTGTGAGATTTTGAGACTGTGAGACTATGAGATTTTGAGACTGTGAGATTTTGAGACGTGAGACTTTGAGACTTTTGACTTACTTATTGTTGAGGGGATAGTTTTTTCATAAATGATCTTATCATTGAATTTACCTCGTAGGATTCTTGAATCAAATAATCTAAAGGAAATTGATTGTATTTTCCCGTATTTTTAACCAATGTTAATTGTGTTTCAAGTTCTGCTGCGGAGCCGCTAGAGAATTGTAGAAATCGGCAAAATTCTTTATCGGTGCCCCTGTCTGCTCCTTCAGCAATATTACTAGATATTGAAATACATGAACCAGCCAATTGTTCTCCTAAGCGGTAAGGTCTAATTTCATCAACAATTGCCAATACATCAGTAGCCAATTTCATACTTCTTTGGTAAATTTCTAACTTCCTAAAATTATGCCTTGTATTCATTTTTTTGTGACTATACTTTGAGACGTGAGACTTTGAGATTTGAGACGTGAGATTTTGAGACGTGAGACTTTGAGACTGCGAGACGTGAGGCTTTGAGACCTTGAAGATAAGAGTCTCTAATCTCATTATCTCTAATCTCTAATCTCTAACAATAATACAATTCTCCAATACCAACATATCCATTTGGGTACGTAAAAAACAATCTAAAGCTTCTGCAGGCGTATTCACAATGGGCTCGTTTTCATTGAATGAGGTATTCAATAAAATAGGTACCCCTGTTTTCTCTCTAAAACGATCGATGAGTGCATAATAACGCGGACTCACTTCTTTGTTTACGGTTTGCAACCTGCCGGTGCCGTCAACATGGGTTACCGCAGGTATTTCTTTTTGTTTTTCGGGGATTATTGGAAACACCTTTTCCATAAACGGAACGGCTTCCACTTTGGTGAAATAATCCTTCACGTATTCTTCTAAAATACTGGGAGCAAATGGCCTAAAACTCTCTCTTCGTTTAATTTTTAAATTCAATAATTCTTTGGCCTTTTCGTTGCGCGGATCGGCAATGATGCTTCTTCCTCCTAAAGCACGTGGTCCAAATTCGGCTCTGCCACTAAACCAGCCCACTACTCCCGGTTCTATTAATTTATCGGTAATTACATCATACAATTCGGCATCGGGCAATTTTTTGTATTGAATGCCGCGCGATTGCAAATACATTTCGATTTCATCGTTGCTAAACTTACTGCCCGTATAGGCATTGTAGATGGCCGGTTGGCGCGGATTTTTCAAGACATGGTTGTAGGCATACAGCGCACAGCCCATGCTAATTCCCGCATCATGACCTGCCGAGGGAATGTACACCTGTTCGAAAGCGGTGTTTTCGATAATTTTTCCGTTGGCCACCGAGTTTTGCGCCACTCCCCCAGCCAAACATAGGTTTTTAAGGCCTGTTCTTTTTTGCAAATGATTGATGATGTGCAAAATGAGTTCTTCGCATACGCGTTGCACACTCGTGGCAATATCTTTGTGTTTTTGGGTGAGTTCTTCCCCTTCTTTTCGAGCAGGTCCAAAGATCTCAACCATTTTGTCGCCATACAAGGTAGACACTACAGGAATATTTTTTTCGTATCCCAGTTTGATTTCATTGGGATTTACAAAATAATTCACGTCCCAGTCAAACAAACCATCGGGAGTAAATTTTAGTATTTTTCTAATCTGTTCCACATAAACTGGATTGCCATAGGGCGCCAAGCCCATCACTTTGTATTCGTCTCCATAATGCGGAAAACCTAAGTACTGGGTAAACGCAGTATAAAACAAGCCAGCGCTTACCGGAAAATCAACCGAGTCGAGCACTTTTATTTGATTGCCCTTTCCCACCGCAATCATGGTGGTGGTAAAATCACCTGAGCCATCTATAGATACTATCGCCGCTTCGTCAAACGGACTGGCAAAGAAGGCCGATGCCAAATGACTTCGGTGGTGCTCTACATTGATGATTTTCTTTTTGATATCTGCTTCATTCGCGCCAAAATGCTCGGCAAACTCCAATTCTAAACTTTTGATTTTCTCGCTGTTTTTAAGCCGATCGGCGAGCAGCGTATTTTTTTTGGCGAGGTTTTTGAGCACATACAACCCTTTGTTCCAAATTTTGGCTTTGGGATCTCGCCCTATACAAATGTGGTCTACTTCTTGCAAAGTTACACCTGCTTCTTTTAGGCAAAACGCAATGGCTTGGTTGGGGAAGCCCGCCCAATGCTTGATGCGTCGAAAGCGCTCCTCTTCGGTAGCTGCAATCATTTTTCCGTTTACAAATATGGCCGCAGATGAATCTGCGTGGTAGGCGTTTAGTCCGAGGATGATCATAGAGGTGTTATGTATAAAATGATACTTTAAATTGTTTTATTAAAATTGAAAATATATAAATTGACTTATAGGTCTTAAAAAAGTAAAAACTAATATTATTATGATTGTATATTTTATTGAATGAAAAAAGAAACTAAACCACTTATTTTGATTGATTTTTGGTTCAATAATCTCATTTGAAAAATATGTTACAATAACTAAAACAAGTAAGAGTGCAGCTATGATATAATTATTTTCCCTCATTGTTAAATAAAAATATTGAGAAGGTGTTAGAACTTTTTTATACATTATAAAAGTATCAGAGAGTGTTTTTGCTCTAAATGGAATCCAACTTAGCATTGCAAACATTAATGTAATTCCCCAAGAAATTATTTTTAGATTAAAGAACTTAATTTTATCCCGAACAGGTTTTAATTTTCTTTCAAAAAAAACAAAAGATGCATGGTATATCCCCCAAAACATAAAGGTCCAATTTGCACCATGCCAGAATCCCATTATAGCCCAAGTAAGAAACAAAGCTAAAGTTTTTGAGCCTTTTGCATTTGTTTTTTCTAAACCTTCACCAATGCCGCCTTTGCCAGTAGTTTGAGTTACTTTTATCCCTGCAAGTGGTAAATACAAATAATCTCTTATCCAAGAAGAAAGTGAAATATGCCATCTTTTCCAAAAATCTTTAAATGATGTAGCTAAGTATGGAAAATTAAAATTTTCAGGGATATTAATACCCATCAATTTTGCTGAACCAACTGCAATATGACTATAGGCTGAAAAATCAAAATATATTTGAAAACCAAATAAAAATGCCATCATCCACACATCTATTGCTGAAAGTGTTAATGGATCAACAGCAAAGGCTTCATCGACTAATGGACTAATATTGTCTGCTAAAAAAACCTTTAAAAAAAGTCCATACAATATTCGTTTTATTCCTTCAGATAAAAAACTCGCCTGAAATACTGGTTTATTTTTTAATTGCACTAATAATTCGGAAGCACGTTGAATTGGACCAGCTACTAACTTTGGGAAAAACGTTACAAAAAGGCCATAATTCAGAAAACTCTTTTCGGCTTTAATTAATCCCCTGTATACATCCAAAGTATAACTTATTGTTTCAAAAGTGTAAAAACTAATTCCAAATGGAAGTAAAACTTTGTATAATGTTAAATTGAAATTTATTCCTGTTGAATCAAATATGAAATTCAAATTCTCAGAAAAAAAATATAAATATTTAAAGTAAATAAGTAATCCTAAATTTACGACTAATGTTAGGGCTAATAGTTGTTTTCTCTTTCGTTTATTGCTAATTGGAGTTTTTTCAATTTGAATTGCCGTAAAATAATCTGTTAATGCCGAAACAAACATAACACCCAAATATTCCCATCTCCAAAACCCATAAAATATACAACTTGCAATGAGCAACATCCACATTTTTAATTTTCTAGGCAAAAACCAATAGGCTAATACTACAACACATAAAAATATAAGAAAAGTAACAGAATTAAATATCATGATTTATTGAATAAATTTTAATTGATTGTGTAAGGAATCTGCCAAAATTTTATGCCCTTCGAATTGAAAATGCATATAGTCCACCTCTCTTTTCTCTAATAAATTGGTGGATTCTTTATAACCCCAATATTTACCAGGTATAATAGTATCCAAATCACAGTAAAAGAAAATATTTTTTTCGTTTACACATTTTTTTTCTACCTGCTTTTTAAAAAAATTATATGCTTTTCTATCATAAGGAATTGGAACATCGCTTCTGATTGGCGGTATATAAAGCAGCACTTTAATATTGTTTTTTTTACAATCAGAAAGAATTAAATCAAGTGCTTCCATATTATCCTTATACCTTTGGGGTATCATTTTTCTAACTGTACTCGCTTTAATTCCCAATACAGTATTTCTTAATTGATATATCCAAACAAAAAAATCTCCTCTCACATTTTCCCTATAACTCCATGATTTACAGTTTTTTTGAAGAAATATATTAATTTTATTTTCAACATCTTCTTGCACGGTTTCTTTTAGTGCACTAATATCCTTGTTTTCTAATTCATCTGCTGATTTATTTTCTTTTGTATTACTTGACCAATAACTTTTTAAATTAACATTCACTTTATTGCCTATATAACTCAATGAATCTTTGATTAAAAAACGATTTTTAATTAGATTCGGGAAAAATACATCACGAATTCCATCTTCTCTCAAGTCATCAAAAAACAAGGGAATTACTAACGTTTTAATTTTTATTTTATCTTTCCAGTACATGTATGATAGATAAAATTCTTGTAATCCAGCATTTGGCATGCTGTGACATACTACATTTAATTTGTTGTTGATATCTGAATCAGACAAAAGCCTTATATAATTAACCTGCCCTTGCTTCATTTGGTTAATGCTATGCGTTTGTGAATTACCAAGAAATAAAATAGAATTTTTATTGATTGCTTTTTGATATGAACCAATAAACGAAGATTCTTCAAACCTGTCTATTTTAGAAATATGTATATTTTCATTTTTGAAGTTTCTTGCCGTGTAAGTTACTGTTTCTGTTCCAAGTGCTAACTCATCAAATTTTTGTTTTTCAGAAAAAAACCAATTAACTATTAAAAATGCACCTATAAATCCTAGAATTAATTGAACTAATAATTTATTTTTTTTCATTTTAATTTAATTATTTGATGCAAAATAAAGTAGCATATTGATTTTTGATACTATTTATATTTATGGCACTTTTAGCATATTTTCTTGTGGCCAAAGTCATTTGAATGTAAGATTCATTATTTATATCAGTAGTTTTTTGAATATACTCTTGAATTGATTCTTTTTTTAGATCTACATTATATCCTGCATGATTAACTTCCAAATTATTCCAAGGCGTATTGAAACTGGTAATGATGGGTTTACCTGCGATCATGGCTTCATATAAAGCGTGACCGAAATTCTCACTTTCGCTGGGCAATACAAAAACATGGTAGTTTTGTAAGGTAGTATACACTTGAGTTGGGTTAAGTTCCCCTTTGTAATTTACTACACAATTGGAAGGAAGGCTTATTATTAGTTGCTTACACTTTTCCCAATATTTCTGGTCTTTGATGGGTCCATAAATGTCCCAAACTACTTTTGACTTCACCTGTTGAAGTGCCTCGAGCACTAAGGCATGATTTTTCATGGGGCTTATGAGTGCAATGCTCACGAGTTTGATTTCTCCAACTTCTTTGTGCAAAGCAGGCAAGGCCTCAAAATTGGCCGGAAAATTTTGGGCAATTTGCACCTTTGCTTTTAATCCAAAAACAGCTTTGGTGTGCTGACCTTCTTTTTCATCACTCACACAAAAGGTTACTTTTGAATGTAAGCCCGAGCTTTTTACCCCTGCAAGGAATAGTCTTTTTTTAGCAGATTTTTGGTTCAAGGCTCCCGGATGCAACATGCCTCGCACATGAACAATCGTTTTGGCCGGATACAACAAAGCTGGAATCCAGGTGAACAGCATAGAATAGATCCCATTGACAAAGATTTTATCCGGTTGTACTTGATGCAGCATTTTTTTGATAGAGAAAAACGATTGATTTTCTGGGCTCAGGTACATGACCTTGGCCTTATTTTGTTCAAAATTTACCCATTTATTTGTTTCAATTTCTAATATTTTTCCTCCAAATTCTGTATTAGAGGTCAATACATAAATTTCAAAATCGGTATGTAAATTCCTGATTAAGTTGGCTATCGATTGTATGGGTCCACCTGCTTTATAGGCCGGTAGAAAATAGGAATAGCAAATCACTAATTTAGGCAGCACCGATTCGTAATTTTACTTTAGAGGATAAAGTGAATTTTTTTCTATACACTGTAAATAGTATGGTAATTAGCATGGTTGATTTAAATAAATGTCCCAATGCAGTTTGTGTTTCGCAATCGGGACGTATGGGATAGATAAAAACTAATACTACAAATAATAGTAAAATTGGGTAGCGTTTTGTTTTGTTATTGAATTGATGCAAAATATACCCGTAGAGTAACCCAAACAAAAAAACATAAAACAACGCGCCAGAATTACCATAATCTCCAAATTCTACATAGGCATCGGTAAACAAACCCAACCCTATCGAAGTCCCCTTTTCAATGTGATGTCCCGAATATTTATTAAAAATTTCTTGACTACCCGCATTTAGTTTTGTGTCATCAATAAATCTAGGTACAGAAGCAGAATACAAATATTTTGCGATTAACTCCCCATGTGTATGACCAATATTTTTGGGCACATACTCCATCGTACTGGCTAATACCCAACCTTGGTTGATGCGCACAAAATTGGGGCCTAAATTTTCTATACTCAGCAAGCCTCCATTTGTTTTATCTACGTCGGCAGCTACATCTTGAATCAAATCGATAGAAGCTTCTTTATTGCCAAACCAAGTTTGTGCCCGTAGGCCTTGTTTGATTGATTGGATGAAAATGGCAAACAACACAAAACCAACAATTCCAACTGCTTTTAATTGCCAAATCGGTTTGTAACGATAGGCTAAAATCAAAAACAACACAATGATCCAAGTGAGCAAATCGTGAAACATGCCCCCTTGAAACGAACTGACTAAAATCAATCCATAAATTACTATTAATAATTTAATTTTGAGTTTTTGATAACTCAATAATAAAGCAAAGAGCCCAATGTATTTAAAACTGCCTAGTAAGTAGAACACAAATGCCAAACTACTGGGGAAAAAAGGAGAAATAAAAGAAGCAATAAATCCAATTCCAATGAAGTAATAAGGCATTTTAGGGTTTTGAACCACCCATTGGTCTATATTTGGGCGAGAGGGTTGTAGACTATACTTTTTACAGTATACATTAAATCCTAAGCTAAGGGTAATAAATACGGGAATCATAAAACTAAAATAGGCGTCGCTACTTGCTTTCATTTTATTACTATCCTCTGTGTAATAATCCATCCCGTTGTAGGCTAAGGCAGGACCAAGCAAAAACTGAAGGGCATACATCGTAAGGAACAATTCCTTGATGGGCAACGAATGATTTACCCGAATAAACAAGGAGCTTACCCAATAAACAAAAATAGAAAATCCAATTGCCAAAAATATGTATTTGTATAAATAATAAAATACAAGTAAAGAAATTAATGCAATTATGTAATTTAAATTCTTCAATTTTTAGACGCAAATACCATTGTACAACCTGATTTTATTGGCTCTTGAATAAATTTGTTGTTTTCTAAATTTTTCAATGTATATTTATTATCTATTAAAAGTTGCTGGGCATCCCCGCATTGAAAATTTGCTAATTGTTCAGCCCAATCAACAAATTCGAATAAAACTGGGCAAGAATCTTCAGTTGAAAGATAATTTTTCATGCTTTCAAAAATTAATTTTTCATAACCCTCCACGTCAACTTTAATAAAATCAGGCGTCAAATTTTGATTTTTAAAAAATATATCTAAACTTATTGTCTTTACAAATTCAGCTTCCTTCGTAAAAACAGGACTAAAACTCCCTTTTCCATTTTTATCAAGTGGGGAATAAAAAGGAATAGAAATATTATTTTGTGAATGGATTGCTAAATTATAGATATGCAAGTTTGTAAGATGATTTTGCTTTTTATTTAATTCTAAATACTTAAAAACTCTTGGAGATGCTTCAAAAGCATATACATTAACATCTGGTCTTAATTTTGCAATTACCAATGAAATTGCACCAATATTTGCGCCCACATCTATAAAGTTAGATTTATAATCTAAATGATTATTAATAAATGTTATGTGGTTTTCTTCATAAATACCATTGATAAATAACTCAAAACTTACATTTTCAATTAAATTTGGGACTGTTATTTTTAAACCGCAAGGAATTATAAAAGTTCGAGGAGATTTTTTATTAAAAAATAAATT
>CANKLE010000009.1 GCA_947483075.1 Flavobacteriaceae bacterium | reverse complement strand
GTGTGGTTGGCAGTCCAGGTTGTGTTTGTTGTGATGTTTGAAGACACTACAACATCAGCCGCTGGATAAGTTGTGTTTTGTGGATCAAAATTGGTCCACTGATCAGTCCACATCGCTGCGGGAGCTGGAGCAAACGCACCACGGTAAGAGGTGGGCGTGATGAATTGAGCAATAGCTAATTTGCTGATAAGCAACAATAGCACTACAAAATAATTTCTTTTCATTTTTTTAAATTTTAATTAGTTTAATGATGCGTCAAAAATAATAGGAAGCACTTCGAACTGAGTTAGGAGTAGTTTATCAAATAATTATCTTAAATGACAATTAATATAACATTAGCCTCTAATTCAACCGATAAACAAATAAAATGTAAATAAAATGTTAAGCGAATGTTTACTGCAAACCAAAAAAGGGAGCGTTATGAGGGCTTAAAACTCAAAATCCTCGACAGCGGTGGTGTCAATCACAGGAGCACTTAAGGTGTCTTTTTTGATTGAGAATTGAGCGGCACCCGTAATTTTAATAGAAGGATTATACAGGGTGTCGTCTGAAGTTATCCAACCCCTGCGAAACAGCAAGCGGGTGAGTTGTTGGTCGCGTCGTTTGGCAAATGATTTCAAATTTCCTTCGCCATCAAACTGATACATGAATTTTTTTGGACTGGGAATTACATTGGCCAAAAACAGGCACTCATTTAGCGTAAGATCTTTAGGATTTTTTTGAAAATAAAACCGAGAAGCTTCCCCAATCCCATATACATCTGGCCCCCATTCGATGATGTTAAAATAGACTTCGAGCATGCGCGATTTGCTCACAATGCGGTTGTTTTCTAGCAAGTATACCAAGAGTATTTCTTCTAATTTTCGCGACAGGGTTTTCTCCCGAGTCAAGAAGGCATTTTTTATCAATTGCATGCTGATGGTACTTCCGCCTCGCGAGAATTTTTTGGTGCGTATATTTTTGACTATCGATTGTTTGAAGGCTTCTGCAATAAATCCATGGTGGGAGAAAAACGAAGGGTCTTCGGTGGTCAACACTGCTTTTTGTAAATAAGGAGAGAGCTCGCTCAAAGGCACATAATTGGGGTTGGCGACACCGACCAATATTGGCCGTTGCCGTTGATTTTTGATGAGTGCCCGGTATTCAAATTCGCCATTGAGTTTGCCCAAATTGGCTTGGCCGTACTTCATTATTTTGAGGTGGTCTTTGTGTAATTGGCTATCAAAAATAAGCCCTCGCGGATTTTTAGTATGGTATTCAAAATTCAACACATAGTCAAAATTTCCGGAGGCTTCCATCCCTTCAAAGTGCGTAAACAACCCATTGGGTAATGAACCGATGAAATCTTGCGCTTTCATTTGGGGGATGTTTATTTTTAGAGCATAAATTTTTTCTTCGTCGTTGGTGTAACTCAAGTAGGGTTTCACCTTTATTTTATTAAGCTGAATCGTCGAGCTGCTATCGAGGGCGATAAATCGTTTGCCAAATAAAAGGTTAAAATCTACTACAGCCTGCCGAATTACCACATCTTTTGAGGCGATTTTTGAGTGATTGACCGTGAGGTTCGTAATCGAACTCAAGCCGTCGACATGCAATTCTCCTCCCGACATTTCTATATTGTCAACTTTAAGGCGAATCGAATCAAAGCTGGCCTTAAGACCAAAGCGTTCGTCCAAATAGGGCACCCTGATTTTGCCTGTATCTTGATTAAAAAAGCGCAAATCGGCTTGTTGGTCTCTCGGGTTTGCAGTACCCGCAATTTGCCAGCGTTGGCTAAAGGTGTTGGTTTGCACTCGAATACCGGCATTAAATGATTGGTCTTTTAGGGTTAGATTTCCTAAATCCAATTGTGCTTTTTTGCCCATATCGTCCAAGCGCAAACTCAGCTTAAGCAGTGCCATATCGGTGGGAACGAGGCGTAAAATGCGGGTCAATAATCGATTTACTGCCTTGGCGTAATTCGTTTTTTCTTCGGCAGCCGAACTGTCTTTTTTGGGCATAAACGCGTCAAAATTTCGTCCGCGTTTGTTTTTTACCAATTGAACAAAACCCTCTTTCGCTAGTAATTCATCCAATTGAATTTGCGCAATCAACAAATGCCACAAACTAATTTTGGCTTCAATATGTCCAATGGATACCAAGGTGTCGGCTCCTTTGGGAACCAGGATTAATTGGTCAATTTCTACTCCAGAAAGCCCTTTAAATCCGATTTTATTAAGCGTTAATTGGCTGTGGTATTCACGGTCAAATTTATGTTTGAGTTGCGCCACCGCTTTTTGAAGCAAAGCATCTCGGAATATAAAAACCAAGCAAAGCAGCAGCAATAGAAAGCCCACAACTCCAATGGCATAGTTTCTAATTTTCGCTTTGTTCAGGTTCATAGGATGTTGATTAACCAAATAAAACGGTGGCGACATCTTCAATTTTAGAAACCAATTGAATGCGAATACCTGTGTTTTTCAGAGAAATTTTATTGTATTTGGAGACGAAAATAGTAGTAAAACCTAGTTTTTCGGCTTCTTGTATGCGTTGATCAACCCGATTCACTGGCCTAATTTCTCCCGATAGGCCAATCTCTCCGGCAAAGCACACGCCTTCTTCGATGGCAATGTCCTCGTTAGAAGACAAGATGGCCGCCACTACCGCCAAATCGATGGCGGGATCATCAATGGTGATCCCTCCGGTGATGTTCAAAAACACGTCTTTTGTGCCCAAACGAAAACCTGCTCGTTTTTCGAGTACTGCCAAAATCATGTTCAAGCGTTTGGCGTTGTAGCCCGTTGTGCTGCGCTGCGGTGTACCATAGACTGCCGTACTTACGAGTGCTTGAATTTCGATCATCAAAGGACGCATTCCTTCGAGGGTGGCAGAAATTGCTGTGCCCGAAAGCGAAACATCTTGGTGCGAAATTAAAATCTCCGACGGATTACTCACCTCGCGCAAGCCGCTGCCCAACATTTCGTAGATGCCTAACTCTGCGGTAGAGCCAAATCGATTTTTTAAGGAACGAAGCAACCTATATACGTGGTTTCTATCGCCCTCAAATTGCAAGACGGTGTCTACCATGTGTTCGAGTATCTTGGGGCCAGCGATGGTGCCGTCTTTGGTGATGTGTCCAATTAAAATTACAGGCACGTTCGATTCTTTGGCAAACTTAATGAGTTCGGCGGTGGTTTCTCGAATTTGCGAGATGCTGCCTGGTGAGGCTTCAATAAAATCGGTATGTAAGGTCTGTATCGAATCGATGATGACAATTTCGGGTTCGATTTCGAGTATTTGTTTAAAGATGTGTTGCGTTTTGGTCTCGGTGAGGATGTAACACGAATTTTGGTTGTTGGTAATGCGTTCAGCCCGCATTTTGATTTGCTTCATGCTTTCTTCGCCCGAAACATAGAGTGTTTTGTAGGGCAAATTGAGCGAAAGTTGCAACAACAAGGTGCTTTTCCCGATGCCGGGTTCACCGCCCAACAAAATCAGGGAGCCGGGAACAATTCCGCCGCCTAGTACTCGATTGAGTTCGCCGTCTCGGGTGTCCAAGCGCACTTCCTGTGTGGTGTCAATTTCATTTATTTTTAAGGGCTTACTGGCTTTTTTTACCGCAGCAGTTTGGGTGTTCCAAGTTGCTTTTTCTTCTTTTTGAATGATTTCTTCGGCAATGGTATTCCATTCCTTACACGAATTACATTGGCCTTGCCATTTGGCATATTGTGCCCCGCAATTTTGACAAAAAAAAGTGGTTTTAATTTTAGACATGGCTTATTTCTTCATCAATTCATCCGACTTGTCGAGCATCATGTCTTTGGTGAGGCTGCCAATCTCTTCTTTTTGATAGGCTTTTTGATAGGCTTTGGCTGCTTTTTTATAGTCACCCAAGTTTTCGTACATCATGCCCAGGTGGTAATCGCTCAACATCGATTTGGGGTAATATTTGTCGGCCACCTCGGCTAATTTTCCAAATTCCTCGTACTGTTTGTTTTTCAAAATAGCTGCTTCAATGGCTTTAAAATCATTGATTCGAATTGGGATTTTGATGTGCAATGTGTTTTCTAAGCGCTCGTATTTTTGGGTCAAATAATCTACATACCCAGAAGGCAATACGGCAATCTTGTCGTTAAATTCATTCATCGAAATGGGCTGATAGAGCGCAAAAAACTGATACAAAGCACTAGGAATAGCTTGCGGCACCATCGAATAATGCGACAGCCCCTTAAACTCGTCATATTTGTAATTTAGCGTGCTGCTATGCAGGGCGATAATGTTTTCATCCAATAATTTTGTGCTTTTTTGAATGGTTTTTAAATCGCCATCGGCAGTGGCTTGGTAATAAAATAATTGTTTTTGAATTTCCAGTAATCGTTGTGGAAGTTGCTCGGTCATCCGGTTGGCCAATTGCGGACTCAACGAAATATAGCCGTCAAACAGCGGCTGGTTTTTGTACAAATAAAAGTTGATAAATCCGGCCGTAATATCGTGGCCAGCTATTATTTTAAAAGGCGCCACTCGAAATTGTTTTTCAATGGCCGGGATTAATTCTTGTCCTATAAACTCGAAGAATTTTTTACTTTCTACATCGGGCAATCCGGTTTCGGGATCGGCAGAGCAATCGTAACTGCGCTCGTCGTTTTTGTTTTGGGCAATTCCTACAATAATCATTTCAGGGAGGTCATCCCAATAAGATCCGTAATTGATCACACCTTGAAAAGCATCAAACAAATAATCACCATCTAATACCACCACAATTGGGTATTTTTTGGTTGGATTTTGTGCATACGTAGCCGGCAACCCAATGGTGATTTCACGGTCCTGTTTGAGTTTTTCAGAGTGAATGGTGTCGGTAATTTTTTGTGCAAATGCGCTTGAAACGCAAAGAAAAACGCACAAGTAAAGCATATTTTTCATACTTCGAAAAGGGTTTAATAGGGGTAAAAAATCGAAAGCAATATACTAATTTATGTGCTGCGATTAAGCAAGGGTAAAAATAAAAAAGACAGTAATCCAAGCAGCAACACCAAGAACATTTGGGAGCTCCAAACGATCCAACCAAAGGCGCTTCCGGCAGTTTCTGCAATGCCATACACTGCCAAAATTTTGGCAATCATAAACGGATAGGAGCCAAACCCACTGTTGGTAAAAGCGATGGCAATACTGCCCACCACAAAAGCCGTCACGACAGCTCCAAATGGGACCTCGCTGGTTTGTGGCAAGGCAAATAAGGTGCAATAAAACATGATGATGTACGAGCACCAAATAAAGCAGGTGTGAGCCAAATACCAACCTTTGTTTTTCATGTAGAGCAAGGTGCTGATGCCCTCGCGCAATCCCGCCAATTTGTCTTTTATTTTTTGAACTAGCGCTAATTTTGAGTAATAAAACACCGCCAGTATCGCGAGCCCTATCACGGCAATACTGCCCAGGAGTAGAATAGCTTTCTCCGCAGGAATTTTATCTAATATAAATTTTTTGACCACAGAAAACTGCAATAAAACGGCCGTAAACATAAATAACAGCAACACAAATAGATCTACTATGCGCTCGGCGACGATGGTGCCAAAGCCTTTGTCAAAAGGGATATTGTTGTATTTTTTTAGGATTACTGCCCTCGAAATTTCTCCCGATTTGGGCACGCTCAAGTTGAGCAAGTAGCAAATATTAATTGCCATATAGTTGGTGGCAAAATTGGTCGAATACCCCAAATGATCTAGGGAATACTTCCAACGATAGGCGCGAGACATATTGCCAATTACAGCAATTAGTAAAGCCAACGCGATATACCAATAATTGGCATATTGAAAATACCCCTTAATCTCTAAAAGTTGTTGGGCTGAAAATTGGGAATAGGTATAAACGGTTAAATACACTCCCAATGCAATTGGAAGTAAAACGGATAGCCATTTGCTTAGCTGTTTTTTCACCGGATTAGGTAAGTGAATTGTCTTGTTCGTTGGGAAAAACCAAAGAAGGCTTGAAGGTTTTGGCTTCTTCAAAATCAAGGATGCCGTAGGCAATAATTATAATGATGTCGCCCTTTTGCACTTTGCGCGCTGCGGGTCCGTTTAGGGTAATTTCTCCACTGTTGCGGTTGCCTTTTATTACATAGGTCTCTAAGCGTTCGCCATTGTTGATGTTTACAATAGACACTTTTTCGCCTTCTATCAAATTGGCGGCCTCCATCAAGGCTTCGTCAATGGTAATGCTCCCGATGTAATTTAAATCGGCGCCGGTTACAGCTACCCGGTGAATTTTTGATTTTACTACTTGAATTTGCATGGGTGCAAATGTAAATTAATTTAATGAAATCGTATCGATCAATCGAATTTTGTTGGCAAATACCGCGATGAATGCGCGGTATTTTACTCCCTCTTCTTTACGATGGCAAGGCAATAGGCGTTCTTCGTCGGCAATAGCAAAATATTCCAACTCAAAAAGCGGATGGGAGTCAAACTGCTGTTGCACCCAATTAACCACAACTTGAGGCTCGTGATTTGCAAACCTATCTTTTGCGCCAAGTAAGGTCTTGTAGAGTAACTCGGCTTCTTTCCTTTCTTGCGATGTAAGCCTTTGGTTGCGTGAACTCATGGCCAAACCGTTTGCTTCTCGGTAAATTGGACAAGTTATGATCTGTACGGGAATCTGATGTTTTTGAACTAATTTTTTTACAATCTGTACTTGCTGAAAATCTTTTTCGCCAAAATAGGCGTTATGGGGTTTCACAATTTCGAACAAGCGTTTTACCACCGTGCCTACACCGTCAAAATGACCTGGCCGAAAAGCACCTTCCATTACGTTTTCTAAGCCGTCAAAATCATAAGATTCGGCGGCGGTAGTGCCGTTGTAAATGTCATCAACAGTTGGAGCAAAAACTAGAATTTCTGACGAAACCCCTGCAATAAGCTTGAGGTCGTTTTCAAGCGTGCGGGGGTATTTCAGTAAGTCTTCGGGATTGTTGAATTGGGTAGGATTTACAAAAATGCTGATGACCGTAAGGCTGTTGTTTTGCATGGATGCTTCCAAAAGCGATAAATGACCTTGGTGAAGGGCCCCCATAGTGGGAACAAAACCTATCGAAGTTTGAGGATTTGCATGAGCTTTTACATGCGCAGTCAAATCAGCCTGTTTGTCAAAAATCAACATGTATAAATCCTTAAAAATAAGACGCAAACTTAAGATTTTAGTTCATAACTGCATAAATTTTTGTAATTTTGGCTGATTTTTATTGACAACAAATAAAGTAACAATCTTATGGAGGAAAAGAGGATATTATACGTATCATCTGAAGTGGTGCCTTATCTAGCTGAAAATGAGGTGTCTTTGATGTCTTATGATGTTCCCAAAATGGTCAATGATCAAGGAGGACAAATCCGAATTTTCATGCCGCGATACGGAAACATCAACGAACGGAGGCATCAATTGCACGAAGTAATTCGATTGTCTGGGATGAATTTAGTTGTCAATGACTTAGATATGCCCTTGATTATCAAAGTGGCTTCTATTCCCAAAGAGCGCATACAGGTATATTTTATCGATAACGACGAATACTTTAAACGCAAAGCTACTTTTACAGACGAAGAAGGGGTGCTATTTTCTGACAACGACGAACGCGCTATTTTCTTTGCCAAAGGCGTGGTAGAAACGGTAAAAAAATTGAATTGGGTGCCCGATATCATTCACGTACACGGATGGATGGCGGCCTTGTTGCCCATTTACATGAAGCATTTTTACAAAGACGAAGCCTTGTTTGCCGACACTAAAATTGTTACCTCCGTATACAGCCAATCGTTTGACGGAACACTAAACCCAGAGTTGAGCAACAAAATACAATTTGACGGCGTGCCAGCTAGCGCAATTTCAGAATTAACAGAGCCAAGTTACGACAACATCATTAAAGCGTCAATCAATCACTCTGATGCCGTAATTATTGCCACAGACAACCTGTCTTCAAGTTTAACAAAATATATAGAATCGTCGGGCAAACCTTTTTTACCTTTCACCGCGAAAGATGAATTTGCGCAAGCATACACTAATTTTTACAAAGATTCGGTTCTGTAACTCTTTTTAAACACACATGAATACACGATTTTTAGCACACTGCTTTTCAATTCTTTTTTTTGGTTTACTCTTGGCTTCTTGTGACAATACGTTCAACGAAGTAGGGGCAGATATTGTGGGCGACACCAGTTTTGAATTTGGCACACCAAAATCCTATGACGCCATTGCCTATACCCAAAGTTTAGGCGCTATGGACTCCAAAAACTTACCGGTAAATGCCTTGGGAATCTACAACAATCCTGTTTTTGGATTAACCAAAGCCAATTTTGCTACTCAGCTGCAATTGGCGGTGCTAAACCCTATTTTTGACGCCGCTTTAAGTCCGGAAATAGACAGTGTTTATCTAACAATCCCCTATTTTAGTACCAAAACCGCTACCGATGATGCCGGAGTGGGCACCTACGAATTGGATTCTATTTATGGCCCCGAAGCCGCAACACTTGATTTAAAAATTTACGAATCGGGATTCTATATTCGAGATTTAGACCCAACGAGTACTACCCAATCGGTGCAAGGCTATTACACCAATCAAAATGCTGATTTTGACGCTGTAAAAGGGTCAATCTTGCTCAATGATGACGTATCCGACAATCAAAACACCGCTTTTTTGTTCAGCAACTCAGAGTACAACGAATTGACTACCTCGACAGATGGCGTTAAATCGATTGTGCGCAAAGTGCCTGCTATGCACTTAAAACTGAACAAGACCTTCTTTAAAAACAAGATTTTTGAAGCGCCAACCGGAAAATTGCTCAACAACAATATCTTCAAAGAATATTTTAGAGGACTTTACTTCAAAGTTGACAATGCCGGTACTTCCGCAGGAAATTTAGCCTTGTTGAACTTCAAAGCCGGAGCCATCACCATCAGCTACAAGCAATATGCCTCAGCCCCAGACAATGACCCCGCCACGCCCTTGCCAGATAAAGTGCAAAAATCAATCGTGCTCAATCTAGCCGGAAACTCGGTAAGTCTATTAGAACAAACCAATTCGGCCAATTATACCGCCGCATTGACGGGTAATGCGACTACGGGTGACAGCAAACTTTTTCTTAAAGGCGGTGCCGAAGGATCGATGGCAGTTATTAATTTATTCAATCCCTTGGACCAAATTCGTTACAACAACGGGGTAAAATTAAACAGTCCTAATAACATCCCTGATGAATTAGACGAACTCCGCGAAAAATACCGCCGCCATGAATTGGTGATAAATGATGCGTCGCTTACGTTTTCTATAGACAATACTACGATGAGCACCGGTAGCCCGGTAGCCTATGAGCCCAATCGGATTTACCTTTACGACCTGAAAAATAAACGTCCGCTGGTAGATTATTACACCGACCAGTATACGAATTCGTTAAAACCAAAGTATGCCAAAAACGTACACGGCGGAATCATCACCAAAGATTCTGATGGTCGTGGAACGAAATACAAAATCAGAATTACCAATCACTTGCGAAACCTGATCAAATACACCGATTCCACCAATGTGAAACTGGGTATTGTAGTTACCGAAAATATTGGAGTTGTGACCAATAAACGTTTGAAAAATTCTTTCATTACGGGAGCACAAACAGTTGCTGAAGCCCCGAGTATGAGTGTGGCTAATTTACTGGGAACCGTTTTGTATGGCTCAGCAATTCCTGCTGGCGATCCAAACGAAGACAAAAAATTAAAACTAACCATCTATTATACAGAACCCAAATAATATATAGATATGTGTGGAATTGTTGGATATATCGGAAATAGAGAAGCTTACCCCATTATCATTAAAGGGCTTAAGCGATTAGAATACCGAGGGTACGATAGCGCCGGAATTATGCTGTTTGATGGCCAACAGATGAAGCTTTCTAAAACCAAAGGAAAAGTATCCGATTTAGAAGCCAAATCAGCTGTCGAAATTACTACAAACGGAACCATAGGCATGGGCCACACCCGCTGGGCTACGCATGGCGTTCCAAATGACGTCAATTCGCATCCGCATTTATCCAATTCTGGAGAGTTGGCCATTATTCACAATGGGATCATCGAAAATTATGAGCCATTAAAAAAGGAATTAATCAAACGCGGCTATGTGTTTCATTCAGACACCGATACCGAAGTATTGATCAATTTGATAGAAGACGTTCAAAAAACACACAATTTAAAACTAGGAAAAGCCGTTCAAGTGGCCTTAAATCAAGTGGTTGGCGCTTATGCGATCTGTGTGTTTGACGTAAAAAAACCAGATGAAATTATCGTTGCTCGTTTGGGAAGTCCCTTGGCAATTGGAGTAGGTAAAGACGAGTTTTTTATAGCCTCTGATGCGTCTCCCTTTATTGAATATACGTCGAATGCAATTTACTTAGAAGACGAAGAAATGGCGATTGTGCGTTTGCATAAGCCCTTGAAGATTAGAAAAATAAAAGACGATTCCTTGGTAGATCCTTATGTACAGGAGCTGCAAATGAATTTGGAACAAATAGAAAAAGGCGGCTACGATCACTTCATGATGAAAGAGATTTATGAGCAGCCCAACGTAATCAAAGACACCTACCGCGGTCGATTGTTGGCCAATCAAGGCATTATTCAAATGGCTG
The DNA here is from genome assembly GCA_947483075.1 of Flavobacteriaceae bacterium. GTDB lineage: Bacteria > Bacteroidota > Bacteroidia > Flavobacteriales > Flavobacteriaceae > Flavobacterium. Next base: position 121,152 of record CANKLE010000009.1, on the reverse strand, counting down.
GGGTAGAAGACAATTTAGAGAAATTCCTCAACGCCGAACGCATCATCATTGTGGCGTGCGGAACTTCTTGGCACGCGGGCTTAGTAGCCGAATACGTGATCGAAGAATTTGCGCGCATTCCTGTTGAGGTTGAATACGCTTCCGAATTCCGCTACAGAAACCCCATTATCAATAAAAAAGATGTGGTGATTGCCATTTCACAATCCGGAGAAACCGCCGATTCATTGGCCGCAATCAAATTAGCCAAAGAAAACGGAGCCTTTGTATTTGGCGTATGTAATGTGGTTGGATCTTCTATATCTAGAGAGACCCACGCCGGCGCTTATACCCATGCAGGACCCGAAATTGGGGTTGCCTCAACCAAAGCGTTTACTACTCAAATCACTGTATTGACGATGTTGGCCTTGCGTTTGGCTAAAGCCAAAGGAACCATGAACAATTCCGATTACCACCGCTATTTGCAAGAATTAGAACTAATTCCTGAAAAAGTGGCCGAAGCCTTAGAAACCAATGAGGTAGCCAAAGTGATTGCCGAGCGATTTAAAGACTCGACCAATTGTTTGTATTTAGGTCGGGGCTATAATTTTCCAGTTGCCCTAGAAGGCGCATTAAAACTAAAAGAGATTTCCTACATACATGCCGAAGGCTATCCAGCCGCCGAAATGAAACACGGCCCAATTGCCTTGATCGACGAGCAAATGCCCGTTATTGTAATTGCTCCCAAACAAGGCCATTACGACAAAGTAGTGAGCAATATTCAAGAAATCAAATCGAGAAGCGGGAAAATCATTGCCGTAGTAACCAAAGGCGATGTACAAGTGCGCGATTTGGCCGATTATGTAATTGAAATTCCAGAAACATCCGATGCCTTATCGCCCTTATTGACGACTATTCCTTTGCAATTATTGTCCTACCACATTGCCGTATTGCGAGGATGCAACGTAGATCAGCCCAGAAACTTAGCCAAATCGGTTACCGTAGAATAGATTTTTTAGCTAATCCCTTACAAAGCGAGTTGGAAACAACCCGCTTTTTTTGTTTATAGACATCCCTTTCTACAAGCTGTGATTAAATAAACACACATAACCTTAAAATAAGTATCAGTAAAAATTCGCTGCCTTTTTTTAGTAATACTAAAAATAGTTGTATTTTGGCTTACTAAACCAACAAAATTTAAAACCAATGAAGAGCTATTTAGTTATTTTGACGTTGTTTTTTTGCAGTCTTACGTTTGCGCAATCAGCGATAACGGGCGTAGTTTCTGACGCTAAAAAACAGCCAATTCCTGGAGCTAACGTAAAAATTGCGGGAGCTTCAAACAGTGCGAGTACAGATGTAGACGGTAAATTTACCTTGAAAGCCGTTAATTTACCCTGTACTTTAGAAATCACTAGCGTTGGGTATGCTTCCCAAAATGTGAAAGTAACCGCTGCTTCACAGCCCATTAATGTGAGCATGAAAGACGAGGAAACACAATTAAACGAAATTGTAGTTTCGGCCTCAAGAACACCAGAGCGCGTGTTAGAGTCTCCGGTAACCATTGAACGAATGGGGCTGGCGCAAATCAAAAACACGACTTCAGCCACCTACTATGATGGCTTAGAAAACCTAAAAGAAGTTCATTTTAACACCAGTAGTTTCTCGTTTAAATCAATCAATACCCGTGGATTTGCTACGGTTTCCAACACCCGTTTTATGCAATTGGTAGACGGAATGGACAATTCTTCGCCAGCCTTAAACTTTGTATTGGGGAATTTAATTGGAATTTCAGAATTAGATATAGCTAGTGTGGAATTATTGCCAGGAGCCTCATCAGCATTGTATGGCGCCAACGCATTCAATGGAATTTTATTCATGAACAGCAAAAGCCCATTTACTAGTCAAGGTTTAAGCACCTATTTTAAATACGGACAAACCTCACAAGAAACGGCGGGCGTGAATGATTATTTTGATGCCGGAATTCGTGCGGCGCATGTATTCAATAAATATTTTGCGGCCAAAGCCAATTTCACGTTCATGAAAGCAACAGAGTGGATTGCCAATGACAAACGCAATGTTGTAGGCGGAGGACTTTATACAGACCCAAACAACATTGGTCACGATGTGAATCAAAACTACGACGGATTGAATTCGTATGGTGATGAGGTGAGTACCTTTATTCCAAATGTGGGTCAAGTGAGCCGTACCGGGTATATGGAAAAAGACTTAAACGACAACAACATCAAAAACGTGAAAGCCGATTTTTCTTTGCATTTCAAACCCTTTGACAATGATTTCGAAATTATTTTACAAAGCAAATTCGGAACGGGTAACACCATTTACCAAGGGGCCAACCGCTATGCGTTAAAAAACTTCTACATGAACCAAAACCGCATCGAAATCAAGGGAAAAAATTTCTTTGCCAGAGCCTATATGACCGACGAAGATGCCGGAGATTCCTATGATATGCGTTTTGCTGCTTGGAACGTAAACAGAGCGGCAAAAGCAGACACCAACTGGTTTACCGATTACGCAACAGCCTATCAATTGTCTAGCGCTGTGTTGGGACTCACTGCAAATGCAGCCGCAAATTATGCCAGAACATTTGCTGACACCAACGTATCTCCCATCTTAAATCTTGCGCCTTATGTAGACCCAAATAATCTTTCGGCACCTACCTTGGCTCATTTTTTACCCGGATCAACAGCTTATACTAACGCCCTAAATACAATCATTAAAGATCCTGATTTTACCAAAGGGGCAAAATTTACCGATCATTCTAAAATTTACCACAGCGATGTAAACTACAATCTTAAAGATATAGTTAAGGTAGCCGATGTACAAGTAGGAGGTTCCTACCGTCAATATGTGATGGATTCAGAAGGGTCTATTTTTACCGATTATGATGCGCCATTAACGTATACGGAATACGGATTATATGTCCAATCGCAAACTAAATTTAAGGATAGTCGATTAAAAATTACTGAATCTATTCGTTACGACAAATCCAAAAATTTTGAAGGCAGTTTCTCCCCTCGTTTGGCAATTGTTTATTCAGCCGGAGCCAATAAAAACCACAATCTACGTTTCTCTGTCCAAACAGGGTTTAGAAACCCAACAACCCAAGATCAATATATCGGATTAGATTTAGGGCCTTTTGCCTTAATTGGTTCTGCGCCAGAGAATTTAGATCGCTATGTAGAAACCAGAACCTTGAGTGCAGCCGGACAAACGTTGACAGGACTTGGTTCTGTGTCACTAAGCGGGCAAGATGCCTACTACAATTCCTACACCAGCACTTCTGTAGCTGCCTTTGCTGCAGCGCCCAAAACAACGCCTGCCGAACTGCAAGCAGCGGCTAATTTATTGCAAGTGGCTACACCAGGATTGGTAAAACCCGAACAAGTTCATGCTTTTGAATTGGGCTACCGTTCATCAATCGAAGATGTGTCTATAGATATTAATGGGTACTATAACATGTATTCTGACATGTTGAGTAATGCAAATGTGATTACCCCTTACTATGGTAATGTAAATGTGCCAATTAATTTAGGCGATGCAACAACACTAGGCCCATTAAGTGCATTGAGTAATGGCGACCGTCGTGTGTACCAAGTATACACCAACTCTAAAGCTTCGTTAGCATCCTACGGTGTGGGAGTGGGCTTAGGGAAAAAAGTATTTGGTAATTACGAATTGAGTGCCAATTACAACTATGCTGATTTTACCTATGATGACGCAAACGAAGCTGGATTTGAAACCTCATTCAACACGCCTAAACACCGCGTAAAAGCCTCTATTGGGAACCCAAGATTGTTTAAAAACTTCGGATTCAACACCAACGTACGTTGGAACACAGCCTACACTTGGCAATCGTCATTTGTTGACGGAGATGTTCCAGAAAACACAGTAGTTGATGCGCAAATTAATTATGCAATTCCTTCTATGAAATCGGTATTTAAATTGGGCGCCAACAACCTAATGGGCAAAGATTACATTCAAGTAGTTGGAGCAGGAGCCATTGGTCAACTTTGGTATGCTTCCTGGACCATTAATCCTTAATTCACTCATTCGTAATAAAAATATAGCATCATGATAAAAAATTTCAAATGGCTGTTATTGGTTTCGTTAACCTTTGCGGCATGTTCAAAAGAGGACGCTACCCCAGTAGAAGCCCCAGTTTCTCCGGGAAGCGCCGATTTTTCAAAATACGTTTCATTAGGAAATTCGCTCACCGCGGGGTACAGTGACGGCGCACTTTTCAAGAGAGGTCAAGAAGGATCATACCCTAGTTTATTGTCTCAACAATTTGCCCAAGTAGGCGGTGGAGCCTTCAACATTCCTTTCTGTGGAGATGATAATCTAGGAGGGTTGTTGGCATTAGGAAGCACCATTCAGCCAACCCGTCTAACTATCCTTGGATTATTGCCCAACAAAAAACCAAATATTGGGTATTTGCCAGGGACGCCAGTTACAGAAGTCACCAATCACTTAACTGGCCCGTTCAATAACATGGGTGTTCCCGGTGCAAAGAGTTTTCATTTAGTAGCGCCTGGATACGGGAACTTGGCTGGACTAGCTGCAGGACTATCCAACCCCTATTACGCACGTTTTGCCTCTTCGCCTTCATCGCGAATCATTGACGACGCGGTAGTACAAAACCCCACCTTCTTCTCCTTGTGGATTGGAAACAATGATGTTTTATCTTATGCTACTTCTGGAGGAATAGGCGTAAACCAAACAGGCAACATAGATCCAGCAACCTATGGATCAAATGACATTACCGACCCTGCACTTTTTGCTAATGTATATAGCGGATTAGTAGACGCCATGACCGCCAACGGAGCCAAAGGGGTGGTGGCCAATATTCCTTACGTAACTACAATTCCTTACTTTACAACGGTTCCCTACAACCCTGTTCCGCTAGATGCGGCTACAGCAGGGCAATTAAACTCAGGGTATGCGGCCTACAATGGCGGATTGGCCATGGCTTTGAACGCGGGATTGATTACAGCCGCCGAAAAAGCGCAAAGAACTATAACATTTCATGAAGGATTAGACAATTCAGTTGTGATGGTAGATAGTTACCTAACCAATTTGGCTGTTTTAGGCTTGCCTTCGTACAGACAAGCAAAAGCTTCAGATTTACTCGTATTGACTGCCCAAAACTTTATCGGAACATATGTAGGAGGTAATCCACAGCAAGTAAATGGCGTGTCTGTTCCACTAGCCGACAACTGGGTGCTTTCTAAAGACGAAATTGCCGAAATAAAAGTAGCCGTTGACGCCTACAATGCATCAATTAAATCGATCGCTGAAGCGAAAGGCTTAGCTTTTGTAGACGCCAATGCGGTAATGAGCCAAGTGTTTAACGGAGGAATTCGTTTTGGAAATTATCACTTGTCCGCTTCCTATGTGGTAGGAGGTGCTTTTTCCCTAGACGGCGTTCATCCTTCAGCAAGAGGATATGCCTTAATTGCTAATAAATTTATGGAGGCAATCAATGCGAAATACGGTTCTACATTTAAGCCATTAGATTTAGCCGAATACCAAATACAATTTCCAGCAGTGATCAACTAATATAATCATTGCATTTCTTACAAAACCATCCTCAAAAGGGGTGGTTTTTTTTTGATCACGTCACGAGGCTCTAACTGAAAAGAGGTTCATAAATCGAAGCAGCTTTTGCTTTAATTTTTTTGTAAAAATTGTCTTGATTTTCAAGTTTTAAAATTTATCTTTGCACTCGAAAAAAAGACCCGTTTCTGTTTTTTCAAATCTAAACCTAATTAGCTATCAAATAAATACATAAGCAATGTCAAAAGTAATCGGAAAAGTTGCCCAAATCATTGGCCCAGTAGTTGACGTAGTGTTCAACGGAAAAGATGTAGAACTTCCAAAAATTTATGATTCCTTAGAAATCACTAAAAAAGACGGTACCTTATTGGTATTAGAAGTGCAATCACACATTGGTGAAAACACAGTTCGTACCATCTCGATGGATTCAACTGACGGATTGAGCAGAGGATACGAAGTAGTGGGTACAGGAAATCCTATCCAAATGCCAATCGGACCAGATGTTTACGGACGTTTGTTTAATGTAATTGGCGATGCGATTGACGGGTTAGGTGATTTGCCCAAAACAGGCGAAAATGGAATGTCGATACACCGCCCGGCTCCAAAATTTGAAGATTTATCAACTTCGTCCGAAGTGTTGTTCACCGGAATCAAAGTAATCGATTTGATCGAGCCTTATTCAAAAGGAGGAAAAATTGGGTTGTTTGGTGGAGCTGGAGTAGGAAAAACAGTATTGATTCAAGAATTAATCAACAACATTGCCAAAGGTCACGGAGGTCTTTCTGTATTCGCAGGAGTAGGAGAACGCACCCGTGAAGGAAATGACTTACTTCGTGAGATGTTGGAGTCAGGCATTATAAAATATGGCGAAGAATTCATGCACTCGATGGAAAATGGAGGCTGGGACTTAACCAAAGTAGACAAACCAGGAATGCGCGAATCTAAAGCGACTTTCGTATTCGGACAAATGAACGAACCACCAGGAGCACGTGCTCGTGTGGCCCTTTCTGGTTTATCAATCGCCGAGTATTTCCGTGATGGAGCCGGTTCTGATCAAGGAAAAGACGTGTTGTTTTTCGTAGATAACATCTTCCGTTTCACCCAAGCAGGATCTGAGGTATCAGCCCTTTTGGGTCGTATGCCATCAGCGGTAGGATATCAGCCAACATTAGCTACCGAGATGGGAGCGATGCAAGAGCGTATTACCTCTACCAACAAAGGATCTATTACTTCTGTACAAGCGGTTTACGTGCCTGCGGATGACTTAACCGATCCGGCGCCAGCCACTACCTTTGCGCACTTAGATGCCACTACGGTATTGTCTCGTAAAATCGCCGAGTTGGGTATTTACCCTGCAGTAGATCCATTGGATTCTACTTCACGTATCCTAACGCCACAAATCTTAGGGAATGAGCATTACGATTGCGCCCAACGCGTAAAAGAGATCCTTCAAAAATACAAGCAATTGCAAGACATCATCGCCATCTTAGGGATGGAAGAATTGTCTGAAGAAGATAAATTATCCGTATCAAGAGCACGTCGTGTACAACGTTTCTTGTCACAACCGTTCCACGTGGCCGAGCAATTTACCGGTATTCCAGGCGTATTGGTTGACATCAAAGACACCATCAAAGGATTCAACATGATCATTGACGGAGAATTAGATCATTTGCCAGAAGCGGCTTTCAACTTGAAAGGCACCATCGAAGACGCGATCGAAGCGGGAGAAAAAATGTTGGCGGAAGCCTAATATAGTTTTGAGTTTTGAATTATTAAGTATGAGTTTCGACTCAACGTATAACTCATAACTCATAACTTATAACTCATAACTAAGAAACATGTTTTTAGAAATAGTATCACCCGAAGCCAAATTGTTCCAAGGCGAAGTTACTTCGGTTTCCTTGCCCGGCGTTGATGGAAGTTTCCAGTTGTTAAACCAACACGCGCCCATCGTTTCTACGCTAAAAGAAGGAACCGTAAAAATCACGGCGACTCAGTTTCATTTCAACAAAGAAAGCGAAGGCAAATTTGCCAAAATTAACGAGCAAAATTACAGCTTGGCGATCAGTTCGGGAACCATCGAAATGAAAGACAACAAAGTAATCGTCTTGGTTGACTAATTTCTTCCTCACATAAATAGATACGCCCAGCACTTGTTGGGCGTTTTTTTTGAAGCTCATCCGGCTTTTTGTTCCTATCTTTTTCCTGGAACGCCCAGGAAAAAGGATATCCACGGCAATCCGGGCTAGAAATAATATTTCCATTAGCTTTGGTTTGAATTCGGTAAATTTGCCGCATGAAGTTTCCAAAATCCTTATCCGACAAACTGCAACAGCGTGCTCAGCAACATGCCTTACGCGCGATGTCGGCGCCCAAAACCGGAGTCGATTTTGCTTCCAACGATTATATAGGATTTTCCACCAATTCCCAACTTTTTACTGAAACGCACCAATTCTTAGTCGATCACGGCTATACACAAAATGGCGCCACGGGCTCGCGTCTGCTCACCGGAAATCATGCATTATATGCCGTTGCTGAGCAAAAAATAGCCCAGTTCCACCAAGCCGAAACGGCTTTGTTATTCAATTCGGGTTACGACGCCAATGTGGGGTTTTTTAGTTCGGTCCCCCAAAAAGGCGATTTTATTTTATACGATGAATTATGCCATGCCTCTATTCGCGACGGCATCCGATTGTCACATGCCAAATCATTCAAGTATCAACACAACGATACCGAAGATCTCGAACGTTTACTCTCTCACTATTCAGCTACAACCTACAACCTACAACCTACAACCATTTACCTTGTGACAGAAGCGGTCTTTTCTATGGACGGCGATTCGCCTCCGCTAGAAGCATTCGTGCAATTGGCCGAAAAATACCAGGCCTATTTGTTCGTAGACGAAGCCCACGCCTTGGGTGTTTTTGGAAATCAGGGCGAAGGCTTAACCCAACAGTTGCAATTGCAGGACAAGGTATTTGCCCGCATCGTCACCTTTGGCAAAGGCTTAGGTTGTCATGGAGCGGCCATTATAGGCAGCCCAGAGCTGAATCAGTATTTGGTCAATTTTGCCCGCAGTTTTATTTACACCACCGGACTATCTCCACATGCTGTAGCCACGGTGCTTATGGCTTATAATCAGCTTGAACAAGTGCCAGATCAGCTGCAGCAGTTGCGCGATAACATTCAATTTTTCAATCAAGAAAAGCTGCAATTGGGACTCAAGCCGCTGTTTGTATACAGTAAATCGGCTATCCAATCGGCCATCATTCCTGGAAACGAAAAGGTAAAACACCTTGCGCAAAAACTGCAAGAAGCCGGGTTTGACGTACGCGCCATTCTCTCGCCCACCGTCCCCGAAGGACAAGAACGCTTGCGGTTTTGTTTGCACAGTTACAACAGCCCAAGCGAAATAAAAGCCGTATTACTCGCCTTGAGTCAATTGGTTTTTGAATAGGGTGCAATTTTCCCATTTGATGTGTACTTTTGTCTCCGCATAAAAATTAATCATGGCCCCAAAACAACGTAAACTATTTGTAACCGGCATTGGCACCGATGTAGGCAAAACCATAGCCTCAGCCATACTCACCGAGGCCTTGCAAGCCGATTATTGGAAACCCATTCAAGCGGGCGATTTGGAGCATTCGGATAGCAGCAAAGTATCCGCTTTACTCTCCAATTCCAAATCCCATATGTTCGAAAACAGTTACCAATTGAGTACGCCTGCCAGTCCCCATTTTGCAGCTGAGCTAGACGGTATAACAATCGATCTGAAACAAATTAAAGAACCCAAAACCAGCAATCATTTGGTGATAGAAGGGGCTGGAGGATTATTGGTTCCGCTCAACGAAACCGATTGCATTATTGATCTCATCCAAAAAGACTACGAAGTAATCTTGGTTTCTCGTCATTATTTGGGCAGCATCAACCATACACTACTTAGCCTTGAAGCCTTGAAAAATAGAAACATTCCCTGCGCCGGGATCATTTTTTCGGGCGATGAAAATCCCGCCACCGAATCGATTATTTTGGCCAAATCAGGAGTGAAATTCCTCGGCCGAATCGAAAATGAGCCCTACTTTGATGCCAACGTAATTGCCTATTATGCGGATAAATTTAAAGACAACATATAAAAAATGTAAATTCCAAATCTCAATCCCGAGACTTCGGGACAAATCCCGAGACTTCGGTACAACAATCAATCCCGAAACTTCGGTACAACAATCGCTAATCCCATGAGCCTATCCCAACGCGACCAAGAACACAATTGGCATCCCTACACCCAACACAAAACGAGTTTGCCCGCTGTGGCGATCGTCAAGGGCGAAGGTGCGTTGTTGTGGGACGAAGACGGCAAGGAATACATTGACGCCATTGCTTCTTGGTGGGTGAATCCGTTTGGGCACAGCAACCGCTATTTGGCCGATGCCATTTACAAACAACTTACCACCTTAGAACATGTGTTGTTTGGCGGATTTACGCACGAACCTGCGGTAGTTTTGTCAGAGAAATTGATGCGAATTCTACCGTCCAATCAAGCCAAATTATTTTATTCGGATAACGGCTCTACGGCTGTAGAAGTCGCCATCAAGGTAGCTTTGCAATTTCATTACAACCAAGGGCTGCCCAAGACCAAAATTTTGGCTTTCGAGAATGCCTTTCACGGCGATACCTTTGCGGCAATGGCGGCCAGCGGCATATCTTTTTTTACTGAAGCCTTTCAAGGATCTTTGCTCGAAGTGGTGCGCGTGCCCTTGCCTACAAATGGTAACGAAACGGAGGCATATGCACTTTTTGAAAAGCAGGTACAAACCGGCGAATTTGCGGCCTTTATCTTCGAACCCTTAGTGCAAGGCGCAGCCGGCATGCTTATGTATGAAGCCACTGTCTTGGATCGTTATTTGAGTTTATGTAAACAACATCAATTGTTGACTATCGCCGATGAGGTCATGACGGGTTTTGGCAAAACAGGCCGAAATTTTGCCTGCGATTACTTGACCCAACAACCCGATATGCTGTGTTTGTCTAAAGCCTTGACCGGCGGAACCATTCCCATGGCGATCACCTCGTTTACCCAAGAAATTTTTGAGGCGTTTTACAGCGAGGACACCAATAAAGCCTTGTTTCACGGACATACCTTTACCGCAAATCCCACCGGTTGTGCGGCCGCGATTGCCAGCTTAGAATTATTAGAATCGGCCGCGATGCAAGAGCAAATACAAGCAATTCATGCGCAACATCTACTATTTCAGACTAAATTGTCCACACATCCTAGGGTAAAAACAATCCGGGTTTTGGGCGTAATTTTTGCCTTAGAAATCCAAACCAAAAGTGATCAAGCCTATTATGGCCAGTTGCGCAACAACTTATATGCCTATTTTCTAGAAAATGGAGTTGTTTTGAGACCCGTTGGATCCACCATTTATATCTTACCGCCCTACATCATCACCCCAGAACAGTTGCAAAAAATTTACCAAGTCATTGAAAATGCTTTGGTTGAGGTGCAAGAGTAGCTTATTCTTGTTTTTTGTTTCGGCAGTAACCTAAACTTTGCGACCTTTGCGACAAATAATTCTTGTGCAAACAGCTGTATCTATTACCGCCTTGGCTTCAGTTTCTCCTTTGGGACATCGTCCGGAAGAGATCTGGCAGCACTATCTTTTGCCCAAACATCACCTAAGTTTGGCAGATTTTGGCACCAGAAAAGCGTATGCGGGCTTTTTGAATTCAGCTACTCAAACCTGGGTCAATCAACTGCGGGAAGAAAATCCAAATTACCATTTGCTTGATAAATCAGTGATCAATGCTATCGCGGTTTCCAGAATGGCGGTGCAAATGGCCCAATGGAAAGCAGACGATTCTTTTGGAATAAACTTTGGATCTTCTCGCGGAGCGACCACTTTGTTTGAACACTATCATGCCGATTTTTTACAAAACAAATCAGCCCACACCTTGAGCTCACCTACCACTACCTTGGGAAATATATCTTCTTGGATTGCCCAAGATTTACAAACCCAGGGCCCCGAAATCTCGCACTCCATTACTTGTTCTACCGGACTTCATGCGCTGTTAAATGGCTTGGCTTGGTTGCAATCGGGCATGGCCAAGCAGTTTTTAATAGGAGCCAGTGAAGCGCCGCTCACCGATTTTACAGTAGCTCAAATGCAGGCCATGAAAATTTATGCCCGCGAAAATCAAGATTACCCTTGCCGTGCGATGGATTTAGCCAAAAAAACCAATTCAATGGTCTTGGGAGAAGGAGCAGTTGCCTGTTGTTTGGAATTAGGACGCAAAGCGAATGCTATGGCCATTATTGAAGGCATTGGCTTTGCCACCGAATTGTTGGCGCACAATGTATCGATTACCGCTGAAGCCGACTGTTTTCAAAAATCAATGCAGATGGCCTTGCAAGGGCATGACCCCAACTCGATTGATGCCATTATTCTGCATGCGCCGGGAACCCTAAAAGGCGACAGCGCCGAATACAAAGCCGTGCAAAAAGTATTTGGCAAATCGCTGCCTTTGCTTACCTCAAATAAATGGAAAATAGGCCACAGTTTGGGCGCATCGGGCTTGTTTAGTTTGGAACTGGCTTTAATGATGTTAGAACAACAGGTGTTTGTACCGGTTCCGTATTTGCCAGCAAACAAACTAGCTAAACCGCTCCAAAAAATATTGATCAATGCGGTAGGATTTGGCGGGAATGCAGTGAGTATTTTGGCGGGAAAACCCTAGCCTTTTTTTTCTAAGGCCATCGCTTTTTCATAAACCCAATCGCTTTCCCAGCCTTTGCGCAAAAAATAATCGCAGAATTTTTTTCGTTTTTTTAGGCTGTTTTTTTCGTTTAATAATTCCCAAAACCGCAATGTGGTTTGCTCAAAGGCGTTGCAATATTCTTGGTCGGGAATTTCTTTAAGGCCTTTGTTAATGAGGTAGCTCGATATTTTTCGTTGTTTTAGCTCCAAGCTAATTCGCTTTCTCCCCCAATTTTTTTGATGAAATTTACTGATAGCAAACAAACAAGCAAATCGTTCTTCGTTGAGGTAATTGTTTGCAAGCAAATGCCCTATGGCTTCGGCTATTTCGTGGGAGCTTAGATTGTAGCCATAGAGTTTGGCTTCTACTTCCTGGTGACAACGTTCTTGATAAGCACAAAAATGCTCAATTTTACGCAGGGCATCTTTGTATGAAACAGTAGGGTTTGAATTCAAAATTGGATCGTTGTTTGTTTTTAATTTTATAACATAAAAGTACTGAATTTGCGCAAATTAGTTTTATTTTTGTTGGCCCCAATACACAAAACACAAAGACACCATTATTAAAGCGTACATGAAATTCAAATTTGTACTCGTTTGTTTGCTATTGGGACTTAGCTCAATGGTTCATGCCCAATTGCTGCAATGGAACACCTACGGCAATACGGGGACAGAACTTATAGAGCCAAGTGTCTTTAACAATGCCAATATCTCAGCCGCTGATTTAACATTTGGTGCGGGTATTACCCCTGCAGGAAATGGGTTTCGCTTTGGGGGAACCAGCTGGTTTGACACCGGAAATACAGCAGCAGGCAGCTCCTTAGCAGAGGCCATTGCCGGAAACAATTACATTCAATTTGTAGTCACACCCAATTTCAATTACGCGTTTACACCCACCTCATTTGTATTCAGCTGGGGTAGATCAGGAACAGGGCCGCCAAATTTGGCGTTGCGTTCCTCTGCCGATAATTTTGCAACCAATTTGGGTACCGCATTAGGATTACCCTCATTAAGCAACGGAAACACGATTACTGTTTCTGGTTTAACCAATCTTGCGGCGGCAACTACGTTTCGAATTTATGCCTATGGAGGAACCTCTGCTGCGGGAACCGGCGGATTTGACCAATCTGCGCCCTCGCCGGGAATTATTAATGTACAATTAAACGGAACAACCCAAAGTTTAGGCCCAGTTTCAGTTACCTCTGGCGATTGGAATGTAGCCAGCACCTGGTCTACCAATGCGGTTCCAACTGCTACAGACAACGTGATTATTTCCTTGGGTCACACGGTATACACCAATACAGCCTTAACCCGAAGCGGAACTACAAAGGTATATGGCACATTTGAATTGCGTGAGGGAGGTTATGCTTCAGGCACCGATTTTACCTACATGAATACCACTGCCGCCTTAAATTTTAATACCTCAACAACCTATGGTGTTGCCAACACACATGTCTATTGGCCCATAACCAACGGACCAGTGAATGTCTCTGTTTTGGCAGGAGGAATTGCGATGAATTCGGCAAATAGAACAGTAACAGGGAATTTTTCTACTGCCGCTGGTGTAACGCTAAATACGGCAACATTAACCCTCAACGGCAATTGCCGTATTGATGCGGGCGGATTTTTTAATTCGGCACCGGTTTATGGGGTGGCGTCCAATTTAATTTACAACAGTTCGGGTACCTATGGCCGCGGTTTTGAATGGAGCGCCTTAGGTGTTGGCACTTTGGGTTCTACTCCCGGTTATCCGAATACCGTTCAAATAACCAATTCGACAACCCTAAATTATATTAATGGGGGAGTTGCAGGAGCAGTTGGGATAAAAGCCATTGCTACCAATTTAACAATAGATACCGGATCGGCCTTGCACATGAATTATGGCGCAGTCTCTGCAGGCGGGGCTTTGATTATTGGAGGAAATCTATCCAATGCAGGAACCCTTACTTTGGGCGAGGCCAATGGCGATGACTTGAAATTGGCCGGAAATTTTAGCAATACCGGAACCTTTAATGGCAATAACCGCGCGGTGTTTTTTACCAAAAATGGCACCCAAACTATAGCCTCAACGAGCGCCTTGACCATTCCCTATGTGGTGTTTCAGCCCACTGCCGGAAACACGCTAGTACAATTACTAAACAGCATTACGGTATCAGCGCCTTTGGGTGGAAACGCCATCAGTTTTAGCGCAACAGCAGACAGTTTTGACATCAACGGAAATACGCTTACTATTGGAACGCCAGGATTAACCAACACCATTTTTGGAACAGGAACTTTCCGCGGCAGCACGACATCCAACCTTACCTTATTGGGTTCGGGCAGCATAGGCACATTGAAATTTTTTACCACTACACCTTCCCCAAATTTAGCTACACTTACAATAAACCGAACTTCCGGCAGTGTGGCGGCGGTAATGGGTTCAACGTTAACGATCAATTCGGCATTGCAATTGAGCAATGGCATTTTAGATGTTGGAAACAGTATTGTAGCTATAGGCGCTACCGCCAACATTATAGGCGCTTCGAGCAGTAATTTTATCATCGCCGATAGTTCTGCACCCACGCCATTGGCAGGCTTGCGGAAATTTGTCAACGCAGCAGGCACCTATGCTTTTCCAATTGCCGACAACGCTGCTTCGGCCGATGGCATGCAATATTCCCCTGTATCAATCACCCTAGTTGGCGGAACCTATCCCGGCACAGGCTATATGACCTTTTCGGTTAACGACGTGAAAGATCCCGCACTCGATGCCTCAACAGATTACATTACCCGCTATTGGGAAATGAAACGAACGCTTACTAATTTAAATCCTACGAGCTACCAAATCAACGCTACTTATTATCCCGCAGATGTAGTAGGAAATGAGTCCTTGTGTTTGTCAAACCAATGGAGCGGAAGTGCATGGCTCAATAACGGCGTTGCATCTGCAGCCAATACCTTGACAATCAATTGCACCCAATTGGTAGTAACAACCCGGGTAACCAAAGGCTATCGCGATCCTGAAATCAATGTGGTGCAAGGAGCGACCAATTACCTCACCGCATCAACCTATACTTTTGCCAACACCAATGTAGGGGCATTTACAGATGTGGTATTTACCGTACAAAATTTAGGACAACAAGATTTAAATTTGTCTGCAGCTACTCTATCGGGGGCCGCTTATTTTACGTTGTTGTCGGCCTATTCAAGTCCGGTTCTAGGCCCAACCGGGACAACCACCTTTACGATTCGATTCTATCCGCTTACCTCAGGCACCTTTACGGCTTCTATTAGCATTCCAAACAATGACAGTTCGGGCGCCGAGAACCCCTATGTGATTAATTTTTCTGGCCAAGGCATTTGTGCTGTCGAGACGCTTACAGCTACGCCTACTTCAGGGCCAGTAGGGACCGAAATTACCTTAACCAATTCTGCTGCATTTTTGTCGGGACTGAGTGGCGCACTAAACACTTTGCCCGCCACAATAATTCCTGTTTCGGCAGCCCAAGTAAAAATTACCGTTCCAAACGCCGCAGTTAGCGGAAACATCATCCTCACCAATTCGTTGGGCTGTGCTGTTTCTACGCCATTTACTGTGGTTGATTTTAATGCCAGCAGTTGTCAAGGAAGCACATTGGCTCCGCAGCTCTTTATCAGCGAGGTAACAGACGCCACCTCGGGAGGACTCACCTATATAGAATTATATAACGGTACAGGCACTGCAGTAAATCTGGCCAATTACAGCCTTAAAACCGCCAGTAATGGCGCTGCGTATTCTAATACAGTGGCATTGGCAAATTTCAATTTGGCCAACGGAAGTACCTACGTGGTGTCGGTTGGGAGTGACGGGTTGTGTACTACCTCGGGAGGCGATGGTTCGTATGCCAACCAGACGGGACCAAGTTCGGGAGGGATTAATTTTGATGTAAACGGAAACGATCACATTGGCTTATTTTACAACAGCAATTTGATTGACTCATTTGGGGTATATGGTTCAAACAATTGGGCTGATGCGATGGGCTTAGGAGATCGCGGAGCAAGTTTTCAACGAAAACCCACTGCAACACTGCCTTCGTCTTTGTTTGTTGCCAACGACTGGACGATCATTAACTGGGTAGGAACTGGGGCTGCTTCGTGCAGCACAAATGACTATTCAACTATTGGGTTCTATACTTTCGCCGCGACTTCTTTACCGCCATTAGTGGTAACCCAACCTGTTTATACGCCTACTTGTAAAGCGGCTAGCATTAGCGTGACGGCTGCCGAAGGGTATAACGGAGCAGGAGATGCGCAGGAATTGGCCTACCAATGGTATGTCGTTGCGCCAAATGTTGCTACCTGGACAACCTTAACCAATACCGGAATATACAACGGCACAACTTCGGCAACCTTGTCTATTAGCGATGTGAGTGGCTTGGATGGGTACCAGTTTTATTGCCAAGTTCGGGAGAATTCAGCAACTTGTTTCGCTGCATCAAATGCTGTAAAAGTGACCCCGACCACCGCGGTGGTATGGAATGGAACTTCTTGGTCGCCTTCTGCGCCTTCAATTACAATTCCTGCGGTTCTTGCAGGGGATTACAACACCACCACCCACGGCAATATTGATGCCTGCAGCCTCACGATCAATTCGGGAGTTCTTGCAACGATTACACCCAATCATTACATCAACCTCCAAAACGACCTCAGCGTTCAAGCCTCCGCCAATTTGCAAGTCGAAGACAGCGGTTCCTTGGTGATGATAGAAAATGCCGGACTTGTAACGAACAATGGAACTATTCAAGTATACCGAACTACGGTACCTTTTGATAAGTTTGACTATACCTATTGGTCGTCGCCGGTAGTCTCGGCCAATCTGGGCAGCACCTTTCCTACTTGGCGCACCGATTACTCTTTTACCTTTACTACATCAAATTTTTCGGATACCCAAACCATCAATAACGCAGGAGTTGTAACCGCCACAGTTCCCGATGGGTTTGATGATGCAGCCCCTTTTGCCTGGACTTTTGCTGGCTCCGCCGCATCCATGACCCCCGGAAAAGGCTATGCGGTGATGATGCCCACTACACAAGCCTCCTATCCTTCGAGCCCAGTTTCGGTTGCCTTTACGGGCAAAGTTTCAACAGGGACAATTACTTTGCCACTGGCATTGAGTGCAAACACGAGTGAAACAACCGATGATTATAATTTAATTGGGAACCCGTATCCGTCTTCTATTGATGCCAATGCCTTTATCGATGCCAATCCAAACATCAGTGGCTCGCTTTATTTTTGGACACATGTTGGGGCAATTTCTGTTTCAAATCCTGGTCCAGATGCGCAAAATTTTATTTCGGATGATTATGCGGTATATAACAAAACGGGAGGCACCCGAACCAGTTATACCGGAAGTGCTTTGCCGAATGGAAAAATTGGCACAGCTCAGGCTTTTATGGTAGAAGCAATTACGGCAACCAATGTGCAGTTTACCAACAGCATGCGCAACAAAAACTACTCGAATTCGCAATTTTTTAGAACAGCAGCACCGGTTCTGGCTTCCGAAAATAATGCCATGAACCGCTATTGGTTAAACCTTAAAAATGCTGACGGCATGTTTAGTCAGCAACTCATAGGCTACCTGGATGGCGCTACCTATGGGGAAGATTTGGGCTACGATGCCTTGGTTGCCAAAACAAAAAATTACCTCAGTTTTTATTCTACAATTGGAGATTCAACCTACAAGATTCAAGCCCGTCCTGCCTTTGAGCAAAGCGACGAAATCCCGTTGGGTTATTTTGCTGCGGTTTCTGGGTTATTCACCCTAGAAATCGATGCGGCCGAAGGCTTGTTTTCTGCTCAAAATCAACCCATATATTTGGTAGATCATTCGCTAAATACCCTGCATGATTTAACTCAATCTGCCTACGTTTTCACCACGGAATCGGGCACATTTGCCAATCGATTTTCCATTCGCTATACCCCAGAGCTAGCTACTAATCCCTTCGATTTAACGAGAAACCAGGTTCGTATTTTTAGTCGAGACAACCAAATTGAATTGCAGTCGGCACAGGATGAAATTCTGCAGGTAGAGGTATATGATTTACTGGGTCGAATGCTCTTTGCGCAAACGGGTATTTACAACAATAGTTATTCGGTGCAGGCCTACTTGAATCAATCGGTAGTATTGGTAAAAGTCCTCTTGAAATCGGGGGCTCAATGCACTAAAAAAATAGTCTTTTAAGTAACGGGCTTGTTTTATTGTTGTTTGTCGATTTTTTTAGTCAAATTATCGATTTGAAATAGCGGCTAATTCGTTGTAATTCTTTTCTTTGTATGTTTGTTTGTAGGCACAGCGCATATGATTTGCCTGGGGAAGTCTCAAAGGTATACGGATGAGGATTAAATACATACTACTTTTTTTGGGATTCCTATTTGGAGTATTTGGCGTGCATGCTCAGGTTTTGGTGAGTAATGCGGCACCAACTGCGCTTATCGATTTCTCAAATACTACGCAACCCTCTGTAGGAACTACACCCAGCACCGCTTTTACTGGCGCGGGGTTTCAGCCTATTCCCACTGTGGCGGGAAGATTAAACTCTAATGCCTGGGAAATAAAGGGTTGGAGTTACGGGAATTTGCTTTTTGGAGGCACACAAATCTTAGATGATTTTGCCCGAGGAGCCACTTCTACGGCGGTTACTACCCCAGGAATTTATGCGTATACCGACACGCCCAGTTCTGATGTAAACCCCGCTTTGTTAATTCAACCGGGGCTTTCTGATTTTGATCCCGGAACCATCACCTTAAAAATTAAAAATACCGGAACAACCAACATCACCCAATTGACAATTTCCTATGATTTGTTTGTGCGTAATGATGAAATAAATTCTTCTTCAATGAATTTTTCTCATTCGCCAGACAACATCAACTTCATCAATGAGCCGGCATTGAATTATGTGTCCCCAGATGTAGCCGATGCTTTTCAGTGGGTGCATGTAGAAACTTTATCGCCCTCCCGAGTAATAATTATTTCCAGTTTAAATTTATCTCCAGGGTCGTTTTATTATGTGCGTTGGACACCAGAAATTATTACGGGAACTTCAAATAGTGATGAGTTTGGATTAGATGACATCACAATCGCGGCAACCTTTGGCGCTCCGGCACCAGAAATTAATGTAACGGCTTACGGAAGCACTGTTTATTCTGGCGACACTACGCCAACCGTTGGCGAAGGAACAGATTATGCCCCGATAATTTCACCGATCTCTACGTTAAACACCGTACAATCCATTACTTATTTTATTCAGAATTTAGGGGCACTCCCCTTAAACATAACTAGCGTATCTATAACCGGAACAAATGCGGCCAATTTTACCATATTGGGGATAGTTCCTTCCGGAACCATAGCTTCGGCTTCGGCAACCATAAGTAGTTTATCTCTTACGGTAACCTTTGACCCTAGTTTTCAAGGGCTGCATACGGCACGAATTAATATATTTAGCAACGACACCGACGAAAACCCCTATTGGTTTGACATTCAAGGATATGGTATCATACCTGTTCCGGATATTCGCATCAATGGAGGCCCGATTGGCGGTGGTTTGAGCATCGTGACCAACGGAAGTTTAGTCCCTTCGACTTTAAACAACACCCTCTTCGGATCGGTTGCCATTGGAACAAATGTTATAAAGAATTTTATCGTCCGGAACGATTGCCCTCAAAATGCACCAGTTTTATTTACAGGAGCGGCGCCCTATATATATTTAAGCGGGAATAACCCCACTGATTTTATAGTTACAACCACTCTAGTAGGGACTACATTGTTGCCCGGATATACCAAAAACTTCTCGATTCAATTCTCCCCAACTGGAGGAGGGATTCGCTCGGCTTTGGTCACGATTCCAAATAACGATCCCGACGAAGGACCTTTTACCTTCTTGGTTCAGGGAACTGGCCTCACCCCAGAAATAGACATAAGCGGGAATACACAGCCTATTATTAGTGGAGCTACTGCAGCTACGCCATTCAACCACACTTTTTTTGATTATTTAAATGTTACAACAGGTACATTAGAGAGAACCTATACGATTTCGAATACAGGCACCTTAGCCTTAACTCTGGGTGCAATTACTATTTCTGGTTTGCAAGCAGCCGACTTTACGGTGATTACTCCTCCAGCAACAACCGTAGCAATAGGGGCTACCACTACTTTTGTAATTCGCTTTGACCCCTTGGCTACAGGGCAACGCAACGCAGTGGTGTCTATTGTAAATGACGATATCAATGAAAACCCCTACACCTTTGCCGTGAGCGGTTATGGAGTAGATTACATGCCTTGTAATTTAGGGCCGACAGAAATTGTTGCCATGCAAAATTTTGAAACGCCCGTTACCCCTGGCCCTACATGGAATTACTCTGCATCGGGGGTTACAACAGTAGCCGCAGGGACAGCATATGGTGCTTTGGCAGATAATGGGGTAATTATGTCTAATAAATTTATTGACACCAAGAGTTTACAAGTAGCGAATAGTACAGTAGTAGTTACCATGGCTACACTCGATACTTCGGCCTACGCCGATTTGCAATTGAGTTTTAGACTGGCAGCTTTGGCCAGTACTGCAGCCGAAGGAATGGATGCGCTTGACCGCGTAATTGTAGCGGTGAGTGCCAACGGAGGCACTACCTATTCTAACGAACTATTAATTCAAGGAAATACCAACTCCAAATGGTCCTTTGTATCAGGTACCGGAATGGTCATTCAAAATTATGATGGGGATAACATTTCTACCAATTATAATCCCGGAGGCGGCGGATACTTAACCACAAATGGATACTCAACAATCAACTTAGGCAAACTCCCCAAGTCGACCACCTTAAAAATTAAAATCACCCTAAATTGCAACCTCAACGAAATTTGGGCCCTAGACAACCTGTATTTGTATGGCCGAAAAGACATTGCTACTACTTGGGATGGCGTGGCTTGGAGTAACGGAGCACCGGTAAACAATATCAAAGCAATTTTTAATGGAAATTACACTTCAACAACCAACGGAAACGTTTCGGCTTGTAAGTGCTTAGTTAATGCCGGAAAAACGGTAACCATTAGCCCAAACACGAATTTTACCATCGAAGGAGATATAGATATCAAAGGGGTTTTTCAAATTGAAAACAACGGAATATTAGTGCAAAAAAATGATTTTGCGGTCAATACTGGTGCAGCCAAAATCAAACGATACAGCACCCCCATGCGTCGCTATGATTATACCTATTGGTCTACACCTGTGGCAGGGCAATCCTTGTTTTCCTTCTCGCCATTAACCCTCGCCGACAAGTATTTTCAGTTTGATCCCACTGTCGGCAATTGGGTATATGTACCCAACACTACCACCATGTCAATTGGAAAAGGATACATCATCAGAGCGCCCCAAACCTTCGATATAGTGACGCCTGCTGTTTTTAATACAGGTGAGTTTAATGGCATTCCCAATAATGGATTCATCCAAACTCCCATTGTACTGGGAGCCAGTAATTTAAATTTAATAGGAAACCCTTATCCCTCGGCCATCAGTGCAAATGCTCTATTGTCGTATCCGGATAATGCCGGTGTGGTCGAAGGCACTATTTATTTGTGGACACACAACACCCCGCTTACCAATAATGTTTATACTTCAAATGACTATGCGGTATACAACTATTCGGGCACAGTGGGCACAAGAGCATCTGCCTCTCCGGGTTTAAACAATACTGTTCCAACAGGCAATATCGCCTCAGGACAGAGTTTCTTTATCAAGGGATTGGCCAATGGCAACCTGAGTTTTTACAACAACATGCGTTTAACCACCAACAACAGTGAGTTTTTCAGGGAAGTAGTTGCCAATCCGGCTTCTACTATTGCGCCAGCAGCCGATCGTTTGTGGTTGAATTTAACCAATGCGCAAGGCGCTTTTAAGCAGCTTTTGGTTGGCTACCACCCCTTAGCGACCAATGGGTATGACCGAGGTTTTGATGGAGAGGTATTAAACGGCAATAGCTATGTAAACTTTTACACCAAAAACGGGACAAAACAATTGGCTATCCAATCCAACGGCTTTCCGTTTTCTACACAAGACCATTTTGCTATTGGGTATCAGGCGGGTATTTCAGGCAACTTTGAGATCAGTATAGATCGCAAAGAAGGACTGTTTGTACAAAAGCAAATTTATTTAGAAGATTTGTTGTTGCACTCAATTCATGATTTAAACCAAGGGGCTTATACTTTTTATAGCGAAACAGGAGAATTTAAAAACCGTTTTGTGTTGCGATTCAACAACAATATTGAAACCTACTCAAAAGAAAAAACTCCAGAAAATCAGGCGGTTTTTGTACAAAAAATCACAACTGGAATTGCAGTTCGCAGCGCGTCTTCTCCCATCAAGCAAGTAGAAATTTATGATTTGCTAGGCAGAACGTTGCACACACAAAAAACTACAGCACAAGAATGTGTTGTATTGCTCGAAATCCCTTCGCAAGTAGTTTTGGTTAAAACAGCCTTACAAGACGGAACTACTTCAACTTCAAAAATCCTGTATTAAGTTGTTTTTTTAGAGGCTTCTAAATTGCGTTCAATCACGTGGCCGGGTCTAGTCCATCTTGGTTTTTCGCCCAATGGTTGGAATTGTGAATCTTCGGCCTCGACTGTTTTGGGTTGCATGATTTTAATGAAAGGTTTTTGTGGGGATAACCCCAAGAGCTCAAACATTTTCATGTCTTCATTTACATCGGGATTGGGAGTAGTCAGTAATTTGTCTCCCGCAAAAATAGAATTGGCACCGGCAAAGAAACAGAGCGCCTGACCTTCGCGATTCATATTGGTTCTTCCGGCCGATAGACGCACTTGTGTTTCGGGCATTACGATTCGGGTGGTAGCCACCATGCGGATCATTTCCCAAATTTCTATTGGTTTTTCGTCTTCCATGGGTGTCCCTTCTACCGCAACCAAGGCATTGATGGGCACCGATTCGGGTTGAGGATTTAAGGTAGAAAGCGCCACTAACATGCCTGCGCGATCTTCGATTGATTCGCCCATGCCAATGATTCCACCACTGCATACGGTTACATTGGTTTTGCGAACATTCTCAATGGTTTCCAAACGGTCTTCAAACCCACGAGTTGAAATGACTTCTTTGTAGTATTCTTCAGAGGTATCTAGGTTGTGGTTGTAGGCATACAAGCCGGCCTCGGCCAATCGTTTGGCTTGATTTTCGGTGAGCATACCCAGAGTACAACAAACTTCCATCTCTAATTTGTTGATGGTGCGCACCATTTCGAGTACTTGGTCAAATTCGGGTCCGTCTTTTACATTTCGCCAAGCCGCTCCCATGCACACGCGCGAGGATCCGCTCGATTTGGCTCTTAAGGCTTGTGCTTTTACTTGTTGCACCGACATCAAGTCATTGCCTTCAATATTAGTATGGTAACGCGCTGCTTGCGGACAGTAGCCGCAATCTTCAGGGCATCCACCTGTTTTTATAGATAAAAGTGTAGAAACTTGTACCACATTTGGATCGTGATTTACTCTGTGGATGGTGGCCGCTTCGTAGAGCAAATCCATTACGGGTTTGTTGTAGATGGCTATAATCTCTTCCTTAGTCCAATTGTGTTTTGTGCTCGACATACCTTTTTGTTTTGAATGGGTCAAAAGTAGGAAATTAGTCAAGAAGTAAAAAGTTTATTCGGCCAATTGTTACAGATTTGCTATTGCTCGCAAAGCCCATTCTTTGTCTTTTTCAAGCTGTGTTTTTAAGGCTTCGACCGAGTCAAATTTTTGTTCGTTACGCCAAAAATCTAGCAAGTCTACACGAATCGTTTGGCCATATAAATCTCCGTCAAAATGTAAAAAGTGAATTTCAATGGTTTGGTCTGTGCCGCTTACTGTTGGCCGAAAACCGATATTCATGAGTCCATAAACAGGCAAGTTGTTTATTTTACTGCGCACCAAATAAACGCCTCGTTTTGGGATGAGTTTATACGGTTCTGGGATTTCGAGATTGGCGGTGGGGAACCCAATGGTCCTGCCCAATTGTTTTCCCGAGGCTACAGTTCCGTTCAATTGGTAGGGCTGTCCCAAATAGTCGCCGGCTAATTTTATTTCGCCAGCCAGCAAGGCAGTCCTGATTTTTGTAGAACTCACATTTACTTCGTGGAGCATTTCGGCTTCAATTTGAGCGACTTGAAAACCATATTTTTGTCCAAATTGAACCAAGTCGTGAAAATCGGCCGTGCGATTTTTGCCAAATCGATGGTCATGACCTACAATTATTTGGTGCACATTCAGTTTGTCAACCAGCACGGTTTTTATAAATTCCTCGGCCGAAAGCGACGAAAAAGCTTCGTCAAAAGGGTGAACAACAAGGTAATCAATACCCGTATTTGCCAACAATTCTGTGCGTTCTTTGATTGTATTTAACAATTGAATGGATTGATCGCCTTGCAATACCATTCTCGGATGCGGAAAAAAAGTAAGAATTACACTTTCGCAGTTTGCTTTTTTTGCGGCATCAATAAGGTGCTGAATGATTTTTTGGTGGCCAAGGTGCACCCCGTCAAAAGTGCCAATGGTAACCACGGTTTTACCTTTCGGTATAAATAAATCAATTCCTTGAAAGCTAGTCAAAATGCCTATTTTAAAATTGCGCCAAATTTAACCATCCCAATTGATAAATTGCCGATTAATAAACCAAATATCAAATTTTAACATTGCATATTTTCTAAAATAGCGCGCTGATTTCCTCAAAACACAAAAAAAATAGTATTTTTACCTCCTATTTTATACAACTTAAAAATGAAAAAAACTTTACTATTAGCTGCTATACTGTGTTCTTTCACACAAGTATTTGCTCAAAATTTTGGAGCATGGAAAAAACTTTCCGCTACACAAATTTCTCAAGAATCACTAATCAGAACGACTTCTTATTCTGAAAATCAAGTGTTATTTACGTTAAATTTAAACGAATTCAAACAAGCTTTAACGCAAGTGCCCGCTAAATTTTCTGGTCAAGCCGGTGCTGAGGTTTATTTTCCAAACGCAAATGGAGAATTAGAGAAATTCTTGGTTTGGGAAAATTCCAATTTTGAACCTGCACTTCAGGCTCAATTTCCCGACATTCGCGCTTTTTCTGGTTACAGCGAAGCCGACAAATCTTCTACAATCAATTTTAGTATTGATCCAAAAGGGGTTCAAACGATGGTATTGAGAGCCGACAACGGCAACGAATTCATAGAGCCCTACACCAAAGACCATTCGGTTTATGTGTTGTTTGATGCCAAGTCAAGAACAACTCCACGTATGCCTTTCAGCTGTAATACAATTGATCAAGTTGCAGTGCAAGGAATTTTGAACGACCCAGCTATTGTAAATCGCGCCAGCAACTTATCCTACAAAACCATGCGTTTGGCTTTGTCTTGCGTTGGGGAATATACTACCTATTTTGGGGGCACTGTAGCAGGAGCCTTGGGCGGAATGAATGCCACCATGAGCCGTGTAAATGGAGTGATGGAAAAAGACTTAGCCCTCCATTTAAATATAATTGCCAACAATACCTCTGTAATTTATACGAACGCCAACACCGACCCTTATTCTCCAGGATCTACTGGTTCGGGCGGGGCTTGGAACGCAGAATTACAAGGCGCATTAACCAGCACTATTGGAGAAGGGAGTTATGACATTGGGCATTTATTTGGCGCTTCAGGCGGCGGAGGAAATGCAGGTTGCATCGGCTGTGTTTGCGTTGATGGGCAAAAAGGAAGCGCGTTTACTTCGCCATCAGACAACATCCCAGCAGGAGATACGTTTGACATTGACTATGTAGTGCATGAAATGGGTCACCAATTGGGTGGAAATCACAGTTTCTCCTACGCCACCGAAGGCACAGGGGTAAATGTAGAACCCGGAAGTGGATCGACCATTATGGGGTATGCCGGAATTACCAGCTATGATGTACAAGCGCATTCAGATGCTTATTATACCTATGCCAACATCAAACAAATACAAACCAATTTAAACACCAAAACCTGTCCAGTTAGTACGCCAATTACAAACAATGCAATTCCTGTAATTACGTTTCCAACTCCCACAGCGAATACCTCATCTCCTGCCACTTCATTTACGATTCCAAAGAGCACACCCTATATTCTAAAAGGAGTAGTTACAGATCCTGATGGTGATGCCATGACCTATACTTGGGAATCTATTGACAGCGCCGGATCTACAGCGACAGCGGCAAATAGCGTGGCTGCTCCAACCAAAACCTCTGGCCCTAACTTCCGCTCGTTTACCCCAGGATCTTCTCCAATTCGTTTCATGCCGGCTTATGCCAGTGTATTAACTGGGGTGTTGTCTACTCAATGGGAATCTGTAAACTCAGTGGCAAGAACTTCAAAATTTGTATTTACTGCCCGTGACAACCACGCTGCAGGAAATCAACAAACCAGTTCTGCAGGGATTACGGTTATTACAAGCAATACGATTGGGCCCTTTGCCGTAACTTCTCAAAATACGGTTGGAGAAGCATGGGCACAAGGCGCAACCAAAACCATTACTTGGGATGTAAATAATGCGAATACCTTAGCGGGATCAACCAATGTAAATATTATGTTGTCTCTCGATGGAGGTCAAACATTCCCTTACACCATAGCGGCAGATACCCCAAATGACGGAACAGAAGACATCATTGTTCCTGCAACTCCGGCTTCGTTGAATTGTCGTTTAATGATTGCGCCTACAGGAAATATCTATTATGCAATTAACGCTACTCCATTTTATATTGGGTACCAAGTAGTAACCAATTGCGTGACTTATACCTATGGAGGAGCGGCATTCAACTTGACAAACGGAACCAATTCATGGACCACCAAATCTATAAGTGTACCAACTGCAGGAACTATTAGTGATGTAAACATTACGGTAAACGCTACGCATTCTAATTTGCAAAACTTGCAAATGGCCGTTATACGTCCGGGAGGAACTTTGGCTACTTATTACAACCAGCATTGTACCGGAAGTGCCAATATGAATGTGACTTTTGACAGTCAGGCAGCTGCTTTGGCTTGTGCGAGTCCTTTAGCGGGTACTTTTGCTCCTACAAACATCAACTTGAATACTTTAAATGGATTTAGCCAACAAGGAAACTGGCAGTTTGGATTTAGAGATATGGTAAATGGTGCTGATTCAGGATCAATCAATTCATTCTCTATTCAAATTTGCGCACAGTCTACACAGTTATTAGCAACTCCAGAATTTGGTTTCGAAAATTTTGCCTTGTATCCTAATCCAAACAACGGATCGTTTACGGTAGAGTTCAAACCCAATTCAAGTGCTAAAATTGACATTGATGTGCATGATTTGAGCGGAAGAAAAATCTACGGTAAATCATTTGCAAACAACGGCTTGTTCTCTGAGACCTTACAGTTAGAAAATGCACAAGCAGGAATCTACTTGGTGTCAATCACCAATGGAACCAATAAAATCGTGAAACGAATTGTGATTCAATAAGTTTTAAAACACCAGAAGAAAAGCGCTCAATTTGAGCGCTTTTTTTTTGAATTCACCACAAAAAGAGTTCGAAATAATTTACGTAAAAATGGTTCAGCAGCCAGTAAAATTCAGAATTAGTCCTAAATTTGCACACTAAATTAGATAGCATGTATAGAAGTCATACCTGTGGCGAATTAAACGCCGCGCACATCAATACCGAAGTTACTTTAGCGGGTTGGGTACAAAAATCAAGAGACAAAGGGTTCATGAACTGGGTTGATTTGCGCGATCGCTATGGCATTACCCAATTGATCTTTGACGAAAGCCGCACCGAGAAAGCTGTTTTTGAATTAGCGAAAACTTTGGGGAGAGAGTATGTGATTCAAGTAACGGGAACGGTCATTGAACGCGAATCTAAAAATTCGGGCATGACTACCGGGGACATTGAAATTTTAGTTTCGAAACTTACTATCCTCAATGGTTCGTTGACTCCTCCTTTTACCATAGAAGACGATACCGATGGCGGAGAGGACATCCGCATGAAATACCGCTATATCGACATTCGTAGAAATCCGGTAAAAAACAATTTGTTGTTTCGCCATAAAGTAGCCATGGAAGTGCGCAAGTACCTTTCGGCTCAAGATTTTTGCGAAGTCGAAACCCCTTATTTAATCAAATCTACTCCCGAAGGCGCCCGAGATTTTGTAGTGCCAAGCCGCATGAACGAAGGTCAATTTTATGCCTTGCCCCAATCGCCACAAACCTTCAAGCAATTGTTGATGGTGGGCGGAATGGACAAGTATTTTCAGATTGTAAAATGTTTCCGCGACGAAGATTTGCGCGCCGATCGCCAACCCGAGTTTACCCAAATAGACTGCGAAATGGCTTTTGTAGAGCAAGAAGATATTCTGAATACCTTTGAGGGACTTACCCGTCATTTACTCAAAGAAATCAAAGGAATTGAAGTAGAGAAATTCCCCAGAATGACCTACGAACACGCCATGAAAACCTACGGAAATGACAAGCCAGACATACGTTTTGGAATGGAATTTGGCGAACTCAACGCGGTAGCCCAGCACAAAGATTTTCCGGTGTTTAACTCAGCCGAATTGGTGGTTGGAATAGCGGTGCCAAGCGCCGGCGAATTAACCCGCAAAGAAATTGATGGAATAATAGATTGGATCAAACGCCCACAAATTGGCGCGAGCGGCATGGTATATGTGAAATGCAATACAGATGGAACCTACAAATCCTCGGTAGATAAATTTTATGACCAAGCTGATTTGGCACACTGGGCTAAAATCACAGGAGCAAATCCTGGCGACATGATCCTGGTGTTGTCTGGAAATGCCGATAAAACACGCACTCAATTGAGCGCCTTGCGCATGGAAATGGCCACCCGATTGGGCTTGCGTAAGCCCGATGAATTTGCGCCCTTATGGGTAGTCGATTTTCCGCTTTTGGAGTTTGAAGAAGAGAGTGGGCGTTACCATGCCATGCACCATCCGTTTACTTCTCCCAAACCAGAAGACATGCATTTTTTGGAGACCGATCCAGGCAAAGTAAGAGCCAATGCCTATGACATGGTGTTGAATGGAAATGAAATTGGTGGTGGATCGATTCGAATTCACGACAAAGCAACCCAGCAACTGATGTTTAACTATTTAGGATTCACACCCGAAGAAGCCAAGAATCAATTTGGCTTTTTGATGGATGCATTCCAGTTTGGCGCCCCACCTCACGGAGGATTGGCTTTTGGTTTAGACCGATTGGTGGCAATTTTGGGCGGGCAAGAAACTATTCGTGATTTTATCGCCTTCCCTAAAAACAATTCTGGCCGTGATGTCATGATTGATGCGCCTGCTGCGATAGATGACAAACAATTAAAAGAACTGCACATTCAGTTAAATTTAGCCTAGATTTATGTTAAAAAGATTCAGAAAACGTTGATAATCAAGATTTTTTTTCAAATTTCTTCGTAAGAAATCTTTTTGTATTGTTTTTACACCTACATTTGTCGCATTATAAATTATTATTACAATTACAATGCGTACAGGTACAGTAAAATTTTTCAATGAATCTAAAGGTTATGGATTCATTACAGATGAAGAAACAGGAAAAGACATCTTCGTTCATGCATCAGGAATCAAAGCGGAAGAACTTCGTGAAGGTGACAGAGTAAGTTATGAAGAAGAAGAAGGTCGTAAAGGTAAAGTTGCTGCTCAAGTAGTAGTTATCGAAGACTAATATATACATATTTGTTTCCTAGAATGTTTAACGTCCCGAATATTTCGGGACGTTTTTTTATGGAATAAAATCACCAAAAAGTGTAGCGTAATTTCAAAGAAGCGAAACGTAAAAAATCCGCCTGTGCTAAATAAGTCGAACTGAATTTATCAACTTATTTAAAATCATTAAAAATTACAAAATCACCTTAAAAAATCGTCAAGGAAAATCCCTTTTTTTCGTTGGTTTTTAAGAATACACACTTATCTTTGTCGCAAATTTTTTTAAATAAAAAAGCTATGCAATCCAATCAATTAGACTTCCTACCTATATTCATGCAGCTCTTGTTGGCAGTAGGTTTTGTAGTAGGGACGATACTAATTTCAGGAAAATTAGGTCCGCTAAGAAAATCTGAAAGCAAAGACAAAAATTTTGAGTGCGGAATCGAATCCTACGGCAATGCACGAATCCCCTTTTCGGTAAAATATTTTGTGGTAGCCATTCTCTTTGTTTTGTTTGATGTCGAGGTAATTTTCTTATATCCTTGGGCCATAAACTTCAAAGAAATGGGCATAGAAGGAATGGGCAAAATGATTGTATTCATGGCCTTGCTGCTCATCGGATTTTTCTACATCATCAAAAAGAAAGCCCTCGAATGGGAATAATATAACTCACTTATTGCAGGGAATTCCAAAACACCACAATTCAAAATAAAAAATATGAGTGATTCAAAAGTAACGATGGTAGAACCCCCCGAAGGCGTTGTAGGGGAAGGATTTTTTGCCACCAAACTAAACGATGTAGTGGGTTTGGCACGAGCCAATTCCTTATGGCCATTGCCTTTTGCTACATCCTGTTGTGGAATTGAATTTATGGCCACCATGGCGTCTCACTATGATTTAGCCCGTTTCGGTTCTGAGCGCGTGAGTTTTTCGCCTCGCCAAGCCGATATGTTATTAGTTATGGGAACCATCTCCAAAAAAATGGGGCCAATTTTGCGTCAAGTATACGAACAAATGGCCGAACCCAGATGGGTAATAGCGGTAGGAGCTTGCGCTTCTTCGGGAGGTGTGTTTGACACCTATTCGGTACTGCAAGGTATTGACAAAGTAATTCCGGTTGACGTATATGTGCCGGGCTGTCCACCAAGACCAGAACAAATTGTAGATGGGGTGATGAAATTGCAAGAATTGGTTAAGTCCGAATCGGTGCGCCGACGAAGTTCCCCTGAATACCAAGAATTATTAGCTTCTTATAATATCAAATAAAGATGGCCCTAGAAATCGCTGACATTCAACAAAAAGTAGAAGCACAATTTGGCACAAGCGTGCGCAATTTTCATCTTGATTTTGATGTAATTGCCTTTGAGGTAGATGCCGACAAAAATACCGCCTTGTTGCTTTTCCTGAAAAACGAGGAATCCCTGCAGTTCCATTTTTTAACCGATTTGTGTGGCATACATTTTCCAGACAATGATGACGATCATCAGTTTGCCGTGGTGTATCACCTGCACAATTGGATGACCAATACCCGAATTAAGATCAAAGCTTTTTTAAACGGAACTCCCGAAATTAAAACGGCTTGCAATATCTTTCTTTGTGCCAATTGGATGGAACGAGAAACCTATGATTTCTACGGAATTCATTTTGGTGGACATCCCCAACTCAAACGCATTTTAAATATGGATGAAATGTTGTCGTTTCCGATGCGCAAAGAATTCCCGATGGAAGACAGCGGCCGAACCGACAAAGACGATCGTTTCTTCGGAAGAACAACCACCAACGCCTAATTTACGACACCATGTCAGAGCTATTATTACCGCCCGAACACCGTTACGCAAAAATCATCAAGGAAACCTTGAACGAAGAAGGAAACGAACTTTCTATCCTGAATTTAGGGCCTACGCATCCGGCAACTCATGGGATTTTTCAAAATATCTTATTGATGGATGGCGAACGCATTGTGGATGCTGAACCGACCATTGGGTACATTCACCGTGCCTTCGAAAAAATTGCCGAGAATCGTCCGTTTTACCAAATTACACCACTCACCGACCGCATGAATTATTGTTCGTCGCCCATCAACAACATGGGATGGTGGATGACCTTAGAAAAATTATTGGGCATTGAAGTGCCCAAACGTGCGCAATACCTGCGTGTCATTGTCATGGAGTTGGCGCGAATCACCGATCACCTCATTTGCAACTCTATTTTAGGCGTAGACACCGGAGCGTATACCGGCTTTTTGTATGTGTTTCAATTCCGTGAAAAAATATACGAGATCTACGAAGAAATTTGTGGGGCTCGATTAACGACCAATATGGGCCGAATCGGAGGATTTGAGCGCGATTGGTCGCCAGAAGCTTTTCGTAAATTAGACGTTTTCTTAGAAGAATTTCCAGTAGCTTGGAAAGAATTCGAAAACTTGTTTGAACGCAATAGAATCTTCATTGATCGCACGGTAAATGTAGGCGCAATTTCGGCAGAACAAGCCATGGCTTACGGATTCACCGGTCCAAACTTACGTGCGGCAGGGGTGGATTATGACGTGCGTGTAGCGCAGCCCTATTCCTCTTATGAAGATTTTGATTTTATAGTTCCGGTTGGAAAATCGGGAGATACCTACGATCGTTTTTGTGTGCGTAATGCCGAAATATGGGAAAGCATCAGCATCATCAAGCAAGCCTTGGCCAAAATGCCAGAAGGCCCTTACCATGCCGATGTGCCCGATTACTATTTGCCCCCAAAAGAAGACGTGTACACCACGATGGAATCCTTGATTTACCACTTTAAAATTGTGATGGGCGAAGTACCTGTTCCGGTTGCCGAAGTGTATCATGCGGTTGAAGGCGGTAACGGAGAACTCGGATTTTACTTGGTAACCGATGGCAGTAGAACGCCGTATCGTTTGCATTTCCGCAGACCTTGTTTCATTTATTACCAAGCTTATCCCGAGATGATTAAAGGCGCGTTGTTATCAGACGCCATTGTCATCTTGTCCAGTTTAAATGTGATAGCCGGCGAATTAGACGCCTAAAACTATCCGATTGAGTAGAACGATTTTTGACCCGAGTGCCAGCGAACTGACACAGCATTCAGAATTAAAATAAAAATGGAGAACACGCAGTACAAACAAGAGATAAATATCACCGACGCCTTGATGGTTCGCCTCAATGAGTTAATCAGTCATTATCCGGCCGACAAACGCAAATCAGCTTTATTGCCGGTGTTGCATGAGGTGCAAGATGCCCACGAGAATTGGTTGAGTGTTGCCTTGCAAGACAAAGTAGCCGAAATCCTGCATATTAAACCCATTGAAGTGTATGAGGTGGTGAGTTTTTACACCATGTTCAATCGCCGACCCATTGGGAAATACATGTTTGAATTTTGTCAAACTTCGCCTTGTTGTTTAAACGGCGTAGAAAACCTCATGGAGTATACCTGCCAAAAATTGGGCGTGCCAGTGGGCGAACCTACCGCCGACGGCCTTTTCGAAGTGCGCGGGGTAGAATGTTTAGGCGCTTGCGGCTATGCTCCGATGATGCAATTGGGCGATTTTTACCAAGAGCACCTCACCCCAGAAAAAATAGATCAATTGATCGACGATTGTAAAGCAAACAAAATCACGTTACACGATAAATAATATGTCACAAAAAATATTATTAGATAAAATTAACGTTCCCGGCATTAAAACCTACGAAGTCTATCGCCAAAACGGCGGCTATGCCTCGGTTGAAAAAGCCTTGAAAACCCTTACTCCCGATGAGGTAGTTGAAGAAGTAAAAACTTCGGGACTACGCGGACGTGGTGGCGCAGGATTTCCTACCGGAATGAAATGGAGTTTCATTGACAAAAAATCAGGGAAGCCCAGACATTTGGTGTGCAACGCCGATGAATCAGAGCCCGGAACCTTCAAGGACCGTTTTTTGATGGAGTACATTCCGCATTTGTTGATCGAAGGAATGATCACCTCAAGTTATGCCTTGGGTTGTAACCTATCCTATATCTACATCCGTGGCGAATACATGTGGGTATACAAAATTTTAGAAAGAGCCCTAGCCGAAGCGCGTGCAGCCGGTTGGTTGGGTAAAAATATTTTAGGAACCGGATATGATTTAGAATTATATGTTCAAATTGGTGCTGGAGCCTACATCTGTGGAGAAGAAACCGCCTTGATTGAATCCCTCGAAGGCAAACGCGGAAACCCAAGAATCAAGCCACCTTTTCCGGCAATTTCTGGTTTGTGGACCAATCCAACAGTAGTAAATAATGTAGAAACCATTGCTGCAGTGCCTTGGATTGTGAACAATTCGGGTGCCGATTACGCCAAAATAGGAATAGGACGTTCTACCGGAACCAAATTGATTTCGGCTTCTGGACACATCAAAAATCCGGGCGTTTACGAAATTGAGTTGGGCTTGAGCGTATACGAATTCATGAACTCAGACGCCTATTTGGGCGGAATGAGTTCAGACCGACCCTTAAAGGCTTTTGTGCCTGGCGGAAGTTCGGTGCCGGTTTTACCCGCCAATTTAATTTATAAAACAGCCGCAGGCGAAGACCGTTTAATGACCTACGAATCCTTGAGCGACGGTGGTTTTGCCACGGGTTCGATGTTGGGATCAGGCGGGTTTATCGTCTACAATGACACGGCTTGTATTGTACGCAATACCTGGAACTTTTCTCGTTTTTATCACCACGAAAGCTGCGGACAATGTTCGCCTTGTAGAGAAGGAACCGGTTGGTTGGAAAAAGTATTGCACCGCATCGAAAACGGACACGGACGCGAAGAAGACATCGATTTGTTGTTGAGTATACAAAGCAAAATAGAAGGAAATACCATTTGCCCGCTTGGCGATGCGGCTTCTTGGCCTGTAGCTGCAGCGATTCGTCACTTTAGAGACGAGTTTGAATACCACATTCGTTTCCCGGAAAAAATTAAAAACAGAGACCACTTTGTTGCTGAGCCTTTTGAAAAAGTGAAGCATTTGGTGGCTAAGCAAATCCTATAATTTTGTTTCAGGTTTCAGGTTTCAAGTTTGCAAGACTTAACCTGAAACCTGGAACTTGAAACTTGAAACAAGAATAGAATGAAAGTAACCATAGACGGTCAAGAAATTGAAGTAGAAGCAGGAACAACGATCTTGCAAGCTGCTCGTATGATTGGTGGAGAAAGTGTGCCACCAGCCATGTGTTATTATTCTAAATTAAAAGGAAGTGGCGGAAAATGCCGTTGTTGTTTGGTCGATGTAACCAAAGGCAGTGAAGCCGATCCGCGCCCCATGCCCAAATTGGTGCCTTCGTGTGTAACGGGTTGTCAAGACGGGATGGAAATTGCCAGTACCGCCTCGGCTCGCGTGCAAGAAGCGCGTAAATCAGTCACCGAATTTTTGTTGATCAATCACCCTTTGGATTGCCCAGTGTGTGACCAAGCCGGCGAATGTGATTTGCAGAATTTGAGTTTCCAACACGGCAAATCCGAAACGCGTTACATCGAAGAAAAAAGAACCTTTGAGCCCGAAGATATTGGCCCGAACATACAATTGCACATGAACCGTTGCATTTTGTGTTACCGTTGTGTCATGGTGGCCGATCAGTTAACCGACAACCGGGTACATGGAGTAATGGATCGCGGCGATCACGCCAACATTTCGACTTGCATTTCTAAAGCCATTGACAATGAGTTTTCGGGTAATATGATTGATGTGTGTCCGGTAGGCGCCTTGACCGATAAAACCTTCCGATTCAAATCGAGAGTGTGGTTTAACAAACCCTATAATGCGCACCGCAATTGCACCAAATGCTGCGGAAAAACCACCGTTTGGATGTTTGGCGACGAAATTCAACGCGTAACCGGTCGTAAAGACCAATACCATGAAGTCGAAGAATTCATTTGCAACGCCTGTCGTTTTGACCATAAAGACCCGCAAGATTGGGTCATTGAAGGGCCACGAATTTTCGAAAAAACGTCGGTGATCAACCAAAACAACTACACCCGAAAATTAGAAAAAGTGCAAATCGCTACCGAAAAGAATATTCTATTGGGTCGTGACATCGATCGCAAGAAAATTAGCATGAAAGACATCCCGCTTGAAGAAGCCGCTGCCCTAACACCAAAATCAACGTCAAATGAATAGTGCCTTTATTATTGAAAAAAGCGTACTGATTTTAGTCGTTTTTGCCATCACCATGTTAATGGCCATGTATTCTACTTTGGCCGAACGTAAAATTGCCGCCTGGTTGCAAGACCGGATTGGACCAAATAGAGCCGGTATTGGGGGAATTTTTCAGCCCTTGGCCGACGGATTAAAATTATTTTCGAAAGAAGAATTTTTTCCCAACACCCCCAACAGAATTCTATTTATTATCGGGCCAGCTATTGCCATGAGCACGGCTTTAATGACCAGCGCCGTGATTCCTTGGGGCGATAAATTACACCTCTTTGGCCGAGACATTATCCTTCAAGCCACCGACGTAGACGTTTCCTTGTTGTACATTTTTGGCGTAGTATCGGTAGGCGTTTACGGCATCATGATAGGCGGCTGGGCATCTAATAACAAATTTTCCTTAATGGGTGCGGTTAGAGCTGCTTCTCAAATGGTTTCCTACGAAGTGGCCATGGGTCTTTCGATGATTGCGTTGTTGATGATGACCGGCACCTTGAGCTTGAAAGAAATTTCGATGCAACAATCGGGCTTGCACTGGAATGTGTTTTACCAACCGCTTTCCTTTTTGATTTTCCTAATCTGTGCCTTTGCCGAGACCAACCGTACTCCCTTTGATTTGGCCGAGTGCGAATCGGAGTTGATTGGCGGGTACCACACCGAATATTCGTCTATGAAAATGGGCTTTTATTTGTTTGCCGAATACGCGAACATGTTTATTTCAGCCACGATTTTATCTGTCTTATTTTTTGGCGGATACAACTACCCAGGAATGGAATGGGCCGTGACTCATTGGGGCGTAAACTTGGCGAACATACTAGGAATTGGGGTGCTTTTTGCCAAAATATGTGGATTCATCTTTTTCTACATGTGGGTGCGTTGGACCATTCCAAGATTCCGATACGATCAATTGATGCACTTGGGCTGGCGCATATTAATCCCCTTGTCGATTGCCAATATTGTGATTACCGGAACTGTATTGTTACGCCATGAAATCGCCGCTTATTTAGGTTTTTAATTAGAATCACGTTAAAGTATAATACCAAACGAACAGATGACCGCACTAGAAACAATATCCTTATCCGGCCGTAAAAAACAAGTTTCCAACAAGGAAATGACTTTTTTGGAGCGCATGTATTTGATTGCCATTGTAAAGGGTTTATGGATTACCCTCAAGCATTTATTTACCCGAAAAGTAACCATTCAATACCCGGAGCAAGTGCGCGAAATGAGTCCGGTTTATCGGGGTCAGCACATGCTAAAACGCGACGAGCAAGGCCGTGAAAACTGTACGGCTTGTGGTCTTTGTGCCTTGTCCTGTCCGGCAGAAGCGATTACCATGAAAGCCGCTGAACGCACAAAAGAAGAGCTGCATTTATACCGCGAAGAGAAATACGCCGAAATCTACGAGATCAATATGTTGCGTTGTATTTTCTGCGGCCTGTGTGAAGAAGCTTGTCCCAAAGACGCCATTTACCTAACCACCTCAAAAGTCTTGGTGCCTGCTAGCTATGAACGGGAAGATTTTATTTTTGGGAAAGACAAATTAGTCATGCCTTTGGATAGGGCTATGCAAAATGCACAACTTAAAAACGCCAACTAATGACTACATTTTTACTCTTATTTAGCGTGTTATCGGCCGTCACATTAGCGACAGCCTTTTTAACCATTTTCACTAAAAATCCCATTCACAGCGCCATCTATTTGGTAATCTGTTTCTCCTCTATTACCGGACATTATTTGTTGCTCAACGCCCAATTTTTGGGAATCGTAAACTTTATCGTATACACCGGCGCCATCATGGTTTTGTTTTTATTCACCTTGATGTTGATGAACTTAAACAAAGAAGATGAAGTACATAAACCGCGAGTTACACGATTTGCTGCGGTTGTTTTGTTTTGCATCATGTGCTTGGTTTTGCTCGCTATTTTCATTAATTCAAAACCCATTGTGGGCGAATATGATCTGTCGGGCGAGGATTACCAATCGACCAAAGTGCTAGGCAAAGTGCTCCTCAACGAATACATGTTGCCGTTTGAATATGTTTCAATCTTGCTATTAGTAGCCATGATTGGGGTGGTGTTGTTGTCTAAAAAAGAAAAATCAGGGAAATAATATGAATAATATCTTGAATCAAATCGGAATCGAGAACTACATATTTTTATGTGTAATCTTGTTTTGTATCGGTGTATTTGGCGTACTGTATCGCCGAAATGCCATCATTGTTTTTATGTCGATAGAAATCATGTTAAACGCCGTGAATTTGCTTTTTGTAGCTTTTTCAACCTACCACCAGGATGCACAAGGCCAAGTGTTTGTGTTTTTCTCGATGGCTGTAGCGGCAGCTGAGGTAGCGGTAGGATTGGCCATTTTGGTGTCTATTTTCCGAAACTTAGGGTCGATAGATATTGACAATTTAAAAAATTTAAAAGGATAATTTTCTATGGATACTTCATTAGCCTTAGTACTAGTATTAGCTCCTTTCGCCGGATTTTTACTCAACATTTTCTTCGGAAAACAGCTGGGAAAAACAGCTTCAGGTATTTTGGGAACCTTGGCCGTAGCGGTGTCATTTGTCGCCTCACTCTTGGTTTTTATCAACCTACAAGCTACCGGAAAAGCAGTTTCAGTTCCTTTGTTTGATTGGATTCAACTGCAAGCGATTTCTATAAAATTTGGATTCCTATTTGATCAACTCTCCGTTTTATGGTTGCTTTTTGTAACCGGTATTGGCTCGTTAATTCACTTGTATTCCATTAGTTACATGCACGAGGACGAGAATATGCATAAATTTTTTGCTTATTTGAACATCTTCGTCTTTTTTATGATCACGCTTGTAGTGGGCAGTAACTTAGTAGTCATGTTCATAGGCTGGGAAGGCGTGGGCTTGTGCTCGTACTTGCTTATTGGGTTTTGGCACAGCAACCAAGACTACAATGATGCGGCCAAGAAAGCATTCATCATGAATAGAATAGGCGATTTAGGCTTATTGATCGGCATCTTTATTTTAGGCAGTATGTTTTCTACCCTCGATTTTGCTGGATTGCAAACCGCCTTAGCTGGAGGAACTCCTTCAACTTTATTATCTATAGCTGCTTTGGCCTTATTTATTGGTGCCTGCGGAAAATCAGCACAAATTCCTTTGTATACTTGGTTGCCCGACGCGATGGCTGGACCAACACCCGTTTCGGCTTTAATTCACGCCGCCACCATGGTAACTGCAGGAATATTTATGGTGACGCGCATGCATTTCTTATTTGATTTGGCGCCCGAAGTACAAACCATTATCGCCATAGTAGGTGCGGCCACAGCCTTATTGGCGGCAACTATTG
This sequence comes from Flavobacteriaceae bacterium, assembly GCA_947483075.1. Taxonomy (GTDB): domain Bacteria; phylum Bacteroidota; class Bacteroidia; order Flavobacteriales; family Flavobacteriaceae; genus Flavobacterium. The sequence continues at coordinate 81,651 of CANKLE010000009.1, read as the reverse complement.
GCTTATTTCAAAATGACATCAAAAAAGTATTGGCCTATTCTACGGTTTCTCAATTGGGATTAATGTTTTTGGCCTTGGGCTTAGGGGCTTATCAAGTGGCCGTTTTTCACGTAATTACACATGCCTTCTTTAAAGCTTGTTTGTTCTTGGGTTCGGGATCTGTGATTCACGCCTTGCACGGCGAACAAGACATGCGCAAAATGGGTGGCTTGAAAAAAGCGATGCCCATTACTTTTATCACCATGTTGGTATCCAGTTTAGCCATTGCCGGAATTTTTCCTTTGGCGGGTTTTTGGTCTAAAGACGAAATTTTACTTACTGCGTTTCACCACAATATTGCCCTTTGGGTAGTGGGTTCAGTAGCCTCAATCATGACAGCCTTTTATATGTTCCGTTTGATGTACTTGACTTTTTTCACTTCCTTCCGCGGAACAGCCGAGCAAGAAAAACACCTGCACGAAAGCCCTGCTTTAATTACTTTCCCCTTAATTGTATTGGCTATTTTAGCTGCAATTGGTGGCGCGATAAATTTACCAGGCAGCACTTGGTTGAATCACTATTTGGCTCCTCTATTTCAAGCCGAAGAAGCCGAACATGCCTTGGGCAGTTTAGAATACGGATTAATGGGTGTAGCACTAGTGGGCGGAATCATAGGAATTCTATGGGCCCGTCATCAATTCATCACCCAAAAAAGTTTACCCAAAGCCGATGACCAAATGCAAGGTTTTGCCAATGTGGTGTACCATAAATATTATGTGGACGAAGCCTATATGAAAGTCATTGTTAACCCCATCAATAGCGCTTCCCGATTTTTCCGCGACACGGTAGAAACCAGTTTGTCGGCAGTTGTTTTTGGATTCGCCAAAGTAACGTTAGCTCTAGGCGCACAAGGAAGAAAAGTGCACAACGGAAACACCGGCTTGTATTTGTTTGCCTTTGTATTGGGTGTAATTGCCCTCATCACGTATTTGTTTATCGTACAATAATTATACTCTAATGGATATATCGTCAGTATTACTGTTATTATTAGTTGGGTCTATCGTTACCTTGTTGGTTGGGAACCAATGGGCCTCAAAAGTAGCCTTGTTGTTTTCGGCTCTTGCGTTGGGCGTTTCCTGCTATTTGTTGAACGCATTTCAAATGGGACAAAACATAGATTTTGTAACCCCTTGGATTGCTAAGCCCAATGTAAGTATTGCTTTGTTAGCCGACGGCTTGTCATTGGCTATGGTGCTACTCACCACCGGCTTAATTCCCTTGATCATTTTATCGGGTTTTGGCACGCATTTCGAAAATGCCAAATCGATCTACGCCTTGTTGCTCTTTATGGCCTTTGCCATGGTGGGAACATTCCTTGCAGTAGATGGGTTGTTGTATTATATTTTCTGGGAATTGTCCTTGATTCCCATTTATTTTATTGCTTTACTTTGGGGCAATGGCGATGCCGAAGACCGTAAAAAAGCGGTCGTGAAGTTCTTTATTTATACACTTGCAGGCTCGTTATTTATGTTGGTTGCTTTTGTCTACATGTACCAACAAGCCGGCAGTTTCTTGTTGAAAGATTTGTATCAACTAAAATTATCAGATACCGAACAATTTTGGATTTTCTTGGCGTTCTTTTTGGCCTATGCCATCAAAATTCCGTTGATTCCATTTCATACTTGGCAAGCCAAAGTATACCAAAAAGCACCCGCTGTCGGCACCATGTTGTTGTCGGGGATCATGCTAAAAATGGGATTGTACAGCGTAATCCGTTGGCAATTGCCTTTGGCTCCGCATGCGGCCATTGAATATAAAAATTGGTGGATTGGCTTAGGCTTGGCGGGCGTAATCTATGGGGCTATCGTAGCCTTGCGTCAAAAAGACCTCAAAAAATTATTGGCTTACTCTTCTTTATCACACGTAGGCATCATTGCGGCAGGAATTTATACTTTGAGCCTAGATGGGTTACGTGGCGCTGTGATGCAAATGATTGCGCACGGATTTGTGGTAGTGGGCTTGTTCTTGGCCGCCGAAGTAATCTATCGCCGTTACCAAACCCATGCCATTTCAGAAATGGGGGGCATCCGGGCTCAAGCACCGCGATTTACTTCCCTGTTTATGTTATTGGTTTTGGCCTCTGTGGCCTTGCCCTCAACCTTCAATTTTGTGGGTGAATTTACGGTCTTGTACAGTTTGTTTACCTGTAACATTTGGTTTGCACTTTTGGGTGGATTAACAATCATCCTAGGCGCTTATTATATGCTCAAAATGTTCCAACACGTAATGTTGGGCCAAACCAATGCCAAAGGTTTTTGTGACATCAGCCCAACAGAAGGCATCACGATGATCGCGTTGGTAGCTGTATTGTTGTTTTTTGGGTTTTACCCCAAACCCATCAACGACTTGATTACGCCGAGTTTGGAAATTATTGCCAAACGCTTACATTAAAATTCAATTCAAATAAAATACAGGAGAGGCATAATCAATGCGCCTCTTTTGACACTAAAATAACACACCTATGAATACATTAATTGCCGTTATCGGATTAGGAATTTTAACGCTGTTGTTGGAGATTCTCAACCTAAGAAAAGCGATTATCCCCTTTACGATGTTGGGATTATTAGGCATATTGGGACTCACCGTGCTCGATTATGATGCACCTGCGGCCTATTACAACAACATGGTAGTCGTGTCTAATTATTCGGTGTGTTTCTCGAGTTTATTTATCGTATTGACTATTTTTTTAGTGGCCTTGAGTCATCATTTTTATGACAACCAAGCCAGCAAACTTTCAGATTTTATTGCCATCAAAATATTTATGTTGTCTGGCGCTGTTGCGATGGTGTCGTTTGGCAACTTGGCCATGTTCTTTTTGGGCATCGAAGTACTTTCTATTTCTCTATACATTTTGGCCGCCAGCAACCGATTAAACCTCAAAAGCAACGAAGCCGGGATGAAGTATTTCTTGATGGGATCGTTTGCTTCTGGAATACTCTTGTTTGGAATTTGTTTAATATACGGCGCGATGGGCACCTTTGATGTGACCGAAATCGCAGAATTATCCCATTCGGCCGAATTGCCCAGCTGGTTTTTTGTAGGGGTGTTGCTCATGTGCATTGGCATGTTATTTAAAATCGCAGCGGTACCGTTTCATTTTTGGGCGCCCGATGTATACGAAGGTTCTCCTGCCTTGACCACAGCGACCATGAGCACCTTGGCCAAAGTAGTAGCCATGGCAACTTTTTATAAATTAATAGTAGTTTTAAATCCCGATATGTCGCCGCAGTTTACTAGTACAATTGCGATCATTTCGATTGCGTCCATGACGGTAGGAAATATCATGGCGTTGCAACAACAAAATGTAAAACGCATGTTGGCTTTTTCTGGAATTTCTCACGCCGGATTCATGTTGATGGCCTTGTTGAGTTTGTCTTCGGCAGCCGGCAGTTTATTTTATTATGCCGCGGCCTATTCATTTGCGGGTATTGCTGCTTTTGCCGTAGTCTTATACGTATGTAAAAACAGAGAAAACGAAGATTATGTAAATTTTCATGGCTTGGCCAAAACCAATCCGGTTCTAGCAGTAGTAATGACCATCGCCTTGTTGTCTATGGCAGGAATTCCAATATTCGCCGGATTTTTTGCCAAATTAGGCTTGTTTACAATCACGATTGCCTCAGGCTTTTTGGTGGTAGTTATTGCCGCCGTAATCAATTCGATCATCAGTGTGGGCTATTACTTCAAACTGATTTTAGCCATGTATACCAAACCGGCCAACGAAACTAGAACGGGCACGCCTATTTTACTTTATACCGTGGCGATTTACGCTGCCTTACTCACGATTGCATTGGGCTTATTTCCACAACTGCTTTTGGGCTTATTGTAGGTAGCAATTTTATTCCATGCTACACAAAATCAAATTAGTCCTCATTCACCCGCTACTCATTTTGGGTGTAATTGCCTATTTGGAATGCATCCCCTATGAGTCTGATTTAGGGAAAATAGTGGTACATGAAATGCCAAAAGTGGGAGACAACTTTCAAATAGCAGGCGATTTAGCCGTGTATTATTACAACGGAAAAGGCAAGTATTCCTATGGCACATCCGACTGCTATTTTAGTTTTGGGAACCCTGCTTGGGCGACAAAATACGAAGATGGCGGAATAAAAACAGTAGACGCTCAAGTCGCCAATCAAATTCCGTTACTAGGAAATATGTGTGACTCCACAACGCACATCAATTTTAAGAAAAGTATTTCTGCCCAAAAAATTAATTTTTCAACCAACGTACTGCTCGAAAATTTCTCCAACATTTCTCATGTGGCCTGCTACTTTTTGTTCACCCTCTCGTTGTTGTATTACTTTCGTTTACATTCCAAAAAATATTGGATCGCTTTTGCCGTAAGTTTTGTGGCAGGCGGTACATTAGAGTTCGTGCAAATGTTCTTTATTGTAGGCAGAAATGCAAGTGTAAGTGACCAACTGCGCAACACCCTTGGGGCGCTACTTGCTTTGGGATTATACGCGGGGGTTTGTGCGTTAAAAGCAAAAAAATAATTGTTTGCTAGCAGCTATTAGCTTTGAGTCGTAAAGTCAAAAGTCATAAAGTCAAAAGGGTAGAAGTATACTAAGAACAGGGGTGTGTTTGTATTGATTTTTTTGCAACACAGATTTATAAAATTTTTATAATTTCTAAAATCAGTGTTCGAAAACTAAATAAGGAGCATCAAGAATCTTTGCGTCCTGAGTGATCGGGATTGCGGCTTTGCGAGAAAAAAAGACAAAAGTCATAAAGTCGAAAGGGTAGGAGGGCACATAAAATACTTTAGAAATTCCAATGCTGAAATTCCAATCCCGAAGCTTCGGGACCAATATCCATTATAGTGCCTCCGAAGACTTTTCCGATCATAGGATTTGGCAGGCGTCCCGAAGCGTCGGGACAAAAAGGGAGATCCCGAAGCGTCGGGACCGTAAAGAAACTCGAACTGTTTGACCCGCTTTAGCGAGGGAGTTTTTTAGTTTTAGGAAGTGAGCCTATTTTGATCGCCGAAAATCCCAGGTCTTGATTTTTTGTTTCTTTTTCATCAAGGAAAAAGAAAGGATGTGAACAATGATTTTTCATAAAATAATATTTTTTTCAAACTGAATTCCGGTTGCAGTCAAACAAATTAGTTTAGCCTATGAATATTTTATTGTTCCAATCTGCATTAACATTTAATTCAAAAAATAAAAAAATGAAGAAAATATTAGTAAGAAGTGCGTTTACAACTTTGGTTGTGTTGCTTTTTAACTGTTCTAATTCTGAGGATAGCAACAATATATCTAGTGTTAACACCACAAGACCGACACCTCCAATAACGGCATTAGAAGAGGTGCAAATAGGGACTCAAATTTGGAGCACAAAAAATCTCAATGTTACAAAATATTCTGACGGCACCCCAATAACTCAAGTGTCTGACCCATTTGCTTGGAGAAATTTAACAACTGGTGCATGGTGTTACGTTGGAAATAATCAATCGAACGACATGACGTATGGTAAGTTATATAATTGGTATGCAGTAGCAGGCATTTATGATGCAGCTTCTGCTGCTAATCCTGCTTTGAGAAAGAGATTAGCTCCAAGAGGCTGGCATATACCTACGGATACTGAGTGGAGTTACCTTATTAATACACTCGATCCTAATGCTATGGGAGGAGATGACTTTAATACTGCAGGTTTTCAAATGAAATCTACAGGAGTTATTTCAATGGGAACAGGATTATGGCAATACTATCCCGGCTCGCAAGGGACAAATTCATCAGGGTTTACGGGGTTACCAGCCTGTTATATAAATCAATTTGGTACTACATATGATCCTGGTCAGGCTGCTGTTTGGTGGGGTTCTACTGAAAATAATAATACAGAGGCTTGGGTGCGTTCAGTAATGTATACTGGTGGAGCAGCAGCTAGAGTATTCTACGATAAGAAATATGGTTGTTCTGTGCGTTGCTTAAGAAATTAGCTTCTTTAGATTAAAAAATTTAATCTCTTATAGTAATTAGCAAATTGTTTGCCATAAATAACATACAGCTAGGATTCTTATAATTACACGAAAGGATTTTAGTATCTCACCAAGTCGCCAAGTCGCAAAAAAACTTTGCGTCCCGAACAGTCGGGATTGCGTCTTTGCGAGAAATTAAAAAAGCTCTTCGAAAGAAGAGCTTTTTACGTACCCGGAGCCGGAGTCGAACCGGCACGGTTTCCCACAGGTGTTTGAGACCAGCGCGTCTACCAATTCCGCCATCCGGGCGTAGCAGACGAAAAAAGGAAAAATCCTTTTATCGCAAAAATCTGTTTTGCAACAGATTCCTTTAACACGCTGCAAATGTAAAAAAAATACTTACATACGCTAAAAAAAATACTCCGTTTTTTCCTTTCCCACTTCGATTTAATTCCTAAATTTGCACCTCGTTAATACGACACACAACTAACTAACTACAACCGAGGCATTTATCTACCTCCTGCAATGATCAATTTTGAGCGTGCACCCGGGTACTAAGCGCAGCGTACATTAACAACAGAATGCAATGTCACACCTAGAACCAGAAGCAAAGATTTTTGCGTGTTCGCAAAGTGTTTATTTGGCCGAAAAAATTGCCAAAGAATACGGCGTTCCGCTAGGTAAAGTAACCTTTTCGTCCTACAGTGATGGCGAATTTCAGCCGTCATACGAAGAATCGATTCGAGGGTTACGCGTGTTTATCGTCTGCTCTACCTTTCCATCGGCAGATAATTTGATGGAATTGTTGCTCATGATTGACGCGGCAAAACGAGCTTCGGCCCGACACATCACTGCGGTAATTCCGTATTTTGGATGGGCGCGCCAAGACCGTAAAGACAAACCAAGGGTGCCAATAGGCGCCAAGTTGGTAGCCAATTTGCTCGACGCAGCAGGAGCTACCCGCGTAATGACCATGGATTTGCACGCCGATCAGATTCAAGGGTTCTTTGAAAAACCGGTAGACCATCTTTTTGCCTCGACAATATTTTTGCCGTACGTGAAAAGTTTGAAATTAGAAAATTTAACCATCGCATCGCCCGATATGGGAGGTTCCAAAAGAGCCTATGCGTATTCCAAGTATTTGGAATCGGATGTGGTGATTTGTTATAAACAACGAAAAATTGCCAACGTGATTGATTCGATGGAATTAATCGGAGAGGTAAAAGGACGTCACGTCATCTTGGTGGATGACATGATTGACACGGGAGGAACCTTGGCCAAGGCCGCAGATTTGATGATTGAGAAAGGAGCCTTGAGCGTAAGAGCCATATGTACCCACGCGATTTTATCGGGTAGTGCCTATGAAAAAATCGAAAATTCCAAGTTATTGGAACTCATCGTAACCGATTCGATTCCGCTCAAAAAAGAATCCAAAAAAATAAAAGTGGTGAGTTGTGCCCCGCTTTTTGCCGAAGTCATGCACATGGTACAACACAACAATTCCATTAGTGGTAAATTCTTGATGTAATTGAATAAAAAGCTTGGTTCAGCTGTTCGAAAAAACCGACAACAGAGAACCGACAACCGACAACGTATTTTTTATTAATAACTATAATTTTTTTACAATGAAATCGATTACGATTAAAGGATCAGAAAGAGAAAGCGTGGGCAAAGTTGCGACTAAAGCCTTACGTAATGCTGGAAAGGTTCCTTGCGTGTTATACGGAGGAAATCAAGCAGTACATTTCTCAGCAGAAGAAATTGCATTTAAAAACTTGGTGTACACTCCAAACGCTCATACCGTAGCGATTGAGTTGGGAAAAGACACCTATAATGCAATTTTGCAAGACATTCAGGTACACCCGGTGTCGGACAAAATTTTACACATTGACTTCTTTCAACTGAACGAAAGCAAAGAAATCACGATGGAAGTACCCGTAAAAATTGTGGGAACTTCTCCAGGTGTATTACTAGGAGGCGAATTGCGTTTAAACCAACGTCGTTTAAAAGTAAAAGCCCTACCAAAACACTTGCCCGACTTCATTGAAGCCAACATTTCAGAATTAGAAATGGGGAACAAGTTGTATGTAACCAAAATTGAGGCCAACAACTTCAAATTGATGCACCCAGAAAACACCGTGGTTTGTCAAGTGAAGATCTCACGTGCGGCAATGAAAGCAGCTCAAGAAGCAGCCAAAGCGGCCAAAGCACCAGCAAAAGGAAAGAAAAAATAAGTTCATTCCGGCTACTATCAAAAGCACTCGTTTTTACGGGTGCTTTTTTTTTGCCGAAACTTTGTGCGCTTTTTATTTTACATTTGCGCCATGAATTGGTTTACCCGTTTGTTTAGCAACACCTCACCACCCGAAACGATTGCTCCCATGAAGAAATTTTTGATAGTTGGCCTTGGCAATATTGGGGCCGAATACGTAAATACCCGCCACAACATTGGTTTTAAAATCTTGGATTTTATGGCCAAAAAAGAAGCGCTTTCGTTTGAGACCGTAAAGTTGGGCGCTTTGGCCGAATACAAGTTTAAAGGCCGTACCTATTTGTTGCTCAAGCCCAATACCTTCATGAATTTAAGTGGCAAAGCGGTGCAGTATTGGATGGAAAAAGAAAAAATTGCCAAAGAAAATGTGCTGGTGATCACCGACGATTTGAATTTGGCATTCGGGACGATTCGCATCAAGCCCAAAGGCAGTGACGGCGGACACAACGGCCTAAAAAATATCAATTTGGTATTGAACAGCAACGAATATGCGCGCTTCCGATTTGGCATTAGCGACGCCTTCAAAAAAGGCCAACAAGTAAATTATGTGTTGGGCGAATGGGGCGAGTCTGAACTAGCTGCTCTGCCCGAACGCCTCGAATTGGCCAGCGAAGCCATTAAGTCATTTGGCACCGCCGGATTGGAATTTACCATGACCGGATTCAACGGAAAATAGCTTGTGTTAAAACAAATTTATTGCCAACCTAGCAAGACAAAAAAAAGAGTGTAACCAATTGATACACTCTTTTTTAATTTTTATAATATAAACTTAGTTTCGTCGCGCACGCAAGGCATATTTAGTGCGTTTTACCAAATAGAACATCACGGGCACCATGACCAAGGTGAGCACGGTCGCATAGGTGAGTCCAAAGATGATGGTCCAAGCCAAAGGCCCCCAGAACATCACGTTGTCGCCGCCAATAAAGAAATGCGGATTAAACTCGGTAATCAAAGAGAAGAAATCAAAATTCAATCCGATGGCCAACGGAATTAATCCCAATACCGCCGTCAAGGCCGTAAGCAACACCGGGCGCAACCTCGATTTGCCCGATTCGATGATCACTTCTTTGATGTCTTCTAAGGATAAATCATCGTGGCTTTCTACCTTATTATCAATCACTTTTTTGTCTAATAACAACACAAAGAAGTCCATGAGTACAATTCCGTTTTTCACCACAATTCCGGCCAAGGAAATGATGCCCATCATGGTCATGAGGATCACGAAATCCATGTTGGCAATCACATAGCCGTAAAATACGCCACTAAAACTGAGCAATACCGTAAATAAAATCACGACGGTTTTCGAAACCGAATTAAACTGCAACACAATAATGAGCGCAATCCCTGCCAAGGCCAAGAATAAGGCATACAGTAAGAAGCTTTGGTTTTTGCCTTGCTCTTCTTGCACGCCCGAAAACGAATAGCTCACGGTTTTGTGAAGGGTATAGCCTTTCAAATCGGTTTGGATTTGTTTGGTAATCGCATCGCCGTTGTAGCCCGTGAGCACATTCGAGTAGATGGTCATGATGCGCTTTTGGTTTTTGCGCTTAATCTGGTTGTAGGTGGTGGTTTTCTCGGTTTTTGAAACAGCCGAGATTGGCACCTGCATCATTTGTCCATTATTCGGATTGCGGAAGGTGAGCGACTGATTGAACAATACATCTTCGTTGTTGCGTTGGTCATTTTGCAGGCGCATGGTAATGTTGTAATCGTCATCGCCTTCTTTGTAGGTAGAAATTTCTTGACCATATAGCGATCGGCGCATGTTAAACCCTAATTGACCAGTAGAAATACCCATACTTCCGGCACCTACACGATCAACTTTGAGTTCTAATTCTGGACTTTCTTTGTTGATGTCCACCTTGAGTTTTTCGATACCCGGAATGTTTTTGGCATTGATAAACGCAATCATTCTGTCGGACTCTTTGAGCATCTGATCGTAATCTGATCCCGTAAGTTGAATACTTATTGGGTAACCGGCTGGCGGTCCATTGGCGTCTTTTTCTACCGTTACACTGGCGCCGGCAATGCCTTTTACTTTGCCGCGAATTTCTTCTAAGATATCGGCCGTATTAATGCCTTGTCTAAACTTGAATTCCGAAAAATTGACCGTTACTTTTCCTTTGTAGGGCGTTTCAGAAGCAGAACCCGCATCTACATTGGGGTTTCCGGCACCTACACCTACTTGCGACACAATCGATTCGGCCAAGAAGTTTTTGTTGGTTTTGGGATCTACATATTTTTGCAAAATACCGATGACTTGTTTTTCTACAAACAAGGTGGCTTTGTTGGTTTTCTCAATATCGGTTCCCTGCGGATATTCAATGTAGGCAATCACCTGATTGGGAATATTTTCGGGGAAGAACAATACTTTTCTAGGAAATATGCCCAATAGAATAAAAGAGAAAAACAAGAGGCCGATTATGCCCAGCAAGGCATACCAAGCCTTCCGACCGGTGAGGATTTTAGCCAAAAACAACTTGTATTTTTCTTCCATTTTTGGGAAAAACGAATGCTGAAAATCTTGGGTCCATTGGTAGATTTTAAGTTTATACAACCACATTAATCCCAAAGAAATGATGGCCAAATGCCCAATGGCTTTACCTAAAGTATTGTTGAATGTGTGCCCGAGTACAATAAAAATCAATCCAATACAAATGAATATTAGGCTGTAGGTTTTGGCCGATTTTTTACTCACATTTTTGTCTTCAATGTCCATTGATCCTCCCGTCATCGCGGCATTCACCACCATGGCCACAAACAAAGAGGCGGTGAGGGTTACCGTGAGGGTAATGGGAAAATATTTCATGAATTTACCCATGGTTCCCGGCCACAAGGCAAACGGCAAAAAGGCCATCAGCGTAGTCGCCGTAGAGGAAATTACCGGCCAAGCGATTTCACCAATCCCAATTTTGGAGGCTTCAATGCGCGTCAGGCCTTTTTTCATATTGGCAAACACATTGTCTACCACCACAATTCCATCGTCAACCAGCATACCCAAGCCCATAACCAATCCAAAAAGCACCATGGTGTTTAGGGTGAGGCCAAAGGCCGATAAAAAGGTAAAAGCCATCAACATCGACAACGGAATTGCGGCGCCTACAAACAAGGAGTTGCGCAGTCCCATGGTAAACATCAGCACAATCATCACCAGGATAATTCCAAAAATAATGTGATTGGACAATTCATTTACCTGGTGCTCCACCCGTGACGATTGGTCGTTGCTGAGGGTAATTTTTAGGTTCGAAGGCAGGTAGGAAGTTTTGGCTTTTTCTAAGCGTTCTTTCACTTGTTCAATGGCCGAAATCATGTTTTGCCCGGCGCGTTTTTTTACGTTGAGCATCACTACCTCGGTGCCTTTTTCGCGGGCATAGGTGGTTTTTTCTTTTTCTTTGAAGGTAATCGTGGCAATATCTTTCAGGTAAACGGCTCCGCCATACGATTTTACTATGATGTTTTCAAGTTCTTTGGGGTCCTTGATTTCCCCTACAATGCGGATGTTGTTTTTTGACCCTTGGGTTTTTAAGTTCCCGCCCGACAGCGTCATGTTTTCATACTTTACCGCGTTTTGAATCTCGTCAAAGGAGACTTGGGCAGCGGTCATTTTAAAGATGTCTACGGCAATTTCTACCTCTTTGTCATCAACCCCCAAAATATCGACTTGTTTTACTTCAGCGATTTCTTCCAAGTCATCTTGAATGAGTTCGCCATACTTTTTAAGCTGTTGGGTGGTGTAATTTCCTTGTAAGTTGATGTTCAAAACAGGCACCGCCTCCGAGATGTTCAGCTCAAAAACATTGGGTTCTACCTTGCTGCCATTATCAAGATTTGGCCAATCGGGATCTGATTTTACCGCATCTACCTTATCTTTTATTTTGGTTTTGGCGGCTTCAATGGTTACCCTATCGGCAAATTCTACGATGATCATGCCATAATCCTGAAACGAACTCGAGCTAATTTTCTCTACACCCGAGATGTTTTTAATTTGTTTTTCGAGTGGTTTTATGACCAATTTTTCAACGTCTTCGGCCGAGTTTCCTGGAAATACAGAAGAAATGTAAATTTTATTTTCAATAATTTCAGGAAAATCTTCCCGAGGCATGGTTACGTAGGCAATTACTCCGGTAATGACAATTAATAGCGTTACTATATATACCGTTACTCGGTTGTTGATGGCCCAGGATGAAATGGCAAATTCTTTGTTTTTATGTCCCATAATGTGTGGTTTAGACCTTGTGTATGATTAAAAATTCAATTTCATGCCATCCGAAATTGAGTTGACTCCGTCGGTCACAATTTGATCCTTGGGCTGCAAGCCACTCAAGATTTCGGTCACATTGTTGCCCGATTTCCCGAGCACAACCAAGGTCTTTTTCGCTATAGCGGTGTTGCCTTTTATGGCGGTAGCGGTAAATACAAATTGATAGCCTTGCGCATCTTTTTGAATGCTTGTAGAAGGAATTGTTATGGCTTTTGGATTTACATAATCGGTGATTTTTAGTTTGGCCACCTGATTGGGACGCAACAAATTATCGGTATTGGGAACGGCAATTTCAATGCCAAAGCTGCGGTTGTTGGGGTTGATGTTGCTCGCAATCTGGCGTACTTTACCGGTGTAGGATTTTCCTAAGGCACTCAAGTTTACCTCTACGGCAGTGCCAATTTTTAGTTTCCCAATATAGGTTTCGGGCACCGTTGTTGATACATACATGTTGTTTAAGTTCACCAAACGCATCAAGCCTGTTGGGTTGGCACTCACAACTTCGCCACGTTCTACAAACACCTCGTCAATTACACCTGTAAATGGCGCTCTTATCACCGTTTTGGCCAATTGGGCTTTGAGTTGTGCCACAGCCTTTTGGGCGCTAATCATTTGGGTTTGGGCATTCAAGAATTGAATTTCAGAACCAATTTTTTGACTCCATAAATTCTTTTGGCGCTCAAAGGTGGTTTTGGCTAAGGCATATTGGTTTTCTATGCTGGCCAATTGCTGGCTCATTCCGCCGTCGTCTACGCGTCCCAATTCTTGCCCTTTTACTACCTGTTGTCCTGCTTTTGCTTGCAAGGCAACAAGAGTACCAGGAATTTCGGGCTGAATTAAAATGTTTTCTTTGGTGTTGATGTTCCCTTGCACTTCTAGGTAATGCGAAAAAACGGTATCGTTTACGGGCTGAATGGCTACTAAGGCTTCTTCTTTTAGGGTATCTAATTTTGATAAGGCTTCTTCTAATAAGATAATTTGCGCTTGCAATTCGGCTTTTTTGGCCGAGAGGATCGCCGTATTTTTGGAGGCTAAAATAGATTCGATGCTTTTGTTTTCGCCATTTCCACATGAAAACAAGGCCAAGGATAAGGTTGAGAGTAAGATAATTTTTTTCATCTGTTTAGTACTATTTGAAATTCTGAATTGGATTAGTTATTGAGTACGGAGGCTAGCGCCGCTTTTTTGTTAATGATGTTTACCATCGACTGCAAGTAGTTTTGTTGTGCACTGTACAATTGGCGTTGTGCCTCGCTAAATTCGAAGCTAGAAGACAAGCCTTCGCCAAATTTGATTTCTTGTTTTTTCTCAATGCGTTCGGCCAAACGCAAATTATTTTTAGAAGTGGTATATTCTTCAATGCTAAACTCATAGTCGCTTTTGGCCTTTTCGTATTGCAATTGCAATTTTTGTGCAGCTTCTTTGAGTTGTGTTTTGGCTATGTCTACTGCTATGCGGGCTTGTTGTGTTCTCGCGCTGCGCATGAATGAACTAAAAACAGGTACACTTAAACTCATGCCCAAGTTCGAATAATTCATCCAATGTTGGCTTGGGGTAAAAAAAGCAAATTGGTTATTGAATGCATTGTACCCAAAGTTTACATTGGCACGAAGCGAAGGCAAGGCCCTAGATTTTTCGAGTTTCAGTTCTAATTGTTTTTGGTCGGTAAAGTTTTGTACAATTTGGTAATTGATGTTGTCATTTACCACAAAACCCTTTTGGGCAAAAGCCAAATCCAAATTAGAAACGCTCAACTGATCTAATTTGTCGGTGAGCACCAAGGTATCGGCGAGTTCCATACCCAAAGTTACTTTGAGCATTTTTTGGGCAATCTCGAGCAAACGCTCTGTGTAGGCAAGGTTGCTGTTTAGGGTTGCCAAGGTAATTTGCAATTGTTCTACGTTTTCCTCTTCGATTAATCCATTTTTGAAGGTTTCATTGGTTTCGAACAAGGTTTTTTCTAAGGTGGCTTTGTTCTTTTTTATTATGGCCAATCCTTCTTCGGCCAAGAGCACGTTTCCGTAGGTGTTGATCACCATTTCTTTGACGGCTATTGCGGTGTTTTTTTGTGCATTTTCGTAGTACTTCAAATAGGTTTTACACGCTTGCAAGGCCACAATATACGAACCGTCAAAAATAAGTTGACTCAAATTGCTGTGGGCATTCATGTTGTGTTTGGTGCCAAAAGCTACTTCGGCAAATTCACCCGGCGCTCCGCCAAAAAATTGAGCCGGAATCAAGGACTTTTGCAATTCGAAGTTGTTTTGGTAGTCGAGCCCCGCATTAATTTGGGGCAACCCCATGGCGGTAGTTTCCCATTTTTTCTTTTTGGCAATCGCAATGTCTCGATTGGCATTGACTGCACTATAGTTATTGCTTAGGGCATGGTTAATGGCTTGTTCTAAACTATAGGAATAGCTTTTGGGGGCTTCTTGTGCCTGCAGCACAGCGGTTATGAATAACAAACCTAGAAGGGCATTTTTTTTCATGGATTAGGGATTAAAGTAAGGGGTTGCATAAGTGTTTTTCGAGTTCGATAAGGCCAGCCGAAGTGGCAATGGCGCGGGTATGGTATTCGAGGGCTTTGGCTTCGAGGGCTTTGGCTTCTTTTTCTAATAGGGTATTTTCGTTGATCGAAAAAATCAAGGTATAATAAAATTGTACGGCGGTTGCCAAATCAATATCGGGACGGTATAAGCCTTCACGAATTCCTTTTTCGATGTTTTGACTAAACAAAACAGTACACTCCTTGAGTTGCACGGCCATCATGCTGTTGTAGATTTCAGGATAGTGTTTTTTGAGTTGGTAAGCCGGCGAGTGATCTACCGACTTGAATAGTTCTTTGAAGCTTTTGCGCATCTCAAAATTCTCAGCAATTGCATTAAACTGTTGCGCGATGATGTCATTCATCATCCCCTGAATTTTATGCTGCACCACTGCAGTCCCTTCTTCGATGAGCACCTCTTTGTTTTGAAAATACTTGTAGATGGTTTTTTTCGAAATGCACATTTCACAAGCAATATCATCCATGGTCACGCTCTTAAAACCCAGTTTTAGGAACATTTCGGTGGCTTTTCTGATGATTTTTTCTTTCATTTTTTTGGAATTCATTGCCGCAAAAGAGAAACGATGCACCCTAAATTGCGGGGCAAAACTACGCCGGAAACTTTAAATACAAAAATAGTTTCCAAAGTTTTTTAATTTTTTAACAGTAGTTCATTTTTCCTTCTTGAGAATCCCAAGTGAATGCCTTAAATTAGCCAAAAATTAGTTCCATGCATTCCATTGCCCAATACCAAGAATTCATTGCCCAATATGCGGCCAAGCAGCTGCTTGTAAAAGAGCCAAAAGCCCTGTATGAGCCGGTTTCCTATATTATGGGCTTGGGCGGAAAACGCCTGCGTCCGGTCTTGACCTTGTTGGCCGCCGAATTGTTTGAAGCCAATTACCAAGACGCTTTGCCTGCCGCATTGGCCGTTGAGGTATTTCACAATTTTTCGTTGGTGCACGACGACATTATGGATGCTGCTCCGCTGCGCCGAGGACACGAAACGGTGCACGAAAAATGGGATGTAAATACGGGGATTTTATCGGGCGATGCCATGCTCATTATGGCTTACCGTTATTTTGAAAGCTACGAACCTCAGGTTTTTTATACTTTAGTTCAACTGTTTAGCCAAACCGCATTAGAAGTCTGTGAAGGCCAACAATGGGATGTCGATTTCGAAAATCGCGACGACGTGACGCAGCCCGAATACCTCAAAATGATCGAATACAAAACCGCAGTTTTGGTGGCTACGGCCCTCAAAATGGGCGCGATAATTGCAAATACTTCTGCCCATAATGCTCAATTGCTCTATGATTTTGGCCTCAACTTAGGATTGGCCTTTCAGTTGCAGGATGATTACTTAGATGCCTTTGGCAATCCCGAAACCTTTGGCAAACAAGTGGGCGGCGACATCATCGAAAATAAAAAAACCTATTTGTACCTCAAAGCAATGGAATATGCTGAGCCAACTGATAAAATGCAATTGGCGCAGTTATTTTCTATTCAGCCTACCGATAATACCGATAAGATAGAATCGGTGAAGCGTTTGTTTGACCATTCCGGAGCCAGTAAAGCTACCCAAGACGCCATCGAAATGTACACCCAAAAAGCCTTGCAGTTGGTTGAGGAACTTCCTCTTGACGCTTCCAAAAAAGCCTTGCTCATCGCCTTTGCGCAAAATTTGATGCACCGCACGGTATAATGTAATTTCTGCTATTATGTCATTTCAGTATCCCATTTCGGCAGCACAATTATTAGATCAAGCCGAAGCCGAGCAGTTGTACCATAATTTGGTGGTGCAACTCAACAAGGATTTTTCCTTGGCCAACGAAGCTGTAGATTTTGATTTGGCGATAGACCCGCAGCAACTCAAAGCCCAGTTGCACGACAAAATTTACCGCCTCATACAGTACAAGTTTGCCGAATACCTCAATTTGCTTTACATTGTCGATGTGCCCGAAGAGCAAATTAAACAATTGGACGGGACTGATTTGGTGCTTTTGGCAGAGGAGGTCGCTTTTATTCTGCTTAAGCGCGAATGGCAAAAAGTGTGGTACCGGGCAAAGTATTCGAGTTAAGTTGCTTGGCAATTACTCAGGTTTTGTTTCCTCAACAACCAATTTCACATACTCCAATGGCGTAAGTCCCGTCACCTCTTTGAATGCCACAAAAAAACTGGTTTTAGAGGTAAATCCGGCTTTCATCCAGATCCCTTCCATCGAGTGATCGAGTAACATTCCTTTTTTGAGTTCTTCCTTGGCCAATTCTACCCGAAGCTGTTTTTTGATGGCGGCTATTTTGGTCTTTAATACAACCGTAAAACAATAGTCTACATCTTCTTTTGAAAGGCCTAAGGCGCTGCAAATCGACGTGACTCCCAATTTTGGGTTGGCTAAATTCTCTTCTTTTTTTAGAAAATCAAGGATTAAATGGGTGGTTTTTACAAACTCTTCGTGGTTGTCTGCCTCCACTACAGGTTCGGGTTTGCTTGGTTTTTTATTCTTTTTTACATCATACAAAATCTCAGGAAAAACGAGCATCAGTATAGGTAAACTGCACATCAACACATAGACAAGATAACTAAACGGAGAGCTGTTAATCTCTTCTCTATTTTGAACAAAACGCAGGAAAAAATTGGCCGTCAACAAGCTATATAGCAGCGAAATGAGTAAAAAAATAGAATTAATAATAACCAACCATTTTAGGGAGGATTCACTCGTTTTGAAAGAAAATGGTATTTTTTTTTGCTTCAGTTTATGGAAGATTAAATAAATTGAAAATACAGTGTATGTTAAAAGGAACACAGGCCTGAGTAGAATATTCCAATAACTGGGGTAAAGCCAACTAAAATTTATCTTCGTAATCATGTTGTTGGCATCAGCAACAAGCATTTGGGCCAACTTTAGTTTGTAGTCAAAGGGGGTAAAATAATAGGGAAATATGGAGATCAGTACAATCAAAAACGAAATGTAATGCAAGCCATCGGTGGGACGATGAATTATTTTTCCTGCAAGTGCATTTCGGGTGTAGAAGTATAAAAATGGTCCAATTAAAAACCCAAACGGCAAGCTATGTCCCGAGAAGATGGCAATCCAAAACACGTTCGGCTCTATTACGCTAAAATGATGCAGTATGGCAATAATGCTCATGCATATCAAGCTGCCGCAGATGTACAATGAATTTTTGTTTTTAGAAAAATTATTATAAAGCAGCAACAAAGACAATAAAATAACCGTAATGGATATACTCAATACCATATTTATATGCTAAATGAAAAAAAATCAGCCGGTAAATGTACAATCATAAGTTTTTTAAACCAAAACAAATGTAAAATTATCAAAAATGTAATTTTAAAATACATTCCTAGATATATTTTACCCCCCCCCCCCCTTATAAACACTCGGCTTAGTAGATCTTTGATCAAAACAAAACAGGGGATTTAAATTTTTCCCGATTAATTTTTTTAGTTCAAAAAGTAAAAATCTGAACTAAAACAGGGCCCAAAAATCAAGCGGTATAAAATTTGAATTTTATTTTTGCCTCAGATTCTTCGATATAACTTCTACTATAATTCACTTGTCTATCATCGTGCAATCAATCTCTTGATTTATTTTGAGTGATGTTTATAATACTTTTTACAAGATTTTGAAGTATTTGGGGATAAACACGATTGCATGATCTAGACATTTATTTTCAATTAAAAATACAACCGGATAAACGGCATATACGGATCGGCATAGATGCCGTCGGTTTGCTTAAATAATACATTGTACCGCATGCCAATGGTAATGTTTTCTGAGCGAAACCCCAGGCCCAAAAATAAGGCTGTATTCCAAAAATCATCTTTAATTTCTCCGCCATCGCGCGCGATGGTTTGTTGCACGTGCATTTCTTCGAGCTCGGCCGAAAGCTGAATCGTTTCGAGCGGATTGACCAAGCCAATGAGGCTTCCTCCCAGAATTTTGCAAGTGTAGGAATGCCCAATGTAATTTTTGGCATTTACAAAACTTCCCTGCAAGCCCAAACCGGCTGCAAAATAATCATTGACCGGATAGATTGCGCTGGGCGAAACCAAGACGTTGGTGTAATCTCGAGAAAAGCCCAAACCAAAGCCTCCGCCGAACTGCAGCTCACTCCAAAAATTGCTTCTTGGACCTTGTGCATGTACGTTGATGCCAAAACATAAAATAAATAGTGCAACACCTATTTTTTGGGAGAAAGCGGGAAATGCTGTTTTCATGCTAAAAAAATCAAGGATTTAGGCCATAAAAGTAAGTAAAAAAAATGCGCAGGTATTCTCAATTATTGTACTTTTGCGGGACTATTTTACAAATCAGGATACGCAATACGATATGGATAGGTTTTCCTTTTTAAACGCAGCACACACGCAATTTTTTGCCGATTTATACCAAGAATATACCGAAAACCCCGATAGTGTAGAACCCAGTTGGCGTAGTTTTTTTCAAGGATTTGACTTTGGAATGGCCACCTACAAGGACGAACAGCTAGGGGAACAGTTGGCCAATTATGCTACTTCAAATCCGGGAACCTCTGCTGACTCCGAAAAAATCCAAAAAGAATTTAATGTATTAAAACTCATTGACGGCTACCGTACTCGGGGGCATTTGTTTACCAAAACCAATCCTGTTCGTGACCGTCGTGTATATACGCCCACTTTGGCGCTCGAAAATTTTGGCCTATCAACAGCCGATTTGACTACCGTTTTTGATGCAGCCAAAGTCTTGAAACTAAATCCCTGCTCGCTTCAGGACATCTTAGATCATCTGAATCGCATTTACTGCGAATCGATTGGGGTAGAATACATGTACATCCGCAATCCCGAAGTGATTCAATGGATGCAAGACCGATTAAACATCAACGACAATTTACCCCATTTTGAAACCGATGCCAAAAAACACATCTTGGGCAAACTCAACGAGGCGGTTTCGTTCGAAAACTTTTTACATACCAAATACGTAGGTCAAAAACGATTCTCTTTAGAGGGCGGTGAATCTATTATTCCGGCCTTAGATGCGGTGATAGAAGCCGCAGCCAACAAAGGCGTGGAGCATTTTGTGATGGGAATGGCCCACCGAGGCCGTCTGAATGTGTTGGCCAATATTTTTGGCAAATCAACCCAAGACATCTTCTCCGAATTTGACGGAAAAGACTACGACAAAGAATATTTTGATGGCGACGTAAAATACCATTTGGGATTAACTTCGCAACGCCAAACCAAATCGGGCAAAAAAATAAACATCAATTTGGCGCCCAATCCCTCGCATTTAGAAACCGTTGGGGCTGTAATTGAGGGAATTGCGCGTGCCAAACAAGACCACCATTGTCCCGATGATTTCTCGAAAGTGTTGCCCATCGCGGTGCACGGAGACGCCGCTGTGGCCGGACAAGGAATTGTATACGAAATTGTGCAAATGGCGCAACTCGACGGCTACAAAACGGGAGGCACCATTCATATTGTGATCAACAACCAAGTTGGGTTTACGACCAATTACCAAGACGCGCGTTCCTCAACCTATTGTACCGATGTGGCCAAAGTAACGCTGTCGCCGGTTTTGCACGTCAATGCCGATGATGCCGAAGCAGTAGTACACGCCATGTTGTTTGCCTTAGATTTTCGCATGGCCTTTGGTCGCGATGTGTTTATCGATTTATTGGGCTACCGCAAATACGGGCACAACGAAGGCGATGAGCCCCGTTTTACCCAGCCGGTTTTATACAAGCTCATTGCCAAACACCAAAATCCAAGAGATTTATATGCCGAGAAATTAATGGCTGAAGGGATTGTAGACAAAGGGTATTTGGCTGCAATCGAAACCGAATACAAAGAACGCTTGGACGAAAATTTGCAAGCTTCTCGCCAAAAAGACCTCACCATCATCAAGCCATTTATGCAAGACGAATGGCAAGGGTTTGTGCAAGTGAGTGACGACGTAATGTTGCAAAAAGTAGACACGCGTTTTGATCAAAAACAACTGGACAGCATCTTAGATCAAGTATCGAGTTTGCCTGCCGATAAAAAGTTCATTTCTAAAATTTCTAAAATTGTCGCCGACCGCAAAACCATGTATCAGGCCAACGTCATTGATTGGGGAACAGCCGAGACTTTGGCTTATGGCTCGTTATTGGCAGAAGGCTATGATGTGCGCATTTCGGGTCAAGACGTAGAACGCGGAACCTTTTCGCACCGCCATGCCGTAGTAAAAGTAGAGGACAGCGAAGAAGAAGTGATTTTATTACAACAGCTCAAAGAGGGCAAAGGTCGTTTCCAGATTTACAACTCATCCTTGTCTGAATACGGGGTGTTGGGCTTTGATTATGGCTATGCTTTAACATCTCCAAACACATTAACCATTTGGGAAGCCCAGTTTGGCGATTTCTCCAACGGCGCCCAAATCATGATCGATCAATACATTTCCTGTGGGGAAGACAAATGGAACAACCAAAACGGTATCGTATTATTGTTGCCACACGGTTACGAAGGCCAAGGAGCAGAACACTCTTCTGCCCGCATGGAACGCTATTTGCAGTTGTGCGCCCGACACAATATGTTTGTCGCCGATTGTACCACACCCGCCAACTTGTATCACTTGTTGCGCCGACAAATGAAAACCAATTACCGCAAACCTTTGGTTGTTTTTACACCCAAAAGTTTGTTGCGTCACCCGCTATGCGTTTCGACCCAAGAAGAATTATACAACGGCAGTTTTCAAGAAGTAATTGACGATGCTTTTGCAGATAAAAAACAAGTAAAAACGATTTCCTTTTGTACCGGTAAATTTTACTATGATCTCTTGGCCGAACGCGAAAAATTAGGCCGAACCGACGTCGCTTTGGTGCGCTTGGAACAATTGTTTCCCTTGCCAGTGGATCAACTCAAAGCGGTTATTGCTTCTTATCCCAACGCCGATGATTTTGTTTGGGCCCAAGAAGAACCCAAAAACATGGGCGCTTACAGCTATATGTTGATGAACTTTAATTTGGTGTCTTGGCGATTGGCTTCGCTGAAAGCCTATGCAGCACCAGCAGCAGGGAGTCATACCCGAGATCGCCGTCGTCATGCCGATGCCATAAATATGGTATTTGATAAAAATTTATTTAGATAAAAACAATACAGTAAAACAAACTAAAATATACAACTATGATTTTAGAAATATTTGAGAGTAAGAGGAGGACAGCCAGTGGCTGTCAGGTATGAGCTCAATATTCTAAAACAGCAGATTATAAATTAAATACAAACTAAAATATACAACTATGATTTTAGAGATGAAAGTCCCTTCGCCGGGAGAATCAATCAAAGAAGTTGAAATTGCAACTTGGTTGGTTAAAGACGGAGATTACGTAGAGAAAGACCAAGCCATTGCCGAAGTAGATTCAGACAAAGCAACCTTAGAATTGCCTGCTGAAGCCAGCGGAATTATTACCCTTAAAGCCGAAGAAGGCGATGCGGTAGCCGTAGGTGCTGTGGTTTGCTTAATTGACACAGCTGCCCAAGCCCCCCAAGCACCAAAGGGGGAGCAAGCTCCCAAAGTTGAAGAAAAACAAATCGCAGCTACACCAGTAGCACAAGCTCCCCCATCGGGGGCGGGAGGGGCAAGCCACCCTTCGCCAGCAGCAAGAAAAATATTAGCCGAGAAAAATATTCAAACTAGCGATATCGTGGGTACCGGGAAAGACGGGCGCATCACCAAAGAAGACGCCATCAATGCGGTGCCTTCAATGGGAACGCCTACGGGAGGAATACGCGGATCTAGCCGCACCAAATTATCGATGTTGCGCCGCAAAGTGGCTGAACGATTGGTAGCTGCCAAAAACGAAACCGCCATGTTAACTACGTTTAACGAAGTGAACATGACGCCGATTAACGAAATTCGCAACCAGTACAAAGACGCGTTCAAAGCGAAACACGGAGGTCTAGGATTGGGCTATATGTCTTTCTTTACCAAAGCGGTTACGCGTGCACTTCAGCTGTATCCGGATGTGAATTCTATGATTGATGGAACCGATAAAATTGCCTACGATTTCTGTGATATTTCTGTAGCCGTTTCTGGCCCAAAAGGACTCATGGTTCCGGTAGTACGCGCTGCCGAAAACTTAACATTTAGAGGCGTTGAAGCCGAAATAAAACGATTGGCCATTCGTGCACGCGACGGACAAATCACGGTCGATGATATGACCGGAGGAACCTTTACCATCTCGAATGGAGGAGTGTTTGGCAGCATGTTGTCGACGCCCATCATCAACCCGCCGCAATCGGGAATTTTAGGCATGCACAACATTATAGAGCGTCCGATTGCTGTAAACGGCAAAGTAGAAATTCACCCCATGATGTATGTAGCCCTTTCGTATGATCACCGCATCATTGACGGAAGAGAATCAGTTGGGTTCTTGGTGGCGGTAAAAGAAGCCCTAGAAAACCCCTTGGAATTACTGATGAATGGCGACGCCAAAAAGGCCTTGGAATTATAATTTTTTGAAATTGTTAAATACAAATCCCGCTGGCAATTCATGCGGGATTTTTTGTTTATTTGTGCCACAGTACAACATATGAAGCAAAGTAAAAAACAAGCGGCTATAGGGTTTATATTCATCACGCTCATCATTGATATTACGGGCTGGGGCATCATCATTCCGGTAATCCCAAAACTCATCGAAGAACTCATTCATGGCGACATCAGTGAGGCGGCAAAATACGGAGGCTGGCTCACCTTTGCCTATGCATTTACGCAGTTTATCTTTGCTCCAGTCATGGGAAATTTAAGCGACCGATTTGGCCGTCGTCCCATCTTGCTTACTTCCTTGTTTGCCTTTTCGCTAGATTATTTGTTGTTGGCCTTTGCGCCCACCATATCTTGGTTGTTTGTGGGTCGAATTATTGCCGGCATCACAGGAGCCAGTATCACGACTGCGTCGGCTTATATTGCAGATATAAGCACCCCTGAAAATAGAGCCAAAAACTTTGGACTTATTGGGGCCGCCTTTGGCATCGGATTCATTATAGGCCCTGTAATTGGCGGAACTTTGGGCCAATTCGGATCGCGCGTGCCTTTTTATGCTGCGGCGGTCTTGTGTTTGATCAATTTCTTATATGGGTATTTTATTTTGCCCGAATCTTTACCGCCGTCCAAACGAAGACCATTCGACTTTAAAAGAGCCAATCCTGTTGGTTCGTTAATGCACCTCAAAAAATACCCTTCCCTAATTGGGTTAGTAATGGCTGTTTTTTTACTTTATCTGGGCTCGCAAGCGGTACATAACAATTGGAGTTATTATACGATGTATCGATTTCATTGGGACGAAAAAATGGTAGGTTATTCATTAGGGATTATAGGCTTATTAGTAGGATTAGTGCAAGGGGTTTTGATCCGTTGGATTAATCCCAAACTGGGGAACGAAAAGAGTATTTACCTCGGATTACTCTTGTATACCGTAGGCATGTTTTTGTTTGCCACAGCAACCCAAGGCTGGATGATGTTTGTGTTTTTGGCGCCTTATTGTTTGGGCGGAATAGCCGGACCCGCTTTGCAGGCAATTATCTCGTCAAAGGTTCCTTCTGATGAACAAGGCGAAATTCAAGGTACCTTATCGAGTCTCATGAGTGCGTCGGCCATTATTGGACCGCCGGTGATGTCGACCTTGTTTTATTATTTCACGCACAAAGACGCTCCCTTTCAGTTTCCGGGCGTGCATTTTGTGTTGGGCGGAATTTTAATGTTAGCCAGTGCAATCTTGGCCTATTATTCGTTGCGCAAACACAAACCCAGTTTGCCTTCGTCCACTAATGAAGTAAAGCAGTAAGCCGTTTAATACGACACAACGCATGGAATTAACCGATACACATACCCATTTATACAGCGAAGAATTTCAGGAAGATCAAGCCGAGATGATGCAGCGGGCTATTGCCGCCGGAGTGAGCCGGTTTTTTGTGCCGGCCATTGATTCGAGTTGCACTCAAGCTATGTATGCACTAGAAGCTAAGTATCCGGAACACGTTTTTCTCATGATGGGGCTGCATCCAACCTATGTAAAAGACAATTACGAACAAGAATTGGCTCAGGTAGAACAGCAATTAAGCCAACGAAAATTTTATGCCCTAGGCGAAATTGGGATTGATTTGTATTGGGACAAAACCCACTTAGAAGCACAAAAAATAGCTTTTAGAACGCAAATTCAATGGGCAAAAAAATACAAACTACCCATAGTCATCCATTGCCGAGACGCCTTTGATGAAATTTTTGAAGTGTTGGAGCTCGAAAAAGGCCCCGATTTGTTTGGAATATTTCATTGCTTTACGGGAACTTATGAGCAGGCGCTGCAAGCCTTATCCTATAATATGAAATTGGGAATTGGGGGAGTAGTTACCTTCAAAAACGGCAAAATAGATCAGTTTTTACACCAAATCCCTTTAGAACAGTTGGTCCTCGAAACCGACTCACCCTATTTGGCTCCTGTGCCCTACCGAGGCAAACGGAACGAAAGTGCCTACCTCACTTTGGTGGGGCTAAAATTAGCCGAAATTTATAAGCTTCCTGTGGCTGAAATTGCCCGTATTACGACAGAAAACTCCAAGGCCATTTTTGGCATTTAACCACCAAAAGTAACGCCTGTTTCATAAAATTTTTGTTCATTTGTAATTGTCAAAAGGGAACTACAATGCAAAAATTCGATGCAATTCGACCGTTTTATGATGCCGAAATAAATGAAGGAATAAAGTCGTCGGTAAATCATCCGATGATGAAAGCCTTAATGAATTTTACCTTTCCCAATGTAGCCGATGAGGTTTGGAAGGAACAATTGCTTAAAACCCATTCTATCCGCGATTTTCAATGTAATTTCATCTACCATTCGGTACAAAAAGTGCTCGAAAAAAGTTCGGATGGGCTGAGTACTTCCGGCTTCGAAAAACTCGAAAAAAACACGGCTTACTTATTTATTTCCAACCACCGCGACATCATTTTAGATACCTCTTTGCTCAATGCGGCTTTGTTTGAGCACGGCTTAGTCATGACTGCCTCGGCCATTGGGGATAATTTGGTTAAAAAATCATTTTTGCAAACCTTGTCCAAGCTCAATCGCAATTTTCTAGTGCTACGCGGTTTACCTCCCCGTGAAATGTTGCAAAGCTCGAAGTTGATGTCGGAGTACATTGGCCAATTGTTGCAGCGTGAAAACCGTTCGGTATGGATTGCCCAACGCGAGGGCAGAACCAAAGACGGCAATGACGCCACGCACCAAGGAGTTTTAAAAATGTTGGCGATGGGTTCAGACGAAGCCCAATTAATGGATTACTTCAAAAAAATCAAGGTGGTTCCGGTCTCGATATCCTATGAATACGATCCGACCGACGCACTCAAAATGCCTCAACTCATAGCCGAAGCCAATAACGAGACCTACATCAAAGAAAAAAACGAAGATTTCATGACGCTCTTAAGTGGCATCATGGGACAAAAAAAACACATTCACATTCATGTGGGCGATGTTTTAGATGCGGAAATTGAGGCCATAAAAGGAACGTATGACAACTCAAACAAGCAAATTCAAGCCTTGGCCCAAGCCATTGATGATTCGATTCTATCGACCTATAAATTGTGGCCCACCAACTACATTGCTTACGATTTGTTGCACGGAACCTCTACCTATGCCGCGCAGTATACCGATATTGAAAAAGCCGTTTTTGAACGTCGATTAGAAAAACGGGTCAATTCCCGTAGTGAATTTGAAATTCATGGGATTCTCTCTATGTATGCAAATCCGGTAGTGAATAAACTAAAATATGAGCATGGGAATTAGGCCCAACATCCTGTTAATCTATACCGGAGGAACCATTGGCATGATGAAAGATTTTGCCACGGGTGCCTTGAAAGCTTTTGATTTTGACAAGCTGCTTGCCAACATTCCCGAACTCACCCAATTGGCTTGTTCGATTGAGACCTTGTCTTTTGCCTCGCCGATTGATTCTTCAAACATGGCCATAGCCCATTGGATACAATTGGCTGAAATTATCGAAAAAAAGTACGATCAATTTGATGGTTTTGTAATCTTGCACGGTTCTGACACCATGTCGTATTCTGCAGCTGCTTTGAGTTTTATGCTCGAAAACTTGGCCAAACCAGTGGTGTTTACGGGCTCACAATTGCCGGTAGGTGATTTGCGTACGGATGCCAAAGAAAACCTCATTACTGCCATTCAAATCGCTGCGCTGCAACACAAAAGCAAACCAATAATCCAAGAAGTGTGTTTGTATTTTGAATACAAATTATACCGCGGCAATCGCACCACCAAAATCAATGCCGAACATTTTAATGCCTTTTTATCGCCCAATTATCCTGCTATCGCCGAATCGGGGGTGCATCTCAAGGTGAATGAAGAATTGTTGTTGCCGCACCATTCCAAAAAGTTGAGTATTCATACCGAACTCGACTCCAATGTAGTAATTGTAAAATTGTTTCCGGGACTAAACCAACAAGTTTTCAAGGCTTTGTTGTCAATACCCAACCTTAAAGGCGTTGTCCTAGAAACCTATGGCTCGGGCAATGCCCCTTCTGCAGCTTGGTTCATACAGGCATTAAAAGAGGCTATTTTTATGGGGGTTCAAGTTATCAATGTCACACAATGTGCCGGCGGCAGCGTGCGCATGGGCGATTACGAGACCAGTACCCAACTCAAAGAAATTGGGGTGATTTCGGGCAAGGACATCACTACCGAAGCTGCTATCACCAAACTCATGTACCTCTTAGGCCAACACGTAGATCCGTCCGTTTTCAAAACCATTTTTGAAACCTCCTTGCGCGGTGAATTGACCTAAAAAATACCCCGAATCGTTTTACTTACTGAAAAAAAATGCGGTTATTTGCACCCACAATTTCCTAGAGAGGTGTCCGAGTGGTTGAAGGAGCAAGCCTGGAAAGTTTGTATGTGGGCAACTGCATCGTGGGTTCGAATCCCATCCTCTCTGCATCGTTTACAATGCTCCCGATAGGGAGCATTTTTTATGCCTTTTTGCGCCCCAAAACTCCGTTTTGGAAAAGCAACAAAGGCATAAAAAATGCCGCATGCAATGCGTGCATTGCAAACGATACCAGTTCCCCCTCCCCGGGATCACCGGAAAAAATCTTTGATTTTTGGAGGTAATCCCATCCTCTAAAGCAGAAAACAGTAAGTGCCGCAGGCGCTTTTGTAAATCCCACAAAAAACTAGTAAAAAGAATCAAGTGCCGCAGGCGCTTGTGAATTGTAAAGAAACACCAATTCTAATTAGACACAAGTGCCGCAGGCGCTTGCGTTTCACACACCCCCACCCCCTCTCAACAGAGTAGTTTTCAATCTATCCACAAACCAATCCCCCTTCCTCTTTTTTTCTTACATTTATCCCACTCAATTTCAACATGAAAAAACAACTGCTTTTTTTCTTTTGTATACTTTCTTTTGCCGCAATTGCGCAAGAGACCGAATTGGCTTTGCCTTACCCGATGATTGAGAAAGATTCGCTCTACCGCGAGGATCAGTTTTACATTGGCATGACCTACAACATGATTGGGAATTCGCCTACGGCTTTCTCGCAAGATAAATTCTCTACAGGCTTTACAGCCGGAGTGTTGCGCGATTTCCCCCTCAATAAAGAGCGCACCTTTGCCATAGCGCCTGGATTGGGGTTTTCCTATCAAAATTACAACCAAAACATGTTCATAAACGGTACCGCCGCTAATCCGGTGTATAGCATCATTCCCAGCGGAACCTATTACAGCAAAAATAAAATCGAAGAGTATTTACTCGACTTGCCCATCGAAGTGCGTTGGCGTACCTCGACCATGGAAAGTCATAAGTTTTGGCGTGTTTACAGTGGAGTAAAAATGAGTTATGTATTGGCTTCCCGCTCGCAATATGCCGATGGGCAGTACAATGTAGTCATCAAAAACAATCCAGACTTCAATGCCTTACAACTGGGCGTGTATATGGCGATGGGCTATAACACTTGGAATTTTTATGGGTACTACGGGCTTACTCCTTTGTTGAGTAAAAATGCCACCATTCAAAACAAGCCCATCGGACTCAATGCCATTCAGTTGGGTTTACTTTTTTATATTTTATAGCCAAATTAACCACAGTGCCAGTTGCGGGATAGCTCCCAATCCGAAACCAATGGCCAATTCTGCGTAACTGTGTGCTTTCATCGCCAAACGAGAAGAGGCAACAAGGCCGTTTAGCAACAGCAACAAAGCAATGCCATAGCTAAGATTTACTTGAAAATGCGCACTCAAGCCCAACACAAAACAGGTCAAGGCACTTATGCCCAATTGGTGTAAGCTGGCTTTTACTTTCATAAAAAGATACAGGAAGGCCAACCCATTACTAATCACGCCACCCAAAATAAAAAAATGCAATTCGGGCAAAATGGCCTTGGTGATGCATTTCACAGCTAAAATATAGAGCAATATGCAGCCCAAGAGCAAAGGAATTTTGCGTTGTGTTCTTTTTTGCAACATTGCAGTATCGGCTTTCCCTAAGGTTTTGAGCCAAAAATAAATGGCCACAGGAATAAAAATAGTCAGTAAACTCACCTGCAAACACAGGTAAAGCAATTGCGCAGGACTATAGGAAATCGGGGAGATGCCCAAATACAGCAGGGTTCCCATGAGCGGAATAAACAGCGGATGAAATAGATAGGAAAATAAAACCAAGAAGGAATTGGGTTTGTTCACGGGCTAAACTTACATTTTTTTACGCATACGGGCTACCGGAATATCCAAGAGTTCCCGGTATTTGGCAATGGTTCTGCGCGCAATCGGATAGCCTTTTTCTTTGAGAATCTCTGCCAATTGATCGTCGGGCAGCGGCTTGTGCTTGTCTTCATCTTGGATTACCGTTTGCAAAATGTTTTTAATTTCTAAGGTAGACACCTCTTCGCCTTGGTCGTTTTTCATGGCCTCCGAGAAAAATTCTTTGATCAATTTGGTGCCATAAGGCGTCTCGACATATTTGCTGTTGGCCACCCGAGAAACCGTCGAAATGTCGAGTCCTACGCGATCGGCGATGTCTTTGAGGATCATGGGTTTTATTTTGCCCTCATCGCCTTCCAAGAAGTACTCTTTTTGGTACTGCATAATGGCACTCATCGTAACCAATAGTGTTTCTTGCCGTTGCTTGATGGCGTCTATAAACCATTTGGCGGAGTCCAATTTTTGTTTGATGAACTGTACCGCTTCTTTTTGAGCCGTCGATTTTTCGCGTGCTGATTTATAGGTTTGCATCATGTCTTGGTAGTCTTTTGACACGTGCAAGCTGGGCGCATTTCGTCCGTTTAAGGTGAGTTCCAAATCGCCATCGACAATCCGGATCATAAAATCAGGCAAGATAGTTTCGGTAATTTTTGAACTGCCTTGGTAGGATCCGCCCGGTTTGGGGTTGAGGCGTTCTATTTCGTGAATGGCTTTTTTGAGCTGTTCGGTATTTACACCAAATTTGGCTTGCAGCTTGTCGTAATGTTTTTTGGTAAAGGCATCAAATTGTTGATCCAAAATCCCAATGGCCAAGGCAATCGATTCGGTGGGGGTTTTGTGTTTCAGTTGCAGCAACAAACATTCTTGCAAATCACGGGCACCGATGCCGGCCGGTTCCAATTCGTGTACCAGGTGCAAGATGCGTTCAACTGTTTTTTCGTCGGTGTAGATCGCTTGGGTAAAAGCCAAATCATCTACAATATCATTCAAACTGCGGCGAATGTAGCCCATCTCATCAATACTGCCCACCAAAAATTCGGCAATTTCTCGCTCTTCATCCGTAAGGATAAAGGTGTTGAGCTGGGCCACCAAATCTTGGTGAAAACTCAGCGCTGCCGAGAGCGGCGATTCGCGTTGGTCTTCTTCGGCGTAGTTACTGGCTTGGAGTTTGTAATCGGGAATTTCGTCGTTGCTCAGGTAATCGTCTATACTAATGTCATCGGTATCTATATTGGACGCATCGTCATAGTCGTCAAATTCATTGGTTTCAAATTCGTCGGCCTCGTAGGTGTCATCTTCTTCTTTCCCAGATTCGAGTGCCGGATTCTCGTTCATTTCCTCCTTTAGCCGCTGCTCAAATGCCTGCGTAGGCAACTGAATTAACTTCATCAGCTGGATTTGCTGAGGCGATAATTTTTGCGCGAGTTTAAGATGTAGATATTGTTTAATCACAGCTATTGAACGGTTTTATAAAAGCAAGTATACTATTCAAAGGGTTAAATAACCGGTAATTGTCGCGTGGTGTCGTTTAGAATTCGGCGTTTTGCGGCGTTCTCGGAAACGGAATCACGTCCCGGATGTTGGTCATGCCGGTTACAAACAAAACCAAACGTTCAAAGCCCAAACCAAAGCCCGAGTGCACAGCGGTTCCAAATCGGCGGGTATCCAAGTACCACCACAATTCTTTTTCGTCGATGCCCAACACCTTCATTTTCTCGACCAAGACGTCATAGCGTTCTTCCCGCTGCGAGCCGCCTACAATTTCGCCAATGCCAGGGAACAAGATGTCCATGGCGCGAACGGTTTTTCCGTCTTCGTTCAATCGCATATAAAACGCCTTGATGTTGGCCGGGTAATCGTATAAAATTACGGGACACTTGAAGTGTTTTTCCACCAAATAGCGTTCGTGCTCCGATTGCAAATCGGCACCCCATTCTTCGATGATGTAATTGAATTTTTTGTTTTTATTGGGTTTCGAATTCTTTAAAATGTCAATGGCTTCGGTATAGGAAACGCGTTTAAAGTTGTTTTCCAACACAAAGTTGAGTTTCTCCAACAAGCTCATTTCGCTGCGTTCGGCCTGCGGTTTTACTTTTTCTTCGTCGATCAAACGGCTTTCTAAGAATTTCAAATCATCGGCACAATGAGCGAGTGTATATTTGATCACATATTGGATAAAATCTTCGGCCAAGTCCATG
Source organism: Flavobacteriaceae bacterium (assembly GCA_947483075.1). Lineage (GTDB taxonomy): Bacteria > Bacteroidota > Bacteroidia > Flavobacteriales > Flavobacteriaceae > Flavobacterium. The sequence goes on along the minus strand of CANKLE010000009.1, from coordinate 49,676 downwards.
TTGTCGTTCAAATCATTGAAGGCCACTTCGGGCTCAATCATCCAAAACTCGGCCAAATGGCGCGAAGTATTCGAGTTTTCGGCACGAAAAGTTGGGCCAAACGTATAGACTTGTCCCAAGGCCATCGCAAAAGTTTCGGCTTCCAATTGTCCCGACACGGTCAGGTTGGTTTCTTTGCCAAAAAAATCTTCTTTGTAGTTTACTTTGCCGTCTTCGTCACGCGGAGTTCCGTCAAACGGAAGGGCAGTCACTTTAAACATTTCGCCTGCGCCTTCGGCATCCGAGCCGGTTATAATCGGCGTATTCACATACACAAATCCGCGTTCTTGAAAATAATTATGTACCGCAAACGACAAGACCGAGCGCACGCGCATGATGGCACCAAAGGCATTGGTACGCACACGTAAATGGGCGTTTTCTCGCAAAAATTCTAAGGAATGTTTTTTGGGCTGCATCGGAAATTTCTCGGCATCTGAGTCGCCCAGAATTTCCAAGTGCGTGGCTTGCACCTCGTATTTTTGTCCGGCCCCTTGGCTTTCTACCAAGTTCCCGGTAATGCTCAAAGCGGCGCCTGTGGTAATGCGTTTTAGGGTGGTTTCGGGCGTGTTTTCAAAATCGACCACGCACTGAATATTGTGTAGCGTTGATCCGTCGTTCAACGCGATAAATTGATTGTTTCGAAAGGTGCGTACCCAACCTTTCACGGTGATGTTGGTTTGGGTTTGGGCACTTTGCAGTAAGTCTTTTACTTTTACCGATTTCATATGTATACTTCTAAAATGTGGATTGCTTTTCTACGCTTTGGCCTGTAGTGTTGCAAATATAAGGCAATTGTTGTTATTTTTTGGGAGCAATTTCCCGCTGTTCGGCTGTATCTTTTGGCTTGGCCGCCAAAAGGATGTCGCCTGCCATCGGGGCTATTTTCGTTTCTTTTTGAACGTGTCTTTTTCAAAGCTCAACACCAAGGCCGGGAGCACCAATAAATTGGCAAACATGGCAAAGAGCAAGGTGCAGGAAATCAATCCGCCCAAGGCGATGGTGCCGCTAAAGCTCGACAGCGTAAAAATGGCAAATCCAAAAATCAAGACCACCGAGGTATAAAACGTACTGATTCCCGTTTCGCGCATCGCACTCATCACCGATTTAAAGACACTGCCGTTGTTGCGTTGCAAATCGTGTCGAAACTTGGCCATGAACTGAATTGCATTATCCACCGAAATCCCAAAGGCGATGCTAAACACCAAAATGGTCGAGGGTTTCAGCGGAATCCCCAAATACCCCATTAATCCCGAGGTAATACAGAGTGGCAATACGTTAGTAATCACCGAGGCCAAAACCATTTTTACCGAGCGGAACAAATAGGCCATCAGTCCGGCAATCAATAAAATGGCAAATATCAAGGATTCGATTAAGTTGTCTATCAAGTAGCTGGTGCCTTTTTGGAATACCAAGGCTTTGCCGGTGAGCGTTACCGTAAAGCGTTCGGCCGGGAAAAGCGTGTCGATTTTGTTTTGCAATTGCTTTTCAATTTTGGCCATTTCGCCGGTGCCAATGTCTTTCATGTAGGTGGTAATGCGCGCATAACGGCCGCTGGCATCTACATAACTTTTCATCAAATTGTCTTTGGTGTTTTTCTTGGCATTCTTGGCATACGACATAATAAAGGCCTGTTCTTGCGCTGTAGGCAATTCGTAATAGGCGGGATTGCCATTGTAATAGGCTTGTTTTGAATATTTAATCAGGTTTACGATCGAAACCGGTTTGGACAATTCAGGAATCTGTTCGATGGTTTCCTGCAATTCGTTCATGCGTTTGAGTGTCGATAATTTCATGACCCCTTTTTTGTGCTTGGTGTCAATCATAATCTCCAAAGGCATCACCCCACTAAACTCTTTTTCGTAAAACAAAATATCTTTAAAGAAGGAAGCGCTTTTGGGCATTTCTCCAATTAAACTGCCCGACACTTTCATTTGGGTAACCCCCACGATGCTAAAGATTAGCAACAGCACATAAATAATGTAAATGCGTTTGCGGTGGTCTTTTACTTGTATTTCTACCCAGTCTAATAAGGCCGAAATGTAGTTTTTGCTCAGGTGGTACAGGTGTTTTTCTTTGGGCATCGGCATGAAACTGTACACGATGGGCACCACCAACAACGTGAGCAAATACACGGTGATTACATTGATCGAAGTGACCAAACCAAATTCGTACAACAAATCGTTTCCGGTAATCATAAAGGTAGCAAAACCGGCTGCGGTGGTGAGGTTGGTCATCAAGGTAGACACTCCAATTTTCGAAATTACCCGCTGCAAGGCCTTGGCTTGATTTTTATGGTTCTTAATTTCTTGCTGGTATTTATTGATCAAGAAAATACAATTCGTTATTCCAATTACAATAATCAAAGGGGGAATTATAGCGGTAAGTATGGTGATTTTGTAATGAAACAAACCCAGCGTGCCAAATGACCACATGACGCCCACCAATAAGATGCAAATCGAAATAAAAGTGGCGCGGTAGGATCTGAAAAATAAAAAGAAAATCAACGAAGTAATGAGCAAGGCAGCGCCAATAAATAAACCAATTTCGCCTTTCATGTTTTCGGCGTTTATGGTTCGGATGTAGGGCATCCCAGATACGCGCAAATCCATACCGGTAGCTTGTTCAAAAGCATCAATTTTGGGCACTAATTCTTCTACAATAAAGGTTTTACGGCCGGCGGTATTCACCACACTTTTCTTTAAATAAACCGCGGCTCGAATAGAACCGGTGGTTTTGTTAAACAACAGTCCTTCGTAAAAGGGCAGTTCGTGAAATAATTGGTAGCGCAAACTTTTCAGGTAGGAAGGGGAGTTGGTTTGTGTAGGATCAACAAAAGAAACCAAGTCAAATTTTTGCGAAATCGTGTCCTTGTGAATTTTTTTCAAGTCATTGATCGACACCACCAATTCTACAGCATCAGATTTTTTTAATCCGGTCATCAACTTGTTCCAGGCGGCAAAATTTTTGGGGGTAAAAAATGAAGGGTCTTTAAACCCAATGACAATGAGGTTGCCCTCTTCGCCAAAGGTGTGTAAAAATTGCTCGTATTGCTTATTGGCGGGGTGATCTTTAGGAAGCAGATTGGCTTCGGTATAGGTCATGGACAGGTTTTTCCACTGCAAGCCCAAAAACAAAGTGAGTGCGGCAATAACCACCAAAATGGCAATCCTATTTTTAAGTATAATTCGGGCCAATTTTTCCCAAAACCCAACTTTTGCTGCTTTTCTCATGTATGGTTTAAAAATGCAAGCAAAGGTAGACAAAGCAAGGGAATTTCAAATTAAATTGGGCTATATTTATTCGATTGGGCTCCCAAATTTAGTGTAGGATTAAATTTAGGTTATGTGTTGCACTTGCGCTATAATTTATATATTTGGTTTTGCATATTTGCTCCCCAATTTGATTTTGTAGTTACATGAAAAGATTTAAGAATTCCATCTTCTATTTGTTTATCACAGGCGGGTTTTCTGTGCTGATTTATTGGATATTAATTCAAGGTAAACTCTTAGAAATGGGGCGTAAAATTGTCGTGATTTCTTCCAAAAACACCCAATGGTCAGAGTTTCTTCTGTCTATCGAACACAACCTCAAACACCCCTTGGCCATTTTGTTGGCGCAAATTATCACCATCATTGTGGTGGCTCGTTTTTTTGGGTGGATGTTTCGAAAAATAGGACAGCCTACCGTGATTGGCGAAATCATTGCGGGAATAGTATTGGGGCCATCTTTAGTAGGGCTTTATTTTCCGGATTTTTCGACCGCTTTATTTCCGGCAGATTCTTTGGGAAATTTGCAGTTCTTGAGTCAAATCGGATTGATCTTATTCATGTTTGTGATTGGCATGGAACTCGACTTAAAAGTCCTTAAAAACAAGGCCAATGACGCGGTAGTGATTAGCCATGCCAGTATCGTAATTCCGTTTGCCTTAGGAGTGGGCTTGGCCTATTATATCTACTATCGTTTTGCGCCCGTAGGCATCGAATTCTTATCGTTTAGTTTATTTATGGGTATTGCCATGAGCATTACGGCCTTTCCGGTATTGGCCCGAATTGTGCAAGAACGCGGCATCCACAAAACCCGTTTGGGCACCATTGTAATTACCTGTGCCGCCGCCGACGACATTACCGCTTGGTGCTTATTGGCCGCTGTAATTGCGATTGTAAAAGCCGGTACTTTTGTAAGCTCCTTATATGTAATTGGGATGGCGGCAGCCTATGTGTTGGTCATGCTGTTGGTAGTAAAACCTTTTTTGAAACGCATTGGCGATTTGTACGGCAGCAAATCAAAATTAAACAAACCCGTAGTAGCGATCTTTTTCCTCACCTTAATTTTGTCGGCCTATACTACAGAAATCATAGGGATTCACGCCTTGTTTGGCGCCTTCATGACCGGAGCAATTATGCCCGATATCGCCAAGTTTCGTGCCATCTTTATCGACAAAGTAGAAGATGTAGCCGTAATATTATTGCTTCCACTGTTTTTTGTGTTTACCGGATTGCGCACCCAAATCGGGTTGATTAACGATCCTTTTTTATGGAAAGTGACCGGTTGTATCATTGGTGTAGCCGTGCTGGGCAAGTTCATCGGAAGTGCATTGGCCGCTAAATTTGTAGGCCAAAATTGGCGCGACAGCCTTACCATTGGCGCACTCATGAATACCCGAGGCTTAATGGAATTGGTGGTGTTAAATATTGGCTATGATCTGGGCGTGCTCACCTCTGAGGTATTTACCATGATGGTAATTATGGCCTTGGTTACTACGTTCATGACAGGTCCGGCTTTGGACATCATTAATTTTATCTTTAAAACCAAAGACGTTTCTCCGGCTGAAGAAAAATCGTCCAGTTCCAAATACAAGATTTTAGTGTCGTTTGGAAATAGCCAAAAAGCAAAAGGGCTATTGCGCATAGCCTCTAGTTTGGTAAGCAAGCAAAAAGGCGAAGCGAGTATTACCGCCATGCATTTGTCCTTGAGCGACGAGTTGCATTCCTTTAACATGGAAGAATATGAGAAAATGCGATTTGCACCCGTACTCGAAGAAGCCAGCGTCTTGAAACAAGAGATCAACACCTTTTTTAAAGCTACCGTTGACATAGAAACCGACATTACCGAAATAGCCGAAGAAGGAGATTATGATTTGCTTTTGGTGGGTTTAGGTAAATCTATTTTTGACGGCACCTTATTGGGAAAAGTGTTGGGTTTCACCACCCGCATCATCAATCCCGATCGGTTGATTGATAAATTTACCGGAAAAGAAGGCCTGTTCGAAAACTCTCCATTTGACGAACGCACCCGCCAAATTATTGCCCGAACCAAAATGCCATTGGGGATTTATATCGATAAAAATTTGCAAAAAGTAGACCGGGTTTTGGTTCCGATCTTCAGCTCAGAAGACACTTTCTTGGTTGATTTCTGTCAAAAACTAATCTACAACAACGAATCAAAAATTGCAGTATTGGCCAGCAATGACATTGTAAAAAACAATTTTTTACTCGAAAGCGCATTATCCACGTTAGAACAAGAGCACCCTGCTCATATGACTTTGCTGCACGAACGCATTATGGACAAGGAGTTTCTAACCAAACAGGATTTATTGGTCATTAGCTTAGACAGCTGGAAGAAACTAGTAGCATCTCAAAGCACCTGGCTCAGCAATATTCCTTCGGTGTTAATCATTAAGCCTTAAAGGCCCAAATCAAATATAAAACTAAGTTTCACCGAAATATTGTCTTCAAAATCGGGCAAGCGATAGGCCCCGTAGCGGTAAAAGAAATCCAATCCCAGGGTGCCAATCAAATTATTTAGTTCTATTCCCGATTCCAAATACCCTTTTTCTAGCGTTTTGTATACAAAACCAGTGTGCTGCGTCGGTTTATCCATATTGCCTATGGCGGTTCGGGTAACCAAAACCAAAGTTGGCGTTATTGATTTTGAAATGGGCAACTTTTGAAAGCTATGTTTCAGCTGTAACGTTGCGTATTTGCTCGAGAAGAACTCATTGTAAAACATGGTTTCAAAGCTGTTATTTGCCGCCACCGTAAAACGCTGCATGATTTTATTTTTGCTGATGTTGTTTGGAGAGGTGTTATATAAATGCGTCAATGGAACATCTCCAAAGGCATATCCGGTCTCCAACAATACACTACTCAATTGGTTGTTGAGGAACTGCTTTTGGTATTCGACACGGAAATCAAATTTCCCGAAATTAAAATCATTTTTCACCAACTGAGGTAAGGATCGCGTGAATTGAAAAGTGAATTTCGGAAATCCCTTCTCGATTTCATTTCGTCCTTTGGGGGTTTGTAAATAGTCGCTAAAAGGGTTCCACTGAATAGAAGCCACAGCCGTAGTCATTTGGTAATTCTCATATGTTTTTCCGTTCACGGTATACAAGTAATCAAATTTGGGGTCAATGTAACTTTGGGTAATTTGCCAAATGCTCTCGGTTTTGGGAAATAATTTGGTCTCAACATAGCCACGCCAACTGTTGTAGTTGTAGAAAGTGCTGATGTTGATGGGCCTCGGATTGTAAATTCGAAACGGGATTTTGTCAATTACAAAAGCGGTGCTCGCAATTTCTTGTACGTCATCGGTATAGGAAATGCCCATCCAAGTATTCGAAAAATCGCCCAATCGGATCGCCGTGCCCGCGCTGTATTTAAATGCGCCGTCTTTCGTTCCATAGCCGGTGTAGCCATTAAACTGGTATTTTTTCGAAAACGATTCATTGGTTCTTCCGCCCATCCCCAAGCGAAATCCTTCGTAGTCATTGTATCGCAACAAATAGCGTAAATCTACATCAACCGGACCATAGGGCACATAGCCGAGGAGTAATTTACGCACCAAGCGCAAGCGTTTTTCTAGTTTTACTTTCCGACCAATGCTGTCCAATGCCAAATAGGTCATGGGCATGCGGTAGTCTAAACTGTCTTTGCGGAAGTCATCCCAAAACGATTCTGGTTTTACTTCGGCATCGCGTTTCATTTCCATTTTAATAAAGGCCTTACTCACCGGCTGACCGGCTTCGAAATTAAAATCAAAAAAACGAGTGTCAGATAGCAAATAGGTAAAATCTGAAGCTACTTTGTTCCGGGTTTGCGACAGGCTGCCATCTAAAGGATCAAATACCAAGGTTTCTCCCAAAAAAGAGAGGTTCCCATTTTTTTTGCCCTTGCTGATTTTGAATTTTTGATTGCTTGGAATCCAAAGATCTAGGGTAGCGTTGTAGGCATAATCATACTGCGCATGCAATTGCAAGGCGTTGTTTACAAAAGTGCAGGCTTTTGCCACAGCATAAGTTTTGGCGTCAATAAACAACAATCCTTCTAGGGCATTGTTTTTTGTCTTGCTCTTAAAATACACCACATAGGCTGCTCGGTTTTGCAGTTCTATTTGGTCTAATAAAGTAAAGTGGTAATAGGTTGTTGCTTGATCTGAAAGCGGGCCCCAATATTTTTTTTGCAGCAAGGTGTAGTGTTGATCGTATATCGAAAACGACTGAAATTGGAGCGCAACAAACTCATAAATGGGTTGTTTAAATCCGGCCATTTTATACCCCAGTATGGTTTCTTTAAATTGATTGGACGCATACTGAAATTTGGACACTTTTTCGGTAAGGAAAAGGTGTTGCTTGCTAATGAACTTTTTAAATTCATAATCACTCGAGTCGGTTTTGACTACCATTTTCCCAAAAATCGAATGTTTCAACACACTTTCAATACGTCCTTCGATCGAATCGGGATGGGCGGTTAGGGTCAATTTGTTGTAGGCTTTGCAATCAAATGCAGGGATTTTAGAAAAGGGATTGTTTTCTTTTTTGGCTCGTAGTGCTTGCTGAATAATTTCCGATCCGGTTGGGTCCTCTGCCGGATGGTTTGCATTAGGCGAAAGCAAAACGGTGTAAAATTTTTGGGCCGCATGCAAGGTTATTTCTTGGTCTTGGTAGCCTTTGGCTCGAATGTGTAAAACCGACTCGTCGGCACTCACGACTTCAAAAATACCGTAGCTGTCGGCAAAGGAATAGTGCGTACTGCCCTGAAATAGAGTGGCCAGGCCAATTGGCTTTAAGGTCACAATGTCTTTAATTTGGCCAGAAAAATGCAGCTGAGCACTTGCCAAAAAGGGAAGTAGGAACAGGCTAAGAAAGGCAAATTTTTTAGGGACCAATCGCATAGGTTGCCAAAAGAGGTTAATAAAAAACCGCCTCCCAGTAGTGGCTACTCAAGAGACGGTATTTTAGGTTTTTTAAAACCACATTATACTTTCAAAATTTCTACTTCTTTTGCTGCCAACAATTCGTCTACTTTTTTGATAAACGCATTGGTTAAGTTTTGCACTTCGTCTTCTGCTTTTTTGCAAAAATCTTCTGAAGTTCCTTCTTTTTCTAGTTTCTTTATGTCAGAATTGGCGTCTTTTCGCGCATTTCGAATCCCAATTTTAGCATCTTCAGATTCGGCTTTGGCTTGCTTTACCAAATCCCGGCGGCGTTCTTCGGTGAGTGGCGGTACACTAATAATAACTACATCGCCATTGTTCATCGGGTTAAACCCTAAATTGGCAATCATAATCGCTTTTTCGATAGGTGCCAACATGCTTTTTTCGTAGGGCTGTATAGTCAGGGTTCGCGCATCTGGAGTGTTTACATTGGCCACTTGCGACAAAGGCGTTTGGGTGCCATAATAATCTACAAATACACTGCCCAACATTTGTGGGCTTGCTTTTCCGGCTCTAATGTTTAAAAACGATTTTTCTAAATGCGCAATAGAACCGTTCATCGATTCTTCGGTACTTTCTAATATAAAATCAATTTCTTCTGTCATGTTAACTGTGCTTTAATCTATTTTAGGAGGATTATTACTTAGCCAATATTTACTACGGTTCCTACGTTTTCGCCGTTGCAGATTTTTTCTAAGTTTCCTTTTTTATTCATGTCAAACACCAAAATAGGTAATTTATTTTCTTGGCTCAAAGTAAAAGCTGTGGTGTCCATTACGTTCAATCCTTTTTTCAACACCTCCTCAAACGAAATGAAATCAAATTTAGTTGCCAAGGGATCTTTTTCTGGGTCGGCGGTGTAAATCCCATCTACTCGGGTTCCTTTTAGAATTACATCGGCGTTGATTTCAATGCCCCGCAAAACGGCTGCCGTATCAGTTGTAAAATAAGGATTCCCGGTTCCAGCGCCAAAAATTACGATGCGGCCTTTTTCTAAATGACGCACTGCTCTTCGTTTGATGTAGGGTTCTGCAATGGCTTCAATTTTTAAAGCGGTTTGCAAACGGGTGAGCATGCCGCGACTTTCTAGAGCGCCTTGCAAAGCCATGCCATTTATTACCGTAGCCAACATACCCATATAATCTCCTTGCACTCGATCTATCCCGTTACTTGCTCCCGCTACTCCACGAAAAATATTTCCACCCCCAATCACAATAGCAATCTCCACTCCGATGTCGTGTATTTTTTTGATTTCATCGGCATATTCCGACAAACGAGCCGGATCAATTCCGTATTGTTTGTCGCCCATTAAGGCTTCGCCACTTAATTTGAGAAGAATTCTGTTGTACTTCATTTTGCTGTTGTATTGAGTTGTGCAAATATAGGTATATTCTGTTTTTGTAAAAGACCGTCTGTAAAAAATATCCAATACAAAAAAGAGTGGGCTTATGTGACAAAACGCACGAATGATCGGTTTTTATTTCCTGTATCTTTGGGGGCAGAAACACAATTTCTTCGATTATGAAAAATGAAATACAATCGGCCTTAGCAAAAGCCTATAGTTACGAAGCCTATCGCGCTAGTGTTAAAACCCAATTTTTAGCCGGAAGAGTTACCGGAAATGAGCAATCGGAAGCGTTTTTGCATTACACTGAGCTCAACGAAAGTCGCATGAACCGACTCGATAAAACCAGCAGTTTAACTCCGGATACAATTTCTGCAATTGAGCAATGGGACGTAAAGTATATTTGGTTGGTGCTCACCGAAGGTTGGTGTGCCGATGGTGCTCAGGTTTTGCCGGTGCTCCATAAAATGGCTCAAGCCAATTCCTCCATCGATTTAAAATTAGTGTTTCGCGACGAAAATGACCCACTCATGCAACAGGTGCTTAGCAATGGCGCCAAAGCCATGCCTAAATTGCTGATCATAGATCCTGAAAATTTTACACTTTTAGGCCAATGGGGTCCTCGCCCAAAAGGGGCAGTCGAGTTCATAGCCAACTATAAAAAAGAACACGGCCTGGTTGACGAAACGGCCAAAGCCAATTTGCAACTGTGGTATTTTCGAGATAAAGGGGTTGAAATTCAACAAGAAATTGTGGCGCTTATGCATCAAGTGCTTTCCACTTCACTTCATAATCAGCAATAGAAACTGCGTTTTCTACCGCATATTCCCCAATTTTGGTTCGGCGTAAGGCGATGAGGTGCGCACCACTATTTAGCGCTTGCCCAAAATCATAGGCCAACGATCGAATATAGGTTCCTTTGCTGCACACCACTCGAAAATCAATTTCGGGCAAGGCAATACGGGTTAGTTCAAATTCGTAAAGGGTAGTTTTACGAGAAGCAATTTCTACAATTTCTCCTGCACGGGCATGCTCATACAAGCGAACACCATCTTTTTTTATGGCCGAAAACACGGGTGGCTTTTGGTCTATTTCACCTATAAATTGCATTCGTGCTTGTTCGATATTTTCGGCACCGATGTGATCAATAGCAAAGTGCGCATCGATAGCGGTTTCAAGATCATAAGAAGGAGTAGTGGCGCCCAGAAAGAAGGTGCCGGTATATTCTTTGGGTTGCCCCTGAATGACCGAAATTTGTTTGGTCAATTTACCGGTGCAAATTATAAGCAACCCAGAAGCCAAGGGGTCTAGAGTGCCAGCATGTCCAATTTTGAATTTTTTGGGCAAGTCAAATTTGCGTTTCAGCAAATATTTCAATTTGTTTACCGCCTGAAAGGACGACCAATGCAAGGGTTTGTCAACTAGTAGTACTTGACCATTCAAAAAATCATCGGCCTCCATTATATAATGGTAAGGGGATGAATAAAAAAGTGGATCAACAATAAGGCAATGCCAATTGCAATTCGGTAGTATCCAAACCATTTAAATCCGTGTTTGGTGAGAAAGCCAATGAAGCTTTTTATAGCCAATAGCGCGACGATAAAAGCCACAATGTTCCCAAGGATTAGCAGGTTTATTTCTTGTGCATTAAGCACGTAGCCCGCTTTGTAAAAGTCGTAACATTTTTTTACGGTGGCCCCCAACATGGTAGGTACTGCCAAGAAAAAGGAGAATTCAGCGGCGGCAGTTCGGTTTAGTTTTTGTGTCATTCCGCCCACAATACTCGCGCCACTTCGAGACACACCTGGAATCATAGCCAAGCATTGAAACAAGCCTATTTTGAAGGCGGTGGGGTATGTTATTTCTGTGTTTTTTGACTCTGAAAACCATTCGTCTACTTTGAGCAATAAAATGCCGCCAAGCAATAAAGAAAAAGCAACTGTTATGGGGTTTTCCAGCAGGGCATCAATTTTTTTGCTAAACAATAGTCCAAAAATTACCGCCGGAATAAAGGCTATACACAATTTAATGTAAAAGTCAAACGACTGAAAAAAGCGTTTGAAATACAAGACCACTACAGAAAGAATTGCGCCCAATTGAATCACAATGGTAAACAATTTGGTGAAATCTTCGTGGGCAATACCAAAAAAGGAACTGGCAATAATCATATGGCCGGTTGAAGAAATAGGCAAAAATTCAGTAATCCCTTCAATTAGGGCTAAGGCAAAAGCTTGTAGGGTATTCATCTAGTTGTTTTTCGAGTTTTTCAAAATGGCGTAAACTGTAATGCCAAACCCTAGTAAAACAACAGTAGGGGCCAATCGAATGCGTCTAAAATTGAAGATGGCCTCGCTAAACACTTTAGGATTGTCACTTCCCCCGCCGGCCATGAGCAAAAAGCCCAAGATAATTACGCCAATCCCAATCAATAAAAAAGTATAGTTCACTTGGCTAAAAAGAAATTCAGCTTTTGGTGCAGCGGAAGTCGGGTTTGTTTTTGGCGCTTCTGTTTTTTGTGGTTTTATTTTCATGGTTAAATCAAGAAATCGATTAGTATAAATCGTCAGTTCGTAAATTCAAGTAACGTTGTGTGGCAAAATAGGTGCTAAGCCAGGTGATTAATACGCCCACCACCAACACGCCAAAAAGCACCAAGCCCACCACGAGCGGATTGTTCAAGATGCCTAAATTAGGATAATTGCTGTCAATGTATATCAGACAGCCGAGCAGAGCAATCACCGCACATACCGCCCCCGCTAATCCCAATTTTACACTGTGTAAAACAAAAGGCTTGCGAATAAAGGACTTGGTTGCGCCCACCATTTGCATGGTTTTGATGATGAAACGATTGGCATAAATGGACAAACGCATGGAGCTGTTGATGAGTACCACAGCCACCAAAGCCAGGAATCCGCTGATGATGAGGATCCATAAACTTACTTTTTTGATGTTGTCGTTTACTAAGTTAACCAATTGTTTGTCGTAGACCACGTCAGACACCATTTCGTTTGATCGGAAATGATCTTCAATTTTACGGATGCTCTCGGCATTGATGTAATCGGCTTTTAGGTGAATATCAAAAGAATTTTGCAGTGGATTGGCACCCAGAAAAGTCATGAAATCTTCGCCAATGATGTCGGTGTGCATTTTGGCCGCTTGCTCTTTGGTGACATACACGCTCGATTTGACAAATTTGGCCGTTTTCAATTCGCTTTTGAATGCAGTAAAAACCGTATCGGTTGCTTCGTTTTTGAAGAAAACCGTCATGGCAATTTCTTCTTTGAAGTCGTCGGCTAATTTTTTGGAATTGATGATAAACAAGCCCAATAATCCTAAGAGAAATAGTACCAAAAACATACTAAATACAACAGAAATATAGGAAGAAATTAGTCGGCGTTTTTGAAATTTTTCGAAGGAAGAACTCATAGATAAAAGAAATTATGGGGTAAAAATAATAAAGAAAATGTTTAAATTTAGTTTATAACGTTCAAAGTTTTGACTTTCGTACAATAAACGTAAATTTGCCCACCTAAACGCATCCTGATGAAATACAATCCAACAGAAATCGAAGCCAAATGGCAAAAATACTGGGCCGAGCACCGCACCTTTGCCGCCACTACGGCATCCGAGAAACCCAAGTATTATGTGTTGGATATGTTTCCTTATCCTTCGGGAGCAGGATTGCATGTGGGTCATCCGTTGGGCTACATTGCCTCTGATATTGTTGCGCGATACAAGCGACACAAAGGATTCAATGTGCTGCATCCGCAAGGCTATGATTCTTTTGGTTTGCCCGCCGAACAATACGCCATTCAAACCGGTCAGCATCCCGAAAAAACCACGCGCGAAAACATTGCCCGTTACCGCGAACAACTCGACAAAATTGGGTTCTCCTTTGATTGGGAACGCGAAGTGCGCACCTCAAACCCCGATTATTACAAACATACCCAATGGATTTTCATCCAATTGTACAATTCCTGGTACAACAAAACCAGCGACAAAGCCGAACCCATTTCGAGCTTGATCGCCCAGTTTGAACAAGCAGGAAATTCCAAAATAAATGCCGTTTGCGACGAACAAATTGCTGCTTTTTCTGCCCAAGAATGGAAGGCATTAGACGATTCGGCCCAACAAAAAATACTACTCCAATACCGCCTTACTTATTTGGCTGAAACCGAGGTAAACTGGTGCCCGGCGCTGGGAACTGTATTGGCCAATGACGAAATCATCAATGGGGTTTCTGAGCGCGGAGGTCACCCCGTGATCCGCAAAAAAATGACCCAATGGTCGATGCGCATTTCTGCCTATGCCGAACGCTTATTGCAAGGATTAGACACCATTGACTGGAGCGAATCCATCAAAGAATCCCAGCGCAATTGGATTGGAAAATCGGTGGGCGCTCTAGTAAAGTTCTCCGTTCTCCGTTCTCCGTTCTCCGGAGAACCCACAACCGACAACCGACAACTGGCAACAATCGAAGTATTCACAACGAGACCGGATACCATTTTTGGCGTAACTTTTATGACCTTGGCACCCGAGCACGAATTGGTGGCGCAAATTACTTCGCCCGAGCAAAAAGCGGCAGTTGAAGCCTATGTTCAAGCCACAGCCAAACGCTCCGAGCGCGAGCGCATGGCCGATGTAAAAACCATATCGGGTGTATTTACGGGGGCTTATGCCGAGCATCCATTTACCAAAGAACCCATTCCGGTTTGGATAGGCGATTATGTGTTGGCGGGCTACGGAACGGGCGCAGTGATGGCAGTGCCCTGTGGAGACGAACGCGATTATGCCTTTGCCCATCACTTTAAAGGCCAAAACGGCATGCCCGAAATCAAAAATATTTTTAATCAAGACATTTCCCAAGCAGCCTATGCCGAAAAAGCAGGATTTGAATTGGTAAACTCCGATTTCTTAAACGGCTTGGATTACAAGTCGGGAACCCAAAAAGTCATTACCGAATTAGAAAAAATGGGCGCTGGAAAAGCCAAAATAAATTACCGCTTGCGCGATGCCGTATTTTCGCGTCAGCGCTATTGGGGCGAGCCTTTCCCGGTATATTACGTGAACGGATTGCCACAGATGATTGCTGCCGAGCATTTGCCTATCATACTCCCCGAAGTAGACAACTATTTGCCCACCGAAGACGGACAACCGCCCTTAGGAAACGCAACTACTTGGGCTTGGGATGTTGAAAAGATGTCGGTTGTGAGTTGTGAATGTATAGACCACAAAACGGTGTTTCCACTAGAACTCAATACGATGCCAGGTTGGGCAGGTAGTTCGTGGTATTGGATGCGCTATATGGATGCACAAAACCAAAGCGAATTTGCCAGTCAGGAAGCCTTGCAGTATTGGCAAAATGTCGATTTGTACATTGGCGGAAGCGAACACGCGACAGGCCATTTGTTGTACTCCCGCTTTTGGAACAAATTCTTGAAAGATTTGGGCTACGCGCCAACCGAAGAGCCCTTCAAAAAACTCATCAACCAGGGCATGATTTTGGGCATGAGTGCCTTTGTTTACCGCAGCGAAGATGCCAAAACACTCTACTCCAAAGGCCTGATTGCCGATAAAAAAGTACAGCCCATTCACGTTGATTTGGCCTGCATTAATGACATCACCAACGAATTAGACATTCAAAAATTTAAAACGCATCCGTTGTACACAGATTATAAAGACGCTGAATTTGTACTCGAAAACGGCAAATTTATCGTGGGGCGTGAAGTTGAAAAAATGTCGAAATCCAAATACAACGTGGTGAATCCCGATGACATTTGCCAGGAATATGGCGCCGACACCCTGCGACTGTACGAAATGTTTTTGGGTCCTTTAGAACAAGCTAAACCTTGGAATACAGCCGGAATTACGGGCGTATTTGGCTTTCTGAAAAAATTGTGTCGCTTGTATTTTGACGAAAATGGCTTGGTGATTACCAACCAAGAGCCCAGTAAAGAAAGCTGGAAATCGCTGCACAAAACCATCAAGAAAGTGACCGAAGACATTGAGAATTTCTCGTTCAATACCTCGGTGAGTCAGTTCATGATTTGCGTCAACGAATTATCAGCGCAAAATTGCCACGAACGCGCCATCTTAGCGCCCTTGGCGGTATTGATATCGCCTTATGCGCCGCATATTGCCGAAGAATTGAGGAGTATATTGGGTCATTCGGGATCCATTTCGGAAGTTCCTTTTCCTGTATTTGAAGCCCAGTATTTGGTAGAAAGCGAAAAAGAATATCCGGTTTCGTTCAACGGAAAAATGCGTTTCACACTCACCTTGCCACTCGATTTGACCGCTGCCCAAATAGAAGAAATGGTGATGGCCGACGAGCGTACCCAAAAACAATTAGAAGGCCGTACGCCCAATAAAGTGATTATCGTGCCGGGAAAAATCATCAATTTGGTGGGTTAAAAAACCTAAACACAATTGAATTTGAGCAAATTGTTACTTAAATAAAAATAAAAAAAGGGAGTATAAACACTCCCTTTTTTTATGTTAATCCTCGGTTTTATGAACCCAAAACTTTGTCGGGATTATAGCCCACATAAGGCGTAACCGTTTCGGTAAAATGAATGCCGTATAGTTCTAATTCTTGCAGCAACGGTTCGTATACTTCCTTGCGAATAGGCAATTGAACACCCGGCGTAGTGATTTTGCCGTTCAAGATGAGCAAGGCTGCCATAGCTACTGGGAGGCCTACTGTTTTGGCCATAGCGGTATAGGTTTGGTCATCGCCCACGCAAACCATTTTAGAATCGATTTGTTGTTGAATTCCATTGAGCTCAAATCCAAATTTGTGGTACATCACGATCATGTCTTTGTCTTCTGGCGCCAAGGTCCATTGGTCGCTGAGAATTTTTTCTAAAATTTGAGCAGGACTTGCATTTTTGAGCCCCACTAGTTTGGTCGGATTAAACACGTCTAATTCTAGGAGTTTATCCCACATGCTGTCGTCTTGTTCGATGCCCAATTGCATGCGCATTTTAATTTCGACCGAATCGGTAGGGTGATAAGGCAAAAATAAGTTGGTGAATTCGCGGTAACTCAGCTCATCGGAGTTGTCTAATATATACGAATCATCGGTCATGCCCAGCTGCACAAACATATTCCAAGCTTTAGAAAATCCTACTCGGCGAATGGTTCCGCGGTAGAGCGTTAAGGCCTCTTCTAAACCATATACCGTTCGGTATTTTAGCGAATCTCGATTGGCGTAGGCTTCAAATTTTCCGTAGCCTTCTACATGTAAAAATTCAGTTCTGCGAAATAATTTAGGGTAGGGAATGTATTTGTATTTGCCTTCTTGAATGAATTTGGCGACTCCTCCCTGACCGGCTAACACCACATTTCTGGGCGCCCAGGTAAATTTGTAGTTCCACAAATTGTTGTCTGATTCGGGAGCCACTAAGCCGCCGCAAAAGGATTCAAACAACAACATCTTTCCGCCTTTGTCCCGAATGTCATCAATGACTTTCATCGCGCTCATGTGATCTATTCCCGGGTCAAGACCAATTTCGTTCATGAAAATTAAGTTGTTGGCTTTAACTTGTTCGTCGAGAGCTTGCATCGCATCGCTTATATAAGAAGCGGTGACCATGTGTTTTTTATAGGTAAGACAATCTTTGGCTACTTCAATGTGCAGCTGAGCCGGCAACATCGAAATCACTAAATCGGCCTTTTGAATAGCCGTTGCTCTTTGGGTAGCCTCAAAAATATCGAGCGCCAAGGCTGTGGTGTTGGGGTGGTTTTTGGTTTTTCGTTGGGCCAATTCAAACGAAATATCGGCGATAATCAGGTGTAATTGCTCTGCTTCTGAACGATCAATTAAGTACTGAATTAACGAAGTTGCAGAGCGTCCAGCGCCTATAATTAGTATATTTCTCATGAGTTCCAAATCAATAATGTTCAAAGGTATCAATTTGTCTCATTTAAAAAAATCTACCGCACAAAATCAAAAAAAAGAACTTTTAGAGGTTTTCTAAATCTTCTAAATCTTGTTTTTTATTGATTTCTTTGCGTTGTTCAAATTGTTTGTCGGGAGCCACTTCATCTGGAATAAAAGAACGCGCCACGATAAAAAGCAGGATTGCACCCGCTAGTAAAAACAAAACCAAAGGCACTTTTTTTTGTGTGGCCGATGATTTTATCCAAGCCAATCCACTACTCAACAAGGCTAATAAAACTGGGATGAGTCCTATTGTCCCCATGGGAATTACAATAAACAAAACGCTAAAGGCGCTAAATACAAAGGCAAAAACAAGAGCAATTTTACGCATAAAATTTAATTTTTAGTGATTTGGGTAAGCAACAATTGACCGGTTCCAACCGGAATACTAAATCGAATCAAGCAAGGAATTTTTTGAGAGTCAGCCGTGAGCCATATGATGTTTTTATCGGTTCCGCGCAAAGCAGCTGTTCGGGCTCCAATCGAAATTTTATAACACAATTTATCGCCCAACACGCCCGCATTGATTTTTTCAGTGCCTAAGTATTTTACTGAAACACCTAGTTCTTCTTCGTCAAATACAGCCGTAAAACGGGTAATTTGCAGTTTGTTTTGGCGAGCAAAATCTATCGTTCTCAATTTGTAAATCAGCGAAACAATGTCTTGAGTGCCTGGTTTTATAGCAAAAGTTGATTTGGTTTCCGGCTTTTTTTTCTTTGTTACGGTGCTCGCTATACTGTTCCCGTCTTTCTGAAACAAGTACTTTTCCTTTTTGGTATATCCGCCTTCAAAAATATCACGCTTGTATAAACTGGGTTTGAGGGAAACCGGATCAACGTAGGTTTCGTAAGCATCACGAATTTTAAAGAAGGAATCCCATTTGCTGTACGTGGCGGCCTCACAACTTAAATGAAGCAAGGTTTTTTTGGACGTACTCACCAATTCTGTACTTAGGGTCACCTGAGCCAGTTGGGTTAATAAACCCGCCATATTATAGGAAGCGGCAAATACCAGTTTTTCACCAACAGGAACAGTGCTTTTTTGTGCTAATGCAGGCCAAATTGCGGAAATCGTAAAAAATAAAATTAATTTTTTCATTGGTAAATATAGAATTAGTACCAACATAACTCCTATTTTTGACTATTAGTATGATCAATCATAAAATGGAACGAAAAATCACCTTGACCGCTGCAATTTTTGGATTAGTCGCTATTGTTTTAGGGGCTTTTGGGGCACATGCCTTAAAAAAAGTGTTAACTCCCACCGATTTAATTTCGTTTGAAACAGGCGTGCGCTACCAACTCGTTCACGCGCTTTTTTTACTCTACATCGGGATGACTCCTTTGCTAGATGAGGGTCAAAAAAAAGAAATATTTAAACTCAGCACATTTGGGGTGATATTTTTTTCAGGTTCCATCTATTTGCTTGCCACTCAGTCGCTCACTGGAATTACTTTTTCGCCTATTGGATGGGTAACTCCCCTTGGCGGAGCCTTGCTCATTAGCGCTTGGATTGTACTATTTATAAGGGTTTATAAGAAAAAATACTAAAAATTTATTTTTCGTATTGGCGTACAAAATTTAATATTTACTTTTGTTGCCAGAAAAAACTACTAAACTCAATCCCCAGTTTATGGATACATACGCTTCAATTACGAAATCGATTTCGTTAGCCCTTTATGGCATTGAAAATGCAATCGAAATTCACCACAACCCTTCGTACGATTTTTTATACCAAGAAGAACTCAGCCAGCATTTAACAGGATTCGAAAAAGGGCAACTTACCGAATTGGGAGCGGTAAATGTAATGACTGGAATTTTTACCGGCCGCTCACCCAAAGACAAATACATTGTAAAAGACGCCATTACCGAGAATACCATTTGGTGGCCCTCAGAAAAAGCACCCAACGACAACAAACCCATTTCGCAAACCACTTGGAATGCTTTGAAAGCAAGTACGGTTGAGCAATTGTCAAACAAAAAACTCTATGTAGTAGATGCTTTTTGTGGTGCCAATGCCAATACCCGACTTAAAGTGCGGTTCATTATGGAAGTTGCTTGGCAGGCTCATTTCGTGACCAATATGTTTATTCGCCCTACAGCAGAAGAACTAAAAAACTTTGGCGAGCCAGATTTTATAGTAATGAATGCTTCTAAAAGCAAATTCAAAGACTTTGCCGCTCATGGTTTGAACTCAGAGGTATATGTAGCTTTCAACCTCACCGAAAAAATTCAGCTTATTGGTGGAACTTGGTATGGGGGAGAAATGAAGAAAGGCCTGTTTTCGATGATGAATTACTACTTGCCATTGCGGGGTATCGCTTCGATGCATTGTTCGGCCAATAAAGGGGCAGACAATGACGTGGCTATCTTTTTTGGCTTATCGGGTACCGGAAAAACTACCTTATCAACTGATCCCAAACGCGAATTAATTGGCGACGACGAACACGGTTGGGATGACGAAGGCGTTTTTAATTTTGAAGGCGGTTGTTATGCCAAAACCATTGATTTGAGCGCGGTGAACGAACCCGACATATTTCAAGCCATCAAGCGCGATGCGTTGCTCGAAAATGTAACCGTAGATGCTCAAGGTAAAATCGATTTCACCGACGGATCTGTAACTCAAAATACACGGGTTTCCTATCCAATCTCACACATTCACAACATTGTTAAGCCAGTTTCTAAGGCAGGACATGCAACCAAAGTAATTTTTCTCACGGCTGATGCTTTTGGCGTCATGCCACCGGTGGCCAAATTATCACCAGAGCAAACCAAATATTATTTCTTATCGGGATTCACGGCCAAATTAGCGGGAACAGAACGCGGTGTAACCAAACCTGAACCTACTTTTTCGGCTTGTTTTGGTAAGGCTTTTTTGTCCTTACATCCCACCAAATACGGAGAAGAGTTAATTAAAAAAATGGAGCAGCACCACGCACAAGCCTACATGGTAAATACAGGTTGGAATGGCAGCGGAAAAAGAATTTCAATTCAAGATACGCGGGCTATTATTGATCGTATTTTAGACGGATCTATCGACGAGGCACCGATGCACATCTTGCCCATTTTTAATTTCCAAATTCCAACGGCCTTGGCCGAAGTATCTAGCCACATTCTTGATCCTAGAAAAACCTATACAGACCCCCAAGTTTGGGACGAAAAAGCCAAAGATTTAGGCGCCTTGTTTGTGAAAAATTTCCAACAATATACCGATACGCCCGAAGGCCATCGATTGGTAGTGGCGGGACCACAGGTATAAAAAAAAGAGTCGCTAGGTAATAGCGACTCTTTTTTTATTACTAAAAACAGAATTATTTTCCTTTGTTGGCTTCGGCTATATATTTGTCGAGTGCCATAGTCATGGAAGGAGTTTCTGGCGTGGGCGCCAAAATATCAATCCGCAATCCGTGATCTAAAGCTTCTTTTTGAGTTGTACTGCCAAACACGGCTATCCGGGTGTCATTTTGCTTGAAATCTGGGAAATTCATAAATAAGGACTTGATTCCTGTAGGACTAAAAAACGCCAAAACGTCATAATAAACGTTGGCTAAGTCTGATAAATCACTTTGAACGGTTTTGTAAAACGTGCCTTGTGTCCAGTTTACTTTTAAATTGTTGAGTGTTTGAGGTGCGTCGGCATTCAACTGATCAGAAGCGGGCAACAAGAATTTCTCGTCTTTATACTTCTTGATGAGGGGAGACAAGTCGGAAAAATCTTTTTGTCCGACATAAATTTTTCGCTTGCGGTACACCACATATTTTTGTAAGTAGAACGCTATGGCTTCAGATTGGCAAAAGTACTTTAAGCCTTCTGGAATCTTATAACGCATTTCTTCGGCTACTCTAAAAAAATGATCTACGGCATTGCGGCTCGTCAAAATGATTGCCGTATAGTTGTTTAAGTCTATTTTTTGGAGACGAACATCTTTTGCGTTGACCCCTTCTACGTGAATAAAAGGCCTGAAATCAATTTTAATTTTATGCTTTTGTTGCAAATCAAAGTAGGGAGAGTTCTCTACCTTAGGCTCTGGTTGCGACACCAAAATTGTCTTCACTTTCATTTGTGCCATGTTCTATACTGCTAACTTTTTGTAAACCAATAATACAAGAAATAATAAGGAGCTATTTCAAGTGCGCAAAGATATAAAATAAAATAAAACAACTTGCCTGTCAGTGAATTTTGATAATTCTTTAAGGAAGCTAAATAGGTAATTAGGTTTATTGTTAAAACAACAAAAATCAAGGCATTATAAATATAATTGGGCACAATGGTTTGGTAGAACAGGATCACGTTTACCGGAAAAAGTAGCAAGGCAAGGTAACTGCGATAACTTATTTTTTGCAAATTAAACTGATCGGCAAACTCTTCCATGGCAAAAGCAGCGCCAATTATTTTATCGATCAAAAATTTTGACAGCACAAAAACACTCATGTAGGTGAGCAACTGTATATAAAATAGCCCATCATATTTAGACACATAGCCCAGCTGATGCAGGTATAGTTGAATAAAAAAAGCAAACGAAAGCATTTGCACGACAAATAGAATTACAATAAACCCACTCCACAAATAGGAGGAATCTTTGTAGACTTTGAGGTATTTATCCGATACGATTAAGCGAATAAAGTCAGAAAATCGAGTTTCAAACAACGATTTACATACCGCAACCAAAACCAATGCCAACACAAATACCAGTGTGGCCCAGTCGTTGGATTCTAGAAGTCTAGGATGTAAGGCGGCTGCAGTCATTTGTGCGCAAAATTAGCAGATTTTTTCCGTAAACTGCCGATCGCCTGGTTTTTCTTCGTCGATGAATCGCTTTATTTTGCAAGCAGATCTTATTTATTAACTTTTTACTTAGAATCAAATGCCATAAAAAGATTATTTTTGAGCGCACATTAAACAAACTCATGAGCGACAGCCTTGTAATTATTCCCACGTATAATGAAATCGAGAACATCGAAAGCATGATTCGTTCGGTCCTTACCTTACCTCATGCCTTTGATTTATTGATTGTCGATGACGGTTCTCCCGATGGAACCGCTGCCAAAATAAAGCAGTTGCAAGTGGAATTCCCCAACCGCCTTTTTATCGAAGAACGCACCAAAAAATCTGGATTGGGAACTGCTTATGTGCATGGATTTCGATGGGCTTTGGCCCGAACTTATGCTTATATTTTTGAAATGGATGCCGATTTTTCGCACAATCCGCAAGACTTGATCAAATTATACGAAGCCTGTCATTTTGGAACAGCAGATTTGGCCATTGGCTCGCGTTATGTAACCGGTGTAAATGTGGTCAATTGGCCCTTGAGTCGGGTGTTGTTGTCTTATTTTGCTTCAGTCTATGTGCGCTGGATAACCAGCATGCAGATTCATGATGCCACCGCGGGGTTTATTTGTTACAAAAGAGCTACGTTAGAATCGATTGATTTGTCGAAAATAAAATTCATTGGGTATGCTTTTCAAATTGAAATGAAATACCGTGTTTTTGTGAAAAATCATAAAATTCAAGAAGTACCCATCATATTTACTGATCGCACAAAAGGCCAATCCAAAATGAGCAATGCCATCATCAAAGAGGCCATTTTTGGGGTTATATCTTTGCGCTTGCGTCAACTCCTACATCGTTTGTAACATGCAAAAATTTCACATCAAAAATGCAACTATTTTTAACGAAGGCCATTCGTTTGTGGGCGACGTTTTGGTAGAAAATGACCAAATTATTGCGGTTGAATCGAGCCTAACTACACCAGCAAATGCACAAGTTATTGACGCAACCGGTTTGTGGTTGTTGCCCGGAATGATTGACGATCAGGTGCATTTTAGAGAGCCAGGACTCACCCATAAAGGGACAATAGCGTCAGAATCAAGGGCGGCAGTTGCTGGTGGAATCACCTCCTACATGGAGCAACCCAACACGGTTCCCAACGCGGTAACCCAAGAATTATTAGCCGACAAATACCAAATTGCTGCTACACAATCCTATGCCAATTATTCTTTTTTAATGGGGGGAACCAATGATAATTTGGAAGAGCTCTTGAAAACTAATCCTAAAAACGTAGCGGGTATCAAATTGTTTTTAGGCTCCTCTACAGGCAATATGCTGGTTGATGATCCCGAAGTGTTGGAACAAATATTTTCGTCAACTCCGCTCATCATTGATGTGCACTGCGAAGACGAAACCACCATTCGAGCCAATTTGGCCCAATACAAAGAAAAATATGGAGCCGAAATTCCTGTAACAGCTCATCATTTAATACGCAGCACAGAAGCCTGTTACTTGTCTTCTTCTAGAGCAGTAGCTTTAGCGCAAAAAACAGGTGCAAGATTGCACGTGTTTCACTTGTCAACCGCTGCTGAAATGGAGTTGTTTCGAAATGATATTCCCTTAAGCGAAAAGAAAATAACCGCAGAGGTGTGCATCCATCACCTGTGGTTTACCAATGAAGATTATTCAACAAAAGGCAACCTAATAAAATGGAATCCGGCGGTAAAAACAGCAGCCGATCGAGAGGCCTTGTGGGAAGCGCTCAACGACGACCGCATTGATGTCATTGCCACTGATCATGCGCCGCATACGTGGGAAGAAAAAAGTAAATCCTACCTGGAAGCGCCTTCGGGCGGACCTTTGGTGCAGCATGCCTTGGTTGCTCTACTTGAAGCGCATTTTCAAGGCAGGATTAGTGTAGAAAAAATAGTTCAAAAAATGGCCCACAACCCGGCCATCTTGTTTCAGGTTGAAAAAAGAGGTTTTATAAAACCCGGCTACTTTGCCGATTTAGTTTTGGTAAACCCCAATGATCCTTGGACAGTGCACAAAGACAATATTTTATACCATTGTGGCTGGTCTCCTTTTGAGGGAACCACCTTTAAAGCTAAAATCACACATACTTTTGTAAACGGACATTTGGCTTATGCAAATGGACAAGTTGATGAGAGAAAAGCAGGAAAACGATTGTTGTTTGATAGAAAATAAAATGAAAAAAATAGGAGTAGGAATTGGTACAATACTGTGTTTGTGGGCTTGTTCAATTGGCCCAGAGAAACCCAAAAAATTTATCGAAGAAGATAAAATGATTGCCATATTGTATGACATCGCGGTAATTGATGCGATCAAATCGTACAACCTCAATACTACGCATGATTTTCCGGTTAATACCTCGGTGTACATCTATAAAAAATACGAGGTAGATAGTTTGCAATTTGCGCAAAACAACCAATACTACGCTGCCGATTTGCCCCATTACAAGAAGATGTTTGAAAAAATAAATCAACAATTGGAGGTAGAAAAGAAAAAATACGAAGCGGCGGTATTAAAAGCGGGGGATCAAAAATCTAAAGCAAATTAGTTTTAGCTATACCAAGATGCTGTCTCTTCGATCACGGTATTGATTGGTGCAAAGCTAAAAGGCAATGCTACACTAATTTTTTCAGACGAATACGCCGACTTATCCAATAAGGTTTGCGCCAATTGTTTACTCAACAGTCTTTTTTTGCCGAACACAATTCCTGCCACCGCATCCATTCGCCAGGCCAACGCCAGCATCCATTTGCGAATCGCGATCCAACGAATTTGAACAGCGAATGCGCGGGCGATTTCTTTCAGTACAATTTCATACGATGTATTCTCGGCTACCAAAATATACCGTTCGCCAGAAATAGAACTTTCCGTGAGGCGAATCATCGCAGTTACCACATCATGTATACCTACAAAGCCAGTAGTCCCAGTGCTGTAAAACGGAAATTTTTGTGCGACTTTGGCAAACAACAGACCGCTGCCTGATTCCCAAAAGAAAGGACCAAGAATAACGCCCGGATTTACAATAACTACGGCTAAACCTTCTTGGTATCCTCGCCAAATCTCCATTTCGGCGCCATATTTTGAAATGGCATAATCGGTGTGTGGCAGTTCAGGATTCCATTCGTGGGTTTCGTCATTGGCCATCAGCTTCCCGGGAGCTATTCCAATTGTTGCAATTGAACTCACAAAACACAATTTTTGAACTGCAGAAGTGAGGCAGAGATTCACCACATTGGCGGTACCTTCAATATTGATTTTGCGTAAGGCTTCTTCGTCGGCCGGGTCAAATGAGATCAAACCGGCGCAATGGTATACCTGAGTAACTTCTAGAAAGACAGACTCCAAGCTAGGCAGATTTGTGATGTCGGCTTGCACCCAATCTATCTGCTTAAATAATTCTGCTTTATGGTAATTTTCAAAAACAACTTTTGTTTTGGCAATAGCATTCTCTGTCCGATAGATTGCCCGAACGGTTTGCTTGTTTTCTAGCAAACGAAGAAGCAAATGAGCTCCGACTAATCCAGTGGCACCCGTGACTAAATTCATGCCGTAAAGATAATTAGTTTACCCTATTTTACCGGAATTCCATTTTCAAATTATGCAATTAAAACTATCTTTGTCCAAATCCCTTGTACTATGGAAAATATAATCGCAGAATTGCATTGGCGTGGCTTGGTTCACGACATGATGCCTGGAACTGAAGAACAATTACTCAAGCAATCGACACCTACCTACATTGGTTTTGATCCTACTTCAGATTCTTTGCACATTGGCAGTTTGGTGCCCATTATTTTGTTGGTGCATCTGCAAAAATTTGGCCATAAACCCATTGCTTTAGTAGGGGGTGCCACCGGAATGATTGGAGATCCTTCTGGCAAATCTGACGAGCGGAATTTATTGGACGAAGCCACCTTAACACACAATGTAAATGGCATAAAAGCGGTGCTTGGCCGGTTTTTAGATTTTAATGCACAAGGACCCACTGCGCCAATTTTAGTCAATAATTACGATTGGATGAAAACGTTTTCCTTTATCGATTTTGCTCGTGAGGTAGGAAAGCGCATCACGGTCAATTACATGATGGCCAAAGATTCGGTAAAAAAGCGTTTATCGGGAGATGGCGAAGGGATGTCTTTTACAGAATTTACGTATCAGTTGATACAAGGCTACGATTTTTATTATTTACACAAACACTACGCTTGTTTACTGCAAATGGGTGGCAGTGACCAATGGGGTAACATTACCACCGGCACTGAGTTGGTGCGCAGAATGAATCCCGATCATACGGGCGAGGGTGCTAAAGCATATGCCATGACCTGCCCCTTGATTACCAAAGCCGATGGTTCTAAATTTGGCAAATCAGAAGGCGGAAATGTGTGGCTTACCGCCGATAAAACCTCGGTGTATAAATTTTACCAATTTTGGATCAACACCACCGATGTAGATGCCGAGAAATACATCAAGATATTTACATTTTTAGATCAATCCACAATAAACGAATTGATTAAGGAACACCAGGAGGCACCACATTTGCGTATTCTACAAAAGCGATTGGCCGAAGAAATCACAGTGTTTGTTCATGGCAATGAAGCCTTGACTAAAGCAATTCAAGCTTCGGGTATTTTGTTTGGAAATGCATCGGCAGACGATTTGAAAGCCTTGGATACGACTACTTTTTTAGAAGTTTTTGAAGGCGTTCCACAAGCTGAAATTTTAAAATCTGAATTAGAAAATGGCTTGGATATCGTAACTGTTTTGAATGAAAAAACGGGGTTTTTAAAATCAAATGGGGAAGCGCGCCGCGCCTTGACTGAAAATTCGATCGCAGTGAATCGAGAAAAAGTAACCGAAAATTTTGTGTTGTCTCCCACCGATTTAATCAACAACCAATTTGTGTTGTTGCAACGCGGCAAGAAAAATTATTTTATCCTGCGAGTAGTAGGGTAATTAAATCGACAGTTAAAGGACCATTAAATTACAACCTCTACTATCGCTGGCGTCAAAGCGACCCAGTACTTCGAAGCTGCCGTTGGCATATTTTTTCCCTAAATCTTGGGTAGCAATAAAAGAACAAGAGTGAAAATTGGCCAAATCAATCACATTGATGCCGCCTGTTTTTTCGTCCTCCACATAGCTCAATGCGTCATCGGTGTCGCGAATGTAGACCTGCATCCATTGAGGACATTCAAATCTGCCAGCGCCAAAAGAGTAGGCTTGCGACAACAATTCGGTCATCCCGTACTCAGAATGTATTGACTTTACTCCAAAGCCCTTGCAGAGCTGTTGGTGCAGATCTTCACGTATCAGTTCTTTGCGTTTGCCTTTCATACCGCCCGTCTCCATGATTATGGTGTGGTTTAACCGCAGAGACTCTTGTTCGATGAGGTCTAATAACGCATAAGTAACGCCTATCAAAAGCACCGTTTCTCCCGCTTTGTCGAGCTGCTTCAGTGTTTGCAAAAGCTCGCTGTAGTTGTGCAAATAAAATCCAGACCCCGCTTTATTTGATTTTCGAATTAAATCATCAACCATGTAAATCAAGGAAGAATCTGCTCGTTCTAAATAGGAGGGTAAAACCGCCAAAATCGTGTAATTTTCGATGTTGCCATAAAACTGGGCAAACCCATTCCTATAGCTCGCTTCGTAAAGTGATAGATCAGTAATAAGGTGTTGACTAGTAGTCATTCCGGTTGTGCCACTGCTTCTAAACGTAGTTTGAACAGGCAATTCACCAGCCAATACCGCGTGCGACTTAAAAAAAGATATCGGTAAAAACGGAATGTGTGCAATTCTTGAAACGGTTTGTTTATCGGCTTTTAGGAATTTGCACCAATCCTGGTACACGGGGTTGTGATCGTATTGGTGCCGAAAAGTTTTAAGGGCAATTTTCTCAAATTGCTTTTGGTTTTGTATGGAAAAAATATCAGGCGGTGCAGTCACAATACTATTTTTTAATGGCTACAAATATACACAAGGCTTGGGCTAAAACTAAAAAAGCTCCACGAACTGTGGAGCTTTTTTGATGCTATTGAGGGTAGAATTATTCTACAATCAATTTTTGAGTAGCCGTTTTGCCTGCTTCTGTAATTTTAATTACATAGATTCCAGTATGCAAGTTGCTCACGTCGATGTTGTTTTCGTTTGTTACAGTGCCTAAAACTTGTTTGCCTACAATATCAAATATCGCAATAGTTTTCAAGCTATTTGCTGCAGTTTCAATTGCTAGTCTGCCGTTTTTGACCGGATTTGGGTATACTTTTAATCCTTTGATGGCTGGAGCATTAACAGCCAACAACCCTTGAATTGTTGTGTCAATACGCAACTCATCTAGGCTCATACTTGGCGTTTTAGCATCACCATCCTGACGAATGATGAATCCACCTAATTCGGTCAAGGCTACTGCAGGTGTTGACGTTAAGTTTGCAGGCGTTGATGCGGTAAAGGTGCTCAGGTTTGGATTGATCCAAGCGCTCAACAAGTTGGTTCCAAAATCATAACCCATCACAATGAATACAACCTCGCCCGTATTGTGTAATGCAGCGTCGTAATTGGTCGTAGTGTTGTTGGTGTCAAACCCTAATTGGTATTGGGTTCCATTTTTCTTAAAGAACATTCTGGCTTGGTATGATTTCGTTGCATTCGTAAGTCCAACAAAATAAGTTTCAGTTAAATCAACTGTTACATTTGCCATATCTGTGATATTCATCATAAAAGAGGCATAAACAGTACCTGTAGTAGTTGCTGTAAATGGAGAAAAACAATCGAGACCTGCGCCAGTGAAGCTTATCAAGTTTCCGCTCACATTAGGGAAGTTCGGATAAGTTAAGTTCCCAGCAGCTACTAGAATGGCATCACCTGAATTTTGATTTGACCATTTTTGAGAACTACCTAAGCTGCTTCCAACCGGATAGGTAAATGGTTCGCTATACGGTAATGTGTTAACTGGTTTACATTCGGGTGAATTAATTGGTGCAGACAAATTACATGAACCACCAATAACGTTAAGGTTTAAAGAAGAACCTTCACCTATAGCACTTATGATAATATTTCCTGTAGCAACTAATGAAGGATTGTCTCCTCCAATTAATCCGATATTAGTAACGATATTATACGATGCATTACCACCGCCAGTATACGGAATTGTAGCAGTGTAAGTGTCTGTGCCTAGCGTGAAAAAGTCACATAATACACTCACAGTTCCCAATGCTAAGGTACAAGAGGCAGAAACATTGCTCAATTTTATGTCGTCAATTCGCATTTGAGCCGTTGCAGGTTGAGTGAAACGAAGTGATAAAGAAGTTGATGAGGGAATTTGTCCACCCGCAATGGTCACTAAATTCCAACCTGTAGTAGCATTGTTTGTAAAGGTAATAGGATTCCATGTTGTGCCAGCATCCGTGCTTTTTTCTAAAACCAATTGCGTGGTAAGACTATTAGTAATATAGCCGAAAGCCAATTGAATATCGGCCGAAGGAAAAGACGACGTATTTAAGCCGTCAATTTGAAAGTATTTACCAGCGGTACCGGTTAAGAAAACATTTCCCGCACCCGACGCACCGTTATAACCGGTTGAAACAGTAGTAGCACGAACATCGCCTGTTCCTGAATAGGCTATTGGAGCAGAATTTTGAAATACATGCACGTTGATAGCAGTAGTTGCAGTAGGCGTTCCCATGTTTTCAGTATAAAAAGTCTGTGCAAATGACATGCTGCTGATTACTAATGAAACTAGAAAATAAAGTTTTTTCATTTTAATAAAATTTTAAAAAATTAGACAACAAAGATAACAACAATTTCTATATGGGATAGAAAATTGCATTAATAAAAAACCAATAAATTGTTGTGTTTTGAAATAGACTATTTGATAATCAACTTTCTAGTTGAGGTAACATCACCTTCTCGTAATTTGATGATGTATACACCAGGCAATAGATTAGCAAGCGAAACTTCTTTTGAGGACAGGACGTTTTGAAAAACTTTTTTGCCTAAAACATCAAAAATCACCACTTCTTTATCTAAAGAAGTTTTAGAAGTCAAGTAAATTTTCCCATTACTTACAGGATTGGGATAAAAACTCAATCCGTCAGCGCTACCCGGTTGTAGTCTGTTTTCTTGTGCAGCAGCTGAAAAACCAGCTACAACAACAAAGAGGAGGATTAAAATGAGTTTTTTATTCATGGGAATAAGTTTGGGTGTAAATATATGAAAAATATAATACAGTAAATCTTTTTGTTTAAATCGATTTTGTAGGGCACAAGCAAACGGATTGTTACCAAATAGTTACTAGATTAAATTATAGTTAATCCCAATTGCAAATGGGTATAATATGTATATTTACACTCACAAATTAGTAATTTTGGCATCCCATGAAAAAGAAAGATATTAAAATTCTGTTAGTTGATGATGAACCCGATATCCTCGAAATTGTTGGATACAATCTGAGTCAAGAAGGCTATAAAATTTTAAAGGCATCAAACGGAAGAGAAGCAGTTGAGTTGGCCAAAAAAGAGCTGCCTAATCTAATTATTCTCGACGTCATGATGCCCGAAATGGATGGCGTTGAAGCGTGTGAACAGATTCGAAAAATTCCAAAACTAGAACAGGTTATCATCACTTTTTTAACGGCACGCAGCGAAGATTATTCTCAGGTTGCAGGTTTTGAAGCGGGGGCCGATGATTACATTACCAAACCCATTAAGCCAAAATTATTAGTAAGCAAGGTAAAAGCACTTTTGCGCCGATTGAAGGATTCTGAAGCCCAAGACAGCAAAACCTTAATTGTGGGTTCTATAGAAATAAATAGAGAAGAATATAAAATAGTGCACCACGACAAGGAAATTGTCTTGCCACGAAAAGAGTTTGAGCTATTTTATTTATTGGCTTCTAAGCCAGGAAAAGTGTTCAACCGGGAAGAAATTTTAGAAAAAGTTTGGGGCAATGAAGTCATTGTTGGGGGTAGAACCATAGATGTGCATATCCGAAAACTTCGTGAAAAAATTGGCGAGGACTATTTTAAAACCTTAAAAGGGGTGGGTTATAAGTTTGAAGTAATAAGTGATTAAGTTAACTAAAACATACAAATTTGCTGTAGTTTCTGCGCTATATATTGTTTTTATAAATTCAATATTGGCGTTTTTTTATTTCAGCTGTTTGCCGTTTCATTGGGCGACATATTTTTTGTTTTCTGCAGTATTGGTTGCCATTTCTTTATTTATTATTCAATACCGAGTAGAGCGATTTATTTACAGAAGAGTAAAGAATATTTACGACAATGTTACTATTTTGGAGTCAAGCTCATTCAGCAATAAATCGGTAACAACAGACATGGATTCCTTGACGCAAGAGGTCAACAAATTTGCGACGACCAAAAAATTAGAAATTGAAATGCTCAAGGTGAGAGAAGAATACCGCCGTGAGTTTTTGGGGAACGTATCGCACGAATTGAAAACGCCTTTGTTTACGGTGCAAGGTTATCTTTCTACGCTTATTGATGGCGGATTGAAAGATAAAACCATACGGACTAAATATTTGGAACGCGCAGAAAAAGGGGTTGAACGCCTCATACGGATTGTAGAAGATTTAGATATGATTACCAAGTTAGAAGGAGGTAATTTACACTTGAACAGCAGTAAATTTGACATCGTAAAATTAGTACAAGATGTGTTTGACTTGGTCGAAATGAAAGCGGCAAAGAAAGACATTATTTTGCTTTTTGACATGAAATACAACAAACCTATTTATGTAGAAGCTGATCGCGAAAAAGTAGAGCAGGTGCTGATCAACTTGGTTGTAAATTCTATTAAATACGGAAAAGAACAAGGCACCACAGAAGTGGCTATCGAGCCCATTAATTCCCAAAAAATTCTTGTGCGCATAAAAGACAATGGCGAAGGCATAGAAAACCAGCATTTACCTCGATTGTTTGAACGGTTTTATCGCGTAGATAAATCAGGCTCTCGCGATGCAGGTGGTTCAGGTTTAGGCTTGTCTATCGTGAAACACATTATAGAAGCGCACGAAGAAAAAATATATGTAGAAAGCGAACTGGGTGTGGGCTCCGAATTCTCATTCACGCTCAAACAAGCAGAGTAAATTCTTCCAATTTACCGGCTGATCTTTCCACTTTGGGGTTTTGTATAAGTCGACTTCTAATAAATTCTCTAACGTAAATTGATTTTGCTTGGCAAAAGGGAAAAACCCTGCTTTTTTCAATCTTTTTGCTAAATATTCTTGTTCAAACTGACCCGGAGTGGGAATGAAAAAGGCTTTCTTATCTAGTTTCACCAAATCCATTACAGTAGAGTAGCCCGAGCGACACAAGATTTTTGCGCTTTCTTGAATAGATTGTTCCAGCTGAGAACTGCTCATGAAATTGAAGTAGGTTTGTGAACCAATAGTAAATTTTTTCTGTTCGGTTTCTATTTTTCCAGACACAAAAAGCAAGCTGCCTTTATAATCTTGAAGCTGTTCGCGCAGTTGAATTTCTAGTAGACCACGCTGCGGTTCGGGGCCGGATAACAAGACCATAAGCTCGTATTTTTGAGGAATGATTTTTTCGGTAAATCGACTCAAGGGGCCAATGTATTTTACTTGTTCTTTTGTGTTCTTAAGGTGGCCCATTTTTCCGGATAAATTATATTCATCGGCAAAATCGGGCACCCAAACTTCATCAAATTTCTCGATGAATTTTTGGTGTAAACTAGAGGAAAACCAAGTAGTTGAACCAGTAAGTACTCGGAGTTGATGAGTTATAAATACAGAAGTTATTTTTTTTGAACGCACGCCCAAGCGGTTGTCAGAAATTATGCCGCACAAGTTGTATTGTTTTACCCATGATTTCACGATTTTTTTCTCAGCCAAAAGGGCTTCGAGAATTTTGGGTAATTGTTGCACCATTTTCCATTTAAATTTTGAGCTGTCTTCTGGGTATTCAATTTGATAGGAAGGCAGCTCTAAGCAAAGTAGATTTGGGAATTCTTTTCGCAAGAATTCTAAGGCTACACCATCAGAGGCAATGATCGGCGTAAAACGTTCCTCTTGTAAGGCACGAATAATGGGAATACAGCGCGTGGCATGTCCTAAGCCCCAATTTAAGGGAGCAACTAGCACGGCATTAGGGTAAGATTTTGATGTCAAGGGGGGAATTTTTATGGGGTAAAAAGCAGCAAGATAATTACAAAAAACGTCTACAATATTTCCTTAGTTTTGCCAAAACATTAAATTATATCGTGGGAAGTAAAAATAAGTTAAAAAGATTTAAAGAAAACGAAAACTTTGGCAATGTATTTCAGCCCACTCGGGAAGAGGTCGTAGC
This sequence comes from Flavobacteriaceae bacterium, assembly GCA_947483075.1. Lineage (GTDB taxonomy): Bacteria > Bacteroidota > Bacteroidia > Flavobacteriales > Flavobacteriaceae > Flavobacterium. Next base: position 16,019 of record CANKLE010000009.1, on the reverse strand, counting down.
TGATCAATTTACCTATAAAGGCCGCTGGGCCCATTTTTTTAATAACACAAACCCCATCGTATTGGAATTGGGTTGCGGAAAAGGAGAATACAGCGTAGGATTGGCCCAGCGTTATCCCGAAAAAAACTTCATCGGAATCGACATCAAAGGGGCGCGTTTTTGGCGTGGAGCTAAGACCGCTGTTGATGACGGGCTAACCAATGTAGCGTTTGTGCGCACCCAAATTGAGTTGATCGATCATCTTTTTAAGGCCGCAGAAGTGGCTGAGATTTGGATAACCTTTCCTGATCCCCAAATCAAATACAAACGCACCAAACACCGCATGACCAATTCGGTTTTTTTGCAACTGTACAAAAAAATTCTTCAGCCAACAGGGCTAGTGCACCTTAAAACCGACAGTGAATTTATGCACGGCTACACCCTCGGGCTCTTGCACGGAGAAGGTCACGAAGTAGAATATGCCAACCACAACATCTATAAAAACGAAGGAAGTCCAAGTGAAGTTACCGAGATTCAAACCTTTTATGAAAAACAATATTTGGAAATCAACAAAGCAATTACGTATATTCGTTTCAAAATCAAGTAGATGAGTTTGTTGTTTTCCTTTATTTTTGGCTATTTGGCTGCTGTTGTAGGTATTTTTCCGCCAGGATTAATCAACATGACTGCCGCCAAAATTAGTTTAGAAGACGGAAAGTCACGTGCCATGGGATTCGTGTCGGGGGCTTTGGTGGTGATTGCCATCCAAGCCTTTATATCGGTCTATGGCGCTAGATATATAGACAGTCACCACGAGGTCAATTTGATTCTTCGCGAAATCGGTTTGGTAATTTTTATATTGGCGAGTGTGTATTTTTTCTTTTTAGCCAAAAAACCACAACTCGTCTCTCAAAATGCCTTGGTTAAAAAAACAAGCCGATCTGCTTTTTTACTCGGATTGTTTATCTCGGCCATCAACTTTTTTCCAATCCCCTATTACGTTATTGTGAGCATTGCCATGAATTCCTATGGTTTGTTTCACTTTCAGCCTTTAGAAATTTATTGTTTAGTATCGGGTGTTTTGCTAGGATCAGTCACTGTTTTTTATGCGTATGTTGTGGTGTTTAATCGGTTGAAATCCAAAACCGATTACCTCATTCGCAACATGAATCTCATTATGGGGATCATTACCAGCCTCGTATCCTTGATCACCTTATACCATGTGGTCAATTATTATTGCTAACTAGCATGCCTCAACTAGTAAATTCAGAAGTTTCTTTTTTTGAGCGCGTCTATCAAATAGCTCGCCAAATCCCCGCAGGCCGCGTAACATCCTATGGTGCTATTGCCAAGGCAATTGGGGCTGCAAAATCGGCAAGAATGGTGGGGTATGCGATGAATGCTTCCCATGCAATGCCCGATGTACCCGCTCATCGCGTGGTAAACAGAAATGGATTGCTTACCGGAAAACATCATTTTCAAGGCACATCATTGATGCAACAGTTGCTCGAAAACGAAGGAATTGAAGTAGAAAACAACCAAATTATACACTTCAAAAAACATTTCTGGGAGCCTGATATTCAGCGCTAAAATGTTATTTTCTTCGGCTTCTTTCGTTACGAAACTTTTAACTTTCCCTCGCTCTCTTTTCCACTTTTTCAAACTATATTTGTGCTCGAAATTTCAAGAGAATGCTCACTTCTTTTGGCGTTGTAACACGAGGTATATTCGGTATGAAACTAGATAGAAAAGAAATAATAAAAGCACTAGAATCGATATCAATTGCTGGCGAAGGTCAGAATATGGTCGAAAGTGGTGCCGTTCAAAATGTGTTGGTTTTTGGAGACGAAGTAATCGTCGATTTGGTAATTTCAGCGCCAGCCATGCACATTAAAAAACGGGCGGAGGACGACATCAAAAAACTAATTCACGAACGATTTTCCCCTACGGCAGAGGTTAAAGTAAACATCAAGGTCGAAGCGCCTCCCGCTTCTGCAACTGATTCTCAAGCCATCAAAGGAAAAGCCATTCCGGGCATCAGCAATATTATAGCCGTAGCCTCGGGCAAAGGTGGCGTAGGAAAATCTACGGTTACGGCAAACTTAGCCGTTTCTTTGGCCAAGATGGGATTCTCGGTAGGCATATTAGACGCCGACATCTATGGTCCATCTATGCCCATCATGTTTGATGTAGAAAACGAAAAACCCATTTCGGTTGAGGTGGACGGAAAATCAAAAATGAAACCCATCGAAAGTTATGAAATCAAATTGCTTTCTATCGGATTTTTTACCGCCCCCAGTCAAGCGGTAATTTGGCGTGGACCTATGGCAGCCAAAGCTTTAACCCAAATGATCTTTGATGCCGATTGGGGCCGATTGGATTTCATGTTAATCGATTTGCCACCAGGAACAGGAGATATACATTTGTCAATCATGCAGTCTTTGCCTATTACAGGAGCGGTAGTAGTAAGTACGCCTCAGGCAGTAGCATTGGCTGATGCTAAAAAAGGCGTTTCGATGTTCTTGTCTGACAGTATAAAAATTCCAATCTTGGGGATTGTAGAAAATATGGCTTACTTTACCCCAGAAGAATTGCCCAATAACAAATACTATATATTTGGCCAAGAAGGCGCAAAAAACTTAGCCGACGATTTGGAAGTGCCTTTTTTGGGCGAAGTACCTTTGGTGCAATCAGTGCGAGAAGCAGGCGATTATGGTCGCCCTGCAGCCATGCAAGACGATTCAATCATTGCTAAAGTTTTTGAGTCGATTACGCGAAATGTGGTAGAACAAGTGGTAAAACGCAACGTCAATTTACCTCCCACGGAAGCCATAAAAATCACAACAATGGCCGGGTGTGCAGCCGTAAAAAAATAAAATGACAATCTAATAAAATAAAATGTCTCCAGTTATGAATCACGACCAATTGACCTTGAATGTGCTAAAAGCATTGGAAGAAATTAGACCTTTTCTCAATTCAGACGGAGGCGACATTTCGTTGATTTCTATCGAGGAGGAAAAGCATGTAAAAGTTCGTTTAGAAGGCGCTTGCATCAGTTGCAGCGTAAACCAAATGACTTTGAAAGCGGGCGTTGAAACCACGATAAAAAAATATGCTCCCCAAATAGAAACCGTAGAGAATATCGCTTAGTTAACTGATAATTATCATAGAACAAATCGAGCGAAACCTATTTCTTTGCGACTTTGAAATTGAGAAAAATGATCGAAACCGACTTATTAATTATTGGCGCAGGACCCACGGGTCTTTTTACCGTTTTTGAAGCGGGTTTATTGAAATTAAAATGCCACCTCATTGACGCCTTGCCTCAGCCAGGAGGTCAGTTGTCTGAATTGTATCCCAAAAAACCCATTTTTGATATTCCAGGATATCCAACCGTATTGGCCGGAGAATTGGTTGCCAACTTATTAGAGCAAATTAAGCAATTTGAGCCCGGATTTACCTTGGCCGAAACTGCCGAAACGATTGATACCTTGGCCGACGGAACTTTTGTAGTAACAACCAACAAAGGCACAAAGCACCATGCCAAAGCAGTTGCCATTGCCGGAGGATTGGGTACTTTTGAACCCCGAAAACCTTTGATTGATGGGATTGAAAAATACGAAGAACAGGGCGTAGAATATTTTGTAAAAGACCCCGAATTGTTTCGAAACAAAAAAATTGTCATTGCCGGTGGCGGCGATTCGGCGCTTGATTGGAGTATTTTCTTGGCCAATGTGGCTTCTCAAGTTACCTTGATGCACCGCCGCAACGAATTTCGCGGGGCACTCGATTCGGTAGAGAAAGTACAAGAATTGAAACAAGCCGGAAAAATTAATTTGATTACTCCTGCAGAAGTAGTTGCTATTCAAGGCGAAGGCCATTTGCAATCGATAACCATAGAAATTGAAGGCGAACAACAGCAGCTGGACACCGATTTCTTCATCCCGTTATTTGGCTTGACTCCCAAACTGGGCGCAATTGCCAATTGGGGATTAGAGATCGAAAAAAATGCCATTAAAGTAAACAATGCCTTAGATTACCAAACCAATATTCCCGGCATCTATGCCATTGGTGATGTAAATACCTATCCGGGCAAATTAAAACTCATTTTGTGCGGATTTCACGAAGCCACGCTCATGTGCCAAAGCGTATACCAACGCTTAAATCCGGGTAAAAAATACGTGCTCAAATACACCACCGTTTCTGGCGTAGATGGGTTTGACGGCACCCGAAAAGAAGCCGAGAAAGCGGTAGTAAAATCGATTGATTAAATTTTTATATTTGTTTGATGGAAAATATAAGAATGAAAAGGAGTGTCGTTTCTAAATCTTCATTTGAAGAAGCCGATGATCATATCACATTTTACAAGGATAAAACACCTATTGAAAGATTAAATTTTGCCTGCGATATTATCAATTCCATTTTCAATTCCGCTCCAGAACAAAAGGTAGACAGAACCGTTTTTTCATCTAGAAAACATGCCTAACTTATTCAATGTTGATTTTTTAGAATTTTTAGAACTTTTAAGTAAACACCAGGTAGATTACATCCTAGTAGGAGGTTATGCAGTAATCCTACATGGTTATGGAAGAAGTACGGGCGACATGGATTTATGGATTAATCAAACCCCAGAGAACTATTATAAATTAAAAGAAACTTACAAAGATTTTGGCACACCTATTTTTTCAATAGAAGATTTTGATAGCGAGAAATTTGATGTCTGGAGTATTGGGGTTGAACCTAGGAAAATTGAAATACTCACCAATGTCAGCGGATTGCATTTTGAAGAAAGTTATAAAAATTGCAATTGGCTCGCGTTAGAAGGAATTAAAGTTCCCTATATTGAATTTGACGATTTAATAAAAAACAAAACGGCTTCAGGAAGGCTAAAGGATTTAGCGGATATAGAACAATTAAATAAGATGAAAAAGAACTAATGCCGCAAGATATCACTATAAAAATTACCGATAGAAATGGAGTGCTTCACCAGGTGCAAGCGCCCACCGATATGAACATGAACATCATGGAGTTGGTGCGTGCCTATGAAATTGCCGAAGAAGGAACTATTGGCATTTGCGGCGGAATGGCCATGTGTGCGTCCTGCCAATGTTATGTGTTAAATGAAGTAGAATTACCTGACAAATCAGACGAGGAAGAAGCCATGCTATCCGAAGCCTTTCACGTAAAACCAAACAGCCGCTTGGGTTGTCAAATTCAACTCACCGAAGCGATTGATGGACTAGAAATTGAATTGGCTCCCGCCGATTAATTAGTTTAAAACTACCGACTCTTTAAGTAGTAATTCTTCGATTGCATTCCAAAGTCCCCATCTTTTTTCTAAGGCTTCGGCCGAAGTTTGCGCCACTTCTTCCCATTTTTGCGGATCTGAGCCACACAATTCGGTGATCATTTGCATGGCCATCGGACCGTGCTCGTCGGCATCCAATTCGATGTGGCGTTCAAAATAATAAATCAGTTTACTCAAATCGGTTTCTGGAAAATTTTGTTGAAACGATCGCAAGATTTCAGTAAACATACTGGGGATTAAATCTTCACGGCCAAAGGTAAAGGCAGCCGCAATATTGTGTGCTTTTCCTTCTTCGATCACACGAAAAGTAAAGTTCAAAAAATCTTTGACGTTGGGATGTAAATCGGCCGATTTGATGGCAACAAAAATATTTTGGGTGCGTTGTACGGTTTCTAAAAACGCAGAAATATTGGCTGTTGAGGCGCCACATTGTTGCATGGCATCCAAGTACATTTCAAAATGACTTTGTCGGCTGCCGTCAAAAGCCAAATCGGTTTCTTCGGCTACAACAATCTCATTAATCAAAAAACGCAAAGCCGGATTTCCGACCGGCATCCAAGGGGTTGATGTGCAGGTGAGTTTGATCTGAAGGGCTTTAAGCAAAGACATAAAATCCCAAACGGCATAGATGTGTTGCTCTAAAAACACGTGCAAATCGGCAACTGTTTTTACTTTCTCGTACAAAGAATGGTGAATTAGGGCGTTTTTTTGGGGTTGTATTTGCGCGTTGATTTCGGAAATATTCATGGTGTAAATTTTGCCGTAAAAGTAAATAAGCTCCACTTTTCAGCGAAGCTTATTTGATGATTTTAGGTATTTTTTAATAGTTGTTGACGATTATTTAAACGCGGGAATTCCGGTAATATCGGCGCCGGTAATCAGTAAGTGAATATCGTGCGTTCCTTCGTAGGTGATTACCGATTCCAAATTCATGCTGTGGCGCATGATCGAGTATTCGCCGGTGATACCCATTCCACCCAAAATCTGACGGGCTTCGCGCGCGATATGAATCGCCATATCTACGTTGTTGCGTTTGGCCATTGAGATTTGTGCAGTTGTGGCTTTGCCTTCGTTGCGCAATACACCCAAACGCCAAGTAAGCAATTGGGCTTTGGTGATTTCGGTAATCATTTCGGCCAATTTCTTTTGTTGCAATTGTGTTCCAGCAATGGGTTTGTCAAACTGAATACGTTCTTTGGCATAACGCAAAGCGGTATCGTAACAATCCATGGCGGCACCGATTGCTCCCCAAGCAATCCCGTAACGAGCAGAATCTAAACATTGCATAGGCGCACCCAAACCGGATTTGCCCGGCATTAGGTTTTCTTTTGGAACCTTTACGTTGTTAAAAACCAATTCGCCGGTTGCCGAGGCACGAAGCGACCATTTATTGTGCGTTTCCGGCGTAGTAAATCCTTCCATTCCACGTTCTACAATGAGTCCGTGAATTCTGCCTTCTTCATTTTTAGCCCAAACTACAGCAATATCAGCAAAAGGTGCATTTGAAATCCACATTTTGGCACCATTCAATAGATAATGATCACCCATGTCTTTGAAGTTACTGGTCATGCCGCTTGGATTTGATCCATGATCGGGCTCTGTTAATCCAAAACATCCCATCATTTCGCCGGTGGCCAATTTGGGTAAATATTTCATGCGTTGTTCTTCGGTTCCAAATTTCCAAATTGGATACATCACCAAAGAGGATTGTACCGATGAAGTAGATCGAACACCCGAATCGCCGCGTTCAATTTCTTGCATGATCAAGCCATAGGAAATCTGATCTAAACCAGCGCCACCATATTCTTCTGGAATATACGGGCCAAACCCACCAATTTCACCCAGCCCTTTAATAATTTGTTTCGGGAATTCTGCGCGTTGGGCGTAGTCTTCAATAATGGGGGAAACTTCACGCTTTACCCATGCACGTGCCGAATCGCGAACTAATTTGTGTTCGTCAGTAAGTAATTCGTCTAGGTTGTAATAATCAGGAGCTTGAAATAAATCAGGTTTCATAGGAATTTGATTAGTGTTGAACGGTTTATCTTTCGAAAACGTTTGCAAATTTAAGTAAACATTTTCGAGAAACGAATGAACAATAGTTATAATTTGATGAGGAACTTACTCCAGCCTTAAGTAAAAATCGCGGGTAAGTGCTTTGTATTCGGGCGTGTAGGAATGCCTAGAAATCTCAATTAGGAGTTCGTCAGTAGGAATAGAGCAAATTTTTTCTCGGGAAAAGGCCAGTAAACTGCGAATCACTGCCGTTTGTGCATTGCCTTTTACCCGGGTAATTTTTTGTGGAAATAAATTGTTTTGGGCACAGAGTTCCACAAAACGTTCTTCTTCTTTATAGGGAATGATTACTGCAAAAATACCTTCGGCGCTGAGTAATAAATCGGCAGCAGGAATCAATTCGTCAAAAGGCAGTGCGTCTTGAAAACGGGCCAGATCACGAGCGGGATCTTGGCTTTTAAAATCTTCAGCATAAAAAGGCGGATTGCATACAATTAAGTCGTAGCAGAGTAATTCGCCAAATTCTTCTAGCTCTGCTTGGGCTTCTTCTACAAATTCGTCCAAGGCCGCATGGTAGCAAAAGAGGCGATCGTTCCAGGGCGATTGTTCAAAATTTTCGACCGCTTGTTCGTAGGCGTTTTCGTCAATTTCGAGGGCGTCAATTTGAAAAGCGTTGCTGCGTTGGGCCAATTGCAGTGCAATCAATCCCGTTCCCGTTCCAATATCCAAAATACTCTCTGGCCCATGTTCAAGCGGCGTCCAAGCACCCAACAATACGCCGTCGGTGCCAACTTTCATGGCGGTTTTGTCTTGTTTGACAGAGAATCTTTTGAATTGAAACACTATTTAATGAATAGTTAAAAATGAAAAATGAATAATTAGCTGGAGGGTAATTGGGTTGGTCCCGAAGTATCGGGATCGGATTTTTTAAAGATACATCTCGACCAAACCTTCCGGCAAATTCATTTTAACCTTTTTGTTGGGACGATCTATTTCAACCAAAAACAAATCAATCATCGGAATAAGTAATTCAACAGCGCCGTTGAGTACTTCAAAAAGCGGTTGTGCTGTCGAGTCGTTTACCGATTGGATCACGCCAATCACACCCAAACGCTGGTCTTCGATTTCGAAACCAATCACTTCATGAAAGTAAAATTTATCGCCTTCGAGTTTAGGCAATTGACTGAGCGGAAGGTAAACGGCGCAGCCCAATAGTTTGTCGGCTTCTTCTTCTGAATCGACATCTTCAAATTGCACCCGTAGAAAATCATTTTTGTGCAACGAACTGTGCTCAATAAAAAATGGAACCAAGTTTTTGTTGAATTCAACAAATACTGATTCCATCTCTTCATATAATTCGGGTTCATCGGTGTCTAAATAGACGAGCACCTCTCCCTTAAAACTAAACTTTTTTGCGACTTTACCTAAATAGAAACAATCTTCTTTACGCATGAATCGCTAAAAATTAGGCTTCTTCGCCTTCGCTAGCAGCTTCTTCAACAGCAGGAGCTTCTTCAGCTACAGCTTCTTCAGCAGCAGGAGTTTCCTCAACAACTACTTCTTCAGCAGCAGGAGTTTCCTCAACAACTACTTCTTCAGCAGCAGGAGTTTCTTCAGCAGCTACTTCAGCAACCACTTCTTCAGCAGCAGGAGTTTCCTCAACAGCTACTTCAGCAACCACTTCTTCTGCAGTTTCTTCGGCAACTACTTCTTCTTGAGCTGCTTCTTGTGCCGCAACTTCAGCTTCAGCAGCAGAGGCCAAACGTTTGGCGTTTACTTCTTTTTCAGCTTTCAAGGCTTTTGCTTTCGCATCGGCTTGAGCTTTAGATAAACCATCTTTTTTCGCATCTACTTTGCCTGCTTTAGATTCCAACCATGCGGCTAGTTTTGCATCGGCTTGTTCTTGCGTTAAAGCACCTTTACGAATACCGCCATCTAAGTGGTGTTTCAACAACGCTCCTTTATAAGAAAGAATCCCTCTTGCGGTATCAGTAGGTTGAGCACCATTGTGCAACCATTGTACTGCACTATCCAAGTTTAATTCGATAGTTGCAGGATTGGTGTTTGGATTGTAGGTACCGATTTTTTCTAAGTACTTACCATCTCTTTTTGAGCGGGCATCTGCCGCTACTACCCAGTAAAAAGGTTTCCCTTTTTTACCATGTCTTTGTAATCTAATTTTTACTGACATAATCGTGTGATTAAATTTTGAGGTACTCGACCTCGGTTAATTAAGGGCGCAAATATACAATTAATATTCAAAAATGCTAATCCCTTGTAGAATAATATTTAAGGGGATTTTTTTCGTTGTGTTTGGTCGATTTTTTTTCAATTTATATAGCGAGTTTGGTTTAAAAAGTTATTTTTGTTCTTTAAAATTTTTATAATGAAAAAAATACTTGCCCTAGTTTTGGTTGCTTTTGCTTTGCATTCTTGTACAGAAGACATTCAGTTTAATGATAAATCTGTTTTTCAATGTGTGAAAAACAATGAAGCATGGAAAGGTGGCGATGCGGTAGCAACCCTCCACTCAGATGGTAAATTCACATTAGAAGGTTTCCAACTCGACGAAAGCATGTCGCTCACTATTCCAAAACCAACTTCTTTAATAGATCCGCATTTTCCAAGCACCTATGTGACACACACATTTGGCACTTCCTTAACGCGTACAGCTTCGTATTCGTATGTAATCAATGCAGTAGAGACCGATTACACAACAGCCATTGGCGTAGGAAACGGGGAACTTCAAATTACCGAATACGACGGTGAATATGTATCAGGAAATTTCCATTTTAATGCCGTAAACACCAATGCATCGTCAACAGAACCAGTAAATGTTAATGTGCAAGGCGGTTATTTTTATAAACTCAAAATCGTGAATGGGATCTAAAAATACCCCATTTTATCTATAGCAAATAAACCGTCTACACCAGGCGGTTTTTTTATTATTGGTAATTTAACTTGATTTATAGTGCTTTAGAATAATATACCCCTATATTTGTTCCAATTATTATAAATAAGTACATATGAACATTTTTGTTGGAAGTCTTCCATTCAGTATTGAGGAAGCAGATTTAAGAGAGTCTTTTGAGGCTTACGGTGCAGTTGATTCTGTAAAAATTATTTCGGATAAATTTACCGGAAGAAGCAAAGGGTTTGGTTTTGTTGAAATGCCAAATGACGACGAAGCGCAAAAAGCGATCGACGAATTAAATGGAGCTACCGTTCAAGGTCGTGCCATTGTAGTAAACAAATCAGAGCCAAAACCAGAAGGCGAACGTCGTTCTTTCGACAGCAATAGAGGTGACTCTAGAGGCGGTTACGGAGGAAACAATCGCGGTGGAAGCCGAGGTGGGTATTAATTAGAAGGATAAAATCTAGCAATAGATTTTCTTAATAATTTTAAAATCAACCATTCTTAAAGCTGAAAATTCAGTTTTGGGGATGGTTTTTTGTTGATAACTTCCCGCCAAACCCAAGTCAAAAAAAATTAAATTTGGAACTCCTATAGAAGAAGCAAACGCTTCATTGGACTTCAAATTCAGTTATGTATTTAATTTTTGACACCGAAACTACCGGTTTACCCAAACGTTGGGATGCGCCCTTGTCTGACACCAACAACTGGCCACGCTGTGTGCAAATTGCTTGGCAATTACACGACGCCCTGGGAGGTGTTTTGGAGCACCGTGATTTTTTGGTGCAGCCCGCGGGCTATAACATTCCCTACGAAGCCGAAAGCATACATGGTATCTCAACCGAATTGGCCCAAGCACAAGGTGTTCCGCTTGCCGATGTTTTGGCCGAATTTCAGGCGGTTTTACAAAAAACAAAATTTGTAGTTGGACAAAATGTAGGCTTTGATTTGAACATCATGGGTTGCGAGTTTTTCCGCATGCAATTGGAAAATCCCTTAGCAGGCATGCCGATATTGGATACTTGTACCGAAATAACCGCTTCCTTGTTGCAGTTGCCGGGAGGTCGAGGCGGAAAATTTAAGTTGCCCACCCTCACCGAGCTGCATTCCTTTTTATTTCAGTCGCCTTTTGCCGAGGCCCACAATGCGACCGCCGATGTTGAGGCTACCAGTCGCTGTTTCTTAGAACTCATTCGATTGGAGGTTTTTACACTTCAAGAACTACAAGCTACAGGAACATATTTTCAAGAATTTCAACACAAAAATCCACGCCCAATTGCCTTGTTGGGTTTGCAGCATACCAATTTAAAAGAAGCATCTGCCCGCCTGCGGCAACAAGAAGGAGATGCCCAAGCGCCCTCGCTTTCTAAGCAAGAGGTGTCTAATAATATGGAGGTTTTGCAAACGGCTACTTTTGCCCATTTGCACAACCACACCCAGTTTTCAGTCTTGCAATCTACCATCAGCGTGCCGAGTTTGGTGGCTGAGACGGCTGCCCAACGCATGCCCGCGGTGGCCTTGACTGATCATGCCAATCTAATGGGGGCCTTTCATTTTGTGCGCGACATTTTAAACCACAACAAATCGGTGGATAGTAAAAACGCGGCCGCACTAGAAAAGGGGGAGGAGCCCAATCACGTATCTATTAAACCTATCGTGGGCTGCGAATTTTTTGTCTGCGAAGATCATTTAGATAAATCGAGAAAGGACAATGGCTATCAAGTTGTTTTCTTGGCCAAAAACAAAAATGGCTACCACAATTTAGCCAAATTATCTTCTATAGCCTACACACAAGGTTTTTATTATGTGCCCCGCATTGACAAAAAATGCATCGCGCAATACAAAGACGACCTGATGGTGCTCTCGGGAAATTTGTACGGAGAAGTCCCCAATAAATTGTTGAATCTCGGCGAAAACCAAGCCGAAGAAGCCCTTTTGTGGTGGAAAGAACAGTTTGGTACTGATTTTTATTTGGAGCTGATGCGCCACAACCAAGAAGACGAAACCCGCGTGAACCAAGGATTATTGGCCTTGTCCAAAAAACACGACATTCCGGTTTTGGCCACCAACAATACTTTTTACCTCAATAAAGCCGATGCCAATGCACACGATATTTTGCTTTGTGTGCGCGACGGTGAAAAACAAAGTACACCCGTAGGTCGTGGTCGTGGTTACCGTTATGGATTAGCCAACCAAGAATATTATTTTAAATCGGCGCAGGAAATGAAGCAATTGTTTCAGGATATTCCTGAGGCCATTACCAACATACAGGCACTCATTGATAAAGTCGAAATCTACAACTTGGCCCGTGAGGTACTCTTGCCCAAATTTGAAATTCCAATCGAATTTTTAGTTCCAGAAGATGTTGAGGATGGTGGGAAACGAGGCGAAAATAGCTACTTAAAAGAACTCACCTCAAAAGGAGCAGTAAGGCGCTATGCCGAAATTACGACCGAAATTCAAGAGCGCATTGATTTTGAGTTGCTCACCATCGAGAATTCGGGTTATCCGGGTTACTTTTTGATTGTACAAGATTTCATAGCGGCTGCTCGCGCTATGGGCGTTTCAGTAGGGCCGGGAAGGGGATCGGCTGCCGGATCGGTGGTGGCCTATTGTTTGGGCATTACCAACATAGATCCACTCAAATACAATTTGCTTTTTGAGCGTTTTTTGAATCCCGATCGTGTTTCTTTGCCCGATATTGATATTGACTTTGACGACGAAGGACGCAGCAGTGTCATGGATTACGTGATCAATAAATACGGTTCCAAACAGGTGGCACAAATCATTACCTACGGCACCATGGCGGCCAAATCGGCGATACGCGATGCTGCGCGCGTATTGGATTTACCTTTGTTTGAAGCCGATAAAATTGCCAAGCTGATTCCCAACAACATCAATTTGGCCAAAATCTTTTCGCTCGACGACGCCAAACTCAAAGCAGCTTTACGTCCGGAAGATTTCGAGAAAGTAAAAGAATTAAAAGCCCTGGCTGCGGCGCAAGATTTAGGTTCCGAGACCTTGCAACAAGCCCAATTGCTCGAGGGAAATTTGCGCAATACCGGCATTCACGCCTGCGGGGTAATTATTACGCCAGACGACATCACGAACTTCGTGCCGGTGGCTACCGCCAAAGATTCCGATTTATATGTGACTCAATTTGACAACTCGGTGGTAGAAAGTGCCGGTTTGCTCAAAATGGACTTCTTGGGTCTGAAGACCCTGACCTTAATAAAAGATACAGTCAAATTGGTGAAGTACCGATCTGATATCGATTTAGATCCCGATGCGTTTCCGATTGACGACCTTAAAACCTATGAATTGTTTCAGCGCGGAGAAACAGTGGGGATTTTTCAGTACGAGAGTCCGGGCATGCAAAAATACATGAAGGAACTCAAGCCTACGGTTTTTGACGATTTGATTGCCATGAATGCCTTGTATCGCCCGGGACCGATTGCGTATATTCCAAGTTTCATCAAACGAAAAAATGGCGAGGAACCCATCGAATACGATTTGGACGCCTGCGAAGAATTACTCAAAGACACCTATGGTATTACGGTATACCAAGAACAGGTGATGTTGCTCTCGCAAAAACTAGCCGATTTCTCCAAAGGTGACGCCGATGTATTGCGAAAGGCCATGGGAAAAAAACAACGCGATGTACTCGACAAGATGAAACCGAAATTCATCAGTCAAGCGGCGGCCAAAGGACATGCCGAAGACAAATTGGAGAAAATTTGGAAAGACTGGGAAGCCTTTGCCGAGTATGCCTTCAATAAATCGCACTCCACTTGCTATGCTTGGATTGCCTACCAAACGGCCTATTTAAAAGCCAATTTTCCAGCCGAATACATGGCGGCAGTGCTTTCGAACAACATGAACGACATCAAGCAAGTTTCCTTTTTTATGGAAGAGTGCAAACGCATGGGCTTGGCCGTATTGGGCCCCGATGTAAACGAGTCGTTTTATAAGTTTACCGTAAACCAAAATTACGCCGTTCGTTTTGGAATGGGCGCGATAAAAGGCGTGGGCTCTGGTGCAGTACAAACCATCGTCGAGCACCGAAAAGACGGAAAATACCGTTCTATTTTTGACCTGGCCAAACGCATTGATTTGCGGGCCGCCAATAAAAAAGCCTTCGAAAACTTGGCCTTGGCCGGCGGTTTTGATTCGTTTATAGGAACCACACGGGCACAGTATTTTCACGACGAAGGCGACGGAATTTCCTTTTTGGAGAAGGCCATTCGCTACGGCAATAAGTTTCAGGAAAACGAAAATTCGTCGCAGGTGAGTTTGTTTGGCGAGGCCAGCGATGTACAAATTCCCGAGCCGGTAGTGCCGCCTTGTGAAGATTGGAATACCATGGAAAAACTGGCCAAAGAAAAAGAAGTGGTGGGCATTTACATCTCCGGGCATCCGCTCGACGATTACAAATATGAACTGCGGTATTTTTGCAACGCCAAGCTCGAAGCACTCAAAAATTTGGAGGCGAATGTCAACAAAAACCTTTCGTTTGGGGGCATCATCACCCAGGTGCAGCACCGGGTAACCAAAAACGGAAAAGGCTGGGCTACCTTTGTGTTGGAAGGCTATGACGAGAGTTTTGAGTTCCGCATTTTTAATGAAGAGTACCTGAAATTCAAGCACTTTTTAATTCAAAATAATTTTACCTACCTCAAATTATTGGTCAAAGAAGGCTGGCCCGATAAAGAAACCGGCAAAAAAACGGATCCAAGAATCCAGTTTACTTCCCTGCAATATTTGCAAGATGTGTTGCCGAGTTTTGCCAAAAAATTGGTCTTGCACCTCAACATTGCCGATCTGTCTACCCAATTGGTAACCGATTTGTCTCAGTTGTTTCAAACGCACAAAGGCGAGCAAACCGTGAGTTTTGAGGTGATGGAACTCGAACACCTGAAACGCATCATAGCACCCGAAGTAGTTGCTATTGCTTTGACCGAAGAAGGTGCCGAGGATTTGGTAGATGCCGAACTCGCCGCCGAGGACGAGGAAGACGTGTTGCTGCCTACCGAGGTAGAAGAGACCAAAATCATCACGCGCTTGTCCATGCCCAGTCGCAAACTCAAAGTGGCCATCAACGCCGATTTGCTCAACGAATTGGAACGGTTGCAGCTCAATTTTAAGTTGAATTAATCAGGAATAGTTCAAAACATCACCCCTGCCAATCCCCGCATAGTGAAAACTAATTTGGATGTACCGATGGTTGAAAATTTTTCGGTAGCTTTGCTCGGTAATTATTAAAAAAAATACAACATGGCATTAGCAATAACCGATGCTACTTTTGACGAAGTGGTATTGAAATCAGAGCAACCGGTATTGGTTGATTTTTGGGCAGCTTGGTGCGGTCCGTGCAGAATGGTGGGTCCCATCATTGATGAAATAAGTGAAGAATATGCGGGCAAAGCCGTAATTGGAAAAGTAGATGTAGATGCCAACCAGGAGTTTGCAGCCAAATATGGCGTGCGCAACATTCCAACGGTTTTGGTGTTTCACAAAGGAGAAGTGGTAGGCCGTCAGGTGGGTGTAGCGCCCAAACAAACCTATGCCGACAGTTTGGATGCTTTATTGTAAGCGCCCAAAATCTCCTAAAATAAACAAAAGGTTTAACGCAAGTTAGGCCTTTTTTTTGTGGGAGTTCTTCCTATATTTACGCCCATGAATCTCTCGCAACAGCAGTCGCAAATTGCCCGTTTTGATCACTTGGAATTGCTTGCCAATCAGGTGGTGGAAGGCTTTATTTCGGGCATGCACAAAAGTCCGTTTCACGGGTTTTCGGCCGAG
>CANKLE010000008.1 GCA_947483075.1 Flavobacteriaceae bacterium | reverse complement strand
TTAAAGCTGTCCCAGTTAAGCCCTAACTCGTCTTGGCGTTCCTGCCCTTGAAACTTATACTTAAATTCACTAATTGTTGCATTTGAATGCTCTAATCCAAATGGATAATAATTATGGGTGTCAATTATTTCATTGAGCGAGATCATTCCATCGTTATTGTTGTCGCTATAACTCATTCTAATATTACCCAAGTGGTCAGTGTAATTAAACACATAAAAATAAGCATTCCCCGTTTTTTTTACATACCCTTCTACTGTGGGGAAAAATTGCAATACAGCATTTAGATATTGAAAACCGTTCATATATTTTGTAGTAGTTGTTACGGTGCCATTTATTATATTTTTTTCAAGCTTTCTGCCCTCGGCATCATAAACGTAAGATATTTTATTGGTATTGTCAAATACTATTTCTACTGGTAAGTTGAGGTGATTATATCTAATAGTAGAAGAAATGTTTTTGTTTAGGTCTGTCAACATATTTCCGTAATTGTCATAGGTATAATCATTTCCGGTATTTGTTCCATCAAAAAAACCATTTTCTAAATTTACTACAGAGTCACTTACTTTTAAAAGTTTATTTGAAAAATTATTATTGGCATAGGTATAGGTTAGGTTATCAATAACTTGTTCAGGGATAATACCATCTGTCCCACCATTCCTTATTAAATTGGTGATGTTACCATTTTTATCATATTTTATAGACTCATTAAAGGTATTTGGTTCTGTTTGGTCACTAGTTGGTTTTAAATAAATTGCGTTTGATAACCTATTGAGTCCATCATAAATAAACCCATATTTTTTTATTGTATTATCGGTTTTACTTCTCCAATATATTTCTGAAATATTGCCATTGAAGTTTTTTTGACCAATGTAATTAATTCCGTTTTGAACTGAATTATAATTTATTTTATATGAAAACAAATCGTTTTCATTTGTATTAAATAGTAAACTGTCTGTTGGATCATTATTAACACCCTTTAACCATCCTCGTATGTTATAGGTGTAATCTATTTTTTGTAAAGGCAAATTGGTAGTATTTCCAATTTTTTTTGATAACAGTTGTCCTAAGTCGTTGTATGCGTTTTCTGCTATGAGTTGTATTGGTCCAGAATTTATTTTTTGAGTATGAGCCAATAAATTATTCTGATTGGTATAAGTATAATAATCTGTAATGGTTAGAGCTCCAGGATCATTTGCGGTTCTTCTGTGGGAGGTTACCGTATATTCAGTTTTGCCTTCAAAATCCAATTTTGAATCAACTTGTGTCCATCCGGGACTACTTTCATAATTTTTCTCAAAACTTCGAATGATTCTGCCTTTATAATCATACAATAAATAACTTGTTATTTTTTTTGATGACGCCTGACTAGTGGTATTATCTAAAACTCGCAACCATTTTCCGGTTAGTAACCCTTTTGGTTTTGTTGTATTGTTATAATACACCACTTGATTTTCAACAGCTGAAAAATTAGTTGGGGCATCTATAAAATTATAGTCATCGTAGTAATTTATAGATAATATATAATAACCTGATGTAGGCACTACTAAATTACTATAATTATGACTTGGGTTATTGGCTGAAATAGGAGGGATAGCTGATGTGATTCCGTTTGATAAACGAACCTCACTAAAAATAGTTTGAGCATCGCGTTCGTCTTGCTTTGCTTTTCTTTGTGAACTCGTAATTGTTGAAGCTGATGTCATCCAACCAGTCATGATAATTCTGTCAAAGTCATCATATTTTGTGACCATCCAACCATCATTTGTTAAATGATAAAAAGGTGTTTTAACTGGCCCTGAAAGTACAACTCTGTCTAATTTGTCATAGACTAGATATTCCCATTGCTTTCCAGGAAGCTTCTTTTCTACAACTCTATTTTTTGAATCATATTTATATTGATAACATAATTCATTTAATGTATTGGGATTTATGTCTTGTGCAAGAGGTGGTATAACATAAGTTAAATTCCCAAAATCATCATATACATAATACGTGTCATGAGGTATTGTTGTTGCAAATTCATCATTTGCAAAAGTTCTTTTTAAAATTAACTTACCCTCTTTATCTTTATATTCCTGAGTTGTATTTAAATCTCCACTCACCCAATTTTCATCTTTAATTGTTGATTTAAAAAGTTCGTTGGCTGCATAAAACCCATTTTGAACTAATGAAATTGAGTATACGTTATAACTTGAATTCCATTCAGTTGTTACATTGTATAATTTGACAGATTCTGCACTTACAACAGTATTTGTTGAATAATTATATTTTATTTCATGTCCCAAATTCATTTGCCAATCATTTCCTGGAGCAGATTTTTTTAATACAATGTTTTTTGGAGAATTTTCATAATAATTTTCATAATACGGTACAGTTGTAGTTTCCATGGTAGGAAATGCAGGTGAATTGTAGTAATTGCCAACCGTTGTATTGTTGATATTATGAAAATCTAGACTTTGCCCATTTACAATTGGTAGATATTCTTTTATTTGTCTACCGTATGCATCATATTCCAGATGTAATACAATATCATTACCTGTAGGAGATTGTTTATATGCTATATTCTGTTTTGTTCTACCTAGTCCGTCAAAGTAATTTATTTTCACTAATGCATTTGAAGGATTTGTAACATCAATTTCTGCTTGTGAATTTGGTTTTTTATAGTAAGTTGTTTTAATATAGTTTTCATTAATCGACTGCCCAAAACCAATAAATGGTAAACTAAAAAATATAAATAGTATTTTATTCATGGCTACTAGTTTTTATAATGGATTTCATTTTTTGAGAGTGTGTTGTTATTTATATCTTTAGTTTCGGTTAATCGCCCGAAACTATCGTATATGTAATCAACACGATCTCCCTTAGGGTCAGTAATACTGCTAATTCCAATTAGAGGAATATAGGTGTATGATGTAATCATCGCATTTGCTAGTAAAGACGACGATCGTAAATTGTTTATAATGGGCAAATATGTCTCGTCAACTAATTCTAAATTGGTAACACCCAAAATATTTTTTAGTTGTTCATTATTAATATTTTCAATTTTAGCAATAGGTTGTGTGTGATTATAACCATATAAATATGAAATTATCATTCCATTTTCTTTCTTCAGTTCTAACAAATTTCCAAATGAATCATAAGCTGTATATTGAAATTGGTTTTGAAGATTAGCGTTTCCTTTTGCAAATTGTGTTTTATAGGGCAAAATCAAAGAATTTCCCCAATTATTGAAAATGGTTTTCACTTCAGAAATTTTAGAAAGTCCTTTGAAATGCTGAATACTTAAAGGATTAGATGTAATATTCTTGGAAACTAGTTCGTTTCGAAAAGGTTCTGAAGACATTTCAGAATCCTGAGGGTAATAATATTTAGTAATCTTAGTTTGTCCTTTTGAGTTTTGATTTTCATGAGAACTAAGGTGTAAATGGGCTGGGTTGTAATTAAAAAAATCTGTCGTATTTACAACCCCAGTATAACCATTGTTTGAGTCATAGAAATAGTCTGAAGTAGTTGTTTTAGATAAATAACCAAATGATGAATAATAATAATAATTCATTATATCCATATGGTTTATGGAAGGTATGTTAATAATCTCCCCAATATTTTTATTATGACAAGGGTGCCAAATAGTATAGTTTATATTATTTGCATTAGTTGCTATGCATAATCCGCTAGAATTTTTTTGATGAAAGTGTATTGTTGAACAATAATTTACGGGATAATTTTCATTTATATTTGATTCAATACAGCCACATTGTTCTTGTGTGTTAGTGGCAAATACCCCCATAACAGGATTAAAAACTGCAAAATTTATTATTTTAGGATAATTGGATATTTTACTATAGGTGTTTTGTATTTCTTTTTTTATAAAAAAATTATTGGTTGTATTGTTGTAAGCATAGGTTTTTACAGATAACAATTTCCCTTTATCCCATCCAGAATTTGACCAAGGAACATTCCAATATTCTATATTTCCTAGATATAAAACTTCTCTATAATCCCTATTAATTGAAAATTCAAATTCTTCATATCCATTAGAAAAATCGTCATCACATACTACAACATATCTATAATAGAGATCATTTGAACCCGTATCAAATATGGATGAAATACTACTTGAACTTAAAATAATATCTTGTATAGAACAGGTTAGGTTGTTTGTAGAATTTTCTATGATGTGATGCCCATAATAAGTGTAAAAAGGCACGTGTCCAATATCTCCTGAAGAAGTATTTAAATCATTTTTTTTCGCATAGTAGTATCTTTTTGTTTTTGGAATTAAATTGTTTAAGGAGAAATTTTTTGTGGCTTTTACCCTCATTCCTCCTGTAATTATATTTGTGTTTATTGTAGATTCATCAGAGATATAATTGAAATTTAATTGTGCTGACAAACATTCTCGATTTATAGTTAATGTAATTAAATAGTCATTATTATTTTTTGCATTAAAGTAAACGGATGAAACATTATTTGACATATTACTAGTTATTGTATTGGATGTACCAGCATTATTTAAGTCACCACTTGGTAGAACTCTCATTAAAGTTTCATATGTATTGGTAGTTAAATTTAAAACGCGATAAGTTGCTGTGTTATGAAAGTCGCCTGTATTTAAATTATCTGAGCACGGCGGTTGTGTAAAAACTACTGATGCATTTAGTTTTATATATTGGGTATGCTTATTTGTTAGTTGATAATTAGAACTTAATACACCATCTTGCCCTTCTAGGCTAATCACTTGTATTTGTTGAAATGATTGTGCTGGTAAGATGGTTTTAGATCCAAAATACGTATTAGGTTCATATTCTATTACTGTATATCCTTTTGTTGGATATATGATTTTATTTAATAGCCCTATATTGGTAAACAAAGAATTGGGTTCTCTATCTGCAAAATTGAAATCCAAAAATCCAAATCCATAGTCATCAATTTTAGGAATCAAGGTAGTATTGTTTGCACCGTTATAAAAACCCCAATGATCTTGGCTTTTGGCTAGTCTTTCCGGAAAATTATTTGGGGAGATATACTCAAAAGCATAGTTGTCATTTATATCTAAATGATGTATACCAGTTAAAAATATTCGATCATTTGAAGTAGTTAAATAATTGAATTCTATTTTATCAATCAAAGTTGAATTAGTTGATAAATCATTATGGATTGTAATTGATTTAATTACTATGTCAGGTACAGTGTCTGAATTTGTAATTTGATCTTGGTATTCAAAATCAACTCTACCATTTTTTGATAAGTTACTGGTAATTGATTTTAATCTTTTGCCGTTAACTCGCATTGTATGTGAATAGACTGGGCTTATAAAATGACCATTTGTGCTATTTTCTGCCCATAATCCACATTCATATTCATTTGCTTTAGCGATTTGTTGACTATTTGAAACTATAAAATAATAGTTGTTACTTTCATATGTAAAATATATTTCTTCGTTATCAGGCTGGACTATTTTTGTTAAATACCAAGAAGTATAACTAGTTGATGGTTCTGCATGGCCATTTCCTGTTGTTCGGAGCATTGTTTCTTCGAGTGATTGAAAAAAGTATTTAACTCCTGTTCCAGTAGTTACTAAAAATGTATAAATAGGCTCTCCTATAGTATTTATTACTTCTATTCTTAAATCGGAGTCATCAAGTTTGATAACATTATTATTTATATCAAAATAAAATTTCCCAGAGTAACCTTGAAAATTAAAGTTAAACAAATCTCTCTCTGTGTCTAATTCTGGACTTTCACCGAAGAAATTAAAATATTGATTTGTAATTGCATTATATCGGTTAATTGTTGTGAAATCTAGGTGATTCATGGGATAATCATTTAGCAAATCATCTTCATTATCTCTAATAATTCTATTGATTACACCTGGCTCATTAAAAATCCACCCAAGACCTACTTTTGAATTTATTTCATCAACTTTTATCCCATTTGAATTATAAGTCAAGCCAAAAGGAATTGTTAAGTTCTTTGTTTTATATTCAAATAATGGTACTTGAATATTAGGTGTCCCTGTAAATAATCCGGTAGTAATGTCTCCGTATTTGCTAAAATTTAAAGATTCAATAGATGGGGGTACAATGTTTGGTAAATAATTATTTGGTTCAATAGTATTCTGACCAAAAACGATAAAAACTCTAAGGCTAATAAATAGGCATAGGATTGATTTTTTCATAAATAGCATTAATTTAATTTAATAGACTTTGACCATCCTTATAAATTAGTAGGTATATTTTAGTATAATGATCATTAACGTCACAATTATATTTGGTTTTTTTTGTGTTTTATTACGGTGTTTTAGGCTTTTTTTTACGGTTTTAATGTGGTTTGGAGAGTCATAGCTGCCAAATAGCATTTCAAAACCCTCAATGCATCACCTTGGCCACCACGTGTGGTTTTGGTTTAGTGCACGTTGAGAATTTTGGGTAACAGTTGGCTGATTTATAACAAAAAAGGCTGTCTAGACAATACAGCCTATAATTTCTTATTTATTTTCTACGCGAAAGGATTCGCGCGGCAGCGGGGGAAAACCTAGCCATTAGTTTTAGCATGTGTTGGCAGAAGTACTATGGGATGAACTCTCCAAATATCTCTTTTAGTTTGTTTCTCCATTTTAGAGGCATGTCGTCCCAATTGTCTCCCCATTTTTGAGTTTCATTATAAGCTTTAAACGGCTTTTCATATGTAGCAACGTAACCTATTTCATCTTCCACATTTTCCTCCATCATAATTACTTTTCCATTTTCACCGACGGCATCTAAAATTGGTTGATTAAACTTTACTGCATTTTCTTTTCCTTCATCTCGATCATGCACAACAATTGGGTTTATACCCAACGATACTAAATATTTTGCTAATCCAATGATAGCAGCTTTTCCACGTGCTTTTACAACTTCGAAATTTGAAAGGATTTTTAAATAATCCTTTTTAGGAAGTCTTTTCAAAGATTCTCTTATTAAAATATCTTCTGTATCGCCCTCAATTACTACCACATTATTTGCGAAGAAAATTCTTGCGATATGACTATCAATTTTCAGTAACATTTTCACATAATCTTTATCTTCTACCTGAAGTAATTTAAATTTTTCGGTAACCGAAAAGCTATCGCAGTCAACATGATTTCCGCTATTGTAAAGTCTGTTCAATACTTGCCTTGGTTTTCTTGAAATATCAATTAAATATGGAGAATGAGTTGATGAAACTATTTGCGAATTTGAGGTGCTAAGGTCATAGATTGCTTCGCGCATTTGATTTGCCGCACTTGGATGCAAATAAATTTCAGGTTCTTCGAAGCAAATAATTAATGACCTCGCATGTTCATCCTCTTTTTGGCTTAGCCATTTTTGCCGATAACGAAGCATACCGAAAACGGTAGCTCTAACCATTCCTGTACCTTGATGTTCGATACTTGTTCGAATATTGCTAGACATTTCAACATTGAAAGTTGGTTTAAGATTCGTTGGGTCGCTTAGACTTGTTGTTGCGTGTAATTTTGTTTCAGGAAAGACACTTTCTAATACACCATTTAAGTCTAGCATCATTTTACCAAATTCGGAAGTATCATCTTCTGGATCAAGCTCCTTTGCTAGATTTTTCAAATGACTTTGTGCTTCTTTAAAATGATCTGAACCTTCTCTTACTGTTTCAAATAATTCTCCGAGCGTTTTACTCAATACTCCACTTCCAGATCCTTGAATTTCAGATGAAGATAAATCAACAGGAATAAGTAAAAATCTAGGCAACATTTTTAAGACATTTCCCGAAATTCCACCAGGGTTTTGAAACCAAATATCTTCGTCCTTAATATCCCAGATTTCATCGATTTGTTCAAGTTTTTCTAAGGCAGGTTTTGCTTTTCCAATTGCCTTATCCAATTCAGGAAAAAACTCAGAAATCACTTCTTCGCTTATACCTTTATCAATATAATCCTGTGGAGTCTTACAATCCTCAAATTGCGTAGCTAACTCTCGTAATTTTGATTTAAATTCAATATTAACATCTTTCCCTAATTCATACGTCTTTCGGTATGTTACAGAAAGTCCTGTTTCTTCAAATCCTTCAGGAACATCATAATCGAAAATACGACCTTTAAATCCTCTCCACGCTTTTGCCTCTTCAGGTAAGTTTCTAAATTCAGCTTCCAAAACTACAGTTGTTACATCTACTTTAGTTTCTCCTGTTTCCTCATCAATTATCGAATAATAATCGGAACTTGTGAGTTGTTTTTTGCCTGAAAGCAGAACTTCAATAGCTTTAAGAATCGAGCTTTTGCCGCAATTATTTTGGCCGATTAAAAATGTTGCGTCACCAAAATTAATTGTAACTTCCTTCAAGCGTTTATAGCCGGAAATTTTTAGTTGATGTAATTTCATCGTAATGTTGTTTATGTATTTCTACTAACGTTTTGCAGATTGGCGATAGGCGGGCTTTTCAGCACAAAAGTTAGTTCGGAGAACTGAACTTTCGGCTACCACCAAACTGTCAAACGGAGACGAAACCCCGCCTATTGGCAAAAGGCTGTTAGCAGCTGTAATTCTGTCAATTTGTTGGTCGTAACGCAATTGTAAATGTTTTTAGTTTGTATAGTCCGGATTGAATTATGCTTTTGTCAAAACCCCATTCAACTACTTTGTCTTTTTGTTGCTGATAAACTGTTTCTGTCATTCTTGGGTCAAATACAATTTCGTCAAATACGTCAATTGGGTTTATCTCAAATTTGAATGTGTCAAATTGATTGTCATTTTGCGAATTGTAAATTAGTCTAACTTCCTTTTCGTGTCGAAATGCAACACGTTTAAAAAAGAATGTTGATGCCTGTCCCCAGCCCGATTGGTCAAATATTTTTCCACTCATTCGTTGCTCGTCTTTAAGCATTGTAATTAGTGTTTTTGTGTCCGCATATTTTACCTTGCCTACAAATGAAGAAAGATTGTATACAATACCATTCATTTTGTGATCTTGTCCGCCAACTTGAAATAAAGGAGTAAATAATTTTCTAATAGTTGTTTTTACTTTAACTCCATTTTTGTTTGGCGAATATATACGCCACATTGCATCACTTTCTTTTGTCAATGACCAGCACTGTCCGTAGAAATTATCTCTAAAACCCATTTGAAATTCCCTTCCGTCTGGTAAACATCCTGTTGAATTTAAAATGAAATTTTCAAATGGGTCGTCCCAAAGTTTAGGCTTTACTAAAGTCAATTTTCTTTCCTGAAAAATTTCTTCAAGTCGTTGAAAACTGAAAATTCTATAAACGGGTCTGTCAAGGTCTGCGTCCGTCAAAAAAACTAAATTGTCTGTCATTGTTGGTGTCGTTTATTATAGCTGCTAACGCTCCGCGCACAGACGCAGAACAAAGCTATGTGTGCACGATGATTTGTTGGAAACGAATATAACAGAAGAAACGAATGCATTGTAGTCGACGAATGCTTGGTTTTGCGTTTGTGCGCTGTTAGCTGCTGCTGTTCTAACGTCCCGAGTTTTTCTTTCTGTTTGGATTATCATTTAATAAAGTACTTTGTATAGAGTTCTGCAAGATCAGAATCAAATTTTTCTTTCAATGCTTTTTCAATCTCTTTTTTCAATACAGAGATTTTTGCAAATCGCTTATAGAAAATTTCTCTCCCATCAGCTATGTCAAGCCATTCAACTTTGAAGTTTGTGTAATCAAACTTTTCAGGATTGAGATAGAATTTCATGAAGTCCGCAAGGTTCGTAAATGCTTCAAGGCGTTTATCATCGCTTTTCACATTCATGTTGTAAATGAAAATCATTGCATTGATGAAAACGAAACTCTGCACTTTCGGTCTGCCTGAACTAATTGTATATGCTCCATTTCCTTTTGTATTGTTTATCTCAGAAATGTATTGCTCAAAGTATTGATTGTAGTCAAGAATGTTTTTGAATACAGCATTTGTATATAAATCATCATTGAAATTTTTATCAAGCCTTTCAATGATTTTGTTTTTCAATTCTTCTCTTATGGTATCATCTGAAATTGCCCACAAGTAAATTAAAGTGTTTGCCTTTCTATCAGAGTGTTTTGTAAGAGAGAGAAAAGCAAAAATCAATTCTCTTTCGGAGATTCTATCAAAATTATTTTCCTTAAAAATGTAAGCAATAGTGCGAAGCAAAGCACCGTCATTATAAAAATTCAACTTTACAAGAACGGATTTTAAAAGTGCTTCTAAATTCTCCTTTGTGAAAAGTTGATAGTGCTTATACATGAAAGCGCAAAGGAATTCTATTTCTTTCCTGTGCAAGAAAGTTTCATGTTGAATGAAGTCAAGAAGATTTTGAATAAGGTCGGGTGCTTTTTCTTTTGTCAGTTTCATTCCTGAAAGTAGAAGGAAAATATTGTTAAACTTCTTACGACACTTATCCTCAAAAAAATCGCTACTGATTTGATTCCTTGTAAGTTTATCTGCATGAGTACTTCTGCCAAAGAATTTGTTTTCTTCAAAAAATGATTTGAGAAAGTTATTTACTGATTCAAGAATTTCAGGCAAACTCTTTTCGTTGAAATCAATTTTATTGATTTCATATTTCTGAGTTGTCTTTCTCACTTCTTCTACATCTCCATAGAAAACAACCATGTCAAAGAAATTTTTGTTGAACTCTTTTATTCTCTCCCCGTAACTTTCGTTTGTCGCATAATTTATAAGGAGTGCTTCAATTCCCTTTTTGATAACTCTTGTCAGATTGATAAACTCGTCAGCAACAATGTAATTGTTCGTGTAAAAAGTAATGACTTTGTAAATCTCGGTTTCTATCTGTTGTGGGTAATAAGGTCCCATTGAACAGCTTCTTCCAGTTTTATAACCATCATAAACCTCTAAAACTTTACGGTGAAGTTCCTCTATTTGCTTTTCTGCTCTGTGTAAAATATCATCATCACGAATTATTTTCAGAAGTTCATATTCTTTTTCACCCAAGTATGGAATTTGAGAAATCAATTTATCAAAGTCTATGTCGTCCATTTCCCGAACAATTTTATTCTTTTCTTCTTCCTTTAATGTGCTTTCGTGAAAACTTATCAAGTTGCGTAATGTTTTGATGTTGTGCTTTGCGATGTAGTAAGAAAAATATTTCCCCGCTTCCCATGCTTTGTTTGCAACTTCTTCAAACAATCTATATGAATGGTGGAAGTTTCCAATTTTGTGATTTGCGTAAGCAAGTTCAAGGTCGGATTGAATGCTTGTCGTTGCGTTAATTGTAGAATTGAAAGTGTCTGCAATCACACTGCTAAATTCAAAACGATTTAAGCGACAATTTAAGCAGTTGCATTTTGCGGCTGGCTTTACATACAACTTTTTGTATTTGTCTGACCATCCACGATAACCAAAGGAATCGGGCTTATCATTTTCTTTAAACAAGTAGAAAATCATACTAAAGTTTAAAGCCCTGATTATTTTCTTCAACTTTCCTTCAACTTCTTTGATTTCTGAATCAGTCAAAGTTTTTTCGGGGTTCGGCTTGAATCTTACTTCATCCTCAACATATTCAATTTGATTAAAGAATAAGTCAACAAGCAAATCATTTCTTGTCAGTAAAGAATTTGATTTATAATTGTGAACAAATTTTTTGGAGTCATTGAACGGATAAAGGTTCGCAATGAAATCCGGTGGAAGAGTTCGGAATTCTGAAAAGCGATTAAGTGATAAATAAATTTGGTCAATGATATTTTTTTCAGTTATTGGTTCATTGAACTTGTCGTAAGTAGAAAGGAAAACTAAAAAGTTCAAAAGGTGTTGTCCTTTTTCAGAAATGTCTTCTCCTTTCTCAAAAAGCATTTCATTTAACGCATTTTTCCCATTCAGATAGTCGGTAATGTAATTTGCTCCATCAGCATTTACTGCATCAAAGTAGTTGATGACATTTATTCCCTTGTTCTTTAAATATTCTCGCTGTGTCGGATGCAAGTGTTCCTCAACAGAAAGTAGGTAGGCATTTTGAAAATCCTTACCTAAAATGTTTCGCACTGTCTGAACAATCATTTTCAGATTGATGTCAGAAAAGCCATAGCCAACAAACAGAACAACCTTTGATGCAAAAACAGATTTCAGAAATGCTTCAATCAAAGGATGATTCAAACTGTAATCAAGGTAGTCGTCTTCCTTTAAAACAATCTCAGTATCATTCAAGTCGCCATGAACTTTGACAAGAAGATTTGTATTCAGTGCGTATGGAAATTCCTTGTCTTTAGAAACAACTGAAAAAGGGAGTGATTCTTTTTTGATTACCTGTTCAAGCAAATCATCATAGTTCGTTGTCAAGATGTGTTCAGAATTCAACTTGAAAACCCACTCATGAATTTCATTGTATTTAACTTTCTTGTGTTTGAGAACAGAGCGAATTTTATCAATATATTCTTTCTGCTGCCTTTCGTTGTAAAACATCTGAGCAATCCTCAAATAGTCCGCTTCATTTGGTGGAATTGCAATTTCAGATTTCATTTCATCAATTAAAGTTCCCCAGTTAGGAATACCTGCATCAACCGAAATACCTGCCCCTGCAAACACAACCAACTTGTTTGTGTCAATAGCGTTGCGAATGTTTTTTATTTCAGTAAAAAATTTCTTACTCATTTAGTCACTTAATTGTCAGATTTATAGTTCCAGGGCATATAATTGAAAAGTCGTCCTTACAGTTGCAGCTAACTTGCATATAAGTACTTTAAAGAATCACATACCCCCTTTATCTGGTTTTATATGCACTACTTTGTAGCAAAATTTTAATAATTTATCAAAATAATTTCTTCCACTATTTACGTATAATGTAGTCTTTGAATTACATCTTCCGTTTGATCAGCTATTAGCGTACTTATTTTTTTAATATTAATTTCTGAACCACCTTTCTCTCTGCACTTATAATCTCTACAAAATATATTCCATCTTCTAAATGAGACAAATCGATTTGGTTGTTTTGAATTGCGTTGTACTGGTTTACTTTTCGACCTAAATGGTCAAATACGTGAAAAGCCGTAATAGCATCTTTACTGGCAATGGTTAGTAAACCACGGGTGGGATTGGGAAAAAGCGTTACTTGCTTACTAGCCTGTGTATTGAAATTGGTGCTAGATAGAGCGATTAAGCCATTGAGTGGTGTGGAGAACTGCAACGTTTCAGAATCTGAACCAACGGGATTATCACATACTAAAACACCATTGACATTCCTTCTCTTGTATACGTTGACTACCAGGGTATAATTTTGGGTATCTATATTAACGTTGGGTATTACAAAGTCATTTTCTTTAATGGTACCTACCGGCATCAAATATGGAGAGTAGCAAATATTTAAGGTAATTACATTTTCAACTACACTAAAGTTATGATTGTAATACTCAAAATAATATCCATCACTAACTCTTGTATGGATGTTAATATCAACACCATCTGTGTTTGAAACAGTTATTTCCTGAATTAGTAAAGCATGTGAATTTTGAATTATTCCAATAAAGAATAAAAATGTGAATAGTGATTTCATGGTAATTAATTTTTAATTAAGGTTTTAGCATCCACAATCTGACCATTGCAAACCAAAGCTACCGTGTAAAAGCCAATAGGGTAGTTTGAAATGTCGATGTTTGTTTCTGAACTATTTGTGTTTAGTATATAATTGTTTGAAGAATTTGATGTGCCGTAACTGCTGATGATCATTAGATAGGCTGTACCAGTTTCATTCACTTTGTAATTGATTGTTACGTTATTGGTTGCCGGATTTGGTGCAATTAAACTAAGTTCACTTGGGTTTAATTTTACTTCAACTTCTGAATAATCTTTAAATCCATCTGCTGTTGCAATTACTTCTAATTTATATCTTGTAGCGGCAGCTGTTGCGATAGTTAAATCTTTACCTGAGAAAATTAAATTACCATTTGTATCATACCAATTATAAATCACGGGTTCGCTTATTTGTGCAGCACTTATAGTAATTGGTTCATTTATATCAACTTTTATAGATTCTCCTGCATCGGCTGTAAAAATATCTCTTTGATTTTTTATAATGGTAATTGTTTCTCCACCAATAATTTCGCCAGTTGCTTTGTCTCTTTGAATAACATGATAAATAAACGTGTTCTTGTCTGTAACTTCTTTTGTTAAGAAATTAAATGATACTTGTAAGGTACCAATTTCATTCGGGTTTAATGATATGTTATCTAGAATTACATTGTTGCCTTGAACAAGTTTCTTTTTTACATCGGATGTTGAATTTAATTGTTCGGCTAATTTACCACCTCTTTCCCATGCACTATACAAAATATCATCCATTTTAATGCTCACCTCAGCTTCTTGGTATATAGGTTTGCCATTTTCATTATTCTCTTTCACTAATTCTAAATAAGAATTTTGGGTTTCGTTGGATAGATTTTTTAGCGCAATAACAGTATTATTTCTGTTAGCCACCTCTATCGTTACCACATTTTTCCAAGCAATGTTGTTGTTGTTACGAACATTGGCTGCAAATCGTAGTTTTGCATTATTGGTTACACCAGATACATTTCCGGTCTCAGGAAATGTCATTGTATCGGTGCTTGATTCAATGCGTGTAAGTAGTGAGAAGTTATTACTTCCATCGAAGGTTAGTGAATTTGATGGAAAACTATTTGGGTTTGGTACATTCCAAGGAATTGATAAAATGGCTTCCTGTCCGGGTTGAATTTGAGGGATAGTTATTTGCTCAATAGGTAAAATAGGATTCCAGCTGTTTGGCCAATTAAGCCATAGTCTATTGAGAGCAAAATATACTTTTAATAGATCAGTTTCATTAGAAACAGTACAGCTTTTGTTTGTGACACGCACATAAATGTAGTTTAGGTTCCCGTTGCTAAAATATTTTGGATTTTGATGTTCTTGGATTTGAACTCCATCATTTTGGTTTCTAACCCAAATATCTGGGCTATTCCAAACAGTTTGACCAGAAGTGTTTGGCTCAATTCCAAAATCATCGTAGCTGTCGCGAACCATTAAATCAAGAGTAGGAGAGTTCATTGCTTGTGCTAACTGCACAGCCGCATAGGCGTCAACCAAACCATAGCCCATTTCATTGTTCCAGGTACCATTTGGTCTATCGGGTTGTTCAGAGTAATTATAATTTCCAACTTTTTGCGCAGTTTTTTCGATAATATCGCGTACCTGCTTTCCGCTTAAACAAGGATTTATAGATAACATTAATGCTGCAACTCCTGCTACATAGGGAGAGGCTAGCGATGTGCCTGTCATTACATCAAAATCATCACCATTTGTTGTAGATACTATATACGTTCCAGGACCCACAATATCCAATGATGGACCGTAAGCTGAAGAAACAGGTAGTGACGAATCAAATGTTCTTAACCCATTTGCATCAGTACCCCCAACAGTTAATATTTCGGGATAAACATAAGCAGGATAATCAATATTTGTGTGATTCCCCGATGTAAAATTAACTATACAACCTAGGCCATTTCTGCCTAGCGTTAGGGCGTTTCGAATAGCATCTTCTAATATAAAGCTATGTAGCATATCATAATCTTGACCTCCTTGATCACCCCACGAATTGTTTATAATATGTGCACCATTTTGCCAAGCCCAATTGATCCCGTTTGCAAGTTGTTCAGACTGATTAACAGAACCTGATAGTTTGTTGCTAATATCCATTAATTTGGCTTGAGGGGCAATACCAGTAACCATAATACCATTGTTTTTTATTGCTCCAATTGTTCCAGCAACCATTGTACCGTGAGGAAAATAATTTTGGCTTGGAGATGAACCTTGACCGAAGCATGTATCAAAACTTAAAGGATGAATATTTGAGTATAAATCAATATGGTCTTTTTGGATACCGGTGTCAATAACTGCTACATTGATTCCAGCGCCTTCTGATATTGTCCAAGCTTGACATGCATTCATGTCGATGTTTGGATTATTGCTGTTATTTAAACCCCATAAATAATTAAAATTTTCATCATTTGCACATTGAGGATCAGCTATTGTTGCACTAGATTTAAAATTAATCATAAATGCAGGGTCAACTGCATCAAATAACCCAGTTTCGTATAGATAATTGGATAGCTCTATTGAAGTGTCCAAGCTTTCCTTTTTTAAAGAAAGCTTATACCATAAAGGCATAAAATTATTTGAGTAATTAACTATAAATTTTTTCTCAATTGATTTTTGATTTAGAAATAATACGTCATTACTGTTTTTAAGTTTTACATATAGAATATTGGAAGTTCCTACAGATTCTGTATTTGATTTTTTATAGTACAAGCATACAGAGTTTATGCCATTTATATTCTTAAGTGAATTTATCATTTGTATAAATTCAATCTGGCTGGGTTTTATTACAAATTCAATTTTAGCTATTCTACCCTCAACTTCTCCTGGATTACAACTTAAAGCATCCAATGTGTTGTAGGTTACATTTAAACTAGAAAGTGTTGAAAATTGAAAATTTGAATTATAAATAATGTTTACAAATTTGGTGTCAATCTCTAATGGAATCTTTTTATCATTGTAATAATAGTAGTTATTCTCTTGACCATAAAGTGAAATTTGTAGCACAAGAAAGAATAAAATAGTTAGGATTTTTTTTGTTTTCATAATTCATTTTTTAAATTGGTTATTACAATATTTGTTACGCAATGGGCATATATATAAGTAGTTATGATCTCTTAATTTAATCTATTTGCAGAACCTCTATCGGTGATAATATTCAACATCATTTTTTGTCAGGTCTTTTCTGTGTTTTATTTGGTATTCGTATTTAGTAATTTTAAGCTCTAGTATGGGAATTGGTTGTTCATTGACTATATAAAATGGAAGAAAATAAAACTTACCGTTTTGAGGCTGGTCTTGCAGAAATTTTGAAAAGAGCGATGTCTCATGTAACGCTAGATTTTTCCAATAGATCATTTGCATGACCAATGATTGTTGCGCTTTACCATAGTTCTCATGTTTCATTTCTTCGCGATATTGGTGAAATACCGTGTCTAGCCATTTTCGCTTCGGGTTTGCATACAAATAGGTGGAGTAGGAGTTGTTGTCTTCAAGTACAAATGACAAGCAAATGTTGTTTTCTGTGTCTTCAAGGTTTCCTTGATTCCACGATTTTAAATAACTGAAAAATTTAATGGCATAGACTTTTGAATTGTAGGCAGGACCAAAATGAATACATTGTTCGAAATTGTTTTTTTCTCCAGGAACAGGAAATAAATATCCATTTGTGAGCCATTGGTTGTATTCGATCTCAAAGTCGGTGAAAGGTGGGAGGATAAATACAGTGTATTCAAACAGTATTTTTTCTAGAAAAAGCTCTATCAATACAAGTGCAATTGAAATAAACAAACTAGATAGTGGTGCTAGTGAAACTAAACTTGTCCCAATACCAATAAGGGTAAAAATTCTAAGGGTCCACTTTACTTTACCTTCAAATTTCTCATGAAGTATTAGTTTAGGAAATGCTTTATGCCGCTCCAAACGAATGAAGGTTTTACTTTCGACTTCCCATTTTCCTACTTTTAAGATCATTGGTGCTCTTTTGATACATACATCCTGCTAGGCAGCAGTATATTTCAAAAATACCTTGCTTGCTTATTATGGTTTTACGGTTTTTTGGGCTTTTTTTTACGGTTTAATTTCTTGCCCGTTTTAGCCACAAAAAAAAACTACAACTGTATTGTTGTAGTTTTTCGGGGAATTTTTATGCTGGGATCGTTAATCATACCACTACCTCTTCACCACCTTATACACCAACTTCTCCCTATCAGTAGTGATTTGCAACATATAGAATCCATTTTGTAGTGATGCGAGGTTTACTGTTGTAAAATCATTGAATTGTTCCAAGACTACTTTGCCCAATTGATCGATTATTGCAATATGTTGAATGGGCAAATTGCCTTCATTTTGAATCGTAAGCAATGCAGCGGTTGGGTTGGGGTATACTTTAAATTTATCCATTTTAAATGTATCAGCAGCTAGTGGAACCGCATTAAATCTGGTGAACGTAGCTTTGTATGTTGATATACCTGAATGAGGGATTTGAGACTGACCAAGCACTAAAAATTTATCATCATAGATTATTAAATTATTAGGTACATCATCCGTTTGATAATTATTAATATCACTTAAATTAAATTCAAACGAACCCGTATTACAAAAGCTTGTGTCTAAGTTTCCATTTGAATTATACTTTTTAATAAATAAATTTCTATTTGGATTAACATTGACTAAATCTCTATTCATACTTAAAGTTATAATACTTGAATCTGGATTTATTATATAATAGCTTGTATCTCTATCAATAACAGTATATTGAGAAATAAAAGTGTTTAAATCAATATTATATAAATAGGCATTATAATTAAGGTCATACAATTGATTAACACCATAACATAAATATAAATGATTATCCTTAAAACTTACACTATGGATATAATAGGGTAATTCAGGTAATAAATAATTACCCGTTGAATTAAAAGTTAGGTCATAATCACCATCAGTATTTAATTTAATTAATGCAAGTCGATTTACTGAGGTACTGTTTAATTCCATTCTGCCACTACAAGCTACAATAAACTTGCCTCCTTCAATTTCTGACATGGCTTGCACTGCTGATGTTTCAATTGGAAAAACAAATACTTCCTTATATCCATTATTTTGAAAAGTATTGTCAATAGTCCCATTAGCATTCAACCTAATTAGAAATAATTTTTGCCAAATACCTGATTTTTTTATGCCAGCACCTATTATTTTATTGTCAGAAGTTATTTTTAAATTAAATAGCTCTTCATCTTCATTTATATTATAAATAAATACTCCATTATCACCAAAACTTGTATCTAATAATCCATCATAAGTCACTTTTAAAATAAATACGTCGCCATAGTTTGGAGCACTAAAATATTTTTTCCCTATTACATAAAAAGAACCATTTATTAAACTGATTTTATTCACGCCTGTTAATGATGGAAAAACAAACTCACCATTTACGCCAAAAGTGTTATCGACCGAGCCATTTTCATTATATCGGACCATTCTTGAAGCACCAAATGCCATGAATTTATGATCCTCTAACAACATTGTTGTACGAATAATATTATTACTATATGCATAGTTGGTGTTTACAACCCCTGCGTTTCCAAACGAATTATCCCGAATCAAGTTTTGACTATAAAGAAAAGAAGTACAAAGAACGAGTAGAATGGCCATTAAAATATTTTTGATTTTTATTTCTAAAAACCAATTCATAACTCCTTTATCCTCTTGGACAAAATCGGTAGAATATTGAGTAAAGCATTTTCCTGAGGCAAACGGCGGCAAGAAAAACGAATAAAGAAGTAGATTTTTCATGATTTATTTTTTTAGGAATTTTAAATCGTTTATGTTCATTTTTAGTTATTTATTCTTGGATATTGTTAAAATCAAATTAGAATTAATACATTTTTTTTGGTTTTTATTTAGATTTAAAAGATGTTATTTTCAATAAAAAAAAATAAAACAATTTTAAAACAAAATACTGCAACTGGAATTCAGTAATGATTTTATTATTAAGTAATGAAAAAAAATGCTTTATTTTTATGGGGTTGATTTAGTAAATGATACCAGTTGGTATGTTTCAAAACTAGCTCCAATATCAATTTTTATAAAGGTAGCTATTTCACCATTTTGAAGTGAAAAATTAGCTCTATTTGTTAAAAATACATTTCCTCCAGTCGATATAAAATTAATTTGCCCCCCATTTGCTCTTACAGTAAGTAATTCCCCTGCATTTATTGATGATGTAATATTTTTAATAATGTAATTATTGGGTGATTTATTAACAAAAACTAATTTATTAGACTTACAATTAATCGAATTATTAGATTCGATTTCTATGTATTGCATTACTCCATAGGTTTTACTTAATTTTTTATTGTCATCTCTAAACGTATTTGCGTAGAGATTAATACCTGAATTACCCGGAAAACCAAGAACAAAAGAACTCCCAGCATCTACAAGATCAGGATAAGATGCAGTTACATAGTTATTATAAATGTTTGCCACAGATTTATTGACCGAAACACATTGGCCATCTTTTATATTATTTGGTGCAACAGTTGAACCAAATCCGGCGGCATTAGCAAATCTATTATTTATGATATTAATACTTTTTGAAATTACTGTTTCTCCATTTATAGTAATTGCAACTCCTAAATCTTCAAACCAGCAATTATCAAATGTTATGTTTTCGCCATAATTAATGTAAACACCATAATCTGAATTTTGGATTGTACAATTTAAAAACGTAATAACATTTGATGTTGAATAACTATCAATATCTGGACTATTATTTTCGATTGAAATAACATGCCATTTGTCAAAATAATACTCATTTTTTACAGAATTATGCCTTTTGACACCATTAAATTCACAATTGATAAAACTATATTGCCCATTTTCACCTGTCATTTTTAGTGCGTTATAAAAAAAACTGAAGTTTTCGTCATTATTTTTAAAAACCCTAACGTTTTCAAAAATATTGAATTGATTTGGGGTTATAAAACCACTTGTTCCTGTTTCTAAATAAATACCATTACCATAAAAATTGTTAATTCTTATGTTTTTGAAAGTAGAATACCATAACCCCCCATCACCATAAGGGCCAATTTCAGATTTAAAATGGAAACATCCTTTAGGAATTTGTTTTTCAGTAATGGTTCCAACAAGGTTAATATTAAAATTAGATATATTTATGTAGACTTGGCCCTTTTCAATTTCAAATAAATAAGTATTATCGTCATTTGTTGTATTGAAATATGTTTTTGAAATTGATTCTCCTAAAATGCTAACTCCTGTTTTTAATGTTAAATTCGAAACTAAATAGTCGCCATTTGGAATGAAAACTGTGGAACCCTTTATTGGTGAATAATTTGTTGCATTTAAACTAGCAAAATCAATAGCAGCTTGTATTTGAGGTGAATAGTCAACAATTTCTGTTCCAAACGCACCAAAATACAATACATTAATATAACCATCATATTGCCTTACCCATCTGCCCGAATCGTTTAGAATTAAATTATTTTGACTTTGAATTATAGTTCCATTATTATCTACACTATAAATGCCAGGTGATACACTTGGAGGTGGATTTGTTGTTTTAAATATATCATCTGTTCTCCACATAAATATACCGCCACCTCCATCTCCTAAGTTTGTATGACCTTTTACAAATACAGTTAATCCGTTATAAAAACCTCCTACTGGTTGATAGTTTTTTAATTCATTTAAATTCACTAATTCAATCATTTTTTTACATTTTATAAGTTTATTTTTTTGGTAATTATTTGCTAATAAATTATTTATGATAGTAATTTGAATGTTAATTACATCATAGTCAAAATCTAAATATATTTGTATAAATTATATTAAAGCATCCCAAAATTAAACTGATTAATGAGTATGTGATTACGGTTTTTTGGGCTTTTTTTTACGGTTTTGAGTAAAAAAGTAGAGTAGTATAGGAGTAGTGTGTACTAAGAAACTACCTGTAGAAAATATATAAACTAAAATAGCCTCTAACAAATTAGAGGCTATTTTTTATGTGTAGGAAGTTCTGGTTTATATAAAGCCTAATTTCCGTGCTACATCTATTAGTTCTTTGTCTGAACCGGTGGTGAGTATAAGCTGTTTTTTGATGTTTGCTTTTCTTTTTTCTATGGTGCTTAAGGAAAGCGGAATGTAATCGGGAAGATTGATTGTTTTGATTCCTTGGGTAATGTAATGCAGTATTTTGCTGTCGTAATCATCCCAATTTATATTGTTTTGGATCAATATTTTTTGTGCCAATTTTATGGATAGACTAATGTATACTTCATTTTTTTCTATGCTTTGAAATATTTCGGGAAAGCTTTTGAAGTTTATGTCGCTTTTGGCAATAAAGCCTTCTGGATTGAGCCCTTTAAATATTTGATTTACCCACAACGGTTCTTTGTACATAGTAATGATAACTATTTTACATTGAGGAAATAGTTTTTGGACATGTAAGGCTATGTCAATACCCGAGTACATATTTTTTTCTTTATAGACCGGTAGACTGATGTCTATAAACGCAAAATGTATGGGTTGATTTTCTAGATGATTGCTGTTTATGGTATTGTAGGCTTGTTCACAAGTAAAAGCGACAAGGTAATTGGCCTGCTTGTTTGACTCTATTGTAGCCAAAAGTGATTGGTAGCTGTCTACTGTGATAGGATGGTCGTCAACAATCAAAATAGTTCTTTTTGGATGAATTGATGTATCCATTTTCAGCTTTACATTAATAAATTTAACCAAAACTACTTAAAAAATAGGAATAGAATTACGGTTTTACCGTAAAATGAGTTTTTAAGCCCAGTATACATTGCAATAAAAAAAATGCAGTTTTCGTATATACTTGTTGATAGTTCTGTTGGGTTGGATTCTACATTGGACCTCCTGAAAGAATATGACGATTTTTTGTGTGTGGCGGTATGTAAAACCAGAACAGAGGCGATTAATAGAATTTTGGAATTAAAACCCAATGTTGTATTTATAACTATTAAAAAGATAGAAAAAGAATCGGATGCTATTTCCTTGTCTATTTTGAGTGAATTGCATGAGTTTTTGGACGAGTTGCCTACTATAATTATTTTGAGCGAGGGAAAAGAGACCGCTTATGAAGCCTATCAGCGGGGAGTAACGGGTTTTTTGCTTACTCCAATTGACCCGAATGAATTGCGCAAATGCTTGATGCGCTACCAAAAAACACACAAAGCCTTATTTGCCGATACTATTTCTATAAAATCAAATGGCGATTATAATTTTATTCGATCTAGTGAGATTGTTTATCTAAAAGCAGATAATAATACCACCGATTTTTATATGGCCTCGGGTAAAGTAATCTCGGCCTATAAAACCCTAAAGTATTTTGAGAAATTACTGCCGTTTTACTTTTTTAGAATACACCACGGCTATGTGATTAATATTCAATACGTAAGCCGAATAAACTTAGGCAAAAACAGTTGCTATTTGCAAAACAATGAAATCCTACTTCCTTTTTCTAGAACCTACAAAATAAATATTGATACGATAATTCTACGCATCTCTTAGACGCAAGATTTGTTGACTTATTCTCAAAACACTACCGGTTACTCTTGCCGGTATACGAGTTACTAAACCCAGTTAAAACTATGGTTGTTAATGGGTTAGTCTCTATAAATTTGACTGTTCCAAATACGGAATAGTAAAGCTTTACTGTGTGTTTTAAGGTAGGGATATGACCTTAAAACACGGCTGAGAAAGACTTCCCTTCTTTTCAGAAAAATCAATTGAGTAGTTGTGTCCAGAGGACATGACAGAACATCTATTTCTAATTTTTAATCTGATTTTTTATGAAACCTAATTTTTTAGTAAAACTATTTTTATTGACTATTGTTTGTGTGTCTTTAAACTCTTGCACTTTAGACGAACTAATTTCCAATCCTACAGCGCAAACCGATACAAGCCTTACCGCCAAAGATGGGGATCCATTGATACCTCCTCCAAGAAAGTAAAGACTTAAGCCATGTTATTATAACATGGTTTTTTTTTGATTATTTTTGAATAAAAAAATTGAATAAACCTAAAATTTTAATTGTATTCACTATTTGTTTTTTAGTAATAGCTTGCAACCAACACAAAGTTGAAGGGCTAAACTCTAAATTGTTTTTAAATGAACGTTACAAGAAAAACAACTTAAAATTTAAGTTGAATTATTTAGACTCACTTTTTGAAATTTCAAATAAGATCCCAAATGATACTGTATGTAGGCATTTTCTATTTGATTTATCAAGTGAATATTACTATCTGAATCAATTTTCAAAATCTTCGGAAGTAAGCAAAATAAATATTCAATTATCAAGTATTGCCAAAGATACTTTTTCACTAGCAAGAGCCTATTCTCATTTGGGAGATACGTATGAATTTTCTCAAAAAGACAGCGCCTATTATTATCATCAACAATCCGAGAAATTATACAGATTACTTAACAACAAAGATCGGATTGGAATTGAATTAGTAAAAAAAGCATACATTTTATTTTATGAAGGCAATTATTTAGAAAGTGAAATACAAGTGTCTAACGCATTACTATATCTTAAAAAAGGCCATGATTTAGAAATGCTATTTACTTCTTATACCTTACTTGGATGTAATTTTGAAAAACTGGAAGAGTATGATGATGCCTTAAAATATCACTTACAAGCAAAACGTGTTTTAAATGATTTATACACATCGAATTCAACTATACAAACACAATTGCAAAATAGTGTATCCGTTTCTGTAAACCTTTCAAATGTTTATGAAAAAAAACATCAATACAACAAATCTATACTCGAGTTACAAACCGTATTAAAACTCGGTTTAAAAGAAAAATGGTTACAGGGATATGTAACTACTATTGGCAATTTAGGTTATTCTAAAATGAAGACTGGAGATGTAAAATGGGCCGTAAAGTATATTAATGAAGCGCTTTCAATAGCTATTAAAAACGATTTTAAAGATAAAATGGTTTACCAATATAAAAATCTTGGGGAATACTATTCAATTAAAAAAGACACCTTACTTTCAACTTCATATTTAAAACAAGCACTTGCATTGGCTGAAAAGCTGAAGATGGGGGAAGAAACCAAGAAATCGTTGCAATTGTTATCTCAAATAGACCATGAGAATGCGGCTGTTTATGATAAAAGATATATTTCTATAACCGATAGTTTGGCAAAAGCCCAACGCATAAGCCGCAATAAATATGCTCGAATAGAATATGAAACAGCAGCGGTAGAGGAGGAGAATAAGGTATTGAGTACCAAGATTAACTATATACTTTTTGGGGCATTGCTAATTATTTTTGCCTTGGTATTAGTGCTTATTTACCGGTATATACAAAATCAGAAAAGAGAAATTGAGTTTAGAATAGCACAACAAAAAGCCGAAGAGGAAATTTTTGAATTGCTTAAAGAGTACCAACTCAAGCTCAGTATTACCAAAGAACTGGAGCAAAATCGCATATCAAAGGAGTTGCATGATGGTGTTATGAATAAGCTATATGGCGCCCGCATGCAGTTGGGTATTTGGAATGAAAGCGATACCAAAGAAGCCAAGGAAAAACGGTTGATATATGTTGACTTGCTACAAGAAATAGAACGCGAAATTAGATCTATCTCGCATGACTTACGCAATGAAATTGTTGACAATCAGCTTGATTTTATGAGCTTACTTTACAATATGATTCAACTGCAAAATGAAATTGGAGCAACTGTTTTTGTATTTGAAACGCCGAGTGAAATTGATTGGGATACAATAGATAGTGTCCTAAAAATTAATCTATTTAGGATCGTGCAAGAATGCCTTTTAAATGCGACTAAACATGCAAATGCTAAAGAATGTAAGGTAACTATTACCATCGTAGATAATAACTTGATATTGCAAATACAAG
Source organism: Flavobacteriaceae bacterium (assembly GCA_947483075.1). GTDB lineage: Bacteria > Bacteroidota > Bacteroidia > Flavobacteriales > Flavobacteriaceae > Flavobacterium. The sequence goes on along the minus strand of CANKLE010000008.1, from coordinate 112,767 downwards.
ATGATGGTATTGGTTTTGATATGCTGGCCACCAAACCGGGCATTGGCTTAACGAATATGCAAGAAAGGGCTAAAACGATTAAGGCACAACTTACTATACGTAGTACCCCGCATGAAGGTACTTTTATTTTGATGAAAGTGAAAATCAGAAGTTTATAATACTCCCGATTTTTTTACTCTTAGATCCTGGAACACCAATTTATCTTTTAGAATTTTCATGTCTTCGCTTACTTTTTTATCGAGCACTTTTGCATAGTGTTGTGTGGTGCGCAGGTCTTTGTGCCCCAACATTTTGCTCACGCTTTCTATTGGCACGCCGTTTGTGAGTGTCACTGTGGTTGCAAATGTGTGTCTGGCAATGTGAAAGGTGAGTTCTTTGTTTATGTTGCAGAGATCGGCTAGCTCTTTTAAATAGGCGTTCATTTTTTGGTTTGAAAGTATTGGTAGTAACTTGTTATTGCTGAGGCATTGTGGGTGGTTTTGGTATTTTTCGATTATCATTTGTGTGACGGGTAGGATTGGGATTTTGGAGGCTGATTCTGTTTTTTGACGGTGGGTTGAAATCCATTTTTCGCCGTCTATTCCAATAATGATATTGGCTTTTGATAGGTTGAAAACATCTATATAGGCCAAGCCGGTGAAACAACTGAACGCAAACATATCTCTTACGAGTTCTAGGCGTTTGATTGCTAGCTCTTTGTTTATGATTGTCTCAATTTCTTCTTGACTTAAATAAACGCGTTCAACTTCTCTAACTTTTCCCTTGTAACTTAAAAAAGGGTCTTTTTCTAGCCAACCATTTACATAGCTCTGTTTGATTATTTTGCCAAAGTTTCTGATGTATTTGATGGTGGAATTGTTGTTGCAGTTTTTATTGTTTCTAAGGTAAAAATCAAAGTCGTTGACAAACGCTATGTCAACTTTGCTTATGGCTATATCGTTGCTGCGGTATTGGCTTTTGAGAAATTCTCTGGTGTGTTTTAATGCTGTTTCGTATCTTTTGTAGGTATTGATGGAGAATTCTTTTCCTACCAAATCGTTCATTCGCTTGTTATGGTCTTCAAAGATTACGAGTAGCATTCTTTGGTTTTCTTCTATGCCAATCAGTTTGTTTTTGAAGGTTGACACGTTTATTTCCTGGTCGTTATTGATCAACCATTTTTCTGTTTCGTATACTTTGTTTTTGAGCTGGTCTAGATGGCTATTTATTAATCTAGCTTCTTCTGAATTTCCTTTGATTTTGCCTGCTGCGGTGTTCCATTTTGCTTTTTCAACATACCTTGAAGTGCTTAGTTCGATACGGCCTCCATTGATTGTTATTCTTTGGTAAATGGGTAATAGGCCATTTCTTGATGCTTTTGAACTTTTCACGTAGAAAAGAATGGTCATTTTGTGTTTCATTTTGTGGTGACTTTTTTGTTATACAAATTACTTATTTTATCCTTTTTTGTCAAGATGTTCATCTTTTGAACTGCTTGCTATCATTGGCTTCGCGTGAAATTCGGTTACCTTTTTTTTTGATTTTTTTGGGTAACCGATTTTACCACCTATTTTATGAGATTTAATGAATAATTTGAAAGGTAGGTAAAATGAAAAAGCCCGTAAATCCTAAGATTTACAGGCTTTTGCTTTACTTTGAAAAGTTAAATGTGGAGTCGGGGAGAGTCGAACTCCCGTCCAAACAAGCAACTAAAGAGCTTTCTACACGTTTATTTTCTGAATGGATTTTCGTTAATCGGCTCGGTCAGAAACAACCACCAATTCCTTAGCTTCTTTGGTTTTCGTAACAGCCTCAAAGCGCAACTGTTCTTAGATTCTAATTTACGATTCACCTGTATCGACCGCCTAGAATCAGGGCTTTCGAGGTGAATCTGGCTTTCCTACCTAGTAGGACGAGGCTAATCTTACTTTAATTCAGATTATGCAGCTAGAGCGTAGTTTCCTTCGCCGTGTATAGTTTTGAAGCTATTTTTTACGAGAACGGCCTCATATCTCGACGTGCTTACTGTTCAATTCGACTTGCTGTCAAAACCAGTCGACCCCAGTTTAATTAATAATTAATAATGAAAAATTAATAATTAGGCTGCAAATATAACGATAAAGTGTGCGTTGGTTTTCTTAGCGAAGCGTTAAAAACAAATTGTTTCCAAAATTAGTTGATGGAGGAGCCGGGAACCTGCTGTTCGCTGTATCTTTTGTGTCGAACGCCGCCCCAAAAGGATGCCGCTTCCATCAGGGCTAGATGCACTTTTTCAGCACACCCCAATTTTTCATTATTAATTATTAATTTTTAATTATTCATCCTCCTCCATTTCAAACGGATAATCTCCAAACAAGGAAGCGAGTTTTCGGCTGGCGTAGACATTTTTGGTAAATTTATTCGAGATGCCAATAATGGTGACATTTTCATCCAACAGCGTAATGTAGGTCGAGGTGCTGCCGTGCCACCAGCCGTTGTGAAAGTAAAAGTTTTTGCCGTTTTCCCATTCCATCATGCGGATGCCCAAGCCATAATTTTTTACGCCTTTGTGCTCGTTGCTGTAGCCCTGGTAAATTTGTTTGCGCAGTTCCGGGCTCACAAACTGATCCGATTTTCGAGCTAGATCAAATTTCAATAAATCGCGGGGCGTACTGTAAATGTTCTTATCCCCATAGACCGCATCCAAATAATCGTAGGCCAAACGGATGTTGTTGCCTTTGTAGGATGGCATGGCGGTTTCTTTGTCTTTTTCTAATTCAAATACAAAACTATGGTTCATGCCCAAGGGAGTAAAAATCATTTTCTGGATGGCTTCGGGATAAGGCATTCCCGTAATTTTTTCGATCACCAAAGCCAAGATGGCGTAATTGGTGTTGCAGTAACTAAAATGGCTGTTGGAGGGGCTTTCCAATTGGATGTTTTTTTCGCCGAGCAAGCGCAACACGTCTTCGTTGCTCAAGGTTTGGTTTCGGTCCCACACGCCAGGATCTTCGGTAAAATAGGCGTAATTGCGCATACCACTGCGGTGTGCCAACAAACTCCGGATGGTCACTTCGGGATACGGAAAACTCGGCAAGATGCTGTTTACTTTTTGGTCTAGACTAATCTGGTTTTTATTCACCAACAACAACACGGCCGTGGCGGTAACGACTTTACTCACCGAGGCAATGTGCAAGGGAGTCTCAGCCGTGATAGGCGTTTGGGTTTCCCGTTTGCCTAATCCTTGGTAACGCTCGTAAATAATTTGTCCGTTTTTGGCCACCAAGAAACTCAAATTGGATTGGTCGCTGCTCCAAAACTTGGAACAAAATTTATCAATCGCATACCGTTTATCGGCAATATAATTGCGGGATAATTTGGGGTAATTTATTTCAGAAGGAAGTAATATAGGAATACGACCCTCAATCATATCCGAACCCTCAGAACCTATTCGTTCTTGCTTGGAACAAGCCCAAGGCCGTAAAATAAATACGGAGAGCAACAGGAGTGTGAGTAGTATAAATTTACGCATTTGGCATCTTAAAAATTCAAATATAGCGAAACGCATTAGGGCAGTTGGCTGTAACTTATTAACGAAGAGCCTGTTTTTATTAACTATTTGCGCTAATGTTTTGACTTTCAGGAATTCGTGTATTTCCAGTTTTCGAAAAATTGAGGTTGAAAAGGTTGTCGTAAAAATGTACCTTTGGGACCATCAAATCCAAAAAGGAATATGAAATTCGGAATCATCAAAGAACGCAAGACCCCGCCAGATCGCCGAGTGGTTTTTTCTCCACAAGCCTTAGTCGAACTAAAAAATCAATTTCCTCAAGCCGAGATCAAAGTCGAATCGTCTGATATCCGTGTGTTTACAGACGAAGAATACCAGCAAGCCGGGTTTGAAGTAACCACCGATTTATCCGATTGCGACGTGTTATTTGGTGTGAAAGAAGTGCCAGTAGACGCCTTGATTCCCAATAAAAAATATTTTTTCTTTTCGCACACCATCAAAAAACAGCCCTACAACCGAAAATTGTTGCAAGCCATTTTAGCCCAAAATATCGATCTATACGACCACGAAACCATTGTAGATGCACAATACAAACGCCTCATTGGTTTTGGGCGTTACGCCGGAATTGTCGGCGCTTACAATGGCCTGCGTGGCTTTGGATTGAAATACGAATTATTCAACATCCCCAAGGCCGAAACCTTAAGTGGCAAAGACGCACTCATTGCCAAACTTAAACGCCAAATCTTGCCACCCATCAAAATTGTATTGACCGGAAAAGGCAAAGTGGCCATGGGAGCCAAAGAAATTTTGGACGGCATGAAAATCAAAGAAGTGAGTGCCACCGATTTCTTAACCAAAATCTATTCCGAGCCTGTATTTACGCAAATTGATGTATTGGATTACAACAAACGCCAAGACGGAACCCCTTCGTCTAAAGCGGATTTTTACGCTAATCCCACTGATTATATTTCTGATTTTGAACGTTTCTCGAAAGTAGCCGACCTATTTATGGCCGGGCATTTTTATGGCAATGATGCGCCTGCGATTCTCACGAGAGAAATGCTGAAAGCATCGGATAACAATATTCGCGTGGTGGCCGATATCTCCTGTGATGTAGATGGCCCCATTGCTTGCACGCTGCGTGCCTCAACCATCGCCGATCCGTTTTTTGGGTATTTGCCCAGCGAACACCAAGAAGTTCCCTATATGCATCCGGCTGCTATTGTCGTGATGTCGGTTGATAATTTGCCTTGCGAATTGCCCAACGACGCCAGTGTGGGTTTTGGCGAAACTTTTTTAACGCACGTAATTCCTGCTTTTTTTAATAACGACCAAGACCAATTGTTGGCTCGCGCACAACTCACTGCTCAGGGAAAATTAACGCCGCGATTTGCCTATTTGCAAGAGTATGTAAATGAAAAATAACCAAATAGTATTTCAGTAATTGTAGTATACCATGAAAAAAATCACGCTTATCCTATTGCTTAGTGTTGCCTTAAATTCTATTGCACAACAAGTTCAATCGCCCAATCACAATTGTACACTTTCGTTTCAATTGGCCGAAAAAGGGACACCAACTTATACCGTTGCTTACAAAAATAAGCCGGTTGTATTAAGGAGTTTGTTGGGAATTTACCTGAAAGACAATGCCGATTTGGCTTCACATTTTACCGTATCGGACACCAAAACTAGCAGCGTGAACGAAAGTTGGAAGCCAGTCCTAGGGGAAAAATCCGAATACCTTAATCAATACAATGAGTTGGTCATTTCCTTGACGCAAATGGCTACGGATCGCAAACTGAATTTGATTTTTCGCGTATTTAATGAAGGCGTTGCGTTTCGTTACGAAGTTCCTAAGCAAGCCAATTTATCTTATTTTGTGATCTCTGAAGAGAAATCCGAATTTAACCTGGCTGGCGATCACAAAGCCTTTTGGTTGCCCGGCGATTACGACAGCCAAGAATACCCGTATACCGAATCAAAAATATCTCAAATCAATACCGATCTGGTAAATAAAAACAACGGCATTGCCTTAAAATCGATTCAAAATAAATTCCGCGTGCAAACGCCTTTGCAACTCAAATCGGCCGACGGCTTGTACATTAATCTATTTGAAGCCGCGGTAAATAATTACCCGGTAATGCATCTCGATGTAGTGCCTGCTGAATTTAAATTTACCTCCAATTTGGTTCCCAATGCGTTGGGAGATAAAGCCTATTTGCGCACTCCTTTTGCATCGCCTTGGAGAACGATAATGGTGAGTGATGATGCCCGTGATATTGTGGGTTCCAAAATGATTTTCAACCTCAATGAACCTTGTAAACTCGACGATACTTCTTGGATAAAACCCATGAAATACGTTGGGATATGGTGGGAAATGCATGTGGGCGTTGCGACCTGGGATTATTCTGGTTCGCAAAATGCCCAAAATGCGGCAGGCAATTTAATTCCTTCTGGCAGACACGGTGCTACTACTGCCAAAACCAAAAAATACATTGATTTTGCTGCCAAAAATGGCTTTGACGGCGTGTTGGTTGAAGGATGGAATACCGGCTGGGAAGATTGGTTTGGCAACTGGAAAGAAGATGTGTTTGATTTTACTACGCCTTACCCTGATTTTGATATTGCCGAAATTTCGGCCTACGCCAAAGCCAAAAACATCAAAATGATCATGCACCACGAAACTTCGGGATCGGTAGCCAATTACGAAAGACACTTGGATCGCGCCTTCGAAAACATGGTTAAATATGGCTATCCTGCTGTAAAAACAGGTTATGTAGGACGCATCATCCCGCGGGGTGAATTCCACGACGGACAAACCATGGTGAATCATTATAATTTTGTAGCCCAACGCGCCGCCGATTTCAAACTGATGGTCAATTCGCACGAAAGTTCTCACCTAACCGGCTACAACCGAACTTATCCCAATTACATAGCCGCCGAAGCCGCCCGCGGAAATGAGTTCAATGCCTGGAGTATGGGCAATCCGCCTATGCACGAAACCATTTTGCCGTTTACCCGCTTGTTGGGAGGCCCTATGGATTATACCCCAGGGATTTTTGAGATCAAAATGAATGTCTACGACAAAAACAAAAAAGAACAAGTACATACTACTTTGGCAAAGCAATTGGCGCTCTATGTTACGATGTACTCGCCCATCCAAATGGCGGCCGATTTGCCCGATAATTATGAGAAATACCCCGATGCTTTTCAGTTCATCAAAGACGTGGCGGTAGATTGGCAAGACAGCAAGTATTTGGAAGCCGAACCCGGCGATTACCTCACGGTAGTGCGGAAAGCCAAGAATTCAGAAAAATGGTTTTTGGGCGCAATAACCGACGAAAATGCACGTAAAACAACCTTGACTTTAGACTTTTTAACCAAAGGGCAAAAATACAAGGCGATTATTTACCAAGACGCAAAAACAGCCCATTGGGAAACCAATCCCAAAGCCTATGAAATTAAAACGCTTACCGTTACGGCAAAATCTAAAATCGAATTGAATTTAGTCGCGGGTGGGGGAACAGCCATTAGTTTTGAGCCGATTCAGTAGATTGGAATAGGGTGTTTCGCAAACGTTGTATTACAAGCAACTTTAGTGCAATGAAATCGATTTCGTTAATAACTATTCACGAATTTTAGGTCGTCATTTTATATTAAACCTATATTTATGAAAATTTTGAACAAAAGGAACTTGTTCTGGCTATTCAAAAAAAAATTAACCAAAACCAACTTAAAAAATTACTTATGAATTCAGTACAAACTAAAACCAATTGGGCACAATTCATTCCGCTCGTTACCGTTTTCTTCTTTTGGGGATTTGTGGCCGCCAGCAATGATATTTTGATTCCCGTATTTAAAAAAGCATTTGATTTAACGCAAGGCCAAAGTCAATTGGTGTCGGTGGCTTTTTATATTGCTTATACGGTTGGGTCTATTATTTACATGCTTGTTTCTCTTGCTATAGGGAAGGATTTGGTGAATAAAATCGGCTACAAAAATGGGCTAGCCTTGGGGCTTACTATTTCGGCCTTGGGGACTTTGTTGTTTTACCCTGCTGCTAATATGCACTCATTTCCTTTAATGTTATCCGGTTTATTTACGGTTGCGCTTGGATTTTCGTTGCAACAAACGGTCGCCAATCCCTTAGCTATTGCATTGGGTCCTATTACAACAGGATCGCAACGTCTCACTTTGGCGGGCGGAATCAATAATTTAGGAACTACGATTGGTCCACTAATTGTGAGCTTTGCCATTTTTGGTTCAGCATCTTCAGCCAATACCGAAATGAGTATCGAAAGCGTTAAAATTCCTTACTTGGTTTTAGGAGTAGCCTTTTTACTCGTGGCAATTTTATTGAAGTTGTCTTCTCTTCCGGAGCACCCCGCTGCAATTGATGAATCTGTAGAAGATTCGAGTACTGCCAAATCATCGGCTTTAAAATACCCGCAATTGGTGTTGGGCATGATCGCCATTTTTATTTACGTGGGCGTTGAAGTTTCTACAGCCAGTAATTTGCCGGCTTATATGGAAAAACATTTGGGCTTTTTAACCAAAGACATTGCGCCCTATATTTCATTGTATTGGGCCAGTTTAATGATAGGTCGTTGGACCGGAGCGGTTGAAGCTTTTACCGACAACATGAGTTTGCAAAAAATATTGCGATTCATTGCGCCCTATTTGGCCTTTGGCGTGTTTTTATTTGTCAATGCGGTTGCCGAACACGATTTGAGCGTATTTTACATTTATGCGGTGATCATATTAGTATTAATTGCCGCCGACATGGCCAGTAAAGGAAATCCGGCACGTATGTTGCTCATTTTTTCTGTATTAGGAACAGTAGCTTTAATTACAGGGATGGCCACCAGCGGAATGGTATCTGTGTATGCCTTCATTAGTGTTGGATTGTTCTGCAGTACTTTATGGCCTTGTATCTTTACCTTAGCGGTAAGCGGATTAGGCAAACACACCAGTCAAGGAAGTAGTTTCTTGATCATGATGATCATGGGTGGAGGAATTGTAAGTTGGTTACAAGGCACTGTTGCCGATTCAATCGGAATTCAATCCAGTTATATTGTTGGGGTATTTTGTTTTGCTTATTTGGCTTTTTATGGATGGAAAGTGAGCGGAATCCTTAAAAGTCAAGGAATTGATTTTGATAAAAAAATAAGCGGCGGACACTAGTCTAAGGCCATAATGCAATTTTTAAACTCCGAAGGAATTTCTTTCGGAGTTTTTTTATGCAAGAACTTGAGCAAATAGCGGTGGTATATACAATTTAATTTACTTTTGAATTCTATTCAAATCCTATGAAAAAAATCGGCTTACTATTGCTTTTACAGTCTTCGTTGCTAGTTGCACAAACGCCAGACGAACTATTCTTGAAACAAATTTATTCTTCGGCCTTAACTCAATCGAGCTGTTATTCTTGGCTCGATGATTTGTCAAATAAAATTGGCCAACGTTTGTCTGGTTCAAAAGGTGCCGAATTGGCCGTAGCCTATACCCAATCGCAATTGAATAAATTGGGTGTAGACAAGGTTTATTTGCAAGAAGTAAAAGTGCCCAAGTGGGTGCGCGGCGACAAGGAGCAAGCTTATTTGCAATTGGAAGGCAAGAAAATTCCTTTTTCGATTTGTGCTTTGGGCATGTCGGTGGCAACTCCGCCAACAGGACTTTCGGCAAATGTGATCGAAGTGCATGGATTAGACGAATTGACACAATTGGGAGAAGCGGCAATAAAAGGTAAAATAGTTTTTTTTAACAGACCGATGAATCCCGAATTTATCGAAACTTTTCACGCCTATGGCAGCTGTGTCGATCAGCGTTCCTCTGGCGCACGAGAAGCCGGAAAATTGGGAGCTATAGGGGTTATCGTTCGTTCTATGAATTTGAGATTGGATGATTTACCGCATACCGGCATGACCAACTACGGCGATACACCGGTGGCGCAACGCATCCCAACTGCCGCTATTTCTACTTTAGGCGCCAATCAATTGAGTAGTTTGCTCAAAGAAAACCCAACGGCTACTTTTTACTTTAAACAATCTTGTCAAACCTTTGCCGACGTGACTTCCTATAATGTGGTGGGCGAAATTACAGGCACTGAATTCCCTAACCAAATTATGGTGGTGGGCGGACATTTGGATTCTTGGGATTTGGGTGACGGTTCGCAAGATGATGGAGCGGGCTGTGTGCAAAGTATGGCGGTTTTAGAACTGCTCAAAAATCTCAAGTACAAACCCAGACACACTTTGAGAACGGTCTTATTTATGAACGAAGAAAACGGCGTGAAGGGCGGAACGAAATACCAAGAAATGGCCGTCAAAAACAAGGAACAACATGTATTCGCTTTAGAAAGTGATTCGGGAGGATTCTCACCCAGAGGATTTTCTATCGAAGCCAATGACACTCAAGTTGCTCAAATTAAAGCCTGGGAAACCTTATTTGAACCTTATTTAATTCATATTTTCAGCAAAGGACATTCAGGCACCGACATTGGTCCCTTAAACGATCCCAATATAGTAAAAATAGGACTTCAGCCCGATTCGCAACGCTACTTCGATTACCACCACGCGGCCAATGATCGATTTGATGCTGTAAATAAACGGGAATTGGAATTGGGCGCTGCAGCGATGACTTCGTTGATGTATTTGTGGGATAAAACGAATTAGATTTTAAAAATCCCACCAACCGCGACGATTCGTTCAAAAAAGTTAAAATGTTGACTGGCTTTATCGGCGGCACTTTGGGTGGTGCGAATGTCATTCATGTTGATATAACCGTATTTGAATTCGCCTTGTACATAGAAATGTTTGAAAAAAGTCACATTAAGTCCTGCTTTGGCTGAAATACCATAACCCGAAACATGAAAATCATCGTGGCGGGCTTTGCCCAACAAAGTCGTATTGGTTTTGGGATACAATATACCGGCGCCAAGACCTTCGGTAAAATTAACTTGAATTTTATCGGTGTTTGTAATTCCCAACCAATCCGATAAATCAGCAAAACGAGATACTTCGGTATTGAGGTAATTTAGTCCGTCGGTGTGTTCAAATTTCAAAAAAGTACCATCAGAAAAATCGACTGGAGTATTGTCATAAAGGCCATTATGAATTGCCCCTTGCTCACCGGCAGGTAAATTAATTGTTCCAGAAACTAAAGCAGTTTGCTCTTGTGTCATCACGTATTTCATGTGGTCAACCCCAATTGTTACACAGTAATGATCGGAAAAGAAATACCCCATTTTAAAATTGGTTTGCGGGATCGTAATTCTACTGGGGTTCAGATAATCGATATGCCATCCTTTGGGTTTATCGTGAGCTGCTGCAGCATGTACAGTAAAATCGTAATTTTCACCTGTAAAATGGATATCAGAGTTGGTAAACGTTTCTCTATTTCCACCCCAGGACACAAAGTACTTTCCTTTGTTGTGTGCCGTATATTTATCTTGTAATTTAACTGTTTCTTGCGCATAAGCACCACTTATAACTAACAATAGGCCAGCTAGTACATAAAACAAGGATCTTTTCATATTTGGGATTTATTAGAAACTAGCAATTGTTTTGCGGATGGCAACCAAGCGGGTCATCAGCCCCTCAAAATAATCTAAATGCAGCATATTGGCTCCATCACTTTTGGCATTGGCTGGATCAAAATGGGTTTCAATAAATAAACCATCTACACCTACTGATATTCCGGCGCGGGCGATGGTTTCAATCATATCGGGTCTTCCGCCTGTTACCCCAATGGTTTGGTTGGGTTGTTGAAGGGAGTGGGTTACATCTAATACCGTGGTTGCATATTGTTGCATGGTTGGAATTCCGCGAAAATCTACAACCATGTCTTGGTAGCCAAACATGGTACCTCGATCGGTAACCATGACATTTTGATTGTGGCAATCCAATACTTTTTGTACCGCATGTTTCATGCTTTCAGGACTCATGAATTGTCCTTTTTTGAGGTTGACAGTTTTGCCGGTGTTGGCCGCTGCAACTACTAAGTCGGTTTGACGCACCAAAAAGGCAGGGATTTGCAATACATCTACATATTGAGCTGCGCGTTCAGCATCTTCGTTGGTGTGAATATCGGTAACCGTAGGTACAAGGAACGTTTCAGAAACTTTGCGTAAAATTTTAAGGGCTTTTTCGTCGCCTATCCCCGAAAAACTATCAATACGGGAACGGTTGGCTTTTTTGAATGAGCCTTTAAACACCAAGGGTATTTCTAATTTGTCGCTAATACCAACTAAGGTTTCGGCTATGCGCAGGGCCATTTCTTCGCCTTCAATGGCACAAGGACCGGCCAATAAAAAGAAATTGCCGCTTTCGGTATGTTTAATTTGAGGAATTGCTGCTATATTCATAGGTCTAGTTTGCTGCCGCAAAGATAATTATACAAGACGAAATTAGCGCTTGCTTTCGTAATTTATATTGAGTTTAAACCAACTATTTAAGCCGCAAGCCTACAGGCACCAACAAAGGACCTTTTTCGTAGTTATTAAAATACAACAGCAAGGGTTTTTTTTGATTTTCCCAGCGCACTTCATATTGTTCTAAAAGGCCTACACCCATTTCTGAATGTTTGCTGGTAAAAGGACAACAGCTTTTTACTTTGGTATAAGCCAGTGTTTCCCCATGAGGACCGACTAAAGCATTCAAAAAACGCAGCACATTGATGCTGTCATTTTTGGCCGAACCATAAAATACATTGATGGGGTATTCTTTTTCGGTTCCGTAGCGCTTTTCTTTGCTGTATTCGCTTAGTATAAAAGTATTTTGGGCCGATAATTTTGGCGTAGGCGTTTTCTCGTCACAATTTTTAATAACCAAGACAGAACCTCCACAGGACAGTAGGAACAGGCTAAGCCCCAAAAACAAAAAGCGATTATTTTTCATAAGTAGGCGTATTTTTATTACGTAATGCAAACGACAATAAGGCCGAGCTTAGTATTCCCAATGAAAAATTCAAAAATAAGGTTTGCAGTAAAAAACTGCGAAATGTGTAATATAAGTTTACTTGTGCCAAAGTCATTCTTTTCGAGTTGAGCATATAGGTTTTCATCGTTTCAAAAAAGTGAGGGCTAATGTATGCAAGCGAAATGCGCAACAAAAAAGGGGTGAGCATGCCTATAAACAAGGTGAGTAAAATGCCAGATATAAATCCTTGGCTTTGGCTCATTTGCCCAGAATAGATCGATTTTTTTTTATCCAACAAGGCAGAAAAGTAGATGCCAATGGTAATCAAAATAAACACATTGGTGTAAATAGAATATTCGGCGATTCGCTGGTCGTGTAAGCCGCTACTTTTTTCGATGATCATCCAGATCAAAAAAGCTATGCCAAAATTGATAGCCCATTTGAGTTCGATGTAAAAAGATTTCATCATGTATATTAGTTATTTTAGTTTCAAAATTAATTCATTATTTTTAGTCTGTACAAAGTAGGAGTTAAAATAATTGGAATTAGTATTTTTGCCCTAAATAAGTTCCCTATGGATTTTCTTTTTCAAACCTGGCCGTGGTCTATTTCTGGCTTTTTAATTGCGTCAGTCATGTTGCTGCTCAATTATTATGGAAAAGATTTTGGTATTTCCTCCAATTTAAGAACCATGTGCACCCTTATGGGCGCCAATAAGCACAGTGATTTTTTTGCTATTGATTGGAAATCACAACGCTGGAATTTACTCGTAGTACTCGGCTCCATGCTTGGAGGATGGGTTGCCGTACATTTTTTGAGTGCCCCCACGAATGTGAGTTTAAATCCTGCTACCCTAGTTCAATTGAAACAACTTGGTTTTGATGCGCCCAATGGTAAACTAGAACCCAATGCATTATTCGGAAACGCCTCATTTCGGTCGCCCAAAAACATCCTTTTATTGCTGGTTGGAGGTTTGTTGATAGGATTTGGTTCGCGCTATGCCGGTGGCTGTACTTCCGGTCATGCAATTGCCGGGATTAGCAATTTGCAACGCCAATCGATCAAAGCGGTAATTGGCTTTTTTGTGGGTGGATTAATTATGGCTCATTTTATTTTTCCTTTACTATTTTCATGAAAAGTGCATTAAGGTATATCGCGATTGGATTTGTATTTGGCCTGGTGTTAACCAAGTCAGAGGCGGTTTCTTGGTATAGAATCTATGAGATGTTTCAGTTTCAATCGTTTCATATGTATGGCATTATTGGTACGGCGATCCTCACCGGAATAATAGGCCTGCAAATCATTAAATTCAAAAACATTAAAACCAACACAGGAAGCCCCATCGTGATTCCTGCCAAGGAGAAAGGATCCTTTCGGTATTGGATAGGTGGTTTGTTATTTGGGTTGGGTTGGGCCATAGTCGGGGCTTGTCCTGGACCTATTTTTATTTTGTTGAGTGCCGGATATTTTCCGTTAATTATAGTCTTAGTTGGCGCACTAGCCGGAACCTTTATCTATGGTCTTCTGAAAGATCATTTGCCTCACTAATTTGGTAATAAAGTGACTTATGTCATAGAAGTACGGGAAACGCTCTGCTACCTTTACTAAAAATTACCCCATGAAATCCCAATTGGTTATCCAAAATTTAAAATGCAACGGCTGTGCTTCTACTATAACCGCCAAATTAACTGACCTTGATTTTGTGCATAGTGTAGCCGTCGATGTAGATCATAGCACCGTTGAAGTTATCTACGAACAAGAAGACAATTTACCGATTGTTTTAGAGGCCTTGCGCAGGCTGGGTTATCCTCAAGTTGGGGATAACAACCCATTGACTACCAAAGCCCAATCGTATGTGAGCTGTGCAATAGGCAAAATGAATCACAAAAGCATCAAATAAGTTCTGCGCTAAGACCGGCTTCTAGCAGGGCAGCACATTGCGGCTTTAATTTAGTTAAATCGCCTGTTTTTACGGTGCATTTTCCTTTGTAGTGCACGAGTAAGGCACACTGTTCGGCTTGTTCGGCAGTATGTTCGCAAACCCGAATGAGTGTTTCAATCACGTGATCGAAGGTATTTACATCATCATTGTAAAGCACAATTTCATGTAAATTACCTACTTGATTTTCTGTCACTACAGCTTCTTGTACTTGTTCTTGCGTACTCATGTTGCGCACTAATTAAGCTAAACGAGTTTTTTAAAGTTTAGGGAAACCCAATTGTTGCGTTGCAATTTTGACACAAATTGCAATCCGTTATCGGAACATGCCGCTTCCAAGAAGGGAATGTCTTCTTCATAAAATCCACTCAAAAGTAAGCTGCCGTTGGCTAATAAGCAGTTGGTGTAGGCAGGTATGTCGGCCAACAAGATGTTGCGGTTGATGTTGGCGATGATCAGGTCGTATTTTTGATTGATGAGCATTCGGGCGTCGCCTTCGTAGACCGTTATGTGTTGGCAATTGTTGCGCGCTGCATTTTCGATCGAATTCAAATAACACCAGTTGTCGATGTCAATGGCATCGATGGGTTGTGCGCCTTTCATCTCGGCCAAAATGGCTAAAATTGCCGTGCCACAGCCCATGTCCAAGGTTTTTTTGTTCTGCACATCCATTTGCAGCAACTGCTGGATCATCATGTGGGTAGTTTCATGATGTCCGGTACCAAAACTCATTTTAGGTTCGATGACAATGTCATAAGTTGCATCCGTTTTTGGGTGAAAGGGGGCTCGAACGTGACAGAGTCCATCTACCTCAATCGGCTCAAAATTCTTTTCCCATTCTTCGTTCCAATTTACTTGTTCAATTTCCTCGATCGTATAACTGATATTAAATTCGGGCGATTCAAGCACAAATAAATCGTCCAAAATGTGGGTATGCCACAACTCTTTTTGAATATAGGCGGTAAGGCCAAATTCGCTTTCGACAAAGCTTTCAAAAGGCAATTCGCCCAACTCAGCCACTAAAATTTCAGAGCCCAGTTCTTTGGGTTCAATTGTAAAATGATAACCTAAATAAATTGATGACATAGTTGGGTGTTAAATAGCCGATACAATTGCAGCAAAATCAGCAGCTTTCAAGGCAGCACCGCCAATTAATCCGCCATCCACATCGGGCTTTGAAAATATTTCTTGTGCATTATCGGGTTTTACACTGCCCCCGTATAAAATACTTACTTGGTTGGCCAGGTGTTCACCATAGGCTTCGCGAACGGTTGCACGAATAAAGGCATGCATTTCTTGAGCTTGCTCCGGACTGGCTGTTTCGCCGGTTCCGATTGCCCAAACGGGTTCGTAAGCCAACACAATTTGTTCCCAAGCGGCTGATTCCAAATTGAATAAACCGGCTTTTAATTGGGATTCTACCACAGCAAAATGTTGCTCAGCTTTGCGGTCTTTTAGTTCTTCGCCAAAACAGAAAATAACCCGCATTTCGTGTTTCAACGCGGTTTTTACTTTGGTATTGATGAGTTCATCCGATTCATGAAAATAGGCTCTACGCTCAGAATGTCCTAAGATAACGGTTTCAACGCCTATGCTTTTTAACATATCGGCCGAAATTTCACCAGTATAGGCACCATTTTCTGCTTGGTGCATATTTTGAGCCGCCACTTGTATATTCGTAAATTGAACATGCTGCACTGCCGAAGCTAAATTCACAAAAGTAGGGGCGACCACAATTTCAACTTCTTTGTCTGTAGGCAGTTGGTTGATTAATTCGTTTAATAAATCTTCTGTTTCCTCAGCATTTTTATGCATTTTCCAATTTCCGGCAACAAGTTTAGTTCTCATTAGTTTAGGGATTTTAATGTAGTTTGTATCGTTTCAAAGTCAGTTTCAATGGCGCGGTAGGTGATGATCTTTCCTTGTGCATCCAAAATAATATAGCGAGGAATCCAATCGAGGTCGATGGCTTGTCCAAAGGCTCCTTTCATCCCATCAGTCATCATATAATGTGCTCCGGTTAATTCGTGTTTGGCAATTCCTTCGGCCCATTTATCGGCGGTTTTATCGGCCGAGATAAACACATAATCTACGCCAGGAAATTCGGCTTGAATCGCTTTGATTTTTGGCATTGCTTTTACACAGTCACCACACCAAGATGCCCAAACTTCTACCAAGGTTACTTTGCCTTTGTGTGCGGCTAAAATTTCTGAAAAGGCTTTGCTATCTCCAGCGGTTGTAGTTAACTTGATTGGAAGTGCAGCAGCAGAAAAGCTTGTTTTTTGGGCTTTACTACACGAAAACATACTGATGGTGAGTGCCAAAGCGAAGATTGATTTTTTCATAAAAAACAGAATCAGCTTAATAAATTGATATATTTGAACACCGGCAAAAATACTTAATTTTTACAGCCTACTTCAAAAAAATACCGCTTATTTATGAGGAGAAAAATATACGCTCTTTTATTTGTTTTTGTTGCTTTTTTAGCTCATTCGCAAACCTTTTCGGGAGCTGTAGGAGCGGTGTCTGATGATGGCCAAGCCAATGATTTTACGGCAACTGTTTCCGGACTTGCCAATCCGTTGAGTGCTAGTTATGGGCTCACGCAAGTGTGCATGACCATCAATCATACCTATGACTCCGATCTGGTTGTGCAATTAATTTCACCCGATGGCACGCTGGTCAATTTATTTTCTGGTGTGGGAGGTAGTGGCGATAATTTTAGCAATACCTGTTTAAACCAAGCTGCTTCTACCTCAATAAATGTTGGTGCAGCCCCATTTAATGCAGTGTTTAAACCGCAGGAATCTATCGGAAATTTCAATAACGGAAACAGCAGTTTAGGGCAATGGATTTTACGTATCTATGACGTGTATGCCGCCGATGCGGGAACTGTACTCAATTGGTCTGTTACTTTTGGTCCCAATGCTGCAGCTCCGTTTGTTTTTACTAGTTCTAATTTACCTATTGTAACGATAAATACAGCCGGACAAACCATAGTAGATTCCCCCTCAATTATTGCCAATATGGGAATTATTTACAACGGAGTAGGCGCACTAAATAGCGTGACCGATGTGCCCAATGAGTACAACGGCAATGTTGCGATACAATACCGCGGGAATTATTCACAATCGCTGCCACAGAAACCCTATGCCATCGAAT
The DNA here is from genome assembly GCA_947483075.1 of Flavobacteriaceae bacterium. Classification (GTDB taxonomy): domain Bacteria; phylum Bacteroidota; class Bacteroidia; order Flavobacteriales; family Flavobacteriaceae; genus Flavobacterium. The sequence goes on along the minus strand of CANKLE010000008.1, from coordinate 95,279 downwards.
TACGCGATGCGGCCAATTTAGAACTCAATGTGCCTTTGTTGGGAATGCCGCTCGAACACAATTGGTGTTTGATATCCAACTACAACGACAAAGTGTTTATGCGCAATACGCTTTCTTACAAATTGTTTACCGACATGGGCCACTACGCGACCCGCAGTCAGTATTGCGAAGTGGTACTAAACGGAAGTTACCAAGGGATATATATGCTCATGGAAACCATCAAACGCGACAACAATCGAGTCAATATTTCACGCTTAGATCCCACCGAAATTGCAGGAATTACTGTTACTGGCGGCTATATTATTAAAAACGACTACTTTGACGCTTCCAACAGTTGGCCACTCAATTACCATCCCATAGACCACCCCAATTTCAATGTAAATTTGGTCTACGATTACCCTAAGCCCAGTGTGATTGTGCCCGAGCAAAAAACATACATCCAAACCTTTGTGGATCAATTTGAAACGGCTTTGTATGGGGCCAATTATGCTGATCCATTGGTTGGTTATGAGCGGTATATCGACGTAGATTCGTTTATAGATTATTTTATTGTCAATGAACTTTCGCGCAATAACGATGGGTTTAAAAAGAGCAGTTATTTTTATAAAACCAAAGACACCACCACCAGTTTAGGTAAGCTCTATGCGGGGCCGGTTTGGGATTTTGATTGGGCTTGGAAAAACATACCCGAATGTGCCATTTTTGCAGCCACTGATGGATCTGGCTGGGCGCACCACATCAATGATTGTAATCCCGATGTAAATTCTCCCGGTTGGTATATTCGTTTGTTGCAAGATCCCAATTTTCAGAATCGACTTCGCTGCCGTTGGGCGTATTTTAGATCTAATTCGATGAGTGATGCCGCGCTCAATACCTTTATAGACCAAACTGCCTTATATTTGGATGATGCTCAAGCGCGTCATTTCGAAAAATGGGGTAATTTGGGAATCAGCACCGGAACTCCAGAAGTAGATGCTGATCCGGCGAGCTTTGAAGGCCAAATTACTAAATTTAAAAATTGGATCAATTTGCGTTTAGCCTGGTTGGATGCTAATATTCCCGGAACTACGGAGGGTTGTGCATTAGGCGTTTCTTTCCCATCCGAACAACCGCGATTTCGTATTTACCCAAATCCCGTATCCAATCTACTTACCGTTACTGCAACCACTGGAATAACTCAAATCACCTTAACGGATAGTTTAGGAAAAGTGATTCGTTCAGAACAAACAGTTGGCGAAATTTGGCTCTATGATACGAGCCAATTATCAAATGGAATGTATTTCATTCAAATTAAGGGAGAAGATGCATCAACAGAAACCCATAAAGTGGTGGTCATGCATTGATGCAGCTATTTTTTTAAAAAGACAGCCTTTGTTCGTTTGGATTTTTTTTCACGAAAAAACCTAGCTTTCATGAGCATCAAAAAATAAATACTTCCCAAAGCAATGAGTGTGCACCCTAGAATGATGTAAAAGGTATTTCCAAATTTTGGATTGTATCGTGTAGAAACTTCAATAAAAAGGAAATAACCCAAGGCATTAAGCAGGATTGAAGCAACTATTTTGAGTAGAAAGTACGTGCTTTTTCCTTTGGATTTTGCGTCTTTCATATTAATTCAAAATTAATTGATTGCTGTCGTTGTAATGAAGCTTTTGCATGATGGTCCCTCGATGCAGGACTACAATACTTGGGTTTGCGCGTTCAATTGTTTTGAGTGTTGTGCCGTCGCAAAAATAAAAGTCAAACGTACAGCCGTATTGTTTTTTTGTTTTCGCAATTAATGCCGCATCAGAAGCTGTCATCGCAATTACTTTATAGCCTTTTTTTAGTGCTTTTTGATGCAAGCCCTCTAATACTTGCAAGCCAGCAGCACTCGCTTTTTCTAAGTCATAGGCAACAAAAACAAGTAACTTTGGTTCGAGTAAGAGTTCGTCTTTGTAGTCTGATCCCTCCAATTCCATCGAGAAATCGTGGATGGGCGGTTTGTAGCCCTCGCTAATTACTTTGTCAATGCGATCTACAAAAGTGGCACCGGCAGGCAAATTCATTAAATCTTTCTCGGTATAATTCTTGTTTACGCCATTTACTTTATACACAAAAACCATTTCTACTACAGATTTGGGAGCGCCTTCGGGGATCTCCATGGCTTTGCTGATGTTGGTCCCTACTTTATAAGCCCTAAAATCTTTGAGCGGCAAATGATTGAGCACCCAATACCCCATAAAACAACTCAAAAACAAAGCTGTTGCAGCTATTATTTTTTGTAGAGAATCAGTGAAAATAGGAGTGATGTGCTTGCTGTTGAAAGTTAAAAACAAAATAAACACCAGCAAGACAATATCTTTAGAAAAAGATTGCCAAGGTGTCAATTTTAAGGCATCGCCAAAGCAACCACAGTCGCTTACTTTATTGAAATAGGCCGCATAGAAAGTTAAAAAGGTAAAGAAAACGATCAGCCCGACTAAACTCCATAAGGTGTATTTCTTTTGGAATCCTACCAATAAGAATACACCCAAAACGGTTTCTAAAATCACAATAAAAAGGGCAAAGGCCAGCGCATAAGGAGTCAAAAAAGGCAGGTTTAGCACCGGTTCGCTAAAATACTCAACCAGTTTATAGGACATGCCCACCGGATCGTTGAGCTTTATCAAGCCCGATATTATAAATAAAAGTCCGACAAAAATTCGTGAAAAGTGTACCGCTATTTTTTTCATGTTCTGTTCAATTACGATTCATTCATTAAAATCAAGGCAAAAATGGCATAATTGATCATGTCTTGGTAATTGGCATCAATGCCTTCTGAAACCAAGGTTTTGCCTTTGTTGTCTTCGATCTGTTTTACACGCAATAATTTTTGAATAATCAAATCGGTCAAGGAACTCACGCGCATGTCCCGCCAAGCTTCGCCGTAATCGTGGTTTTTGTTTTCCATCAATTCTTTGGTTTCCTTCACTTTTGCATCATACCAAGTGGCTGCTACTTCGTCAGTTAAATCCGGTTGATCGGCCACACCCAATTCCAACTGAATTAGTGCCATGATCGAATAATTGATGATCCCGATAAATTCTCCGGCTTCTCCTTCATCAACTTTCCGCACCTCATTTTCTTGGAGACTGCGAATGCGTTGCGCTTTGATAAAAATTTGATCGGTCAAGGAAGGCAAACGCAAGATTCGCCAGGCACAACCGTAGTCTTTCATTTTTTTAGAAAAAAGAGATCTACAGGTAGCAATAACCGAATCATAAGCCGCAGAAGTCGTATTCATTATTGGTGTATATTTGTGTTCAAATTTTTTCAAAAATAGTACATTTTTTTGGAAATTTTGCCCCGATTTTTAAATCTAATTTAGATTACAAATAGTCTGTAAATCTGTTTTAAAACGCCGTTATTCATGACCGTAAACTGCCAAGGAAAATTATTAGATCTTACTGTTCCTAAAGTAATGGGGATTCTCAATGTAACCCCAGATTCTTTTTTTGACGGTGGCAAATACCCTTCACTTCCCGCTGTACTTAAACAAGTTGAAAGCATGTTGGAGGCAGGAGCTGATTGTATTGATATTGGTGGATATTCCTCCAAACCACATGCAGTCGAGGTAGCTGAGGCCGAAGAATTGCAACGCGTTGTGCCCGTTGTGAAAGCCTTGCGTAACTCCTTCCCCTCCGCAATTCTTTCGGTTGATACTTTTCGATCTGCGGTGGCTAAAGCCGCATTAGATGAAGGTGTGGGGATGGTGAACGACATTAGCGCTGGCGCAGATGCTAACATGCTCTCGGTGGTGGCGGGTTACCAAGTACCTTATATCCTAATGCACATGCGTGGCACCCCACAAACCATGACTGCCTTCACACAGTATGAAAATCTAATGCAGGACTTGATTTATTATTTTGCTGAGAAAATACAACAAGTAAAGGCAGCCGGTATTTCCGATTACCTAATTGACCCAGGTTTTGGGTTTGCAAAAACCTCCGAACAAAATTTTGAACTGCTGCAGCATTTAGAGCAATTTCAAGTTGTAGATGCACCACTACTAGCCGGGATATCTCGAAAATCTATGATTTATAAAACGCTCAATACCACACCCGAATTGGCCTTAAACGGCACCACATTTTTGCATGGCATAGCCTTGAGTAAAGGCGCTAAGATACTTCGTGTACATGATATAAAAGAAGCGGTTGAGTGTGTAACCCTTTTTCAAAAATTGCAAGGTTTATGAACCTAAGACTGCTTTTGGCTCTGCTTTGTGTTGGGTTGTTTTCTTGCGAAGGGAAAAAAGAGATTCAGTTGCCAAAGGCCACTTTTTCTGTTCTCAGCGAGGTGCAAGATCATTCGCCCATTTATTTCTTCTTTGCCAAAAAGGGAAAAGACACAGTTGTCGAAGTGAACCGCAAAAATTCGATCAGTTCGACCAATTGGATATTCTCTATAGATAAACGATTGCCTTTGCGCTTGGTTATTCCGCAAATTCAAATCTTACAAGCCAAAAAAGCCAGCAGTGCACACAAAAGTGAAACGGCTCAAAATTATTTTGCTTATGCCAATGATTCGCTCCAAACACTCGCCTTTACGCCCTTTACTAATGTGGTGTATAGCAGCAGCAAAACAGCCTTGCAGCCTAATTTCGTGAAGATTGAAGTAACGAAAAACGGAAATTTACTATTCGATTCTAAGCCATGTTCGATCCAAGAAATCAAAGCTTTAGTTCTGCATAGCGCACAAAAAATTCAACTTTCTTTTGATGCATCCATGAATTTTGAGACCTATTTGCGTACCAAACTAATGCTAGAAAAAGTATGCCCCAACTTACTTTCCGACACCCAATGGATCAACTAATTACTGGTGATGGTAGGGTTCGTTTTTGAGTATGGTAAACGCACGGTACAGCTGTTCTATAAAAAATAAGCGCACCATTTGGTGGGAAAAGGTGAGTTGTGAAAGCGCCAATTTGCCTTGTGCTTTGGCATAAACGGCGGGAGAAAACCCATAAGGTCCGCCAATAAAAAACACCAAGGTTTTGGTGCCGGCATTCATCTTTTTTTGCAATTCATCGGCAAATCCTAGACTGCTATACGATTTTCCGTTTTCGTCTAATAACCACAAAAAGTCAGTGGCTTGCAATTTACCCAGGAGTAATTCGCCTTCTTTTTCTTTTTGTTCGGCTTCAGATAAATGCTTGGCGTTTTTGAGGTCGGGTAGGAGTTCCAACTCAAATTTCACATAATGACTCAGGCGTTTCAGGTAGCGATCGATGAGCTGCTGCAAATTGGAATCGTCGGTTTTTCCGATGGCAATGAGTTTGATATTCATGCTCTTGTAATTAGCTATCTAGAAAAGATTGGTTATTTTTTTGCATCAATTTGACAATCAACAACACCAAAGCCACGGCTTCAAATGTCATGCCCACGATTAGAAATAAAGAAGCTTCCGGACTGCTGTTCAGTTTCATAAAGGCACCACAAAGGGTTACGACCAGGCCAATAATGAATAAGACAAGCAGTTGCATATTGGTGATGAGGAGTAGTTTTTTCATGTTTTACAAGGCAAATTATCAGCCGTAAAAATACTAGAATTTGGTGGTTTTTGTTAAAAAATATTGAGCAGTAGTTCAAGTCCAATTTACAGCTGTACGGTTTTACTTTCGAGAAAATAAATGGTACTTTAGCACATCAAATTTTGAACATGATAAGTTTAGAACAATTTCAAGAGGAATTAGAACATTGCATTCAAAACGCCATTCGCGAAGACGTGGGGCCTGGCGATTACAGTTCATTGGCTTGTATTCCGGAAACGGCTTCAGGTACAGCAAAACTTTTGGTTAAAGAACAAGGAATAATAGCTGGCGTGGCGTTTGCCGAACAAATATTTCATTATGTAGACCCTGCACTTCAATTGCAACTATTTATTCCAGATGGCACGGCGGTAGTTCCGGGTGATGTGGTTTTTCATGTTACGGGATCATCCCAATCCATATTAAAAGCCGAACGAGTAGTGCTCAATTCCATGCAACGCATGTCGGCCATAGCCACAAAAACGAATTCATATGTTCAACTGATTGCCGGCACGGGCGCCCAATTACTCGATACGCGCAAAACCACACCCGGATTTAGAGCGCCCGAAAAATGGGCGGTTACGATAGGCGGAGGGGCCAATCATCGCTTTGCCTTGTATGACATGATCATGCTCAAAGACAATCACCTCGATTTTGCCGGAGGAATTGCTCACGCCATCGAAAAAACGAAACGGTATTTGCAAGCGAACCACTTGGATTTGCAAATTATAGTTGAAGCAAGAAACCTGCAGGAAGTGCAAGAAATTCTCGATGCTGGGGGAGTTTTTCGCATTTTACTAGATAATTTTGATTTTGAAACGACCCGAAAAGCCGTAGCCTTAATTGGCAACCAATGCCTCACCGAATCCTCAGGAAACATCAACGAAAACACCCTGCGTGCGTATGCCGAATGCGGTGTCAATTACATTTCTTCGGGTGCCTTAACCCATTCGGTTTACAACCTAGATTTAAGTCTTAAAGCGGTATAAATGAGTGAAATTGTAGAAAATAGTTTAGAAAAAATTCCTGTTGTTCGCAACTTGGCCCGCGGCTGTAAGCGCATCAAACTGCCCTGGTTACAAGGGCTTTCGTTCTATGATTTGCTCGAGTTGTACCTTATCGGAATTGTAGAAGGCGCGTTGAGTTACCGTGCAGCGGCCATTGCGTTTAGCTTTTTTATGGCCTTATTTCCTTTTGCTTTATTCATCTTAAATTTAATACCCTACATCCCAATAGACGGCTTTCAAAAAGATTTTCTAGAGTTTGTCTCGCAAAGTGTTCCCCCCAATACCTACGACGCCATTGCTTCGATAGTCAATGATATATTAAACAACAGCCATTCGGGCTTGTTGTCTTCTGGTTTTATGTTGTCTATTTTCTTGATGGCCAATGGGTTGAATGCCATTCTGGGTGGCTTTGAAACCTCTATGTTTGTGAGCATCAAACGCGGCTTTTTCAGGCAATATCTGGTGGCTTTGGGCATCTCATTGGTGCTGTCTTTTTTGTTGTTGTTTACGGTAGCCATCATCGTAGTGTTTGAGGTATTCATTCAGCAGTCGGCTATACAAAATGTGGTCAGCGACCAGATCCCACTCATTATTATGGGCCGATTGGTTTTTGTGGTTTTGATGGTGCTCATCACCACTTCTATTTTATTTAAATTCGGCACCAAACGTCAAAAAAATCGGGCCTTTATATCGATCGGTTCTGTGTTTACTACCATATTAATTATTCTGAGTTCATATGGTTTTGGAATTTGGGTCATTAAATTTTCCAAATACAACGAATTGTACGGCTCAATTGGCACTTTACTCATCATGATGTTTTACATCTGGATCAATTGCATGATTTTGTTGTTGGGCTTTGAATTAGATGCGGCAATTGCCAGCTTAAAAAAAGCCAATGAATCGAAACAAAAACTGGTTTCTTAATTGATTGACACATGCATTTTATAGATGTAATTCTGCCTTTAGCGCTTCCGCAAAACTTCACCTATCGGGTATCTGAAGCAGAATTCGCCTACTTGCAAGCGGGTATGCGCGTGGCTGTTCCGTTTGGCAAAAGTAAAATGTATACGGGTTTGGTAGTGGGTTTACATCAAAACGAACCCTTGCTCTATGAAGCCAAAGACATACACCAAATCATTGACGAAAAACCTTTGGTGAATGCATTTCAGCTGGCCCATTGGGAATGGATTGCGTCCTATTATATGTGCACACTCGGCGAAGTGTATCGTTGTGCAGTACCTAGTGCATTTTTATTAGAAAGTGAAACAATCATTTCTACACATAAAACACCGCCTCTAGAGCCACTTCAGCTTACAGATGAAGAATATTTAATCTATGAAGCCTTGCAAAATCAGGCGGTATTGAAGATCGAGGAGATTGCTAAAATCACCCATAAAAAAAATGTACTTCCTGTTTTGCAATCGCTCCTGCAAAAACAAGTAATTGCAATTAATGAAGAGATTACAGCCTCCTACAAACCCAAACTCATTCGGTATGTTCGTTTGGCTGAATGCTACCAGGAGGAATCGCAATTAGTAAGTTTATTGGATTCTTTGCAAAAAGCCACCAAACAAAAAGAAGTGCTTTTGTGTTATTTTCAGTTGCAAGCAACCCATCCTAATTCTATAACGGTTAAGCAACTCACGGCGAGCAGTGGAGCTACTTTGGCTTTAGTAAAGTCATTGGTAGAAAAGGGCATTTTTGAAGAATATTACCTGCAAGCCGATCGGGTTTCGTTTGCATCAAATCAGCAGGATTTGCAACTCCTACTCAGTGATGCCCAAGAACTGGCCTTTGCCCAAATTCAGCACGCATTAATCGAGCAAGATGTGGTATTGTTGCACGGCATAACGGGGAGCGGGAAAACCGAATTGTACATTAAACTCATCGAATCCTATTTGATTCAGAATAAACAAATTGTTTTTTTAGTTCCCGAAATTGCCTTAACCACGCAATTGGTTGCTCGATTGACAGCCTATTTTGGCAATAAGGTGGCTGTATTTCATTCCAAATACTCCAACAACGAGCGCGTAGAAGTATGGAACCAAGTCTTGGAGCAGTCCGAAAAAGCACAAATTGTCATTGGCGCTCGATCGGCTTTGTTTTTGCCTTTCTCAAATTTGGGTTTGGTTTTGGTCGACGAAGAACACGAGCAGACCTTCAAACAACAGGATCCAGCTCCGCGTTACCATGCGCGAGATGCGGCCATTGTTTTGGCAAAAGCACAGCAAGCCAAAGTGGTGCTTGGTTCGGCCACGCCTAGTTTAGAATCGTATTATAATGCCGAAAAAGGGAAGTTTGGTAAAGTAGTTTTAAACGAACGCTTCGGAAATGCTCGCTTACCACACATCGAATTGGTTGATTTAAAAGACGCCTATTTCCGGAAAAAAATGAACGGACATTTTAGCGCACAACTGATCGAATCAATAAGTACGGCACTTGCAGCTCATGAACAGGTGATTTTATTTCAAAATCGGCGGGGGTTTTCACCGATAATTAGCTGTGAAACTTGCGGTCACGTGCCGCATTGCATTCAATGTGATGTGAGTTTAACCTACCACAAACATAAAAACCAGCTGCGTTGTCATTACTGCGGATTTTCTATGGCCAATCCCACAAGTTGCCATGCTTGCTCCAGTACCCACCTGACGACCAAAGGATTTGGCACCGAACAAATTCAACAAGAATTACAACTGTTATTTCCGGACACCAAAATTGGCCGAATGGATCAAGACACGACCAGTGGAAAATTTGGCTTCGAAAATTTATTAGATAAATTCCAAAACAGAGAAATTGACATATTGGTGGGTACACAAATGTTGGCCAAAGGCTTGGATTTTTCGCATGTGAGTTTGGTGGGCATCATGAATGCCGATGCCATGTTATATCATCCAGATTTTAGGGCTTTTGAACGCAGTTTTCAGTTGATGACACAAGTGGCAGGCCGATCCGGTCGATCAGAGAAAGAAGGAAAGGTAATTATTCAAACCTACAACACCCAGCACCCAATTATTCAGCAAGTGTGCCAAAATGATTATTTGGGTATGTATGCCGAACAAATCAAAGAACGTCAGGTGTTTCAATATCCACCTTTTTATAAGCTAATTAAAATCACCCTGAAGCACCGAGACTACGACAAGCTCAAACAAGGATCGATGTGGTTGTATCAAATGGCCAAACAAAATTTGCCTCTGCCTGTCTTGGGGCCAGAAGAACCGGTAATTAGTCGAATCCGAAACGAATACTTGCGCGTGATTTTGATAAAAATTCCAGAAAAAACATCCTTGGCTGCCACAAAAAAAACTGTCCAGAAAATTCTGGACAGTTTTGAAAGGGTTGGACAATATAAAGCCATCAAAGTAGCCTTAAATGTCGATCATTATTAAGCAATTGATAAGGCACGCACAAGATCTTCTTTCTTGTTTCGGCTCAATGGGATTTTAGTCACGCCAATTTCGGCGTATTTGCTGTTAAAACGCTCCACTTTATCAATATTAATGATATAGGATTTGTGTACACGAATAAATTTATCTTTTGATAAATCTTTCTCGAAGGATTTCATTGTAGACAACACTAAGTTGCTGTCTTCTTCGGTTACCACTTTTACGTAGTCGCCAAAGGCTTCTATCCATTTAATTTTTGAAGTAAAGATTTTCAGCTTTTTCAGATTACTTTTAATAAAGATGTGTTCAGCATCTTCATCGGAGTTGTCATTTTTAAGCAAATGAAAATCAATCGCTCTTTTTACAGAGGCATTAAAACGATCTAACGCAATTGGTTTTTGTAGGTAATCGGTTGCGTCATAATCGAAAGCTTTCAAAGCGTATTCGGCTTTAGAGGTGATAAAAACAATTTGGGGTTTTTGTTTTAATCCGTCTAAAAAATCGAATCCGTTAATGACGGGCATTTCGACGTCTAAGAAAATCAAGTCCACTGCGTGAACTGTCATGCAATTTTTAGCTTCAATTGCACTTGAAAAATCACCTAGTAAGTGTAAGTTAGGGTGATTATTCACTAATTTTGCGATGATCATCCGTTGGATGGAGCTGTCATCAACAACTACACAATTTAGTTTCATAATTATTTTATTATAGATTTGGTGCGGTAAAAGTAGGAGTAAAAATCATAAAAACTAATTTTAATCGGATTTTTTTACCTTTTACCGATAAAATTTGCATTTTACTTGTGTTTCTAAATAATTTATATACTTTTGCACACATTTTATTAATTTAAATAATTATTTATGAATCATTATGAAACTGTTTTCATTTTAAATCCCGTTTTATCTGATGTTCAGGTAAAGGAAACAGTGAGCAAATTCGAAGAATTTCTTACATCCAGAGGAGCAGAAATGGTATCTAAAGAGGATTGGGGCTTGAAAAAAATGGCCTACGAAATCCAAAACAAAAAAAGTGGTTTTTACCATTTATTCGAATTCAAAGTTGCTGGAGAGGTTTTAATCGCCTTCGAAACTGAATTTAGACGTGACGAAAGAATTATGCGTTTCTTAACTGTAAGTTTAGACAAACACGCAATTTCATGGGCTGAGAGAAGAAGAACTAAATTAAAAGCATCTAAAGCGTAAGTATCATGGCTACAATCGAACAATCAGCAAAAGGAAAAAAAGACGGAGATATCAGATATCTTACGCCTTTGAATATTGAAACCAATAAAACTAAAAAATATTGTCGTTTCAAAAAATCTGGAATCAAATACATTGATTACAAAGATGCCGACTTCTTATTGAAATTTGTAAACGAGCAAGGTAAAATTTTACCACGTCGTCTTACAGGAACTTCATTAAAGTACCAAAGAAAAGTGTCTGTGGCAGTGAAAAGAGCAAGACATTTAGCGTTAATGCCATATGTGGCTGATTTACTAAAATAATAAAGAAGCGTAATTATGGAACTTATATTAAAGAAAGACGTACAGAATTTAGGTTTTAAAGATGATGTGGTAGCGGTTAAACCTGGTTACGGCAGAAACTTTTTAATTCCACAAGGGTTTGCTCAATTGGCAACACCTTCAGCTAAAAAAGTATTGGCTGAGAACTTGAAACAAAAAGCACACAAAGAAGCTAAAATCGTAAATGATGCCAAAACTTTGGCTGAAGCTCTGAAAGCGCTTGAAATTAAACTTACTGCAAAAGCAGGTGGTGAGAAATTATTTGGATCAATCACCAATAGTGATATTGCGGAAGCCTTAGGCAAAGCTGGTCACGAAATTGATCGTAAATTCATCACCAGCGGAATTGTGAAACGTACCGGAAAATATTCTGCTACGGTTCGTCTACACCGCGAAGTTATTGTAGAATTAGGATATGAAATTGTAGCTGAAAAAGCATAATTTTTTCTCTAATAATATAAGAATCCCGATGAAAGTCGGGATTTTTTTTTAATTTATTAATTCATCAATTTCTAATCAGATGAAATACGCCCGACTAACTAAAGAACAATTTGAAGAACTGCATCCGGAATTTATCAATTTTTTAGCAACCCAATCGATAGATAAAACCGAATGGGACAGCATCAAAGCAAATAAGCCTGAGGTTGCTGAGCAAGAATTGGATGTGTTCTCTGACTTAATTTGGGAAGGAGTTTTAACGCGCGCTTCCTATTTGGAATATTTTTCTAAAAATCACGTGTTTTTATTTGATTGCAAAGCAGATCAAATTGAATCTATTGTGCTCAAATCAACAAATCCAGCAATTGATTTTTTAACCAAAGAGGGCTTACATTGGTTGAGCGATCACTTGTTTACAGAATTGGTTGACATGCAACAAGGGACTAAAAAATATGCAACTGAACGAAATGCAGATCTCTTTGCACTCATTCAACAAGGAGCGATTTTGAGTGACGGTAAATTATATGCGCAAATCCTTTCTATAATTTTATCCTAAGTTTTTATACCCGCAAAATTTCCCTATTTTAGTGCAAAATTAAATCAGACTAAACGTATTTTGTCATGGAGGTGTTGCACACGATTCAAACGTTGCGAGAAGAGTTAAATTACCACAATCACCAGTATTATGTGTTAGACTTGCCGATCATTTCGGATTATGAGTTTGATGTGAAACTGAAACAACTGCAAGAACTAGAACTGCAGCATCCCGAATTTTTTGATGCAAATTCACCTACGCAACGTGTTGGCGGAGCGGTTACCAAAAATTTCAAAACCTTAGCACACGAGCAGCGCATGTATTCGCTAGACAATTCCTACTCCAAAGAAGATCTATTGGATTGGGAAATTCGCTTGCAAAAAATTATTGGAAATTCAGCAGTGACATATACCTGCGAATTAAAATACGACGGTGCCTCGATTAACATTACGTACGAAAACGGAAAATTAGTACAAGCGCTCACCCGCGGCGATGGTTTTCAAGGCGACGAGGTGACCCAAAATATTAAAACAATCAAATCAATTCCTTTGCAACTCAAAGGAAATTACCCCAGTAAATTTGATATTCGAGGAGAAATAATATTGCCTTTTGCCGGTTTCGAAAAAATGAACCAAGAACTCGTAGAGATTGGCGAAACACCCTATTCAAACCCCAGGAATACTGCCTCTGGCAGTTTAAAGTTACAAGACAGCGCTGAGGTAGCCAAACGGCCATTGGAATGTTTGTTGTATACTATTGTTGGAAAAAATCTTCCGTTTTCAACTCAATTTGAGGCCTTGGCAGCTGCTCGGGATTGGGGGTTTAAGGTGCCTACTACTTCGGCTTTGGCGGCAAACATGAACGAAGTATTTGCCTTCATAGACTATTGGGATACCCATCGACACGATTTGCCCTACGAAACCGATGGTGTCGTGATTAAGGTAAATCAAATACAATACCAAGAAGAATTGGGTTATACGGCAAAAGCGCCCCGATGGGCTATAGCGTATAAGTTTAAATCGGAGCAGGTGTCTACCCGATTGGAATCGATTGCCTATCAAGTGGGTCGAACGGGTTCGATTACACCAGTGGCAAATTTAACGCCGGTGCAATTGGCCGGCACCATTGTGAAACGCGCCTCCCTTCATAATGCCGATCAAATAGAAAAATTAGATATTCGATTGGGAGATATTGTTTTTGTTGAGAAAGGCGGGGAGATTATCCCTAAAATAATTAAGGTAGATCTTTCTAAGCGCATAAATTATGTACCGCCCACCAAATATATCAGTGCTTGTCCTGAATGTCAAACTGCCTTGGTTCGCGCCGAGGGTGAAGCCAATCATTACTGTCCCAATTTTTATGGTTGTCCCCCGCAAATTATTGGTAGAATTCAACATTACATCAGTCGAAAAGCCATGGATATTGAAGGGCTAGGAGGGGAAACGGTGGCGCTTTTGTATGAAAATGGCTTGCTGCATAATTACGCTGATCTCTACGAATTGGAGGTAAATCAATTGCTTCCTTTAGATCGAATGGCGCAAAAATCAGCCGAGAATTTACTTACCGGAGTAGAAGCTTCTAAATTGATTCCGTTTGAACGGGTGTTGTATGCCTTGGGTATTCGGTATGTGGGCGAAACGGTAGCCAAAAAATTAGCCAAGCACTATAAAACAATTGAGGCGTTAAGTAAAGCGAATGTTATGGATTTGGTAATGGTAGATGAAATTGGTGAACGTATTGCGAATAGTGTGCTCGAGTTCTTTGAAAATCAAGAAAATAGACTTATTATTGACCGATTAAAAAATAAGGGAATCCAGTTTGAGCTTATAGAAACCTACAACCCCAATGCTACCGATATTCTAAAAGATAAAACCTTAGTAGTATCGGGTGTTTTTGAGCAATTTTCGCGAGACGAACTCAAGCAGCTTATTGAAGACAATGGAGGAAAAGTGGGAAGTTCCATTACATCAAAAACAGATTGGGTAGTAGCCGGAGCCAATATGGGGCCAGCCAAACTCGAAAAAGCCAAACAATTACAAATTCCAATTTTGAGTGAACAAGAGTTTATTACACTGTTAAACCGCTAAGATAAATACAGCTTACTTATGAAATCATCGTCCAAAAATTCGTTTTTCAGAAAAAGTCGTTTTGTAAATACCGTTGCCATTGCCTATTTGTTTGTGGCTATTCTGGCGGTAATTTTAGAGTTTTTTAAAGACAAGCAATTGTTAAATTTGGTGAAGCCCACAGTTATTCCCTGTTTGTTGTTTTTATACTGGTGCTCTACCCGCAGAATTAATACGATATACATTTTTGCATTAGCTGCCGTTTGGTTAGCAAATCTTTTTGCCAATTCGAATTTGATTTTCCCCTTGGTTGTTGGTACATTATTTTTGATGATTTACAAAGTGTTTTTCATTCACATCGTAAACTCGTCGCTCAAAATGAAAACGCTATTTCCTATTCTAGTTAGTGCTGTGCCGTTCATCTTGTTTTATGTACTTATTACCATAATCATCTATAAGTCTGTTGAAGATTTATTTTTCTTATACATTTCTCAATGTGTGATATTTGTAATTTTAGGCGCTTATGCCATGGCTAATTTCTTCAATAAAAGCCGCAGATCTAGCGTCTATTTACTCATTGCGGTAGTCTTTCTTATTTTTGATCAGGTATTAGGCATCGTGTTTAACGGCAATTTTGAGGCAGTGGGCTTATTTTTCTTTTACTTAGCCCACTATTTATTCTGCCGTTTCTTGGTGGTGGATGAAAGACGACGCCGACACCACGATTCGTTTAATATTAACGTGAGCCCCAAAAACGACTAACTAAACCACTATGGTTTTGCTAGAGTGTGTTGTTTTAGAAAGTTCATCAAAATAAAAATCGACTTGCCCCATAAGGACACCATAACAGCCCGCTTGGTTTACCAACACCTCATTTCCGTCTCGGTTTTTCACCAAAGTGGGTTTGTCCAAAAAAGTATGGGTATGTCCACCCAGTATTAAATCTATGTCTTTTGTTTGAGTGGCCAATTTTAGGTCGCTTATTTTATCTTCTTTATAGGAATAACCCAAATGCGATAAACAGATAATCAAGTCACATTTTTCAACTTGCTTGAGTTTTGAGGCTGTATCATTCGCTATTTCGACCGGGTCTAAGTATTTTGTTTCCTTGTAGTTTTTTTTATCAACCAAACCATCAAAATCAATTCCCAGCCCAAAAACCCCTATTTTGAGGCCATCTTTTACGATAATTTTGTACGGGGCTATCAAGCCTTCTAAAACAGTATTTTTAAAATCATAATTGGCCGATACAAATGAAAAACTGGCCAAGGGCAGTTGTTTATGAAAACCGTCTATTCCGTTGTCAAAATCATGATTCCCTAGGGTAGCTACATCGTACTTCATTTTGCTCATTAACTTAAACTCTAGGGCGCCTCCAAAATAATTAAAATAGGGCGTCCCTTGAAAAATATCCCCCGAATCAAGCAAAAGTACATTTTCGTTGGTGCTTCGTATTTGTTCTATCAAGGCCGCTCTTCGGGCTACACCACCCATGTTTGGGAATTTTGGATGATTGGCCGCAAAGGGTTCAATATAGCTGTGCACATCATTGGTGTGCAGGATTGTCAATTTTTTTAGGTTTTTAGTTTTAAAGCTAGAAGTGGCAAAACCAAGGCCAACCAATGCAGCACTTGCAGTTGTTTTTTCTATAAATTCTCTTCTTTTCATGGCAGCTTTTTGGAATTAATTTTCTATAAAAACGCGTTGGTCTTTTTGAGCGGTTATAGTATCTACGGCTATAAAATAATCTATCAGTACATCCCGAAGTTTAAAATTAAGGTCATAGCGCTGAATCCCTTTTTTAAAGAACAGCATATTATCTCCGCCGTTGGCCAAATAATCATTGGTGGCAACGGTGTAGGTGGCCGTTGGGTCAAAATCTTTTCCTTGTATTTTGATATTGGTTGCTTTTTGTGCTTTGGTAATTGTAAAAGTAATTCCG
This sequence comes from Flavobacteriaceae bacterium, assembly GCA_947483075.1. Lineage (GTDB taxonomy): Bacteria > Bacteroidota > Bacteroidia > Flavobacteriales > Flavobacteriaceae > Flavobacterium. The sequence continues at coordinate 78,838 of CANKLE010000008.1, read as the reverse complement.
GAGAGGGGGTGCGGTTTGTGTTCCGAAATAAAGTAATTGATTAATTCCATCAGCTGATCTCCCTTAAAGGCAATCACCGTCAGGTTATTTTCAAAGGGCATAATTTCATAGGCATTGCGAGCGGTTACATCGCCTTTGGGAATTACCGTGCGAATTCCACCGCTGTTTAACAAGACCAAATCCAACTGCAATTGGTACTTTTCTTGCAAAAGCACCGCCGCTTTTTGGTAACTCACATCGGCAAAAAAGTTCCCCATCGGCGTTTGCCATTCCCCAACTTTGTCTATGGTTTCTGGAGCATAGGCCAAAACTTTGCTCAAGTCTTTGTCTATAGAGTCTTTGTAGGGAGCTATGAGTTTGGTGATGAAGGGGTCTTCTTTAAAACTGGCGGCTAATTGGATTTCCTTTCCTTCGATTTTGGTTACCCCCAATTTTTTGGTCTGGCAAGAAAAGAGAAAAATAAATGTTAAGAATAAAACAAAATGGCAAATAAGGCCGTTATACTTTTTTAGTTTTACCATCGGTTTTGCTTCTGAATTATGTAAATTTGTTACCCAAGTAAAAGTACTATGTTTTTAAATTATATAAAGGATTTTTTTACGTTAAAATTGGTCAATAAAAACATGGCTAATGTTAAATTATCCAGTACCGATGCAAAGATAAAAACGGTTGGTATCCTTTTTGACGAAAGTTATTTTACCGAAAAAGAAGCCCTAGTTCAAGAACTTATAGCTGTTGGAATCCCTCCCGAAAACATTCGGATTTTGGTATTTAAAAATGCAATCAAAAAAAACGAGACATTTGAGTACCCCACCTTCAGCCACAAAGACCTGAGTTGGACCGCCACCTTCGAAAACTCTGAAGTAAAAGAATTTATGGGTCAACGATTTGATTTGTTGATTAGTTATTACGACATCCCTAAATCGCCTTTATTGGTGGTGACTGGCCAATCGAAAGCCCTGTTTAAAGTTGGCTTTGCTTCGATTGATAAAAAGCTAAATCATTTCATGATCAACACCACGGCCGAAAATTATTCGGTTTTCCTGTCCGAGTTAATTAAATATTTAAAAATACTAAACAAACTATAACAGATGCAAGCATTAATAGGTACTGGAGTTGCTTTGGTAACGCCTTTCAAAAAAGATTTTTCAGTTGATGTCGATGCCTTAACCCGCATCGTGAATTTTCAAATTGACAATGGAATCGATTATTTAGTAGTTTTAGGAACAACTGCAGAAAGCGCTACACTTTCGCCAGATGAAAAGCAGCTGGTTATTCAAACCATAGTGAAGGCCAATAACGGAAGATTGCCCTTGGTTTTGGGCGTTGGCGGAAACGATACCGCCAAGGTGATACACGAATTACAATCGCGTGATTTAGCTTCTTTTGTGGCAATCCTTTCTGTTTCTCCCTACTACAACAAACCTACTCAAGAAGGCATTTACCAACATTTTAAAGCCATTGCCTTGGCTTCGCCCAAACCAATTATCTTATACAACGTGCCCGGAAGAACGGCCAGTAATATGTTGCCTGCAACTGTAATAAGGTTGGCCAATGATTTTGATAACATTGTTGCCATCAAAGAAGCGGCCGGCGATCTTGTGCAAGCCATGAAATTGTTGCAACACAAACCCGAAGGATTTCATGTGATCTCGGGCGACGACATGATTACCTTGCCCATGATTTTAGCCGGTGGAAGTGGCGTAATTTCTGTAATTGGCGAGGGTTTTCCCAAACAGTTTTCGGCTATGGTGCGCTTGGGTTTAGCCCGCAAAGTAGATGAAGCCTATGCGCTGCATTACCAATTGGCCGATGCGATAGACCTGATCTTTGAACAAGGAAATCCGGCAGGAATCAAGGAAGTGTTTCATATTCTTGGGCTTTCTGAAAACACAGTACGATTGCCCTTAGTAAATGTAGACCAGACATTGCGGAATAGATTGGCCGATTTTACTAAAAATTTAGCCTTGAATTAGCTGCTGTTTTAGGCTGTTTTTAGGCGTAAAAAAAATATTTTGTAATCCGTAATTAATAACTAAATTTGCCCTTCGTTTTCGAGCGATACAACGGCTTGTAAATCAATAATACCCGATTCAACTAAATGAAAAAAATCCTTGTTTTATGGCTGGTTACGGTTGCACTTTTTTCGTGTAGTCCTTATCAAAAAGCATTGAAAACAGAAGACGTTGCTGTAAAATTTGATATGGCCACCAAACAATACGACAAAGGCAAATACAACAAAGCCATTCGTTTGTTTGAACAAATTGCACCCAGCTACCGCGGAAAACCCCAAGCCGAGAAGATGTTTTACCTTTTTTCTCAGGCGTATTATAAAACAGAACAATATTATTTGGCAGGGTATCAATTTGAGAATTTTGCTTCCAGCTATCCCAAAAGCGAGAAGCTAGAAGAAGCCTCTTTTTTGAGTGCCAAATGTTATTCGAAATTATCGCCAGTATACAGCTTAGATCAAGCAGATACCTTTAAAGCGATCAATAAATTACAAGCGTTTATCGATGACTTCCCAAACTCTGCTGATCTCGCTGAAGCCAATGCAGTGTTACGAATTCTTACCGATAAAGTAGAGAAAAAGGTGTTCGAAAACGCTAAACAATACAATACGATTTCCGATTACAAATCGGCATTAATTGCTTTAGATAATTTTATAGATGATTATCCGGGCACCAAATTCAAAGAAGATGCTTTGTATTACAGATTGGACTCGGCCTATTATTTAGCCATAAATAGTGTGTCGTCCAAAATGCAAGAGCGTTTACAAAATGCCAAAACGGCCTATACCGTTTTACTCAAATTCAACGAGAATACCAAGTACAGAACCAAAGCCGATGAAATGTTGGCTAAAATTGAAACTGAATTACAACAATTCGCTAAATAAATAAAGTCATGGATTTAAAGAAAACCAATGCGCCAGTAAACACAATTACCTACAACAAAACGGTAATTGAAGAGCCTACTGGAAATGTGTACGAAGCAATTACCATTATGGCCAAACGCGCCAACCAAATCAATTCGGAGATCAAAAAAGAATTGACAGAAAAATTAGAAGAATTTGCTACCTACAACGACAGTTTGGAAGAAGTTTTCGAAAACAAAGAACAAATAGAAGTGTCTAAGTTTTACGAAAAATTACCAAAACCACACGCTTTGGCTGTGCAAGAGTGGATGGATGGTAAAATCTACCACAGAGAAGGTACTAAATAATATCCGAGACTGATGTCAGTTTTACGCGGAAAAAAAATAGTACTAGGAATTTCTGGTGGCATTGCCGCATATAAAACTGCTTCATTGGTTCGTCTTTTCATAAAAGCAGGCGCCGAGGTCCAAGTGATCATGACGCCTGCTTCTTTAGATTTTGTCACGCCGCTCACCTTGGCAACGCTTTCTAAAAGGCCAGTTTTTTCTTCCTTTTACAATCAAGCCGAGACGGAACTTCAGCAAGATCATCCCACTTGGAACAACCATGTTGATATAGCCCTTTGGGCCGATTATATGCTCATTGCACCCGCTACGGCCAATACTTTGGCAAAAATGGCACAAGGCAGTTGCGATAATTTATTGATGGCGGTCTACTTGTCGGCTAAATGCCCGGTTTATTTTGCTCCAGCCATGGATTTGGATATGTACAAGCACCCAACTACCTTGGCTAATTTCGACACCTTAACTTCGTTTGGAAATACTCTAATTCCGGCCGAATCGGGTGAACTAGCCAGTGGATTATCGGGAGAAGGGCGTATGTCAGAACCCGAGAATATCTTCGCTTTTATCGAAGCCGATATTGCCAATCAAATGCCATTGAAAGGCAAAACAATTTTAATTACGGCAGGACCCACCTACGAAGCCATTGACCCCGTTCGTTTTATCGGAAATCATTCTAGTGGTAAAATGGGATTTGATATTGCGCGTGCCGCAATTCAAAAAGGAGCCCAGGTTATTTTAGTTTCCGGACCTACACAGTTCGATTTACAAGACGCAGCTTGTACCCTAATTCGGGTGGTATCAGCTGCCCAAATGTATGCCGCTTGCATGCAGTATTATTCAGCGGTAGATGTTGCCATATGCGCTGCCGCGGTGGCAGACTATCGTCCCACTCTCATTGCTACGCAGAAAATTAAAAAAAACGAAGATGATTTGAGTTTAACCCTCGAAAAAACACAAGATATTCTTGCAGCTTTAGGTCAACAAAAATCACATCAAGTTTTGGTAGGCTTTGCTTTAGAAACCGAAAATGAAATTGATAACGCAATAGCCAAAATTCAGAAAAAAAACTTAGATTTGATTGTTTTGAATTCGCTTCAAGACGACGGAGCAGGTTTTGGCAAACCCACCAATAAAGTTACTTTTATCGATGGCGCCCTAAAAATCACGCCTTTTCCGTTACAATCTAAAGAAGCAGTTGCCGAGGATATACTAAACACCTTAATTGCAAAATACTATGCGTAAATATGTGTTGCTGGTTGGTTTATTTTTTGTTGCATTTATGGATGCGCAGGAGCTGAATTGCATCGTAAAAGTCAATGCAGAAAAAATTGCAGGCACCAATAAGCAAATCTTTTCCACCTTAGAAAAATCCTTGAATGATTTTGTAAACAAAACCGAATGGACGGGACAAGAATACAAATCCAATGAACGCATCAATTGTTCGATGAACATCAATGTGACCGAATACGATTCCAACCATTTTAAAGCTTCCATACAAGTAGAATCGTCTCGTCCGGTTTATAATTCAACTTATTCTTCTCCTGTTTTCAATTACAACGACAAAGAATTTAGTTTTGATTACATCGAATTCCAAAATTTAACGTTTACGCCCACCACCTTCGATTCCAATTTGGTTTCGGTAATTTCTTTTTATAGTTTTATCATCATTGGTTTAGACGCCGACACTTTTGCGCTCAATGGCGGTTCCAATTACCTAGAAAACGCTCGTGAAATCATGACGACTGCCCAAGGAAGCAATTACAAAGGGTGGAACCAAGGCGACGGCAACCAAAACCGTTATTTCTTACTCACCGATTTGTTGTCTCAAACCTATTCGGCTTATCGCGAAGCCCAATTTCATTATCATTTTGACGGAATGGATACCATGCACCAAGATGCAAAAGGAGCCAAAGACATAATGACCGAAGCAATAAAAAACATTGCCGACATCTATAAAATTCGGCCCAACGCCTTTTTAATTCGGGTGTTTTTTGACGCCAAAGTAGACGAAATTGTTTCGATTTACTCGGGCGGACCCAAAATGAATATAGCTGATTTAATCAATACGTTAAATCAAGTTTCGCCCATAAATGCCTCTAAATGGGCAACCATTAAGTTCTAGCCTCTTAAAACTAATTAATTTTGATTACTTCCTTATCCATCAATAATTATGCGTTGATCGAGAAATTGTCCATCGATTTTTCGGGTGGATTTACCAGTATTACCGGCGAAACAGGAGCAGGGAAATCTATATTATTGGGCGCCTTAGGATTGGTATTAGGCAAACGTGCCGATTTGTCATCCTTAAAAAACAAGGAAGAAAAATGTGTAATTGAGGCGCATTTTGCCATTGGCAATTATAATTTACAGGCCTTTTTTGACGAAGCCAATCTCGATTACGAAGCACACACCATCATTCGGCGAGAAATTTTACCTTCGGGCAAATCGCGTGCCTTTGTAAATGATACTCCGGTAAATTTGCAAGAATTGCAAGAATTGAGCGAGTTTTTGTTGGATATCCATTCGCAAAACGAAACCCAAGAGTTATCAGAAGAGAAAACGCAATTTCGAATTATTGACGCCGTGTCCCAAAACCAATCGGTTTTAGAAGCCTACCAGCAGTTATTAAAGAACTACAAAGCAACACTCGCCGAAATAAGCACTTTAGACGATCAAAAAAACAACTTGTTGAAAGAACAAGATTACCATGCTTTTTTACTCACAGAATTACAAGCTATTCCTTTAGACCAATTGGATGTAGAAGAATTAGAAGTAAAAGCCCAAGCACTTTCGAATGTGTCTAGCATCAAAGAAAATTTAGCTAAATCGCATGCGCTAGCCGATCAAGATGGTGTAGGAGTGCTGGCGCAATTGGCCGAGATGAAAACCGTTTTGCAACGCATTGTTGGATTTTCTGAGTTATACAACCAACTTTTTGAACGCATCAACGCGTCGTATATCGAAATCAAAGATGTGGTAGCCGAAATCGAAGCTGCGGCAGAAATGGTGAATGAAGATCCTGCGGCTTTAGAATCGATTCAACAACTGTTGCAACAACTGTTTACGTTACAAAAAAAACACCAAGTAAATTCTTTGCCCGAATTGTGCGCCATTCGCGACGCCTTAGAAGCCAAAGTTAGTTCGGCAGCGCACTTGGATGAAAACTTAATTCGTTTGGCCACTCACAAAGCCAAGCTAGAAACAGAATTAGATTTACTTGCTCACACCTTGCACGCCAATAGAATAAAAGCTATTCCACTTTTGGTGAGTCAATGGACAACCCTGCTTGCCGATTTGGGCATGCCGGCTGTGCGTTTTGATATTAGTTTGTTGCCCAAAGATTCCTATTTGCACAACGGAAAAGAAAGTTTACAATTTTTATTTTCGGCTAATAAAGGCAGTGAATTGGGCTTGTTGAAAAAAGTAGCCTCGGGGGGTGAAATGTCTCGCATTATGTTGGCGACCAAATCGATTATAGCCAATTACACCCAGTTACCCACCTTAATTTTTGATGAAATTGACACCGGTGTTTCGGGCGAAATCGCTACCAAGATGGCCTTGATTATGGAACAAATGAGTACAAACAGACAGGTATTTGCGATTACCCATTTGCCTCAAATTGCTGCCAAAGGACAAACGCATTATAAAGTGTACAAAGTGGCCCAAGCAGCGAGTACGCAAACCCAACTGAAGCAACTTACCTACGAAGAACGTGTTCTCGAATTGGCAGAAATGTTATCCGGGAAAGACCCTGCAGCATCTGCTATAAATCATGCAAAAGCTTTGTTGAACTAAACAAAGAAAGTATATTTGTGGCCTTAATTAGAGTATTAAAAAGACATACACCTTACCAAATAATTTCAACAGTATGATTATAGAACCAAGAATGCGTGGATTCATCTGCCTTACCGCTCACCCTGATGGTGCTGCCCAAAATGTAAAGAATCAGATTGAATACGTAAAATCAAAAGGAGCAATTGCCGGAGCAAAAAAAGTGTTAGTAATTGGCGCCTCAACTGGTTTTGGTTTGGCTTCTCGAATTAGCAGTGCATTTGCATCAGATGCCGCCACTATTGGTGTTTTTTTCGAAAAACCACCTGTTGATGGCAAAACAGCTTCTCCAGGTTGGTACAATTCTGCCGCCTTCGAAAACGAAGCGCATCAAGCGGGTTTGTATGCCAAAAGCATCAATGGCGATGCCTTTTCAGACGAAATAAAAGCGCAAACAATTCAGTTGATCAAACAAGATTTAGGACAAGTAGATTTGGTTATTTACAGTTTGGCTTCTCCAGTACGCATGCACCCTAAAACAGGTGTATTGCATCGTTCGGTTCTCAAACCGATTGGACAAGTTTATACCAACAAAACCGTTGATTTTCATTCTGGAAATGTATCTAGTGTTTCTATTGATCCTTGTGCGGGTGACGACATCGAAAATACAGTCGCTGTAATGGGAGGTGAAGATTGGGCCATGTGGATAGCGGCTCTAAAAGCTGAAAATTTGTTAGCCCCAGGAATTCAAACCATTGCCTATTCGTATATCGGGCCTGCATTAACCGAGCCTGTATACAGAAAAGGAACTATTGGGCGTGCAAAAGATCATTTGGAAGCTACGGCTTTTAGTATTACCAAAGAATTGGATGCTCTTCAAGGAAAAGCCTATGTCTCTGTCAATAAAGCCTTGGTTACCCAAGCTAGTTCGGCTATTCCGGTAATACCCTTGTATATTTCTTTATTATACAAAATCATGAAAGCCGAAGGAATTCACGAAGGATGCATAGAACAAATACAACGTTTATACCAAGACCGTTTGTTTACGGGCAAACCGGTTCCTGTAGACGAGCAAGGTAGAATCCGAATTGACGATTGGGAAATGCGCCCCGACGTACAAGCCAAAGTTGCCGAATTATGGGAGCAGGCTACCACCGAGAATTTAGCCGAAATAGGCGATTTAGCCGGATACCGTAAAGATTTCTACAACTTGTTTGGCTTTGATTTCCCTGAAGTAGATTACACTACTGAGGCCAATGAAAATGTAGGAATAAGCAGCATTTAGAACAAATAGTAGTAGATGCATTATATTTAAGCCACCACTCAGGTGGCTTTTTTTATTACTTATTGTAACTCTTTTCAAATTTTGCTTACTTTAGGGTGATTTTTAATTGATTAAAATTGGATTATATGAAAAGAATACTACTCACACTTTTGCTTCTATCGGCACATGCTTATTCTCAAACCGTTTCGGGTTATTTATTTTCACAAAGTACAGAAACCTATGTTCCTGTAGTGGGAACCAATTCTACCGCAGTGGGAGATGATGGGGTGCAAAACGGTATTGCTTTTGGTTTTCCATTTAATTATGGTGGCCTAATTTATTCTACGTTTAGTCTCAGTACCAACGGATGGATTCGATTGGGCGGGGATGTAAATGGGCAATCATGGGTAAATAATATAGCCGTAGGAAATAGTCAAAACCCCTTAATTGCAGCTTTTTGGGATGACCACAACCGGACTACCGGATCCATACAATACCTGATGGGCGGCACGGCACCCAACCGGTACATGGAAATAGGCTGGGACAATATAAACATAGGAAATGGGGGAGCAGTAAATGCTACTGATTTTGCTTCATTCAAGATGAAGCTTTACGAAACTTCTGGTATTATTGAGTTTGTATACGGTGCCACAATGACTAGTCCCGGTGGATTAACCGCCTCGATCGGATTATTGGATGCAACTTCATTCTCTAGTGTATCGCCCAATTCAGCAGTAGCTACTGTTTCTTCGAGTATTGCCAATAACACGATTACGAGTACTCAATTTGTATTGGGCAAGAAATTTATTTTCACTCCGCAACCCTATTGCAGTGGGATTCCCAATCCAGGGGCTACTAGTTCTTCTTATGCAACTTTATGTGACGGGATACAATTTGATTTACAACTTGAAAATACAACAAATGAATTTGGGGTATCCTACCAATGGGAATCCTCTACCGACGGGCTCATTTACAATCCGATAGCGAATGGTTTTTCTGAATATTTAACCACAACCCAATTTGGATCACATTGGTACCGCTGCGTGGTTTCCTGTGGCGCATTTTCTCAGACCAGTACGCCTGTTTTAGTTTCGGCTACATCGCCCTCCGTTTGTTATTGCGTGCCCACATATACCTATGGTAAAACCGATGGCGATTTAATTTCAAACATTACCATCACAGGAACAACATTAGTCAATTCTACTGGAACAACTCCAGTAAATCCGGCTTATACGCATTTCATTGGGCAACCCAATTACACAGCAACTTTACTGCCCGGTATTCTATATGAAATCAATGTTACTGTGGGAGCCTACCAGCAGCAAAATGTAGCGGTTTGGATCGATTACAACGACGATTACGTATTTAGTCCCAATGAGCGAGTGGGCTATAGTTTAGCTGAAATCGGTTCAAATGGCACCGGTACTTTTACTATATTATTAGATTGTACAGCTCCAGCCGGTTTGCACCGCATGCGTGTTCGAGATGTTTGGAACACTGAGGCATCGATTATTGATCCCTGTGCCAATTATGGTTATGGAGAAACCGAAGATTATGACATTTCAATTGATGGATTTGCAGGCTGTTTAGCCCCATTTGGATTAGGGGTAACCGGAATAAACACCAATTCTGCACTCTTGAGTTGGGAAACCGGATGTGGTCATCAATCCTGGGATGTTTATCTTGGCCCTGCTGGCGGAGGTATTCCTACAAGTCCAATATACACCAACGTGACCAGCCCATTTTTAGTAACAGGACTTACGCCATTTACAGCCTATGAATTTTACGTGAGAGCCAATTGCGGAACAAATGGCCAAAGCGATTGGTCAACTGCCTTTTTATTTTCTACTTTACCCTTAGCGGTTGCCAATGACGAATGTGCGAATGCTATTCCGTTAATACCCGGAGGCACCTTTCAAGAACATGCAGTTGTGGCTACCAATCTGGGTGCGACCAAATCAATAGGAGCACCTGCACCCACTTGTGCTATTTTTGGATTTGGTGGTGATGTTTGGTTCAGCACTGTAGTGCCGGCTGACGGAGCGATCACCATAGAAACTCAACAAGACCCAGGCTCTCTGCTACAAGACACAGGACTCACCGTTTTTTCGGGGGATTGTTTGGCCTTAACCACCTTAGGCTGTAGCGATGATATTGGTACTTCTTCCTTTTCTAGGTTATCCTTAACCGGACTCACACCGGGTTCAACCATTTATGCCCGAGTGTGGGAATACGCCAATGATACCTTTGGAACATTTCAGGTTTCGGCCTGGAGTACGGCTCTGGCTTCAACAGCATTTGACCAAACCAGTTTAAAGTATTACCCCAATCCGGCAACAGATTCGATGAATGTTTCCTACGCAAATCCAATTCAAAAAATTACAATTTATTCGGTATTGGGTGAAACCATTTTTTCCTCCCAATTTGATTCCAGCAGCATTCAGTTTTCTGTCAACCAGTTGGCACCGGGAACCTACTGGATGAAAATAGAATCAACGTCTCAATCCCAAGTGGTACCCTTTATTAAAAAATAATTTTACCAAGGACCTAAAACCACTTTCGGGTGGTTTTTTTGTTTTTATAATCGAGTATCTTTACGCAAAGTTTAGTTATGTTTTTTTCGATCGTTATTCCCGTGTATAATCGTCCTGATGAAATCAGCGAATTACTAACGAGTCTTACCCAAACCACCTATAAATTCCCTTTTGAAGTGGTTATTGTAGAAGACGGTTCGAGTATTTCTTGCAAATCTGTAGTCGATCAGTTTCAGTCCAAGCTTTCGATTTCTTATTATGATAAAGAAAATTCGGGCCCTGGTGCTTCTCGAAATTACGGCATGCAACGCGCAAAAGGGGAGTACTTCTTGATTTTTGATTCCGATTGTATTATTCCAGCAGGCTATTTGAACGAAGTTATGCTCGAATTAGAAACCCAATATGTCGATTGTTTTGGCGGGCCAGACCAAGCCTTAAAGTCGTTTTCTCCGGTTCAAAAAGCCATTAATTTTGCGATGACTTCAGTGCTCACTACTGGTGGTGTACGTGGCGGATCGGAAGCGATATCAAAATTTCAACCGCGCAGTTTTAATATGGGCATTTCCAAAAATGCATTTGAGGCTTCCCACGGATTCGGAAATATACACCCAGGCGAAGATCCCGACTTAGCCATTCGCTTATGGCAATTGGGCTTTGAAACGCGTTTATTTTCTAAAGCCTTTGTATACCACAAGCGCCGCATTGATTGGGAAAAGTTTCAGGTTCAGGTTACTAAATTCGGAAAAGCTCGCCCCATATTAAACGCTTGGCACCCTACTTTTGCTAAGCCCACCTACTATTTTCCAACGCTATTTATACTTGGCTTTTACTTGTCTTGGTTTTTGTTGCTGTTTGCTCAAGATTTTTTATTAAAGTGCTATTTCAGTTACTTTTTACTTGTTTTTATAGTGGCCAGTTACCAAAACAAAAGTCTCTACATTGGCTATTTAGCAGCTATTGCTGTTTGGAAGCAGTTTCAGGGTTATGGCCATGGATTTTTGGAATCCTTTATAAAAATAAATTTGCTTAAACAAAAGCCTGAGCAAGCCTTTCCTTCTTTATTTTTTAATCAATGACCAAAATAATAGGACTAACCGGCGGAATTGGCAGTGGTAAATCAACCGTAGCAAAAGAATTTTTTTCTAAGGGAATTCCTGTTTATTATGCCGATGACGAAGCCAAAATAATAATGGAAACGGCAGAAGTTCAAGATTTACTAAAAACTACATTTGGTTCTGCTGTATTTGATGGAGCTCAACTCAATAAACAAAAGTTAGCCCAATTGGTGTTTTCTAACTCGGCTCTTTTGGAACAACTTAATGCCATTGTGCATCCCCGCGTTCAGGAACATTTTAAAGGCTGGTTGGCTTTTCATTCTAATCACCCGATTGTAATTAAGGAAGCAGCCATTTTATTCGAAAGTGGGCGTGCGGCCGATTGTGATTATGTGATTGCAGTTGAAGCGGAAGAATCCGAACGAATTCGTCGCGTGATGCACCGAGACAACACCACAAAAGAACAAGTTTTGCAACGCATGCAGCACCAATGGACCGATGAAATGCGCGCATCAAAAAGTGATTTTATTATCCAAAATACGAGCCTTGCATCATTGCCAAATCAAGTAAAAAGTATACTAGAATGGGTACAAAAATCTGAATAAAATAGATATGTTAATATTTGGTTAATCCTCAAGTGCCCAAATGTTAAAACGATAACTTTGTTTGCATGAATAAACTGTTTTTCCGCCTGTTAGTAGTTTTGATGAGTCTTTCTCTCATTGGGATTATACTTGTTCAGGTGTATTGGTTTAACACCTCATTCAAAAACAGTGAAGAGCAATTTGGGTTTCACGTAAAGCAAGTAATCGGTAATGTAGCCGATAAATTGCAAAAAGAAGAAGCGTTTACCTTTATAGACAAATACAAAAAACTCAAAGACAGTATTGGTAAAGAACCTCAGAAAAGTGATTTTTTAGAATTTGCCTATTACCAACATGACTCGAGGACCAAAGAAACGATTATCTATTCTAACAATATTATTTCTGAAGATTTCACCATTAATTCTTCGCTCTTTGACAATAAAAAAGACAGCCTAAAACTCAAGAATTTTTCAGCCAAACGAGTTACGGAGGTCTTTAACGGAACAATCGATAAATCAGGTTTGCAACAACATGCTGAACCCGATATGAAATTCGAAAAATCAGGCAAATTGGCTATTTTGGATAATGCCCAATTTGAAATATTTTTTAAAGACATTGCCAGTTTAAAGCCCTTGCAAGATCGGGTGACAAACGAAAAATTAAAACAGCTGCTAGCAGAAGAATTAGCGCAGTACGATGTAAAAACCCCTTTTGAATTTGCCGTTTACAGCAACGGATTGGCCACCAAAATTCAGTCGGAACGCTTTCGATATAAAAAGCATGACACCTACGAGATTCCGGTTTTTTCGGATAACGAAGGCACAAACAAATACCAGTTACTGGTTTCTTTTCCGCACAAAGTAAAATTCTTGTTTTCTGAATTGGTTGGAATTACGTTGTTGTCGATCATATTCACATTAATCATCATTATCGCCTATAGCAGTGCGTTAAATCAATTGATTCGTCAGCGCCAGATTTCAGAAATCAAAACCGATTTCATCAACAACATGACGCACGAGTTCAAGACGCCCATCGCCACCATCAATTTGGCCTTGGATGCGATAAAGAATCCAAAGGTGATTAACGATAGCGAAAAGGTTGCCCGCTATTTGCAAATGATTCGAGATGAAAACAAACGCATGCACGCCCAAGTTGAAAACGTGTTGCGTATATCCCGTTTAGAAAAACGGGAATTGGATATAAAAAAAGAAAACAACAATATTCACGAGCTCATCAACGAAGCGATCGAACACGTTCATTTAATTATAGAAGACCGGGAAGGAGTTATTACAACTGATCTAAAGGCGATACGAACAACGGCTTTGGTAAACGATGTTCATTTCACCAATGTTTTGGTAAATATTTTAGATAATGCCATCAAATATTCAACCAGTCAGCCAGAAATAACGATTGTTACCGAGAACGTAAACGACTTTGTAATTGTGAAAATATCCGACAAAGGATTGGGAATGAGTAAGGCAGCACAGAAACGAATATTCGAAAAATTCTACCGTGAACATACGGGAGATATACACAATGTAAAAGGACACGGATTGGGATTGGCTTATGTAAAAAGCATCCTAGACGATCACAACGCACACATTTTCGTCGAAAGCGAAAAAGGAAAAGGAAGCACATTTATCATTAAAATCCCCTTAATAAATTAAATTATACTACTATGGAAACGGCAAATAAAAAAATTCTATTGGTCGAAGATGATCAAAATTTTGGAGCCATCTTAAAAGATTACTTAATGCTCAATGACTTTGATGTTGTTTTGGCTAAAAACGGCATGGAAGGCTTCGAGAAATTCAAAAAAGACACCTACGACCTATGTATCCTCGATGTCATGATGCCTTATAAAGACGGATATACTTTGGCCAAAGAGATCCGCGAAAAAAACAAAGAAGTGCCTATCATTTTCTTGACCGCCAAATCCATGAAGGAAGATGTGTTGAAAGGCTATAAGGTTGGTGCCGATGATTATTTGAATAAACCCTTCGATTCAGAGGTATTGTTGCTAAAAATTAAAGCTATAATTCAACGTAAATCTACCGATGTGAAATCTGAACCGGCTAAATTTGAATTTGTAATTGGTTCCTTCCATTTGAATTCAAAGTTGCGCTATTTGACTTTTAAGAATGAAGAGCCCATAAAATTATCTCCCAAAGAAAACGAGTTGCTTAAAATGTTGGCCCAGTTTGAAAACGATTTAATGCCTAGAGAAATGGCCTTGACCAAGATTTGGCGCGACGACAATTATTTTACTTCAAGAAGTATGGATGTCTATATTGCTAAATTGCGTAAATATTTAAAATTAGACGAAAGTGTCGAGATTCTAAATATTCACGGAGAAGGATTTAGATTGGTTGTAAAAAACAACTTATAAAACGAAAGGGCTTCAGCAATGGAGCCCTTTTTTTATTTCCAATCTAGTTGAGCCAAGTAGCAGACTTTTTGAGCTTTGGAAATCGAAAAGGTATGTTGATTTTGTTTTGATTGAGCAAACAGAATTTCTACCTTGTCGTGTAAGTTCAATTCATTCAAAAAATTCATTTCCAAAACGGCTATTCCCTCTGATTTGCTGAATTGATCGGATACCGTATCCAAACACCATTCTAAGTATTTCACGTTGTTTGCATGATTGACGATATCTAAGTCTGACCATTGAACAGTTCGAGTACCTACTATTTTTGAATCCTTCGGGCTATCAATTTTAGCAAACGGCAGTTGAGTTCCTCTTAGTTGTTCGAATTTTTCGAAATGTTCGTGTGCTAAGATTAAGTTTTCTGGTCTTCGGGATTGGGTATTAAATACGGCCCAATAACTTTCTACTCCAATTATTTTTTCACCATTAAGGTACACTTCCATCGCCCGAATGGATCTAGAATTTTCTAAAGACACGATCCAAGTTTTGAGGTAAATTTTATCTTTCCAACGGGGCATTTTGTCAATTTCAATCCGCATTCTGCTCAGCACCCATGCCTGATGATGTGCTTGCATATCGGTAAAGCTAATTCCGCCCAATTCGGCATGTTCTGCAGCAGTAAGTTGCAACAAATTGCACAAATCTGGGTATTTAAGATTTCCGAATGGATCACAAAGGGTAAAATTGATGATCCATTCTTTTTGGAATACAGCAGTAAAATTGGCAGCGATGGGCATCTTATTATAGTCTCTTTGAATTAATATACTCCAAAAGAGTTGAAGTTGACGTTTGGTAATTAAACCATTGGGTGTTGGGATTGCGTTTAAACCAAGTGAGTTGCCGTTTGGCATAGCGTCGCGTATTTTGTTTGATGGCCTCTACGGCTTCGACCAACGTACAGTTTCCATTTAGATGGGCAAACAATTCTTTATAGCCTACGGTTTGTAAAGCGTTATTGTCCTGTTCGTTTTGAAGCGTTTTAACTTCTTGTACCAATCCTTTTTCCATCATCTGATCCACGCGCAAATTGATGCGTTCATACAGCATTTCTCGAGCTGCCTCGAGTCCGATGAGAATTGGGGTAAAGTTTCGAATAACTTTTGATTTTTGTAAAAAACTCGAATAAGGTTTGGTAGTCCCGACACACACCTCTACAAATCGCATCAACCGCTGGGGGTTTTGAAGGGTTTGGGGATTTTCAGTTTGTATAGTATGGTAATATGCAGGGTCCAAGCGTTTCAATTCGTTTTGCAAGTATTCAATTCCGTGTGCTGCATAGTGCGCTTGAATTGACTCTCGGATGGCTGCTTCAATAGGAGGAAAAGCATCCATTCCATTCAATACGGCATCTACATACAAGCCCGAACCACCTACCAAAATGGCTGTATTTGATTTGGTATAAAGTTCATCCAATTTGGCTAGCGCCTCTTTTTCATACATTCCTACATTATAGGTTTCATGAATAGATTTATGTTGAATGAAGTGATGCGGTGCGGCTGCCAATTCGTGCACTTCCGGAACCGCTGTTCCTAGGCTCATTTCTTTGTAAAATTGACGGCTATCGCAGGAAACAATTTCACATTGCAGGGCTTGCGCCAAAGCAATGCTGTGCGCTGTTTTGCCTACTGCAGTTGGACCCACCAAAACAAGCAAGTAATTCATGAATATTGAATGAGTCTTAAGTTGGGATTACGGCGCAAATAGCCTTGTATAATGGTTTGGGTATCGCGGTTATTTTGCATCGGAATCAAAATATTTTTTAGGATTTCCAAGTTGGTAATTTGGTAATTCAACCCCACAAAAGCATAGCCTTTGTAGATGCCGTTTTCGAGCAGTACGACACTGCGTTCCCCCGTTTTTCTACCGCGATCTACGATGCCAAAGGTTTTGGAATAAAAATTGTTTTTAGCAATAAAATCGTGTACTCGGGCATTGTAGGTCTCGGCATCAATTTTTCCGATACAGGCTCCATCACATTCACTGATGCTGTACTGAAAACAGTGCGACTTAGTTTCGTAAAGTCCTGTATATTTTTGGCAGAGGTTGTGACTAGCTGTAAGGCGAAATAAGGCATTTTTAGCGTCTTGAATTGTGGTAAAAGAAGTGATTTCTTTTTTGCGGTAATCTGTTTTTTGCAGCGATAACCGCATATATCCATCGGGATGTTGTTCTGGATACAAGGCCCATTGAAACAAACTTTTACGTTGGGAACGATTGTGAATGGGTTTGTGTACTTTAATTTCGTCGCTTTCTTTGAGTAGGGCAATCAATTCGCTGCCGGTTTCTTCGTAACGCACTTCGGCCACCTCCAATTGTATTTTTTTACTCTTGTTGGTAATTCCTGTAAAGTGCTGATTGACCCGTTTTTTGATGTTTTTACTCTTGCCGATATACAAGATACTCCCGTCTTTTCTGTACATGTAATACACGCCTGTTTGCGAAGGCAATTGGTCTAAAATCAGGGCAAGATTGGCACTAACTCCTTTTTCAACAATACTTTTAATAACTTCTTTTACGATGTTCTTTTCCAGGTCTTTATCCAACAAAAGTTGAAATAATTTGGTGGTAGCTAAGGCATCGCCACTGGCTCGGTGTCTGTCGGCCATGGGTATACCCAATGCGCGTACTAATTTGCCCAAACTGTACGACACTTGATCTGGAATTAAGCGTTTGGCCAGCTCAACCGTGCAGATGGTTTTGGCTTCGAACGGATAGCCCAATCGACGAAATTCAGTGCGCAGTATGCGGTAATCAAATTCGGCGTTGTGGGCTACTAGTATGCAATCTTGTGTGATTTCGATGATGCGCTTGGCCACTTCGTGAAATTTGGGTGCCGAGCGCAACATGGCATTATTAATCCCTGTGAGATTCACTACAAAAGGTTGTATGGGTTTCTCCGGATTAACCAAACTGATGAATTGGTCTACGATTTGGGTGCCGTCGTGTTTATATATAGCAATCTCGGTAATGCCTTCTTCATTAAATTGGCCACCGGTAGTTTCGATATCTAAAATTGCGTACACGTAGGGATAGGGTTTTAAGTTGAGTTAACGGTTGCCAAATATACTGCTGCCGATGCGCACCATTGTGCTTCCGCAGGCAATAGCCATTTTATAATCACCGCTCATTCCCATCGATAGGATGTGCAAATCGACATGGGATGCAGGCGTATTTTTTACTGAATCAAATACGGATTTTAAGTGGGTAAATTCGGTTTTAATTTGAGCAGTGTCTGTTGTAAACGAAGCCATTCCCATCAATCCAACAATGTTAATGTTGGGGTAGGATGCAAATGCATTGGTTGCAAAAGCGTCTCGTAATTCTTGTTCATCAAAGCCAAACTTACTTTCTTCTTGTGCGATATGTACCTGTAAGAGGCAATCAATCGTTCGGTGGTTTTTGGCAGCTTGTTTGTTTATTTCGTCCAATAACGATAGTCGGTCTACTCCATGTATGAGCGACACATACGGCGCCATATATTTCACCTTGTTGCTTTGCACGTGGCCAATCATGTGCCAAGAAATGTCTTTGGGCAAGTGTTCCCATTTCTCGGTCATTTCCTGAATTTTATTTTCCCCAAAGACCCGTTGCCCAGCGGCATAGGCAGCTTGTAAATCGCCAAGGGGTTTGGTTTTCGAGACCGCTACTAGTGTCACTTCTTTGGGTAAAGAAGTGCTAATTGACTGCAAATTTTGCGCGATCGACATAGGCATTTTTTTAGGCGAAAAGCCTATTATTTCAAAAATTGAGCCGCCACTTTTTCGGCTTTTTTGCTTTCGGCATAATTATAAAATCCTTCGCCCGATTTTACGCCCAATTTTCCGGCGCGCACCATATTGACTAACAACGGACAAGGCGCATATTTTGGATTTTTGAATCCGTCGTACATCACGTGTAAAATGGCTAAACAAACATCCAAACCAATAAAATCGGCCAATTGCAAGGGTCCCATGGGGTGTGCCATGCCTAATTTCATCACGGTATCAATTTCATAGACTCCTGCCACACCATTGTACAATGTTTCGATCGATTCGTTGATCATGGGCATCAAAATGCGGTTGGCTACAAAACCGGGGTAATCATTTACTTCTACCGGAACTTTCCCTAGTTTTTCTGACAATTGCATGATGGTTTGCGTTACGGCGTCTGAGGTATTGTATCCGCGAATAATCTCGACCAATTTCATAATCGGCACGGGATTCATGAAATGCATACCAATTACACGCTCCGGATGTGCCACTACTGCACCAATTTGGGTAATGGAAATTGAAGATGTATTGGTAGCCAAAATAGTAGAATGGCTGCAGTACTCGTTGAGTTTTTTGAAGATATCTAATTTTAAGTTTACATTTTCTGTAGCTGCTTCGACCACGAGATCTGCACCAACTACTCCATCTTGCATATCGGTGTAGGTAATGATTTTACCAATAGTTGCCAATTTATCGGCTTCGGTTATGCTGCCTTTGGCAACCATTCGATCTAAGTTACTGGCTATGGTAGCCATTCCTCGGTCTAAAGACTGCTCTGAAATATCAATAAGTTTTACGGTGAATCCACTTTGAGCGAAGGTATGGGCAATTCCATTTCCCATGGTTCCGGCGCCAATTACTGCAATTTGTTTCATAGTTTAAATTAAGATTGTTGTTCCATGCTGGCAATGATCTGATAGGCTATACGCAAGGCGTTGGTCCCGTCTTCTAATGACACCACTGGAGTTGTATTGTTTTGAATAGCGTCGGCAAAGGATTCCAATTCATCCAAAATTGCATTGTTTTGCCTCACGTCGGGGTTGGCAAAATAGATTTGTTTTTTGATTCCTTCGGCGTTCTGTAAGATGATATCAAAATCACCAGGTACTGCGGGGGCGTCTTTCATTTTGACCACCTCACAGTTTTTTTCCAAGAAATCTACCGAGATGTAGGCATCTTTTTGAAAGAAACGCGATTTACGCATGTTTTTCATCGAGATGCGACTGGCGGTTAAATTGGCCACACAGCCATTTTCAAATTCGATGCGCGCATTGGCAATATCCGGTGTTTCACTGATTACCGATACACCACTGGCATGCACTGATTTTACCGGGGAAGGCACTACGCTCAAGATTGCATCGATATCGTGAATCATCAAATCCAAAACTACAGGAACATCTGTCCCTCTAGGGTTGAATTCGGCCAACCGGTGCGTCTCAATAAACATCGGGTTTTCTATCATTTCTTTCGTTGCTAAAAAGGCGGGATTAAACCGCTCAACGTGTCCCACCTGGCCTTTCACTTGGTGAGCCTTGGCCATAGACATGATTGCTTCGGCTTCAGCAAGGGTTGTGGCAATGGGTTTTTCTATAAAGATGTGTTTTCCGGCTTTAATACTAGCTTCTGCACAACTAAAATGTGCCAAAGTAGGTGTAACAATATCCACCACATCGGCGGCGGCGATTAAACTTTCTTTAGAGGGAAATAGGGTATAGCCAAATTCTGTGGCTACTTGCTGCGCATAGGCTTCGTTCTCATCAAAAAAACCAATCAATTCATATTTCTCCGATTGATTAAGCAACCGCAAATGAATTTTTCCCAAGTGTCCAGCACCTAAAACACCAACTTTTAACATAGGTTTAAATTTGAAACAAAAATAGGAATTAATTGAGAATAGCTTAGGCTAGAATACGATTAATTTCGTCTATTTTAACCTAAATTTTGTATCCTATTTGTGGCTTTTGTTTGTTATTTTTACGCCCAATTCAATTTGTATATTTTGAGAAATACAGCCAAACACCAAGGCCTTCGAAATCAGTTAGTCGCTCAATTGCAAAGCAAAGGGATAACCGATGCTGCGGTTTTGGCAGCCATTGCCAAAGTGCCTCGACATTTGTTTTTGAATTCTAGTTTTGAAGATTATGCCTACCAAGACACCGCTTTTCCGATTGGTGCCGATCAAACCATCTCTCAGCCCTATACTGTAGCTTTTCAAACCCAATTATTGGACATCGTAAAAGACCACAAAGTGCTCGAAATTGGCACAGGATCCGGGTATCAAACGGCTGTATTGTGTGAGTTGGGCGCCAAAGTCTACAGTGTAGAACGCCAACACGAATTGTTTAAGCAAACCAAAACCCTGTTGCCCAAATTGGGGGTACAACCCAAATTGTTGAGTTTTGGCGATGGTTATAAAGGCCTGCCCAATCATGCTCCTTTTGATAGTATTATAGTTACTGCAGGTGCGCCCAGTATTCCTCAAGCCTTGATGGCACAATTAAAAATAGGGGGGAAGTTGGTGATTCCGGTGGGTGAAACCCAGCAAATTATGACCTTGTTAATTCGCAAAAATGAAACCCAATTCGAAAAACACGAATGTGGCGATTTTAAATTTGTGCCTTTATTAGAAAATAAAAATTAGGAGTTGCCTTGCAGCTTGGCTTTGAGTTTTTCGATTTCGGCCAAGACAAAATCAATGTTGGGATCATGTTTTGCCATAGGTTCTGATGAAAATTCTTCTATAATTTCTTGCAGTGCCAGTAAAGTAGTCGCGTCAGATCCAAAGTCACTTAGAATCTTTTCTTTGATCCATTGCACATGCAACACAGCAAAATCCAAGTCGAAGAGTTGGGCCAACAGCTGCAATTGAGACAAAGTCGGTTTGCGTTGTCCATTTTCAAATTTGCTAATTAATGCACCGTCAATTTTCGTAAGACGCGCTAATTCCAGCGTTTTATATCCCTTTTCTAATCGGCCATTGCGCAAGAGTTCACCCAACATTAGAATGATTTTTTAATGCGATCAATATCCCGTTTGGTATCTTGCTCCTTGAGTGATTCGCGTTTGTCGTAGGTTTTTTTACCGCGGCACAAGCCAATGTCGAGTTTGGCGATGCCTTTTTCGGTGGTATGGAGTTTTAACGGAATAATGGTAAGTCCTTTTACTTGCACACTTTTATGCAAACTTTTGAGTTCGCGTTTGTTGAGCAATAACTTGCGTTCAGAGCGGGATTTGTGGTTAAACTGATTGCCAAAGGCATATTCCTCAATATAGGTGTTGATGGCAAACAATTCGAGTTCGTGAAATTCGCAAAAACCTTCCGTAATTTGGGCTTTCCCCAACCGGATCGATTTGATCTCAGTACCGGTTAATACCATGCCAGCCGTGAACGTTTCGAGAATTTCATAATCGAATCGGGCGCGTTTGTTCAGTATGTTTACGGTTTTTACCATGGGTGCAAAGATAGCAGAAAAGCGGAATGTACTAAGCTAAATTGTAGGCGAGTAATTTCGTTTCAAGAGCGAATAAATTTGTACATCCAAGTAGCGTCCCTCATAATATTCGTATTCCCGAAAAAACGCTTCTTGTACAAAGTTATTTTTCAACACTACGCGTTGGGATGCTATATTATCGGGAGCAATTACGGCTTCAATTGAGTTGAGTTGAAGTTCGTTAAATCCAAAGGCAATCAGTCGAGTAACGGTTTCGGTTATATAGCCATTCCCTTGAAATTCAGGCAATAACATATAGCCAATTTCAGCCCGGTAATCTTCGGGTTTAAGTCGATAGAAACCTGCGATTCCAATGGCTTTGGGGTTGTCTTTGAGGCAAATAATCCAGTTCAAGGCAGTGTTGTTTTCTAGTCCCTCTAGATTCGCTTGAATATGCGCGATAGCTTCGGCTTCGTTGGTCACCAAAGGTCTAGGGATGTAGCGCATCACTTCTGGATTGCCACGCAAAGCCATTATTTCTGGCACATCATCCAAACTTGCCTTCCGAAAGTTTAATCGTTCCGAGAAAATAGTTGGAAAAGGAGAAAATTGAAAATTGAGCATGGTTTAGGCAAATAAAGTGGTAGTAAATTCTACGGTTTTAGAACTTCCTGCTTCTAAAGATTGGATCCCTTCTTTTTCTTCAAGAACACCGGAGGAATCAGTAGTATCGGCATAGCCCAACCAGGGTTCGATGCAAATAAATGGCGCCTGCGGTTTGGTCCAAATGCCTAAATTCGGAAAATCAGCAAAGGAAACTTGCAACAATGGTCGTTCGTTTTCACAAATTGTAACCAATTTTGATTCCAATTGTTTAAAAATGAGTGCATCTTTCTCAAATAGTGAATAGGCTAGCGGAAGTGTATGATTTTCCAAGTGAATTTCATGGGTAGTCTTACTGATTAATTCTTCTGCCAATTCATAAGTAATCAATTTGCTGTCCATAGGAAATACAATGCTATAGGCCGAAAAATCTAGTGGCAAGGCAAAAGCAGGATGTGCGCCTACATTGAAATACATTATTTCCGTTCCTAAATTGATCAGGGAATAGATAGTTTGCAATTGGTTTTCATGTACTTGATAACAGATTTGAAAATCAAAATCAAAGGGGTAAAGTCCTTTTGTTTTGGACGAACTACACAGTTGAAAAACCGCTTTGGATTTGGTCTGTTCAAGCAGTAAAAAATCCATTTCTCGAGCAAATCCGTGACGCGGTAGTATATAGGATTTCCCTTTGTATTGATAGGTGTTTTGTTTTAATTTTCCAACAATGGGAAATAATACCGGAGCATGTTTGGCCCAGTGGGCAGGATCGGCTTGCCACAGGAATTCACGCGAATTGGCTAGGGTTTGCAACGAACACAATTCGGCACCTTTGGATTGAATCGTGGCAGAAATCAAGTGATTTTGGAGAGTGATTTTCACGGAAATTAATTTTTGGTAAATATAAGCAGTAGGGATTAACGATTAACGATTTTAGATTTTTGAATTTTGATTGGATTGATTAGCTAGAAAAGTAGACATAATAATGTTGATTCAGTAAAGCAACACAGATTGAATAAATTCTACTAATTTTTAAAATTTATTAAAAAAAGTGTAACTAAAAATAAAAAAATGCGTTAGTGTTTGTAGATATATAGTTAAAACGTTTAATTATTCATACACTTTTGGTTTAGTTATAGCGAGAATACGCAACCCAAAGAAATACTATATGAAGCCGTCGTTCATGACTGATACGATAAATAATTTAGCTCAATTAATGTCTAACCCTAAATAAACTACCATGAAAAAATTAACTAAAATTACCGGAATGCTGCTCGGTGCAGTTGCAGTTGTCGTTGCATTGTCGGTGTACACCTGCAACCATAAAATTGAGAAAAAGTTGCCCAAACAAAAACCTACTTCGGCCACAGCGTTTAAATTAAACCCACCCTTTCCGGGTGTCGATTTGCCTTATGAAACCTTTGTGGTTGATCCGACAAAACCGCAACAACTTACCTCCAAACGCGGTTCTCAGCTTGTGATTCCGGCCAATGCATTTTTGGATGCCTCAGGACAGCCTGTAACCGGTAAAGTGGAACTTAAATTTCGAGAGTTTTTTAGTCCATTAGAATTTTATGTCGCTGGCGTTCCGATGGAATATGATGATGAAGGCAAAGAAACGGTGTTGGAATCGGGCGGAATGATTGAGCTCAACGCAACTGCCCAGCAGCAAGAAGTTTTTGTAAATCCGGCTAATAAAATAAAGGTCAATTTACTCAGCTGGACTAAATCAAGCCAATTCAATTTGTATGATTTTGACAAAACCACTGGTCGTTGGATTGAGAAAGGAAAAGATAGTATTTCAGTTACATCCAATGCTGGAGATCAAATGCCCATTCCTCGAAAACCGGTTTTGGCTTCAAATTCTGCTTTTGAGATCAAAGACGATACCGGAAATTTTCCTGAAATCTACGAATACCACAATGTGTTGTTTGAACCGGTAAATCCTGCGCAATGCAAAATAAGTGATGCACAAGAAATGCGGGTGAAGCCTTTGCAAAATGGCGAATATGAAGTCACCTCTATTAAGGGCATTGGAGCGTATCAACAAACCCAGAAATGCACCTGTTATTTGGCCTTCAAAAAGGGAAAAGACTATAACGAAGCCATGCGCCATTACCAAAAAAAGTACAAAAAATTGCTCCAAAATCAGGATTTAATCAGACAAAAATGGGATGATTATTGGGCATTAATTGATAAATACCGTCAAGATGAAGTCCTCAAATTAAACCCTATCGAGAAAGTAATCCGAACCTTGGAATTAAACAGTTTTGGTTTTACAAATTGCGATTACCCAACGTCTTATCCATCGGGAGGAGTATTGCCACCCAATTATGTAGACGAATCCGGTGCACGCATTTCTCTTCAAAATTTAGTCTTAGTTCAATTAAACTCCAATACTTTATTTCGATATACCGGTTCTGTACAATACAATCCAGCGGCTAAAAATTTGATCTGGGGAATCACTAAATCGGGCAATTTGGCCTATTTGAAAAACGAGGATATCAAAAAATTAAATCCCCATGATAAAACACAATTAATTACCATGCATGTGCATCCAAAGCAGTTAAAATCGTATGAGGAGATATATAAAGTTATTTTTAATTAAAAATTAATAATTGTGGTGTTCTTGATTAAAGCTAATGGTCATGTACACTAGTATCGGAAAAAAGAACAGCAACACAGATTTGAGAAATCGAAGAAATGATAAAAATTTTCCAGATTATTCTAATTATATAAATCTGCGTTCCATAAAACATAAATGGACACTTAGCCAATTTTATTAATTAAAATTAGCAACACAGATTTGAGAAATCGAAGAAATGATAAAAATTTTCCAGATTATTCTAATTATATAAATCTGCGTTCCATAAAACATAAATGGACACTTAGCCAATTTTATTAATTAAAATTAGCAACACAGATTTTAGAAATCGAAGAAATGAATATAATCTTTTTGAATTTCCAAATTTCCAAATCTTCAAATTTTGAAATTTTCAAACAAAAAAAAGAGCACTCTAACCCAGAGTGCTCTTTTGCGTTACAGAGTTTGATTTCGGAACACCAGTTTGCCGTCAAAGGCGTCGAGCAAAATGATGCTCTCAGCGGTGATGGATCCCGAGAGGATTTCTTTAGACAATTGGTTCAACACTTCCCGCTGGATCACTCGTTTTACTGGTCGTGCGCCAAATTGCGGATCGTAGCCTTTTTGCGCCAAATAAGCAATGGCTTCGGGCGTGGCATCGAGGGTGATGTGTTGTTGGGCCAACATTTTGAGAATTCCTTTCAGCTGAATGTGTACAATTTGAGTAATATTCTCCGAAGTTAGCGGCGTAAACAAGACTATTTCGTCAATACGGTTGATGAATTCTGGACGCACCGTTTGTTTCAACAAGCCCAAGACTTCTGTTTTGGCGGCTTCTGTAGCGGCTTCAATCGATCCTTTGAAATTTTCAAATTTTTCTTGAATGATGGCACTTCCCAAATTGGAAGTCATAATGATGATCGTGTTTTTAAAATCGGCCAAACGTCCTTTGTTGTCGGTGAGTCGGCCTTCGTCGAGTACTTGCAACAAGATATTAAAGGTGTCGGGATGCGCTTTTTCTATTTCGTCCAATAAAATTACGGAGTAGGGTTTGCGGCGCACAGCTTCGGTCAATTGACCGCCTTCATCGTAACCCACATAACCCGGAGGCGCTCCCACCAAACGGCTCACGCTATGGCGTTCTTGGTATTCGCTCATGTCAATGCGCGTCATGGCGTTTTCGTCGTCAAATAAATAAGTGGCTAAGGCTTTGGCCAATTCGGTTTTACCCACACCCGTAGTGCCCAAAAACAAGAAGGTACCAATGGGCTTCTTTAAGTCTTGCAAGCCTGCTCGACTTCGACGTACCGCATCACTCACTGCTTCAATCGCTTCTTCTTGGCCCACCACCCGTTTGTGCAATTCGGCTTCTAAGTGCAACAATTTTTCGCGTTCACCTTGCAGCATTTTCGTTACCGGAATGCCGGTCCATTTGGCCACCACTTCGGCAATGTCTTCGCGGGTTACTTCTTCTTTAATCAAGGAATGCCCGGCTGGGTTGTTGGCCAAATCGGTTTGCAGTTGGTCCAATATTGCCTGTGCTTCCTTGATTTTTCCGTAGCGAATTTCGGCTACTTTTCCGTAATCGCCTTCGCGTTCGGCCCGTTCGGCTTCGTATTTGTAATCCTCGATTTTTTGCTTTTCGGATTGAATGGCATCCACCACATCTTTTTCGGCTTTCCAACGCGAATAAATTTCGTTGCGGTCTTCTTTTACATTGGCCAATTCCATGCCCAAGACTTTGAGTTTGCTTTCGTCGTTTTCGCGCTTGATGGCTTCAATTTCTATTTCCAATTGCATGATTTTACGGTCCAATACATCCAATTCTTCGGGTTTGGAATTGATTTCCATGCGCAGTTTTGAAGCAGCCTCGTCCATCAGGTCAATGGCTTTGTCGGGCAAAAATCGATTGGTGATGTAGCGTTGCGACAATTCTACTGCCGCAATAATCGCATCGTCTTTGATTTGCACTTTATGGTGCGTTTCGTATTTTTCTTTGATGCCTCGCAAGATGGAGATCGCGCTTTCGGTATCGGGTTCGTCAATCATCACTTTTTGAAAACGACGTTCTAATGCTTTGTCTTTCTCAAAGTATTTTTGGTATTCGTCTAGGGTAGTGGCTCCAATGGCGCGCAATTCCCCTCGAGCCAAGGCGGGTTTCAAAATATTGGCGGCATCCATGGCTCCTTCGCCACCGCCGGCTCCAACTAAGGTGTGAATTTCATCGATAAACAATACAATGTCTCCCTCAGCGGCGGTTACTTCTTTGACCACCGATTTGAGTCGTTCTTCAAATTCGCCTTTGTATTTGGCACCGGCAATCAGGGCACCCATATCGAGTGAAAACACGAGTTTGTCTTTCAAGTTATCGGGCACATCGCCATCTACAATGCGGTGGGCCAATCCCTCAGCAATCGCGGTTTTACCCACACCCGGTTCGCCCACCAACATCGGATTGTTTTTGGTGCGTCGGGTAAGAATTTGCAACACGCGGCGAATCTCTTCGTCTCGGCCAATCACCGGATCGAGTTTACCATTTTTAGCCAATTCGTTGAGGTTCTTGGCATATTTGGACAAGGCATTGTAGGTTTCTTCGGCCGAGGGGGAGGTTACGCGTTCGCCTTTTCGCAATTCGTCAATTGCAGCAATCAAAGCTTTTTCAGTCAAGCCCATGTCTTTCAATTGTTGACTGAGTTTGCTTTTGGTGGTGAATACCGCATACACAATGTGTTCAATCGCCACGTATTCGTCTTGGCGTTTTTGGGCATACAATTCGGCCTCATTGAGCGTAGAATTAGTGGTGCGTGACAGCTGTAAATTGCCTCCCGAAACTTTGGGATAGCTTTGTAAGGTGGCGTCAATTTGGTTGTTTAAGGTGGCTAAATTCACCTGTGTTTTTTTGAGTAAAAAGGGTGTTACGTGTTGATCAACATCCAAAATAGCCCGAAGTAAATGTTCGTTTTCTATTTGGGCGTGATCCATTCCTTGGGCAAGTAGCTGAGCCTGTTGAATTGCTTCTTGTGATTTGGTGGTAAACTTTGCTAAATTCATGGTGAAGTAGGATTAGAATTTGGGTGATTTCAATTAGTTTTGCTTTGCATTCGACAAGATCTGTTCCAATGCGCAAATTCCGACATCTTGACTCCAATTCACCTGATTTATATCAGTAAATCAGTCATTTTGTCTTAAAGTATATCCTGATGAGTTTATTTTCCGGTCTTTTTGGCAACAATACGTCTTCTGAATTTTCAAAAGTTCCTTGGATTCCACTTACTACTTTATCTCAAATAGATCAGTTGATGGAAGAATCCCAAAAAAAACCATTGCTAATTTTTAAACACAGCACCCGTTGTGGAGTCAGCCGTAGTGTCTTGAAACAATTTGAAAATGAATTTGATTTGGCAGATGCAGTCGATGCGTATTACTTGGATTTATTGGAATACCGACCCATTTCGTCGGCTATTGCCGAGCAGTTTTCGGTCACGCATCAATCGCCCCAATTGATTCTATTGAATAAAGGAAAAGTGGTGCACCACGCTTCGCATTCGGACATCGATGCCCAACTTTTAAAAAAGTATCTCTAAATTTATTTGCGCACAAAAGGCGGCAGGAGTTTGCTTGAAACTTCACCAAATCCGATGCGTACTTCCTTGTTTTTGCAAAAGCCCTTCATGATTACGGTGTCGTTGTCGTTGATGAATTTGCGTTCGGAACCGTCAGCTAATTGTAAAGGATTTTTACCACCCCAAGTGAGTTCCAACATCGAGCCATAGCTAGATGGCGTAGGTCCGGAGATAGTCCCCGATCCCATCATATCGCCCGAATTTACCCGACAGCCATTGGAGGTATGGTGTGCCAATTGCTGGCTCATCGTCCAATACATGTATTTAAAGTTCGATTGAGAAACGATTGTCTCATCCCCATTTTCGGGTTGTATGGCTACTTCCAACTGAATATCAAAAGCGTGTTTTCCTTTTTGTTGCAAATAGGGTAGCGGCGTAGGGTCTTGATTCGGACTTTTGGTTCTAAAAGGTTCTAAGGCTTCCATTGTTACGATCCAAGGAGAAATCGAAGAGGCAAAATTTTTGGCCAAAAAAGGGCCTAGCGGAACATATTCCCATTTTTGTATGTCGCGGGCACTCCAATCATTCAACAAAACCATCCCAAAAATATAGTCTTCGGCTTCGTGCACCGGAATGTTTTCTCCCATTACATTGGCATCGGTGGTGATGAAGGCCATTTCGAGTTCAAAATCAATCAAGCGAGAAGGACCAAAAACAGGGGTGTTTTCGCCATTTGGCAAGGTCTGACCCATCGGTCTATGCACCGGAATTCCCGAAGGCACAATGGTAGAGCTTCGACCGTGGTAGCCCACCGGAATGTGAAGCCAGTTAGGGAGCAAGGCATTGGCCGGATCGCGAAACATCATGCCCACATTGGTGGCGTGTTCTTTGCTCGAATAAAAATCAGTATAATCGCCAATTTGAACGGGCAACTGCATTTCTACTTCGGCAACTGCGCAAATAATTTGTGCTCGGTGTGCTGCATTATCTCGTAACAGCGGATTGCTAATGTCAAAAATATCGGCAATGCGGTTGCGAACCAATCGCCAAGTAATTTTACCAGCCGAGATAAAATCATTCAAAGTGTCTTGCATAAACAAGTCTTCGGTGAGCTCAATTCCTTCAAAATAATGGAGTTGTTGCAAAGCACCCAAGTCTATTGCATAATCGCCTATACGCGTTCCAATCGTGATGACATCATTTTTGGAAATGAATACACCAAACGGAATATTTTGAATGGGAAAATCACTTTTTGGCGGAATGTCTACCCACGATTTACGTGCGGGATTATTGGCAGTTATAGGCATAAGAATGGTTAATTTGTTGTTGAAAATTCAGTGATCAAATATATCATTAATGAATTATTTACCAAACGATTTTTGTATTTTTGGTCCGTTAAAATTAAATTAAAACCCAATGCAACACGACCAACAAATATTCGACCTGATCCTAGACGAACAAGACAGACAACAACATGGAATAGAACTCATTGCCTCAGAAAACTTTGTCAGCGATGAAGTCATGGAAGCGGCTGGTTCTTGTTTAACCAATAAATATGCCGAGGGTTATCCTGGCAAACGTTATTATGGCGGTTGTGAAGTAGTAGATATAGTAGAACAAATTGCCATTGATCGTGCCAAAGAATTGTTTGGTGCCGAATACGTGAATGTACAACCGCACTCGGGATCGCAAGCCAATACGGCAGTTTTTTCGGCCTGTTTGAAGCCGGGTGATAAAATTTTAGGATTTGATTTATCACACGGCGGACACTTAACCCACGGCTCCCCGGTAAATTTCTCCGGTAAATTATATACGGCTTCATTCTACGGCGTTGAAAAAGAAACGGGCCGTTTTGATTACGATAAAATTCAAGAAATAGCTACACGCGAGCAACCCAAAATGATCATTGCTGGTGCCTCAGCCTATTGCCGAGACATGGATTTTGCCCGATTTCGTATAATTGCCGACAGTGTTGGGGCTTTATTGCTTGCCGATATTTCACATCCTGCTGGTTTGATTGCCAAAGGATTAATGAACGACCCGATTCCACATTGCCATATTGTAACTACGACCACCCACAAAACCTTGCGCGGACCTCGTGGCGGAATGATTATGATGGGCAAAGATTTCGAAAACCCATGGGGATTAACTACGCCAAAAGGTGAAATCCGTATGATGTCGTCTTTGTTAGACTTGGCTGTGTTTCCAGGAAATCAAGGGGGTCCGTTGATGCACATTATTGCGGCCAAAGCAGTTGCCTTTGGCGAATGCCTCACCGACGAATTTTTTCGTTATGCCATGCAGGTGCAAAAAAATGCCAAAGCCATGGCTGAAGCCTTTGTGAAACGCGATTACCATTTAATCTCAGGTGGAACCGACAACCACATGATGTTAATCGATTTACGCAACAAGAACATTACCGGAAAAGAAGCCGAAAACGCCTTGGTAAAAGCAGAAATTACGGTAAATAAAAATATGGTTCCTTTTGATGATAAATCTCCTTTTGTAACCTCTGGAATCCGCATCGGAACTCCTGCTATCACCACACGGGGATTAGTAGAAAGCGACATGGAAATCATCGTGGCCTTGATTGATCGCGTGTTGATGAACCACACCGACGAAGCCGAAATTGAAGCAGTTGCTGACGAAGTCAATGAAATGATGAGCGAACGGCCTTTATTTGTATTTTAACTTAAATAGTATGTCAACTTTCCGTTTGCAATTGCCTACTGATCCCCGCTGGGTGAATATCGTAGAATCCAACATCGAGGAAATTCTAACGGATCATGCGTGGTGTGAACAAAAAGCAGCTACGAATGCCATTACGATTGTGACCATCAACTCCGAATACCCCGATTTGGTTACAGATATGTTGGCTTTGGCCAAAGAAGAATTGGAACACTTTGAACTAGTGCACAACATCATCAAACAACGTGGATTGAAGTTGGGTCGCGAACGCAAAGACGAGTACGTGGGCGAATTGGTGAACTACATGAAACAAAGCAATACGGGTAGCCGAGTTTCTGGTTTTGTGGAGCGTATGTTGTTTTCGGCCATGATTGAAGCCCGAAGTTGCGAACGATTTAAAGTGCTTTCAGAAAACATAGAAGATCCTGAATTGGCTTCCTTTTATCGCGAACTAATGGAAAGTGAAGCAGCGCATTATACTACTTTTATTGGGTATGCCCGTAAATATGGCGAAGGCATTGACGTGGAGAAACGCTGGCGAGAATGGCTCGAATTTGAAGCTTCGGTCATTGTAAAATACGGCAAAAAAGAAACCGTTCATGGCTAATAGAATAGAAATTCGTAGAGCCACTTTTTCTGATTTTAGCGTAATTCAAACGATAGCTCGACAAACTTGGCCTGTGGCATATAGTTCGATACTTACCGAAGCGCAGTTGCTTTTTATGTTGGATTTGTTTTATTGTGAATCGGCATTGACTCAAGATGTCACAGAGAAAAATCACGAATATTTTCTAGCCATTTTAGAAGGGGAAACCGTTGGTTTTGTGGGCATTCAACAGCATTATTTACCGGGCACTACCAAAGTGCATAAATTATATATTCTGCCCGAGTACCAGCGTCAACATGTTGGCCAAGAATTACTCGATTTTGTTTCCCATATTACAGTAGAAGCAGAAGGTAACTGCTTGTTGCTGAATGTAAATCGAAACAATTCAGCCCAATTTTTTTATAAAAAAAATGGCTTTTCTCTACTCAAAACAGAAGATATTTTGCTTGATTTTGGCTATGTTATGGAAGATTTTGTTTTCACAAAATCCCTAATTAATTTTTAATCCCAAGTGTGCGGTTAACCCCGTTAGTTTTGACTCAGCAAACACCGCTTTAGTTAGCTTAGTTTTGGCCGGATTAATGCTGTAATTTTCACTCGAATAAAAATCTGCTTTTTGGGCCAACGCTCCTTCAAATTCTGCTCGATGCAAGTCGCATTTATCAAATACTACCGCTTGCAGATTCGCTTTCATGAAATCGACGGCAAGTAGGCTGCAGTTGTTAAATAGGGCTGCATTTAGGGGTAGGGTATAGAATTTAGAAAAATCCAATCGGCATTGCTCAAACCAAACGGCAAACAACAGCCGGTCGCACATCGCAAAATTTAGGTTTTTCATGCTACAGTTAATAAATCTAACCGAACGCAACGCAACATGGTTAAGTTGTGCACCATCAAACAAACAATTTTCAAACACACAATCTATAAAGGAAACCCCTATCCAATTGCAGCTGCTAAAACTGCAATTCACAAATAGGCTTTGTTCCCATTCGCTGTTATTGAGTTCATCTCTTGAATAGCTTTTGTGAGTAGTTTTTTCTTGAAATATATAAGTAGACACCCCTTCAGTATTAATTTTTTAAAAGTAAGTCATTTTACTAGAACTTCATCTAGCGGTTTTGTTTACCGTTTAATTTAACATTTACTGTAGAAAATCTACAATAACTGCAAATATTAGGGCCCTAAATTTGTTTATAAAATCATTTTGTAATCACTTATTAAAGCCGAGGTACTGATAAGTCTATGATTTTAAATTAGTTGTAACATATTTCGCCTGTTGGAGTTAAAGAGTATGCTGAAAAAATACTAAATAACAAAAAATATGCACAGCTGTTAAAAAAAAATTACACACTGAATTTTGGTTGCAGTATCAATTTATATACTTGCATTACTTATGGACATTAGAGTTATCAAAAAATTACACGAACTAATAAAGAACGAACGCACGGGTCCGCCTAAAGAACTGTGCATTAAATTGGGTATATCAGAACGTACCGTATATAATTATATCTCTTTCATGAGAAACGAGCTCAATGCACCTATTAAATTTAGTGGGCAAAAAGCCAGTTATTGGTATGAGGCAAATTGCGAGTTGCGTTTTGATGGGGCTAAGGACGAGATCATATTATAAAAGTCGGTGGTGTTTATATTTATACAGTAAACGCAAACCCAAAATGTTTTTATTATAAGCATGCATGATAGAGTTGTGCTGTTTGGTTTTTACTGTTTCACTAATTTATATTTAATTCGAACACACAAATCAAATTATTTTGATTAATTGAATAATTACATTCAATATAAAATTTTGAAATGGACACAAAAATGGACACAAATCATAGTTATCACTAGCGATAACTAATAGGAGAGCTGCTCAAAAATAAATGTAATTGCTTCACGAATACCTGGATTTCGCAAGCGACATCCAGTTCGTTAAATCAGATAATATTATTTTAAAGTTATGATTATTATATATTTACGAATCGTCTGGATTTCGCAAGCGACATCCATTTCAATGAATCAACTAAATCTATTCTAGAGAAATTTGCTGCAAAATAGCCTCACGAATACCTGGATTTCGCAAGCGACATCCATTTCAATGAATCAACTAATTCTATTCTAGAGAAATTTGCTGCAAAATAGCCTCACGAATACCTGGATTTCGCAAGCGACATCCAGGAAAGCTCCGCTTTGAGAATCCAAAAACAAAAAAAACGCTCAAGTAAACTTGGCGTTTTTTTTATGTTTTTGGATTCATTCGTGACCTCGACTGGATTCAAACCAGTAACCTTCTGAGCCGTAATCAGATGCGCTATTCAGTTGCGCCACGAGGCCTTATTGCGGCTGCAAATATAGGCATTAATACCAATTGTGCAAATACAAATTAGATTAAATCTGCTTATTTTTTATCGAGTGCACGCGAGGTGACATAATAGCGGTAGGCAAGGAGTGCCTTTTGCCAAGGTTTGGCTTTGGTGATGTCCAATCCGCTTTTGGTGAGGCTGGGCAAAAGCAATTTATTGAGTTTGGCAAGGACGAAAAACATGTTCTATTGCTCGGGTTTGGTGTTGAACTTGGCGAAATTTCGCGATTTCTGTGGATACAAATTGTACGATTTATCGCTGGGGTTTTCGATTACGGTTTTGATGGTGATTTTATCACCTACTTGAAAACTTTTTGCTACAAGTTGATAATCCAACAAAATGTTCCCGCAAAAATAATTGCCGTATTCATCTTTTTCAATATTCCCCGTGTAAATTCCTTTTGACATTGTATTTTTGTTTGTCGCAAAGATATTCAATCCTACTCATTATTTACTTTATGCCTGTAAAATTGTACAACCGCACCAACTTTCATCGCCATACTTTTTGTCTGTTTCAAGAAGTATCTGATTATGAAATCCAAGCTTTAGTCCTAAATTACAGGAGTAAATCGGGCAGTGAATATTACTTTACTTCGGCGGGTGTTTACCGAAAATCAAACCACTGGGGGAGAGCTGCCAATTGCAAATGGCGATTGAATCCAAAAGAAATAACTGCGGCAAATCGAACCAAAATTGGCTATGCCGATTGGGTGTCGTTTCATCCGGATAATGAGCATGATCAACTTTATTTTATTCAATACAACCCAATTTCCAAACAGGCCAATTACTTCCACAAAGACCAAGGCATTTCCATTCACAACGCATTAGTTCGCACAGCATCCGAAACGATAAAAACACTTAAAATTATTCGAGGATTAGTTGATAAACCCGCCTGGATGGATTATATCCCAAACCAGAACAAGCAAATGTTGTTGCAGTTTGTTTGTGAACAACTTTGTACAACGTCTAAAAGTTTACTGCAAATTAAAGCCGAAGCAAGGAGCCAAAATTTATAAACGCTGTTCTGCTCGATGCAGCTGAAGAACCCAATAGCTGCAGCCCATTGCTACCAAGCCAAGTATTCCCATGACAACCCAATTGGTTTGGTACCCATAATGACTGATTATTTCTAATCCCACTTTAGAACTGGCAATGTGCGCCAAGCTATAGCTCATGGTAAATATTGCCATATATCGGCCCTCATGTCCTTTGTGGGCTCTACTCAACGCAAAGCCATTGGAGAAGGGAAATAAAAATATTTCACCCATACTCATAAAGAAGATAGAAAGTACCAAAACACCTACCCAACCATTAAAGAGTAACACAAAAAAACTTAATGCCATACATAAACTTCCCCAAAATATGATTTTCAATTTATTTATTTGTCTCCGTTCGGCTATACTCACAATAGGCATTTCGAGCACAAAAATGAGTAAGCCATTAAAGGTCATGAGCAAACCTGTCTGAAATTCGCTCAAGCTGTAAAATTCATTATGATAGAGTGGCAAGGTGGTGAATAATTGAAAAAACAACAAAGCTGTACTGAAGCTAACAAACAAAAATAACCAGTAAATTTTGTCTTTAAATACGGACGGAACGGCAACTGTTGTTTGTGTAGTATCAACCAAATCGACTGGTTTTTTCTTTTCTTTTACCAATAAAACAAACACCAAAATAGCGACAATACAACTGCCTCCATCAACCCAGAATAGTCCATTATAGCCGGCGGTAATTATGAGTAAACCGCCCAAGGCTGGTCCTGCCGAAAACCCTAAATTTATCGCCAATCGCACTAAGGTGAGCGCCCGTACACGATTTTCTGGTTTGGCATAGGCGCCAATAGATACAAACATGGCCGGTCGAAACATGTCGGCGATGGTCATGAGGATAAAAATTCCTCCACAAAGTCCCCAAAAAGAAGTGATGTATTGCAACCCAAAAAATAATATACCACTGGTAAACAAACTGAACACCATGATTTTATAAAAGCCAATTTTGTCGGATAATTTGCCGCCCAACCAAGACCCCAACATTGATCCCAGTCCAAAACACACCATAATCCAGCCCACTTCGGCATAAGAAAAATGCAAATTTTCTTTGAGGTATTTTGAAAGAAAGGGCAAGACCATAGTGCCCGCTCGGTTGATGAATGTAACCAAGGTGAGGATCCAAATTTCGCGTCGAAATCCTTTAAAATTGTTGAAGTACTGAGTAATTGCTGCTTTGATCATGGTGTAGAATGGAATACAAATGTAGGTTTTTTTTGAGCAGAGGTGTACTTTAAAAATGAGTTGGAAGTGGTGAGTTGGAAGCGGGGAGATGGAAGTTTTATGTATCTACATAATCTACTTATATTTGGATAACCGAAAACAGACAACTCACAACCGACAACAAAAAAATGAAATTCTTCAACCTCCACACCCACAACTCCACACCCAAATCCGGAGTATTGGCTTTGGTCAATCAATATCCCTTAGAATTTGACATGAGCATTCCCTTGAGTTCAGTAGGGATTCATCCGTGGCATATTAAGCAAGAAACAGTAATGCAGGAATTGGCATTGCTCGAACAGTATATTGCCTTGCCTCAAGTTGCTGCGGTGGGCGAATGCGGATTAGACAAGCGGATTGAAGTTCCTTTTCATTTGCAACAGCAGGTTTTTGAAGCCCAGTTGCATTTGGCTCAACAAGTACAGAAACCAGTTATTATTCATTGTGTGGCGGCTTTTCAAGAGTTGATTCACTGTATTTCAACTCAGGGAATTACGGTGCCCATCATCATCCATGGATTTTCTAAAAATGCACAACTGGCTCAGCAATTATTGCAACAGGGGTACTACCTGTCTTTTGGAAAATATTTGTTTCAACAACCCGAATTGGCCGATGTATTAGCCACAGTTTCGAATGATCGTTTTTTTCTGGAAACCGACACTACTGATCGGTCGATACAAGAAGTGTATGAAATTGCTGCCGCTTGCAAAAAAATGTCACTAGATCAATTAAAATCAAGCCTAAATTGTACTTTTGCAGCCGTTTTTAAATCCGTTTAATTAATTATTTTTTGCATGGCACAGTGGCAAGAACGAGCAGAATTGCTTTTTAAATCAACTGGAATTACCAATTTACAACAAGCCAATGTCTTGATCGTGGGCTTGGGTGGAGTGGGCTCATTTGCTGCCGAATTTATCGCCCGTGCAGGTGTGGGCAAGATGACCATTGTAGATGGCGATGTAATCGATATTACCAACATCAACCGCCAATTGCCGGCCTTGCATTCTACCGTGGGTTTACCCAAAGTAGAGCTCATGGCCGCTCGTTTGCTCGACATCAACCCCGAAATAAAACTGACTACGCTTCGCGAATTTATTTCGCCCGAGCGCGCCTTTGACCTGATTACTCCCGAATTTGATTATGTGTTGGATTGCATTGACAGCATTACACCCAAAGTAAATTTGCTCATTGCCGCCAAGCAGAAAAAAGTGAAAATCATAAGCAATATGGGTGCCGGCGGAAAATTTGAATCGGCCAAAGTAAAAGTAACCGACATCAGTAAATCGACCACTTGTCCTTTAGCCAAAGTAGTGCGCAAGCGCTTGAAAAAAGAAGGCATTTACCGTGGCATCAAAGTGGTATTCTCGACCGAAATACCCGACGAAACCAGCCTAAAAATGACTGACGGCAAGAACTACAAGAAATCATTTTATGGCACCAACAGCTGGATGCCTTGTGTGTTTGGACTGCATGCCGCAGAAACCGTAATTAAAGATTTATTAAAAATAGAAAATCCCGAATGATCCAAACCGTAATTTTTGACATGGATGGGGTAATTGTCGATACCGAACCGGTGCACCACTATGCCTACCAGCAACACTTTTCTGAGTTGCAAATTGACGTAAGTCAAGAGGTGTATGCATCTTTTACGGGAAATTCAACCAAAAATATCTACGAAAAACTAAAAGGCATATACAATTTATCGCATGAAGTAGGGGATTTGGTTTTGGCCAAGCGTGCTTATTTTAATGCCGCCTTTGATTCCAAACCTGATTTGTATTTATTAGACGGCGTATTGCCACTCATTCAAGAATTGCATGCCAATGGATTTCAATTGGTGTTGGCATCTTCATCGGCCAAGGTAACCATAGACCGAATTTTTAATCGTTTCGGACTGTATTCCTATTTTTCGCACATTGTATCGGGCGAAGATTTTCCGAAATCAAAACCGCATCCTGCCATTTTTGAAGCTGCGGCTCAATTGGCGCAAACGCCTGTAGAGAATTGTATCGTTATAGAAGACAGCACCAATGGCGTTTTGGCAGCCAAAGCTGCTGGCATTTATTGCATTGGCTACGACAGCGTGAATTCTAAACTACAAGATTATTCTCAAGCCGATCGTGTGATTGCTCATTTTTCGGAATTGAATGCAAGTATTATTAAAGAATTGAAAGTGATTAAGTAAACGAGGTTGTTCTATTTTAAAAAACAACAACGGATAACGGAAAACGGACAACGGATAACTACTCCACCACAAACTCCGAACGTCTATTCGCCTGGTGTTCTTCTTCCGAGCACGGAACGCTATCACTACACCGATTGGTAAGTTGTGATTCGCCATAACCACGACCGCTCAAGCGATTGGCCGCAATGCCGCGTTGCACAAGCCAAGCCATAATTGATTGGGCTCTGCGTTCAGAAAGTTTGGCATTATAGGCCGCCGTTTGACGACTGTCTGTATGCGCGCGCACATCTATTTTTATAGTGGGATTTTGCTCTAATATACTGGCGATTTTCTCTAACTCATAGGCCGCATCGGGTCGGATATTCGATTTGTCTAAATCAAAGTAGACCATTTTAATGTCAATTAATTTGGCCAAATCATCGCCTGTTGCAATCGGTTTTTGGTTAAGTTCAAGTTCATAAACGGCCGGTTCCTCGGTCGATTTTACTAAGGCCATTTCTTTGGTTTGGTAATCGGGCGAACTCAATCGAATAAAATAATTTTTATCGCAGGAAACTTCTTTTATTTCTAGGGTTCCATCTGCATTAATCGTTAGGTTTTGAACTACCTGAAATTGATCATCCAATACGGTTATGCTTCCTTGTCCAATTGATTTTCTAGAATCTTTATCAACCACAGCCACTTTGATGGTTTGCGTACAACTCAATTTTTTTGTTTCAATAAAGGCATACAGATCGTCACTGCCTTTACCACCTTCGCGATTGGAGGTTAAAAATCCTTTACGGCTGTCTGAGTCGATGTAAAAGCCAAAGTCATCTGCCGAAGAATTGGCTGGAGCTCCTATGTTTTGAGGTATTTTCCAAGAATTGTTGCTGGCTTCGGTTTGGTAAATATCTAATCCACCTAAACCTGGATAGCCGTCGGTTGCAAAATAAAATTCGTTGGCTTTGCTCACAAACGGGAAGGTTTCACGACCTTCGGTGTTGATGCTATTTCCTAAATTTACAGGTTCTCCAAAGCTTCCGTCCGCATGAATTTCAACCTGCCAAAGGTCTGATTTACCAAAACCACCCGGACGATCAGAAGCAAAATACAAGGTAGTTTCATTCGCATTTAATGCAGGATGAGCGGTATTGAATTCGTTACTATTAAACGGCAATTCGGTTACATTTTTCCAACTGCCTTTTTCTAACTGTGCCCGGTAAATTTTAAGCAACGTCATGCGGTTGGCGTCCTTTCCTTTTTTTCCGTGATTGAAATTGTTTCGAGTAAAATAAACAGTATTTCCGTCTTTAGAAAATACCGCAGATGATTCATGAAATTTCGAATTGATTTCGGCGGCAAATTTTACAGCATCCTGGTAATCGTTTCCGTCTATTTTACTGCTGTACAAGCCCGTGAATGATTCGTTGGTCCATTTGTGCTTGCGTTGAAACACACTGCCGGTATCGCGTGAAGAGGCAAATACGAGGTTGTTATTTACAACCGTACTACCGTAATCAGAATAAACCGAATTGATTTTTAAGTTTTGTATTTCGTAGCGATTGGAATTTCGGGCAATTTGCGCCAAATAATCTTTGCGGTTTTCAAATTGTTTGGCGCGTAAATCGGCCGTTGTTTTTTGAGCAAATTCGCCCATGATTGCATCCGATTGGGGATAATTGCCAACGGCTTTTAACGTTTGGGCAAAACGATACAAATAATCGGGCTCTTGGTTTTTATTGAGGGCAAACAATTGGGTGTAATAGGTATTGGCTTTGCTCAATTGGGCGTTGAAATAATAGGAATTACCTAACTTCTGAAATAGTTCTTCTGATTTGTATCCTTTTTCGACTAAGCTTTCATAGGTTTTTATGGCATCTACATAGGCCAATTTATCGTATTGTTTGGCTGCTTTTTCGGCCACCATTTTTTGTTGTGCAAAAAGGGAGGTCGTACTTTGTAAAACGAGAATAAACAGGAGCAGGGTAAAACGGTTGAGTTGTTTCATAGTTAGAAGAATCGGGGAGAAACAATAGTATTGTAGTTGGAGAATAAATCAAATCGCAGGAAAATCTCGTGCGAACCCGAATTGTATTTTTGCAAACGAGTGGTTTCGTAATCATACCCATATCCAATAAACAAACCATCTGACACTTGAAATCCAGCCATGCCGCTCACAGCAGCATCCCAGCGGTAGGCAAGGCCCAAGGTGAGTTTTTCGTTGATTAAGAAATTTCCGGACAAATCAACTTGCAAAGGGGCTCCGTTTACGATTTTGGTTAATAAAGCCGGTTTAAATTGCAGGTTTGGATTCAAATCAAAAACATGTCCTGCGATAAGATAATAGGTCATTTTGGGTGTGTACAAAAGCACGTCGTTGTCATTATAGCGGTGCGTTTGCAAAAAATTGGGAATCGAAACGCCCACATAAGTTTTGTCTGAATTCAAATAGAAACCGGCGCCTACTTGCGGATTGAATTTGTTGTAATTCGTAAGCGAGGGATCAACGGGGCTGTTGGGATCTAATTTTGAAACGTCTAAATTGAAAAAGCTGCCGCCTGCCTTCAATCCAAAGGCTAATTTATAGGTGTCAGAGGTAGGAATGGTATAGGAAAAATCGGCAGTCAGGGTGTTTTCTACTGTAGGGCCAATTTTATCATTCATAGCCGAAAACCCAATTCCCACTTGGCTGTCGTTTAAAGGGGTGTTTAAGGATAATGTATTGGTTTCGGGCGCACCTTCGATGCCTACCCATTGGGTACGGTGCAAACCAAATACGGTCATCATTCCCCGAGAGCCTGCATAAGCTGGGTTTACATTGATGGTGTTGTACATGTACTGCGTGAATTGAGCATCCTGCTGTGCTTGGCTGCCGAATCCGAGGAGTAGTAAAAAGAAAAGAAGTATTCTTGTTTTCATCTTAGTTTAGTTTGAGCGCCTGTACACTTAATTTGTTAAATATAAATAACCTTGTTTGTGCACGACAGTTCCATCTGGTTTTGTTCCTTGTATGTTGTAAAAATAGGTTCCGGTAGGCAACGCACTTGAACCGACAGTTGCTCTCCCTTGGGAGTAGCCTCTAAAGGCTCTGGTTTCATTGTCATACTGATCTGACTCATAAACCAATACGCCCCAACGGTTATATACTTCTACGGTATTCGCTACAAAACAAGCCGAATCGGTTATGTTTTCTATGAAGAGCACATCATTGGTTCGGTCATCATTTACGGTAACGGCATTGTGCACAACTAAAATACAAGTTCCTGCTGGTTCTACAATACAATCGTTGTCTACTTGCATCGAAATTACTACTTTTTGAGTACAGGATCCAACTTGAACAGTATAGGTAAAACGGTAGATACCCACAGGAATTTGATAAGGAATAAAGGTATTGCCAATTAATCCAGTAGAATTGTCGGTGTCTTCCCAATTGCCTAAGCCCGCTACATCAGCAGGGAGTAGTTGGTTTAAATTTACATTTACTTCCTCACTGTTATCGTTGTTACAGGCCACATAATGAGTAAAAGACTGTTCGCTATCTGCTGCAATTAGGTTTACCGTTTGCGTGGTGCTACTTTCATTTCCTTGCAAATCTCTGAAATGCCAAGTTACAGTATGTGCACCCAAGGTATCATAAAACAACGGATCGGTAGTGGTTCCATTCACAATTCCTGAACAACTATCTGTTGCACTTGGTATCTCAAACGTATAAGAACATTGCGCTTCAATATTTTCTAAAGTTGGCAATTGTGGAGGCGTAGTGTCTATGATTTGCAAAGTTACGGTGGCTTCCGCACACAAATTGGTATTGGTCAAGTCGCAAATAGAATAGACAAGCGTATACGTTCCGGCCAGTACTCCATTCCCAATTTGTAGGGTGCCATCGGCTAAATTTAGCTGAATAGCGGAATTGGAGGTTGCTAGTTGGGTAAGATTCACATTGCTGCTTTGTGCTGATCCGGCGACCGCAAAGTCATTTTGAAGTACTGAGCCCAAAACTGAATTGCTTCCACAGGCAATTGCGAAGTAGGCATCATCTTGTGCCAATAGGGTCGTATTTGCTACGACTACCGATACGGTTGCAGTGGAGCAATTTGACAAATTGGCCGTTTCGCAAATTTGATACGTAAGCAAATAACTGCCTGCGGGTGTTCCTGGTGCAACGACCACATTGCTGCCATTTAAGCTAATTCCTGGATGGGTTGACGAAACAAAACTAATCACTACAGCCGATGCTGAAGCCACTTGTCCGTTGAGTAAATCATTGGCTAACACGTTGGTGAAAGAAACGCCTCCAAGCACTCCATTGACGGTTGACCCAATATCATTGCTGCCTTGAATACTGCCACAACGACTTAATGTAAATGGATTTCCGCAGTTGCTGTTGGCCAAGGTTACGGCAAATATTAGCCCAGAATTGGCTCCCGAAAACGGGATTGGATTAGTGGCTGTGTATTGAACGGTATTGATGGTAAATGGGTATTCATTGTAAAATAAGGTGCCAACAGGAAAATAAGAAACCAATTCTGTGGTAGATACATTACTTGAAGTAGTACACCAATTAATGGTTCGTGGACCTGCTGAAGCGGAGCAATTTTGATTTACGTACGTAGATCCATTTATCGTTATGGGTATGGCTGTAGTAATCGGTTCGTCTAAACAACTTCCGTTTGATTGGTAACCACTAATCAGGTTGCTGTTTGAGAAGGATATTCCCGTAATTACGCCTGTTCCGCTGGCAACTCCCTGCGCAGCAATAAATGAACCACAATTCGTATTGGCTAACAATTGGCAATCTTGGGTAGCTCGTAAACTAAAATGAAAAGTTGCCAATAAGGTTTCTGGCGAAGCAGGCATAGGCAAATTGCCCAATTCCCATATTAAGGACCCGTGAACTCCCTGAGTAGGATCAAAGTGTACTTGGTTGGGGCTCGGTTCTGGGCTATAAAACAGATTCGTTCCGGCACTAGCAGGCACATAATTTGCATTGTAGGGAATGGGTACTACTACCTTGTAATTGGATATGGCTTCGTTACCTAAGTTTTTGATGTCTATGTGATAGGCTACATCTTGGCCTGGTAAACAGGATAAATTCGTCGTATTACTCAGGACCGTGCCATTGATTGAAATCGGCTGAATGATGTTTTCTACGTTTACATTATAAGCATCAACCGACATGGCGATGGCGAAAATAGAGTAGGTGTCTCCGTTGGTTCCGTACATAAAATTGGTTGCCGTTTGGTTGTTGCCAATCACACTGTTGTTGGTGTTGGGAACGGAGAACATACTGATGTCAATTCCGGTATTGTTTACCAAGTACGGATTGCGAAGGCCACCCGTAATTATGGAAGAATTAAAGAAATTTGTAGGCGAATTTCCGGCATGACTTAAGTTCAGGTAGGACCCATCACTTTGTTTTTGAATTTTAAAGTAATCACCGGTAAAACTCACATCTCCTTCGCTAGCCATCACACCCAATTTTACACCAACATCCCCCGTCTGAATGGTGTTGAATCCAGAAACGGGCAGGCTGTATCCTTCTGTGTTTCCAGAATTTACATAGGCATACCCATCAAAAATAGTGATGTCGCGTTGTTTCATTTTAGAGTTTTGGTACACCACAATGATGCCCCAACCACCCGAATAGCCTGTGCCTGAAACTAATCCTTCTTGCAAAGCCATATCGGCAGCAAAGTATTCCCCAACACCATGAGCACGCACATAATCGGTTACTTCAGTATAGGCAGTAAAGATATTGTCGTCTACCGTTGCGCCCGGAAAATAAAT
This sequence comes from Flavobacteriaceae bacterium, assembly GCA_947483075.1. Taxonomy (GTDB): domain Bacteria; phylum Bacteroidota; class Bacteroidia; order Flavobacteriales; family Flavobacteriaceae; genus Flavobacterium. The sequence goes on along the minus strand of CANKLE010000008.1, from coordinate 34,175 downwards.
GGTATTGGGTTCGGCAGTAAATTGAGTATAGGCTGAAGCATTTGGGCCTTTTAACGATATTTTTTTCTTGTCGTAGGTTTTGGTCAATGCCAAAAAAGCGGGCACAGTTCCAGTTGTGTTCACCACGGCCGAAGAGGTGCTTTGGTAATTGGTGAGAGTCAAATCGGTGGCTGACGAACGCACCAATTTTTGAATTTGCAGGGTAACGGTTCCATCAATAATCTGATAAGGTGTTTCTAAAGTCGCTTCGGTTCCGTCTGGACTAATGGTTGCCGGAATAGTTGCCTCGGTTGCACCATTCACCGATAGAGTAATGCGATTGGGTGCATCGGCATTGTTAAAGCTAAAGACGTACGTACTCGAGTTACCGGCAAAAGTATATTTTGGATTGTAATAATTGGTACTGATCGTAGTACGCGTAACAATTAAGGTAAAATTTGAATTTGGAATGTTGTTGTTGTGATTGACAGTAGCGGTACTGTTTATGGCTTGGGTGCCATTGGGGATATCTTTGGTTACCTGAAATACCTCGTTGGTGTTTGATTTACCTGTCCAATACAAGCCTGCGTATACTATAGAAGAACAAGCAGGTATAGCACCGTTTTCGTTTGATAAAACCAAAGTCGAGGAAGAAGAATTGAAGGTAGTAGGATCTGTATCAGCATCAACATAGGTCATGTATTGCCCATTGTTGTTGGTAGTTGGACTGTAATTTTGCGGTGTTAAACAAGTATTGCCCAACATCGTGAAATCTCCTTTCAAGGTGTATATCTTTTTAGAAGGACTGTATTGCGAACTGCGTTGGGTAAAACCTACGCGAACTTGCGCTTGCAAGGAACCAAAAAAACAAAGCATTAGCAGTAATGCCATCCTGAATATAGGATGAACTACACTGAAACGCGGCTGTTTTAGTCTCAACTTCATTAGTCTTTGGTGGTATTTACAATAGAATACAGCAATTCGATTGAACGATCGGCATCAGGAATTCGCGCAGCTAAATCGCGAATGGTTTGCTCTTCCTGAACGATAAAATGCATGTACTTTAATTTTTTGTATGGGTTCAAGACCGAAAAATCAAGATTATCAGTTCCGGCAGGAAGTTGATTTACGGTCAATTGAATGAGCTCAATATTATCTTTTACAATCTCGGCAGAAGCAAGCTGATTCAAATCAGTGAGGTTCAACACAAGCAATTTAGGTTTGGCACCATAGGTTTTTATTGCGCTTCCGCTAAGGTATACTGCCTCATTGTGTTGGGTGAGCAGGCCTTGTAAGTTTTTACTGTTTGAGAAATTGGCTGAAGTCGTTTCTTTGGATTGCATTTCTGCAACCAAAACGGTTGCCAATTTAATCTTAGCTTGGGTTTGTTGACTATAACTATTCAGCCCCATACTCAATGCAAGAAGGCAAATGCCTGCCTTGCTGAGCAGCTGTTTGTAACAAAATGGGTTTAGTCCTGTATAGTTCATTAATCTACAAATTCGTTAGTCGAGCTAAGATAAAATAATTCGCACACTTTTTAACGCTTCAAAAATAGGATGTTTTAATCAAATCAACACCTTATAATGACGTTAAAATGCAAAAAACAACGATAAAATACAAAAATATATCTATAAAGAAAGAAAAAGATTACAAATAAATATCGACGAATGACAAAATCCACAAAAAAAAATGAGCCAATGCTTTTAACTTTCAAAAATTACATAAAATAAGCAGGACATTACGGGCAAAATCGTTACTTTGTTTTTCCTAACACCCTTCCTATGAAAACCCTCATGCTAATCCGTCATGCCAAATCAAGCTGGGAGGTTGCTGTCGCCGATAAAAGCCGAATTATTTCAGCTCGCGGAATTGAAAATGCGCATACTATGGGTGCATTCCTAGCCAAAATAGTTCCCGAATTCTATGCAATTCAATGCAGCACTGCAGTTCGAGCCAAAGAAACAGCCCAAATTATTTGCGCTTATCTACCGGAGAATGCAAGAGCGATTGGCTATCATGAAGATCTATATACCTTTAATGCACTTGATTTAGAGCGTTTTATCTGTAGAACAGACAACCAAAATGACACGCTAATTCTTTTTGGTCATAACGAGGCTATTACGGATTTTGTTAATAAATTTGGCTCAATTTATATTCCAAATGTGCCTACAGCCGGTTTCGTGCACCTAGAAATGGCAATTGATTCTTGGTCTAGCCTAAAAAAAGGGACTACTGTTCGCATTCAATTCCCAAATGATAATTAGTTACTATGGTTGAAAATAAATACATCGAAAGAGAAAAAAGCTGGTTGGCATTTAATGCTCGTGTGTTACAAGAGGCTGCTGATGAGGCTGTCCCATTATTAGATCGGTTGCGTTTTTTGGGAATTTTTTCCAATAATTTAGATGAGTTTTTCCGGGTGCGCTATGCGGCCATTCGTCGATTGAGTTTATCTGGAATTTCAGGTCAAAAAGCATTAGGAGGCAGCACGGCCAATCAATTGTTGACTGAAATAACCAATATTGTAATAGAACAACAGGAAGAGAGTTTAAAAATCCTCAAGATTATAGAAAAAAAACTAGAGGCCGAACGCATTTTTATTCTCAACGAAAAACAACTTTCACCCGATCAGGAGGCCTACGTAAAAGAATATTTTATTCAAACGGTAAGTCCGGCCTTGGTTACTATTATCTTGAATGATTTGGCTGAGTTTCCTTTATTGAAAGATACATCGGGTTATTTGGCCGTTAAATTGGTTTTAAACAATGAAGTTTCTCCGTCTATTTTACAACGAGTTGCGAGAAGAAGAACCATTCGCTATGCGGTAATTGAAATTCCTAAAACCATCAATCGTTTTGTGGTTTTGCCCAAAGCCGATGGAAATGATTATGTGATTCTGCTGGATGATGTGATCCGATATAATTTGGGAAGTATTTTTAATATTTTTAATTATTACAGCGTTTCGGCGCATATGATAAAAATTACCCGAGATGCCCAGTTAGAAATGGACAGTGATTTGAGTAAAAGTATGCTCGAAAAAATTGCCAACAGCGTAAAAGACCGGCGCATCGGAGAGCCTGTTCGCTTTGTTTACGACCACGAAATAGGGAAGGATACCTTGAAGTTCTTCTTGTCAAAAATGCACATCGATTTTACCGATAGTTTAATACCGGGAGGTCGTTACCACAACCGCAGGGATTATATAGATTTTCCAAATTTGGGTCGTTTTGATTTGTTGTACAAAAAAAACGAACCCTTACCAGTTCCTGGCTTGAGTTTGGAAGGCAGCATGCTCGAAAAAATCAGTAAAAAAGATTATTTGGTGCACGCGCCCTACCAATCTTTTTCTTACTTGATTAAATTTTTACGGGAAGCAGCGCTCGATCCACAAGTTATCTCTATCAAAATTACCTTGTATCGATTGGCAAAAAATTCGCAAATCATCAGCTCCTTGATTAATGCTGCCAAAAACGGCAAAAAAGTTACGGTTCAAATAGAACTGCAAGCCCGCTTTGATGAGGCCAGCAATATATCGTATGCCGAGAAAATGCAAGTTGATGGCATTCAATTAATTTTCGGCATCAAAGGACTTAAAGTACATTCTAAGATCTGTGTTATTGAGCGCGTTGAAGCCAATAAAACAAAGCGCTATGGTTTAATTTCTACCGGAAATTTCAACGAATCAACCGCCAAAATTTATACCGACGTTACTTTATTTACCAGTCATTCCAAAATATTAAAAGACATCGACAAGATATTTGACTTTTTTGAAGTCAATTTTAGAATTCATCGCTACAAACACCTCATCGTTTCTCCACATTATACACGTTCGCGATTTCATAAATTGATTGAACGCGAAATTGTTCACGCCAAATTGGGCTTTAATGCTTTTATTCACCTTAAAATGAACAGCTTATCCGATTTTGAGATGATCGATAAATTGTACGAAGCCAGTCGCGCGGGGGTGAAGATTAAGTTACAAGTTCGGGGCATTTGCTCCTTGATCCCAGGAATTGAAGGCATGAGTGAAAACATAGAAGCCATCAGTATTGTGGACAATTATTTAGAGCATACTCGGGTATACATTTTTAGCAATAATGACAATCCCGAAGTTTTTATTTCTTCTGCCGATTTCATGACGCGCAACTTAGACACTCGTGTAGAGGTGGCCTGTCCTATCTATGATCCTGAAATAAAACAGGAATTAATAGATGTATTTGATTTGGGTTGGAAAGGAAATGTAAAAGCTCGTTTTCATTCGCAATTGTTAGACAATAAATACCGCCAAAAAGGAGAAAATCCTGTGTTTCGAGCACAATTAGAAACCTACAATTACTACAAACTTAAAGCCGAAAATTCCCAATTGCCCAACCCAAACCAATAAGTATGATTGCGATAAAAAAATATGCGGCTATTGATATTGGTTCTAATGCCATGCGATTATTGGTGTCAAACGTAGTAGAGGAAGCGGGAAAACCGGTGCAGTTTAATAAAAGTTCACTTGTTCGCTTGCCCATTCGATTGGGTCAAGATGCGTTTACGTCGGGCATTATTTCGGCCGAAAACATCGATAGAATGATAGACGGCATGAATGCTTATAAGCTCTTGATGAAAGTACACCGAGTAAAAGATTTTAGAGCATTAGCCACTTCGGCCATGCGGGAGGCCCTAAACAGTAAGGAAGTGATCGATGCTGTAAAAGCGCAAACCGGAATCACCATTGATATCATTGACGGGAAGAAAGAAGCTGCTATTATTGCCTCTACAGACATAAATCATTTAATAAATTCAGATAACACCTATTTATTTGTAGATGTAGGCGGAGGAAGCACCGAATTTTCCTTTTTCTCGGACGGAAAAATTGTAGCCTCCAAATCATTCAGAATAGGAACTGTTCGCTTATTAAACCACATGGTTCCAGATTCTATTTGGCAAGAAATACAAAATTGGATAGAAATTCATGCAAGACCATTCGATCAAATAAGTTTAATAGGATCGGGGGGAAACATCAATAAATTATTCAAGATGTCAGAAAAACCCATTGATACCCCTTTAACCTATCATTATTTGCATAAAATATACAATACACTTAGTAGTCTAAGCTACAATGATCTGGTTGGAGAAATGGGTTTAAATCCCGATCGTGCCGACGTAATTGTTTTGGCTACCAAAATCTACCTGAACGCCATGAAATGGAGTGGCGCCAAGCACATCTATGTACCTAAAATTGGACTTTCAGACGGCATCATTAAAGCCATGTATTACAATAAATTATAAGATACTATACCATGAAGAACTATTTTTTATTGGCAGCAGTTCTATTGACAATTTGCACTGCTTGCAAAACAGATAATTCAACAAAATCTCCTACCGCTTCGGCAGATTATTTTAAGCAGGATACCTCGTCAGTTCAAGTGGGCGGTGTTCAAAAAATAAGCATTTCTACGCCCAAAGGAAATTTTTCTGTTTGGACCAAACGCTTTGGCAACAATCCAAAATTGAAGGTGTTATTACTCAATGGCGGACCGGGCATGTCACACGAATATTTTGAGTGCCTGGAGAATTTTTTACCGGCTGCCGGCATCGAATTTATATATTACGATCAATTGGGAACTGGTTTTTCAGACAACCCAAATGATGTTTCGCTTTGGGATTTGCCTCGTTACGTAGAAGAAGTAGAGCAAGTGCGCAAAGCCCTACAACTTGATGCGTCAAATTTTGTGGTGTTGGGCCATTCCTGGGGTGGAATTTTAGCGATGGAATATGCCTTAAAATATCAGCGCAATCTGAAAGGTTTGGTTATCTCTAATATGATGGCAAGCTGCATCGATTATGGCAAATATGCTGAGGTGTTGGCCAAACAAATGCCTCTCGATGTAGTAACCGAAATACGGACGCTCGAAGCCAAAAAGGATTTTTCGAATCCCCGATACATGGAATTGCTTACGCCTCATTATTACAACCAACACATTTGTAGAATTCCTTGGCCAGAGCCTATGAATAGAGCCTTTGGCCGATTGAACTCCTCCCTTTATGTAAGCATGCAAGGGCCTAGTGAATTTGGGGTGTCGGGTAAATTAACCTATTGGGACAGAAAAAAAGACTTGCCGCAACTCAGTATTCCCACACTCACAATAGGCGGAAAGTATGATACCATGGATCCCAAACACATGCAATGGATGGCTACCCAAGTGCAACACGGAACCTATTTGTATTGCCCAAACGGAAGTCATATGAGTATGTATGACGACCAACAAGTGTACATGAAAGGCTTGGTTGCTTTTTTGCAAAAATTGGAAAATTAAATATCCAATTCGAAGGTTTTTCTTAGTAAATCGAGAGCCGGATTGATTTCATTCAATCGGTTGTATTTGTCTTGAGGAGTAAAAGCAAATTTATTTTCTACCGCCTCATTTACAATCACCTCAATGGTAATGTCATGATTATGCAAATGACCTTTCAAGAAACCCAATAAGCCATTTTTCTCGGATTCAAAATCGAGCTTAGAACCTTCGTTGGGCAATTCTATAGTCACCTGAGTACCTTGTACTACTGGATCGTTTATTAACAACAACGACTCCATGATTTTATAGCCTTTATCGCCCAATTTTTGTGCATATTTGGTCCAATGCAATAACAATTCAGTATCTGTAAACGATTCAGTGGGCAACAGAACGACTTCCTTGTTAATAGGGTTATGTTGTTCTTGTAATTCTTTTTTGGCGCGAATGCTTGCCAAAGACAAAGCCGAAACTGGCGTAGCCGCAACGAGACTATTTTCCCTAAAGGGTTGGGGCGTCTGAATTGGTTTACTTGCTTCGGTTTGTGTTTCGATTTCAGGAACAATTTCAGCTATAGGAAGTGGTGCAGCCTCTACAATTGCGGCTGATTCAACGGCAATTTCGAGTACCCTTCCATAAAAATGTGCAGCAGGAATTATAAATCCGTTAACTTTTTTTTTTCTCCATCAAAGGTGATGGAGGCCAATTGCATCAAACATAGTTCGACTAGCAGGCGTTGATTTTGGGAGACTTTGTACTTAAGGTCGCATTCATTGGCCAATTCGATTCCTTTGAGTAAAAAATCTTTGGGTGATTTTTGTGCTTGATTGGCATACATTTTTTGTGCCTGTTCTCCCACTTCTAAAAGCGAAATAGTAGCCGGAGTTTGGCTTACAAGGAGGTCTCTAAAATGCGAGGCCAATCCAGATATAAAATGGTGTCCGTCAAATCCTTTGGCTAATATTTCATTATAAGCCATTAAAACTTCGGGAATTTTGTTGTCTATCAACAATTCGGTTATAGCTATGTAGGTCTCGTAATCTAACACATTTAGGTTTTCTGTAACCGCCAAACGAGTTAAATTAGAACCACAATAGGAAACCACACGGTCAAATATAGAAAGGGCATCCCGCATAGCCCCATCGGCTTTTTGGGCAATGATATGTAGGGCATCATCTTCATAAACTACACCTTGACTTTGGGCTACCTCGGCCAAATGAGCTTTGGCATCTTTTACCGTAATTCGTTTAAAATCAAATATTTGGCAACGTGATAATATGGTAGGAATAATCTTGTGTTTTTCGGTGGTTGCCAAAATAAAGATGGCATGCTTGGGCGGTTCTTCTAAGGTCTTCAAAAAGGCATTAAAGGCCGCTGCCGAAAGCATGTGCACCTCGTCGATGATGTATACTTTATATTGGCCAGTTTGGGGCGGAATGCGCACTTGATCGATGAGGTTTCTAATGTCATCAACCGAGTTGTTTGACGCAGCGTCTAATTCAAATACATTAAAGGCAAAATCTTCTGTTGGATCATCGTAACCCGGCTGATTGATTTTTCTGGCCAAAATACGGGCACAGGTTGTTTTTCCTACCCCTCTTGGTCCTGTAAAAAGCAGGGCAGAAGCCAAGTGATTGGTTTCTATGGCATTGAGCAAGGTGTTGGTAATGGCCTGTTGTCCCACCACATCCTTAAAGGTCTGCGGACGGTATTTTCGGGCTGATACAACAAATTGTTCCATTGATTTTTTGCTTGGTGAACAAATATAGTTTGAATATTTATAAATTTTAAATTTTAGATTTTAAATTTCAAAAACTTCTAATAAATACCCTTACTTTGCAACGCAGACCGCCTTATCGTCCCGAATTATCGGGGAGGAAAGTCCGGACACCAAAGAGTAGCATAGCGGGTAACACCCGTCGGCAGTTGCTGAATCAAATTCAGTAGTGGCAAGGACAAGTGCAACAGAAAGTATGTACAGGTAAGGCTGTAGTGAAACCAGGTAAACTCTATGCGGTGAAATTCCAAGTATATCGGCTCCTGATTTTCAGGATAAGGGCTACTCGCCTGAGGCCGAAGGGTAGGAAGATTGATCCCGTTAGTAATAGCGGGGCTAGATAAATGATAAGGTATTTTTGGCTTGTTTTAGTTGCTAAAACAAAATCAAGAAGAACAGAATCCGGCTTACAGGTCTGCTTTTTTTTTATTTTTTAATCTGTTTTATTAATAGGAAACGCTACCTTTAAATTCGTAAAATAAATACGTATGCTATTTTCAAGTGTTCCCAGTACTATCCTAAAAACGATTCCTTTACCCTTTTTGATTGTAAACGAAGCGTTTGCTATTACTGAAATTAACGTCAATTTATTAACGATTATTGGGGCTGATCTGTCTAATGTTATTTACCAACCCGTAGAAACCATACTTCCAGAATTTCAATTGGTTTTACAACACAAATCACAGGAATTTGATACGCATTTTATTTTAGCAAACCAACAGAAACAAAATGTAAAAGTTCGCTTTGAAGTCCTGGAGTCAAATTCTTCTATAGGCATCATTTATTTTATCCCTACAGCTGCTAATACACTTCCCGAATCAGTTGAGGATAAATTTGAGTTGTACAAGAATCGGTTGCGTTTGTTTGATTTGTTTTTAGACACCACCATAGAAGGAGTACACATTGCCAATAAAGAAGGCCAACTTATTTATGCCAACAAAACAGCCCTGCAATTTTATAATATCAAAAAATCGCAATTCAAGAAAATAAAAGTTTGGGAACTCAATACGTTATTTTCATCCCAAAAAGATTGGATTCAATACACGCAAATTTTAGAGAATTCTCGGGCAATAGATTTCGAATACACCAAAGAAGATCCTATCGACGGAAGTCTCTATTTTTATTCAATCAAATTGGTTGTCAAACATATTGAGAATCAAACGTATTATATTTTTAAGGCAATCGATATATCCGAAAAAACAAAAAACAATTACAGCCTTCAAGAAAAGGAAGATCAATTAACGGTGCTCACAAAAAATATTCCGGGTGTATTGTTTCAATTAATTTTCAAGGAAAATAAACAAAGTTATCTTACCTATATAAATGAGCGTATTGTTGATATTTTAGGTTTTAATCTCCCCACCAATAACACTTCTTGGGATGCCAAAGTAAATTTACATCCAGACGATTCAGTACTCTATTTTGAGGCCTTTAATGCTGCCCTAGCCGAGCATAAAGAATTTAAGTTTTCTGGCCGGGTACTTCACAATGACGGGACCGTAAAATGGATAGATATAAATGCTTTGCCGAGTAAGCAAAATAATATTTTATACTACAACGGAATTATACATGATGTCACAGGCAAAAAAGAAACCGAAGTAGAGTTGCTTATTAAACGTCAATTTAATGACAGTATCTTAAATAATATTCCAGCTGATATTGCGGTGTTTGATAAGTACCACAATTATTTGTTTGTGAACGAAAACGGGATTGCCAACGAGGAAACCCGAAAATGGCTCATCGGCAAAAATGATTTTGATTACTGTGAATTAAAAAAAATAAATCCGGCATCGGCCCAAAAGAGACGTGAGTATTTTAACGAAGCAATTGCCAAAGAAAGATCAGTAGATTGGATAGATTCTTACCAAAAAGACGACATCAAACAATTTGTATATCGACGTTTCTACCCCTACATCATAAACGGAAAATTAGAATACGTGATTGGGTATGGGATAGACGTGACCGAGTTAAAAAATGCCGAAGAGGTAATCATCAAAAACGAGCAACGCAATACCTTAATTCTAAATTCATCTTTGGATGCTATTTTAATGATCGATAGCAAGGGAATACTTACTTTCTGGAATCCCCAAGCAGAAACCATTTTTGGTTGGCATGCCGACGAAGTAATTGGGTTAAATATTGCAGAGGTTATCATTCCATCAGGCATGAAATCATCACACCAATCAGGTATGGAAAGGTTTATGACTACCGGAAAATCTACCATACTCAATCAGGTTTTAGAATTGACGGCCATAAACAAAGCAGGCTTAGAATTTCCAGTAGAACTTACGGTCGTGCCAATAAACGACAACATCAACTCGATGGCCTTTTGCGCTTATGTTCGGGATATTTCTGTTCGAAAAAACAAGGAAAAACAAATATTCAATCAAAACAGAAAACTCAAAGTCCAAAACAAACAGTTGGAACAATTTACGTACATCGCTTCGCATGATTTACAAGAACCCTTACTCACCCTCACTAGTTTTTCTGAATTGTTATTAGAAGAACACCAAGGAAATTTGAACGACGAAGGCAAGTTATTTATTGAATTCATCAACAAATCGGCGCAACGCATGCGTGCCTTGGTAGCGGGATTAATGGATTATGCGCGAATTGGCAAACTCGAAAAACTCGAAGAAATTGATTGCAACATCTTGATTGAAAATGTACTCAATGACTTGCAAACCAAAATCACACAAAAGAAAGCGACTATTACCGTTGATGCCCTGCCAATAGTTGTGGGCTATACGACCTACATTCGTTTGCTTTTTCAGAATCTAATCAGCAACGCAATAAAATTTAGAAAACCCGAGTCTAATCCAATTGTGCACATTCAATACACGGAACTCGAGGAAGAATGGATGTTTACCATTACCGACAATGGGATTGGCATCGGAAAAAAACACCAAGAAGAAATTTTTACTATTTTTAAACGATTAAATCATCAAGAACAATACGAAGGACACGGAATTGGGTTATCGCACTGTAAAAAAATTGTAGAATTGCACGAAGGCGATTTATGGGTAACATCCGAAGTAGGTCAAGGAAGTACCTTTAGTTTTACGCTTTCCAAATCATTGTAATAAAAATATGTCAAAGCTTGTGAAAACAGTATTATTAGTCGACGACGATCACATGACCAACTTTTTGCACCAGCGTGTAATTTCTAAAGCACAACTGTGTTCTGACATTCAAGTTGCGCGAAATGGCAAAGAAGGTTTAGAAAAACTGATTGAAATTAATGACACCATTTCTTCTGCAGAAGACACGGTGGTCGTTTTTTTAGATTTAAACATGCCTATTCTTGATGGCTGGGGTTTTCTCAAAGAATACGAAAGCCAAAAAGACAAATTGAATTTCAAAACCAAAATCTATGTACTCAGTTCGTCTTTAAACCCCGATGATAAAGAACGCGCTGAAGAAAACATCTACGTTTCTCAATACGTATACAAACCCTTGACAACTTCAAGTTTAGAGTCGTTAAAGTTTAATTAGGTTCAATCGCAACAGGCATTTCAAAAAAAGTGAATGTAGAGCCTCCGTAATTTTTTTGGAACGAATAATGTGCCAAATGCGTGAGTTTGGTATGTTTCGAATGTTCGATAACAAACATTCCGTCGGGTCGCAGCATTTTTTGTTCAAATAACTTCAGTACAATTTTTTCGAAGGAAGCTTGGTCCAAACCATAAGGCGGATCAGCAAAAATAAGATCGTAATCTACCTTGCATTTGTCTAGGTAGGCAAAAACATCACTTTTAATGGCCGCAATCGAAAAGTCATATTCGGCAGCAGTTTGCTTGATGAATTTTACACACCCAAAGTCGGCATCTACGCTGGTTATGTTGTCGCTGCCCCGCGAGGCAAACTCATAACTAATGTTGCCTGTTCCTGCAAACAGATCTAATACTTTAAGACCATCAAAATCAAAATGGTTATTGAGAATATTAAACAGGGCTTCTTTGCTCATGTCGGTAGTGGGGCGAACGGGCAAATTTCTTGGAGGGGAGATGCGACGCCCTTTGTATTTTCCGGAAATTATTCTCAAGATTGAAACAAAATAAAGTGCTCTAAATTTAAAGCATTAGAGTATTGGTTATTTGATTTACAAAGGCTTACGTCAAACAACGAAACCTGTCGCACGTAGGTATAGACAAGTTTAAAAATGGGAGAATCTTCGCCAACAGCCCCCAAAAATTCAAGCGGAAATTGCTCTGGATTGAGCTGCAATTGCTCGGCGGTAAACAAAATGTAATACAAGAGGTCCTCTGGGGTTTTGTATTCGAATGAATTGTATAAAAGTAAATGTTGGTTCTGTAGTACAACAATTTCAAAATGAGTCGCTGTTACGTGTACAAACATTTTTTTATCGGTGGTGTTTTTTGATAAATCAAGCAATCGACGCACCAATATACTGGCTGCATGGAGGTAATCAAATTGACTGAATTTATCGAGCAAGAAATTATTGAGGTGCACATAAGGGATATACACATTCTGAATTCCGTGGGCATCAAGGGCATCAAAAGCAAAAAAATCAGTATCAAATACCTTGGTGTTGTATTGCAAATAACTCCCCAAATAGGTTTCGTCAAAAAGCGCTTGTGGTACAAAAGTATTCAGATTATTGTCGTGAATCACCTGAACTTCATCATAGGTTTTTCGCAAATCAGTCGAGTTAAAAAAAGATTCCTCGTACCATTCTTCTAGTTTTTTTGTTTTGTCGGTAGGGTCAAAAACAATTTCTTGAAAAACAAGGATGGTTTTTTGGAGCGTATCCCATACTGCAAATGAAAAACCGGTCAATCCCACTTTTAGGATCAATTTTCGGTACGTTTTTTCGTTAATGTTGCGGTATTTTGGTTGCATACAGGTATAAAAAACAAACGTTTTTATTGGTGATTTTGAGTGAAGCAAACATACAATATTTTTTCAACCTTCTCGCCATTGCTCTAATTTTCATCTGTATATTTGAAACTTCCTTTAGGGAAATTTAACTCATGAACTCAAGCACCTATTTCCGCCATTTACTGCAGCATTTCCCCTTTTCCCCTACAAGTAAACAGGAGATTTTTTTTCAGTTAATTGCTCAATTTGTAACCCGAACAGAAGCAGATGAATTGTTTGTGCTTAAAGGCTATGCGGGAACCGGAAAAACAACTTTAGTAAGTGCTTTGGTTGCCACTTTGCCCGATATCAATTGCAAATCGGTCTTATTGGCTCCTACAGGTCGTGCAGCCAAAGTGATTGCCAATTATGCGCACAAACCGGCTTTTACCATTCACAAAAAAATTTATTTTCCGAAAAAAGTGGCCGGTGGAGGAGTTCAATTTACCATGCAGCAAAACAAGCACAAAAACACCTTGTTTATAGTTGATGAGGCTTCGATGATTTCTGATGTAAATTCTGACACCAAATTTTCTGACGGAAGTTCGCTGCTCGATGATTTGATTTCGTACATCTATTCGGGCGCAGGATGCAAATTATTGCTGATAGGCGATACCGCCCAGTTGCCGCCGGTTAATTTGTCGATTTCACCGGCTTTAGATTTAGAAAGTCTCTCTTTGCATTACAACAAAGAGGTGATTCATATCGAACTAGATGAAGTGATGCGTCAGGCCGAAAAATCGGGGATTTTATATAATGCTACCGAATTGCGCGAAGTGTTGCAAACCTCCTTTTGGGACAGTTTTCAGTTTCAGCTCAAGCCTTTCAAAGACATTATTCGTTTGGTGGACGGCTATGATATTCAAGACGCTATTCAATCGGCCTACAGCAACTACAGCATAGAAGACACCGCTTTTTTGGTGCGTTCAAACAAACGGGCCAATTTATATAACCAGCAAATTCGTTCGCGTATACTCGATAAGGAAAGTATCTTGGCTACAGGTGATTACCTGATGGTGGTGAAGAACAATTATTTTTGGTTGCAAGACACCGACGAAGCTGGTTTTATAGCCAATGGCGACATCATCGAAGTGCTGGAGCTTTTTTCGATCAAGGAGTTGTATGGTTTTACGTTTGCCTCGGTTAAGATTCGGATGGTCGATTACCCCAATCAACGCCCCATTGAAACTATTCTGTTGTTGGATACCCTAAATAGTGAAACTCCTTCCTTATCCTATGACGACGCCAATCGCTTGTACCAAGAAGTGCTGCAAGATTACGAGCAAGAAACCACCAAGTATAAAAAGTTTCAAAAAGTAAAAGAAAACGAATATTTTAATGCGTTGCAGGTGAAGTTTTCCTATGCCATTACCTGTCATAAATCGCAGGGAGGCCAATGGAATACGGTATTTATTGAGCAACCCTATTTGCCAGATGGAATCGATCAAGAGTACATTCGCTGGTTGTATACAGCGGTTACGCGTGCCAAAGACAAATTATATTTAATAGGCTTTAAAGACGATCATTTTCACGAATAAAATCGGTAAAATCGGCCAAGATTCTTTGTACTTTTGCCCCGTTACTCCATGATCAACAGCTTATGAAAGTTATTGCAGTTATTCCCGCTCGCTACGCATCCACTCGATTTCCTGCCAAATTAATGCAGGATTTGGGCGGCAAAACAGTCATTCAACGCACCTATGAGGCTGCGGTAAAAACGCAGTTGTTTGACCAAGTATTTGTAGTAACCGATTCGGAACTCATTTTTCAAGAAATTACCTCCCAGGGTGGAGAAGCGGTTATGAGTATCAACCCACACGAATCGGGCAGCGATCGAATTGCCGAAGCCATTGCCGATAGGGAAGTAGATGTGGTGGTGAATGTGCAAGGCGATGAGCCATTTTTGGATGTTGCCTCTTTGCGCAACCTGATTCAAGTCTTTCAGCAGGATACCGACAAAAAAGTTGATTTGGCTTCTTTGTATTTTGAGATTCAGGACCAAGAAGCGATCGAAAACCCGAATAATGTAAAGGTAGTGCTCGATCAGGAGCAATTTGCCTTGTATTTTTCGCGTTCGGTAATTCCTTATCCCAGAGAAAAAACAAGTAGCTTGCGGTATTATCAGCACATCGGTATTTATGCCTTCCGAAAAGAAGCGTTGATGGCCTTTGCCAGTTTGCCCATGAACACCCTAGAAGCCACAGAAAAATTAGAGCAACTTCGTTATTTAGAATACGGCAAGCGCATCAAAATGCTTGAAACTTCCCATAAAAGTATCGGCATCGATACGCCCGAAGATCTAGAAAAAGCCCGTGAATTCTTGCGGTTCAAAGAACTTTAAGCATGTGTACTTTAGCAACAAACACTCATGTTTAGACATTACGGAAAGTCCCGTACCTTTTGGCACAACATCAAAATAGCTTCTTTGCTTTCATTTGTAGCAGGCAGTGTAAATGTGGCCGGATTTTTGGCAGTACAACGTCTAACAACCAATGTAACCGGTCATTTTGCTTTTTTTGTAGATGAGATTTTACAACTTCATTTTTGGAAAGGATTCATCTATTTTTTCTATATTTTTTTCTTTTTTCTGGGCTCTTTCACTTCCAGTTTTATGGTTGAATTAGTGGAGCGCAAAAACACCCGTTTTGTTTATATTGTTCCTACGCTTCTAGAGAGTTTTCTTTTACTTGCTGCCGCTTTTTTCGGAAAGATATTAATCAGCGATAACCCAAATTTATTGGCCTTTTTGTTGTTGTTTGCCATGGGTTTGCAAAATTCGTTGGTTACATCCATATCCAACGCAACGGTGCGAACCACCCATCTTACTGGCCTTTTTACCGATTTGGGTATTGAGCTTTCGCAGCTTTTTTTCTACAAGCATCAATTAGAAAAAGAAAAATTGTACAAATCTATACGGTTGCGCCTCACCATTATCAGTTCCTTTTTCTTTGGAGGTTTAGTGGGTGGGATTTTGTATTCGTCAATAGGATTATATGTGCTTGCCTTTGCTGCGGTGACCTTAATTTCAGGAATTCTTTACGATGCAGTAAAAATGAAATTACTTCAATACAGTCGGAAAACAAAAGGCTAACACTACTTCCTTTTTTCGATGATAATCAACTCATTGTGCGTCTCTACTTTGGGGAGTCGAATTACATGATACGGCTTATTCTTGTAATTCAAACAGTAGTTGTTGTTGCGTTCTAAGTCATCAGTAGTTAAGGTCATGGTGTTGAATAATACATATCCTGGCGATTTCAGGAGCATTCCTAAGCGATCCGTAAAGAATTGTTCAAATAAAAAGTTGGGCATTAGGGTGTCTTGAAAAATGTCTACTATAATGAGATCATAGTGAAAGCTTGTTTTTAATACATACTCAAACGCATCCCCCTGAATGAGATTTAGTTGTTTAATTTCTTGCAACTGAAAATAATCTTCTGCTAGTTTGATAACGTCAGGATCCAGTTCAATACCCGTTATTTTACCACGATACTTTACTTCATCAACCAGCGTTTTCAATACACTACCGCCGCCCACACCCAATAAGAGAATGTGATTCATGGATTGAATTTTGTCGTAACCAATACTTTTTAATCCTTTGCGCAAAATGCGTTGTAAACTGCCATAGGAATAATTGGTGTTTAACGAATCCAATACAAGTTGGCCATTGTTCCAACTCACTTCTAAATTCTTACTGATCGCTGATTTTACTTGGTGTATTTTAACGGGAATAAAATAACTCAAAAGGCGTTTAAACATCGGGAATATTTTTTCGTAAAAATAGCAGATAAATAGTAATTTTAAGCTGAAATTAGTGCCATGAAACAAAAACTATACCGCTGGATTTTCTGCGACATTTTAGGTTGGAAAATTCAAGGAAAATTAGACCCCGCCATTCAAAAATGCGTTTTTATGGTGCTTACGCACACAAGTTGGCACGATTTTTTTATCGGATTATTTATCCGGGGAATCTTAAAGATTGATATGCACTGGGTAGGTAAGAAAGAATTGTTCCGATTTCCGCTTGGCTATTATTTTCGTTGGATGGGCGGGACGCCTTTAGACCGAACAGGAGGTTTAAACAAAGTAGATAGCATAGCCGCCATTTTTGGTCAAAAGAAGATTTTTCGGATGGCCATTTCTCCCGAAGGAACCCGCAAAAAAGTAACCGAACTTAAAAGCGGTTTTTATTACATCGCAAATAAAGCCGGAGTACCTATAATTCCGGTATCTTTTAATTTCAAAACCCGTAGCGTAACATTTGGCGAACCGTTTTATACTACGGGAAATTATACGCAAGATTTGGCTATTTTATTGCCTTTTTTTAAAGGTGTACAAGGAAAAGTACCAGAAAACAGTTTTGAAGTTGCTTAATTTTTAGTTCAAAAAAGGTACATTTGATTCCTGAAATGATAAACTATAGTCAACTTTTTCAAGACCACAAAGAACCCCGATTGCACGGACGTTATCTTACATTGTCTCATTTGGAAGCTCCACTGGCTGATCTGCCAAAAGAAGCCATAAGTGTAGTGGGATATTCGGTGCAAAACCAACCCATTTATGCAGTTCGTTTAGGCAGCGGAAAAACCAAAATATTTGCTTGGTCGCAAATGCACGGCAACGAAAGCACTACGACCAAAGCTCTAATAGATTTTATTCGGTTTTTGCAAGGTGATTCGGTTTTGGCCAACCAATTTTTGGCTGATTTTCAATTTTTACTACTTCCCTTAGTCAATCCGGATGGTGCGGCGCTCTATACGCGCGAAAACGCCAATGGGGTAGATTTAAATCGCGATGCCATAGACAGGTCCCAACCAGAAAGTGTCGTGTTGCGAAAAGCATTCGACGATTTTAATCCCACCTTTTGTTTTAATCTGCATGATCAACGCAGTATTTTTGGTGCAGGTTCTACAGGAAATCCTGCTACAGTTTCGTTTTTGGCTCCTGCGTATAACGCTGAACGTGAATTTAACGAAACCCGATCGCAAGCAGTAGCTGTGATCAACGCAATGAATAAGGAACTACAACGGCATATTCCCAATAAAATTGGTCGTTTTGACGACGGATATAATGCCAATTGCGTAGGGGATACCTTTCAATTACTGGGTGTTCCTACTGTATTGTTTGAAGCGGGTCATTTTCCTCAGGATTATGAGCGGGAACAGACAAGGAAATATATTTTTGTTGCCTTAATTTCCGGATTGAAGTCAATTTACGAAATCGATATAGTTCGCAACGATATTGATGAATACATGAATATTCCTCAAAATATTCCTAATTTTTATGATTTTGTTTATAAAAAAATCAAAATTTATTGTGATGGTAGCAAAATTATCAGCAATTTTGCAGCACAATACAAAGAGGTTCTTCAAGATAATCAAATTCAATTTAGAGCTTACATTTCAAAAGTGGGACAATTGGATGCTTATTTTGGTCATACAACCTACGATTGCCAGGAGCTGGAATTTATTGCCAACGGGAATTCAACCCCTGTTGAAGGAGAGGAAGCCACATTTTCTCTTCAGGAGCGCATTTATTTCGAAAACGGCAATCAACTTAGTTAATTGACTTTGTATTGAAACCGAAAGTAAATTAGAGAAGTAGAAGTTATGAGTAAATTTCGATTAGATGAAGTAGATCACCAAATTTTAGATATGTTGATCGACAATACCCGAGTTCCCTTTACGGATATTGCCAAAAAATTATTGATATCAGCGGGTACCGTTCACGTTCGTGTAAAAAAAATGGAGGATGCGGGAATCATCATGGGCTCTTCCTTAACCCTGGATTACGAAAAATTGGGCTATTCGTTTATTGCCTATGTGGGTGTATTTTTGAACAACACCTCGCAAACTAAATTTGTCTTAGAACGCATTAGTGAAATACCCTATGTAACTGTTGCACATGTAACTACAGGCAAATTCAATATCTTTTGCAAAATTAGAGCCAAAGACACCAAGCATGCCAAAGATGTTATTTTTATGATCGATGACATTGAAGGCGTATACCGTACCGAAACCATGATATCCTTAGATGAAAGTATCAACGATAAAAAACGTTTGATGCATACCATTTTTAAAAATATGTAAGTAGATTTACATTTAACTATTTAGGAATAGGATGTAGTCATACATCCTATTTTTTTTACCAATTTTTTGCCTATGTATGTACATGAACTAACTCCTACAGAATATTCAACTTTTTACTCACCTTATGTGCAATCGGTGAGTGACGAATATAATTTAGTTGAGGAATTAGAAATTAGCTTGCACCGATTCATCAAATTTGTGCAAAACATTCCCTTAGATAAATTTGATTACCGTTATGCAGCTGGCAAATGGATCATCAAGGAAATCATTCAGCACCTCATGGATGCCGAACGTATTTTTGCCTATCGAGCGCTGCGTTTTGCCCGAAATGACCAAACCGAATTGCCTGGATTTGATGAAAACGCATTTGCTTTACACACAAACCCAAGAGCGGCTGTGCGAAAATTGCCCGACTTGCTCACCGAATACACCTTAATCCGGCAGTCGAGTATCGCTTTGTTCAACACTTTTACCGACGAAGAATTAAAAAGAGGCGGAATAGCTGCTGAAGCATTTATTTCGGTTCGGGCTATTGGTTTTGTTCTTATTGGCCATCAGAATCACCACCAACGCATTTTTCAAGAACGGTATTTATAAGAATAAAAAAAGGAACCCCTAATGGAGTTCCTTTTTTGTTTATTCGTCTTCGTCGTCATCGTCCATCGGTTCCTCTTCATCGGCATCCTCGTCATCCTCGTCTTCTTCTTCTTCTATTGTTCCTTCTGGATCTTTGGTTAAGTCTGTTTCCTCTTCTTCCTCTTCTTCATTTCCTATTTCTTCGTCAATGCCTATCGCTTTTATCGCATCTATTGGAACCACAATATCCTCAAGGTCTTCGTCTTCATATTTCTCTAAACGACTGGCCAATTTGGTACTTACTTTTACCAAATATATGGTGTCTTCGGTGCGCACTTCAACGGCTTCAATCAATTCATTATGGGCATTTCTAAAACGGATGATATTCGAATCATCGTACCCGTCAGGAAATCGTTCAACCAAAAGGTTTAAAATTTCGTTTGTAAGCTTGGAATAATCGACAATAATTCTCTTCATAACATATTATAAATCTAGTAGGTAGGCAAAAATTAAGGGCGCAACGATTGTTGCATCTGATTCGATAATGAATTTTGGGGTGTGGATATCCAATTTACCCCAAGTGATTTTTTCGTTGGGAACAGCGCCTGAATAAGATCCGTAGCTGGTTGTGGAATCTGAAATTTGGCAGAAATAACTCCAAAAAGGCACATCGTGCATTTCCATATCTTGGTACAACATGGGTACTACACAAATCGGGAAATCACCCGCAATTCCTCCACCAATTTGGAAGAAACCTACGCCATTGCTACTGTTTTTAGAATACCAATCGGCCAAATAGGTCATGTACTCAATTCCTGATTTCATAGTTGAGGCTTTCAATTCGCCTTTGATAACATAGGAAGCAAAAATATTTCCCATGGTGCTGTCTTCCCAACCGGGAACTATAATTGGCATGTTTTTTTCGGCAGCGGCATACATCCAACTGTCTTTCAAATCAATTTCGTAGTATTCTTCAAGAACGCCCGACAACAACATTTTGTACATGAATTCATGCGGAAAATAACGTTCTCCTTTGTCGTCGGCCTCTTTCCAAATTTTGTAGATGTGCTTTTGTAAACGACGAAAGGCTTCGTGTTCGGGTATACAAGTATCGGTTACTCGGTTGAGCCCGCGTTCTAATAAATCCCATTCTTGTTGTGGGGTTAAATCACGGTAATTAGGCACTCGTTCGTAATGGGAATGCGCCACCAAATTCATGATGTCTTCTTCTAGATTGGCACCCGTACAAGAAATGATTTGCAGTTTGTCTTTGCGGATCATTTCGGCAAATATTTTTCCAATTTCGGCCGTACTCATAGCACCAGCTAAGGTTACCATCATTTTTGCCCCATTGGCCAATTGTTGTTCGTAGGCTTTGGCTGCATCTACTAAAGCCGCCGAGTTGAAATGCAAATAGTGTTTTTCGATAAATTGACTGATAGGTCCTTTACTCATTTTGTTTGGGTTTTAATGTAATACTGCTTGTATTTGCCGCATTTCTCTGTTCAAAAATAATTTATTTTTTATGATATCCTAATATTTCTAATACCTGGTCTGAAGTCTGTTGTTCGGAGAAAACTTCGGTGGCCAAAATGCCATTTTCGTCCCGATCAATCAAGATGTGTTTGGGTTGCGGAATCAAGCAGTGGTGCAAGCCGCCGTATCCGCCAATCGTTTCTTGGTAGGCACCGGTGTTAAAAAATCCGATGTACAAGGGTTTTTCTTTGTTGTATTTGGGCAAATAAATGGCGTTCATATTTTGCTCAGAGTTGTAGTAATCGTCGCTGTCGCAGGTCATTCCGCCCAACAATACTCGTTCGTAGGTGTCGTTCCAACGGTTTACCGCCAACATAATGAATCGCTTGTTGATGGCCCAGGTGTCAGGCAAGGTCGTGATGAACGAACTGTCAATCATGTTCCATTTTTCACGGTCGTTTTGCTGTTTTTGGTACAACACTTGGTAAATTGCGCCACCACTTTCGCCCACCGTAAAGGAACCAAATTCGGTAAATATGTGAGGTACATCTACCTCGGCTTCATCACACGCAATTTTGATCTGGTTGATGATTTCGTCAATCATGTATTGGTAATCGTACTCAAATGCCAATGAGTTTTTTATAGGGAAACCGCCGCCAATATTGAGTCCGTCCAACGAAGGACATTCTTTTTTGAGGGCAATATAAACTTTGATACATTTCACCAATTCATTCCAATAATAGGCATTGTCGTTGATGCCCGTATTGATAAAAAAGTGCAGCATTTTGAGCTCCAATTTATCGTTATCCTGAATTTGTTTTTTGTAAAACTGCACAATGTTTCGGTAACCGATGCCCAATCGAGAGGTATAAAACTCAAATTTGGGTTCTTCCTCGGCAGCAATTCGAATCCCGATTTTAAATTTGCCTTTGATCTCGGCTTGCAACAAATCTAATTCTTCGTAATTGTCAATAATCGGAATGGTATTTTTATGGCCATTGTTTATTAAACGGGCAATATTACTGATGTATTGATCGCGTTTAAATCCGTTGCAAATCACATACGTGCTTTTGTTTATTTTGCCGTTTTCGAGCAAATTCTCTACAATATTGATGTCAAACGCCGACGAAGTTTCAATGTGAATGTTGTTTTTAAAAGCTTCATTCATAATGTATTCAAAATGAGAGCTTTTGGAGCAATAACAGTAGTAATATTTGCCCTCATATTTATTTTTTTCCATGGCCGAACGGAACCAGTTTTTGGCCCGTTTGATGTTGCTGGAAATTTGAGGTAAATAGGTAAACTTTAAGGGAGTTCCATACTGCTCAACGAGTTTCATCAAATCTATGTGATGAAATTGCAAGTTGTCTTTGTTTAGGGTAAACTCTTCCTGCGGGAAGTAATAGGTTTGATTGATGAGATCAGAGTATTTTGTATTCATGGCCAAAGGGTGTTAAGATTAAAATAGAAAACCGATTTAATCTTTGGGTTCAAACCCGTATGTTGGCATAAATTATAGGTAACTTTTCGTGTTGCAAGCTAGAAATTAAGCTTAGGCAGTAATTTTGATTGTAGGAAACAGAAAATTTGCACAGCACTTTTGAACTGCTAAAAAGAGCGGTATCCTTGTGGTAACAAGCAAAGTGAGCATTATTTTGGTTTCTATTCATTGAGGCAAATGTAAAAAATAAAATAAGTGATACACAATCGAAATACTAAAAAATAATTAAGTTTTATAATCGGTAAAAGCTGCCCTAATCCATTCTTTTTCAACACTTTGATTGAAAGTGGTTTTTCCAATTTCGGTGAGCAATACAAATTGCACCGTTCCGCCTTCATTTTTCTTATCGTGAATCAATAATTTTTCGATGCCATCCACGTCATTTTCATCAAAATCTATAGGATCAAAAATTGTGGTAATTCCGCTTTTAATAGTTTGGTAACTCTCCCAATCTAGCAGTCCTTTTTTTGCCGATAAATAGGAGGCCAGTACCATGCCTACGGCAACCGCTTCACCATGCAGCACGGATGTTTTATCGGGCTCACTCATAAAGTAACTTTCTATGGCATGCCCAAGGGTATGGCCAAAATTGAGTGCTTTCCGCAAACCTTTTTCGGTCGGGTCTTGTAGTACAATACTGTTTTTAATTTCAATTGATCGCAGGATGAGTACTTCTAAATAATCGCTATCCAATTGACTCAGATCCTGAAACAAAAGCCAATAATTTTTATCGAAGATGAGTCCGTGTTTGATCATTTCGGCCAAACCAGATCGC
Source organism: Flavobacteriaceae bacterium (assembly GCA_947483075.1). Lineage (GTDB taxonomy): Bacteria > Bacteroidota > Bacteroidia > Flavobacteriales > Flavobacteriaceae > Flavobacterium. Next base: position 10,837 of record CANKLE010000008.1, on the reverse strand, counting down.
ATTTCGTTTTGGGGTAAGCTCGATAAGAAATTTACCTCAATGAGCACCATTTTAGGTACCGCAATTAAACCAATTTGATTTTTTAGATGACCTAAATCAACCCCATTTTTACCGCCAATAGCGGCATCAACCATAGCCAACAGGGTAGTGGGTACGGCAATAAAATCAATGCCTCTTTTGAATGTTACTGCTACAAACCCCCCGATATCGCTCAATACGCCACCGCCTAAGGAAAGTAAAAGGCTTTTTTTGTCGGCGCCCAGATCGGTTAATATTTGCCATAGTTCTACACAGGTTGCTATGTTTTTTTGTTCTTCACCAGGTTCAATTTCTATAAGCTCTAGGGGGATTTCTGTGGCCAATTCACTCAAAAATAATGGGGCACAAAAATCATTCGTATGGGTGTCAACTAAGATAAATAGTTTAGAGTAGCCCCGGTCCCTAAGCAATTGATTTAACTCTTCGTATTTTGAGGAGCCAAAATGTATGGTATAGCCGTTGGCCTGTAGGGGTGTTATGGTCATATTAAGTGTTAAAAGCCAGGCAAAATAACTGATTTTTTAAAGATTTGTCAGCATAAAGCCAAACAAATTATTGGCTATTTCATTTTTATCCAATTCTCTAAAATCTTAGGCAGAATTTTTGGTATTTTTGCGCTACTGTTTCACCCTTGAATTTAGCTCAAAGCTCATGTCAAAATTATTCGATAATACCCAGATCGCTTTTGCCCTTAAAAACGATAACGAACTCAATAGAGCCTATTATTTATTCAAATTAATTTCTAGCAATACCTTAGTAAAAATTGGAACTGCAGCAACACAGGTAGCTCTAAAATTGCACTTGCCTGTAGAGCGAATTATTCGCGCCACTGTATTTGATCATTTTTGTGGTGGAATCAGCGAACAAGATTGCTTGCCTGTAGTTGATCAGTTGTATGACAAAAAAGTACATTCGGTTTTGGATTACTCGGTTGAAGGAAAAGAAGATGAAGCCCATTTTGATGATGCTTTAGCCATGACCCTAAAAATCATTTCGTTTGCCAAAGAAAGACAAGCCTTGCCCTTTGCGGTATTTAAACCCACCGGTTTCGGCCGAATTGATTTGTACGAAAAAGTAGGCGCTAAAGAAAAATTATCAGCAGCCGAACAAGCCGAATGGGCGCGGGTGGAATCCCGTTTTGATTTAGTTTGTAAAGCTGCTCATGAGGCCGCTATTGTGGTGCTTATTGATGCCGAAGAAAGTTGGATGCAAGATGCCGCTGACGACTTAGTTGCAGCAATGATGGAAAAATACAACAAAGAAAAAGCAGTAGTCTTTAATACGCTACAATTGTACCGCTGGGACCGCTTAGATTACTTGAAAAAATTACACAGCTCGGCCCAAGAAAAAGGATTTTACATCGGAATGAAATTAGTTCGCGGAGCCTATATGGAAAAAGAAAACTTGCGGGCCCAGGAAGGCAATTATCCCACACCCATCTGTGAATCAAAAGAAGCGACCGATCTAAATTACAACGAAGCGTTGCGCTACATGCTTGATCACCTTGACAGCATGGCTGTTTTTGTGGGCACACACAACGAAGAAAGTTCGTACTTGGTGATGACTATTTTGGCCGAAAAGAATATTTCAGCAGCCGATACTAGAGTTTGGTTTGGTCAGTTGTATGGCATGAGCGACAACATCAGTTACAATTTGGGTGCCGCAGGTTACCAAGTCGCCAAGTATTTGCCTTTTGGTCCGGTGCGTGAAGTGATGCCATATCTAATACGCAGAGCCGAAGAAAACACTTCGGTAGCCGGACAAACGAGTCGAGAATTGTTGTTGATTCAAACCGAACGGAACCGCCGAAAAAATAAATAGGCAATTAGTTGGCTTCTTGCGGAGCTTTTATAATGTCTATTAATTCTGCTTTTTCGGCATAATTAACGACTTTCAATACAATGGCTTGGTTATGTAAAGTCTTGCCTTCGATAGTATACAATTTCCCTTTTTTTAACTCCAAGTTACTTTGATCAAAATCAACATCGCCATAGGTGAGCGTGTTTTTGATGTCTTTTTCGGTGACCCATTTTTGGTTTAATATTTCAAGGGCTTTATCAGAATAAACAAAGGGTTTAGAACGCAAATCGTTTAATACTCTAGCATTTGGAAAGTAATTACAGCGGGTGTCTTTTCCGCTAAAAACAAGGGCTACAAAAAAACAGCCCATAATAAATCCCACTAAATAATACGCAAAACGATACTTGAATCCCATAGTTCAATTTTTGGCAAATGTAACCCAAAGATTGGGATTAAAAAACTAATAAATTGATGTCGTTTTCGGGTAAATCAAACCAGTCGGCGATGGCTTTGTTGGTTAAGATTCCATGATACACGTAGACGCCATTTTTTAATCCGTGTTCGCTCCGAATGGCATTTTCGATCCCGCCATCGTCGGCAATACGCATCAAATAAGGGGTGATGAAATTGCTAATAGAAAGAGAAGCGGTTTTAGAATAACGAGACGGAATATTGGGCACACCATAATGGATTACATCGTGTTTAATGAAGGTGGGTTTTTCGTGGGTAGTTACTTCTGAGGTTTCAAAACAACCGCCAGTATCAATACTTACATCAACGATTACGGCACCTTTCTTCATAAAACTCACCATATGTTCGGATACAATTATCGGACAACGGTCAACGCCTCGCATGGCACCTATGGCTACATCGCAGCGACGCAAGGCTTTGAGTAAGGCTTTTTCTTGTATGGTCGAGGTATAAATGCGTTGGTCTAAGTTGTTTTGTAGACGTCTAAGTTTAGTAATAGAATTGTCAAATACCTTTATTTGTGCTCCCAAGCCCAGTGCGGTTTTTGCCGCAAATTCGCCCACAGTTCCTGCACCTATAATCACCACATCGGTAGGAGGTACGCCGGTAATGTTTCCAAAAAGTAAGCCTTTTCCAAATTGGTTATTAATCATCAGTTCGGCCGCGATCAATACCGAAGCAGTTCCCGCAATTTCACTCAACGATTTTACGGCCGGATAGGTGCCGTCTACGTCTTTAATGTATTCAAAGGCCAAAGCCGTAATTTTCTTTTTGGCCAAGGCTTCAAAATAGGCTTTGGTTCTGGTTTTGATTTGTAAGGCCGAAAAAACAATGGTTTGCGGATTTACAATTTCTATTTCTTGGCTTGTGAGTGGTTCTACTTTTAAGATCATGGGACAGCCAAATATTTTATTGGTGTCTTGGGTAATTTCGGCTCCAGCTTCGCTGTATTCGGCATCAGAATAGCTGGCGCTCAATCCGGCTCCTGCTTCGAGTAGAACGCGATGTCCTTGTGAGGTTAAGGTATTTACCGCATCGGGTGTGAGGCAAATGCGGCGTTCTTGGTAACTGGTTTCCTTTGGTATGCCAATAAAAAGGGCACTTTTTTGACGGGCAATTTCCAATTTCTCTTCTTGCGGAAGCAATTGGTCTTTGGTGAAAGGAGTTAACGACATGGTATTCAGCTGAAAATTAAGTGCCTAAATTATAAAAAAAAGCGATTGCATCCTCATTTGCAGTTGATTAATACAGGATCAGTTCTCGGGTAGTTTCGGATAGGATTTTTATTTTGATCGTGCTGTGTTCTTGGGGAATCAGGCTGGGGATTTTTTCGGGCCATTCTACAAAACACCAATGCCCAGAGTACAAATATTCGTCCATACCAAAATCATAGGCTTCTGATTCTTCTTTAATGCGGTATACATCAAAATGATAAAGGGGGCCGTTTGTTTCTGTATGGTATTCATTCACCAAGGAAAACGTAGGACTACTGGTGGCATTTTGTACGCCCAAATTGGCCGCTAGTGCTTTGATGAGAGTAGTTTTTCCGGCACCCATTTCGCCAAACAATAAGACAACTTTGTGTGGGTTTTGCGCTATAATTTGTTTAGCAATCTGAGGAATATCAGCCAAGGTATAGGTAACTGTCATGCTAGTGTGAAAAATAATTATTTAGGATTAAAAACTAAAAAAGGCACAATAACCTCTTCTAATGAAATACCGCCGTGTTGGTAGGAATTTCGGTAGTAACTCACGTAATGATTGTAATTGTTTACGTAGGCCAAGAATAGATCATTTTTGGCAAAAATAAATGAACTGCTCATGGTTATACTTGGTAACCCAATTTTTTTAGGATCTTTTACAGCGAATACGTCTTTGTCTTCATAAGATAAACTTCGTCCAGTTTTGTAGCGCAAATTCAAGCTGGTGTTTTTGTCTCCTATTACTTTCGAAGGATTTTTTACATTGATCGTGCCGTGGTCGGTGGTAATGATCAATTTAAAACCCAATTTTTGGGCTTGTTGAATAATTTCTAATAAGGGCGAATTTTTAAACCAAGTTCGGGTGAGCGATCGGTATGCTTTATCATCGGCAGCCAATTCTTTAACTACATCCATTTCGGTTTTAGCATGTGAGAGCATGTCCACAAAATTATATACTACAGTAACTAAATCATGGTCCTTGAGCGCTCTAAAATTGTCGGCCAATTTCTTGCCGTTTGCCAGGTTGGTTATCTTAAAATACTCTTGCTTTAAATGATTCAATCCTAATCGCTTAAGGTGTTCTGTTAAAAACTCAGCTTCAAATAAATTTTTCCCTCCTTCGTCTGTGTCATTTTTCCAGTATTGCGGAAATTGCTTCTCCATATCAACGGGCAATAAACCCGAAAAAATCGCATTTCGAGCATATTGAGTAGCGGTGGGAAGTAGGGCATAATAGGCGGTTTCTTTTTCTAAACGGTAGTAGTCGCCTACTGTTTTTTCGATGGTTTTCCATTGGTCATAACGCAAATTATCAATCACCACAAACAAGACGGGTTTGCCTTTGCTCAATTCGGCTGCGCCTCGGGTGTCTTTTTTAACCAATTCGGGCACTACCAATTCCCGAAATAAAGTATGCGATTGTATGGGTTTGTCGGCATTGGGGGCGAACCATTTTTCATAGTTTCGTTCGATGAATTTTCCAAATTGTGTATTCGCTTCAACCTTTTGGGATTCCAATATTTCGATCATACTTTGATCTTGAATATTTTCTAATTTTAGTTCCCAATAGAGTAATTTTTTATAAAAATCAACCCAATCTTCGTAGGTGTTTACCATGGCCATCTCCATCGCGATTTTGCGAAATTCCTTCTGGTAATCGAGGGTTGTTTTTTCGGATACCAACCGGGAATGATCTAAATTCTTTTTTAAACTCAGTAAAATTTGGTTTGGATTTACTGGTTTTATGAGGTAATCGGCAATTTTAGAGCCAATGGCTTCTTCCATGATATATTCCTCTTCGCTTTTGGTAATCATGATCACCGGCGTAGCCGATTTTTTTTCTTTCATTTCTGCCAAGGTTTCCAAACCACTCATGCCGGGCATGTTCTCATCGAGAAATACAATATCAAAATTTCCTTGTTCAAATACATCCACTGCATCTCTACCATTGTTGCAAGTGGTAACGAGATAGTTTTTCTTTTCGAGAAAGAGAATATGGGGTTTTAATAAATCAATTTCGTCGTCTACCCAAAGGATCTGTATTTGGCTCATGGCTGTAGTATTAAGAGTGGCAATTTACTACAATACCAACGTATTCTTTTCATAAAAATTGCTTAAATTTTTTAGTTGATAAGCCAGCTATTTTTGGTGTCTTTTTTTGTTGAGTGAGTTACTTTCAAAAAATATGTACTTTTGTTTAAAATACGGATATATGAAAAGCAGAATAATAGTAGCGTTAAGTCTATTCTTAATTGGGTGTTCAACCCTTTTAGGACAAACTCAAATACACGAAAAAGACTATACAATTACCTACTTTCCTGCCTATTTAACGCTAAATTTTCAAGACAATATAGCGGCAAATTCGGTGGTTTTTGAAGATGCATTTACTCATAACACCCTTCCATTTGAGCGCACCTCAATTTCTACAGAAGTAAAGCTTTCCCAGTTGCATCCCAGCCAAATTATAAAATTACAGTACACCAATTCGCAGCAGGAAATACAATCGAGTTATTTGGCCAATTCCTCTATATCTTCCGGATCAATCGAAGTCTATTTTAATCATACGGTGGCAACCCAATTTGCGCAATCGCAGGCGGCAATCAATTTGGGTGATGTATTGGATGAAAAATTGATTGCTTACATCAACGATTGTCAGCACGATCTAGCTATTGCGATATATAACTCTTATTCGCCCTCTAGTACTTCGGGAATAGCCGGTGCAATCAATGCGGCTTATGATCGTGGAGTAAAAGTGCGCCTAATCTATGACGGCAGCACCTCTAGTGTGATGATTCCGTTGTTGAATCCGTTAATTCCTGTTCTGCCTAGTCCAAGCAGTTCTTCGTATGGAATCATGCACAACAAGTTTGTTATTTTTGATGCCGAAAGCTCTGATCCCAACCAGCCGTTTGTGTGGACGGGTTCAACCAATTGGACGGTATCCCAAATTGATGGTCCCGATCGCAACAGTGTAATCGTTATTCAAGATCAAGCATTGGCCTTGGCCTATAAAATGGAATTTGACGAAATGTGGGGCAGCTCCACGATGCTTCCAGACGCAGTCAATTCGAAGTTTGGACCGTATAAAGCGGATAATACGCCGCATCATTTTGTGGTGGGTAATAAGGTCATTGATTCCTATTTTAGCCCAAGCGACGGAGCCAATGCAAAACTCATAGACGCCATCAACTCGGCCAATTCCGACCTTGAAATTGCCACCATGCTCATTACCAGAAGTGACATTAAAAATGCCTTGTTGGCCAAGTATAACGGTGGTTTAACTAATATTAATTTAATGGTAGACAGCCAAAATCCCTCTTCGAATCAAATTTCAGCGATTCAGGCCGGATTGCCCACAGGTCATGCGGTGGTATTCTCCTTGAGCGGTATTATGCACCATAAATTTATGGTCGTCGATAATTTTAACCCCAACTCTGATCCATTGGTTGCCCTAGGTTCTCACAATTGGAGTACATCTGCCGAAACCAAAAACGACGAAAACACCCTCATTGTGCATGACGCTAATATTGCCAATCAATATTTTCAAGCCTTTGCCGATTTATACCAACAAGCGGGCGGAAATATGGAATATTTGGGTGTGCAAGCCAGTTCGGGCAATGCGCAGTTGTGTTCCATTTTTCCCAATCCGACCTCAGGAAATTGTGTGATCAATTGGAACCAAAATCAGCCTGTTTTGGCTACTGTTCGCATTTTTTCTGCTTTAGGCAATGAGGTATTAAAGCAACAACTCACCAACGAAAGTGATTCAACACTATCTTGTTCGAATTTAGAATCGGGAGTTTATTTTGTTTCTGTAGAAACCGAACAAGCCAAAGAAGTTTTTAAATTAATAAAAAAATAAGTCGTTTTTTCTGGTTGTTTTATGTGTAAAAAGTTGCGATTTCGTCTTACTTTTGCCCAAACATCAGCAGTATGAGTTCTACCATTACCACCACCGACTTTCAATTTCCCAATCAAAAATCGGTTTATCGCGGCAAAGTGCGCGAAGTCTATAACATCAACGACGAATTATTGGTCATGATTGCCACCGATCGCTTGTCGGCCTTTGATGTGGTTCTGCCCAAAGGCATTCCGTATAAAGGCCAAATTCTCAACCAAATTGCCACCAAATTCATGGAACTTACCCAAGATATTGTGCCAAATTGGTTGGTTGCCACGCCCGATCCGAATGTAGCCGTGGGCCATTTGTGTGCACCGTTTAAAGTAGAAATGGTGATCAGAGGCTATTTGTCGGGGCATGCTGCGCGGGAATATGCACTGGGAAAAAGAACCCTTTGTGGGGTAAGCATGGAAGAGGGATTAAAGGAAAATGATAAATTTTCATCGCCAATCATTACTCCAACTACCAAAGCGGATAACGGATCGCACGACGAAGATATTTCGCGCGAAGCGATTTTGGCCAACCAAATTGTATCAGAAGAAGATTATCTTGTATTAGAAAAATATACCCGAGCCTTGTACCAACGCGGAACCGAAATTGCCGCTTCTAGAGGCTTAATTTTGGTAGACACCAAATACGAATTTGGCAAAACCAAAGACGGCCAAATCGTGTTGATTGATGAAATTCACACCCCTGATTCTTCCCGATATTTTTATGCTGAGGGTTACCAAGAGCGCCAGGGTCAAGGCGAAGAGCAAAAACAATTGTCTAAAGAATTTGTGCGTCGTTGGCTCATCGAAAACGGATTCCAAGGCAAAGAAGGGCAACAAATCCCCGAAATGACGGGTGCTTATATCGAAACGGTTTCGGAGCGCTACATCGAATTATTTGAAAACATATTGGGCGAAAAATTCGTGAAGGCTGACATCTCAAATATCCACGAACGGATTGAGAAAAACGTCTTGGATTTCTTAAGTAATTAACATAAAAAAAGCCCCTAATTAGAAGGGGCTTTTTGTTTTACTTGAAGTAAGAGAAATTATGGTTGTTCTCAATTTTCAATAAACTTTCGTATATCAGTTTGATGACATTTTCTACGTCGTCGCGGTGCACCATCTCAACCGTAGTGTGCATATAACGCAGGGATAAGGAAATCAAGGCCGAAGCTACACCGCCATTGCTGTAGGCAAACGCATCAGTATCGGTTCCCGTAACACGTGAAGTAGCATGACGCTGAAACGGAATTTCTTTTTCAACTGCGGTAGTTACAATCAATTCGCGTAAAATATTTTGTGTGGCTGGCGCATAAGCAATTACCGGACCTTTGCCCATTTGCAAGTCGCCTTCAATTTTCTTTTCGATCATCGGGGTAGTCGTGTCGTGGCACACATCGGTTACAATCGCTACGTTGGGTTTGATCGTTTGGGTAATCATCTCAGCCCCGCGCAAGCCAATTTCTTCTTGCACCGAATTGACAATGTATAAACCAAAAGGTAAGTTGACCTTATTTTCATGCAACAAACGCGCTACTTCGGCAATCATAAATCCACCCATTCGATTATCCAAAGCACGACACACAAATTTATTTTCGTTGAGGATCATAAATTCATCGGGGTAGGTAATTACACAGCCCACATGGATGCCCAATTTTTCTACTTCTTCTTTGGTGTTGCAGCCACAGTCAATAAATATATTGTGTAACGTAGCATTTTCTTCTTTGCCGCGGTTGCGTGTATGAATCGCTGGCCAACCAAATACGCCTTTTACAATTCCGTTTTTGGTGTGGATATTTACGCGTTTGGAGGGAGCAATCTGGTGATCTGAACCACCATTTCGAATCACGTAAATCAAACCGTTATCGGTAATGTAGTTCACGTACCAAGAAATCTCGTCGGCATGTCCTTCAATGACTACTTTAAAGGGTGCATCGGGATTGATTACACCCACAGCAGAACCGTATACATCGGTAATAAAGTTGTCTACATAGGGTTTAAGGTAGTCCATCCACAGTTTTTGACCTTCTGATTCGTGACCGGTAGGCGAGGGATTGTTTAAGTAGTTTTCTAAAAAAGTTAATGAAGCCTTGTTTAGTAAGGTATTTGTGTTCATCGATAAGATTTTTTTTATTTTGGCTAAAATATAAATTTGATTTATCAGTTCTGTAATTAATGTATAATTTTGAACTCTAATTTTTTTTGAATGATTTTACGTTTTAGTTTACTTCTTGTTCTATTCAGTATCCCTTTTTCTCAGGCACAAGTTGTCGTGCAGGATACCGTAAAAATGGGATACCAACTAAAGGAAACGGATACCTTATCGGAGCCCATTCAGTTAGAAGAGATTACCGTTTATAAAGAACGAATGGATCCGGCCGCAAAAAAAGAGTTTTTGTTGCTTCAAAATCGAGTTTATAAAGTGTATCCGTTTGCTAAAATTGCTGCCGAACGTCTGCAAATGTTGAATAAAAATTTAACTAACCTTAAAGGAAAACGGGAACGCAAACAGTATTTTTCGATGGTGGAATCCTACATGGATAATGAATTTAAAGATCGGCTCAAGAAATTGTCGCGCAAACAAGGGCAGATTTTGGTTAAGCTAATCTGTCGTCAAACAGGGGTTACTACCTATGATTTAATTAAAAATTTAAAAAGTGGTTGGACTGCCTTCTGGTCTAATGGAACGGCAAAACTATTTGACATCAATTTAAAAACACCTTATGTTCCTTACGAAGACAACGAAGATTTTTTGATTGAAACGATCTTGTATCGTGCCTTTAATCGCGGCCGATTAATCAAACAAGAAGCTGCAACCCCTATTGATTACTCGGCGCTGTCTGATTTTTGGGAAGCGAAGGTGAAGTAGTGTTGTCTGTTGTCTGTTGTCCGTTGTCGGTTCTCCGATTTCTTTGTTTACTGGTTTAAGCGTTTAACCGTTTAATCGTTTAACCTTTTTTAAACGACCATCGAACAACGGTTCTCGGTTCTCCGATTTCTTTGTTTAACCGTTTAACCGTTTAAGCGTTTAACCTTTTTTAAGCGACCATCGTCCATCGTCCATCGTCCATCGTTTAACCGTTTAACCGTTTAACCTTTTTTTAAACGAACAACGAACATCGATCATCGAACAACGGTCAACGGCCATCGTCCATCGTTTAACCGTTTAACCGTTTAACCTTTTTTTAAACGAACAACGAACATCGATCATCGAACAACGGTCAACGGTCATCGAACAACGGTTATCGATCAACGAACTTTCTTCTAACTCTCTGACTACTAGCGAAGAGAAAACGGAACTAAAAAAGGCGTTTTTTTTTGTTTAGAATTTGGGAAAAAGGTTTTACATTTGCCCCCCCGCACAAGGGAAAAGGTTCTTGAATTTTACTGGCACGAGATTTTGACAAAATAATTTCAAAAATAGTTTGATT
>CANKLE010000007.1 GCA_947483075.1 Flavobacteriaceae bacterium | reverse complement strand
TTTTATAATCTGTGTTTAAATAAACTATTTACTTCTATAAAGATTAGCAACACAGATTTGACTAATTCGAGAAATTTTTAAGATTATTTTTAATTTTTATAATCTGTGTTTAAATAAATTATTTACTCACCTAAAGATTAGTAACACAGATTTGACTAATTCGAAAAATTAAATTTCAGGATAGTTTTCAACAACTAATAAAAACAACAAAAATAAAAGTAATTTAAAATTAAATTTATGGTGGTTATTATAGGGTGTTCATAAGGCTGATAAATTTTGTTTGCTTTACTTGTGTTTTAAATTAAACGAAGTTAATAAGAGGTTATCAACAGCTTGTAAACCGAATAACTACTTGATTTTAAACTAATTTTTAAATTATATAAACAGTTGTTCATAAGTAAAAAAAAAGTAGTTTTGTAAATAAGTTCTCCTTGGTTTTTATGTTCATAAACCGGCGGTTTTAGCGCACAACTCAGTAATAAATTATCCTAACTTTTGTTGTTTATTTGGTTTCAGTTTTGGATTACACAATTTTGAAATACAAACAAGAAAAAGTTCTGTTTTTCTATCCGAAGTTATAAACAATCACTGTTCATTATTTAACCACTAGTAATCAACACATTAAAAAAAATATAAACAATTGTATTAAACTACACCCAGTTATGAAAATTGCCATCGGAAATGACCACGCAGGACCCGACTACAAACATGCGATAGTTGCTTATTTAGAAAAACAAGGACACGAAATTACCAACCACGGAACCGACAGTGTTGACAGTGTTGATTACCCCGATTTTGGTCATTTGGTTGCCCAAGACGTGACTAACAAAGTTGCCGATTTCGGCATCGTGATCTGTGGATCAGGAAATGGAATTGCCATGACCGCAAATAAACACCAAGCCATTCGTGCCGCTTTGTGTTGGAACAAAGAAATTGCTTTTTTGGCCCGCACCCATAACGACGCAAATGTATTGAGTATTCCCGCCCGATTTACCGCAATTCCGCAAGTACTTGAGATGGTAGATGTTTTTTTACAAACGCCTTTTGAAGGCGGTCGCCACGCCCAACGAGTAGAAAAAATTTCGTGTAAATAATTCCCCTACGTTTATTTTAATGACTTCCATCCAGTTTATTTCCCAAAAAGTGGCTGCGCCGGCGCAATCCATTCAAAACACCCTTTCCTTATTATTAGACGATTGTACCATTCCGTTTATAGCCCGTTACCGCAAAGACCAAACCGGAAATCTCGATGAGGTATTTATTGAACAAATCGCCCAATTTAATAAGGAGTTTGATGCGATTTGTAAACGAAAAGAAACCGTTCGAAAAGCCATCGAAGAACAAGGACAGCTTAGCCCAGAACTGGCTAAGAAATTGGAAAACAGTTTCGACCTACAAGAAATAGAAGATTGGTATTTGCCTTTTAAAAAGAAGAAAAAAACCAAAGCCGATGTGGCCCACGAAAACGGATTGGAACCTTTGGCTAAAATTATTTTTACCCAACAAAACCAACCCATCGATTTTATCGCCACACAATACCTCAATACCGCTATCCGCAACGAAGACGAAGCTTTGCAAGGCGCGCGCGATATTGTTGCCGAGTGGATTAATGAAGACGTTTATGTGCGCAAGCAGTTGAGGCGCTTGTACCAACGCAAATCGATCATTTCGACTAAGCCGGTTAAATCCAAAAAATCAACCGAACCCAACACAAAACAAGAAGCTCACGAGCAAAACGCCCAAAAATACCAACAGTATTTGGACTGGTCAGAATTGCTTTCTAAGGCCCCTGCTCATCGTCTATTAGCTATGCTTCGTGCCGAAAACGAAGGATTTATAAAAATAAAAATTGAAGTAGATCTAGACGAAGCTTTTGAGCTCATCGCTTCCCAAATTATCAAAAAAGACAACGAAACCACGCCTCATTTGGTCACGGCAATTGAAGATAGTTTTAAGCGGCTGTTAGCGCCCGCGATTGCCAACGAAGCTTTGCAAGAAGCCAAAGCCAAAGCCGATGTAAATTCGATAAAAGTCTTTTCGGCCAATTTAGGTCAGTTGTTGTTGGCCCCGCCGTTGGGAGAAAAACGAATTTTAGCCCTTGACCCTGGATTTCGTAGCGGCTGCAAAGTAGTGTGTTTGGACGAAAAAGGCGATTTGTTGTACAACGAAACCATTTACCCACATGCGCCTCAAAACGAAACCACCTTGGCGATGAAAAAAATTCGTTCCATGGTGAATGCTTATGGGATTGAAGCGATTTCTATTGGCGATGGAACTGCTTCGCGGGAAACCGAATTTTTCATCAAAAAAATAGCCTTTGATAAGCCGGTTCAAGTGTTTGTGGTGAGTGAGGCGGGAGCATCGGTATATTCGGCATCCAAAATTGCGCGCGACGAGTTTTCTAATTATGACGTGACGGTTCGTGGCGCAGTTTCGATTGGCAGGAGATTATCTGACCCCTTGGCAGAATTGGTTAAAATTGATCCCAAAGCCATTGGTGTAGGCCAATACCAACACGATGTAGACCAAACGAAACTCAAAGAAGAACTCGACAACACCGTGGTGCGTTGTGTAAATTCGGTGGGGATTAACATCAATACCGCCAGCAAACACCTGTTGAGTTATGTGAGCGGCATTGGCGAAAAATTGGCCGAAAATATTGTGCAATACCGCAGCGAAAACGGCCCATTTACCAGTAGAAGTCAATTGAAAAAAGTCCCGCGTTTGGGCGATAAAGCGTTTCAACAAGGGGCGGCTTTTATCCGAATTCACCAAGCAAAAAACCCGTTGGACAATTCGGCAGTGCACCCCGAAGCGTATCCAATTGTCGAGAAAATTGCAAAAGATTTAGGGGTTTCGGTACACGAATTGATTGCCAATAAAACCAAAACCAACAGCATTCAACCAGAAAAATACATTACCCCGGAGATTGGCATATTAGGGCTTAAAGATATTTTAAAAGAACTTGAAAAACCTGGGCTTGATCCTCGAAAAGCGGCCAAGGTGTTTGAGTTTGATTCCCAAGCACAAACTATTAAAGACGTAAGGCCGGGTATGATTTTGCCAGGCATTGTCAATAACATAACCAATTTTGGCTGTTTTGTAGCGATTGGAATCAAAGAAAGTGGCTTGGTGCACATTTCACAACTCAAAGAGGGGTTTGTGTCAGACGTAAATGAGGTGGTTAAATTACACCAACACGTGCAAGTAAAAGTAGTAGAGGTTGATGAGTCGCGCAAACGCATCCAATTGACGATGATTTTATAAAAAAACACCCCAAACCGCACATAAAATGTATGATTTGGGGTGAAATAAAAAAATAAAAATTATGCTTTTGTTTCTTCGTCTTTTTTAGGCTCAGCCGGTTGGTCGTCTTTGGCGGCATTTTTAAATTCTTTAATTCCGCTTCCTAATCCTTTCATCAATTCTGGAATTTTTTTACCCCCAAACATCAGTAAGATAACGGCTAAAATTAGGATAATTTGCATTGGGCCTACTTCGCCCAAAAAAATGGTTTGTGCTGTCATGATATTAAATATAAAAATTATACTGTTCGGTATTATATCAAGCAAATATAAGAACAAAAATAACCAACCGTCTTAAAAGAAGTATAAATTTATACATTTGCAATACAATCCTATAAAATGGCCGAAAACCGATTAAAACGACAATTGCTCAAGGAAAAACTCTTCGCGAAAAATCGTTTAGTGATTGTAAACGAAGACACTTTTGCCGAACTTTTTTCCCTTCGACTCACCTTGATGAATGTCTTTGTTGTGGCTACATCAGCGGCTATTTTGATCATTACCTTTACCACCTTTATTATTGCGTTTACCCCCTTACGAGAGTTTATTCCGGGTTATGCTTCGTCCAAACTAAAAAAAGACGCCACCGAATTAGCCCTAAAGTCGGATTCTTTGACTGTGGCACTCCAAAAAAACGAGGCCTACATTGCGTCGGTCAAAAAAATACTCACCGGGAATCTAGATTACGCCCATCTTAGTAAAGATTCCATTATGGCTACAAAAGCAGTCGAAAAAGAAACGGTGCCGCTTGAAGCCTCTCCAGAGGAAATAAAAATTAGAGAACAAGCAGATAAAGAGGATAAATATAATTTATTTAAAAAAGCACAAGCCAAGGTCAATGTGGTGTTGTTTGCTCCTGTAAACGGATTAATTACACAAAAATACAGCGCGCAAAACAAGCATTTGGCCCTCGATGTAGCAGTGGCCAAAAACACCCCCATTAAATCGATAGCCGATGGCGTTGTTATTTTCTCTGATTGGACTCCCACCAACGGACACGTGGTTGTGGTGCGGCACACCAATGGCTTTATTTCGGTATACAAAAACGCGGCTTCCGAAACAAAAGAACAAGGCGATGTTGTGAAGACCGGAGAAGTTTTAGCGCTTGCGGGCGCTTCGGGCAGAGAATCAGCCAACAGCCAATTGCACTTTGAATTATGGAAAGAAGGCCATCCGGTAGATCCTTCCCAATACATCACATTTAAATAAGATGGAAGAACAACTCAATCTATTCGCTAACACCATTAATCCACTCACTTTATTGGTGGGTGTTATTTTTGTGATTGCGGCGGTAGTGGTATATATTTTTCCACCAAAAAAAATCAATTATTTTTATGGTTACCGTACCGCATCTTCTATGAAAAGTCAAGAAGCCTGGGATTTTTCCCAGCGGTATTCGGCCGTAATTATGTTTCGGCTTGGGCTTATATTACTGGGCGCTTCGTTGATTAATTTACTCCTTCCTATGAGTCAGAATGTAGACTTTATACTAGGGGCGTTCTTGATTGTTTTAGGGTGTGTCTTTTTAATTTGGGCTACAGAAAATAACATAAAAAAGAAATTTCCTAATCCGTAATTTATGTCGATTAAATCTATTGCGGCGCAATTCTTTGCCTACTTCATTTACCACAAAAACCAGCGCTGGATCAACCGTCCGGTCGAGACGCAGCAAGCAGTGTTTTTGAAGCTTATTGCCGCCGCCCAACATACGCAATTTGGGAAAGACCATGAATTTAATAAGATTACAACACACCAAGATTTTATAACACAGGTTCCCGTCCGGGATTACGAAGCCTTAAAGCCTTATGTAGATCGCGTAGTGGCTGGCGAATCAAATATTTTATGGCCCGGAAAACCATTGTATTTTGCCAAAACATCCGGAACTACTTCGGGGGCTAAATACATTCCACTCACCAAAGAATCGATGCCGTTTCACATCGAAGCCGCCCGAAATGCAATTTTGCATTACATACACGAAACCGGCAACACCCATTTTGTAGATGGCAAAATGATATTTTTACAAGGAAGCCCAATATTAGAACAAAAAAACGGCATTCAATTGGGCCGATTGTCTGGAATTGTCGCGCATTTTGTGCCCAAGTATTTACAAAGAAACCGCTTGCCTTCCTGGGAAACCAATTGCATAGAAGACTGGGAAACCAAAGTCGATGCGATTGTAGCCGAAACAGCAGCGCAAGACATGACTGTGATTTCGGGCATACCGTCTTGGGTGCAAATGTACTTTGAGAAGCTGCAGCAAAAAACCAGCAAACCAGTGGGTGAGCTGTTCAAAAACTTCCATCTATTTATTTACGGCGGCGTAAATTTTGAGCCGTACCGGGCTAAATTTGAAAACCTCATTGGACGAAAAATAGACACGCTTGAGTTGTTTCCTGCCTCTGAAGGCTTTTTTGCCTACCAAAACAAACAAAATGATCCCGGGCTATTGTTGTTGCTTAATGCCGGTATTTTTTATGAGTTTATTCCGGCCAATGTTTTTTATTCGGCTGATCCGCCCCGACTCACTATTGGCCAAGTGGAGCTGGGCGTAAATTATGTGCTCATCATCTCGACCAACGCCGGTTTGTGGGCCTATAACATTGGCGATACCGTGCAATTTACCTCCTTAAAACCCTATAAAATAATCGTAAGCGGACGAATTAAACATTTCATTTCGGCCTTTGGCGAACACGTGATAGGAAAAGAAGTAGAACAAGCTTTGTCGGTTGCGCTTCAAGATTCAACCGCCCGCGTGAATGAATTTACGGTTGCGCCACAAATTAATCCCGAAGTTGGATTGCCCTACCACGAATGGCTCATCGAATTTGAACAAGAGCCCAAAGACACAAAAGCGTTTGCCCAAGCCCTCGAAAGGGAAATGCGGCGTCAAAACAGTTATTATGACGATTTAATTGTAGGTAAAG
Source organism: Flavobacteriaceae bacterium (assembly GCA_947483075.1). Taxonomy (GTDB): domain Bacteria; phylum Bacteroidota; class Bacteroidia; order Flavobacteriales; family Flavobacteriaceae; genus Flavobacterium. The sequence continues at coordinate 154,433 of CANKLE010000007.1, read as the reverse complement.
TATTGCGTTCCTTGGTCATCACTTGCGTTCAGCAAAATGGCTTTCAAACGTATATGAAATCTATTGGCAAACTCGGCGGACAGAACAAAATTCCGCGCTTGAGCAACGACCGAAAAATAGCCGACGAATTAATTAAATTATAAATACCTTACATTTGCAGGTTAGTAAACCCAAATAAATGAAAGAAATTAAAAAGATCGTACGTTCTCGCGCCCAAGAATCCTCTAGTGCTGTAGAGAAATTATACATTACGATGCGGCATTTATTTAATCGGGGGTATTACAAACCCATGGGAGTTTCAGGCGAAACCTTGCGTGAAGCACTGTTATTATTACGCCCCGAAATTTACGGCTCAATCGCCGAAGAAAAAGTAGAATTAAACGGGCTTTTATATGTTATTGAGCGCTTGCCAATCGGAATCGAAGAATGCAGATACATCAATCTCACTTCAGACGAAGGCTATGTACATTCGCATTTTAAAGCCATTATTCCCCCAAAACGCCGCCGCAACTGTTACCGCATAGACGAAGAACAAATGAACGTGGAGATTACCCGCGGCCGATCGGATATTTATGACATATTAACCCACTTGACCTTTATTTTTATTGAATCACATAAAATTAAAGACCGCGTAGTAATAGACGAAAACGGAGAACTTACACGCGATTGGCAAAAGCTTGAGCAAGCAGTATTCCAAACAAAAAAGCTAAGTTTAGTCGAAAAAGAAGTGGCGGTTTCGCACGTGGCCAATATCTTGGGCAGGACTTTTGCTGAAATTATCGCCATATATGACGCTTTTGGCACCCCAAATAAGCCGGATCGATTTTTACACGTTATTTATTGGTTGGGAAAACTAGCTATAGAAGAGACTTTAGACAATAATAAGCGCACAATTACGTTCAGTCCTATTTTAAGAGAACGTTTAGGACACCATATTCACGGCGAAATATGGGCCAACACAATAAAAGAGGTTTTGCATCAACACCAACTACTCGAACGGCCCATTCATATTATCAGCGCCAACATGCATAGCGTGATGAACTCTATTTTTGCTCCCGCTGTTTTACAAGATCAATTTGCAGGCCAAGATCAATTTGCTGTGTTTGAAGAGCTGAGCAAGCCGGGCGCGATAGAATTACGCAACTCCGTTGAGACTATTGCGCTGCAACAAGGAATGATTAGCATTCCCGACACTTCTGGCACCAACATTGACGTTCAAATTTTTGATACCGCACAAATAAATTGGGCGAAAACTGCTTTTCCAACCACCCAATTAGGCGATCAAAAACCCGTACTTATTGTAATGGATTATGCCTTTGGGGAGCAGGCCTATGAAACCATCGACGAGCTCTTAAAGCCCTTTAAAGAAACCAATCACAATCAGATTTTTTTGGATGTTAAATCGGTATCTATTATGGGAAAAGCCGGAATTCTAACCGGAGAAAAAGGCGACATTATGATCCCCACCGCCCACATTAACGAAGGAACAGGAGATAATTATACTTTCGAAAATCAACTGAAGCCCGCCCATTTTTCGCACTCAGGAATACCAGTATATGCAGGACCAATGGTAACCGTTTTGGGCACATCTTTACAAAACAAAGACTTACTCAAGTTTTTCTTAGATTCTACTTGGGGCGTCATTGGCCTAGAAATGGAAGGGGCATATTACCAAAAAGCGATTCAATCGGCATCAAAAATTAGAAAAAGCATTAACGCCGACGTGCAAGTACGGTATGCTTATTATGCCTCCGACAATCCTTTAGAAACCGGCAGCACCTTAGCCTCAGGAGGATTGGGAACATCGGGCGTAAAACCCACTTATTTAATCACGATAAAAATACTAGAACAACTATTTACTGCTTAACTACCATTTATTATGAGTACAAAACCCACCATTCACGACGAGGAAGAAATTAACTTAGGATTATTAGCCAATGGAATTGCCTCTATTTTTCAGCGCCTTAACACAAGCCTATTTAAAAGCGTTCGCTTTTTTGTTCGTCACAAACTGATTCTTTCGGTTTTATTGGTGGCAGGCTTTGGCGCTGGCGTTGTAATTGAGTCTGTTAAAATAAGCTATGATCATTATATTTTAGTTCAGCCCAATTTTGGCAGTACCGATTATTTGTATGCCAAAATCGACGAAATCAATGCCAAGGTCAAAGAACAAGATACGGTTTTTCTGAAATCAATTGGCTTTTCAAACCCAAAAGACATCTTTAAAATAGAGGTAAAACCAGTAGTTGATGTTTACAGGCTTGTAAACATGAGCGAACAAAATTTCGAACTATTAAAATTAATGGCTGAAGATTCAGACATTAAAAAAACCCTAGAAGAAACCCCAACGAGTAAAAATTATACCTGTCATTTAATTCACGTAAGCACCAAAAACAAAACCAACCAGAGCTTATTAATTAAGCCCTTAATGGCCTTCTTGAACAACAGTGTTTTCTTTAAAAAAATTCAGAAGGAATGCATTCAAAATGAGGAAATAAAGATCAAAGCCAACGAATTATTAATTGCCCAAATTGACGGCTATTTAAACAGTTTATCAACGGGTTCTGCGGCATCTTCGGGAGATAAGACGGTCTTTTTTACCGAAAAAACGCAGCTGAATGACGTGATCGAAACCAAAGACAAACTAACCAAAGAACAAGGACTCTTACGAATTGAAAAGGTTTCGATAGACAAAATAATCAAAGACGACCACATTTCGATAAACACCGAAGCTTCGAGCAAATTAAACAGCGCGTTGAAGTTTATTTTGCCGTTGCTGTTTGTGGGCCTATTTATTTTCATCACGAACTTCCGACGATTCTACCAAAAGGAGGCTCTTAAAAACGCAAACGCATAACCCCATGAAAGGAATAATCTTAGCCGGCGGATCAGGAACCCGTTTGCATCCCTTAACCTTAGCCGTAAGCAAGCAGTTGATGCCTATTTACGACAAACCCATGATTTACTACCCCTTGTCGACCTTATTGTGGTCGGGAATCCGTGAAATTTTAATCATTTCTACTCCCCACGATTTGCCTTTGTTTCGCCTGTTGCTGGGTGACGGATCGCGTTTAGGCTGTCGATTTGAATATGCGGTACAAGAACACCCCAACGGCTTAGCCGAGGCCTTCATTATCGGAAAAGAATTTATCGGAAACGACAAAGTAGCCTTGGTGTTGGGTGATAATATATTTTACGGAACCGGTTTGTCTGATTTGTTATTGGCGAATAACGATCCCGATGGCGGCATCATTTATGCCTATCACGTACAAGATCCGGAACGGTATGGCGTAGTAGATTTTGACGAAAAAGGGAATGCGCTTTCTATTGAAGAAAAACCAGCTCATCCCAAATCAAATTTTGCGGTACCAGGCATTTATTTTTACGACAACGAGGTGGTTGAGATTGCGGCGAATATCAAACCGAGTCACCGGGGCGAATTAGAAATCACCGACATCAATAAAGAATACTTGAGACGAGGTAAACTCAAAGTAAGTATACTCGATCGAGGAACTGCCTGGCTCGATACAGGAACGTTTAATTCGTTGATGCAAGCCTCTCAATTTGTACAAGTGATCGAAGAGCGCCAAGGACTCAAAATTGGCTCAATCGAAGAAGCCGCATTCAAAATGGGCTTTATCAATAGCGATCAATTGCGGGAACTTGCTCAGCCCTTATTAAAAAGCGGATACGGAACTCATTTACTCAGTATTTTATAAGTCGTATGAATTTTATACCCACCCCATTAGAAGGCTGTTTTATACTAGAGCCCAATGTCATTCCAGACGAAAGAGGTTTTTTTATGGAAAGTTTTAACGAACAAACCTTTCAAAAAGGCACTGCCCAAAACGTACATTTTGTGCAAGACAACCAGTCCTTTTCTTCCAAAGGGGTGCTTAGGGGATTGCATTATCAATCTGGCGAACACGCTCAGGCCAAGTTGGTTCGGGTTTTATCTGGGGCTGTATTGGATGTGGCAGTTGACATTCGCCCAAATTCACCCACCTTTGGACAACACGTTTCTATTGAATTATCAGCCGCAAACCAACGCCAATTTTTTATGCCCAGAGGATTTGCGCATGGATTTTTAGTACTCAGCGAAACGGCCACTTTTTTCTATAAATGCGATAATTTTTACAACAAAGCCTCAGAAGGCGGAATAGCCTACAACGATCCTGCTTTGGCTATTGATTGGCAAATGACCACCGAATCGCTTTGTATTTCTGCCAAAGACCAGGTTCAACCACTATTGGCTCAAGCACGCCCCGTATGGTAATTTTAGTAACTGGAGCAAACGGGCAATTGGGTCAAGCGCTGCAAAGCATTGCTCCCAAACACCCTGAAATTCGGTTTCAATTTTGTGGCTCGCACGAAGTTGACCTTACCAATAAACAAAGCATACAATCAGCCTTTGCGATTTACAACCCTAATTTTTGTATAAACGCTGCCGCCTATACCGCAGTTGATAAAGCCGAATCAGAACCCGAAAAAGCCTTTGCCATCAATGCCGATGGAGTCCGAAATCTAGCTGAAGTTTGTCGGGAATCTCGCTGCGTTTTACTTCATGTTTCGACCGATTTTGTGTTTGATGGACTAAAAAAATCCCCCTATACAGAAACGGATGTGCCCAATCCGACAGGCGTTTATGGCGCCAGTAAATGGGCTGGTGAGCAAGCCGTACAAGAAATTTTGACAGCTTATTACATTGTGCGCACGGCTTGGGTTTACTCCAATTTTGGCGCTAATTTTATGAAAACCATGTTGCGTTTGGGCGCCGAACGCGATCAGCTCAAGGTGGTCGACGATCAAATTGGAAGTCCTACCTTGGCCACCGACTTGGCTACAACTTTGGTAAGCATGTGCCAACAAACCGCCCAAGATTTTACAGGTGCCCCCTATGGAATTTACCACTATAGCAACGAAGGCAGTTGCAGCTGGTGTGCCTTTGCGCAACAAATTTTACTCAATCACAGACTAAAAACACCGGTGTTGCCAATTCCAACTACTGAATTTCCTACACCAGCCAAACGACCAGCTTTTAGTGTGCTCGACAAATCAAAAATCAAAAAAGCCTTTGATTTAAAAATTCTTAGCTGGCAAGACGCCTTACGCTCGGCGAATTAAATCTATAAAAAAAGAGGCCATAAGCCTCTTTTTTGTTTCAAGCACTAATCAAGATTAGTCTTTTATAATTTTTTTCGTTTCGGTTTTTCCTTTTGATTCCAACTGCAAGAAATACAAGCCGGAGGTTAATTGCTCACAGAAAATTTGTCCGTTGGTCACTTCGCCTTTTTGCATTAATTTTCCATCTACCGCAAAAATTTGGTAACGGACTAATTCGGCAGGTGACGCTCCAGAAACATATAATTCTTGATTTACCGGATTTGGGAATACCGAAAACTTGGTGTAGTCGTTTGAAGCTACAGCCAACGGCAATAGCGTGCCATTTACTGTTACGTTATTAAAAGTTACGCGATTACCCGCATCAACTGTGAGATTGGCTCCAGCAAAGCGCAAACGCACTTTAAAGTCCGGATTATTGTTGGCCGAAGGAATGTTTGTAAAATCAACTGTAAACGATTGGTAGCCGTTGGTTAAAGCCAATGTAGACGAGGCCAATCCGGCAGTTTGCCAACTTGGAGTTCCTGCATTGGTCGCGTAATCAACCAATATTCCGGTGGCATTTGTTAATTCGTTGATGGCCGCAAAGGTAAATAGGATGTCTTTGTATCCGCCGGTTGAAAACGAATATACCATGGTGTTTGTGTTACTTCCGTTTTGCAACGGCTCTCTAATTTGTAAACCTTTCATATCGCTGGTGGCAAAAGGCAAGTTGCTGTTTACTTCGGGGTAGTAATTGATTTCGGTGGGGCTGTTTCGGCGCTCCATTGACGCTTTACGCCAGTTGGGGTCGGCCGAGGTAAACGGATAGCCAGAGAGACAAGATTGGTAGGTTAAGGTGCCGTCAACAGCGCCTGTTTTATAGGTTGAGGTCAACGTGGTTAACGGTGCATTATTGGCAATAGCCGAATTCATAAACCACGCATAAATCGGGTGACTCGATGGAGCCGCCTCGGCCACAAATACGGCGGTAACCGCAAAATTTGTAGATGAATTAATCGTGATTTCCGCATTTGTGCTTGACGAAGCCCCAGTCCAGTGGCTAAACACATAACCCGGGTAGGCAATAGCTTTAAGTGTTACCGGAATTCCAGAAAAATAAATTCCAGTCCAAGGGTATGGATAAGAAGTAATTCCGTCGGTTCCTTGTTTTACGTCAATTGTATTCATTTTGATGAAGCCGTGCTCGGGCGCAGAAACGTCTAAGCTGGCATTGATGTTTGTAACAATATTAAATACCGCACGAATATGATTGCGCTCTATATCAGGTCTTTGATTGAAAAAATTAGCTTGGTAATTCATGTACCAAGTATAGTCCCCAATCACTGCTGGCGATTTCCATCGGGCAATGTGCTCGGGAATAGTAGGGTAAATTACCGCTTTCATGCTTTGCATAATGCCATTGGTGCGCTCAGGCAGAAAAGTGGTGTTTAGTGCGTCGGCAAATCGGTTGATGAAGTAATTTTTGAATTCCTCATTTTCTACCATTTTTCGGAAAATACGGGTAGACCATTCGGGATTATAAGAAGCGGTGCTCACCGAGTTTGCAATCGCTAAATTGTTTGAATTAATATCGCCAAACACATAGCCCATAGTATTGTCCATGTCGTGGTAGACCCATCGCCATCTGCCATCTAAGCCGTTGGCAGCGCCCAAGTTGTTTGTCGGTATTTTATTGCGCCAAAAATTGACGTTGTTGTTGAGCCAATCCTCATTGAGCATAAAAATATTTCCGACCATGTAATCGGCAAAATTCTCGGGATCCAACTGGGTTTTGATGTAGCCGTAATTGGCAGGCACAGCCAAGGAATTGGTGTTGATGTAATTCATTAAGGCAGTGTAATTCACCGCATCACCTTCCATCACCGCTCCATTATTTTCTAAGTAATCTACAGCGGTGGCATTATAGGCGCGTTTAAAGTAATCTAAACCGTAGTGATCACGGATATTCAAAATCCCCCAAAACTCCCCATTTACAAACGAAACAGTAGGTTGATAAGCCTCTTTATCTGGGCGCAACGATTTTAGCACTGCTTGGTTTAAGGCGTCTCTAAACATGGTGTTTTTGAAATCTCCGCCCGAATTACGCAACACAAAACCGGAAAAAGAATTGGTGTTAAGGTCGTTAAATAAGGGGTAGTCAAAACTATTTTTCCCATATTCTGAACGGGCATATACGTTTAAGGATTTGAGTTGGAAACGACGAGAAATTCCCCCATGAATTCGGAATCCAGCATCTTGGTTGAGCACTTCGGTTCCGTTTACGAGATAGGAAATATTCCCTACTTTTTCGGTGGCAATACCGGCTCTAAAATAGTTACCTGTACCAAATGACCAGTCGGCATTGAGGGTAGGATTGGCTGCACGCCAAGTTTCAAAATCAGCACCAGCAACATAGATGCCGTTGTTGTAATCAAAGAATTTATCTTCATCAATACTAATTGAAACCACAGGCAACGAGAAACGATTTGCCCCCAACGGACTTATAAAATAGGAGCGAGTACTAGTTTGGCTATCTAAGGCGCCGGGTTTAATTACTTTAGCGCGCACCACCGTTCCTTTATAAATCGGATTGGCGGGCATATAGAATGTAGGGTCGGAATCATAAGTGGTAGAAATACTCGCCAATTTGTTGGGCAAAGTAGATCGATCAATAATGTCTATAGGAGCAGTATAGCTAAGCGTTTGAAAGCTATTGCTGAGTAACGGACCAGAAACTTGTCCAAAAACTTCGGGGTATTGATTTTTATAAGAATAAGTGGTGCCTCCCAAATTGGATAACTTGGGCTCCGAACCATCGAGGGTATAAATAATACTCGCGCCAGGAACGTCGGTTGTTATGCTTAGGGAAAATCCGGCAGTCACAAACCCAGAATTTTGGGAGAAAACCGGCGGAGCCAACTCTTCAGAATAGCTTGCCGTGGTATTGGCAGCATTGGGTGTAGGAATTCCAAAAAACAAAAAATTCCCGGTTCCGTTTGGCGAACGACCAATAGATATATTTTGTAAAGAACCAATAGCGGGACTATTATTTACTAAAACGCCTGCCGGTGATGACAAAATAACTGCTTCTCCATCAGAGGTGATTTTGAAGTTGGTGTGTAAGGGGCTTCCAGGCACTCGGCGGTTTTTGTCTGAACACCAAACTATGAGGTATTGTCCGGCACCTATCGATACATTTGGAAAAGTCCATTTAAGAGGTAGCGCTGCGTCGTCTGAGAGTCCGTAACCATTCAGGTTTACGGTAGTTGCTCCGGTATTAAACAATTCGACCCAGTCTTCGTAGGAGCCATTTTCGTCGGCCAATACGGTAGAGTTGGAGCTAAGTACTTCATTAATTACCACTTGGCTTTGCATAGTAGGTGCAAAACAAAGTAAAAGCAAGGCAATCAAAAATGGGGTAATTTTTTTCATCCTTATAATAATTTATTTATTTGGAGAACAAAAGTAGATAAAACCAACTTACAGCCTATTTTTTTCGATACAATGCAAAAAAAACACGTCAAGACACACATTTTTGCTTTAGTTGGGTGTATTCTGCATGCAAAGGACAAGATTTAATTCCTCGCAAAAGAAATGGAATAGCAAAATCCAGCTAATCGTTCTTGGTGGTTTTATGGAAACACTCCGGTATAAATTAAAAATATTTTTTCAACCGCAAAAACGGCTTTTCTATTAGCACATAGGACAGATAACTCCCAAATACAGTTATACCTAATGCCAATAAAACAAAATAAATACTATTGTGCGCAAAGTTTATTTGGAACTTGTTGAATAATTGTATGATCAGGTGGATCACGATGACATGAATTAAATAAAGACTATAGGTGTAAATCCCTAATCGTGAAAAGATGTTTTTATCACTTATTTTGAGCTTGTTTTCGCTTGGGAGAAAGACAAAAATAATGGCGGAAAACAGCAAGCCAAAGATCACAGGATGTATTAATTTACTGTATCCAAATTCGATATGGCCTGAAGTAAACATATAAACAAGGGTAGTTAAAATAAGTAATACCTTAAAAAACACAGGAACCTTATTAATAATGGAACATGTTTTTTCTTTAAAATTGACAAATAAATAAGCAGGAATTGCGCCAAACATGAAAAAATCTATGTTGGTAAGAATATCTTTAAAAAGCATATTATTTAGGAAAAACAAATACCTAGACAAGAAGGCTATGCCAATGAAAGCGAGAATAAAAATCGGCACTTTTTTAATTTTAAGGAAGTACAACAACACCCCCCAAATGATATAAAAATGCTCTTCTACGCAAAGCGACCAAAAGACTGGAATTGGCGAAACATTGGCGTATCCATTGTGGTATATTACCATGTAATTTTCAAGAAAAAAAGCAGACATAAGCCAATTGGGGCTGTAACCAACATCGCTTGACGGCAAATGCAAGAAGGCTATAATAAAGGAGGAACAGAACGCAAACAATAAGACCAAATAATACAGCGGCCAAATTCTGAGCATACGTCGAGCAAAGAAATTTTTAAAATTAAACCCGTTTGATGTGGTTTTCTCATACAACAAGATGTAGGTAATTAGAAAACCGCTCAGGGTGAAAAAGAAATACACCCCAATCGTGCCGTCAATCTTTAAAAACCCTAAGTTATTTAGTAAGTCATAGGGCAAATGAGATAGAAATACAATAAAAAAAGAAAAAAAACGTAACGCGTCAAAACTGTGAAACTTTTCTTTTGAAATCGTCATTGTACTAAATGAATTTTAAGTGTGTTATGGAGCAAATATAGTTTTTTCTTTTGGGGATAAATAAGCCGCTAAATGGCAAATCGCTAAAAACCAAAAATTCTAAAACCAAAAATGTACACCGAAGCAAAAATCCAAAACGAGTAGGGATAAAAAAGAAGAAGAATTTAGAATGTAAATCAACACGCGATTCCCCGTTTTTACTAAGCGGTTTGCGGTATGTTTTTGTTATTTTTATTTTTAGAAATAAAAAAAAAATTAACTTTGCACAAATATTTATAAAAATGAAAACAAAAATTATCTTATTCTTAGCTTGTATAGCATTATTTTCTTGTAAAAAAGAAGCCGATCCTGTAGCGGAAGAGGCCCCAAAACCAAAGACCTTTGATATTAAAGTAGATTTAATCATCCCAACAGATGATGAATTGATTTTTTATTACAAAGACGGAACAAACGAATGGTTTGTAGAAGAAAAAGCAGTTTGGGCTGGCGTAAAAGGAAGCAAAGATGTTCAAACCGTAGTGTTTAACCTTCCGGAAGGGGTGTTGCCTAATGATTTGAGATTTGATATCGGAAGAAATGAATTTAAAAACTTAAAAAGTTTAGAAATCAAGAAGATAAGCCTTTCTTATTTGGACAAGAATTTTGACATTCTTCAAGATCAAGTAAACACATTTTTTTCGCCCAATCAATACATTACATTCGACGAAGCAACCAAGCAATATACCTTCAAACAAGACGAAAAAGGAAATTACGACCCTTATTTTGATACAAAGCCAGCATTTTATCCTGAGTTGGCCAAAATTGCTGTTAAATAATACATTGAACAGAAACTAAACTTTAAAGAAGGTTAATTCAATTACGAGTTAACCTTTCTTTATTAATGTGTGTCAACTTTTGATAAAAAAAATTTACAACTATTTTTCTTCACACTCCTCTCTGTTGCTCATAGCGATAGGGGCAATTAGTTTTTTTTTAACCAACATTGTGATGAAAGAAGTGTTGAGTTCGTTCTATTACGGCCAATATTCAATCATTATCACCTACTTCTCCTTAATTTTTGTTTTAGGAATTTTGGGAATGGAACAGGTTTTTTTGAGATTTTCGATTGCAAAGCAGCCAAACCAAATAGACACCCAAAAAATTCAATTGATTCTTATAGGCTGTGTTGTGTTGGTCTCAACCACCGTGAGCACTATTTTTTTTAAAAGAAATTATCCAGAGATCGAATTCAATACCCTCCTCTTATTTTTTACTAGTTTCAGTATAATTTCTTCCTTGTTCCTTTACAACGTTTTGCGGCTCAACACCAACTTTTTGTTGGCACAAGTTATCGCCAACTTTTGGAAAATGGTCTTGCTTATTTTGGCCGTAATCTTTTACGTAAAGCATTTAGAGCAATTGGAAGTTTTTATAAATCTTTTGTGTTTTGCGATTATCAGTTTTTTTGCCTTGTGTTTGTTTTATGTGTTCCGAACGGTAAAATTCAACTTTACCACGCCGGTTTCAACCAAAGCAATTTTTTCGACGGCTTCCAATTTTTTCATCGCCATCGCGTCCTTTTCCTTGATCACTTTTGCCGACCGATTTATCATCGAGAAAAAGTTCAATTACATAACCCTAGGCGAGTTCTTTTACCTTTCCAATTTTTTTCTCGCTCCCTTTGCCATTCTTCAAAATTACGTTGGCTTTAAACAATTGATTTTTTTTAAGAATAATTTCAACCTGGATTACTACTTTCGATACAATAGAAAAATTATTTTTTTCGGTGTTTTTCTTGCTGCATTTTTATTTTTATTTGCTACTGGACTGAACCATTATAATTTGTTGAAATATCAATTTAACAATTACAAAATTATTTCGTTGCTGTTGCTTATTGGAATTATAAGGCTGTATTCCTCCTCTATTATTTCGGCATTTGAGGCAAAAAGTACAATAGGCTACTTAAGAATGTCAAATGTTTTAATCGTGACATTCACCGTTTTACTGTTGCTGTTTGCGTATTATTTATCGCACACCATACATACCATATTAATCTGTGTAGTTTTGGTTTGGTGTTTCAGGTGTTTCATCCACAGACAATTATTGCTTCATCAACACAAAAAGAGTTAAAAATGGCAGTTACCTTGAGAAAGCTCTACGTATTTCTGTTCTTTGTGGGTGTTTTTTTTATTCCCTTTAATTCATTTGAAGGCATTCAGGCGTTGGGAGAATTTAAAGGCGAACACGGCGCGCATTTTTTGCTTTTGGCCTTTCTGTTTTTGCTTTTTGATGCGTTTAAATCAAAAAAAATCTCCATTCCCTTCCGGAATTTTGTCTTTCAGCTGGTACTTATTTTTCTAGCCTGGTGCTTTCTAGCCACCTTGTTTAACGCCGCTGCTGTTTATGAAAGTTACTATAAAAAAACAGGGGGAATCAATCGGTTTGTCCGTCAATATTTTGCTTTGCTGTTTTCGAGTGTTTTATTGTTTTTATTGTATTGGAATGTCATCGTAAAAATGGAGAAACAACAACTGCTAATTCAAATTCGGCGAGTGTTTCTGTATTCATTTCTAGCCGTTTCTATCTATGCTTTTTTTGAGATTCTATACATTTCATTCGGGTTTTTCCCCGCCTACAAAATCTTGAAGTTTTTGGAATATTTTCCATTTGTAGAATTTACTCAGGACTCCAACAACAGAATTTCATCGGTTTGCTTTGAATCTCCCGCCCTGGCAACCTTTTTAATTTCTACTGCCGGATGGATGTTTAGTTACATCCTTACCAATAAAGGAATATTAAAATACATTCCCACCGCCGTGGTGCTAATACTCACTTATTTTTCCGGTTCCAGAACCGCTTTGATTGTGGTCGTTTTTCAACTGCTGGTTTTTTTGTCTATCACACTCACAAAACAACAACGAATACAAGCCATTGGCTATTCAACCTTAACGGTTTTTGCAATGACTGCGCTAATCTTACTTTCGAATGGAGATAAGATCGTGAGAGATATTGATAAAAAAATTGAGTCCTTAGATTTTCGAGGGAATTTAAAAACGAACATCTCCAACAAGTCACGTTTTGGCATACAATACGCCAACTTTATGGTATTTACACAAAACCCGTTCGTTGGAGTTGGATTTGGTCAACAGGGCTATTATGCCAGAAACCATTACCCATCCTGGGCCGTGCGAGACAATTTTGAATTTAAAAATTTGTATCTAGATAAAACCAATCCGATGTTTCCGCCCGGCTATAATATGTATATTCGGCTATTGGCCGAGACCGGCCTGCTTGGATTTATTATATTTATTTATCTGCTGTACATTGTGGTGCATCTCACCAAAAAGAGAATCAAATCGAGCACGAATGCAACAGACAAAACATTGGCCATCATTTTACTCGTATCATTTTCCGGATTTATACTAAATTGGCTTCAGCTAGACACCTTCAGAATGTATGGCTTTTGGCTGAGTTTAGCCATCTTAATCAAATTATCTCAAAAAGAAAATACACAATTAGATGAAAAATGAAATTGTGGTGTTAATGCCAAATTATAATGACGCAAGGGGCCTTAAAAAATCCTTAAGCGTAATGCCCGAACACGAACAAATAGATGTGTTAATCGTAGATGACGGGAGCACCACCGATTTGCTAGACGAAACCGAAATAAAACAAAGCTTTAAAGGAAAAGGCCAAATCGATTTTCTCTACATGCAAGAAAATGGCGGCATTACCAAAGCGCTAAATCATGGACTGGCTTACCTTAAGGACAAGGAATATAAGTATATCGCGCGCCTCGATGCTGGTGATATTTGTTTGAATGACCGGTTTCAGGTTCAAGCCAATTACCTTAGAAATAATCCCGATATTCATCTGGTGGGTTCGCATATTATTGTAAAAGATTTGCAGGGAAATTTCTTGTTCAACATTAAAGTGCCCACAGATCCTGAGCAGATGAAAAACAGAATGTTTGTGAGCTCTTCTACGGTGATTCACCCTACAATCATGTTCAAAACCGAAATTCTCCAAAAAATAAGCAGCTATCCCACCAAATATTACACAGAAGATTACGCTTTTTATTTTGAAGTGCTCAAAGAATTTAGGATTTCAAACCTCGATCAGTTTTTATTAGAGAAAGAGCTAAACCCCAACAGCATGTCACTCAAAAACAGAAAAAGACAGGCTTCCGCGCGATTAGCCGTGATTAAAGATAATTTCTACTTCGGCTTCTATCCGGTCTATGGGTTTCTTCGAAATTATATTTTATACCTTGTTCCCAATAGCACCATTATTAGCATTAAGAAGCGGATTTTTAGATAAAGACGTCAATTCAGAAATAATACTTTCACAACAGCATGTATAAAATCAAAAATTTCATCCGCAATTCGTACGATTATGTATGCGCATTGCTCCTCGTTTTTTTGCCTTTTTCGAATAGTATTCCCAACCTTATTTTGGCGCTATTGTTGTTGTTTTATATACTTGATTTTGAATTTAAACCCCAAACAAGTTATCCGAAACCCTTTATTTTTATTGCCCTACTGATTGCGTATTTATTCGTTCAAGCCCTCTGCAACGGTACTTTTATGCTCGACTTTGTCTTTTACAAAAAATACTTGTACCTTCTTGTTTTGCCCATTTTGTTTTTCAGAGTCAATCGTTTGCAACTGCTTAAAAACGTGGCGCTCATAACCATCAATGCCACCGTACTTGTTTCTTGTTATAAAATAATGAAGTTTCATTCTAGTTTTGGGTATTTTCCTTTTGCCGACGGCTGGGCAACCAATTATGTGTTGGTGCTTGAGCGCCCTTATGCGGGAATTTTTAGCGTTCTTGGGGCTATCATCTCCTTTGATCTACTGCGCAAGGCCGATAAATGGAAATACCTGTACATGATGAGTTTTCTATTATCGGCTGCCTTTATTGCCTTTATATCGATTCGTATTTCGATTTTAACCTTGTTGTTTCTCTTTTTACTTTATGTGTTTTTTTATTCGAAACTGGCCCTTCAGCGCAAGCTCATCCTATTTGCTTCGATGGCCGTCTCGGTTTTGCTGCTTTTCGCGGTAAACAAAAATATTTCAAAACGGTTTTTTATCGAAAGTTCTTTGGGAAAAACAATCGAAACCACCAAACAATATGAGCCCCGTGTGGTCATTTTAGGTTGCGCCAAAACCATCATTGAGCAGCCCAGTTTTTCTTATCTATTTGGCACAGACTCAAACACAGCCATTCAGACTAGTTTGACCAATTGCTACAAAGAAACGGTGCTCGATTATTCTAGACAACAATGGTTTCTCTATCAAAATTTTAATACACACAGCCAATTTGTAGACCTGTTTTTGCTCGGCGGACTTATTGCGATAGTACTGTTTGTTTTCTTTTTGGTTTTCTATTTTATCGAGGCGAGAAACAACTTTAATGCCGTTGCAATTGGGGTTGCTTTTATTTCAATTTTATTGATTGAGAATGTTTTTCACCGCCAATTCGGATGTTTTATTTTTAGTATATTTACCGCCTTGTATTTGAGAGAAAAAGAATTTAATGGAAAAACCCAAACATAGAATTGCCCATGTATTGCACTCGGTGGGCGGAGTTGATGTTTCTGTTAGATTGATCGTAAAAAATAGTAATTCAGACTTGTTTGAGCACACGATTATTCATGGCAAGTTTGACACCCAAACCCCTTTTTTGAACGATAAAGGAATTGAGGTTGCCGAATATAAAACCAATATTATTCGAAACATCTCCGTTTTTCAGGATATTAAATCGATCCTAAATACCATACAGTACTTAAAGAAAAATCCCCATAATTTAATTCATGCACATAGCGCCAAAGGCGGAGTAATCGGAAAGATTGCCGGCATGGTTGTGGGTGTAAAAACAATCTACACGCCCCAGGCTTTTTCTTACCTAAGCGCTCAAAACAAAATTAAGCGGTTCCTTTTTCTAAGCATTGAACGTTGGTTGGCAAATAAAAATGGGTTGCTTCTTGCCTCTTCGGCCTCCGAGCAAGAACGAGCCCTGTCGGAAGTTTATTATAAAAACACGAATACCGCTATTTTTCCAAACAGCATTGAACCAATTGAACCAATTCAGCCATTAACAATCCCCAAAACTTGGCCAGATGAGTACATCTGTACGGTGGGCAGACCCTCCTATCAAAAAAATATCGAGCTGATGATTCAGGTTTTGCATGAGGTTCGTAAAACCCACAAAATTCACTTAGTGATCATGGGAGTAGGTCACCATGTGGGCCAGTTGGAGTCTGTAAAAAATCTGACAAAGAAATTAGACTTAACTGCTGCAGTAACCTTATTGGATTGGACGGCCAGAACCGATGTGTTCAACATAATAAGTAAATCAAAATTATACCTGTCCACCGCAAGATATGAAGGCATGCCTTATTCGGTCATTGAAAGCTTGGCCTTATCAAAACCTTGTGTGGTTTCAGATTGTGACGGAAACAGGGATTTAATTCGCGACGGGTATAACGGTTATGTTGTGAATCAAAACGACATCGATGGCTTTACCGAGAAGGTCAATTTGTTGTTGAGCGACGATGAATTAGGCAAAGCATTCTCGAAAAACGCACAACAGTCCTTTCAGGCCAATTACAACATTAAACACAACATTAAAAATCTAGAATCAATTTACCGCTTGTACGTGTAATCTGTTTAGATTTGAATGAAAAAAGCTAAAAAATAAAACAAAGCGAATGTTTTTGAGACAAATTATACAGAAAGAAAAATTTCAACCGGGTATTCTAGGCCTTTTTATCAACCATAATTTTCTAATACGAACTTTATTGTTTTCGGCCATTCGAAAGCGAGCCCACTTGCTTACCGGGGAGCTTCTTGACTTTGGATGCGGAACAAAACCCTATAAATCTTTTTTTTACAACGCATCAGCGTATACCGGAGTAGATTATAAAATTGAAGGACGAGAAAACAAACAGCGTGAAGTCGATGTTTTTTATGACGGCAACACCATTCCTTTCGAAGATAAAAAGTTTGATTCTATTTTATGTACCGAGGTATTGGAACATGTTTTTAATATAGACGAATTGCTGCAAGAGTTCAATAGAGTACTTAAAATAAACGGGACCGCTTTAATAACCACGCCATTCATGTGGGAGGAGCATGAGATGCCTTATGATTTTGCTAGATACACTACGCCGGCTTTAAAAAGTTTATACACCAAGAATGGATTTGACATCATTGAAAACACAAAATCGGGAAATTACATTACAGTGATTTTTCAATTTCAACTCAATTACATTAAAAACATCCTTCCCGAAAATAAGGTTCTCCGACATTTTTTCTTATTTCCCTTTATTTTTCTATTTAATACGCTCGGCACATTTTTTAGTTTCTGCCTACCCACCGACCAAACCGCCTATTTTAATAATGTTTTTGTGTTGGTAAAAAAATCAGATTTGTAGGCGATTGAACGACCTCTAAAGAACAAACGGAAAGGCTCAACCAAAACTGCCGCGTTGTAGAACAAAAAGAACCTTTTTAAGTAATTTTCTTTGCATTTCAGCTGCTTAAGTTTAATTTTGGCGAAAATTAATAAACGGCCAAAACTGCACGATTTCACAGCTAATCCGTTGAAAATCAAATTATTTAAAAACCAAAAACCAAGCCTGAAAGTTTAAGTCTTCCCCTTTCTTAATTAAATACTAAAATTTATATAAGAAAAAGATAAATTTCTCGTTGTGGTATGCAAACCAAACCTAATGAAACGAATTTTAATTACTGGAGCCGCAGGTTTTTTGGGCTCTCATTTGTGTGATCGATTTATTGCCGAAGGCTATTATGTGATTGGAATGGACAACCTGATTACAGGCGATCTAAAAAACATCGAACACCTGTTTAAACACCCTCATTTTGAATTTTACCACCACGACATCACCAAGTTTGTCCATGTTCCAGGACAGTTGGATTATATTTTGCATTTTGCCTCTCCTGCAAGCCCTATTGATTACTTAAAAATACCGATCCAAACGCTAAAAGTAGGTTCTTTGGGAACGCATAATTTATTGGGATTGGCGCGCACCAAAAAAGCACGCATACTCATAGCCTCTACCTCTGAAGTCTATGGCGATCCGCTCGTTCATCCGCAAACAGAAGAATACTATGGCAATGTAAATACTATTGGCCCTCGAGGCGTTTACGACGAAGCCAAACGTTTCCAAGAATCGATCACTATGGCCTACCACACTTTTCACGGAGTTGAAACGCGTATTGTTCGAATTTTTAATACTTACGGGCCCCGCATGCGACTCAATGACGGCCGCGTAATTCCAGCCTTTATAGGCCAGGCTTTGCGTGGCGAAGATTTAACCATCTTCGGCGACGGCATGCAAACCCGATCGTTTTGCTATGTAGACGATCAGGTAGAAGGAGTATTCCGCTTGTTGCACTCGGATTATGTGTACCCAGTAAATATTGGTAACCCCGACGAAATCACGATCAAAGATTTTGCTGAAGAGATCATTAAACTCACAGGAACCAACCAAAAAGTAGTCTATCATCCGTTGCCGGTAAACGATCCGTTGCAACGCCAACCCGACACCACCAAAGCCAAAGCATTATTGGGATGGGAAGCCAAAGTATCCCGTGCCGAGGGGATGAAAATCACCTATGAATACTTTAAATCGTTATCAACAGAAGAACTGTTGAAAGAAGAACACAAAGATTTTACTCGGTACATTCACTAGATTACATGACTACCTCTACCGGACGTTATTCAAAATACATTAGACCCATCAGCATCTCATTTGATTTGCTGGTCATCTTGTTGTTGTCTTTGTTTTTCTTCCGAAATTTAGGACTCAACAATCCACTGTATTCGGTGTATCAATTATCAGCCTGGGGTTTTGTTGCTTTTTTTTCTAAATTTTACGAGGTATATCGTTTCACTACGCCGGTAGAAATTATTACCAAGCTTGTAAAGCAGGGCGTCCTTTTCTTACTTGTGGTGATTGCTTTTTTCCCTTTTGATAAAACAGCCATCTTTAGCGGGAGCGCCATAGCCAAATTCATGATTTGCAGCTTCCTCTTGATAAGCGGATATAAATACATGTTGTTTTATTACTTAAAAAAGTACCGATTGGCTACCGGCAGCAACTATAGAAACACCGTGATTATAGGCTATACACCAGAGGCCATTCGCCTGAAAGAAGTTTTTGAAACCCGCAACGATTTAGGCTATCGGTTCTTGGGTTATTTCTCTGATAAAAAAACCAATGCCAACATTACCGGTAAATTAGATCAACTTGAAGACTTTGTGCTCGCAAATAATGTAGATGAAATTTATTGTTCACTCAACGAAATTTCGAATGATGACTTGAAGGACTTGGTTGATTTTGCCGATGAATATAGAAAAAGCATCAAATTTATTCCAGACACCAAGGAAATCTTTTCCAAAAACCTAAAAATAGATTACTACGAATTTTTCCCGGTTTTGTCGCTGCAAAGAACCCTATTACATGACCCTATTACCAAAACATTCAAACGGTTCTTTGATATTTTGTTTTCGCTATTTGTACTGGTTTTTTTACTTTCTTGGCTGGTGCCCATCATGGCAATCTTAATCAAATTAGAATCGAGAGGCCCCATATTTTTCAAACAAGGCCGTCCGGGAATTGATGAAAAAGAATTCTTTTGTTTCAAGTTTCGCTCGATGAAAATTAATAAAACCACCGAAAGAGAAGCCTCTAAAAACGATCCTCGCGTAACCAAAATAGGTCGTTTTATTCGCAAAACCAGCATAGACGAATTGCCTCAATTTTTAAACGTGCTTTTTGGAGACATGTCAGTAGTAGGACCTAGGCCGCACCTGTGGTCGCAAAACAAAGTCTTCGGAAACAAAATCAAAAAATACATGGTGCGCCATTATGTAAAACCGGGCATCACGGGCTTGGCGCAGGTACGCGGTTTTCGCGGCGAAATAGAAACTGACGAAGACATGATCAATCGCATTAAATACGACGTGTTTTACATCGAGAATTGGTCGTTGATTTTAGATTTAAAAATTATCGCCCAAACCGTAATTAATATCTTTAAAGGCGAAGACAAGGCCTATTAGAAAACCCCCTGAGAAACCAAAAATTTAAGCTGTTTTTCGACATCAAACTCGGCAATAGCCGTTGAAAAAACTGCCTGTTTCAATTCGTTCAATTCGGCTTCATCCAAGCCAGAAATCGCATCCAATTTAGCGTTAATTGCCTCATAATCTCCTACCGGAGCCACCCAGCCCAAGTTGTATTGTAAAACCAAATCGCCTCCTTCGCCTCCTCCAAAATAGAGGGCGGGAAATCCCAAGGCGCTGTATTCAAAAATTTTAGAGGGCACCGAGCCATAGATCCTGGTTTTTAACGGAATGAGTGCGACATCAAAGGATTGTATTTTTTTGTGCAGTTCTTGTCGATCGAGCATGCCGTGAAAATGCCAGTTGTTGTGATGACCATCACGCAAGAGCGCTTCTATTTCTTCTTTTTCTGCTCCCTCTCCAAATAGATGCACTTCCATATTGGCGGGTAATTTCAATTTTTGACACAACTCCAACACGCCTTGTGCTACGCCCAATAAGCCGGCATAAAAGAGCTTTATTTTTTGTTTTTCTGTTTGCTTTAGATCCAAAATTTGTTCCCCATGATTTGGAAAATTGCGGTACAAATAGGTTGGTTTTTCAGGAAAAACGCCTCGAATATGGGTAAGAATTTCATTAGATTGGCCTAAAATTACGTAAGCTTTTTGATAAATAAATCGTTCCATTTTTAAGGCAATGCGGTGGGAGAAAGAACCCGATTTTAGCGCTTTCAATTCGATGGCGGCCAAGGGCCACAAGTCGGAGACATTGAGAATTATTTTTTTATTTTTCAATCGAAGTAAGGCCACTGATACAAACGACAACAGTAAGGGCGGCGATTGTACAATAACTTTATGCGGTGTTTTTTTGAAACAGAGATACAGCGATAAACTCAGCACAAAGGAAAGTACCGAAAACAAGCGGATCAATTTGTTTTTACTCACACTGGGATAGATCCAAAGTCGCTTCACACAAATTTCACTTTGGTTTTCCTGCACATAAAATTTCCCTTTATAGTTGGGCATCAATTTCCCATAGGGGTAATTTCCCAACGGACAAATTACCTGAACGGCATAGCCTTGTGCTTGTAGTTGAAGCGCCAGTTGTTCGATGCGATTGGCCGCAGCCCCTTTTTCGGGCGGGTAATAGTTGGATAGTATGGCAATGGATTCTTTCATTTACGAAAGGGAATCAATCAGAATTCGGATGATGCGTTCGCTTGCTTTTCCGTCCCATAAAGGTGGAATTCCGCGGGCCGATAGCCCTCTTTGCATAAACGCACTAAAATGATTGGTCAAGTTTTCGACCGAATCGCCAACCAAGGTATTGGTTCCAATGGTTTCGGTTTCGGGACGCTCAGTTGTGGTGCGCAGCGTAAAACACGGAATGCCCAACACGGTAGTTTCTTCAGAAAGCCCACCCGAATCGGTAATTACCGCGTAACTGTGTTGCACCAAATACAAGAAATTCAAATAGCCTTGAGGTTCAACAAATAAAATATTGGGCAAGGAAAGCTCGGTTTGGTTTAAGATCGCTTGGGTGCGTGGATGTATGGGAAATACTATTTTTTTATCACCAGCCAACGCATCAATTCCTTGAAGCAACGCCGTTAAATGATTCAGATCATCTACATTGGAAGGCCGATGCAAGGTGAGTACACTATAATTTTTTGTAGATAAACCCAACGTATTCCAAAAATCCGGTTGTTTGAATCGAGGTCGATTTTGGTATAAGGTGTCAATCATCACATTCCCTACAAAATGAATGTTTTCTTTAGCCACTCCTTGCTTGCGCAAGTTTTCGCCGGCTAGTTCGGAGGTGGTAAAAAAGTAATCCGTTAAACTGTCGGTTACCACGCGGTTGATTTCTTCTGGCATGCTCCAATCGCCTGAGCGAATACCCGCTTCGACATGCGCTACTTGTACACCGGCTTTTTTGGCTACAATCGCACAGGCCATTGTCGAATTGACATCACCGACCACCAAAACTAAATCAGTAGGATTCGCGAGTAGTTCTTGCTCAAAAGCCACCATAATGGCTCCGGTTTGGGCCGCCTGTGTTCCGCTTTTTACGTCAAAATTTACTTGTGGCTCCGGAATGCCCAACTCGTCAAAAAAGGTCGCGCTGAGGTTGGCATCGTAATGTTGTCCGGTATGCACCAAACGATAACTGATTGCCTTTCCTGTTTTTTGCGCGCGTTGAATGGCCGCAATAAGTGGCGCTATTTTAATAAAATTGGGCCGAGCACCGGCTACGAGGGTTAGTTTCATATACTTAATTCACTAGCGAAATAAATTGCTTAAGCTTGCCGTTTGCACCGCGAGTACTGCTGGTTTTTTGCACAAATTTGAGAGTTAAATCAGGGACTAAAAAATCACTGATTACCTGATAAATGTGTTGTTCCTGTGTTTGGGTAAACGCCAAATCACTCACATATTCAATTTCAAAGGTATCTATTTTGGTTTGTTTGATCACAAATTCTTTTACGGCCGATTGGTCGTCAAACAGCGCTTTAGTGATCGAATAAAATGCCATGCCTGCAGCCCGTTTACCATTAGGCAAGTGGATCACGTCGTTGGTGCGTCCAATGAGTTTTTGCAGGATTGGTTTTTGCGGCGTACTTTTTGGATCCAATATTCCAAAATCGCCCACTTCATAACGAATAAAAGGCATCGCTTTGTTATACAATTGGGTCACAATAATTCGTCCTTCTTGTCCGTAGGGCAGAACTTTATTATGCTCGTCTACAATTTCGACCAAGCAGGTCTCGGCGTTCACCACCCAATCGCCTTCAGTATTTTGGAATGCAATCAAGTCTACTTCAGCAGCGCCATATTCATTTATAACCGGAACGCCCAGTGCTTTTTCTAAGAGCATTTTATCGGCTTCAAATAGCATTTCGGAGGTTACAATACACACCTTTAAACTGGGACAAAGCGTTTTTAATACACTGTTTTTTGATTCCAACTGTTTGGCCAATAACACAATGGCGCTGGTATAGCCATTGATGTAATCAAAGCGGTTGTTTGCAAATTTCTGTACGATTTGATCTAGTCCTTCGTTTGATAAATCAAAAATATTCATCCGGTAGCGGTTGCTCAAAAAGTCTTTGATTCGAAGCAGTTTTTGCGGCCAAAACGCCATAGGCATCCCGTAAAATCGCGCTTGATACGAA
Source organism: Flavobacteriaceae bacterium (assembly GCA_947483075.1). Classification (GTDB taxonomy): domain Bacteria; phylum Bacteroidota; class Bacteroidia; order Flavobacteriales; family Flavobacteriaceae; genus Flavobacterium. The sequence goes on along the minus strand of CANKLE010000007.1, from coordinate 131,343 downwards.
CGATTAAAATCGATGCCGTGCCAGGCAAATTTGCGCATGATGTTGGCCCAAATTAAGGCATGACAAACTTTATCTTTGGCAAACACCATAGGGTCGCCGCTCGAGCCAGAGGTTTTGTTGAGGTAGCAATTTTTCTCTGCATATCCTGTAGAAAATCGTTCAGACAACGGCACTTGGCAATCGCTTTTTTGCAAGATAGGCAACTGTTCCCAAGCAAGAACTTGCCAATTTCCTACTTTTTTTTGGTAAAAGGAATTGTGTTGCAAATGAAAATCTACCAGGGATTTTTTTTGTTTTTCGAGCTGTTGGATAAATTGGTCTTTGGGCAGCGCAACAAGGGAATTCAAGTGTTGTTTGGCCCATCGCAAAGGATAGCCATTGAGTTGCAACGAAAGGTCAAACAGCTTCAACACAAGTAAATTTTTACCAAAAATAATATTAATGTGACAGGAATGGTAGAGCAGCTACTTTTTTTTGATTTTATTGTCTAAAAGCCACTATTTTTGCGGCACAATACAAAACCTACCCACCCATGAGAATTTTATTGTTAGGAGCTGGCGGAAGAGAACATGCCTTGGCTTGGAAAATGCTACAATCCCCTTTGTGCGAGAAGCTTTTTGTGGCTCCCGGAAATGCAGGAACTGCCGCGATCGCTTCAAATTTAGCCCTCAATCCAATCGATTTCGAAGCAGTTAAAAAGACCGTGCTTCAAGAAAAAATTGATTTGGTGGTCGTAGGACCAGAAGATCCCTTAGTAAAAGGAATTTATGATTTCTTCAAAGCGGATGCATTGCTGGCCGACGTTCCGGTTATTGGGCCCTCAAAAGTGGGCGCTCAATTGGAGGGCAGTAAAGAATTTGCGAAAGAATTTTTGGTTCGACACCAAATTCCTACAGCCGCCTATGCTAGTTTTACCAAAGAAACCATCGAGGAAGGCTGTAAATTTTTAGAAACGCTTCAGCCGCCTTATGTACTCAAAGCCGATGGCTTGGCAGCCGGAAAGGGCGTATTGATATTACCCGATTTAGCCCAAGCTCAAGCCGAATTGCGCCTAATGTTGGTGAACGAAAAATTTGGTGCTGCCAGCTCAAAAGTAGTCATCGAAGAATTTTTGGATGGCATAGAACTCAGCTGTTTTGTCTTGACCGACGGAAAAAATTACAAACTCCTCCCTACCGCCAAAGACTACAAACGCATAGGCGAAGGCGACACCGGATTGAACACCGGAGGAATGGGTGCCATATCACCGGTACCGTTTGCCGATGCCGTTTTGATGGAAAAAATAGAGACCCGTATTGTAAAACCCACTATCGCAGGCTTGCAATCAGAAGGCATTGAATACAAAGGCTTTGTTTTTATTGGGTTGATCAACGTGAAAGGCGAGCCGATGGTCATTGAATACAACGTGCGTATGGGCGATCCGGAAACCGAGGTGGTTATTCCGCGCATTCAATCAGATTTGGTGGCTTTGTTTCAGGCAGTAGCCGAACAAAAATTATCCAAAATAGAACTTGTAATTGATCCACGAAGCGCCACAACAGTAATGTTGGTTTCGGGCGGTTATCCCGAAGATTACGCCAAGGGCATGCCTATTTCGGGTTTAGAGGCCGTAACCGATTCGCTTGTCTTTCACGCCGGAACGACACACAAGGAAGAGCAAGTGGTGAGCAATGGTGGCCGAGTATTGGCAGTAACCTCCTACGGAAATAGTTTCCAAGAGGCACTAAAAAAATCGTATCAAAACATAGACAAACTACATTTTGATACGATGTATTATAGAAAAGATATTGGCTTTGACCTTATTTAGTTAAGAACGAGTGCGCCGTAGTATCTTGAAACTCTTCGTTGTTGGCTTTGTGCAATTGCAATTGTTTTACCCAATAAATCATTGCTCCTGCGCAGATTAGCATAAAAATCCAATTCATAATATTGGCACCAGACCAGCAAACTAATTCTAATTTACGGAGGTAATTGTGCGGCAAGAATAACACGTTTTCAAATAACCATTGTATTGCTTCGAAAAATGCTCTCATAATAGGGTGTTGTTGAATTTTAAACAAATAGTATATTTACCTCGCAAAAGTATAAAATATCCTCATGATTACAAGTCTTTTTAGAAAATCTACGCCATTAAATTATTCCTTAGTGATTTTAGGCATGTTGCTGTTTTATGCCTTGTATTCTTCGAAAGCGCCGGCAGTTGTGCAAAATTTTCCCTCTATTGCAGAGATTATCGTTGTTTTAATTTTGTTGTTTGCTGCCCTTTTCACGACCAATTTTATTGCAAAAAAAAATGCATTAAGCAAAGAGAGCGCCTACACGGTATTGTTTTATTTGCTCATTATAGCTGCGTTTCCAAGTGTTTTTAACAACCTTAAACTCTTGTGTGCACAGTTCTTTATTTTGTTGGCTACTCGCCGATTGATTTCGCTTCACACCATGAAGTCATCAAAGGAGAAATTGTTTGACGCTTCCTTGTGGGTTTTTGTGGCGTCCCTTTTTTATTTTTGGAGCATCTTATTTATTGTATTGGTTTACATCTCCATTTTATTTCATGTCGCCCGAGATTACCGCGCCTGGTTCCTGCCTTTGTTGGCTTTTGTAACCGTGGCCCTCTTGTATTTTTTTTGTGCCTACATGTGGAACCCGCTTTGGATAGACAGCATACCGCAACAAGCGCAATACAGCACTGCGCTAAACTTTAACGCATCAAAACCTGCCGACGTCATTTTTCTAAGCTATGTTGCCGGGAGTGTTTTGGCTACTTTGGCATTAATGATTACCCTGACAAACCGCCCCTTGCTGTTGCATTCCTCCTTCAAAAAAGTGATTTCGGCAGTTGTAATCGGGCTTTGTGTTTATGGCTTTGCTCCAATAAAATCAAATGAATTGTTGGTGTTTACTGCTACGCCTATGGCCATTATTTTTACCAGCCACATCGAGGCCATGACGGGAAAATGGCAAAAGGAATTTTTACTTTTTGCTCTTTTAATTGGAAGCGTAACAGCCTTTGTTTTTCAGTTATAATTTAGGGCCGTAAGCCAAATCACCCGCGTCGCCCAATCCGGGAATAATGTAATTTTTTTCGTTCAATCGATCGTCCAACGAAGCCACCCACAACTGGCAATTTGGCGGAATGGTTTTTTCTAGATGCGCAATGCCTTCTGGCGCAGCAATTACCACTGCGATATGTATTTCGTGTGCCTGGTTCTCTTGGTGTAGTTTTTGAATTACCGCCTCAATCGATTGTCCGGTAGCCAACATCGGATCTAACAACAACACCGTTTTGTTTGTAAACGAAGGAACCGCTTGGTATTCGACCAAAATTTCAAAAAAATCATCTTGGTTGGGGTGGTGGCGATAGGCCGAGATAAACCCGTTTTCGGCCCGATCATAAAAATTCATAAAGCCTTGGTGCAGGCTCAATCCGGCGCGCAAAATAGAACACAAAACCACTTCATGTTGCAGTTGGGCAGTGTTTTTAATGCCCAAGGGAGTTTGCACTGAAATTGATTCATAAGCCAAGGATTTACTAATTTCATAGGCCATGATTTCTCCAATGCGTTCCATATTTTTTCGGAAGCGCAGCCGATCCGTTTGAATACCGACGTCTCTAATCTCACTCAAAAAATGATTCAACAGACTATTTTGCTCGGAGAGGTAATGAATTTGCATGAAGTTTAAATTTGTATTCGTTTATAAATGTATAAAAAGTATCTTTGTTACCTAAAATTTACACCCTATGTTTTCAAAATTAGCGTATTCTGTATTTGAGCAAAGCATTGTCGACTACCACAAACACGACCATGTAGACCAACCGATAGCCAATCCATATGCCAAGGACCAATTTGAACATTTGTTGTACCTCAAAAATTGGATCGACACGGTGCAATGGCATTTTGAGGACATTATTCGTGATCCACAAATTGATCCCGTTGCGGCTTTAACCTTGAAACGACGCATTGACGCATCCAACCAAGAACGCACCGACATGGTCGAATACATTGATGGTTATTTTTTACAAAAGTACAGCAGTGTTGCGGCAAAAGACAATGCCAAGATCAACTCCGAAAGTCCCGCCTGGGCCTTTGACCGCTTGTCTATTTTGGCCTTAAAAATATACCACATGCAAGAAGAAGCGACTCGCGAGGGCGCTTCGCCAGAACACCGCGCCAATTGCCAAACAAAACTAAATGTGTTGCTCGAACAACGTTCAGATTTGTCTACAGCCATTGACGATTTGTTGCACGACATAGAGCAAGGAGAGAAATTCATGAAAGTGTACAAACAAATGAAAATGTACAACGATGACGAATTGAACCCGGTGTTGTACCAAAATAAAAAATAAGGTTTTCCTGTCATTTGGCACCAAAACCCAAACATATTGCCGTCATGCGCTTGTCTTCTATGGGAGACGTGGCCATGACGGTTCCTGTTTTACGGGCCTTGGTTCAGCAATATCCCGAACTCCGCGTAACGGTGATTTCGCGTCCGTTTTTCAAACCTTTTTTTGATACCATTCCACAGATTCATTTTGTAGCATTTGACCCGAAAACAACCCACAAAGGCTGGCTGGGTTTAGGGCGTTTATACCAGCAATTGTCGAGTTTATCCATTGATGCTTTTGGCGATATGCACAACGTATTGCGCAGTAAAATCATACGAGGAATCTTTGCTTTATCCGGAAAAAAAACGGCTGCCCTCAACAAAGGACGCGCCGAGAAAAAAGCCTTAACTCGCTTGCAAAACAAACAGTTTTTTCCGCTTACCTCGATGGTCGACCGACAAGCAGAGGTATTAGCAAAATTGGGTTTTCCGGTAGATCTTTCTCAGCCCACGTTTGCGCCAAAACCCGAATTAACAAACGAAATCATCGCCTTAGTTGGGCCCAAAACCAAACCTTGGATCGGGATTGCTCCCTTTGCGCAATACCAAGGAAAAATGTATCCGCTCGACTTGATGCAAACCGTCATTCATCTATTGGATCAATCCGAACAATATGCCCTTTTTTTACTGGGTGCCGGCGCAAAAGAAATCGAATGGTTAACACAACTTTCAGCAGGAACTTCCCACACCAAAGTAATCGCCGGGCACTTGAGTTTGGCCCAAGAATTGATCCTCATGAGTCAGTTTGATGGTTTACTCTCTATGGATTCGGCCAATGGCCATATGGGGGCTTTGTTGGGAATTCCGGTGGTAACCGTTTGGGGAGCGACGCATCCCTATGCCGGATTTTCGCCCTTTAATCAGCCGGAAAGCCATTCGTTGTGCGCCGACCGAAATCAATTTCCGGGCCTGCCCACTTCTGTGTATGGCAATAAAATAGTTCCAGGCTATGAAGACGCGATGCGCACGATATTGCCCGAAACCATAGTCGCTAAAATTCAAGAAATCACGTCGAGCTAAACGTCGTCAAAATCCACAAACAATTCGGCAGAAGTAGGATGCGCCTGACACGTTAAGATTAAGCCTTCGGCCACTTCACTGTCTGACAAAATGGTGTTTTTTACCATCTGTGCACTTCCTTTAGTTACCCTACCTAGACAGCTGCTGCAAATTCCACCCTGGCAAGAATAGGGCGCGTCGATGCCTTTTTTTAAAGCGGCTTCCAAAACCGTTTGTTTTTGGGGCATCTCAAAGGTGGTGGTTTCCCCATCAACCAATACCGAAATCGTGGTATTGCCCTGACTGGCGTTTTCTGTTTTAACGGCAGGAGCGGTTGTAAATAATTCAAATTTTATCGCCGATTCAGGAACATTTTTGGCTTTTAATTCGTTCGAAATGTGCTGAATCATTTCTTCTGGACCACACAAAAAGTAGTGGTCAAATGATTGGTTTGGGTGCTGATTGAAATAGTAATTTAGAGCTGATGCATCAATTCGGCCAAACAAAGCTTGTTCGGCTTTAGCTCGGCTAAACACATATTGAACCGAAAAGCGAGTGCCATATTGGGCCTGCAGATCTTGTAATTGTTGGTAAAAAAGCGTGTCTTCTGGGCTTTTGTTTCCGTAAATTAAAGCAAATTTACTTCCCGCTTCCTCGGCCAATACGCTTTGTATCATCGACAACACGGGGGTAATTCCGCTGCCGGCCGCCACTCCCATATAGGATTTAGTTTGATCGGCTCTGATGGCCAACTGAAAATGTCCTTCTGGAACACCTACTTCGATAAGATCTCCGGCCTTGAGTTGAGTGTTGGCAAAAGAAGAAAATACTCCATCGGGCACCGCTTTTACGGCAATGCGCAACTCCCCACTTTTTGGAGCGCTGCAAATAGAATAGGCTCTGCGCAAAGCAACGCCATCTAAAGTTAATTTTAGTGTTACATATTGACCGGCTGTAAACTGATATTGAGTCGCTAATGCAGCGGGGACTTGAAATTGAATAGAAACGGCGTCTTTGGTTTCGCGACGAACGTCTAGTATGGCTAATTTGTAGAACGAAGACATAAAAAAAATTTTGCCAAAAGTAATCAATAGGACCAATTTTTAAGCATTACTCGGCGATAATTTTTAAGAATCCAAGCATAATGAGCGCTCAAAAAACGGGCTATATTTTTCGGTATATCAAAAAGAAACGTATTTTTACCAGTCAATATACTAAAACTGCTTTTTTTAAGTTTTAAAAACCAAATCGGCACCCATTGAAAACCAATAAATTTAGTTTTTTTTTCACCCTAGGATTAGGTGTTCTACTCTTGGCGTGTTCTACAAAAAAAAACTCGTTTACTTCTAGAAATTCACACGCATTAAGCACCAAGTACAACATTTTGTACAACGGGGGCATTGCCCTTGTAAAAGGGGTGGCCGATTTAAAAACCCAAAACCAAGACAATTATTGGGACATCTTGCCTGTTGAGCGCATGCAGATTGCCAAAGAAGCGGTTTTGCCAGGCGAAACAAAATTAAATCCCAATTTTGATCGGGCCGAAACCAAAGCCACGATGGCCATCCAAAAGCACTCGATGAATATTGGCGGCACCGAAAAGAACTTTCAAATAGACGAAGCCTATTTAATGCTCGGAAAAGCCCGGTATTACGACCAACGCTTTGTGCCGGCCTTAGAAGCCTTTAATTACATCCTTTATAAATACCCCAACAGCGATAAAATTTACGAAGCAAAAATTTGGAGAGAAAAAACCAATATGCGCATGGAAAACGATGCGTTGGCGGTGACTAACTTAACCAAATTACTTAGTGAAATCAAGTTTAAAAATCAATTATTTGCCGATGCCAATGCCAGTTTAGCACAAGCCTATTTGCATTTAGCCGAAAACGACAGCGCCATCGCCAAACTTAAATTGGCCCGCGATTTCACCAAATTAAAAGAAGAGAAAGCCCGATATCACTTTATTATTGGCCAGCTTTTTGAAAAAATGAATTTGCAAGACAGCGCCTATGTAGCCTACCAATCGGTGATCAACATGAAGCGCAAAGCAGCTCGAGAATATGTAATTCAGGCACATGCCCGTCAAGCCATGCAATTTGACTTTGAAAAAGGAGACACGATTGCATTCCTAAAAAAATTCAACGACCTGCTAAAGGACCGTGAAAATCGACTTTACCGCGATGTGATCAACCACCGCATGGGGTTGTTTTATGAAAAACAAAAGAAACCGGACCAAGCCATCAAATACTACAACATCTCAATCAAAAAAAGGTCGTCAGATCAGTACATGGTAGCCTCCAACTACCGCAATATTGCTGAGATTTATTTTTACAAAGCCAAGTACACTACTGCAGGAAAGTACTACGACAGCACCATGACGCAACTTAACAACCGCTCACGGGAGTTCAAATTCATCAAGAAAAAACGCGACAACTTGGCCGATGTGATAAAATACGAAGCCATTGCCAACAAAAACGACAGCATCATTTCGGTATACAACATGTCGGACACCGATCGAATTGCCTATTACGAGAAGCACATAGAAGCCTTAAAAAAGGCTGATGCGGCCCAAAAAGTAAAAGAAGCCAAAGACGCCAAAGCAGCTGGAGCTCAAGATGGAACTCCCGGCGAAAAAGCAGGAAATTCGGGTCAGGGTAAAACGACAATGGCTCCGCCCGGGGCAATGGATACGGCTTCTGCCAGCAGCAATTTTTATTTTTACAATTCTACAACTGTGGCATACGGAAAAGCCGAATTCAAAAAAAATTGGGGAAACCGAGCCTATAAAACCAACTGGCGAGTGGCGTCTATGAAATCGGTCGATGCCGACGGAAATCCTGCCGATGCGGAATCTGATGCGGATGTTACCGAAGATTCACCCAAAAAAGCCAAAGAAATAGATGCCCGGTACACCACAGAATTCTACACCCAATTGTTGCCTAAAGAACAAACGGCAATTGACGAATTAATAAAGGATCGCAATTTTGCCTATTACCAGTTGGGCTTAATTTATAAAGAAAAATTCAAAGAATACAACTTGGCTTCGGCAAAATTGGAGCAGTTGTTGGTAAACAAACCCGAAGAGCGTTTTGTTTTGCCCTCAATGTATCATTTGTATAAAATCTATGAAATAACCGATTCTGCAAAGGCCGCCGCCATGAAAGACCGCATTATTTCTGAATTTCCCGATTCGCGCTACGCCAAAATATTGATTGCCATAGCCAACGGAACCGTTGCCGCCACCGAATCACCCAACACGGCCTATGACAAAGTGTACCAGTTATACGAAACAGGTGACACGAAAGCAACTTTAGTTGCGCTAGAAGAAACCATTGAGCAATACACCGGCGAAGAAATCATCCCCAAATTAGAATTACTGAAAGCACATTGCACCGGAAAATTAATGGGCCTAGACGAATACAAAAAAGCCTTGAATTTTGTGGCGCTCAATTACCCGAATGCAGAAGAAGGCAAAACCGCAGAGACGTTATTGGCTACCAATTTGCCCAAACTGGAAAAATTAACTTTTTATCACGCCAAACCCAGCAGTTGGAAAATTGTGTATGTGGCCGACAACTTAAAAGACAAAAGTGTAATAAAGCTGCAAGAGACCGCCGCCAAATTTATTAAAGACCGCAGCATTGACCAGCTTTCAGTTTCGTTGGATGTCTATACGATGACAAAAAATTTCTTCGTGATTCACGGGCTAAAGTCAGAAGAAGCCGCCAAAGGAATTGTCTCTATTTTGAAAGAGTACAAAGACTATAAATTACCCAATACCGCCTACATCATCTCGAACGATAATTATAAGATTGTGCAAATCAAGAAAAATTTTGAGGAGTACTTGAAGACACCACCAAGTGAGCCCGTAGCCGATGCGCCCGAAACAGAAATACCTGCAAAACAAGCAGTTGTTGATCAAAAAATGCCAGACCAGCCCAAGCCGACAGGCGAAGACACCGATGCAGAAAATCCTGAAAAAAACATGATGCCCCCTTCGCCAAACGATGTAAACATGAATTCGGATGATCCATCGGTGATGAAAAAAGAAAAGAAATAAGCATGTTTGACAAAAAAACAAAATCGTATACTGATTTATTGGGCAAAACCAATCGAATTGTAGAAGGCACAACCCTGGTGGGCGACATCGTGTCCCAAGCCGATTTTAGATTGGATGGTGTATTAACCGGAAACTTCAAATCAAACGGGAAATTGGTGATTGGTCCAGCTGCCGCTGTAACTGGAGATATCGTGTGTAAAAATTGTGATATTGAAGGCAAATACCACGGTAACATTCAAGTAGCCGAAATGCTTACCATAAAAGCAAAAGCCAGCATAAAAGGCGCTGTGATTTGCGGAAAATTATCAGTCGAGCCCGGCGCCGATTTTAGCGCATCGTGCGAAATGAAACCCCATGTAAAATCTGCAAATTTACCAGATGCAAACTCCAAACCAACAGAAACAAACGCGTAATAAATGGCTTGCCCTAATAAACATTCCTATTCAAATGGGGGCCATCGTGTTTTTGTTTGCCTATGCAGGCAAATGGCTGGATGAAAAATACCAAAACCCGCACAATCTATTTGTAAAAATACTAACCCTGCTCGGGATCGCCATTGCTTTTTACAACATCAACCGCCAACTCAACGAAATCAATAAATCCGAATAAATTCATGCATCCAAAAGCGAAACTTCTGTTGCAATTGCTTTTTGTTGTGTTTGTTAGCTATGTTATACACGCAGCGCTGTATCGTTTTACGTCTCTGGGCCAGACCGCTGCTGAGTTTCAGTTTTCCTTAACCACACTCTATTTGTTTTTTGGAATTTCGACTCTCACACTACTGAGTATTCTTGCTCTTACGCCCCAAAGGTTCAAGGACAATTTGGGCTTTGTTTTCATATGGCTAACGCTCCTAAAAATGGGAATTGCCTATTGGTTTTTTTATTCCCTTCTTGGCAATTCTACGGGCTTTAACCCCATAGAAAAACGGCAAGTTTTTATAGTATTTGCCTGGTTTTTAGCAACAGAAACTTACTTTTCAACTCGAATAGTAAACTATGTTCAATAAACCCTTGTGTTTTCTGCAATTCCGCCAAAAAAATAATTGCTTTATACTTTTGAATATTAATAATTAATGTACTTTTGCACCAAATTTTAGAAACTCAAAATTAAGTTAATTAATTCGCTATGGTGTTTTCAAAAAAACTGATCCAAGTAAGTATAGCAATTTTAGTCGCCTTTCTTCCTATTATAGGACATTCAAATACTCCAGAAGCTTCCGCTACAACCCAAGCACCTGCTGTAGAAACTTCACACGAAACCCAAGCAGAACCCACCGATTTAAAATCAAAAATCAGAGCTTTTATAGACCATCACGTGTTGGATGCGCATGATTTTACGCTCTTTGCAGACGAATCTACCCATACCCATTATGGCTTTTCTTTGCCTATTATTTTATGGGACAATGGCGTACACTTTTTCTCATCCTCCAAATTTAATCATGGTGATGAACATGGAACAGTAGCTGAGTCAAATGGAAATTTTTATGTATTGCACCATGAAAAAATATACAAATCAGATTCGGATGGAAATATCCAAACAGTTCTAGTAAAAGAGATTAAAGATGGCAAAGAAGTTGTCACAAAAAAAGAACTAAAACCTATCGATTTATCCATCACCAAAGGCGTTTTTACCATTATGGTGGTGGCCTTTTTGATGTTTATGTTGTTTAGCAGCTTAGCCAAATCGTATGCCAAAAATGGCGGAATTTCTTCTGGACCAGGCCGTTTCTTTGAACCAATTGTTTTGTACGTGCGCGACGAGATTGCCATTCCCAACATCGGTGAGAAACACTACAAAAAATACATGAGTTATTTGTTGACCATCTTTTTCTTTGTGTGGTTTTTAAACATCTTCGGATTGACTCCACTAGGAATTAATGTAACTGGGAATATTGCTGTGACTTTTGGCTTGGCGGTAATCACCTTTTTAATTACCAATTTGACGGCGAATAAAAATTACTGGGGACACATTTTTTGGATGCCCGGCGTTCCTACTCCGATGAAATTTATTTTAGCACCCATTGAATTATTGGGCGTATTGATCAAACCCTTCTCGTTAATGATTCGTTTGTATGCCAACATTTTTGCGGGCCACATCGTATTGATGAGTTTGATTGGCTTGATGTTTATTTTCAAAAACTGGTTGGGCAGCAGCTTGTCGTTCTTGCTTTCGTTTGCCATTTCAACCATTGAGATTTTAGTAGCGCTTTTACAAGCCTATATATTTACAATGCTATCTGCTTTATATTTTGGTTCAGCAGTAGAAGAGCACCATCACGAAGAGGCTCATCACTAATGGCTAATGGCTTTCGCCTAATGCCTTAAAAAAAGAATGTTTAATTTAATATATATACATTATGGAAATTCCTAAAATTGTTGGAGCTGGATTAGTAGTAATCGGAGCAGGTATTGGTATCGGTAGAATCGGTGGTTCTGCTATGGACGCGATTGCCCGTCAACCAGAAGCTACTGGTAAAATTCAAACCGCTATGCTTATCGCAGCTGCGCTTATTGAAGGTATTGGATTTGCTGCTTTATTTGCAGTATAATACAAACAAACAAAAAGCTGTAACGGTTGGTTGCAGCTTTTGTTTTACTTAATTGAACCCCCTGAGTTTTTAAACTCACATTATATAGACAGTAAGAATAAAAAGTATGGAAAAGTTAATAGATCAATTTTCGTTTGGTTTGTTTTTTTGGCAAACATTAATTTTTGTTGGATTGATTTTCTTGTTGAAAAAATTTGCGTGGAAACCCATTTTGGATGCGGTAAACGAGCGCGAAGAAGGCATCAAAAATGCTTTGGAATCAGCTGAAAACGCCAAAAAAGAAATGCAAAATTTGCAAGCCGACAACCAACGTATTTTGCAAGAAGCCCGTATGGAGCGTGATGCGATGTTGAAAGAAGCGCGTGAAATGAAAGAAAAAATGATCGCCGATTCTAAATCAGAAGCACAAGCACAAGGCTTGAAAATGATTGAGCAAGCCAAAGCAGCGATTGAAACCGAGAAAAACGCAGCCATGGCTGAATTGAAATCACAGGTTTCTACCTTGTCTTTAGCGATTGCAGAGAAATTATTACAAGACGAATTGGCCAACAAAGATTCCCAAGTAAAATTGGTAGAAAAAATGTTGGGTGATGCTAAACTAAACTAATTATGGCCAGTACAAGAGCTGCAATTCGTTATGCCAAAGCTATTTTAGAAATAGCACAAGCCAAAGGCGCTGCCGACGCAGTGAATGCCGATATGCTTGTGGTGGAAAAAACCCTTAGCAACAATGCCGAACTGCGCACCTTTATCGCAAACCCGACAACCAAAGTGGAGGTAAAAGAAAGTGTGTTGTTGGAATTATTTGCCAATACCCATGCGGTAACCAAAAGCTTGTTTCACTTGTTGTTCGAAAACAAACGGTTTGAATTGCTTCACACCATTGCGGTAAGATACAATGAGTTGCATGCCATTTTGAACGGCGTTGAAACCGCAAAAGTTACGACCGCTATTCCGATGGATGCGGCTTTAGAAGCCAAGGTGTTGCAAAAAATCGCCACTTTTTCAGACAAGAAAATTACCATAGAAAACACGGTAGATCCGGACATTATCGGCGGATTTATTTTACGTATAGGCGACAAGCAATACAACGCTTCGATTGCCAACAGATTGCAAGTATTAAAAAGAGAATTAAGTAACTAGTTATTTATATAATTATGGCGGAAATTAAACCAGCTGAAATTTCAGCAATTTTAAAAAAACAAGTAGAGCGTTTTGAATCTGGTGCTTCTCTAGAAGAAGTAGGAACAGTGCTTCAAGTTGGGGATGGAATTGCCCGTGTATACGGACTATCGAATGCCCAATACGGCGAATTAGTTCAATTTGAAAACGGTCTAGAAGGAATCGTTTTGAACTTGGAAGAAGACAATGTTGGGGTAGTACTTTTAGGACCATCAACCGGAATCAAAGAAGGATCTACTGCCAAAAGAACCCAACGTATTGCTTCCTTAAAAGTAGGCGAGCAAATGGTAGGTCGTGTAGTAAACACCCTTGGATTTCCTATTGACGGAAAAGGACCAATTGGCGGAGATTTATACGAAATGCCTTTGGAGCGTAAAGCACCAGGAGTAATTTTCCGTCAGCCCGTAACTGAGCCTTTGCAAACCGGAGTAAAAGCCGTTGACGCCATGATTCCTGTGGGACGTGGACAACGGGAGCTGGTAATTGGTGACCGTCAAACCGGTAAATCTACCGTATGTTTGGACACCATTTTGAATCAAAAAGAATTTTATGACGCGGGTCAACCCGTATTTTGTATCTACGTTGCGATTGGACAAAAAGCATCAACTGTAGCGGGAATAGCAAAAATGTTAGAAGAAAAAGGAGCGATGGCTTACACCATTATTGTGGCTGCCAATGCTTCTGATCCAGCGCCAATGCAAGTATATGCTCCATTTGCTGGAGCAGCCATCGGAGAATACTTCAGAGATTCAGGCCGTCCTGCTTTGATTGTATACGATGATTTATCCAAACAAGCGGTAGCCTATCGTGAGGTGTCTCTTTTGTTAAGAAGACCACCGGGTCGTGAAGCCTATCCTGGAGACGTATTTTACTTGCACTCTCGTTTGTTAGAAAGAGCGTGTAAAGTAATTGCCAACGACGACATTGCCAAAAACATGAACGACTTACCCGATTCTTTAAAACCAATCGTAAAAGGAGGAGGTTCATTGACCGCATTACCGATTATCGAAACCCAAGCGGGTGACGTTTCGGCTTATATTCCAACCAACGTAATTTCGATTACCGATGGACAGATTTTCTTGGATGGAGATTTGTTTAACTCGGGTGTTCGTCCAGCAATTAACGTAGGTATTTCGGTATCTCGTGTGGGTGGAAACGCACAAATCAAATCGATGAAAAAAGTAGCGGGTACCTTAAAATTAGACCAAGCGCAATTCCGTGAATTGGAGGCCTTTGCAAAGTTTGGCTCTGATTTGGATGCGGTAACCTTGAATGTAATCGAAAAAGGAAGACGCAACGTAGAAATCTTGAAACAAGGATTGAACGATCCGTATACGGTAGAAGATCAAGTAGCAATTATCTATGCCGGTTCTAAAAACTTGTTGCGCAACGTGCCTGTAAACAAAGTTAAAGAGTTCGAAAAAGACTTTTTGGCCTACCTAAACAGCAAAAACAGAGCGACATTAGACGCATTAAAAGCAGGAAAATTAGACGACAGCATTACCGGCGTAATCGAGGCTGCTGCCAAAGAAATTTCAGCAAAATATAATTAAGCTTGAAGTTTGAAGTGGGAAGTAGGGAAGTTAACGCCTTACTTCCAGCTTCCAGCTTCCAACTCCTAACTATACACAAATGGCAAATTTAAAGGAAATCCGTAACCGAATTACTTCCGTATCCTCGACGATGCAAATCACATCGGCGATGAAAATGGTTTCTGCCGCGAAGTTAAAAAAAGCACAAGACGCCATTACAGCGATGCGTCCGTATGCCGAGAAATTGACCGAGTTGTTGCAAAACCTTTCGGCCACTTTAGACGGGGATGCCGGAGGCGAGTACACCACGCAACGCGAAGTGAAAAAAGTATTGTTGGTGGCCGTTACCTCAAACCGGGGGTTGTGTGGCGCCTTTAATACCAACGTGGTCAAAGAAGTAAAAAGCAGAACCGATTTTTATGCCGGCAAACAAGTGGATGTTTTTGCCATTGGTAAAAAAGGAAACGACGTGTTACGAAAAACACACACGGTAATTGACAACCAAAGCGCTGTTTTTGACACCCTTACTTTTGACAATGTTTCTGTTATTGCGAATACCATTACCGAATTGTTTTTAACAGGTGGGTACGACAAAGTAGAATTGATCTACAACCAATTCAAAAACGCCGCGACTCAAATTGTGCAAACGGAGCAATTTTTGCCTTTGGCTGCTTTGGCCTCAGCCACTACAGCCTCTGCGGGAGATTATATTTTTGAGCCTTCTAAAGAAGACATCGTAATGACCTTGATTCCAAAATCGTTAAAAACACAATTGTATAAAGGGATACGCGATTCATTTGCTTCCGAACACGGCGCGCGTATGACAGCCATGCACAAAGCAACCGATAACGCAACCGAATTGAGAGATCAATTGAAACTCACTTACAACAAAGCGCGTCAGGCGGCAATTACCAATGAGATCTTAGAAATTGTAGGTGGAGCAGAAGCTTTAAACGGATAATTTCACACTAAATAGCAATGAAAAGCCAACAACAACTGTTGGCTTTTTTTATTTACGGTACGGCCCGTTTTGTTTCTATAAATCCCTATTTTTGTTTCACTTCAACCAATACCAGAAACCTTTGGGCTTATACAAAAAACTATTTAAAACTACCGCCATATACGGACTCGCCACGGTGATTCCGCGCATGTTTAGTTTTTTATTGGTGCCCATCTATACACAACTGCTTCCCAGAGAAGAATACGGCCAAGTCACCATTATATTTTCTTGGATGATTTTCTTTAATGTGATCCTAGCCTACGGAATGGAAACTTCTTTTTTTCGGTTTTACAACAAAGAGGCCAACAAAGACCAAGTGGTCGAAACCAGCACGGTTTCTATTTTTGCCAGCTCACTATTCTTTTTAGCGCTTGCCTTGTTATTTCGAAACACCTTGGCTGCCGCTTCGGGAATCGACGTGCAGTATGTTACCTACACCATTTGGATTTTAGTATTGGACGCCTTTGTGATTGTGCCCTTTTCTAAGCTCCGGGCTCACCAAAAACCGCTGCGTTATGCAGTCCTCAAAGTAGGCAATGTAGGCGTAAATTTGAGTTTAAATCTCTTCTTTCTAATTTATTTACCCCAATTAGCTGCCGCCAATCCAACCGGATTTTGGTCGAGTATTTACCAAGAAAACTTTCAAATCGGCTATATTTTCATTTCCAATATCTTGGCGAGTTTACTCACCTTTTTGGCTCTTTCGTCTGATTATTTCCTGCTGAAATGGAATTTTGATTGGGCGTTGTGGAAGCGCATGATGCGTTACGGCTTGCCCATATTGGTGGCCGGTATTGCCTTTGCGATCAACGAACAGTTTGACAAGATTTTATTGGGAAGATTACTGCCCGAGAACGTCGCCGCTGCGCAAGTTGGGGTATATGCGGCCTGTTATAAACTCGGGCTGTTTATGGTGTTGTACCGCACCGCCTATACCTTGGGTATTGAGCCTTTTTTCTTTAGTCACGCAAATCAAGCCAATGCCCCAGAAACCTATGCTACTGTTACCAAATACTTTGTGATTTTTGGTTCGTTTATTCAACTGGTAGTGATTGTCTTTGCTGATTTATTCAAGCAACTCATGATTCGCGACGCCTCCTATTGGGAAGCCATGAAAGTAGTGCCCTTAATAATCTTGGCCAATTTCTTTTTGGGCATCTACACCAATCTATCGGTGTGGTACAAACTGATTGACAAAACCCACATTGGCGCTTATATTTCCTTGGTAGGCGCTGCCGTTACTCTGGCCCTTAATTTCTTATTGATTCCAAGCTACGGCTACTATGGTTCAGCTATCGCCACCATTGCGGCTTATGGCAGTATGATGCTCATTTCGTATGTTCTAGGAAACAGGTATTATCCTATTCCCTATGACAAATTAAAAATAGGCAGTTATTTAGGCAGTTCCATTTTGTTTTCGGTTGTGTCTTTTTATTTCTTCCGAGAAAATTATATCGTAGGCGTGGCCTTGCTTTGTGCTTATGTGGCGCTCATTTACTATTTTGAAAAGGAAACCTTATTGCGTTGGCTGCGCTCACCCAAAAGCTAATTTTATTTATACCCCTACCTATGCAGATTAACATCATCAACACCTCTTCTCATCCCTTGCCCAACTATGAAACCCTTGCTTCGGCAGGCATGGATTTGCGCGCAGAATTACAAGCCCCTATTGCTTTACAGCCGCTCGAACGCGTCTTAGTAAAAACAGGATTGTTTATTGAGCTTCCTATAGGGTATGAAGCGCAAGTTCGTCCCCGCAGCGGCTTGGCACTCAAAAAAGGAATCACCGTGTTGAACAGTCCTGGAACGGTTGACGCCGATTACCGGGGAGAAATCGGGGTAATTTTGGTCAATCTTTCGTCAGAGACTTTTGTCATCGAACACGGCGAACGCATTGCCCAGTTGGTGATTGCCCAACACGAACGCGCCGAATGGAATCTCGTAGAATCGCTTTCTGAAACTGCAAGAGGAGCGGGCGGTTTTGGCAGTACAGGCATAAAATAGGCTCACAATAAAATCCAAATAACTAGTCAATTCAGGCAAAGTTTGCGAACTTTGCGCCCTAAAATCTAATCTGATGAAAATAATTGTACCCATGGCTGGACGAGGATCCAGATTGCGTCCCCACACGCTTACTGTTCCTAAGCCATTAATCCCCATTGCGGGAAAACCTATTGTACACCGCTTGGTCGAAGATATCGCCGGGGTGATTAACCAAGACATCGAAGAAATTGCGTTTATTATACACCCCGATTTTGGCACGCAGGTAGAAAAAGAGCTGATCGCCATCGCCGAAAAATTAGGGTCTAAAGGCACTATTTATTACCAAACCGAAGCCTTAGGAACAGCCCACGCAATTTTGTGCGCCAAAGAATCCATGAGCGGGCCTTTGGTGATTGCCTATGCAGACACTTTGTTTCGTGCTGATTTTGCCTTAGACACCTCGGCAGATAGCGTAATTTGGGTGAAACAAGTAGAAGACCCTAGCGCGTTTGGAGTAGTTCAATTGAACGAGCAAAACCAAATTGTAGATTTTGTCGAAAAACCCACCACTTTTGTTTCGGACTTAGCGATTATTGGCATTTATTATTTCAAATCGGGCGAAACCTTGCGCGCGGAGTTGCAGTATTTATTAGACAATAACGTGGTGAAAGGCGGCGAATACCAACTCACCGACGGCTTAGAAAACATGAAAGAAAAAGGCCTCAAGTTTGTGCCCGGAAAAGTAGACGAATGGATGGATTGCGGCAACAAAAACGTGACCGTAGAGACCAATTCACGGCTATTGCAATTTTTGCACCAAGACGGGGAGCACTTAGTTTCTGATACAGCATTACTGCAAAACTCAACAATTATTGCGCCCTGTTATATTGGCGATGACGTAGAGTTGGTAAACTGTACCATAGGCCCCAATGTGTCTTTAGGCAAAGGTTGTCATGTGAGCAACAGCTCGCTCACCAACAGTTTGGTGCAAAACCACAGCCACATTACAAACGCAAAATTAGACAACGCCATGATAGGGAGTCACGCTCGGTTTAATGGGCACTTTACAAGCATTAGCATTGGCGATTACTCGGTTTTAGAATAAAAAATAAGCTGCTTGGTATATGATAATAGCAAATAGGATTCTGACTTTTGGTTGCATTTGGCTTGGTTTGGCCCAGCCTCTTTGCGCGCAGACAGAGCCCACCGACATTGCCAATGCCACCGATCAATTTCAAGATGCGTTCTACGAATCCCTTACGCAAAAAGGAATAGAGAATTACGACAAAGCCATATTGTCTCTAGAAAAATGCCAATCACTTGAGCCCAACAATGCGGTAGTTTATTTCGAATTGGGAAAAAATTATTTGGCTCAAAAGGACTACAATAAAGCCAACGAAGCCTTCGAAAAAGCCACCCAACTAGACCCTACCAACAAATGGTTTTGGGTAGGCCTTTATGATGTGATGTACGAAACGAAAGCCTATGAAGAGGCCATTTCTATTGTACTGCAACTCATCGAATTCAATAAAGACTACAAAGAAGACTTGGTGTCTTTGTATATGAATACCCAGCAGTATGACAAGGCCTTAAATTTAATTAACGAGCTAAATGACACGGTAGGCAAATCAGAATTGCGGGATAAATACAAGTTTCAAATTGTCAGTCAAGGCAAATACCAAAGCTCAGAAATGGATCGCTTGTGGGCCGAAATTAACAAAAACCCCCAAGAAGAGGCCAATTACATAAGTTTAATATTTTTATATTCGGATAAAAATCAAGACGATAAAGCCTTAGAAGTAGCCAAAAAGTTAGAACAAGCTATTCCCACATCCGATTGGGCACAAGTGAGTTTGTTTAAATATCATTTGTTGGCCAATGATGGAGAACAAGCGGTAAAGTCGTTGCTATTTGTGTTAGCTAGCCCTAAGGTAGAATCCAAAATTAAGCACCGCATGCTGAATGAGTTTTTATTGTTTATTCAAGACAAACCCCAATTTGATGCTGATTTTGATAAAGCGGTGGCGATGCTGGTTCAGGACCAATCGGTTGCGGTAAACAAAGAAGTCGGTAAATTTTACCAAAACAAAAACAACCTCACTAAAGCGATCTATTTTTACAACAAGCAACTCGCGCTGACACCCGATGACATGGAATCGTTGAGTTTATTGTGCGAGCGGTATACCGAAACAGGTCAATTTGACGTTCTAGCACTCAGAGCCGCCGAAGCCACCGAGCGATTTCCGTTGCAACCGCAGTGGTATTATTTTGTAGGCTTGGCATACAATCAACTAAAGAAATCTGCCGAAGCCATTCAATTCTTGGAATCGGGCTTGGAATATGTGGTTGAGGACAAGGCCTTAGAAATTAATTATTACATTCAATTGGGCGAAGCCTATGCTGCCCTGGGGAATGAAACCAAAAAAGAATATTATTTTAATAAAGCTGAAGCACTTGTTCAGCAAGCAAAAAAGAAATGAAATACCTGTTGCTATTCCTTGCGGTGCTTGCCGTTTCATGCAAATCAAAATTGCCCATAGCCGAAAAAAAGGCCTTGGCCCAATTGGCACAACCCGTGGCCGACACTACCCGAATTAAAGGCAATTATTTTGAAAATCAATTGGATTTTTCTTCGGCCTACATCAAGTGTAATGCCCATTACGAAACCGATAAACAAGCCCAAAACGTAACGGCCGAAATAAAAATAAAGAAAGACGAAAAAATAATTATTAGCGTTCGTTTTTTGGGGATCACCATGGCCAAAGCCTTGATAACGCCCACGCAAGTGCAGTATTATGAAAAGTTAAACGGCAGCTATTTTGACGGTAATTTTGAAGCCATTAGCCAATTTGTGGGTACGGATTTAAATTTCCAAAAACTACAAAATGTATTAATTGGCCAGGCCATAGAGGCTTTCCCTTCTAGTGAATGCAAATCTTCTACCGCGGATAATTTAATTAAAGTAGAGAAAGACAATGGTGCCGCTGCTTTTATTACCTATTTCTTTGATGCGGTGAATTGGCGTTTGCAAAAACAAATCATTCAGCAACAAGCACAAGAGCGATTATTGACGGTAAGTTACCCTCGATTTTCTTCCTATAATAATTTAATTTTACCCGCCAATATTGTGGTCAATGCCATTCAAAAACAAGCCAAAATGAACCTCGACATCGAATACACCGATGTGTCACTCAACGAGGAATTAACTTTTCCGTACGCTGTTCCGGAAGGGTATAAACGAATAGTTATTAATTAGCAAGGCCTAAATATATTGTTATGGGAAAAGTAATCATCTCCATTTTGTTGCTCATCACTTCAACATTCGTGTGGAGTCAAGAAAATCAGCAAGAAAAATTAGAGCAACGCAAGGCCGAAATCTTGAAAGAGATTCGCGAAAAAGAAGCGCAATTGCAAAGTGTGAAATCAAAAGAAGTTTCGGTAAAAAAGCAGCTGGAAATCCAATCCGAAAAAATCCAACTCAAAGAAAAACTGATCAACACCACCGAAAAGCAAACCAAATTATTGGGGAACGACATGTATTTAAATCAATTGACCATCAATAGATTAAAAAGAGAATTAACGGTTTTGAAAGACGATTATGCACAAATGATTGTCAAATCCTACAAAAGCCGTTCGGAGCAAAGTAGGGCCATGTTTTTGTTGTCGTCCGAGAATTTTTTACAGGCCTATAAACGGGCACAATACATGAAGCAATATGCCAGCTACCGTAAAAATCAAGGACTGGAAATTCAGACCAAATCGGTAGAATTAGAAGTACACAACAAGACTTTAGAGGTGCAAAAAACGGCCAAACAAAAATTGATCGAAGAAAACGAAAAAGAGCGATTGGTCTTAGAAAAAGAAAAACTTGTGCAGCAAGAATTGGCCAAGGCCATCAAAAAAGACAAAAAACAACTGCTGGCCGAAATCAAAAAGAAGCAACAGGAAACCAAAAATATCGACAATCAAATTGCGAAGTTATTGCGAGCTGCGATTGCTGCTGCCAATAAAAAAACCGCTACAGCCGCGGTAAAAACAAACCCCAAAACCACTACCGAATCGACCAAAGCGACAGAGACGTCGGCTAAAATTATTTTGACTGCCGAAGGAAAAATCGAATCAAATAATTTTAGAGCCAACAAAGGAAAGTTGCCTTGGCCTGTAGAAAAAGGCTTTGTTTCTTTGCCTTTTGGAGATCAGCCGCACCCCATATACAAAACCTTAATCGTACACAACAGCGGGGTAGAAATCACGACCGATCAAGGAGCAAGTGCACGCGCGGTATATGCGGGCGAAGTAATTAGTGTGATGGTCTTGTCGCCGGTAAATAAAGCGGTCATGATACAACACGGGGATTATTTTACGGTATACCAGAACCTCATTAGCGTGTCGGTAAATAAAGGAGACAAAGTATCGATTAAGCAATCGATCGGAAAAATCCGAACCAATGGTGACACCGGAAAAACAGTCTTGAAATTTACAATTTCTCAGAACACCACCTATAACAATCCGGCCACCTGGTTGTTTAATATGTAGTTAGATAAATAAGGCTTTGAGTTCGGTGGCATCATGTGGATTCATTTTCCCCGCCAAAACCAAACTCAATTGTTTGCGACGAAGAGCAGCGTCAAATCGTTGTTTTTCTAATTCGGTTTCAGGCACTACTGCCGGAACTTCTACAGGTCTTCCGGTATCGTCTACAGCCACAAAGGTGTAAATGGCTTCATTGGCCTTATTTCGGTTTCCGGTTTCTCGGTCTTCTACCCAAACATCAATATAAATTTCCATGGAGGTTTTAAAGCTTCTGGATATTTTGGCCTCTACCGTAACCACACTGCCTAAAGGGATGGAGCGATTAAACGCCACGTGATTCACCGATGCAGTTACTGCAATTCGCCGCGAATGTCTTCTGGCCGCAATACTGGCTGCTCGATCCATGCGGGCCAATAATTCGCCGCCAAATAAATTATTTAACGGATTGGTTTCACTAGGCAAGACTAAATCGGTAAGTACAGTTAACGATTCGGAAGGGGTTTTGGGTTGCATAGGCTAGGTATAAAAAATCCCGCCGGAGCGGGATAAATGATTAGAGTTCTTTAACAAGTATCCAAGCTTCTGCGTTGACATTAACGATTTGAGCTTGTGCAGCTTTTGCTTCGTCGTAGGTGGCATAACTGCCATACAATACCGGGAATAAACCGTGTTTGTTTTCCTCAATGCGACGCGCTTGGTAGCCTTGGGTGATTAAATTTTGCAAGACAATATTGGCATTTTCTTCACTTCTAAAGGCACCGGCCACCAGGTGATACGATAATTCTTCGGCCGATACAGAGGGAGCAACAGGAGTTATTGGATTTTGAATAAAAAAAGTGGCTTCTTGAATGGAGTTTTGCACCTCTTTTTGCACCGCCATTTCTACCACTAGGGTTTCTTGTTCAATTTGATCGTTGTATACTTTTAAGCCAATACTTCCTGTGGCGGTCAAGGCCAACACTACAATGGCTGCATATTTCAGATAAACTGGGAGTTTTCTGCTTTCGGGCGTGAATAGGATTGGCGCCTTTTCTTCTAGGGCAGCCACTTCTTTTTTAAGTTCTTCACGCAGTACTCTTGGCGAAACAAAGGAGGAAAGACCAAATGCTTCAGGTAAATAATTTAGCGAATCAGCAGGGGTAAAAAGAAGGTTGTTTTCTGCATTTAAAGCGATCTCACCAATGTTTTTTAAACCAAAATATCCTGTTCCCTGCAGGGTGGTTTTCCAAATTACCACTTCGCTTTCTATGGCGTGAACGGCATTTTCGTAGGTGATTTTCTCTGATTCGGCAATGTGATTGGCTAATAGCCCGTCGTTGTTTTTTAGTTGGGAATTGAAGGAGATTACTTTTTTAGGCGGATAAAAGGAATGAGTGGGGGCATACAAATAGGCCGATTGTACCTCAGTTAAAAAAGCACCAAAGCCAGGTACCGTTACACATTGGTGGCGGTATAGCAATTGGGAGATGTGTTGTTCAATCTTCATAAAAGCAAAGGTATACATTGAGATAGAGCAGCAAAATTTTATCGGTAATTTTTTTCAACAATTTCGGAATATTCGCTACTTTTCCTTTTCAATTCTACACTATGCGCCACGAAGATTTATTTTATGTATTAGCCTTGCTAAAAGCCGAAGGCATTGGAGACGTTACTGCCAAAAAACTAATTTCTCTCTGCGGATCAGCCGAAGCCGTTTGTAAAACACCCCTATCTAAATTTAGAGGAACGGGAAAAGGGGTCGAAAATTTGCTTCGACAACTTCGTTCCCCCAACTTATTTAAGGCCGCCGAAGCCGAGTTAAATTTTATTCAGAAGAATACGATTCAAACCGCTTTTTTTCTAGAAGACAATTATCCGGAACGGTTAAAACATTGTTTTGACGGGCCCATTTTGCTTTTTTCAAAAGGGAACCTAAATTTCATCAACCGAAAAATAATTAGCATTGTGGGAACGCGGCAAGTTACTCCCCATGGTGCGGCATTTTGCAAACAACTCATCGCCGATTTAGCTCCGTTAGACCCAATTATTGTGAGCGGATTTGCCTTTGGAATAGATGTTGTAGCCCACCAAGCCGCCCTAGAACAGGGGCTGCAAACCATTGCAGTAGTCGCGCACGGCTTAGACCAACTCTATCCCAAAGCCCATCAAAAATACGTGCCGCAAGTACAAGAAAATGGCGGTTTACTTACCGAATTCTGCAGCGGAACTCCTCCTGAAAAAGAAAATTTTGTGCGGCGCAATCGAATCGTTGCAGGCATATCCGAAGCAACCATTGTGATTGAATCAGCCGAAAAAGGAGGATCCTTAATTACCGCCAATCGCGCTTTTGACTACAACCGCGATGTGTTTGCTGTTCCAGGCCGACCTACCGACAAATACAGCCAGGGCTGTTTACAGCTCATTCAATCGCAAAAAGCCATGCTATTGAGCAGCGCCGCCGATTTGGTTTATAACCTCAATTGGGAAATAAATCAGCCTAAAAAAGCAGTACAAAAACAATTGTTTGTGCAACTCGACGAGCAAGAACAAAAAGTGTATGATTATTTGGCAAAAACAGGAAAAGAAGAACTCGACCTGATTGCATTAGCCTGCGAAGTTCCCATTTATAGGCTATCGGGTTTGTTGCTCACGATGGAATTAAAAGGGGTGATTCGTCCGTTGCCGGGAAAATTATTTGAGGCTATTTAGCCCCAAAACCCAACTTTTCTCGCACCCGATTCAATACACCGTCGGCTATTTTACGTGCTCTATTGGCGCCTTGAAGTAAAGCCGCATCCAATTCGACCAGGTTGTTCATGTAGTACTGGTATTTTGTTCGCTCGGTCTCAAAACGGCTAAGCAGCAATTCGTAGAGCGCTTGTTTGGCATGGCCGTACCCAAAGTCCCGGGTAGTGTTTTGGTATTTTACACGCAAATCTTGCAACTGCGCTTCGGAGGCGAGCAGTTTATACAAGGCAAACACATTACAAGTTTCTGGATTCTTTGGATCTTCAAGTGGAGTACTGTCGGTTTCTATGCCCATGATTTGCTTGCGCAAGGCTTTGTCGTCCAGGAAAATATTGATGGTATTATTGGCCGATTTACTCATTTTTCCGCCATTGGTTCCGGGCACATATTTAGTATCTTCCTGCACATAGGCTTCGGGCAAAACAAAAGTGTCACCTAGTTGGTGGTTGAAACGTGCCGCGACATCACGGGTAATTTCGATGTGTTGCAACTGGTCTTTTCCCACCGGAATAAATTCGGCATCATACAGTAAAATGTCGGCAGCCATGAGCATGGGGTAACTAAAAAGCCCTGCATTTACATCGTCTAACCGATCGGATTTGTCTTTGAACGAATGCGCCAAAGTGAGGCGTTGATACGGAAAAAAGCAACTCAAGTACCAAGCCAATTCGGCGGTTTGGGTCACATCTGATTGGCGGTAAAAAATTACCTTGTCAATATTCAACCCGCAAGCCAACCAAGCGGCAGCCGTACTGTAGGTGTTGGCACGCAGGGCAGCACCGTCTTTGATTTGAGTCACCGAATGCAAATCGGCGATAAATAAAAAAGACTCGTTTTCGGGCTTATTTGACAATTCGATAGCGGGAATAATCGCCCCCAATAAATTACCTAAATGAGGGGTTCCTGTGCTTTGAATTCCGGTGAGTATTTTTGACATGTTGAGCGGGTTTGTGCAAATGTAAATCTTTTGGCAAAAATAGGGATTGAATTGTTACTTTTGGTACGATGAAACCCATAAAAATGATATTTTGGCTGCTTTGGCGCATTTGGTTTTACCTGATGATGGGCCTGCCTATCGTAGTCATGTTTCCGTTTTTGGTATTATCTATCCTCAAAGAAAAATGGTATCCCTACTTTTTTGTAATGGCGCGCATTTGGGCCAAATCTATTTTGTATACCAGCGGGTTTTACTACAAAGTAACCAAAGATCAAGAACTCGACAACAACAGCAGTTATATGTTTGTGGCCAATCACACTTCGATGACCGACATCATGCTCATGCTGGCCGTTACGCCTAAACCCTTTGTGTTTGTAGGCAAAAAAGAGTTGGCTAAAATTCCATTATTTGGATTCTTTTACAAACGCACTTGTATCTTGGTTGATCGGGGCAATGCCAAAAGCCGTCAAGCGGTATTTGAACGTGCACAAAAACGCCTGAATCAAGGCTTGAGCATTTGTATTTTCCCCGAAGGTGGCGTGCCTTATGACGAATCTATCGTATTGGACGGGTTTAAAGACGGCGCTTTCCGCTTGGCCATCGAATACCAAATCCCAATTGTTCCGATGACTTTTCCAGACAACAAAAAACGATTTTCCTATACTTTTTTTAGCGGAAGCCCCGGTATCATGAGGGCTCATGTGCACAAGTTTGTCTCCACAGCAGGAAAATCCATTGAAAATAAAGCAGAAATCAAAGCGATTAACGAGGAGGTACGGGCTATTATTTTGGACAAACTACTTCAGGGGTAGTCAAAAAAAATCCCGGAAAAACCGGGATAGTTTATTTAGACATTTTCTTTGATTCGCGCCTTGATTTTTTCTTCTAATTCGTCGGCCAATTCTGGGTTGTCTTTGATGAGCACTTTTACGGCATCACGCCCTTGTCCCAATTTGGTTTCGCCATAACTAAACCAAGAACCCGATTTTTTGATGATTTCAAACTCTACAGCCAAATCCAAAATTTCACCGGTTTTAGAAACACCTTCGCCATACATAATGTCAAATTCGGCCGTTTTGAATGGCGGAGCCACTTTGTTTTTAACCACTTTTACTTTGGTGCGGTTACCCACTACATTGTCTCCGTCTTTAATTTGTGACGAACGACGAATATCTAAACGCACGGAGGCATAAAACTTCAAGGCATTTCCACCCGTAGTAGTTTCTGGATTTCCAAACATCACGCCAATTTTTTCACGCAATTGGTTGATGAAAAACACGGTACAATGTGTTTTGCTGATGGTTCCCGTTAATTTTCGCAAGGCTTGTGACATCAAACGGGCGTGCAATCCCATTTTGGAGTCGCCCATTTCGCCTTCAATTTCACTTTTTGGAGTCAAGGCAGCCACCGAGTCAATCACTACGATGTCGATAGCGCCTGATCGTATTAAATTCTCGGTAATTTCTAAGGCTTGCTCCCCGTTATCGGGTTGCGAAATAATTAGGTTTTCTACATCCACACCCAATTTTTCTGCATAGCCTCTGTCAAACGCATGTTCGGCGTCGATAAAAGCAGCAATGCCACCGGCTTTTTGCGCTTCGGCTATGGCGTGTAAAGTCAAGGTAGTTTTACCTGAGGATTCTGGTCCGTATATTTCGATGATTCGGCCTTTAGGATAGCCATTAACACCCAACGCTAGGTCTAATCCCAAAGAGCCCGACGAGATGGTTTCAACCTCTTCGATGGCTTTGTCGCCCATTTTCATTACGGTTCCTTTGCCGTAGGTTTTGTCTAATTTATCGAGCGTTAATTGCAACGCTTTTAGTTTGGCTTCTTTTTCTGAACTCATCTTTTCCTTCATTTTTGGGTCATTAATTTTTGTAAAAATAGTTTTTTTTCTCAAGTTTTTAGCGATTAAAAATGTCGTTTTTATCTTTTTATCAACAAGATTCGAGGGTCGTTTTCGGCGTTAGGTTTTTCAGGAATTTCACCGTTTTTGGCAATGGCTTCCCATTTATTTGCATAGTCACTTGCGCCAAATTTTAGGAATACGCGGTGCATTTCGGAGCCTATTTTTTGAATCTCTTCGGTCGATTTACAATAGTGCAATGCCTGCATGTAACAGTTTTCGGCTGCAGCAATAGTTTGGGTTTGCAAATAGGCATAGCCCAACTCTTCCCATGCCTTTTGTGAGGGCGAATCTTGCACAAGAAGTTCCAACACTCGAATGGCTTTTTTGTAGCGTGCCTTGGCATTGTAGGCGAAGCCAAGCTCAAATAGCAAGTTCGAATGATTTGGGTTTTTCCTAAGCGCTTTTTTGAGCAAGGGAACAGCCAAACTACTTTGTTCGAGTTGGTTAAAATACCTTCCTAAGGCGGCAGCATAATCGGCTGTGTTTTTTTTAGGAATAGCACCCAAAGCAGCTGGTTTTTCGGGCAAGTTCCAAAGCTGTTGGATCGATTTTGGAAGGAGCGCGACCTTCATTTCAGGATCTCGCATCGTTTTTTGCAACACATACGACTTCTTGTCCCGATTGAGCTTCCAGGTTCCGTCAAAAGCGAGGGTGTTTTCTAAATAAAACACGATGCCTTTGGCGGGATCAAAGTACAGGTATCCATACAAGTAGTGGTGTTCGGATCCATTTTTAGGTAAAACAACCCAATGGTTTACGGCGTGGAAAAAATCGGTTTGGAATGTAAGATTGGGTTGTTTATGGTTTTGAGCCATAACCAAGCAAGGCCATAAATAAAACAAGGCATTAGACTTGGTTTGCACAAGGTTACTTCTCAACATAATTTTGAATGGCTTAGATATAGACCAAAAGTAAAATCGCGTTGGGGAGCATTACTGCAGATTTTATGTAGTAAATGTTAAAAAAAACGCCAAAAAAAAAGACGGCTTTACTGGCCGTCTTTTAGTATGGTAGGGTTGAAATTAGTTTTGTCTAATTTTTACATTGTCTAATTCCCATGTTCTAGAAGCAGATGAAGTAGAAGTGTATTTAAACGCAATGTACACAGCTGTATTTCCTGCGCCAGTATAACTAGAGAGGTTGATGTCTCCGGACCCTGTCCATGCCCATCCGCCCGGAGATAAAGTTGCAGTTAATGGCGTCCAAGTTACTCCAGCAGCATTTGGATTACCCGTTCCCGAATAGTTGTTTGAAACATAAGCAACCAAGTCATTCCCTGAATAGTTGTAGGCTGTATCAAACGTTAAGATAGCTGTACTTAGGCTAGATAAGTTTTGTGCTGGCGAAATCAACCAATCTTCGTTGGCAAAATTATTAGGGCTTACATACCCAGTTATTTTCGCACAAGCACCCGGATTTCCAAAAGTAGAACTGTATGTCCAAACTTCATTTCCAGTTACACTATACGCATTCCAAGCTGTGATTCCCCCAGAAAAAGATTCGTTCAACAACGGAGAAAAACGCGGTCCTGTCATGTCAATGTCATTCTGTGTACGCACCATAAATTGGTAATCGGTGTTGTATTTGGTCATGATTCCACGTACTTTTCCGCTTCCTTGTGCTACCGGTTTGGCTGCAAAATTGGCATAGGCGCTGGTTCTAAAAATCACCGAACTTCCTGTCATGTCCATAATGTGCCAGTTGGTTGCACCACCCAAATCATTGTTGGCATCATAGTAAGTAGTTGTAGCATTTGGCTCAAACTCTACGTTGTCAATTTCGATTAATTTGTTCAAGTAGGCATCAGTAGTTGCTTCTGCAATGGTTACATGTTGTACCAATTGGTTTTCTGATACAAAATCACAACTGCGGTTTACTGCAGCTCTAAAATCAGGCTCTGGCAAACGACCAACTTCGGCAGATCCAGTAGAGGTAGCATACAATCCACCAATACGTATTCCGCCGTATTTTAAATCAGTATACAATCCGTCCATTTTGATTAATACTTTTCTTCCTGGCTCATAGTTGATAAAGGTAGAAGTAGCATCAACAGGCACGCTAAAAGCTTTAGATCCGTCTAAGGTTTGAAACGAAATAGACTTGAAAAAGTTTCCGCCAATATCACTAGAAGTCACATAGGCTTCGATTACATCTGATTGTCCAGGCACAATGTTTTGGTGCAAGGCCACAACCGTTCCGGCTAAAATTTGAGAAACTTCTCTGTTTTTTACTAAAGATGTTTCTGTACAATCGCTCAATTTAGGGGTTGAGTAATTGTCGTCTTTCACGCAGCTCGAGAACACTCCAGCAAAAAGCGCTACTAATAAGGCTGATTTCAAAATTCTTGTTTTCATACGTATGTTTTATTAAAAATTGATGTAAAGGTTTAAGAAATAGGTGCGGCCGTATCCGTAAAAATATTTTGGAGCAAAGGCTGGAGCACCACTAGAAACGTCTTGATTTAATTCGCGGTAATTTGAGTTTCTAGCTTGTTCGAAACCACCGGTTTTATAATTCACTCCCAAAAGATTGTTTACACTGGCAAAAAACCCGAAAGTGTTGGTTTTGTATTTCCAAGATTTTCCTCCTGTAACATTTAACAGGGCGAAGTTATCAAATTTTTCTTGTTTTAGTAAAGCATCTGCACGCGCTTGTGTAGCTTCTGGAAATGGATTTCCGACAACACTGCTCGGGTCAACAAAGAAACGATCGGTACGGGTAATTGGCGCAATATCAATGTAGTTGTCTGCCAAGTAATTCATATTGGCCCCTACCCACCAAAATTTAGGATCGCGGTATTCTAACCCAATCGAAGCCGCAGATTGAGGCATACCCGATTGTTTGTAGTTGGTTATGTGCGAAACGCCGTAATCAGAAATTGGATTAGTATTGCTTGCCGAAGCCTGAGAATCAATACTGATGCTCACATTTGGGTTGCTGTCATAAATGTACTCGCCTTTGGCCAAACAAGCTGTTGCTTTCAGAGTAGAGGTTATGGGGTATTCTAATCCCAATTCGACACCCATATTGCGTTTGCTTAAGTTAGTAACGGTTTCGGCCACAAACGCATTGCTTTCGTTTAGGGTCGTTGATGGATCATCAATCCCGGCTCCGTCTCCAAAGAAGAAGGAGGTTTCTGTCCCGTTAGAAACATGAGAATAATAGGCTGTAAGTCTAGCTTTTAGTTTTGGTGAATTAATAATGTAACTCGCATCGGCACTGGTTACCGTTTCTGAACTTACGCCTGTGGTTACATTGTTATTCATGCGCGCGTTATTGAACACATTGCGCAAACTAGGCGCTTTGGTCATTACGGCTCCATTGAAGGTCAAGAAGTTTCTTCCCGTAATTTTGTAGGTAAGTCCACCTTTGAACCCAAAGTTGTCGTAGTTTTCTTTGCTGCTCCATCCCAATGAATTGGTAGCATAATAGCCATTTTTGTACAAGCCTTCGCGTTGGTATTCGGTATGCGAAAAGGTTTGTCCCAAATAGAAGTCTACTTTTTTGTAGGTAAACTTAAACTGAGTAAACGCATCATATTGGGTAGCATATAAATTATAATTGTACCCAAAGGTGTCGCCTACTTTTACATCCCGGTTGGGGTTGTTTAAATCGGCTTGTTGTTGATTGCCAGATCCATACAACGAGATGTCTTGAAAGAAAGGCCCGCCCATCAAATCCAATAAGTTTTTGAAGTTATGTGATTTTAATTTCAAGAAATTTCCGCTGGCATTAAAAGTAATATTATCAGCCAACTGGGAGTTTAATACAGCATTCGCTGTCCATTGGTTGTCGTCAGTGCGGTCTTCGTAAAGAATGTATTTACTAGACGAGCTCAAGGAATTAGCACGGTACAATTCTTCCCAATTAATTTGTTTGTTGGTCAAGAATTTGGCGTTTGCCGCTCCGTTGTAGGCTGCAATATATGGCGCGTTTGCCGCAACAGTAGGGTCGTTGTTGGTGCTGTAGTTGCTGTAGTAATTAATACCTCCCAATCCGCCTGGGCTATAAGCCGTTGGATCAGTTAAGATTACGGTAGCGGGGTCAGTTTCATAAAGAGACTTGAAATAGCTTGGTAAATTTCTATAATAGGTAGGGTCTGGACTATTTACGCCCTGGTAATCAATTCGGCTGTTGCCAATGGCCCCAAATTGATAGGTGAAATTCATTTGTAGATTGGTTTTCTTAGAAATTTTCCAGAAATCACTCAACATAAAAATAGGCTCTTCTACCGTTTTTACACGCGCATTTCTGCGTTCGCCACTTTGCCAACCCCAATAAGAATTGTATTGTTGTCCACCCAAATCCGTAACCTCTTGGGTATTGGGCGAATTTTTTCCGCGTTTGTTCTGGGCATATATCGCGGTAAAGTTGATCGAGTTGTTTGCGGTCAATTTTTTCTCGATAGAAGCAAATAAGGAATTTGCATTGTAGGTTGTTCCTTGAAAGTAACCTTCGTTGGCAAACCTACGGGAAGCCGAAATCGTATAAGCCCAACCGTCTTTTCGCATACCAGTTGCAGTTGTTCCCATTACTCTACCACTGTAATTGGTGTTGGTCGCGCCATAAGAAACACGACTTCCTGTGCGGTAGCCAGAAGCTCTGGTGTTGATTTCTTGGGTGCCTAAAATGCCTCCAAAAGTATAATCAGAAGGAGCAGAACCATTGGTAAACTCTTGGTTTCGGGTAGCGTCATTTAATCCGCCCCAGTTGCTAAATTGAGCTCTTCCGTCATACAGCTTATTCATGGAAACGCCATTGATCATGGTCATTCCGTATTCGTTGTCTAATCCTCTCATGCGGAATCGGGCTTGACCCCAATTGAAAGCAGCCGCTTGTTGAAACACATCACGGGAAGCTTGTAACAAACCCGAGGTGCTCTCCGAGCCACTGTTGTCATCTCCCAAATCATTTTCGGTGAGTGATACTAATGCGAGTTGTTGCTCTTGTGTTTGATCTTCTTGCGCCACGATCACGCCCAAATCGAGCATTTTACCCGAAGCAATCTCTACCTGAAGCAATTGATCCCGGTATCCGATTGTCTTCACCTGCAGCAATTGATTTCCTGCGGGAACGTTTTCAATCGAAAACCGACCATCTGAACCAGTGAGCTGGCTTAGGTTGGTGTTTGGAATGGATACCACTACATTTTGAAGTGCTTTTTGTGATTTCGAATCCACAATTTTTCCAGAGACTCCGGTTGACGATTGTGCGTAAAGGAAAATCACTTGCAATACAAAAAATGTACTAAAAACAAGTTTTTTCATAGATAATTTTTTACTGTTTATTTCTTAACGGAAGCAAATGTACCTATTAAATTATTATTATATACTTTTGTTTCCAAGTTTGTCGCAAACTTGACCATTCATTAACACCCTATTTATGAGAATTTCGAAATCAATTGTCTTGTTTTTTCTGTTTTTTACAATTTTAGCCGCAAAGGCCCAAGAAAAAAAATTCGCCGTACACACGGTTGCCTTCTACAACTTTGAGAATTTGTTTGACACCATTAATAACCCCAACAACGACGAAGAATGGTTGCCCGATGGCGCTCAAAACTGGACATCCAAAAAATACAAGCAAAAACTGCAAAATTTAGCGCAGGTACTTTCCCAAATTGGCTCCACAGACAACCCAACATCGCCCACCTTAATTGGTGGTGCCGAGATAGAAAATCGCGGGGTTTTAGAAGATTTAATCAAAGAACCGTTGTTGCAAAGCAGCGATTACGGCATCGTGCATTTTGAATCGCCAGACAAAAGAGGAATTGACGTGGCTTTGTTGTACAAAAAACAGCATTTTAAACCCATAAGTTTTAAAAACATTCCCTTGTTGATTTATGCTAAAAAAGCCAAAACCGACGACAAAGACAACAAAGAATCCGAAGAGGATAAAGCCGATAAAGACAAAATTGATTACGATTCTACAAGCCGAGTATTTACTCGAGATATCTTATTGGTCACAGGTTATTTGGACGGCGACGAAGTGAATGTACTAGTAAATCACTGGCCGTCTCGATCTGGAGGAGAAAAAAAGAGTAGCCCGTTTCGAGAAGCAGCCGGAAGAATGGACCGTAAAATCATGGATTCGATTTATAAAATTAATCCCAATGCCAAGATTATTTGCATGGGCGACTTGAACGACGGCACCTACAACAAAAGCGTAAAAGAAGGCATTGGAGCCAAACGCAAGAAAGAAGAAGTAAAAGAGTTTGGCGTATACAATCCGTTTGAAGAAATGTTTTACAAAGGAAATGCCTCCTTATTTTACCGTGACGCCGGGGACATCTTTGATCAAATCATGGTGTCTGAATCCTTGATCAAGAAAGACTACTCTTCGTTCCGTTATTGGAAAGCGGGTATTTACAACAAGCCCTTCATGATTCAAACCATTGGCCAATACAAAGGCTATCCGTTGCGACACCAAACCAATGAGGTAGGCTTTAGCGACCACTTTCCGGTTTACATTTATTTAATCAAACAAGTGAATTAAGCATGGCTATTTCCAGCCCATTTAATTTAAATCAATGGATTGAAGACAATCGTCATTTGCTCAAACCCCCCGTGGGCAATAAAAATATTTATGTTGATTCTGGCGATTACATTGTGATGATTGTGGCCGGTCCCAATGCCCGCAACGATTACCACTACAACGAAACCGAAGAATTGTTTTACCAATTAGAAGGCAACATTACGGTAGTGATTCAAGAAGACGGCCAACGCAAAGAAATGCAGTTGAAAGCTGGCGACATGTATCTGCATCCGTCCAAAGTACCGCATTCGCCAGTGCGTTCAGAAAACTCGATTGGCTTGGTCATCGAACGCAAACGGGCAGGCAAAGGCTTCACCGATGGTTTGTTGTGGCATTGCGAAAATTGCAACCATAAATTGTATGAAGTCTATTTTGAATTGCACAACATCGAAAAAGATTTCTTGCCTCATTTCACCCATTTTTACAACAGCCAAGTCTTGAGAACGTGCAGCGAATGTGGCACCGTTATGCCTACCGATCCAAAATACACCTAACATTAATTTTATACAAAACAGTTATACCACATGAATACACAAGCAGACCAATTTGGCATGAAAGCAGCTTTGGCGCAATTGGGCGTAAAAGACATCAACGAAGGAACTTCAACGGGCCAACAAAATTTTTCAAACGGAACACTTTTAGAAAGTTATTCCCCTGTTGACGGCCAATTAATAGGAAAAGTAAAACAATCCACACCCGAAGATTACGAGCGCGCCATGCAAGCCGCTACAGCAGCTTTCAAAACATTTAAACTGATGCCGGCTCCGCAACGTGGCGAATTGGTGCGTCAGTTTGGCGATAAATTACGCAAGCACAAAGAAGCCTTGGGCAAATTGGTTTCGTACGAAATGGGGAAATCTTTGCAAGAAGGCTATGGCGAAGTGCAAGAAATGATTGACATCTGTGATTTTGCCGTAGGCTTATCGCGTCAGTTGCACGGACTCACGATGCATTCGGAGCGTCCGGGTCACCGCATGTACGAGCAATACCATTCGTTGGGCGTAGTGGGTATCATTTCGGCTTTTAACTTCCCTGTAGCCGTTTGGTCTTGGAATACCGCTCTGGCTTGGATTGCCGGAGATGTGTGCATCTGGAAACCTTCAGAAAAAACCCCGCTTTGTGGGATTGCTTGCCAAAATATTATAGCTGAGGTTTTGAAAGAAAACAACATGCCCGAAGGAATTTCTTGTTTAATCAATGGCGATTACAAAATAGGCGAATTGATGACTGCAGATACCCGAGTGCCTTTGGTATCAGCTACCGGATCAACGCGCATGGGTAAACTAGTTGCGCAAGCCGTGGCCGGCCGATTAGGCAGATCCTTATTAGAATTGGGCGGAAACAATGCCATCATTGTCACTCCCGATGCCGACATCAAAATGACGGTAATTGGCGCTGTATTTGGTGCCGTGGGAACCGCAGGACAACGTTGTACCT
Source organism: Flavobacteriaceae bacterium (assembly GCA_947483075.1). Lineage (GTDB taxonomy): Bacteria > Bacteroidota > Bacteroidia > Flavobacteriales > Flavobacteriaceae > Flavobacterium. The sequence goes on along the minus strand of CANKLE010000007.1, from coordinate 95,570 downwards.
CAACCCGCCGATTGATTATTCACGAAAGTATTTACGACAAAGTGCGTGATGCCATTGTGGGCGCTTATGGCCAATTGCGCATCGGAAATCCCTTAGACCAAAACAACCACGTAGGCCCGCTTATTGATGTGCAAGCGGTAGAAGCCTACCAACGGGCCTTAGACCAAGTTGTGGCCGAAGGCGGAAAACTGATTGTGCCTGGTGGCGTGTTGAGTGGCGCCGGTTACGAGAGCGGTTGTTATGTAAAACCGGCGATTGCCGAGGCGCAAAATCAGTTCAAAATTGTGCAACACGAAACCTTTGCTCCTGTTTTATACTTATTAAAATATAGCGGCGACGTGACCCAAGCCATCGAAATCCAAAATGGAGTGGCGCAAGGCTTGTCTTCGGCGATCATGACCAACAACTTGAGAGAAGCCGAGGCGTTCTTGTCGGTTGCGGGTTCTGATTGTGGAATTGCCAATGTGAATATCGGTACCTCAGGAGCCGAAATTGGAGGCGCATTTGGGGGCGAAAAAGAAACCGGAGGCGGTCGCGAATCGGGTTCTGATGCCTGGAAAGTATACATGCGCCGTCAAACCAATACCATCAACTATACCACCAGTTTGCCTTTGGCACAAGGGATAAAGTTTGATTTGTAGGGTTAGAGTGAAGTCGTAAAGTCGAAAGTCATAAAGTCGAAAGGGGTCTATACTAAGAACGGCTGTTAGCTAAAAGCTATCAGCTGTTCGCTTTTCGCCACGAATGCACGAATTAGATTAACGATCAACGATTTTTGATTTCTAGAATTATACTAAGAGCAGGGGTTTATTTGTATTGATTCTTTTTGCAACACAGATTTATAAAATTTTTATAATTTCTAAAATCAGTGTTCGAAACTAAAGCAAGAATCATTATGAATCTTTGCGTCCCGATTTATCGGGATTGCGTCTTTGCGAGAGAAAGCAAAAAAAAGTTTGATAATCCCGAAGTTTCGTGACCAAATTCCAAACAAAAGTTCTTAGTATACTTTAGACTTTAAGACTTTAAGACTTTCGACTGAATAAGATTGCTTCGTCGTTCCTCCTCGCAATGACGTTCTTAGTATAACTCTGGAACAGACAACCGAGAACAGACAACGGACAACGGACAACTGACAACTTACAAATTAAACGAAGTCCCCACATTCACATAAAATTGATTGTGAAAATAGCCGTAATCTTCTACGGTGCGTTTGTAGTATTTTATGGGTAAACCCGCTTCGCCGTATAGCCCAAACCCATTCGAGAAAAACCAACGGAAGCCCAAATGGCCGCCAAAATTTTTGAAACTCAAATCCAAGCCGGGATAGACATCTATTTTGGGTTTTAATCCAAAAACATCCCCGATGTTGGCATTAAATCGCGCTTTTACATCGACTAAATCTTCAGCGTTGGGCTTTTTCCCTCCCAAATAATTATCGGTCGAAAGCAGATACGTACTGGCTATTCCCACCGAAATATTCTCAGCCAACCCTTTGTCAACCGAAACATGAATCCCGTTGGCCTGCTTTTGCATGTTAAATCCCACTTGAAATTTCAGGTCTTTTTTTCCTCTGAAGGCTTGTCCGTATCCGGATAAACCGAAACAAATAAACGCCAATGCGATGCTTTTTTTCATGATGAATTTATTTTATAGTCAAAAATAAGTTACCGATTTAATTTCTGCCTTTTTCAGTAGGATACAAGCTGGGCAAGGGTTCGCTTTGCCAATAGCCTTTTGTATCTACATCGAGAATTGTCAACGGACCTTTGAACGCGGCGCCCGTATCAATATTCCAGACACTCGCCATTTGTACGGGAATGGTTTTGCCGATGCGCGTTACGGGAGTATGTCCGAGGTATATTTCGGCGTAATGGGTGAGGCGTTTGGGGAAGGCCCAATGACCCAGAAAAATCGTTTTATCGAGCCCTAATGCCATTTCCCAAAGCGTGCGATCCCAATACAACAGTTTAGGAAAATGTTCGTAGGTTACGCCATTCATATTGGTAAATCCGGCATGCACAAACAAGCGATTGTTTTCGTCTAGGTAATAATCCTGCAGGTTTTTTAAAAACGAAAGGTGCTTTTGCTTGGTTTCAACCGAAACCGTTTCGTAGGCCAATACGGTCGATGTCCCGCCGTGATCGTGCCAAAGTTGATTATTTTGACTGCCCTCTAGCCATTCGCACAGCAATTCATCGTGGTTTCCTCGAATAAAAACACAGCTATATTTTTGGTTCAATTCGATCAAAAAATCGAGTACTTGCGGCGATTGGCTCCAGCCGTCTACATAATCGCCCAAGAAAATTAATTTATCTTTTGGGGTTACAGCTGCCCGCTCTAACACTTGGTGCAAAGCCCGTAAACCCCCGTGAATGTCCCCAATGACTAACGTTCGCATAGCTCCTTTTGATTGCAACAATAGTAGGTAAAATAGTTTAAATTTTTAACATTAATTACATAAAATCTACAACACAAGGCTGCTTCCTTGAGGTACTTTTACCTTGTTGAATATCTCGAGATTTTCGCTCTTACTTTATTGTACCATTTAAAATTTTTACACACCATGAAAAAACTAACGATTTGTTTATTTGTCACAATCCTTTTTGGATTTTCTTCGCAAGCCCAAACGTCTAAAGTAGATTTAGAGAAACTGTTTGGCCCACTCATTAACCAAGAAGTTCCGGCTTCTATTCAGTCCAAACAACCCTCTAGTTTTGATCAAATCATCCCCGTATTTGGCAAAAGAGGAGGCAAAATTGTATTGGTCGTAAACGAATACGGCATTAAAAATTTCTATACCTCAAAAGGAGTTGTCGCCGATGCAGCAACCATGGCCAAATTTGAAGCCAGTCTCAACGCCAGTTCGCCAAGCGCCGATCGTTGTGGATTCTTTTGTGTGCTGGGGCTCATTCGAGACCTCTTGACGCTAATTATAGAGACGTTTAACCCCTAAACAAGACAGCGCTTTTGCTTACTTAGGGAAGTAAAAGCGCTTGTTTTCCTGTATTGAGATGAAACAGCTATGCTGCGCCCTGCTGCTTGGAACACTTTTTTCGTGCCAAGCCATATCAACCCTTCAACACCAAAAAATAGTGCTCAAATCGGGGGAAGTTTCTTTTAGTTCATTTCAGAACCGAATAGAAATTCCCGTTGAGGTAGCTCGCTACAAAACAAAATTTATTGTTGATACGGGGGCTATGTTTTCGGTGATTTGCAACCCCTCATTTTTGGATCAACGCCTGTTGGATCGGGCGGTTCGTTTCGGAAAAATTGTGGGTGCGTCCGGAAAAACACAAGCCCAAAAACTGCTTAGTGTGCCGGCAAAAAGCGCGTTGTTCGAAAGCGAAAACAAAGTCTTTGCGGTTGTTCCAATAATTCAAAGCCGCTGTACGCCAAACGAAAACAAAGTACAAGGCATTGTGGGCATGGATTTGTTTTACCAGCAAGACAGGCCTTTGTTGTTGGCGTTTTCGACACAGAAAATCTCCTTGCTCGATTTGCCTGTAGACACGAACCAACTGCATCAAAACGGCTACGTGTTGGTTACAAGTAAGTTTAAACGCGCTGCGATTTTTGTGTATGGGAAGCTAGAAGAAAAGCCCTTTTGGTTTCAATTAGACAGCGGGTTTTCGGGAACGGCAGCCGTGCAGCAGTCGGCCAAAAACAAGTTTAAAAATCCGGCCAAAAAACAATACGTAGGAACGGCGTTTCAAACAGCAACACAACACACCTACGCGCTAGAAACATTTCATAACGGTTTGGCTTTTTCTTGGGGAGATCGCGCACAAAAAATTGCCTGCGTCGAATCGGGGAGTCTCAAAAAGGCCCGATTGGGATTTGGTTTTATGCAGGGCTATGATTGGATCTTTGATTTCAGAAACAAACAAATTTACGCCAAACGCAACTCGAACAAAATCCCCGAAAGCTTCAAGAACAGCCAAGCCTATCGGGTGCTTGCTGGCGATAAATTGCGTATCGTATTGAAAGATAAATCGGCCAAAAAATTTCATTTAGGCGATGAAATTCTGGCAGTTAATGGCCAAAAAGTAACGGCCGAAAATTGCTGTCAATTAGAACAAGTACTGAATAACACCCCCAATTGGGATCAACTCGAATTGTTGGTTTCGTCAAATAAATAACAGCAACAGACCATGAAATATTTCGAAATAATCTGTTTATCGGTTGGGTTTTGTGCCCTGGGTTTTGGCCGAACAATCGGCGATAACCCCAATGCAGTTATACGGGATATGGCCTGCGAGATTCAGTCTGTTCGGCAGAATTATGCGCAAAGAATTCATCAGTTGCAAGCTCATATAGAGGAGCAAATGGGGTTTATGAATCATATTAACGAATCACAAAAGTTGAATAAAGTTACCGCCAATTACCTGATTTCTTGTGCGCAATTGAAACAAGTTGAGCAAGAACAACTCAACGAAATCACCAAGATTAAGTACTTAAAAGGACTGCAAATCATTAAGCTGTTGTACGAAAAAGTACTGAGTTTAGACCATCATTTTGCTTCGTCGCGTTCGTTCCAGGAATTAAACAACATGGCTAATCCGAATCAGTACAAAGAGTTTATCAAATTTAAAGAAGTGGTATTGGCCAAACGAGAAAAGAAATCGATGGTAGATTTACCGGCGTTGCTGAGCGGGAATACCATTATTAGCGTGGTGCAATCGGTTTCTAATTTGGTGAATTCGTCTATTTCAAAAGAGGAAAAAGAGAAGGAATTGGGCGCAATAGCTTGCATTTTGGACTTCAGCCTGCGTATGCAAACCGATCTGAATACCATTTATTTTGAAACAGCTTATTTGCAAAGCAGTAATTTAAAAATCAAACAGGATATCGAACTATTGTTTAAAGACTACACCAAACCCATCGGCTATAACAACAGTTTAGAAGGCTGCAGAACCAGCGACGATTGGGAAGTGATTTCGCAAAAAACAGAGGAGTACTTGCAAAAAATGAAATCCAATTCGGGAAGTAAACAGTACAAATTGCAAATCAATATGGAATTTCCGGTAGATCGTTTGTTGCAGTTTATCGCGCAGTACAACAGTTTCATCGACCAAGGCGCCAAGCATTACGAAAAATTTAAAATCATTGTAAACAGTTACGAAAACGAAAAGCAGTGCGAGGTACAGTTGCCTGCCGAGTATAAAAAATTAAAATCCGATATCGATTTTGCCATCGAAAAATTTAATGTGGCCTACAAACCCGTTGAAATTAATGGCACGAAGATGAAAGAGATTCTCTACGGATTAAACGAATTTGATTAGTTGCTTGATCAAATAATTGTGTTTTTGTGTTTTGAAGCGGCAATCAATTGGGGATTGCCGCTTTTTTTAGGTGCGTTTCACCAAAGTAGAGCTGGCTTGCGCGGTGCTGAACACAATCAAATCGGCAATGTTCACATGATACGGACGGCTGAGTATAAAATGGATGATGTCGGCAATATCCTCGGGCTGCAAAGGTTGAAACCCTTGGTATACTTTGGCGGCGCGTTCTTGATCGCCTTTAAAGCGTACTTCCGAAAATTCGGTGGCCACCATGCCTGGATGGATAGCGCCCACTTTTATACCGAAGGGATTTAAATCCATGCGCATGGCGTGGTTCAAGGCTTCTACGGCATGTTTGGTGGCGCAATATACGTTGCCATTGGGGTATACTTCTTTGCCGGCGGTTGATCCGATGTGAATAATATGACCGGCTTGTCTTTCTATCATCTGCGGGATAATGGCTTTCGAAACATACAACAAGCCTTTCAGGTTGATGTCAATCATGGCGTCCCAATCGGCGATGCTGCCGGTTTGAATCGGATCTAGCCCATGGGCATTTCCGGCGTTATTCAATAAGATATCGATTTGATCAAATGGCGCAGGCAAGGAAGTAATAGCAGCTACAACCGCTGCATTGTCGCGCACATCAAAACACAAGGTATGCACCTGCGTATATGCCGAAAGTTCTTGCCGCAAGGAGTCTAATCGGTCATTTCTTCGTCCGCAAAGCACCAGTTTAAATTGATTTTTAGCCAATAATCTTGCCGTTGCTCGCCCAATTCCACTCGTAGCTCCTGTAATGAGGATGGTTTTCATGTTGTATTTTTTGTTGATTTGCGTACTTTATATCTGCTTCTACTCTTGTGTTTGTTCATAGACTGCGTCAATCAATAACTCTTTCTGCATAGAGGCTTCAACGGCCAAGACGTCACAGCGTTCGTTTTGCGGATGATTGTTGTGGCCTTTAATCCACTGAAAAACGACCTGATGTTGTCTATATATGAGGAGAAAACGTTTCCATAAATCGGGATTTTTTTTCCCGGCAAAGCCTTTCTTTTCCCAACCAAACACCCAGTTTTTGGCTACCGCATCGACCACATATTTAGAATCTGATACCACCAATACCGTCGTGTTTGGATTTTTCAGCTGTTCCAGCCCTACAATTACCGCCAACAATTCCATCCGGTTATTGGTGGTGTGTCGAAATCCAGCCGAAAATTCTTTGCGATAAGGTTGGCCCACCCATTCGAGCACGATGCCATATCCGCCAGGCCCTGGATTTCCTTTGGCCGCGCCGTCGGTATAGAGATGCACTTGGTGGGAATTCAACATACGTATGTTTGGTTTTGGAGATAAGCTTCGATTGTTTTTGAGAAATGTTTTTGCTCTAATTCATGCACTTTATGCGCCACTTCTTGGGCAGAAGTACAGCCAGAGATCGAAGTGCTTTCCTGAAACAGCAACGCTCCTTCGTCATAGTGTTCATTCACCAAATGGATAGAAATGCCCGTATGGGTTTCCCGATTGGCTAATACCGCTTGGTGCACGTGTATGCCGTACATGCCTTTTCCGCCGTATTTGGGTAACAAGGCCGGGTGAATATTGAGTATTTTGTTCGGAAACGCCGCAATAAACGCCGAAGGAATCTTCCACAAAAAGCCGGCCAATACAATCAAATCGGGCGATAGTTTTTTGATCTCCTCTAGCAAAATCCCTGATTCAAAATCGGCCTTAGTAAAAACTACAGCAGGCACACCAAGGCCTTGCGCTCTAGAAACTACAGCGGCGTCGGGATTGTTGGTGAAAACCGCTTCGACTTTGGCCGTTTTTTGAAGGGCAAAATACCGAATAATCGTTTCGGTATTTGTTCCAGAGCCAGAAGCAAAGAGGATGATTTTTTTCATGAGGACGCTGAATTTCAGAGCACAAAAAAAAGAATAATAAATGATATTAAATTCATTTTAAAGCCCTTTGTTAAATTATTTTTATAATTTCGCCGTCACATTTATCAACTAAAACGTGGTTTTAAAATAAAGTTTTTTATTTTTGCCATCAAATTAAATTTTAAAATTAAAGATTATGTCAGACATTGCATCAAGAGTAAAAGCGATTATCGTAGACAAATTAGGCGTTGACGAAAACGAAGTTGTAACTGAAGCAAGCTTCACAAACGATTTAGGAGCCGATTCATTAGACACTGTTGAGCTTATCATGGAGTTCGAAAAAGAATTTGACATTCAAATTCCAGACGACCAAGCAGAAAACATTGCTACTGTAGGTCAAGCTATTTCTTACATCGAAGAAGCTAAAAAATAATACCTTTAAGCACCCGTAATACAGTATGAATTGCGGGTGTTATTATTTTTTTAAATTCCTGATTGAATTTCAATCATCAAAATAATTGTAATACCCATGTCTCTTTTGTGATACAATCCATGAAGAAATATTTGGGTATTATTTGTTTAAACTAAACACTAAAACAGAAACTTATATGGAACTAAGACGAGTTGTAGTAACCGGATTAGGCGCACTCACCCCCATAGGGAATACGGTTCAAGAATTTTGGAACGGATTAATTACCGGTGTAAGCGGCGCAGCCCCAATTACTTATTTTGACACGACCCATTTTAAAACCAAATTTGCTTGCGAATTAAAAGGCTTTAATGTGGAAGATTTTATTGACCGAAAAGAAGCACGCAAAATGGACCGTTACGCCCAATACGCGATGGTTTCTGCCGACGAAGCAGTAAAAGATGCACAATTTGACTTTGAGAACCTTGACAAAGACCGCGTTGGTGTGATATGGGGATCTGGAATTGGCGGATTGGAAACGTTTCAACTCGAGGTGATGGAATTTACCAAAGGAAATGGCATTCCAAAGTTCAACCCCTTCTTTATTCCTAAAATGATCGCCGATATTGCTGGCGGCCACATTTCGATAAAATACGGTTTTAGAGGCCCCAACTTTACTACCGTTTCTGCCTGTGCCTCTTCGACCAATGCGATTATTGATTCGTTCAATTACATCCGATTAGGCCATGCTGATGTTATGGTTACTGGAGGTTCAGAAGCGGCGGTTACTATTGCCGGAATGGGTGGTTTTAATGCCATGCATGCCTTATCAACCCGCAACGATGACCCAACAACTGCTTCTCGACCTATGGACAAAGACCGCGACGGATTTGTATTAGGAGAAGGCGCGGGTGCATTAGTTTTAGAAGAATACGAGCATGCGATTGCCCGCGGTGCAACGATCTATTGTGAAATAGGCGGCGGCGGAATGTCGGCCGATGCGCACCATATTACAGCTCCACACCCAGAAGGTTTGGGTGCCAAGAATGTAATGATCAACTGTTTGCGGGATGCGGGATTGAAACCCACCGATGTAGACGGGGTAAACATGCACGGCACATCGACTCCTTTGGGAGATATTGCCGAATCAAAAGCAATTTTGCACGTATTTGGAGACCATGCCTATACCATGAATTTGAATTCAACCAAGTCTATGACAGGCCATTTATTGGGCGCTGCAGGAGCAATTGAAACCATTTCATCGATCTTGTCTATCAAACACGGAATAATTCCCCCAACCATTAACCACTTTACCGACGACGACCAAATTGATTCTAAATTGAATTTCACCTTCAACCAAGCGCAAAAACGCGACGTAAAAGTATTGATGAGCAATACCTTTGGTTTTGGAGGGCACAACGCCTGTGTATTGGTTAAAAAAGTAGACTTGTAATTCATGTCTATTTTAAAAAAAATATTTACAAAATCATCCCGTTCAAATGAGGACGGGATTTTTTTTGCTAAAATCGAAACCATTCTAGGATTCAAACCACTGCAACTAAACCACTACCAGAAAGCATTTACCCACCGCTCGTCTAATAAAATAGACGAAAAAGGAAACCCCATGAATTACGAACGCCTGGAGTTTTTAGGTGACGCCATGCTCAGCGCTGTAATAGCGGCCTATTTACACAAAGAAGCCCCTGCGGGAGACGAAGGCTACCTTACCAAAATGCGCTCTAAAATTGTGAGCCGAGAGCACCTGAATGAGTTGGGTAGAGATTTGCAGCTGGTACAATTTATGGACAGTAAAATCCCCTTGGCTCAATTTGGCGATAACATACACGGCAATATTTTTGAATCCTTGGTCGGGGCTATTTATTTAGATCGAGGTTACGCGTTTTGCGAACAATTTATCGACCGACGCGTTATTGTTCCTTATGTAGATATTGCTCGATTAGAAGGCAAGGTAATTAGTTACAAAAGCTTGGTCATTGAATGGTGTCAAAAAGAAAAAAAACACTTTCATTTTGATACGTTTGAAGACAACGCTATTTCTGGCGAGCGACTGTTTGCCGTACACTTGCGTATAGACGATAAAATTGTAGCAAAATCGAGAGCGGCTTCGAAAAAGAAAGCCGAAGAAATTGCCTCAAAAAGAGCCTATTTTGCCTTTCAGGAGAAAATAGATTCGAAATAATTTTTTATTCTTAAAACTATAACGTTTTCGTTGCTAAATTCTAGTTTTTATCCCTAAACTAGCGGCATTACTTTACATTAAAATGGTATCTTTACGTCGAATTTTTAAGCAAAATAATGGCAGTCTTAAAATTACAACTAGACGAATTTGATGCGATTGATTACGACCTGATTGCTATTCATTCGAGCGTAGAAGACTACCGAATGGCATTCTTGCTCAACCAACAACTCCCCATTATTTTATACAAAAACAAGAAGCCCATTGAAGTTTCGGTAAAAGAAGGTGAAGCTGCGTTTACTTATTTTGAGTTTGATGATGAAAAATCAGAAATAAACTGGATGCTGATTCCCAACAAGAACGAAATTGTGGTGCGCAAAAAAAGCACGGGACAAAATTTGTTTTTGGACGCCCAAGTAGAAATCGCCACACTTGTCTTCTTGCTTCCGGAGTTTAAAAAAGTAGATTATTTTTTAAAAATTGAACGACAAGATGCAGTTGATGATATTGAGCAAGTAGTGTCGGCTATTCATAAAATAAAACAAGTTTCTACCGTATATGTCGTAGATCCAAAAAAAATAAAATCTAAAAACAATTTAATTTTTTAACAAAAATGCCAACAAACAAAAAAACTAAAATTGTAGCCACGCTAGGACCGGCCTGCAGCACAAGAGAAGTCTTAAAAGACATGATTGATGCTGGGGTAAATGTGTTCAGAGTTAATTTTTCGCATGCAGATTACAGCGATGTAAAAGAGAAAATCGACCTGATTCGTGGATTGAACGACGAATTTGGCTACACGACGGCCATATTAGCTGATTTACAAGGTCCCAAGTTGCGCGTTGGGGTAATGCAAGAGGATGTAGTTGTACACGACGGCGATTTGATTACTTTTCAAACGGCCGAGAATGTGCCTGGAAATGCGGAGCGCGTATACATGAATTACAAGGAGTTTCCAAGAGATGTAAACCCGGGAGAGCGCATATTACTCGACGACGGAAAACTGATTTTTGAAGCCGTCGAAACCAACCGCGAATCCGAAGTATTGTGTCGAGTGATACAAGGCGGACCGTTGAAATCTAAAAAAGGGGTAAACCTACCCAACACCAAAGTTTCTTTGCCGGCTTTAACCCAAAAAGACATTGAAGACGCTCTTTTTGCCATTGCACAAAATGTAGATTGGATTGCGCTTTCTTTTGTGCGTACTGCCGAAGATTTAATGGAATTGCAAGACTTAATTTCGGCCAATTCGGATCATAAAATTCCAATTATTGCCAAAATCGAAAAGCCAGAAGGCGTCGCCAATATTGATAAGATCGTAGCTTACTGCGACGGATTGATGGTAGCCCGTGGCGATTTGGGCGTTGAGGTGCCTGCACACGAAGTACCGCTGATACAAAAGAAATTAGTGCACCGCGCCAAAACAGCCCGTATCCCGGTAATTATTGCGACCCAAATGATGGAAACCATGATTACGAGCATGACACCAACCCGTGCCGAAGTAAATGACGTAGCCAATTCAGTAATGGATGGCGCCGATGCGGTAATGCTTTCTGGAGAAACCTCGGTGGGAAATTACCCGGTTCAGGTAATCGAAAAAATGACACAAATTATTAAGGCGGTTGAGGATTCTCCACTTATTCAGGTGCCACAAAACACTCCTCAGATTAAGACCAAACGCTACATCACCAAAGCCATTTGTCAACACGCGGCCAATTTGGCCAATGTCATCGAAGCCAAAGCCATATGTACCTTAACCAACAGTGGGTATACGGCTTTTCAAATTTCGGCTTGGCGACCTAAATCACATATTTTGGTCTTTACATCAAACAAACGAATTTTAACCCAATTGAATTTGTTGTGGGGGGTTAAATCTTTTTTCTACGACAAATTTGTGAGTACAGACGACACCGTAATCGACATCAATAAGATGGCACAAGAACGCGGATTTGTTGACAAAGGAGATTTCTTAATCAATTTGGCGGCGATGCCGGTAACCGAAAAAGGAATGGTGAACACCTTGCGTGTTTCAGAAATTGAGTAATCGCCTTTGTTAAATTAAGTTGAATTAATCTTAGATTATTTATATTTGATTGATTTTTAAAACAACTACTATGAGTTCAACAAACCCTTTTTTTAGAAACAAATCATTTACTTCAAACAACGAACGGGTCTATGATGCCGAAGTCATTGGCGTAGACCAAACCATGACTGTATCAGGAACGATAAACAAAAGCTTCATTATGTTGCTGTTGTTGGTTGCCAGCGCGATGTTTACCTGGTCGTTAGAAAACAGTTTAGTATTTACTTTTGGCGGCGCTATTATTGGTTTTATTTTGGTATTGATTGCCTCGTTCAAACCACAAGCATCTCCTTATTTAGCTCCAGGCTATGCTATTTTTGAGGGCTTTTTTATTGGCGGAATATCCGTACTATTTGAGACCATGTACCCGGGCATCGTGATTCAAGCCGTAGGAGCCACCTTCATCACTTTTTTAACATGCTTGGTTTTATATAAATACCAAATTGTAAAAGTAACCGAGCAATTTAGAGCGATAGTGATTGGATCAACAATGGCGATTGCCACCTTTTATTTGATCTCTTGGTTGGTGAGTTTATTCATGCCTTCGTTTCAACCAATACACCACGGAAACAGTATGCTTAGTATTGGCATCAGTGTATTTGTGATTGTTATTGCGTCGATGAATTTATTTTTAGATTTTGATCAAATCGAAAAAGGAGCTGCCCAAAAACACCCCAAGTACATGGAGTGGTTTGGCGCGATGGGCTTAATGATTACTTTGGTATGGTTGTACGTTGAGTTCTTGCGATTGCTATCTAAACTCAGCAGCAGAAAATAATTAATTCATTAAAATCCCTGTAACAAGGGATTTTTTATTTCCAGTAGTATGGTAGAAATCGAACGCAAATTTCTGGTTACGGCACTCGACTTTATTCAACAAGCCACAGCAAAATTGTCGATTGCACAAGGCTACTTAAATTCGCATCCAGCACGTACCGTTCGTATTCGGACTCAAGGGGAATGCGGCTACATTACCATCAAAGGCAAAGGAAATGAATCGGGAACTACCCGCATGGAGTGGGAAACAGAAATTACCCTCACCGAAGCCAAAGCACTCTTGGCTATTTGCGAAGAAGGCTGCATACACAAAACACGTTACCGAGTGCCTGCCGGAATCCATACGTATGAAGTAGATGTGTTTGAGGGAGAAAATAAGGGCTTAGTCGTTGCCGAAATCGAATTGACCAATGAGCAAGAATCCTTTTCTAAACCACATTGGCTGGGCCAAGAAGTAACCGGCGATCAAAAGTACTACAACGCTGCACTGAGCAAAGTCCCATATCTTACTTGGCCAAAGGAACAGCGGGAATAATTTCTTCTATTGTAACCATTACTTTGCCGCTATTTTTGTTGTCGACAATCTCCATAAAGGCTTTTCGGGTTAGGTCTATTTCGCGGCCTTTTGTAAAAGGACCCCTGTCTATCACTTCTACAATTACAGATTTGTGATTCACTTCGTTGGTGATTTTTAACTTAGTCCCAAAAGGAAATTTACGGTGTGCGGCAGTGTATTTGTTGTTGTCAAATCGAATTCCGCTCGAAGTGCGTTTGCCGTTAAATTTTTGGTGGTAATAGGATGCATGTGCATTCTTTTTAAAGGGTTTCAGCTTCAGGGCTTGCGCCGCGTTTAACGTATCAACAGGAACGCTTAGTTTGCTCTTGGCAATGCTGTCGGCCTTGATTGCTTTTGGGTCTTTAAGCAGCTCTTTGGGCTGTGTAGTTTTGAATTTTCCATTCCCTTTCAAAACAGGCTTTTGTTGCCCTAAAGCTAGTGCGCTAAAAAAAAGTAAGCCAAAAATTAGGCTATATAAAGTTGAAGATGCCTTCATAATTTTTCAAGTTTGGGCCGAATTCATTCGGACGATTTGAAGATAAAAAAAGTCCTTAACGGACTTTAATTGTTTTTAAAACCACAAATCCCACGGAATTCGAGACAGAATAAGTACTAACCCTAATCCATAGTACAGCGAAATTGCTTTAAATTTTGCAGCAGAATCAGCCGCTTTTTTATGTTTTGACCAGCCTATAGTAATCAATACAATGGCAATGATATTTACAAGCGGGTGTTCTAGCGCAGTGAGTCGCATGGCTTTGTCGCTCATTTGGCTCATCGCAGCCATTCCACGGGGAGAAACAAAGTAAAGTGCCAATCCAAAAACCAATTGTAAATGGGTGGCGATCAGCGCAAACAAAGCTATTTTTCGGTCTTTTGCCGCAAACTCTTTCGATCCATTGGCCAAGGAATTAAGAACGGCCACTAATACCAATAATAATACCAAATAGGCCCAGCCTGCATGTGCGTTTTGAAGAATAGAATACATAGTAGTTATTTTTTTTGAATTTCAAATATAACTAAAAAAGCAATTCAAACAGAATTGCTTTGATAAGGAATAAGACAAATGCGGTCTTTTTTAGGCTTATTTCAAAAAATGATTCAACAAGAAAACCGTAGAACTGTCGTGGGCATTTACTTCTTTGGATTCAATTTCGGTTAAAATAGAATTGGCCAATTGCTTTCCAAGCTCCACGCCCCATTGGTCATAACTGAAGACATTCCAGATTACACCTTGTACAAAAATTTTGTGCTCGTACAATGCAACTAATTCGCCCAACGATTCGGGCGTCAATTGTTGAATGAGTAGGGTATTGGTGGGTTTGTTGCCTTCAAAAATTTTGAACGGCTTTAAGAAATCTGCTTTTTCGGCTGAAACGCCTTGTTGATCAAATTCCGCTTGCACCTGCTCGGCCGATTTCCCGTTTAATAAGGCTTCGGTTTGGGCAAAGAAATTGGACATCAATTTGTTGTGGTGGTCTACTTGTCCGTATAAAGGGCTAACAAATCCGATAAAATCGGTCGGGATTAATTTGGTTCCTTGGTGAATTAATTGAAAAAACGCATGCTGCGAATTGGTGCCCGGTTCGCCCCAGATGATTGTTCCGGTTTGGTAATTTACCGCTTTGCCATCGCGACCCACGCTTTTTCCGTTGCTTTCCATGATGCCTTGTTGCAAATAGGGCGCCAATTTTTGTAAATATTGGGTATATGGAATTAAGGCTTCGCTTTCTGCACCATAAAAATTGTTGTACCAAATGCTCAATAAGGCTAAAATTACAGGTATATTTTCTTGAAATGGAGCGGTTTTAAAGTGCTCGTCCATGTTGTTGGCTCCTTTTAGTAAGCCAGCAAAATGATCATAACCCACCGCCAAACTGATCGATAAGCCTACGGCGCTCCACAGCGAAAACCGCCCGCCAACCCAATCCCACATGGGGAAAACACTTGCCTCGTCTATGCCAAACGCGGTCACATTTTTGATGTTGGTCGATACCGCAACAAAGTGTTTGGCTACCGCTTCTTGGGTTGCCGATTGTAAAAACCAAGCCCGAATCGTCTCCGAATTGGTCAAGGTTTCTTGAGTGGTAAATGTTTTAGAAACGATGACAAATAAGGTGGTTTCTGGATTTAATTTCTTGATTACTTCCTGCACATGATCGCCGTCAACATTCGAGACAAAATGTACATTCAAGTGATTTTTATAATACTGCAAAGCCTCTACCACCATTGCGGGACCTAAATCTGATCCGCCAATACCAATATTTACTACATCGGTAAATGCCTTGCCCGAATAGCCTTTGCGTTGGCCACTGATGACCTCGTTTGAGAAGGCCGCTATTTTGTTTTTCACCGCTTGAATTTCCGGAATAATATTTACACCATCTACCCATAAAGGCTCAGTTGAAGTGCTGCGTAAAGCGGTATGCAAAACGGCTCTTTGCTCAGTTTGGTTGATGGCTTCTCCCGCAAAATAATCGTTGATGGCCGATTTCAATTTAACCTCTTCGGCCAACTGCAACAATAATTGCATCGTTTCGGCTGTGATTTTATTTTTAGAAAAATCAACGAGAAAGTCCTTCCATTCGAGGTGAAATTTTTGAGCCCTTTGGGAATCTGCTTCAAAAAGCGTTTTCATAGAAACCCCCTGCATACTTTTGAAGTGCTGTTCGAGGTTTTTCCAAGCCTGCGTTTGCGTTGGATTTAAGGAAGATAATGCCATATTATTTTTTGTATTTTATAGATGCAATGCTGTCTAATTCTTTTTTTAACGGTTTAATATAGGCCAAATAGCGGGGTAAATTTTGCTTACCCATCGCTTCAGAACTGGGAAGTTTTAATTTTAAGGCATCTACTTGAACGCCATTTTTCCAGAAACGGTAACATACGTGAGGTCCTGTAGCGAGTCCGGTGCTGCCCACTTTGCCAATAACATCTCCTTGATTTACATGTTGACCGCGGCGCGCTAAAATTTTGGACATGTGTAAATATTGAGTCGAATAGGTGCGGTCGTGTTTTACTTTAACAAAATTTCCATTCCCTGCGGTATAGCCGGTTTGCTCGACAATTCCAGAAGCCGTGGTCATGATGGGAGTGCCAGTAGGCGCAGCATAATCGGTTCCTTTGTGGGCTTTCCAAATTTGTTGCACCGGATGAAAGCGGGATTTGGCATAATGCGAGGTGATGTTTACGAATTTTAAGGGCGCTTTGAGGAAGAAATTTTTTAAGGCTTTTCCGTTTTCGTCAAAGTATTCTAGTTTTCCGGAACCTACGTTTTGTTCAAAAGGAAAGGCGTAAATGAGCTTGCCTTTGTATTCAAAAAAAGCGGCTTTTAGGCTGTCGACCCCATCATATAGGGTGTCGTCAATGAACCGTTCGGTAAAGGTGATGCCAAATTTATTTCCCTTTTGTAGCTTAAAGAAATCAATCGACCAAGCATATACTTTGGTTAGTCGCGTCGCCAAGGACACATCAACACCTTCTTTGTTTAAGGCCTCAGAAAGCGATCCGTCTAATGCTCCAGCGATGGTTTTCTCTTTTATTTTAAGGGGTCTTATTTTGGTATAGGCTTTTAGCGAATCTCGAAAATCAATAACACAATAGGTTCCCCGATCGGGCTGATAAATAAAGGCCTCCAATTTTTTAAAGCGGTCTTTAGATCGAACCAAAGCAAAGGGTTTGTGGAGGTGAATATTGCGCACATCAAAGCTGTCTTTTACTGCGGCAACAATATCATATACTTGTCGGGTTCCTAGATTTTGGTATTGAATGAGGTTGCCAAATGTAGCGCCTGGGCGAATGGTGTCGAATACAATGTTGTATTCTGAAGCCGCAAATCCGCAAATATCCTGTGGCGTTTTTGAATTGGAGGCAGGCGTTGCTTCATTCTCTGCTTTTTTGGAGCAGGAAATCAACAAAATAAGGCCCAAGTAAAGGATGTTAATTTTTTTCAAATACGATTTTTTATGCTTTGGCTAGCAATTTTCGCCCCAATTTTTTAATTCTTCCTCGCTCCACAATTCGGGAAAAAATATACGACGTTGGTATTTGGGGTGCAAGTATTTTTTCCAATCGCTTCCGCCCGTAGCCTCCCCATTCCCTTGGCCACTTTCGATGTATTTTTTAGCCGCATTCAAATGGCCCATCACCCAAGTAATATTTACCGTAAAATCGTAATGCCTCATCGCCGCAATTAAATCGGGATTTTGTTGATCGGCTTCCGGAAGTTGCTTGAATTTTTGCCACAAATTGGTGGTGTTGTAGCGTTCCATTTCACGTAAAAATTCAGCTTTGTATTTGCGTTCAAAGGCCAAAATTAAATAGGATTTTTTTCCGGTTTTGTGATCTTTTCCTGCCGCTTGCCAATACAAATGCTCGTAAGCATGTTCGAAGGGCGTGTTGCGATCTATGGTGGCGCGGAAACGAAAATCAATGAGGTTAATTAAATCGGTTGAAGCAAATTCAATTAAGCGGTATTGGGCACTCTGAAATCCGCTGGCTGGAGTCAAGGTGTTTCTAAATTTCATGTATTGATCCACTTCCATGCCGTCACCCATGATGGTAAAAGAGGTGGTGAGCATGTCAAAATAGCGGCTGATTCGCTGCATTTTTTCGGTAAAAAAAGCAGTAGTCGGTGCAGGTTCTTCAACCACTTGTTCAATTTCCCAGAGAATCATTTTGAACAACAATTCATTCACTTGGTGGTACATAATAAATACCATTTCATCGGGCAAGGTTGTGCGTTGATTTTGAATATTCAGCAACACATCGGTTTGAATATAATCCCAATAGGTAATTGGGTTAGACCACAACAATCCTTCAAGATGCGTATTTGTTTTTTGGTCAATCGTTTCAAATTTTTGCTGTAAACGCGTTAAGAGCGAATTGGTTTCCGGAGAATGTTCCATTAGGGTTTTTGTTTTACGCGAAAGGAATATTTTAATCCTTTAAACGATTCGAGTTCTGCTTTGATTGAGCCTACCAACAAACTGGCTTTGATGCGAATGGGCAACTTATTGTCGTCATCCGAAATCCACATGGTAACGCTTTCTTCCTCCTTAAATATACGTCCGGATTGAACAAGCGGACGAAATACCATGGTGGGAATTGTGCCAAATTTAGTTTCTATATCTTCTTTGCCGAGGTATTTTAACTTGAATTTGGTGGTTTCGTTATCAAAAAACATGTCAATCGCTACCGATTCACCCACTTTTAGTTTGTCGACTGCAGGGTGATTTCTTAGGTAATAAAAGGACGACAAAATGTCTTGGATCTCTTCTGGCGTTTTATAGTTGGCTTCTGCTTTGTTTTTGTAGTCTTTTACCAATACACTGTTCGACCCTTGGTCAAAAAAACCTTCTTGGTTTTTGGTATATCCGCCTTCATCAATTTTTCGAACAAACTGATAAGGCTTCATGGTTTCTTTGTCAAAATAGGATTCGTACACATCTTCAACTTTAAAGATAAAGCGCGACATGCCTGTGGTATAGCCTCTGCCAATCGCATGGTATACTTTTTTATTGTTGCGAAGCCCTTCTTTTACTTCTAAAGTTGCATAGCCGGCATTGATAAAGCCATAATGAATGCGAAATTTAAACCATTCTCCAATATCAAATGCTCTTTCCTTTTGAGAACTAAACCCGAATGTGGAGAGCGCCAATAAGAAAACGATTATTTTTTTCATGGTGTTTGCCTAGATTTTGAATACCAAAACAATTAAGCTCTCAAATGTATTAAAACAAAAAAACTCAGTCAAATTATGACCGAGTTTTTATGCTATTAACCAACCAAAAAATTATAAATTATAAAAATTTATTATAAAAATTCAGGGAAACCACTCCCGTTGTTTTTGATTGGACAAATGTACAAGCATTATTGAGTTATTTTTAGTAGAAATGTAAGTTTAACATTTTATTATCAATAACATCACTACTATATCGTTGTATATTACGAAATCTTTAAGAAAAATGACCTTTTATAAGGTTCCTCTTTTTTCTTGTTCGCGTTCAATCGATTCAAATAGGGCTTTAAAATTTCCGGCACCAAAGCCTTTTGCTCCCATCCGCTGAATAATTTCATAAAACAAGGTAGGTCGATCCTCTACCGGTTTGGTGAATATTTGTAGTAAGTAACCTTCTTCGTCGGCATCAATCATGATGGCTAAGTTTTGTAGAACGGTCAGATCTTCCTTCATCATATCCATGTGTGCGCCCAATCTATTTGGGATGTCGTCGTAATAGGCTTTGGGCGGCGCCGATAAAAACTCTACGCCTCGTGCGCGCAATTGGGTTACTGTCGAAATAATATCATCTGTAGCTACCGCAATGTGTTGCACGCCCGCGCTCTCATAAAAATCTAAGTACTCTTCAATTTGTGAACGTTTGTTTCCTTTGGCCGGTTCGTTTATCGGGAACTTAATGCGGCCATTGCCATTGCTCATTACTTTACTCATTAAAGCCGAATATTCGGTGTGAATTTGCTTGTCGTCAAACGAGAGGAAATTCACAAATCCCATCACGTCTTCGTACCATTTTACCCAAGTATTCATTTGGTTCCAGCCCACATTACCCACCATATGGTCAATAAATTTCAAGCCCAATGGCTCTGGATTGTAGTCTGATTTCCAGGGTTTATAACCCGGTAAAAAAGTCCCGGAATAATTTTTACGTTCCACAAAAAGGTGTACGGTTTCGCCATAGGTGTATATTCCGGCGCGAATTACTTCGCCAAATTCATCAGATTCTACCGTAGGTTCTTGGTATACTTTTGCGCCTCGTTTGGTAGTTTCGATAAACGCTTGGCGCGCATCTTCTACCCAAAGGGCAATTACTTTTACCCCATCACCATGTTTTTTTACGTGCTCTCCTATTTCAGACTCACTGGTTAACGCCGTGGTGAGCACCAATCTAATTTTGTCTTGCGCCAACACATACGAAGTTCTGTCGCGCACGCCCGTTTCCAATCCGGCGTAGGCCATAGACTGAAATCCAAAGGCTGTTTTGTAATAGTGAGCCGCTTGTTTGGCATTGCCCACATAAAACTCCACATAATCGGTTCCTAAGATGGGAAGGAAATCTTGCGCCCCTTCAAATATTTTTTCTAATCCGTATTCTACAGAATTGACTTCTTTTGCCATAGTGTTTTATTTGTTGGACGAGGCCCAAGGCCTGCATCCGAGATGAAATTAAATTAAATTATTCTGCCCAAGATTTATAGTAAGCACCGTCGTCAATTCCCATCGCCTCAGCAGTAACCATAAGGGGTCTAAACGTATCTACCATTACGGCCAATTCTTGGGTTTCTGTTTTACCAATGCTGCGTTCCATGGCGCCAATGGCTGGCCCGTGCGGAATGCCCTTGGGGTGCAAGGTAATGTACCCTTGCTTGATGTTGTTGCGGCTCATGAAATCACCATCTACATAATACAAGACTTCGTCACTGTCTATGTTGCTGTGGTTGTATGGCGCCGGGATTGATTGCGGATGGTAGTCATACAAACGTGGCACAAACGAACAAACCACAAAACCGCTTGTCTCAAAGGTTTGGTGCACCGGAGGCGGTTGGTGCACGCGGCCGGTAATCGGTTCAAAATTGTGGATGCTAAATCCGTAGGGAAAATTGTATCCGTCCCATCCAATCACGTCAAAAGGATGCGTAGCATAGACCACCTCATGTATCATGCCTTCTTTTTTCATTTTAATCAGAAAGTCTCCTTTTTCGTCGTGGGTTTCTAATTCGGTGGGCAATTTGAAGTCGCGTTCGCAAAAAGGAGCGTGTTCCAAATGTTGACCGGAGGCATTTTTATAGCGCTTAGGAGTATAAAACGGAGCAAAAGACTCCACATAAAACAGGCGATTATCGTTCTGGTCAAATTGAATTTGGTAAATCATTCCGCGGGGAATAATTAAGTAATCTCCAGGCTCAAAGTCAATGTTTCCGAGCATCGTACGCAATTTTCCGCTGCCTTTATGAATAAAAATCAGTTCGTCGGCATCGGCATTTTTATAAAAATAAGCCGTAAGGGATTCCTGTGGTGCGGCCAACCCGATGGTGCAATCGCCATTGACCAACAGGGGTTTTCGACTCGCTAAAAAATCGGCTTCTGGTTTTAACTCAAAGCCTTTTAACAACAAGGATTTGATGTTTTTGCCGACGGCAATTTTGGGCTCAACCGAATAGGAGTTTAGAATTTCTTTTATTTGTGTAGGACGATGCACATGGTAGGAAAGCGAAGAATGACCTGTAAAGCCCTCGGTACCAAAAAGCTGTTCGTAATAGAATTCGCCTGTTGGTTTTTTAAAAACGGTATGTCTTTTGGCGGGAATTGACCCTAATTTATGGTATAACGGCATAATCTTTTAGTTTGAAATTTACTGCGGCAGTATGCTAACGCAGGGGTGAAAATGAAGCAAATTGAATTCGAAAATCAACTAAGTTTCTGATTCGCATAAAAGAGTAGTGCCTCATTCAGGATTTCGCTTGATGAGGAATTGCAGGTGCGCTAAAAGTCCAATCCAATTTTTCATGACAGGAATTGTAGTATACAAAAAGCCAAAAGAAATTCTCCTTTCTTTTGGCTTCGTTTATGTTATTTGTCCGGGTTGTTTAGTTTGCTGTTTTTTCGTCCGTAAAAAAAGTAGATCACCAACCCAATTGCCAACCAACCGATTAATCGCAACCAATTGGTCCAGCCCAATCCGTAGATCATGGCCAAACAAACCACTACGCCCAAAACCGGAACTAGCGGAAATTTAGGATCCGAAAGAGGCGCTTTGAATTCGCGTTTCATATCGGGTTCGCGTTTGCGCAATACCACTACGGAAATACATACTAAAATAAAGGCAAATAGGGTTCCAATACTGGTCATATCCCCCACAATATCGCCGGGAATAAACGCGGCAAACAAGCCCACAATTACCAAGATTGCCAAGTTGGCTTTATAGGGAGTTTTGTATTTTGGGTGCACATCTCCAAAGGCTTTTGGCAATAAACCATCTTTCCCCATAGAATAAAACACCCGCGATTGGCCCAACAACATCACTAAAATTACAGAGGTAAATCCAAACAAAATGGCCACGGTTACAAATTGGGCCAACCATTGGTAGGATCCACCCATAGAGGCCGTAATTGCATTGGCCACAGAAGCTTCTTTACCGCTGGTTCTAAAAAACTCTACCGATTCAATGCCGGTTAATACGTGCGCAAAAAGGATATACAAGATCGTACAAATTGCCAGCGAACCTAAAATTCCAATAGGCATATCGCGTTTGGGGTTTTTGGTTTCTTGGGCTGCGGTACTCACCGCATCAAATCCGATGAAGGCAAAAAACACAGTTCCAGCAGCACCCAAAATCCCCATGATTCCCCCAAAACTGTGATCAACACCTTGGTCGTCAGTAAAAATGGAGGGCTCAGGAATATAAGGGCTATGATTTGTCGGATTAATATACGACCAGCCAAAAACAATAATTAAAATTACAATGGCCACTTTGATCACCACAATAAATCCATTCACAAAAGCAGATTCTTGCGTTCCTTTTATCAACAATAAACTGATGATTGCCACAATAAAGAAAGCAGGCAAATTGATCATTCCGGTCGAAACCACGCCTGTAACAGGATCGGTCATGTGCTGAAAAGGGGAGTGCGATAAGGCATACGGAATGGGACTCGTATGCAGCACGTTGACCAGCAAGTTATTGAGGTATTCGCTCCAAGCAATCCCTACCGTTGCGGCACCAACTGCATATTCTAAGATTAAATCCCAGCCAATAATCCAGGCCAACAACTCGCCCATGGTGGCATAGGTATAGGTATACGCACTTCCCGAAATAGGAATAGAAGACGACAATTCGGCATAACATAAACCGGCCAAAGCACAACCAATGGCCGCAACAATAAAGGCAATGGTTACAGAAGGCCCGGCATTTTGAGCGGCGGCTGTGGCTGTTCTCACAAACAATCCAGCGCCAATAATTGCTCCAATACCCAATGCAATTAAGGACCAGGCGGTTAAACTGCGTTTTAATCCTTTTTCAGAATCTGCGGCTTCGCTCATCAAAAGGGCTAATGGTTTTTTCTTCCAAATAGACATA
This sequence comes from Flavobacteriaceae bacterium, assembly GCA_947483075.1. Classification (GTDB taxonomy): domain Bacteria; phylum Bacteroidota; class Bacteroidia; order Flavobacteriales; family Flavobacteriaceae; genus Flavobacterium. The sequence goes on along the minus strand of CANKLE010000007.1, from coordinate 72,286 downwards.
GGTACTTCGTTTTTAGTTTTTATTGTTTCAAATATAGTTTTTTTTCTAAAGAATTGAGTAGTTGCTTATTCTTAAAAAGTGAAGCCCACGCTCACCCAAGTAAATCCTTTAGAAAGTTCGGGCGACCAAGTATATTTTAGCTCAACGGGCCCAATAAGGGTTTCCATACCATAGCCCAACGCATAGCCCGAATAGGCTACTTTAGAAAGCCAGCGGGTATTATTAAACAGATAATCCCCCACATTGGCAAAATTCCCTGCAGCATTCAGGTGGTGTTTTTTCAAGAACTTTACATCCAGATTCAATTCAGATTTAAAGTAACTGTTGCCCGAAATACTTAAAAAATCGTAGCCGTAAAACGGTTTAAAATTATGCGTATTGTTGGCCCCATAGCCGCCCAAAATAAAATCAAAGTAGTTGCTGCTCATGCCTCCAAAAGAAAAGCCCGCCTCAGAACGCAATATTGCTGTTAGGTTTCTAACTACAGGAAAAGCCACCGCCAACTCTGATTTTGCAATAGAAAATCGGGAAAAATCATTGTTGAAATTGGAAGAAAATAAGTAAGATTGACAATCTCCCGAGTAACTCCAGCCTTTTTTTGGAAAGTACTTATTGTCAAACGAATCGTATTTGATGTAGCCAAAAACACTGGTGAAATTGCTGTTTTCAAACACAGGCTTGGTGTTTTCTATGGTGGTCGAAGTGATTTTTAGGTGTTTAAATTCAACTCCAGCACCCAATAAAAATCGCTGCACAAACAAAGTTTGCACGTAGGCTTGGTTGGTCACATCGGCATAATCGATGTTGATGTTGTTAATGCCTAAAATTTGCAGGAGCTCGCCATTTTCAAAATCGGTTTTTACATTTCGGTTAAACTGATTGAACTTGGATTTGAGCCCAAAACTCCAGTAAAATCCATTGTCAATATAATAGTCCAAATTGTAGCGAAAGTTGTCGCCTAGGATTAAATCTAGCGAGAATATGTCGTTTTTAAACACCGATTTTTTCTTGGTATAGTTGGTCAAGAGGCCACTTTTGAATAACCCGTCATAATGCAAACCAAATTTAACATACGCATTGCTTGGGTTTTCTAGTAAATCCAATTGCAAATCTGTGCTTCCGTCTTTTTTATCCAATTGATAAAAAACACTCCCAAAGTTTTGAGTGGCCGCAATTTTATTAATACCTGTTGTAAAATCGGCAAAAGAAACTACCGTATTTTGTTTAAGCCTTACTTTCCCCATCACATAGGCTCGGGTGTAGTTTTTTAAGGGGCTGCTTAGCAAAATATTCCCCACGTGCAAACTGTCAATCGGGTGAATTTGTAGCGGGTTTCGAATAGCTGTTCCTGTTTTCAAGACTTGAAGCTTATCTAATGCCGCCAATGCCGCCTCTTCTCCTTTGCCTTCAATCTCATTCCCTCGTTCAAAGGACATCACGCCATATTTTTTCACGTCGGGCTTGATGTAAATGTCAATCAGTTTCAGTTTGTCGTTCATTTTTTCCATCATCTGAAAATTCGAAATCTGAACCAATATTTTGGCCGCATCCTTCAAGTCTGATCGGTCTTTTCCTTCGTCTTGTACATCCACCCCAATTACTATATCCACCCCTCTTTTTTTCATTTCTTCTACCGGAAAGTTGTTGGTTGCGCCGCCATCAACCAATAAATTCCCGTCAATTTCAACCGGAGCAAATAAACTGGGGAAAGCTCCACTGGCCAAGAGAACCTCAGGCAAATAGCCAGCGTCTAAAACCACTTCTTTTCCGGTTTCGATATTGCTCGACAAACAATAAAAGGGGATCGGCAATTTTGTAAAATCGCGTACTTCTAGCGCGTGGTAAAACAGTTTATTGAGGAGATTGTAGTTGTAAATTCCTTTTGATAAGCCCGAAGGAATTCCGATGTGCAGGTTTTTAAACGGCAGCGAAATCGCGTACAGCTCGTCGTTGTGTTTTTCGAAAAAACTCTTGGAATTCCGCGGAATATAATCGCTGAGCAAGGCGTCAAAATCGGTAGATTTAAAGATAGAATCAATTTGAGTCGCCGAATAGCCCGAAGCATACAAAGCCCCAACTACTGCACCCATACTTGTTCCGCCAATGTAATCGATGGGAATGCCTTCTTTCTCTAATACTTTTAGCACGCCTATATGCGCAAAGCCTTTGGCACCTCCACCACTCAACACCAAACCAATTTTTGGGCGTTTGGGCGTTAAGCTGTCTTGTGCAATTGCACTCGAATTGGCCCACAACAGCACAACCAAAACCAAAAGGCAGTGGCGTGTAAAACCAAAATAACAGCGCGGTGTTTTGGAATTATTCATGAGTTGAATTTGTGTGGTAAAAGTCGGTAATTTTTTTGGCTTTTGAAACGCCTACTACTTCGGCAATATCGGTTTCGCTCGCGAGCTGCAATCTTTTCACGCTTTTGAAGTGCTGCAGCAATTGGGTAATGGTTTTCTCACCAATGCCTGGAATGGCTTCCATCGACGAATTAATAGCCGATTTGCTGCGTTGATCGCGGTGAAAAGTGATGCCAAAGCGGTGGGCTTCGTTGCGCAAATACTGAATAACCTTGAGTGTTTCAGATTTTTTGTCCAAATACAAAGGCACCGAATCACCCGGATAAAACAGTTCTTCCAAGCGCTTGGCTATGCCCACAATGGCAATTTTTCCACGCAGGTTCAAGGCATCAATACTTTTTAAGGCCGACGACAACTGGCCTTTTCCGCCGTCAATGATAATGAGTTGCGGCAAGGGTTCGTTTTCGTCGAGTAAGCGTTTGTAGCGGCGGTACACCACCTCTTCCATCGAGGCAAAATCATTCGGGCCTTCTACGGTTTTGATGTTAAAATGGCGGTAGTCTTTTTTGCTGGGTTTCCCGTCTTTAAATACCACACAGGCCGCCACCGGATTGCTTCCTTGTATGTTGGAGTTGTCAAAACATTCAATGTGTCGGGGCTCTACGCTGAGGCGCAAATCTTTTTGCATTTGGGTCATGATGCGCGTGGTGTGTCGGTCTGGATCTACAATTTGCAATTGCTTGAGTTGTTCGATGCGGTAAAATTTGGCGTTGCGCTCGGACAATTCCAAGAGTAGTTTTTTGTCGCCGAGTTGCGGCACTGCTATTTTGAGTTGTTCGCCCAAATCGACGGCAAAGGGAACGAGAATTTCTTTAGAAAGTAAACCAAACCGCTCCCGCAACTCTACAATGGCCAACTCCAATAATTCCTGATCGGTTTCGTCGAGTTTCTTTTTGATTTCGAGGGTATGCGAACGAATGATGGATCCGTGGGCAATTTGCAAAAAATTCACAAAGGCCGCCGTTTCGTCAGACACAATCGAAAACACATCCACATTATTGATTTTCGGATTGATAATGGTAGAACGGGCTTGGTAATTTTCGAGGGTTTCTATTTTCTCCTTCATCTGCTGCGCCGCTTCAAATTGCATGAGCGCTGCATACTGATTCATTTTTTGCTTGAACTCTTTGATGCTCTCTTTCAGGTTTCCTTTCAAGATTTCGCGGATGGCATTAACTTGCTGTTGGTAATTCTCGAGCGATTCGTGCCCTTCGCAGGGGCCTTTGCAGTTGCCCAAGTGGTATTCTAAACACACTTTGTATTTGTGTTTGGCCAAATTGCTGGCGTTTAAATCATAGGAACAGCTGCGCAGCGGATACAATTGCTTAATCAAATCTGTGATGGCACTCACCGTCTTGAAATTGGTATAAGGGCCAAAGTATTCCGAGCCGTCTTTGATGAGTCGTCGGGTAGAAAATACCCGCGAAAAGGGTTCGTTTTTGATGCACAACCACGGATACGTTTTGTCGTCGCGCAGCAGCACATTGTAGCGCGGCTGTAACTTTTTGATCAGGTTGTTCTCGAGCAACAACGCATCCGATTCGGTGGGCACGACGATGTGTTTGATGCTCACAATTTTTCGCACCAACACATTGGTCTTGGCGTTGTCGTGTGTTTTGTGAAAATAGGAGGAAACCCTTTTTTTGAGGTTTTTGGCTTTGCCTACATACAAAATTTTACCGGCGGCATCATAATACTGATACACGCCAGGGCCATCGGGCAGGGATTGCAGCTGCAGTTCTAAAGCCGAATTTTGCATAGCCAAAGTTAGTTGAAATGTTTAAAAATACAAGCCCTGAACGGACTAACAATTATCATATTTTACACCAAAAGAACCACTTAGTTTTGTCCAAAATTTAGAAATTATGCAGTATTGGATCAAACTGACACAAGCCGAACGGCAAGCACGAATTCAACAGGCCTTACAAGAGAACATCAATTATTCTAAAGACATTTCACTGGGCTATCCGGCCTCCAAACTCGACGGAAAAGTGTTTTATGACGACGCGCCTTTTCTGAAGGAAGCGCCCACTTTGCTCACCTTTGTGGCCAATCCGAATCACATTGGTTGCCACACCTTGGGCCATTCTGAGAATGTGTTTAGCGGCACGCAAGCACTCGAAAAAGAAGTCTTGAATGTCTTGGCGGTCGATGTGTTTAAGGCCCAGCCCGACGCTTTTGACGGCTATATTTCCTCTGGCGGCACAGAAGCCAACATTCAGGCGCTGTGGGTGTACCGCAATTATTTTATGCGTCAAAAAGGCGCCCAACTTCATGAACTTGTGATATTGGCTTCAGAAGACACCCATTACTCGATACCCAAAGCGGCCAATTTGTTGCAACTCGATTGGATCAAGGTGCCGGTTTCGTTTGAAAAACGGGAAATAGACACAGTCGCCTTAGAACAACAACTAATCGAAGCCAAAGCCCAAGGGAAAAAATATGTGTTGGTGGTTTCCAACATGGGCACCACCATGTTTGGTTCGGTTGATAATCCAGCTGATTATACTGCCGTTTTAGAAAAACACCAACTCGAATACAAACTGCATATTGATGGGGCATACGGCGGATTTGTCTACCCATTTAGCCACCCACAGTCGACTATAAATTTCGAGAATCCAACCATCAGTTCCATTACGATTGATGCCCATAAAATGTTGCAAGCACCCTACGGTACAGGGGTTTTTATCTGCCGAAAAGGCCTCATCGAGCAGGTGCTCACGCCCGAAGCCGCCTATGTAGAAGGCCTCGACGTAACGCTGTGCGGGAGCCGATCGGGTTCCAATGCGGTAGCCGTTTGGATGATTTTGTTTACTTACGGGCCTCACGGCTGGTTCGAAAAAATAAGTGTATTGCAACTGCGCACCCAATTTTTGTGCCACGAATTAGACCGGTTGAACGTGCCCTATTTCAGGGAACCATACATGAATATCGTGACCATTCCGGCACGATTCATCCCCAAAGAAATGGCTGCTCAATTTCATTTGGTGCCCGATAACCAGGCGGAAAAAAACAACTGGTATAAAATTGTGTTGATGCACCACGTAGAAGTTTCTCATTTAATTACATTTATAGCCGAGTTGAAACACACTTTGCTATGCGAAAATCTGACCTGAGACTTTTATACAAACAACGCCGCGCCGCGCTCACAGCCGATGCCATTGACGCCCAAAGTTTGGCCATTGCCAATCAGCTCTTGGCTTTGCCCATTTGGGAGCACACCTATTTTCATGTTTTTTTGCCCATCGTGAAGCAGCGGGAAGTAAATACAGAATTCATCCTGCACGTGTTGGCGGGCAAAGACAAAGAAGTAGTTGTCTCCAAAAGCGACTTTGCTACCCGACAACTGACGCATTTTTTACTCACTGATTCTACCAAAATCTCCACCAACGCCTACGGAATTCCCGAACCCGTATCGGGCTTGGCGGTGCCGGTTTCGGCTATAGAAGTGGTATTTGTGCCGTTGTTGGCCTATGACAAACTAGGCCACCGGGTGGGTTACGGCAAAGGATTTTACGACAGTTTTTTGCAGCAATGCAACCCCAATACGGTAAAAATTGGGTTATCTTTTTTTGCGCCCGAAGAAAAAATCGAGGATGTATCTGCTACAGATGTTCCGTTGGATTATGTGGTGACACCGGAGGGGGTAATGAGTTGTGAGTTATGAGTTGTCGGTTGTGAGTTGTCGGTTGTCTGTTTTCGGTTCTAGAAGTATACTAAGAACGTCATTGCGAGGAGGAACGACGAAGCAATCTAATTCAGTCGAGTGTATACTAAGGAAGGTTGTCAGTTATCGGTTTTTTGTTCTTAGTAAACTTTAAAAAACTCCCATCTTCCCACTTCCCACTTAACAGCCGTTCTTAGTGTACTTTTATCCTTTCGACTTATACCTTATTAGCTATTTACTTGAAACGCCTTTTTGTTAAAGACAATCAAGATGCCTACGCCGGTAGAGATAGCCACATCGGCCACGTTGAAGATGGCGTTGAAGAATTTGAACGCTTTTCCGCCAAGTAGCGGCATCCAATCTGGAAATTGCGTGTCGACTATCGGGAAATAGAGCATGTCTACCACTTTGCCGTGAAACACAGTGCCGTAGGGTTTGTCCGAAAATAAGGTGGCCAAATGTTGGCGGCTGTCGTCAAAGTAGATCCCGTAAAAAACCGAATCGATGATGTTGCCAAAAGCCCCGGCCAAGATCAAAGCGATGGCCACAATAAGATAGGTAGAGCTGTTTTTGCGCGAGGCATCCCACAACCAATAGCCAATCGCGCTCACCGCCACCAAGCGGAATAAGGTGAGTATCAGTTTGCCGTAGGAGCCCGGAATTTCGGTTCCCCATGCCATGCCTTCGTTTTCGATAAACAAAATTTTAAACCAAGAAAAGACGTTTACTTCTTCGCCGAGTACAAAATTGGTTTTGATGTAAATTTTAGAAACTTGATCAACCAACAGGATGATGAAGATTAGTAAATAGGCTTTGCGTAAGGTCATGGAGTTGTTTTGATGGGCCAAAAATAGTATTATTTTCTAAAAAAAACGCCCCGATTGGAGCGTTAATTTTGTGCTGCTAATCTTAGCGTTGCAGGTTTTTGGCCTCGATACTCATGGTAGCGTGTGGCACAATCATCAGGCGTTCTTTGCTGATGAGTTTTCCGGATACTTTGCAAACGCCGTAGGTTTTGTTCTCTACTCTAAACAAGGCGTTTTTCAAATCGCGAATGAATTTTTCTTGGCGGATGGCCAACTGCGAATTCGCTTCTTTTGACATGGTTTCGCTGCCTTCTTCAAACGCTTTGAAGGTAGGCGAGGTATCGTCGGTTCCGTTGTTTAAGTCATTCATATAGGCACTTTTGATTAAGTCTAAATCAGATTGTGCTTTTTGTATTTTTTTAAGGATCAGCTCTTTGAACTCTGCCAAATCGGCATCAGAGTAACGTGCAATTTCATCAACCATAATCGTATTATTTTGTAATTAGTATTCTTGTTTTGATTTCGTCAAATTCAATTTCAATACCACCTTCTACTTGGACTTGCAGCTGAATCGATTCGGTTAGGGTTTCCGATTTGATGTACATTTCGTTGGCCCGAACCGCTGCTTCTAGTTGCGCGTTCTGTTGCAAAACGAGATGAATTTTATCGGTCACTTCAAAGCCAGAATCTTTTCTGATGTTTTGAATTCGATTGACTAATTCCCGTGCAATTCCTTCTTGAATCAACTCTTCCGAAAGGGTGATGTCTAGCGCAACCGTTATTCCGTCTGCGTGAGCCACCAACCAACCTTCGATGTCTTGCGAAGAAATTTCTACATCAGCCAGTGATAAAGTTATTGGTTTTCCCGAGATAACAATGGCCAATTCGCCATCGCGGTCTAAGGCATTGATTTGATCGGGCGTAAACGATTGTATCTCTTTGGAAATCAATCCCATATCTTTCCCGAATCGAGGGCCCAAGGCCTTGAAATTGGGTTTAATTTGCTTCACTAATATGCCAGAGGCATCGTCCAATAATTCAATTTCTTTCACGTTTACTTCGGCTTTGATGAGGTCTGAAATGGCCTCAATTTCTTCTCGTTGATGGGCGTCAAGTATCGGAATCATTACCCTTTGCAGCGGTTGACGCACCTTGATCATTTCTTTTTTGCGCAAGGACAAAACCAAGGACGAAATGGTCTGTGCTTTTTGCATTTTGCGCTCCAACTTTTTATTAACAAAGTTTTCAACGAAAAGCGGGTAATCAGCCAAGTGAACGCTAGTGTTTGCGGGCATTGCCGAAGCTTGTGTTAAATCGCGGTACAACTGATCCATAAAGAAAGGAGCAATTGGGGCGCCCAATTTACTCACCGTGAGCAAACAAGTGTAGAGCGTTTGGTAGGCCGCAATTTTATCTTGGGCATACTCACCTTTCCAAAAACGTCTGCGACATAAACGCACATACCAATTGCTGAGGTTTTCTTGTACAAATTCAGAAATGGCGCGTGCCGCTTTGGTGGGTTCGTAATCGGCATAAGCCAAATCTACTTCTTGAATGAGTGTATGCAGCTCTGAGATGATCCATTGGTCAATTTCGGGACGATCTTCGAGCGGAATTTCGGCCTCGGCATAAGTAAATCCGTCAATGTTGGCATACAAAGCAAAGAACGAATAGGTGTTGTATAGCGTGCCAAAGAATTTGCGGCGTACTTCGGCCACGCCTTCGATGTCAAATTTTAGGTTGTCCCAGGGATTGGCATTGGCAATCATGTACCAGCGTGTGGCATCGGGGCCATATTCTTTTAAGGTTTCAAACGGATCAACGGCATTGCCCAATCGCTTGGACATTTTTTGGCCGTTTTTGTCTAAGACCAAGCCATTAGACACTACGTTTTTATAGGCAATTTTATCAAAAACCAGGGTGCCAATGGCGTGCAGCGTATAAAACCAGCCGCGGGTTTGGTCAACGCCTTCGGCAATAAAATCGGCCGGAAAAGCTTTGTTGTCGTCAATCAACTCTTTGTTTTCGAACGGATAATGCCATTGCGCATAAGGCATGGCGCCGCTGTCAAACCACACGTCAATTAAGTCGGCTTCGCGCTGCATCGGTTTGCCCGAAGGAGAAACCAAGACGATGGCATCGACCACATTTTTGTGTAAATCGACCAAGTTGTAATTGGCTTCAGACATATTACCCACTTCAAAACCGGCAAACGGGTTGGTTTGTTGCACCCCAGCGGCCATTGATTTTTGAATCTCGGACACCAATTCGGCTACGGAGCCAATGAGTATTTCTTCGGTTTTGTCTTCGGTGCGCCAGATGGGCAACGGAATTCCCCAGTAGCGGGAACGCGACAAATTCCAGTCGTTGGCGTTTTTTAGCCAATTGCCAAAACGGCCTTCGCCGGTGGCTTTGGGTTTCCAATTGATGCTGTCGTTGAGTTCAAACATCCGGTCTTTGATCTCGGTTACTTTGATGAACCAAGAATCGAGCGGATAGTACAAAATGGGTTTGTCGGTGCGCCAACAATGCGGGTAGCTGTGCACGTATTTCTCTACCTTAAAGGCTTTGTTTTCTTCTTTTAATTGGATGGCAATTTCTACATCTACCGAACGCTCGGGTGCCTCATCGGCTTCGTAGTATTCGTTTTTCACATATTTGCCGGCGTATGGGCCCATATTTGCCGTAAATTTTCCTTGAAAATCAACCAAAGGAACAGGATTTCCGTTTGAATCTAAGACCAACATAGGCGGTACTTCGGGCACAGCTTCTTTGGCCACTTTGGCGTCATCGGCACCAAACGTTGGCGCGGTGTGCACAATTCCGGTTCCGTCTTCGGTGGTCACAAAATCGCCCGAAATTACGCGGAATGCATTTTCCGGATGTTGGTAAGGCAAGGCGAAAGGCAACAATTGTTCGTAGCGAATGCCTACCAAATCTTTGCCCACAAAACTCGTCAGCACCTGATACGGGATGGTTTTATCGCCTGGGTTGTAGGCGGCCATTTCGGCTGTTTCGGTGCAGGCTACATAAGGCTTACTGAATTGTTTGCTTACTAAATTTTTGGCCAATACGACCGTAATGGGTTCAAAGGTATATTGGTTATAAGTTTGCACTAATGCATAATCTATTTTCGGGCCCACGGTAAGCGCGGTGTTACTGGGTAAAGTCCATGGAGTAGTCGTCCAAGCCAAGAAATGGATGGGGCCAAATCCGTGTAAAAAGGCCGGTAAAGTTTCTGTTTTGGCTAAAAATTGGGCCACAATGGTGGTATCAGTTACATCGCGGTAACTGCCCGGTTGGTTTACTTCGTGCGAGCTCAATCCGGTGCCCGCTTTGGGCGAATACGGCTGAATGGTGTAGCCCTTGTACATCAAATCTTTTTGGTAGATCTGTTGCAACAACCACCACACGCTTTCCATGTATTTGGACGTGTAGGTTACATACGGATCTTTCATATCCACCCAGTAACCCATCTTTTCGGTGAGGTCATTCCACACATCGGTGTACCGCATGACTGTTTTTTTACAGGCTTCGTTGTATTCTTCGACCGAAATGGTCTTGCCTATATCTTCTTTGGTAATGCCTAATTCTTTTTCGGTACCTAATTCTACAGGCAAACCGTGGGTATCCCAACCCGCTTTTCGTTTTACTTGAAATCCTTTTTGGGTTTTGTAGCGGCAAAAAATATCTTTGATCGCACGCGCCATCACGTGGTGTATGCCCGGCAATCCATTGGCCGATGGCGGACCTTCAAAAAACACATAGGGGGTATGGCCTTCGCGGCTCGTAATACTTTGCTCGAAAATCTGTTCTTTTTTCCAAAAATCGAGTATTTCTGAAGCCACTGTTGGCAGGTCTAAGCCCTTGTACTCGGAGAATTTAGTACTCATAATTCCGTTTTCTAAAATCAATGTGCGAAAGTAAGGATTTTTGGTTGATTTTCGGTTGTCGGTTGTCGGTTGTCGGTTTTGGGTTATCGGTTGTGAGTTATCGGTTATGGAAGTATACTAAGAACTCCCCTCTTGAGAGGGGCTGGGGGTGTGTTAAAACAAAGTGTACAGTAGCATAGTTCCATTGAAGATTGAAAAATGGAATGATTTAAAGATTTCGTCTTGAAGAGAACATTTGGCCCCGAAGATTCGGCATTAAACAATTCGTGCATTCGTGGCAAAGAGCTATCAGCAAACAGCCGCTCTTAGTATACCATTAAAAACTTCCAGCTCCCAACTCCCATCTTCCCGCTTAACCGCCGTTCTTAGTATACTCCACCAATTATTAATTATTAATTATTAATTTTTAACTAATAATTGACACTTCACTTGTACAAATTATTATACTCCACATATTCCCAAACGGCATGTGGCAATAAAGCGGCTGCATTTTTTTTGTCGTGAATCGCTTGGCGAATAAAGGTCGAAGATATTTCGACTACGGGCGCGTCTACAAAATGCACGTTGGGGTGATTGGCTAATTCTTCGTTGGCCGGTTCGGGCGAGAGGCGTGGGTAGACATACAAGCGGTAATGCGCCAAAATCGCTTCGTAATTTTTCCACTTGTGAAAGGTCTTCAGGTTGTCTTCGCCTAAAAGCAAGGAAAATTCATGTTGCGGATAGGCTTCAGAAAGAAGTGCTAAAGTATGTACGGTATAATTGGGTTGTGGCAATTTGAACTCAAAATCACTGGCCTTGAGTTTGGGGTAATTTTCGATGGCCAAATTCACCAAATGCAAGCGCTGGTAATCGTCGAGCAAAGTGGCCTTCTTTTTGAGTGGATTGTGCGGGGTAACCACCAGCCAAATTTGTTCCAAATCGGTATACTCCACCATGTGATTGGCAATAATCAGGTGTCCCACGTGAATCGGATTAAAAGTGCCGAAATAGAGTCCTATTTTCATTCTGCTAGCTGGATTGTTTATGCCTGATTAATAAACTGATAGACCAAGTCCCGTGCTTCGGCTTTGGCGACATCCAAGTCATAATTTTTGATGATCACATCAAATTGCGGCGCTGTGGCCAATTCGATTGAAGCCTTGGCAATGCGCATGTTTATTTTATCGTCGCTTTCGGTAGAGCGTTTTTTGAGACGAATTTTAAGCTCATCTATGCTGGGAGGTTTTACAAAAACAGCCAAGGTTTCTTGCGGAAATTTTTTCTTGATGCGCAAGCCACCGGCTACGTCAATGTCAAAAATTACGTTTTTGCCTAGGGCCCAAATGCGTTCGACTTCGCTTTTGAGGGTGCCATAAAAATTATCGCGGTATACTTCTTCCCATTCTACAAAATCTTCTCTTTTTATGTGCGATTTGAATTCTTCGATCGAGATAAAATAATAATCTTTACCATCTACTTCTTCGCCTCTTGCTGCCCGCGTTGCTGCCGACACCGAGAAGGCCAAATTTAATTCAGGTTGCGCCAACAAATGCCGTACGATAGTGGTTTTTCCGGAGCCAGAGGGAGCCGAGAACACGATTAGTTTTCCTTTTTTCATTTCTTTCTGGTAGCTATTCACTAATTACTCATCACTAATTACTTATAAAACATTAAGCACTTGCTCTTTAATTTTCTCCAATTCGTCTTTCATTTGCACCACCAATTTTTGCATGGTCGCGTGATTGGCTTTGGATCCCATGGTATTGATTTCGCGTCCCATTTCTTGGGTAATAAAGCCCAGTTTTCGGCCATTGGCTTCTGCCCCTTTCAGGGTTTCTATAAAGTAATCCAAGTGGTTGGTGAGGCGTACTTTTTCTTCGGTGATGTCGAGTTTTTCGAGGTAATAAATTAATTCCTGCTCAAATCGATTGGCATCAACCTGCACCTGTAACTCCGAGATGGCCGTTTGCAAGCGGTCTTTTATGGCTTGAACACGCTCAGGATCTAAGGCCAAGGCTTCCTGCATATAACGGCGAATATTGCCAATGCGCAATTCAAATTCTTTCTCGAGCGAGGCGCCCTCGTCTATTCGAAATTGGGCAATATTGGCTAAGGCTTGTTGAATCACCGTCTGAATTTCTACCCAATCGTTTTCGTCAATTTCTTCGCGTTCGGTTTTGAGTGCGTCGGGCATGCGCACGGCCATTTTCATCAATTCGGTTTCATCGGCCTGCGGCAAAACGGCCTTCATTTGTTGCATATAGGCGTGCACAATAGGCACATTGATCTTGGTAGAGGTTTGTTCGCCGGTCAATTCGATATAAATAGACAAATCTATTTTACCGCGCTCCAAGCGTGCAGCCACATCATTGCGAAGGCCCAATTCCATTTCGCGATACACCGAGGGAATGCGCACATTTAGATCGAGGCCCTTGCTGTTGAGGGATTTCACTTCGACAGTAATTTTTTTTGCAGCTAACTGAAGGCTGGCCTTACCAAAACCGGTCATGGATTGTATCATAAGTAGTGTAAAAAGTGTTCAAATATAGGAAAAATCAACAAGGCGTTAGGCCTTTGCCTGCCGGTCTTTGTTTTGCGTAACCAAATACACGCCTGTAAAAATGAGCAAAGCTGCCGTGAGTTTAACAGCCGAGATCTCGTCTTTCCCAAGCCCAATGGCAAATACCGAAGCGAACAAGGGTTGTAAATATATGAATACCGCCACGGTCGTGGGTTTGAGTTCCCGCATGGACACCAAGTTGAGCAAATAGGTTAAAAAAGTAGAAAACACCACAATAAATCCTATTTTGTAGTAAATACCCAGCGGAATAAGCTGCCAGGAAATGGCTTCAAATTCATTCCATCCAAACGGAATCACCAGGAGCAACCCAAAGGTGTAGATCCATTTTACGAAGGTAAAGGCGTTGTATTTGCTCATTAGTTTCTTCACAATAATGAGGTAAAAACCGTAAGAAATCGCGTTGACAAACACCAGTAAATTTCCCAAGCTGGCCTGTGGCGCATTGTGTATCGATTTTCCATACAGGATAAGCACCGCGGTGCCAATTAATCCCAACACCAAACCTATAATTTTTTTATTAGCCAGGCGCTCTTTGAGCAAGAGTGCCGAAAAAACCAGCACGATCATGGGTGTAGTGCACATTAAAACCGCTCCCATTATGGGCGAAGTGTAACTTAGGCCTTTAAAAAAGGTGAGCATATTGAGCGCCACACCAAAAAAAGCCGCAAAGAAGATACGCGGAAAGTCTTGGAATTCAATTTTTTCTTTGGGGCCCATGAACGAAAAAATCCAAAACAAAAGGGTTGCTCCAACTACGCGCAAGAGAATAAACCCAAAGGGCTTCACAAATTGGGGCATGACGTCTTTGGCCACAGTAAAAGTTACTCCATAGATAATAGAAACCAATATGGCGGCGATATAGGCGTAATTGCGTTTAATCATGAACGAGTGAAGCTAAGGCCTTGGCAACAATTTCTGGTTTGTTGCCAATATAAATATGATCTTGAATCACAAAAACGGGCCGAGCCAAAAACGTATAATGCTCGAGCAAATACGTTTTGTAATCTGCTTCGGTGAGCGTTTGATTTTTAAGGTTGTAGGCTTTGTATAATTGCGCTTTACGACTAAATAGCGCTTCGTAGCTTCCTGCTAATTTTTGCAATTCCTGCAATTGATCATCAGTTATCGGATCTTGCTTAATATCGTGATAGCTCAATTTGGCCTTGGGCGAAATCGATTTGATGATTTTTCGGCAAGTGTCACAGGAAGGCAGATAGAAAACAGTGTCTTTCATACGGTTTATTGAAGCAGGTATAGTTCTCCCAAATCTCGATAAGAAATTAGAATATCGATTGGACCTTGTGCATAACAAGCTACTTCATAGGTGTTGTAATGAAATTGAATTCCTTTATCGCTTAGGATGAAATTTTTAGGCAAAATAAATCGGTCGTCGGTAAAAAAATAGCCCGCATCAGTAAGCGACGATTTGGCGGGCACTTTGAGTTGCGCTCTAAATTTGGCTTCGACCAATTGGGTGAGTTTGGCCGTATTAGAGAAAACTTCGTTGAGCTTGTAGGTGCGGCCATTTTCTGGATTAAACAATAAGGATTCTGTGGCGCCATAGCCGTGAGCTCCTCCGGTAAACAAATAATAATCAACGGTAATGTTGAGCGATTTTTTCGATTGGTAATTGATCTTAGCCGAAGCTTGGGCTTCCCAAGAAGGCAGACTGTCTTGTTTGAGTTCGGTTTTGATTTGCGTATAATTGGCCACAAACGAATTGACCAAATCGTCGTAATTTTTTACTTCGGTTATTTTTTCTCCGGTATACACACTATTGCAAACCGAATTAAAAACGCGTTTATTGATGAGTTTTGCTAAGAGTTCAGACGCATCCAGGGTGGCGATTTCTAATTTAATTTTGGCTTCGTTGTAGAAAGACGAGGTGTCTACAGAAGTTGCTTTGTAATAGGTGACCGAGGTGCTTTTCCATTCTTTTGTACAGCCGGAGGCGAATAAAATAAGGAGCAAGGCTACGGGGATCAACAAACCAAATTTCGAGGTAGTTTTCATGATGCAATCAAATTAAAAAAAAATTAAATGCCGAGCAGCAATTATATGGTAAAGGTAGTTTTTCAATACACAATTAAACAATAACTTTGGCAAAAAAATAAGGCAGATGAAATTTAATACCAAAACCATTCACGGGGGTCAACACCACGATCCGTCTACGGGAGCTGTTATGCCTCCGGTATACCAAACCTCAACCTATGTGCAAACCAGTCCGGGAAAACCCGTAAGCGACTATGAGTACAGCCGGGCATCCAATCCTACTCGTACGGCACTAGAAAATGCCTTGGCCAGTTTAGAAAACGGCGCACGAGGGTTGGCTTTTTCTTCCGGCTTGGCCGCTACCGATTGCGTATTGCGTTCGTTTAAAGCGGGCGATGAAATCATTGCCATGGACGATTTATATGGCGGAACCTACCGCTTGTTTACGCGGATTTACAAAAATTCGGGCTTGGTGTTTCATTTTGTCGACATGAATGACTTGGATGCTTTCCAGGCATTGATCAACGAAAACACCAAAATGGTCTGGGTAGAAACTCCAACCAATCCGTTGATGAAGTTGGCCGACATAGCCGCCATTGCAACGATTACCAAAAAACACAATTTACTTTTTGCAGTAGACAATACTTTTGCCACCCCTTATTTGCAAAGACCTTTAGATTTAGGCGCCGATTTGGTCATGCATTCGGCAACCAAATATTTGGGGGGACATTCTGACGTAATTGCAGGAGCGCTCATTACCAAAACCGCCGAATTGGGAGAACAATTGCATTTTCAACAATTTGCCACTGGAGCCACCTTGGGCCCAATGGACAGTTTCTTGGTCTTGCGTGGCATCAAAACATTGCATTTACGGGTGCAACGCCATTGTGAAAACGGCGAAAAAGTAGCCGAATTTTTAACCCAGCATTCCAAGATTAAGACGGTATATTACCCCGGCTTGGCAAGTCATCCGCAACACGCTTTAGCACAAAAACAAATGAGTGGGTTTGGTGGCATGGTTTCTTTTACTTTCGCCTCAGGCAGCAAAGCCGATGCGATTTCGTTCCTAGAAAAACTGCAGGTATTTACATTGGCCGAATCCTTAGGCGGTGTAGAATCGTTGGCCAATCATCCGGCGCTAATGACTCATGCTTCTATTCCAGAAGACGTGCGCAAACAAGGCGGCATCTCAGACGATTTAGTTCGGCTGAGTGTGGGGGTAGAAGACCTAGACGATTTACTGGCTGATTTGACTCAGGCCTTAGCATAAAAAATAAAAAAGCCCGTTAGAAATGCTAACGGGCTTTTTCTTAGGAAGAAATTTCTTTCTATTCTAAATAGTAAATGTAGCCTACATTCAACCAAACCAACCAATCGTTGGCTTTGTTCTCCGGATATAAACTTGGGTTTGGATTTAATCCATCAACCCAGTTTGAAAAGAAATATTGCATTCTAAAATCAACCATCAAATCAGACATACGGTCCAATTTGTATCGCGTTCCGACGCTACCCACTACAGACCAAACTGATCCACTTTCGTTTTGAGTAGCATTAAAATATTTTATAGGTGTTGTTGCCGGGGTATTCATCTGGCCATTGCCAATGGTAGACCAAGCAGCCGGGTCGTAAAAACTAAATTGACCACCCAAACTGATGAACGGAGCCCAACCGCCAATTGTAGAAGAAAATTCACGAATACTTAAGGGAAAATATTCCAATTGCATCCCTAAATTGGTTACCTGAGTACTGCCTCGCATGGCACGCAATTGGTCGTTGAAGGTGCTTGTTCGAGAAGGATCAACCCACTCTCCAAAGTGTTTCAAGTATGTTTTATTAAATGACAGCTCACTTCTCAATTTAAAGTGGTCATTAAAATAGGTTTCGGGAGTATAACAACTACAATCTGCCTTGTAGGAGAAATTCAAATAATGAATGATCCCAATTCCGTAGCCTGTATTTCCCATATTGGTCGAAAAATCGTGTCTTTCGCCATAATCAGATTGAAACGCTACCGGACCCGCTATTGCCCCAACTTCGTGAGAAAATCCAAATTGTGCAAAAGCAGAATTTGACAATCCTATCAGAAGAAGAAGAGGAAGAAGCGTTTGTTTTGATAATTGCATAGCGTATTTTTCAATTCCCGACAAATATATAAAAACATCATACACTTCTAAAAAAAATTCTAAAAAAAGGCCTACTTAATTTTAGCTCAATAAATTAGACTTTTTTATTGGGTTTTTTCGGATTAAAAAGCACGGTTGATTATGGGTTTTTTCTATTCATTAGGTAGAATTATGCAAAAAATCAGCGCGGGTTTTTTCATATTAATGTATATTTGTGGCCAATTAACGAAAACGTTTTCTTAACGTCAATAATTTTACAATTATGTCACAAAGTATTAATGCTTTTATTGAAGCTGTTGCCAAAAGAAATCCCAATGAGCCTGAATTCTTACAGGCAGTAAAAGAAGTTGCCGAGACGGTAATTCCCTTTATAGAACAAAATAAAAAATACCAAAACAAAATGTTGTTGGAACGCATGGTCGAAGCCGAGCGCGTCATCATGTTTCGCGTTACTTGGATAGACGATGCAGGAACCACTCACGTAAACCGTGGCTACCGCATTCAGATGAACTCTGCAATTGGACCTTACAAAGGAGGGCTTCGTTTTCACCCTTCGGTAAATTTAAGCATCTTGAAATTCTTAGCTTTCGAGCAAACCTTCAAAAACAGTTTGACCACTTTGCCAATGGGCGGAGGAAAAGGAGGCGCTGATTTTGACCCGAAAGGAAAATCAGACATCGAAATCATGCGTTTTTGTCAAGCCTTTATGACCGAATTATCGAAACACATTGGCGCCGACACCGACGTTCCTGCTGGAGATATTGGTGTAGGCGGACGTGAAGTAGGCTACATGTTTGGCCAATACAAAAAATTACGCAACGAATTTACCGGCGTTTTAACCGGAAAAGGAATTTCGTTTGGCGGGTCTTTGATTCGTCCAGAGGCTACCGGATACGGAAATGTGTATTTTGCACAAAGTATGTTGGGCACCAAAGGAAATAGCTTTGCCGGAAAAACAGTAGTAATTTCTGGATCTGGAAACGTGGCGCAATATGCCGCCGAAAAAGCAACCCAGTTGGGTGGAAAAGTAGTAACACTATCAGATTCTGCAGGATACATTTATGATGCCGATGGGATTGATGCCGATAAATTGGCCTTCGTTATGGAGATCAAAAACGTAAACTATGGCCGTATCAGCGACTACTTAACCAAATACCCGACGGCCAAATATGTGGCAGGTAAACGTCCTTGGGAAGTGAAATGCGACATTGCCTTGCCTTGTGCTACGCAAAACGAACTCAATGCAGAGGAAGCCAAACTATTGGTAGCCAATGGTTGTATCTGTGTGTCTGAAGGCGCGAACATGCCAACTACTCCAGAGGCTGTTGAAGTATTTCAACACGCTAAAATTTTGTTTGCTCCAGGAAAAGCATCCAATGCAGGAGGTGTTGCTACCTCAGGATTGGAGATGTCTCAAAACTCTTTGCGATTAAGCTGGACCAGCGAAGAAGTAGATGAGCGATTGAAAAACATCATGCTTAATATTCATGCATCTTGTGTGCAATACGGATCGGATGCAAACAACCACGTCGATTACGTAAAAGGCGCGAACATTGCTGGCTTTGTAAAAGTAGCCGATGCCATGTTGGGCCAAGGGGTGGTATAAATAAAACCCATATACAATTATAAAAGCCTTCTGTTTCCTAGAAATAGAGGGCTTTTTTTAGCGACAGTTACTGCAATTATTTCTTTTCGTTTATAGTATATTTGCTTCGCTATTTTGGCTTCTTATGAAAAAAACATTTTGGCTTATTGCCCTTTTGGGATTTTACCCTTTGCTTTTTGGGCAAACGAATGCGCTTTGGAAAGGCTATTTTTCGTATAATGAAATCAAGGACCTGGCCGAATCATCTTCAAAAGTGTATGCAGCTTCAGAAAACGCCTTGTTTTCGCAAGATGTATTTACAGAAAACATCCAAACAACCAATACCGTAGACGGTCTTTCGGGCCAAACTATTTCGGCGATTTACCACAGCGAAGTTCACCACAAAACAATTGTGGGCTATGAAAACGGCTTGATGATTGTGATCAACGACCTGGACGGCTCCCTTCGTTTGGTGGTAGACATCATCAATAAAACCTTGCCGCCTTCCATCAAAAAAATCAACCACATGATGGAATTCCAAAATACGCTCTATGTGTCTTGTGATTTCGGAATTGTACAATACCATTTAGACACCTTAGAATTTGGCGACACCTATTTTATTGGCGACAATGGCGCGCAAATTAGCGTGAAACAAACGGCAGTATACAACAACACCCTTTTTGCAGCCACCTATAGTAATGGCATTCGAAGCGCGGCAATTGACAACCCCAATTTAAACGATTACAACCAATGGACGCCGCTTGACGCCAACGGTTGGACCGGCATCGAGGCCTTCGGCAATAATTTGTTTGCGGCCTCAACTACCGGCTATGTGTACCAATGGAACGGCAGTAGCTTTGCCAATTTTACAAATTTGCTCGGACCATCGGTTGATATGCGTGCCAGTAATTCCTACCTGGTTTTTACCACTGCCGACAAGGTAGTTGTGTATGATGCAGACCTGGTTTTGGTGCGACAAATACAAAGTGCTGAGGTAGCTACAACTCCTGTACAATTCAGTTGTGCGGTTGTAAAAAACAATAAAGTTTATTTAGGCACCGTAGCCAATGGACTTCGAACCACGGCCTTAAGCCCGTCTTCTTTTGACAACATCACGCCCGATGGTCCGTTGCGCAATAATATTTTTTCGCTTACCAAATCGGAATCTGCTTTGTGGGCCGTATATGGCGATTACACGGTCTCGTACAATCCGTATCCGCTAGATTATTTAGGCATCAGTAAGTTTTTGCCCGATTCGGGTTGGCTCAACATCGATTACCCAGATATCCAAACGGCGGTGGGTGCTGAGGTGGCTTCAATTGTTCGCGTTACGGTAAACCCAAAAGACGAAACCCAAGTATTTGCCAGTTCGTTTCATTCGGGCTTATTAGAACTCAACAACGATGTTCCCAGCGCACTGTATAACCAAACCAACAGCGGATTGGAAGCGCCAACCACAGCCAATACGGTACGAATTAATGGTACGGCCTTCGATAAAACCGGCAATTTTTGGGTAACCAACAGCATCGTAACCAACGGATTAAAAGTGCACAAAACCAGCGGCCAATGGCAATCGTACAATATGGAAACCCAAGTTTCTGCTGTAGGGACTTTAAACATGGGCCGTTTGACCATCGACAAAAACGGCACCAAATGGATGTGTACCCGCAGCGACGGACTCATCGGGTTTAACGAAAGCTACAACAACCTGTTCAAGAAAATTAACTTTGGCGCCGAATTGGGGAATCTGCCCTCGAAAGACGTGCGCGTAGCGGCCATTGACAACAACAACCAATTGTGGATCGGAACCCTACAAGGATTGCGTGTCCTCTCGAGCG
This sequence comes from Flavobacteriaceae bacterium, assembly GCA_947483075.1. Classification (GTDB taxonomy): domain Bacteria; phylum Bacteroidota; class Bacteroidia; order Flavobacteriales; family Flavobacteriaceae; genus Flavobacterium. The sequence continues at coordinate 51,456 of CANKLE010000007.1, read as the reverse complement.
TAGATAATTTTTTATCTAATAGTCAAATGACCAGTTATCCGATTATTATTTTGGAAGAAAATTTGGCCCAAGAATTACTCTACGAACAGTTCATTACCGATATAAAAGTAGATGGAGCCAATAACAAATGGATTGGCACTGCCGATTCGGGGGTGTTTCAAGTTTCCTCTGATGGACAACAAACGCTGCATCATTTTACCAGCACCAATTCGCCCTTGCCGAGTAACGGCATCAATGATATTGCCATTGATTCGCAATCTGGAGAGGTGTTTTTTGCCACCACCAAAGGCTTAGTTTCCTTCAAAGGAACCGCTACGGCAGCCAACGATGATTTAAACAACGTATACATCTACCCCAATCCGGTGCGCCCCGATTTTGAGGGAACGGTAAAGATGAGCGGATTGATGGACAATGCCACCATAAAAATCACCGACATCGAAGGGAATTTGGTTTTTGAAGCCATTGCCCAAGGCGGAACCTTAGAATGGGATACCACCGCATTTGGCAAATACCGGGTTGCGTCGGGCGTGTACATGATCTTTATTTCCTCAAAAGACGCTTCGCAAACCAAAGTCAAAAAAGTGATGATCATCCGATAAGCAGATTGTATGCAAGTCAAAACCAAAGCGATTGTACTCTCGGCCTTAAAATTTCAGGAAAGCAGTTTGATCGTGAAGTGCTTTACCCAATCAGATGGCTTGAAATCCTATTTTGTGCGGAACGCAGTTGCATCAAAATCAGCCAAAGTGGGCGGCGCAAAAACAGCTTACTTTCAGCCCATGACCCTGCTCGAAATTGAAGCGATTCACAAGAACAAAGGGACGCTGGAACAGTTAAAAGAAATAAAAATTTACCAGCCCTACCAAACCATTCCAAACGAAATATTGAAGAGCAGCATGCTGCTTTTTATTGCGGAGCTGCTTCAGTATTCCATTCACGAAGAAGAAAAAAACAGCGATTTTTTTGATTTTATCGAAGCCGCTTTACTTTGGCTAGATTCGCACCAAGAAACCGCAAATTTTCATCTAATTTTTCTGCTCGAAACGGCAAAATACTTAGGATTTTACCCCGACACCACCGATTTAGATTTGCCTTATTTTCATTTGCAAGACGGACAATTTGCAAGCAGTTTGGGCACAGGAACGCTCAGCGAGCCCGAAACGGCCTTGTTTAAAAGAGCCCTGCAATTGCGCTTCGATACCGACCAAAAATCTTTTCACGTATCCGAGCGCCAACAACTCCTCAAAATCATCATGGATTACTACGCCCAACACCTGAGCGGATTTAAAATGCCCAAATCACTCGAGGTATTGAAAGCGGTGTTTAGTTGAGCATTTTAAAAGTCGAAAGGGGGCTAAACTAAGAACGTTTGTTCGCTTTGGATTGGAAGTGGGAAGTTGGGAGTGGGAAGCGGGAAGTTTTTTCGCCACGAATGCACGGTATAGCGCTACCGAAGATTTTTCTGACCATAGGATTTGGCAGGCGAGTATCAAAAAGGAGAAACTTCCGTAAAGAAACTCGAACTGTTTGAGCCCTCGAGTTTGCGAGAGGGGGAGTTTTTGAGTTTTAGGAAGTGAGCCTATTTTGATCGCCGAAAATCCCAGGTCTTGATTTTTTGTTTCTTTTTCATCAAGGAAAAAGAAAAGTAAGAGATTTGATTAACGATTAACGATTTTTGATTTATCTTATATACTAATAGCTACTTATAGTCGAATACCAAAAGCGTAGAGGTATACTAAGTCATTTATGGGTTCTAACCTTAACCTTTAAACCTTAAACGCTAAACTTTCTAACCAAAAACACACCCCCAGCCCGGCTCGAGAGGGGAGTTCTTAGTATACTACCAAAACCTACAACCCAAAACCTACAACCTACAACCAATAACTCACAACAGACAACCCTTTACGGCACTTTATTCCCCATACTCTCCGTCCAAATCGCAAACCAATCTTCGAGCTCGAGTGTAATTGTGGTGGCTTTCATCAGCGATTGAATGCGGGCGGGGTTTGCTGTTCCTGCCACAGGAAGAATTCCTGCCGGATGTTGCAAAATCCAAGCCAGTAAAAGTATGTCGGGGGCTGCCTCATATTTTGGGGTCAGGATGTCGAGAAGTTTATTGAGGCGTTGGGTTTGTGGCGTATTTTCACGAAAAACAACGCCCAAGGGCTTCCAAGACATCGGTCGAATCCCGTGCAGTTGCATATAATCTAAACTGCCGTCGAGCATGGAATCAAAATGGGTAGCCGAAAATTGAATTTGGTTGTAGTCAACGGCTGTTTTTTGGCGAATCAATTCGGTTTGGCTGTTGGTAAAATTACTCACGCCAAATGAACGAATTTTGCCGCTGCTTTTTAACTGTTCTACCGCTTCGGCAATTTCATCGGCTTGCATTAACGGACTGGGGCGGTGCAATAAAAACACGTCCAAGTAGTCGCAGTGTAACTTTTTGATGGATTGCTCGGCCGACCAAATGATATAATCTTTGCGGTAGTCGTAATGTTTAATGGTATTGGCTCGGGATTCGGCCATATATTGGATGCCACATTTAGAGATCAATTGAATCTGTTCGCGCGCAAGTCCACTTTGTTTGAAGGCGACGCCAAATTCGGCCTCGGTGGTGTAATTGCCATAAATATCGGCATGATCAAAACTGCTAATGTTGTTTTCGAGGCAAATGTGCATCGTATGTTGCATTTCGGAAGCGCTTAGTTTTTTATCCCAAACACCCCAATTCATGGTTCCGGCGATGATGGGCGATAGGGAAGATTTACTCATAATTGTAAGTGAAGAATTAGTAAAAACGAGCACAAAAAAGGCGGTATTTTCGAAGCCAATTTTCTAGTTCTTAAAAATAGTCAAATTGAATCACAAAACATCCTTAAAATAGCCCTGTTTATCGAAGTTTTAACCAATTTTTAACATCTTTCTTTTAAAAAAAAATTCAATTTGCACCCGTTAAAACACAGAACCCAAAATAATAAAAATAGCAACCAAGAAATGGAAGAAACAACTGCAACACTAGACATTCGCGCGATCAACGAAAAGATAGAAAGAGAAAGCGCTTTTATCGATTTGCTAAGCCTAGAAATGAATAAAGTCATTGTCGGGCAAAAACACATGGTGGAGCGTTTGTTAATCGGACTTTTAGGCCAAGGACATATCTTATTAGAAGGCGTGCCCGGATTAGCCAAAACATTAGCCATAAACACGCTTTCTCAAGCCGTTCAAGGATCGTTTAGCCGCATCCAATTTACCCCCGATTTGCTGCCTGCCGATGTGGTAGGAACCATGATTTACAACATCAAACAAAACGAATTTTCTATAAAAAAAGGGCCCATTTTTGCCAATTTTGTATTGGCCGATGAGATCAACCGTGCGCCCGCCAAAGTACAATCGGCTTTGCTAGAGGCCATGCAAGAAAAACAAGTAACCATTGGCGATACCACCTTCAAATTAGACCGACCCTTTTTGGTATTGGCCACCCAAAACCCCATTGAGCAAGAAGGTACCTATCCGTTGCCCGAGGCACAGGTAGACCGGTTCATGCTCAAAACCGTGATTGATTACCCTAAAATGGACGAAGAGCGCTTGGTGATTCGTCAAAACTTGAAAGGCAGTTACGAAAAAGTAAATGCGGTAATTTCGGTAGAGCAAATCCTAAAAGCACAAGAAGCTGTTCGCGAAGTGTACATGGACGAGAAAATCGAAAAATATATTCTAGACATCATTTTTGCGACGCGTTACCCCGAAAAATACAACTTAGAAAACCTTAAGCCGTTGATTAGCTTTGGTTCCTCACCGCGTGGAAGCATCAACTTGGCTACTGCGGCCAAATGTTATGCCTTCATCAAACGCCGGGGCTATGTGATTCCAGAAGACGTGCGTGCCGTGGTGCATGATGTGTTGCGTCACCGTATTGGTGTGACTTATGAAGCTGAAGCCGAAAACATCACTTCGGTTGACATCATCAACAAAATTGTGAATGAAGTAGAAGTTCCATAAAAAGTTATTAGTACAGGGTAACTAGTAATTAGCTTTTGCTCCTTTCTAGTCACTAATCACCAATCATTAAAAAAATGGAGACCAAAGACCTACTTAAAAAAGTTCGCAAAATAGAAATCAAAACCCGACGGTTGAGCGATCACCTGTTTTCGGGCGAATACCACACCTCGTTCAAAGGTCGTGGGATGACGTTTTCTGAAGTGCGTCAATACCAATTTGGCGATGATATTCGCGCCATCGACTGGAATGTGACCGCTCGTTACAACGAACCCTATGTGAAGGTTTTTGAAGAAGAACGCGAACTCACCATGTTGTTGGTAGTAGATGTGTCGGGTTCCGAAAGTTTTGGCACGCAAGGCGATGTAAAACGCAACATCGTAACCGAAATAGCCGCTACTATGGCGTTCTCGGCTACCCAAAACAACGACAAGATTGGGTTGATTTTATTTTCAGACCAAATCGAGTTATACATTCCGCCCAAAAAAGGGCGTTCGCACGTGTTGCGCATTATTCGCGAGTTGATTGAGTTTCAGCCAAAAAGCAAAAAGACCAATGTAGCGCAGGCCTTGCAGTTTTTATCGGCCACCCAAAAAAAGAAAGCCATTGTGTTTATGATTTCGGATTTTATGGACCAGGCCTACGAGCAACCGCTCAAAATAGCGTCCAAAAAACACGATATCACCGGCATACGCGTCTATGACAAACGCGAAGAAGCACTGCCAAATATCGGAATGGTGCCTATGCTCGACGCCGAAACGGGTGACTTGCAATTGGTAAATACCGCAGCCAAAAGCGTGCGAATAGCCTACGAAAAACACTACCACGAACAGACGACTTACTTTAAAGAAATGTTCAGCAAGTCGGGGGCAGGCGTGGTGCAAACACGGGTAGACGAAAGTTATGTGACGAAATTACTGGGGTATTTTAAATCCAGATAAACCCCAAATCAGCGTTGGTTTATCCAACGACTTAGTATAAAAAACAATGAAATTAACAACCTATATCGCTTTACTGTTTTTTGGAGCTGTGGTTTTTGCCCAACAAAAGCCGTTGTCTACCTCGATCAATGTGAAGCAAAATAAAATTGGCGGGGAATTTAAGTTGAGCCTCAAAGCCACGGCCGATACCTCGGCACGGGTGGTGTTTCCTAAGCTTAAAAACCTGGGAGCCCTCGAGGTAATTCAATCGTATCCGGTAGATACCGTATGGAAAGACCGCCAATACGAGTTGGTGAAAACCTACGGCCTCACCCAATTTGACAGCGGAACCTATGCGCTGCCGCCGGTAAAAATTCTCATCAACAACAAACCGTTTTATTCTGAGAGTATGCGCGTGCAAGTGGCCAATGTGGCCGTAGATACCCTTAAACAAAAACTATTTGACATCAAACCCATTGCCCAAGGAACCTCAAGTTACAGTTGGTTATGGACACTATTACTTGTTGTATTGGCGCTGGCTGCTGCCGGTTTTGGCGTGTATTGGTGGCGCAAACGCAAACAAAATGAGGTTGAGGCAGTCGAAGAATACAAAACGCCCATCGAAAAAGCCACGAACTTGCTCAATGTATTAGAGAAAAAACAACTCTGGCAAAAAGGCGAAGTGAAATCCTACTACAGCGAACTCACCGCCATCGCACGAAATTACATCGAAGAAGCCATTGCGATTCCCGCCATGGAAAGCACCACCGCCGAATTGATCGCCGCTTTACAACATGCGTCCAAGCAAAAGAAAATGGAGCTCACTGCCGAGACCATCGAAAATTTAGAACGCGTACTCAAACAGGCCGATTTGGTAAAGTTTGCCAAATCAAAACCGCTCGATTTTGAAATTACCGAAGACCGCAAAAAAATAGAGAAAGCCATCGTTACCCTCGACAGTGCCATTCCGACGATAGAAGAACACGAAGAAGAAGAATCGGCACTCAACGAATTGCAACGCCAACAACAGCTGCAACAGCAATTGGCCAAAGCACGCAAACGCCGCAACCAACTCATCGCCGCCTCTGTTGTGGGAGTTTTACTCTTGGTTTTTGGCTATTTTACCTTCACCAAAGGATTTACCTATGTAAAAGATACCCTGATTCGCAAGGAAACCAAATTGCTTTTGGAAGGCGAGTGGGTGCGCAGCGAATATGGCAATCCAAGCGTGCGTTTGGAAACCCCAGCAGTATTAGTGCGCACCGATCTATCCAAAACCTTACCCAAAAACGGCATGGCCTTGATCAAAGAGATGCAATCGTTTGTAGAAGGCCAATGGTCGGATTCGTTTTATGTGATGGTCAACACGCTTCATTACAAAAAAGAAGGAGAAGTTGATCTCGACAAATCGATAGGTGTAACCATCGATCTCTTGGAAAGTCTAGGCGCCCAAAATATGTTGGTGAAACAAGAAGAGTTCCAAACCAAAGAAGGGGTTTCGGGACGAAAAGGCTACGGCACCTTTGTGTTGCTCAACACGCTCACCAAATCAAGCACCACCTATTATTACGAAGTTCTATTGTTTGGACAAGACGGCGGATTGCAGCAATTGGTGTTGGTGCACGAAGAAGGCGACACCTATGCCAACGCCATTGCCGAGCGCATTTTCAATTCGGTTGAACTTAAAAAAGCTACGCCCTAATGAAAAACGTCACTTTTTTACATCCCGAATTTTTTTGGCTATTGTTGCTCCTTCCCCTTGCTGCGGCTTGGTTGTTTTGGAAACGCAAACAACAAACGGCTACTTTGAGCATAAGTTCACTTCAAGGGTTTCAGTCTTCGCCTTCGGTTTTGGCCAAGTTACAGCCTCTGCTTCACGTATTGCGGCTTGCGGCATTGGCTTGTTTAATTACTGCTATGGCTCGACCACGCACGGTGGATGTGACCAATAAAACCAAAACCACCAAAGGAATTGACATCGTGATTGCGGTGGATGTCTCGGGCAGTATGTTGGCCAAAGATTTAAAACCCAACCGCATGGAAGCACTGAAACGCGTTGCCGCCGATTTTGTGCAAGAACGTCCCAACGACCGCATTGGTTTGGTGGTTTATGCTGCCGAAGCCTACACCAAAACTCCGGTAACCAGCGACAAAGGCATTATTCTTGATGCCGTTTCGAGCATCAAATATGACAATGTATTGCAAGACGGAACCGGTATTGGCATGGGCCTCACCACCGCCGTAAACCGACTCAAAGAGAGCAAAGCCAAAAGCAAAGTCATTATTTTGCTCACCGACGGGGTAAACAACGCCGGATTTATCGAGCCCGAAACCGCCTCAGACATTGCCCAACAATACGGCATCAAAGTATATACCATTGGTATCGGCACCAACGGCATGGCCGAATTTCCTTACGCCATTGCGCCCAACGGCCAGTTTTTATTCCGCATGATGCAGGTAGAAATTGACGAAAAATTAATGAAAAGCATTGCCCGTAAAACCGGCGGAAAATATTTTAGAGCGACCAGTAATTCAAAATTGGCGCAGATTTACAACGAAATCAACAAACTCGAAACCACCGAAATCGAAGAATTGCGGTTTTACGACTACGACGAAAAATACCGTTCTTGGGTACTTTTGGCCGGCATTTGTTTGCTGCTCGAATTTGGATTGCGAAACACGGTTTATAAAAGTTTTATTTAGGTTATGTACGAATTAGAAGAACATAAATACCTGTATTTGCTGTTGATCCTTCCGGTCATGCTCTTGCTATTTGGCTATGTGCAGTATTGGAAACGCAAAAAACAACGCGAGTTTGGCGACATCGCCTTGGTGGCCCAATTGAGCCCCGAAAAATCGGTTTTCAAACAGGGATTAAAATTTACCGTATTGCTCTTGGCGCTCGCGGCTATGGTTATGGGATTGGTCAATCCCAAAATGGGCACCAAAATGGAAACCATCAAACGCGAAGGCATTGACATTGTGTTTGCGGTAGACGTATCCAAAAGTATGTTGGCCGAAGACGTAGCGCCCAGTCGTTTGGAAAAAAGCAAACAGTTGGTCTCGCAAATCATCAACCAATTGGGCAACGACCGCATTGGGATTGTGGCTTATGCCGGATCAGCATTCCCGGTGTTGCCGATTACTACCGATTACGGGGTGGCCAAAATGTTTTTGCAAAGCATGAACACCACGATGGTTTCTTCCCAGGGCACATCGCTCGATGAAGCCATCAAATTATCAGGCACCTTTTTTGATAAAAGCAATAAAACCAGCAAATTGGTTATCCTCATCTCAGACGGGGAAGACCATTCTGAAGGCGCAGAAGATGCAGCAGCTGAGGCCAATAAGATGGGCATGAAAATCATTACCATTGGGGTGGGAACGCCAAAAGGAGGGCCTATTCCGTTGAAACAAAACGGGGTAGTGCAAAGCTTTAAGCGCGATCAAAACAACGAAGTCGTGATCACCAAACTCAACGCCGAAAGTTTAACCACTATTGCCAAAGCCACCAACGGAGTGTACATTGAGGGCGCACAAACCAAAGTGGTGCTCGACAAAATAAAAAAAACGCTCGATACCATACAAAAAACCGAATTTGAAGCCACGCAAATGGCCAATTTTGAATCGCAGTTTCAGTGGTTTATAGGGCTTGCCATTTTGTTATTAGTGATAGATATGTTCTTGTTGGAACGAACCACTACTTGGATTAAAAACTTGAATTTATTTAATGAAAAACAATAAATCATCTGCTTTGTCTTTTGTTGAACTCCTGCTTTTGCATGGGGCAATGAGTTGCATGCTGTTTCTTTCTTTTGGCCTTCGGGCGCAAGAAAAAGACCGTTATTTGAGCAAGGCCAACGCCGCCTTTGCCGATAAAAAATACGCCGAAGCCGAAGCCAATTACCGCATATCCAAATCTAAAGCGAGCCAAAAAGCTCTGGCTTCCTACAATTTGGGCAATGCCATTTACCGACAAAACCAGCCCAGTGAAGCCAAATATGCTTATATTGATGCGGTCGAAAAATCAAAATTGCGGAGCCAGAAACACGCGGCTTTTCACAATTTGGGAAATGTCTACATGAAAGAAAAAAAATACACTGAAGCGGTTTCGGCCTTTAAAGATGCCTTGCGCAACGACCCTGCAGACGACGAATCGCGTTACAATTTGGCCTTGGCTAAAAAGTTGCTCAAAGACAATCCGCCACCAAAAGACGACAAAAAGGACGACAAAAAAGACAAAAACAAGGATAAGAAGGACGACAAGAAAGACCAAAAAAATCAGGATAAAAAGGACGACAAAAACAAAGGCGACCAAGACAAGAAGGACGACAAAAAAGACCCGGGAAAAAACCCGAACAACAAAGATCAAAACGATCCTTCGCAAGGGCAGCCCAAACCCAAACCGGGCGGCATCTCGAAAGAGCGCTTGCAAAATCTACTCGATGCGGTAAACAACGAAGAGAAAAAAATACAAGACAAGGTGAATGCCAAAAAAATAAAAGGACAACCCGTTCAAACCGAGAAAGACTGGTAATCCATTCATGAATTGACTATGAAAAAGCAGGTACTACTTTTACTCCTCAGCTGCCAAGCCCTTTTTGCCCAAGTGCAATTTGAGGCCAAGGTGAGCAAAACAAGCTTGGGCTTAAACGAGCGCTTACGCATTGATTTTACGATGAATGCCGATGGCGATAATTTTACGCCGCCTTCGTTTGAAGGATTTCGTGTGGTGGGCGGACCCAGCCAACAGGTGAGCCAATCCTGGATCAACGGCAGAAGTTCGTTTAATAAATCGTATTCTTATTTTTTATTGCCCTCCCAAAAAGGAACACTCCTTATCAAGCAAGCCGCTGTAGAGATTAATGGACAGGTTTACAAAACCAATCCAATCAAGATCAATGTTACTGCGGCGGTTGAACAACCTCGTGACCCCAACGACGAGCCGCAAATCTCGGCAGCCGATGCCATTCATTTGGTGGCAGAAATTTCTAAAGGAAATCCCTATGTCAATGAGCCCATTACGGTGGTCTATAAACTCTATTTTAGTTACAACATTGGCATTACCAATTGGCGCGAACTCAATAAGCCCAAGTACAATGATTTTTGGAGCCAGAACATCGACATCAAACAATTGGTGGCCGAAGAAGGCAAATACAACGGCGAACGTTTTCGGTTTGTGGTGTTGAGAAAAACCGTCTTGTATCCGCAAAAATCGGGCAAATTAGAAATTGAACCCCTCTCGCTTGATATTGATTTGCAAGTACCCACCAACCGCCGAAATATTTTTGGGCAAGTACAGGTTATGGACGACAACCGTCGTGTATCGGCTGGAAGCAAAACCATCACGGTAAAACCCTTGCCCGAAGCCGGGAAACCAGCTGATTTCTCGGGTGCTGTGGGCCGCTTTAACTTTGTGGTAAAATCGAGTAAAACCCAGTTAAAAAGCGGGGAATCATTAGACTTGAAAGTGGCGGTTTCGGGAACGGGTAATTTAAAATTATTCACCCTGCCCAAACCTGTGGTTCCCAATTCGATCGAAATGTACGATCCGGTGCACAACGAGCAAGTACAAACACCTTTAAGCGGCATGAACGGCAGTATTACCGACAACTACACCTTGATTCCCCAATTTAAAGGCAAATACCCACTAAAACCTTTGCTGTTTTCCTATTTTGATTTGGGAAGCGGCAAATACAAAACCATTTCTTCTCCCGAACTTGTCATAGATGTGCTCGACGGACCTCTTGCGGCTGGCTCATCGGCTGCCCCTTTGGCTTCTGCCGAATCGGCCAAAAACACCTTAACTGCCGGGGAACAATTTCGGTATGTGAAATTAAAAACCACTTTACATCCGGCTCAGCGCGCTGACTTTTTGGGGTCTCGCTTGTTTTACTTTTTGTTGTTTTTACCCGCATTTTTCATTCCGGTTATTGTGTTCTTTAAAAAGAAAAAGGCAGCCATAGACGGGGATGTGTTGGGGAATCGCATTAAAAAGTCGAACCTATTGGCCAAGAAATATTTATTGGAAGCCAAAAAACAAATGCCCAACAAAGAGTTGTTTTACATTGCCCTCGAAAAATCGATGCACAACTTTTTGAAAGCCAAATTGCACATCGAAACTTCGGAGATGAGTAAAGAAACGATTGCCCATTTGTTGCAATCCAAACAGGCAAATCCAGAGACTGCAGCAGCCTTTTTGAACTTGATGAAAAACTGTGAATTTGCCCGTTATGCACCCTCTTCTTCGGTGGCCATTGAGCAAGATTACCTCAAGGCAGAATTTGTATTGCAAGAATTAGAAAAACAATTGTAAACAGATCCAAACGAAACGACTATGAAAAAACTACTGATCTTGTTTGTGCTGCTTTCGCAAACCGTACACGCCAAAACCGGCTTTGAAGATGGGAATGACTGGTATAAAAAAGGCAATTATACCCAAGCTATTTTGGCCTACCAATCGGTGTTGGAGCAAAACAAAGTTTCGGCCGATTTGTATTTTAATTTGGGGAATTGCTACTACAAACTCAATAAAATTGCCCCTGCTATTTACAATTATGAAATGGCTTTGCACCTCAATCCAACGGATGCCGAAATACAAAACAACTTGAAATTTGCTCAAAAAATGACGGTAGATGAAATCAAGGTGGTGCCCAAAGTAGGCTTTGCCAAGCTAATTCACGATTTTATTTCGGTTTTTCATTACGACAGCTGGGCAGGAATAGCGGTAGGTTTGTCATTCTTGTTTTTGGTGTTTTTTGTGGGGTATTATTTTTCGCCCTATGCGGCCAACAAACGCCTGTTTTTTGTGGGCATGTTTGTATTGCTTTTCGCCCTTTTATTAGCTTTGCTAGCGGCGGTCGTCGAAAAAAAATTCAGCATCAGCGAACATCCGGCAATTGTGTTTGCCGAAATGACTTCCCTAAAAAGCGAACCTAAATCGACGAGTTCCGAGGTAGTTTTGCTGCACGAAGGCGCCAAAGTATTTGTGTTGGATTCGCTTGATAACTGGAAAAAAGTACAGCTCACCGACGGCACCGACGGCTGGATAAACGGGAGCAGCATAAAGCAAGTGCATTAAATTAATTTGGGTTTAGCTCAGTAGGGCCATAGGCCGCAAACACTGCTTTGATGTCGGGATACAGTGTAGTCGCAACCTGCTGAATAGGCAAATACAAGCCCGATTTTTCTATAGTTTGTTGCGATACAAAATAGTGCGAAAAATTCAGTTTGTTAAACAGCGAAATCGCCAAACTCAGAACCACAATCATTTTTAGGGTCCCCACGATTCCTCCCCCAAGTTTATTTAAAGCGCCCAAATGGGCTACGCGCGCAAGCGTGGTAAAAAATTTTGCAAGCAGCGAAGCTCCTACAAGCACGATCACCAAGGTAATAACAAAGGCTGTGATTTGAATCACTTTTGGGTTCCAAGAGAGCTCGTGGGCTAAAAAATGATTGGCGACAAATGAGAATTTAATCGCCAAATACACCCCAAAAAGCAAAGTAAACAGTCCGGCCAATTCGAAAAAAAATCCATTTCGCAAGCCGCGAATCAAACCCATAGCTACAAAAGCCAACAAAAACAGATCAATCCAAGCCATAGTTGTGTTGTTTAACGCAAAGACAAATATAAATCAAAATAGAGGTAGGTCAACTCCCAATGCAACTTCCTATCTTTGCGGCTGCCGTTGCGACAAAAGCAACCCACAAATAAAGTGCAGGTATGTCTAGAGATATTCAATTAAAAGAACGCTGGGAAAATTTGGTTGCCAAATTATCAAATCAATTTTCGCAAGGAGAAGACCTAGACTTGGACGCCATTATCTATTTGATTGGCCTGCAAGAATTGGGCAAAATTCACCAAACGTTCAAAAAAGACGAAAAGGTAAATCTCATGCACATTGCCATATGTCGTTTGCTTGAGCCCTACGGATTTTACGAATTTGATTACATCGATGCCGATGGCTGGCCGCATTACACCATCAAAGAAGAATTGCCGCCCTTGAAAGCGGGGGAACAATCGGTACTCATGAAAGAAGCCATTGTAGGCTATTTTGTAGCCCGAGAATATATTGACTAATACTTCGAAAAACTTGCCTCATCCCCAAGATACTTCCAACTTTTAACTAAATTTGTCCGCGCAAATCCTATTCAAAATGATTGATCAAATAAAAGTACATATTGCCGAAGCGGCAGCCTTTCATACGGAAAATCTCGCCGAACTAGAAGCCTATCGCATTCAGTATTTGGGGAGTAAAGGGCTTTTGAAAACGCTGTTTGCCGAATTTAAAAATGTGCCCAATGAACAGAAAAAAGAATTTGGACAGGTCATAAATTTGCTAAAATCTACTGCCGAAGACAAGGTAAAACAAATTCAAGACGCCTTAGAAAGCAAACAAGAAATCAAAGGCATTTATGGCGACTTGACTCGTCCTGGAGAGCCGCTTACCATTGGATCCCGCCACCCCATTTCACTAGTAAAAAACCAAATCATTGACATCTTTTCGACCATTGGTTTTAATGTGTCTGAAGGGCCAGAAATCGAAGACGATTGGCACAATTTTACCGCCTTGAATCTCCCCGAATACCATCCGGCACGCGACATGCAGGACACCTTTTTTATCCAAACCAATCCCGATATTTTGTTGCGCACCCACACCTCTTCGGTGCAAGTGCGTTATATGGAAGAAAACAAACCGCCCATTCGCACCATTTCGCCGGGGCGTGTATTTCGCAACGAAGCCGTTTCGGCCCGTTCGCATTGTATTTTTCACCAAGTAGAAGGCTTGTATATCGACAAAGACGTTTCCTTTGCCGACTTGAAACAAACGCTGTTGTATTTCACCAAGGAGATGTTTGGCAAATCAAAAATCAGGTTGCGACCCAGTTATTTTCCGTTCACCGAGCCCAGTGCCGAAATTGATATTTATTGGGGCCTCAAAACCGAAACCGATTATCGCATTACCAAAGGAACCGGCTGGCTAGAAATTGGCGGCTGTGGCATGGTTGATCCCAACGTCTTGAAAAACTGCCAAATTAATCCTGAGGAATTTTCGGGCTTTGCCTTTGGAATGGGCGTAGAACGCATCGCGATGTTGTTGTACCAAATTGGCGACATTCGTTTGTTTTACGAAAACGACGTACGCTTTTTGGAGCAGTTTAAGGCGATGGTTTAGATTTGTTTCAAGTTTCAAGTTTCAGGTTTATTCCGCTATGCTACATGTTTTTGTTGTCGGTTAATCCCCGCTTAAACTTCCAGCTTGCCACTTCCAGCTTCTCACTTTTAAAACCCCCCCCCCATGAAATCAGACATCATCATCCCCAAAGTAGAAAACGTGTTTTTGGCCGCCGTCCAAGAATGGAGCGACGATTTTAACGACAAGGTTTGGTATGTCTATTTGGTCAATGATTCCGACTTCGACTTAGACGGCGTGATGTTGGTGTCTAAAGCCTTTGGCACAATTGATGGCGAAATGAAAAAAACCTCGATGTTGCGTCACGCCTTTGTAAAAGTCCCGGCCGTAACAGTCCAAAAGATAGAGCTGCTCGAAGAATCGGTGTTGCAGCTCAACAACGAATTTATGCTCACTTATTTTATCGGCGATAACTTATATGATAAAAAATTTACGTTCCTTAAAAACAGCATCCAAGCAAACGCCACAGAAGAAGTGCCTATTCTATTTGTGAATGGGGTCGTGGTGAAATAGTCCTAATCTAATTTGTCGGTGAGTTTCTTAAACACTTTTTTGGCTTCTTTGCCTTCGTAAAGAATTTCGTGTACGGCATCTATAATTGGGGTTTTGGCACCATACTTTTGGTTCAATTCCCAAGCACTTTTGGCGGCATAATAGCCCTCTGCTACCATACTCATTTCCATCATGGCGCTTTTCACGGTATATCCTTTTCCAATCATGTTTCCAAACATGCGGTTGCGGGAAAATATCGAATAACCGGTCACCAATAAATCGCCCAAATAGGCCGAATCGTTGATGTTCCGTTTCATTTTGTGTACTTCTCGTATAAATTTTTTCATCTCCCGAATGCCGTTGCTCATCAACACCGATTGAAAGTTGTCGCCGTACCCTAAACCGTGCGCTATTCCTGCCGCAATGGCATAAATATTTTTGAGC
Organism: Flavobacteriaceae bacterium; assembly: GCA_947483075.1. Taxonomy (GTDB): domain Bacteria; phylum Bacteroidota; class Bacteroidia; order Flavobacteriales; family Flavobacteriaceae; genus Flavobacterium. The sequence continues at coordinate 36,407 of CANKLE010000007.1, read as the reverse complement.
ATCGCCGCATATTCGGTGCCAATAATATCATCTGATATTTTGGCTTTGATGTAATTGCCCGATAAATTAAGGGCAACCACTTTCGCTTTTTTGGCGTCGCCACAAGCAATGGTCAAATAGGACAATCGCTCTAAAGCCACTTCCTCGGCGTGGCAAGGACCGGTTATTACGCCAATATTTTCGTATGGAATCTGGTAGGTGTTGTGAAAATGCTCGCCCACGATCAAACTGGTTTCGGGCACAATCCCTTTGATGGCCGAAAAAACAATTTTGTCTTCTAAGTTGGTGGTGAGTTTTTGTAATTCGGCACTCAAAAAAGCCGAAGGAATAGCAAAAATGATAATGTCGGCAAAAGCAATGGCTTCATTAATGTTATTGGTGAGCAACAATTGCTCCATTTTGAACTCGACTGAGCTCAAATAATTGGGGTTGTGGTGTTCGGATTGTAAATGTGCAATCGCTTCTTCGTTGCGCATGTACCAGGCAATTTTCGTCTGATTTACACACAGCATTTTGGCAATCGCCGTGGCCCAACTGCCTCCGCCTATCACGGCAAATTTTGGATTGTCTTTCATAAATTAGCTACAATTATGTAGGTTTTTTGCTATTTGGGGTGACCAAAAGTAAGTAAAAACAAGCAATTCTAATTTAATAACTCATTTCAACAATTTGACGCAATTTGATTAAATCAATATTTTGACGTTCGCCCAAGCCAACCCAACCGCGTTGTTCAAAACGGGCCACAATAAAATCGGCGGTTTGGGCAAAGTTGGGAGTGTATTCACTGAGTTTGGTCGGCACGCCCAGCTGCTGAAAGAACTGCGTGGTTTTATCAATGGCCTGGTTAGCGCGTTCGGCAGGAGTGCCGGTAGTAATTTTCCAAACGCGTTCGCCGTATTGTATGAGTTTGTCTTGTTTGGTTTCTAGGAGTACACGATACAAGTTTGGCCCTATGATGGCCAAGGTACGGGCGTGGTCAATTTCATACAAGGCTGTCAATTCGTGGCCAATCATGTGCGTAGCCCAATCAACCGGAACGCCTTTGTTGAGGATGCCATTTAGGGCCATGGTGCAGCTCCACATAAAATTCGAAGCCAACACATAATCGGCAGGATTTTCTATCACTTTTGGTCCAATTTCGATTAAGGTTTGCAAAATTCCTTCGGCAATTCGATCTTGCAAATAGGCCTCGTGCGGATAGGTGAGGTATTGCTCCATGACGTGCATAAACGAATCGATTACCCCATTTTGCAATTGACGTTTGGGTAACGAAGCAATTACGCTGGGGTCGCAAATAGAAAATTTGGGAAACAAGGCGCTGCCCCCTAGGGTGAGTTTTTCTTTTGTGGCTTCGATGGTTACTACCGCTCCCGAATTCATTTCGCTGCCCGTAGCAGGCAAAGTAAGTACCGTACCAAACGGAACCACTTTTAACACATCGGTAAACAAGATGCGCTCCTGCAAAATGCGTGCAGCATCGCCTTCAAAATGAGTGGCCGCCGAGATAAATTTTACGCCATCAATCACGCTTCCGCCGCCTACGGCCAAAATAAAGTTCAATTTTTCTTTGCGAATTACAGCCACCGCTTGCATCAGGGTTTCGTAACGCGGATTGGGTTCTACGCCGCCAAATTCTACCACATGAAATCCTTGTAATGCGCCAATTACTTGGGCGTGAATGCCATTGGCAAAAATGCTTCCGCCGCCATACACCAGCAGCACGCGGGCGTTTTTGGGCACTAAAGCGGCCAGTTTCTCGATTTGTTTTGTTCCAAACACCAATTGGGTGGGGTTGTATAAGTCAAAGTTGCGCATAGTCGTTTATTTAAGTGGCCCAAAAATACGAATACTTAGCGGGTTTTTGGGTTTCGGTTATCGGTTATCGGTTTAGATGATTTAATGATTTAAAAATTGAATGATTGAAAGATTTCGTCTTGTAGTAACAGTTTGGTCCCGAAAATTCGGGATTAAACATTTCGCGCATTCGTGGCTAAGTGCTAAAAGCTATCAGCAAACAGCCATTCTTAGTATACTTCATAAAACTCCCCTCTTGAGCCGGGCTGGGGGTGTGTTTTCGGGTGTAAGTTCTCGGTTGACTTTTTTAGAACAGTTATTTATCTCATTTAAAAGCCCTTCTCGAAATATAGGAATGTATAAAATTTTTAGTTAGGTTTGAAATAAAAATCAAAACGTGATGAAACAAACGATTTCCTTAGTTTTTTTAAGTATCAGCTTTTTTATGAACGCCCAAAGTTTAGACCCTACTTTTGGCAGCAATGGCGGCATTGTGGTAAACCAAACCGCAACAACCCCACCAGATGATTATGTGAAAAATGCGGTATTGCAACCGGACGATAACTTGCTGGTTATAAGCAATAATCCAAGTTCAAGGATAGGAAGTTTGTCTCGAATCACTCCTGATGGCTTTTTGGACACCTCCTTCAACAATTACGGATTTCGAAATTTCGGGAATTTAAGAGCTCTCGCGCTGCAAGCCGATGGAAAAATTTTGGTGGCTGGCGGCAATACCATCTATCGCGTAAATTCTGATGGTAGTATGGATACAAGTTTTAATGCAACAGGAAAACTACTTGTGAGTATCAATAATATTGCCATGAATATTTATGCCATTGCCCTAAAAAGCAACGGAAAAATTATGCTGGCAGGCTCGGTTTCTAATGGCATCGACAATGATTTGGCTTTAGTTTCCCTAAACACCAATGGTTCCTTTGATACTTTTTTTGATTTTGACGGCAAAGCCACACTAGACATTGCCCAACAAAACAATGATGCTTCGGGCCTAGCAATCCAAGCAGACGGTAAAATCGTAGTTTGTGGGCAGGCCTACAACGGGACTTCCCAACAACTTATGTTGGCCCGATTTACAGCTGTTGGATCTCTTGACACAACCTTTTCAACCATTGGGTATACCATATCTGCTCAGACAGCCACACATTATCCTCATGCCATTGCCTTGCAGGCCGATGGAAAAGTCCTGGTAACGGGATCATCTGCCAACAAACTTTTCGTAATGCGCTATACTACAACGGGTAATTTGGATTCCACTTTTGCCACCACGGGTTATTTAGCCACTACTTATTATAATTATAGTACGCCTAATTATTTAACTTCATCTTATTCCAATGGTTGTAGCCGAATACTGCCGCTATCAAACGGGAAAATTTTATTGTCGGCGAATGTAGTAACCAATGGCTTTGGTTTGGTACAGTTGAATGCCAATGGCACATTAGACAGTTCATTTGGAACGAATGGCACTGTTTCCCAAACTATCGCATCAGACAAATCCCGCTTTTTGGCCCTCAATTCGGCGGGAAAAATAGTAACAGGTGGATACACTTTGGGCGAAGGTATTGAAAAACTAGTATATAGTTCAACTGGGGTTTTTGAATCGGAGGTGAATGTACACCTTCTTCAAAGTAATGAAAAAATTATTGCCCTTTTGGAGCAATCTTCCCAAAAAACTATTGCATTAACGGAAGATTCTCGCCTAATAAGGTATAACACCAACGGGACAATCGACACCACATTTGGGGCAAACGGAGTTACAAATACGTCCAATACAGATTTTGGATTTAACCCATCCTTTGGTTCTATTGCCTTAGAGGGTGATAAGATAATTTTAGTTGGCTTTGATTCAGTTGCTTCCAACTCTTCACTTTTTAAGCTAACGGCTGACGGGCAAGTAGATACTAGCTTTGGGACTAATGGGCTCTTGGTTTTAGACAATCCTACAATTAGTCAAAGTTTTATAGATCGCGTTCGAGTTCTCAACGGCAAAATTTATATTGCCTATGATTATTATTCCGCCGAGAGTATCGCAACCGGAACTTACAATTCTTATTATGGACTTATGCGCTTAAACCTTGATGGCACGCTCGACACTACATTTGGCGACAACGGTATTTTTTATAAAAACTTTAATTATTATTCCACAATCGATTATGAATACCCCAATGATGTTAGTCTTGATGCATTAAATAATGTCTTAATAACCGGAGTTCTTTTAAACAGAGAAAGTAATTATTCTTCGGTTGTAGCTACTATAAAACTGAATCAAAATGGTGTTTTAGATACTTCTTTTGGCGGCAATGGGGTAGTTATTAGCACGCCAACTGGTGCAACCAAAAATTGGGGAACCGATCTTTTTATTACCAATGGGAATAAATATTTAGTTAACTGTGATGTAACAGAAACCAATGGGCAAAGACACAGCTGCCTGGTTCAGCTCAATACGGATGGTTCGTTAGACACTTCTTACGGTAACAATGGGGTATTGGATTTACAAAACAGCTATTTTTACAATTTAATTACCCAACAACCCGACGGCAAAATTTTGTTAGCAACCAATTTGAATGCCCAGTTTGGAATAACCCGCTATTCTACAGCTGGGACGCTCGATAACAGCTTTGGTGCCAACGGGGTATTGAGCACCCCCATTTATTATTTTTCCAGTATTTATAGCCTATTGTTTTTGCAAAACGGCAAATTATTGGTTGGCGGAAGTGCCTATAACGGCAATAGCAATGTGTTGGCACAGGCCCGCTACATCAACCTAAACTTGAGTAACCCAGAATTTGGCCAGGCAGAGGAAGCCGTTAGCGTATATCCAAATCCGGTTTCAACCAATTTTATGGTTCGCAGCAGCTCGCAATTGGCTTCTTCAATAACAGTTGTAAACCTGCTAGGCCAAGAAGTATATCACACTTCACTTCAAGGCTCCGAAACTCAAATTGCCAAAACCTGGCCCGGTAGCGGCTTATATTTGGTAAAAATTTATGACACCAACAACCAATTGCTCGAAACGCATAAAGTGGTGTTTGAATAGAAAATTAGCAAAACCATATAGTTGTATCAGCCTCACTTCGGTGGGGCTTTTTCATTTTTAAAAAGATTTAAAGATTTAAAAATTGAATGATTTAAAGATTGAAAGATTTCGTCTTGTAGTAACAGTTTGGCCCCGAAGCTTCGGAATTCAGACCGTCTCTCATCTTTAAATCTCTCATCTAAAATATTCGTGCATTCGTGGCCAGAATCTTCCCACTTCCCACTCCCAACTTCCCACTCTAAGCGAAAAGCCAATGGCTGAGAGCTTCAATTATTCATTGTTAATTCTTCCTTATTAATTTACAGAGAAAACCTATCTTTGCGCCTTAAATTTGAGATGGGTTTATCCGCTCACAACAGCTAAGCAATGAACAAACTTTTAATTGTAGGAACAGTCGCCTTTGACGCCATTGAAACCCCATTTGGGAAAACAGATAAAATTTTAGGAGGCGCCGCCACCTTTATTGGGCTTTCGGCCTCGCATTTTAATGTGCAATCGGCTATTGTATCGGTCGTGGGCGATGATTTTCCTCAGGAATATTTAGATTTATTAACGCAACGCAATATTGACATCACCGGATTGGAAGTAGTTCCTGGCGGTAAAACGTTTTTTTGGAGCGGTAAATACCACAACGATTTAAATTCGCGCGACACCTTGATCACCGAGCTCAATGTGTTGGCTGATTTTAATCCCAAAGTGCCTGCAAATTTTACCAATTCAGACGTGGTGATGTTGGGCAATTTGCATCCGTTGGTGCAAAGTTCGGTATTGGATCAACTCACGGCCAAACCCAAATTGGTGGTCTTAGACACCATGAATTTTTGGATGGACTGTGCTTTGCCCGAATTGATGGAGGTGATCAAACGCGTAGATGTAATTACAATCAATGACGAAGAAGCCCGCCAATTATCGGGAGAATATTCGTTGGTAAAAGCAGCAGCCAAAATACACCAAATGGGACCTAAATATGTGGTCATCAAAAAAGGCGAACACGGCGCGTTGTTATTTCACAACGAACAAGTGTTTTTTGCTCCGGCTTTGCCGCTAGAAGAAGTGTTCGATCCAACGGGCGCGGGAGACACCTTTGCCGGTGGTTTTTCGGGTTACATTACACAAAGCGATAGTGTTTCGTTCGAAAACATGAAACGCGCCATTATTCACGGCTCCAATTTGGCTTCCTTTTGTGTAGAGCAATTTGGCACCGAGCGCATGCAAATCTTGACGCCTACCGAAGTGCAAAACCGCTTGAAACAATTCAAATCCTTAACACAATTTGAAATAGAATTATAATACCTTTATGCCTCGAAATTCGGGGCATTTTTTATGACCAAACACAACCTAACTACAACACCAAAAGACACTTTTTCATGAGCGATGCCATAAAACACGAATGTGGGATAGCCCTATTGCGATTAAAAAAACCATTGGCCTATTACAAAGAAAAATACGGCTCTGCATTCTACGGAATACAGAAAATGTATTTGCTAATGGAGAAACAGCACAACCGCGGACAAGACGGGGCCGGTTTTGCTTCGATCAAACTCGATGTCGAGCCTGGCGAACGCTACATCAGCCGTGTGCGCTCAATCGACGCCCAACCCATACAAGATGTATTTGCTCAGATTAACGACCGCATTAACGAAGAAATGTTGGCGCATCCCGAATTTGCTGAGGATGTCGATTTACAAAAAAAACACCTGCCTTATATTGGGGAATTGTTTTTAGGCCACGTGCGCTACGGTACTTTCGGAAAAAACAGCCTCGAAAGCGTGCATCCGTTTTTGCGTCAAAACAATTGGATGCACCGCAACTTGATTGTGGCCGGAAATTTTAATATGACCAACGTAAAAGAGTTGTTTAACAGTTTGGTAGAACTCGGACAACATCCCAAAGAGATGGCAGATACCGTTACGGTGATGGAAAAAATAGGTCATTTTCTAGATGACGAAGTCACCGAATTATACCAAGAATGCAAAAATAACGGCTTGACCAAGCAAGAAGCTTCACCAATCATTGCCGAAAAATTAGACCTTGCCAAAATACTAAAACGCGCTTCTAGAGGTTGGGATGGCGGCTATGCGATGGCCGGACTTTTTGGTCATGGCGACGCATTTGTGTTTCGCGATCCTGCAGGCATTCGCCCAGCCTATTTTTATGACGACGACGAAATTTTGGTGGTAGCCTCAGAGCGCCCGGTTATTCAAACCGTGTTTAATGTGCCCTTCGAAAAAGTGCAAGAATTGCAGCCGGGGCATGCCGTGATTATCAAAAAAAACGGACAAGTTTCTGAACAAGAAATCATTGTGCCAGTAATTAAAAAAGCCTGTTCGTTTGAGCGCATTTACTTTTCACGCGGGAGTGATGCCGAAATCTACCAAGAACGAAAAGAACTGGGAAAACTGGTTTTGCCTGCCGTACTCCAAGCCATAGACAACGATACCGACAACACCGTGTTTTCGTATATTCCCAATACGGCCGAAACCTCGTTTTACGGAATGGTCGAAGCGGCCCAAGATTTTTTAAATCAACGCAAAAACCAATACATCTTAGACAACCAGAAAACCTTGACCAAAGAAAAATTGGAAGAGATTTTATCGGTCAAAATTCGTACAGAAAAAATTGCCATCAAAGACGCCAAACTGCGCACCTTCATTACCGAAGACAGCAGTAGGGATGATTTGGTTGCCCACGTATATGACGTGACTTATGGGGTAATAAAACCTACTGATAATTTGGTCATTATTGACGACAGCATTGTGCGCGGAACAACCTTAAAAATGAGCATCCTCAAAATGATGGACCGCTTAAACCCGAAAAAAATCGTGGTGGTTTCTTCGGCGCCCCAAATTCGGTATCCCGATTGTTATGGAATTGACATGGCCAAATTAGAAGGCTTGGTAGCCTTCAAAGCGGCATTGGCTTTGCTGCAAGAACGCGATTTGTATCACTTGGTCGATGCAGTTTATGAAAAATGCAAAGCCCAAGAAAATTTAATGGATGCCGAGGTCTTGAATTTTGTAACAGAAATCTATGCGCCGTTTACGCCCGAAGAAATATCGGCCAAAATTGCCCAGATGTTGAGTTCAAGCGATATTCAGGCGCAAGTCGAGATTATTTTTCAAACGGTAGAAGATTTACACCAAGCTTGCCCAAAAAACTTAGGAGATTGGTATTTTACGGGGGATTATCCTACGCCAGGAGGCAATCGGGTGGTCAATCGGGCCTTTATTAATTTCTACGAAGGCAATGACGTACGTGCCTATTAATTGAAAAAGTGCACTTTATCGATTTTAAGTGCAGTTTGTCTAAAATTTTTGTCTACAACGTTTTAGTTCTATTATATTTGGAGAACCATAACATTAGTAGGTTAAGTTTATGGTAGATTTGGGGCAAAAAGGGTGAAAGAAATTTCACCTTTTTTATTTTTAAAAAGTTTCATAAAGGTTAATTCACATAAAAAAAGGCGATCAATTTGATCGCCTTTTTTGTTTGTACTTCGAGGTGCTTATTTTTCTAACGCATATCTGCGCGCCACTTCGGTCCAGTTGATCACGTTAAAAAACGCTTCAATGTAGTCTGGACGACGGTTTTGGTAATTCAAGTAATAGGCGTGTTCCCATACATCCATTGCCAAAATTGGGGTTCCGCCACAGCCTACTTCCGGCATCAACGGACAATCTTGGTTTGGGGTTCCGCATACGTCTAGTTTTCCGCCTTTGTGCACACACAACCAAGCCCAACCAGAGCCAAATTGAGTGGCTCCCGCTTTAGAAAAACGGGCTTTAAACTCAGCAAAATCACCAAAGCTCGCTTCGATTGCGGCAAGCAAATCACCGGTAGGCAAACCGCCACCATTTGGAGACATGACAGTCCAAAATAAATTATGGTTGTAAAAACCGCCTCCGTTATTGCGAACGGCAGCATTATTTTTATCTAAATTAATTAGAATGTTCTCAATGGTTTTGCCTTCCATATCCGTTCCGGCAATAGCCGCATTGAGGTTGGTGGTATACGCATTATGGTGTTTGCTGTGATGGATCTCCATGGTGCGCGCATCAATATGTGGCGCTAAGGCATCATACGCATACGGTAATTGAGGTAGTTCAAAAGCCATAACAATAGGATTTAAAGATTAAAAATTTTTACCAAAATTAATCATTTAACTTTGGAATAAGAATAGGTATTTCGGAATATTTCTGATAAATTAGTTCCGCAATTCAAGAATATTTTTTTGAAGCTTTTTCCCGCTGTTCGTTGCAATTTTTTGGCTTGCCTTCGCTGTGCATGGCCCGCCAAAAAGATTTTCACTGCCATCGGGGCTAGCACCAAATTTTTCTACACATTTATCCTCCTGGCATGAGCATCATCAACAAAAATTCCGCTACTTTTTCTATTTACAACGCTTCTGCCGGATCTGGGAAAACTTATACCTTGGTAAAAGAGTACCTGAAGATTATTTTGACTTCGAGCAAACCGGATGCCTACCGAAATATTCTCGCCATTACCTTTACCAACAAGGCGGTGCATGAAATGAAAAGCAGGGTCATCGAGAATTTATCCCAATTTGCCAGCGACACTCCTGCAGAAAGCGCCGTAGACTTGATGGAAAAAATCTCGGAAGAAACCAAACTGTCGCTCCCCAACATTCACCAAAAAGCCAAGCAAATCATCAAGCACCTCATACACAATTATGCGGCTTTTGATATTTCGACCATCGATAAGTTTACCCACAAAGTAATTCGCGCTTTTGCCCACGATTTAGAATTGCCCGTCTCGTTTGAGGTTTCTTTGGACACCGAAAATCTAGTAACAGAAGCGGTTGACGCCTTGATTGCGCAGGCAGGTGAAGACCCCACCTTGACCAAGTTGCTCATTGACTTTACGATGGAAAAAACCGACGACGACAAGAGTTGGGACATTTCTCGGGAAATTGTCGATACCGGCAAACTCCTCGTCAACGAAAACAACCGCGAAGAAATCGCCTTATTAAAAGACTGTTCTATCGATCAGTTTTCCGATCTAAAAGTGCGCCTCAATACCTTGTGCGCAGAAATTGAAACGGCCAACCAGGAAGTAGCCCAGCAACTTTTAGACAGCATTACTGCCATGGGAATCGAGTTGTCCTCTTTTTCGGCCGGCCATTTTCCCAATCACATTCGCTCGATCCTAGAAGGTAAATTCAACCCCAACAACAAAAAATACTACGAAGCCAGCGACATTAAAATCCTCAAAGCTGCACCCGACGCCGCACTCATTGAGCAAGCAACCCCAGTTTTTTTGGAGGTATTGGCTACTATTTATGCCCAGTTTGAACAACGGGATTACTACAGGGCCTTCATCAAAAACATTACGCCGCTCTCGTTGTTGAATAAAGTGAGTCAAGAATTGCAGTCTATTCAAACCGAACAAAATATTTTATCCATTTCGGAGTTCAACGCCTTGATTCACCGAGAAATTCAAAATCAACCGGCGCCTTTTATCTATGAACGATTGGGCGAACGCTACCGCCATTTTTTTATCGACGAATTTCAAGACACTTCCGAGATGCAGTGGCAAAACTTAATTCCGCTCATCGACAATGCCTTGTGCAGCGAAGAACTAAATGGCGAACGCGGCTCCTTATTATTGGTGGGCGATCCCAAGCAATCCATTTACCGCTGGCGCGGCGGAAAAGCCGAACAATTTATAGCCTTGAGCAAAAGCAAAAGTCCGTTTAATGCTCAGCCCATTGTGCAATCGCTCGAAACCAATTACCGCAGTTATTCGCAAATCATCGAATTCAATAACGAGTTGTTTGCCTTTCTCTCGACCGAATTTGCTCACCCGGATTACAAAGAATTGTACGAAAAATTGAGCCGACAATTTACCAACTCCAAAAAAGGTGGTTATGTGTCTATTCAGTTTTTGCCCGAACCCGAACAAAATACTCCCGATCCCAACGAAGACAATCCCGATAAAACCAAGCAGCAAGTCATGGCTACGCATGACGCCATACAACGGGTACTTGCCAATGGATTTTCTTACCAAGACATTGCCATTCTTACCCGCAAACGCAGCCAAGGGGTTGCTGTGGCTGCCTACCTTACCGAACAACACATTCCTCTTTTGTCGTCCGAGACGCTACTCATTGACTCTGCGCCCGAAGTACAATGTTTGTTGCAGTTGCTGCAGTATATAAACAATTCAAACCACAAAGAAGCCAAGGCGTTTTTCTTGGTTTATTTGGCTCAACATCACCAAGACCAACTGCCCATTAATGATTTTGTAGCCCAAGGAATGGCTTGCCTTACAGAACCAGAATTTGAGGGTTGGCTCACCCAAAAAGGCATGCCGATTTCGTTTACCGCGCTCCGAAAAAAATCGTTGTATGAATCGCTTGAACTCTTGGTTGCCCAGGTGCTTCGTTTAGACAAAAGCAATGCTTATGTGCAGTATTTTTTAGATATCGCCTTAGAAAGAGATGTGCGCGCTCAGTCTGGCATTGTAGATTTCTTGGCGTTTTGGGCTAAGAATGCCGAAAAATTGAGCATTCCCTCGCCCGAGGGTACCGATGCCATTCGCATTCTGACCATACACAAAGCAAAAGGCCTCGAATTTCCGGTAGTCATTATGCCTTTTGCCGACGAAGATTATGCCAGAAAACCCAAAGACAAATTGTGGCTCGATGCCGATGAAGCGGTATTTGGCATTCCTAAAATTTTAGTAGACAACAACTCGTCGGTGGCCAATTTTGGCGAGGAGGCCAAGGCCATTTACGAGCAAAAAAAGGAAGAAGAATTGCTAGACAACATCAACGTTTTGTATGTAGCACTCACCCGAGCCGAGGAGCAGTTGCATATTATTTCGCAGCAAGTAAAACCCAAAACAGATGGCAGCTTTCCCAATACCATGGCGGCTTTTTTTGCCAAGTATTTGTCTCATCTTGGCCTATATAATGCCGAAACCTCCTTTTACGACTGGGGCGCTACGGCCAAACAATCCAAACCAAGCACGATCAAAAATGTGCTCATTCCTATTGAACCGGTAAAGCAGGTAATTCGTCCCGAAAAAATTAAAATTGCGCAGCGCGAAGCCCTCATGTGGAATTCGCCACAACAAGAAGCGATTGCTTATGGCAATGTGATCCACGAAATTGCAGCCTCAATTATCACCCAAAATGACTTGTCGATTGCTTTGCAAAAAGCCCTCGACTCCGGACTAATTTCGGCTTCCCAGTTGCCGGTAGTGCGCCACTCACTCAGCCAGTTGCTGCAGCATCCCGACTTAGTTGCTGCTTTTGAAGAGGGAAATAAAGTATGGAATGAGCAGGCGATTTTACAACCCAAAGCGGCCGTAGTAAAGCCCGATCGCATCGTGCAACGGCCTTCGGGAGAAGTAATTTTACTCGATTATAAAACCGGCTTGCCCCAACCCAAGCACGAACAACAGCTTGCCGAATACCAACAGGCATTGGCCAACATGGGCTTTGTTGTGACAAAAAAACTCCTGGTCTATCTGGGCGAAACGCCCAATGTAATACATTTGTAACCGCTATCTAAAACAAAAAACAGCATGTACGGAAAAATTCAGCAACACCTGCAAAATGAATTAAACACCATTGAAGCCAATGGAATATTTAAAAAAGAACGCATTATTACCTCACCGCAAGGTGCCGAAATTACCATCTCAACCGGCGAAACCGTATTAAATTTTTGTGCCAATAATTACTTGGGATTGTCCTCACACCCAGAGGTTGTTCAGGCGGCCAAAGACGCCTTAGATTCGCACGGATTCGGGATGTCTTCGGTGCGATTCATTTGCGGAACACAAGACATTCACAAAACATTAGAACATAAAATTGCCGAATTTTATGGAACAGAAGACACCATATTATATGCCGCAGCCTTTGATGCCAACGGAGGTGTTTTCGAACCCTTGTTGGGCGAGCAAGACGCGATTATTTCGGACAGTTTAAATCACGCCTCGATAATTGACGGGGTGCGTTTATGTAAAGCCGCGCGTTACCGCTACGAAAACAGCGACATGGCCGATTTAGAACTACAGCTTCAAAAAGCCAACGAGGCAGGGGTTCGATTCAAATTAATTGTAACCGACGGGGTGTTCTCTATGGATGGTGTGGTGGCTCCGCTAGATAAAATCTGTGATTTAGCCGATCAATACGACGCGATGGTTATGGTAGACGAATGCCATGCCGCGGGCTTTATTGGTGCCACAGGAAAAGGAACACTCGAAGCCAAAAAGGTCATGGGCCGCATCGATATTATTACCGGCACGCTCGGAAAAGCTCTGGGCGGTGCAATGGGCGGCTATACCACCGGCAAAAAAGAAATCATTGAGTTGCTGCGCCAACGATCGCGTCCGTATTTGTTTTCAAATTCCTTAGCTCCCGCAATAGTGGGTGCCTCGATCAAGGTATTTGAGTTGCTCGAAAAAGACACCTCACTGCGCGACAAACTCGAATGGAACACCAATTATTTTAAGGCCGGCATGAAAAAAGCAGGCTTTGACATCGTAGAAGGAGACTCGGCTATTGTGCCCGTGATGCTCTATGACGCCAAGCTTTCGCAAACCATGGCCAATGAATTATTGAAAAATGGCATCTATGTAATTGGGTTCTTTTTCCCCGTAGTGCCCAAAGATAAGGCGCGCATTCGGGTGCAATTATCGGCAGCCCATACGCAAGCTCATTTAGACAAAGCCATTGCCGCCTTTATAAAAGTAGGTAAACAATTGAATGTGATTTAATTAGTCAAATACGTTAAAATATGGGTTTTTTCAACAAATCGCTTTGTTGGTAATGATTAACACCTTACTTTTGAGCCGAAATTTATTGTAATTTAACAAAAATTTAAACTATGAAACACCTAAACAAACTAGTTGCTGCTTTAGTTCTTCTAGTAGGACTTAACGTTCAAGCACAAGACAGCAACAATCCATGGGCTATTTCCTTTGGAACAAATGCAGTAGACACTCGAGTAAGTGCCGCTTCTAAAATTAAAGATCAATTTTCTCAGTATTTTGACGCGAAAGAATATTGGAATGTACTTCCTTCTATTTCTTACATCACGGTTTCTAAAAATGTAGGCGGTAATTTTACCTTCGGGGTAACCGGTTCGATCAATAAAATCAAACGTTTTGTTAATACACGCCCTACCACTTACGGGGATTATGAAGTAATCAACCCAGGAGATTTAAGCTATTACAGTGCTGACGGTACGATCAAATACAGCTTTATGGAAATGTTGGGCTGGAAAATGATAGATCCTTCTGCTCATGTGGGCGGGGGTTATACTTCATTTGGAGACGCGAGCTACGGAACTTTCAATGGCGGTTTTGGTTTAACTGTTTGGTTTACTGAAATGGTTGGTTTCTCTATTCAATCTACCTACAAAAATTCATTGGACAAATCAGACCGTGTAATCAATTCTGACGTGCCTTCACACATGCAACATTTAATTGGGTTGACCTTTAAATTTGGCGGAAAGGACACCGACGGAGACGGCGTATATGACAAAGATGACTCTTGTCCTGAAATTAAAGGATTGAAACAGTTTAAAGGCTGTCCAGATACTGACGGCGATGGAATTATTGACGGAAGCGACTCTTGTCCAGAAATTGCTGGTTTGGCAGAATTTCAAGGTTGTCCTGATACAGATGCAGATGGTGTTGCCGATAAAGACGATGCTTGTCCAGATGTAGCCGGATTAAAAACCTTAGGCGGTTGTCCAGATGCTGATGGCGATGGAGTAACTGATAAAGCAGACAAATGCCCAACTGTAAAAGGTCCAAAAGATAACGCAGGTTGTCCTTGGCCAGACACAGACGGCGACAGTGTTTTAGATAAAGACGACAAATGTCCAGACGTAAAAGGAACTGCAGCCAACAGTGGTTGTCCAGAAGTTACAGAAACGGCTATTAAAACCTTGAACGAATATGCTAAAACTATTTTGTTTGAGTCGGGGAAAGCCTCTTTCCAAAAACAAACTTTTGCGGTATTGCAATCGATCACTTCAATTTTGAAAGAATACCCAACCGCTAAATTTAGCATCGAAGGACACACGGACGATTCTGGTTCTGTGGCATTCAATCAAACCTTGTCTGAAAACAGAGCAAGCGCAGTGAAAAACTACTTAGTAGAAAACGGAGTTGCTGCTGAGCGTTTAACTTCGGCTGGTTATGGTAAATCTAGACCAATTGATAAAACCAAAGCGGGCAAAGCAAACAATAGAAGAGTTGAGGTGAAATTAGCCAACTAATTTCTTCAAAAATACAAGTTGAAAACGCCTCGATTATCGGGGCGTTTTTTTTATTTTTATACCATGACGACACCTACATTTCTCGATCAACTCGCCCAGCAATTGCAAAAAGATTTTGGCACCGATTTTCAAAATACGGTGATAGTTTTGCCCAATAAACGCGCTAAACTCTTTCTGATTGCGGCCTTGCAAAAGGAAATTACAGGCACTGTTTTTGCGCCCCAAATTTGCAGCATAGAGGATTTTGTGCAAGAGCTTTCGGGCTTGCAAACCGCCGATGCTATTTCGCAGTTGTTTGAGTTTTATGAGGTCTACAGCAGTCTCACTGCTGCGCCTCAGTCGTTTGACTTATTTGCCAACTGGGCCAAAACTCTGCTGCAAGATTTCAACGAAATAGATCGGTATTTATTAGACCCCACTCACGTGCTTACCTACATCAAAGACATCGAAGACATCAAACGATGGGGTGTTGAGGTAGCCGATAAAACCCAGTTACTAGAAAACTATGTCGACTTCTGGAAACTGCTGCCCACTTATTACCAAGCCTTATACAGCCATTTAGTAGCCAAAGGGATAGGGTACCAAGGATTGATTTACAGAGAAGCCGTAAAAAATTTAGCCGAATTTTGCGCCCAAACTTCCGAGAAAAAATATGTCTTTGCCGGGTTTAACGCCTTGAATGCCGCCGAAGAAAAAATCATCCAAACGCTTTTGGCTCAAGATAAAGCCCGCGTGTTTTGGGATGCCGACCGTACTTTCTTGGAAGACCCCTTGCACGATGCCGGTTTGTTTCTTCGGCGCTACAAAGCCACTTGGCCCTATTACAAATTCCATCCCTTCGAATGGATTGCCAATGATTTTGCACAAGAGAAAACCATTCGCTGCATCGGCACGCCCAAAACGGTGGGCCAGGCCAAAATAGCAGGGAGTATTTTGCAAACCATTTTGGATGAAAACCCCCAAACGCCGCTAGATAAAATAGCAGTAGTTTTGGCCGAAGAACAACTCCTTGTACCGGTTCTGTATGCCTTGCCCGATTCCTTGACTTCGCTAAACATTACCATGGGATTTTCGAGCAAAAACAATCCCGCGCAAATATTGTTGTCACAGCTTTTTAGAATGCATACCAATGCGCTGGCTAGAAACCCAAAAAACTATGTTTTTTATTACAAAGATGTGTTGGCTGTTCTCACCCATCCGCTAATCGAATCCTTTGTTCAAGCTACTCCCTTGGTGCACACCATTCAGTCCAACAATTATACTTTTATTAGCCACCAAAAACTGCAGGATTTACAGCCAAAACCCTCGGCATTGTTTAGCTTGCTTTTCGCCAAATGGGACGATTTGCCGCTTTCTATTTTAGGTCGTTTGGCCGACATTCTATTGCACATTAAATCTAATTTGAACACCCAAAAGGAAGACGAAAAACTGGCGCAAACTTTTGTGTACAGCCTCTATAAAATCATCAATAGACTATCCCACTATTTCACTACCTATGCCGCTGCCGATCAACTTTCTACGCTGCATGCGGTGTACAAACAAATCATAGATTTAGCCGAAGTTTCGTTTGAGGGCGAACCGCTACAAGGCCTTCAAATTATGGGAGTTTTAGAAAGTCGCGTGCTCGATTTCGAGACCGTGATTGTGTTGTCGGTCAATGAAGGGAAATTCCCCGCCGGCAAATCAAACAATTCCTTTATTCCGTATGATGTAAAAAAGGAATTGGGCTTGCCTACATTCAAAGAAAAAGACGCCATTTACACCTATCATTTTTACCATTTACTGCAACGTGCCAAACAAGTTTTTCTGCTCTACAACACCGAAAGTGACGGCCTAGATGCGGGCGAAATGAGTCGTTTCATTACCCAAATGGCTGTAGAAAGACCAATTGCACATCGTTTTTCGCAAGAAATACACAATTCCAATTTGCCCTCTTCTCCTCCTGCTTTAATGGAAATCCCTAAGTCAGCTGCGGTATTGGCCCGCTTGCACGAATTGGCCCTATCCGGGTTTTCGCCTTCCTCACTCACCAGCTACATTCGCAATCCTATTGGGTTTTATTTCCAAAAAATATTGCGCATCAAAGAAGCCGAAGAAGTCGAAGAGACGGTTGCCCTAAATACCTTAGGGACAATTATTCACGAAAGTTTGCGTGAATTGTACACTCCTTTTGTGGGTAAATTTCTCACAGAACAGGGTATTACGCATTGCTTTACTCAAATTGAAGCAGTAGTGACCACCCATTTTAAGGCCCAGTACAAGGAAGGCGAAATTAAAAGAGGCCGAAATCTATTGGCTTTTGAGGTCGCCAAACGCAATGTGCATAATTTTTTAAACTACGAATTGGCACAGCTTAAAAAAGGCGATGCGGTTCAAATTATCGCTTTAGAAACCAAATTAGCCCGAACGCTTTCTCATCCGTCTTTACCTTGTGAGGTAATGTTTAGTGGCAATGTCGATCGCATCGAACAGCGAAACGGCGCAGTACGCATCATTGATTACAAAACCGGAAAAGTAGAAAAGAAAAGTTTGGTCCTAAAATCCTGGAAAGGACTCACCGAGGACATTGCCCACGATAAAATTATCCAAGTCTTGGCCTACGCCTATATGTATACGGCTACTTATATGCCCAGTCAATTAGAGGCGGGGATTATTTCGTTCAAAAATCTGAAAGAAGGATTTATGCCTTTTGCCATTAAAGAAGACAAAGTTTCTACTACAGGCATTCAACAAGCTCAATTGGATGAGTATATAGAGCAAATCGTATTGTTGTTGTTGGAGTTGTTTGATGCCGAAATTCCCTTCACAGAAAAAAAGGCCTAGATCGATTTAAAAAACACAGCCAAAGCAGCAGCTAATTCTGCGGGATTTTCCAAATGACTCATATGACCTCCAGGCAAACACACTAATTTGGTTTGATTTGGCACTACTTGGTCTTGTGTGGTTTCAATTGGCAACACCGGATCTTGTGTGCCTAAAATAAGCAGCATCGGAAAGGGCGCAAAATGCAACAACACTTCCCGGTCTTTTCGAATCTTCATGCCTTCGAGCGCCGCAATGATTCCTTGCAGTGGTGTTTGTAAAGCCTCTTTTTTTACTTGTTCTATCGCGTGAGCCAATCGTTCCCGATTGCTCTCGCTAAACAAATTGGCTATCGATAGATTGATGAACAAGGGGTGGTCTTTTTTGACTGCTTTTACCGCTCGATTTCGATTCAGTTTTCGCTCTGCCGAATCGGCCCGTGCGGTTGAATTGAGTAACACCAATCCCTTGAACAATTCGGGATAAGCTTCGGCCAAGGCCAAGGCCACATAGCCGCCCATAGAATGGCCTACTACAATTGCTTTCCGAATGCGCAACCGGGACAACAACTCGTGTACCATATCGGCTTGGTCTTCCATGCTGTGCACATAGCCCAAACAACCGCTGTGGCCGTGACCCAATAAATCGATTGTAATCACCCGGTATTTTTGGCTAAAAACAGCCGTCAAATCGGACCACATGAATTGGTTTTCCAAAAATCCATGCAGCAAAACCAACGCACTTCCTTTGCCCGAATCGGTATAGGAAATGGAGGTGTTTTTATAGAAAATGGAGGAGGTGGCTGGCATCATAAAAATCAAAAAACGACTCGCCAAAGCAAGTCGTTTTGTATATAAAAGTCAAGATTTTAGCCCTGCATGAGGCTTTCGATTTCGTCTACTTCAATAGGAATGTCGCGCATCAAATTGAACGGTTCCCCTTGTGCTTGCACCACCACATTGTCTTCTAGTCGGATGCCAAATCCTTCGGCAGGAATGTAGATGCCGGGCTCAACCGTAAACACCATATTGGCTTCGATTGGTTTGTGCAACAAGCCGTAATCGTGAGTGTCTAAGCCCATGTGGTGCGAAGTGCCGTGCATGAAATATTTTTTATAGGCTGGCCAGTCAGGGCTTTCGTTTTGTACATCGGCTTTGTCGATCAGGCCTAAGCCGAGTAATTCAGAAGTCATGAACTTGCCCACTTCGAGGTGGTAGTTTTTCCAGAATTCACCCGGAACTAAGAGTTTGGTTGCTTCATTTTTTACGCGCAAAACTGCATTATACACCGCTTTTTGACGGGCGTTAAAACGGCCTGAAACGGGAATAGTACGCGTCATGTCACTCGAATAATTGGCGTATTCGGCGGCCACATCGAGCAACAACAAATCACCCGCTTTACAGGCTTGGTTGTTCTCGATATAATGCAACACATTGGCATTATTTCCCGAAGCGATAATGGGGGTATAGGCAAATCCTTTGGAGCGGTTGCGCACAAATTCGTGTATCAATTCGGCTTCGATTTCGTACTCCATTACGCCGGGTTTTACAAAAGGCAATAAGCGACGGAAGCCTTTGTTGGTAATGTCGCACGCCTGTTGAATCAAAGCTATTTCTTCTTGCTCTTTGACGGAACGAATGTGTTGTAAAATGGGGTTGCTCTTGGCCACTTGGTGCGCCGGATATTGCGCTTTCCACCATTTCACAAAGCGCGCTTCTCGGGTTTCGGTGGTCACCGATTGGCGGTAGTGCTCGTTGGTATTTACATAAATGGTGTCACAATAGGTCATCAACTCAAACAAGATTTTCTCGAAATCCTGCAACCAATACACCGTTTTTACGCCCGATACTTCGAAGGCTTTTTCTTTGGTTAATTTCTCCCCTTCCCAAACGGCAATGTGTTCGCTGGTTTCTTTCAAAAACAGGATTTCTTTTTGGTGCGCATAGGGAGCGTCGGGAAATAATAACAGGATGCTTTCTTCTTGGTCAACGCCCGATAAGTAAAAAATATCGCGGTGTTGCGCAAAGGGTAAGGTGCTGTCGGCCGAAACCGGATAGATGTCGTTCGAGTTGAACACCGCTACACTGTTGGGCTTCATTTGCCCCGTAAATTTGGCGCGGTTTTTTATAAATAACTGACGGTCTAGTTGATGGTATTTCATATGGAATACAAATTAGACCACAAATCTAATCAATCCATTTGTAATATCGCGCACCCATGAGGTGAGGAATTTCGGCTTCAATATGGTCCAATATCCATTCGTGTTTGGGTATGCGTACCGCGGTTTTTAGTTCTTTTTTGTGTAATTTTTCGTAGGTGTCAAAATCTATTTCTTGGCTGTTGGCCAATACCGTAAACAGCGCCGACTTTTCTATTTGCACTTGCCAACCGTCCTGAATAACCCCTTCAAACACTTTTGATTTGGAGCCGCTGCCGTAGGCCATGAAGCCAAATTTTTGGCCGCTAATGTGGTCTCCTCGAAGTTGAGCTTGTGTAAGCGCCGAGAGCAATCCCATAAAAATAGAGCCGGTGTATAAGTTGCCTATGATCGAAGAAGCTTGCTCAGCATCTTGCAATTTTTCAGCAACAAATTGTTTGTAAGCCTCTGATTTGCTTACTTCTTTGAGTTTGTTCTGGTAGTCAACTACCGATTCAGTTCCGGTAAAAAGCGGTTCTGTTGCGTCTAAGGCATAAATTTCACTCAACATTCTGCGGCCTTGAAAGGCATAAGGCAAATGCATGATGATTTGCGACCAACTGTTATACAAAGAATCTGAAATTCCCGCTTTGGATTTGAAGGTAAAATAAGCCGCTTTGGTGCGGTCCATGTAACATTGGTTTGAATATTGTCCGTCAAAAACTGGTTGATCTTTGTGAATTTCGATCTCGGCTTCGAGTTGGCCCAACCAAGGTTCGTTTTGGTCGTGGCCGGTAATTTCTTTTTTGCTGAGGCTGCGGTAGGGCTTAAAAAAATCAAAGACACCTTTGCTGCTCGTAGCCCAATTCGCATCAAATGAAATGATGCGTGGCTGAGCAGAAAGCAATAAGGCGGTTGCTCCAGCTCCTTGGGTGTATTCCCCCGTTGATTCTAAATCGTATTTGGCAATGTCCGTGGTCACCACAATGGCTTTTTGATTGGGGTTTAATCGCACAAAATCCAAGCAGTTTTGCATCGCATCGACTCCGCCAATACAAGCAAAAGTAAAATCAACCAAATCGCAATGGGACAAACAGTTTTCGCCAAATTTTTGCTCCATCAACCGAATCAAAAACGAAGCGATAGGTTTGGAGCTGTCTAGGCTGCTTTCGGTGCCCACATAAATGCGCGCCACTTCGGATAAATCAACTTGGTTTTGCTCAATCAGTTTGGTCAAGGCATTGGCGCCAAAAACCACCGGATCCTGGCACACATCGGGCAAGGTCATCTTAAGTAAACCCAGTCCTTTTTCTAGTTTTTCGGCTTCAATATTACGTTGGGCCGCCAAGCTGGCAATAGGTAAATGCAGTGGAGCCACATCAAAGGCAAGGGCATCAATTCCTGGATTCATCAGTCATAATTTTAAGCCCGTGAAATTACAATTAACCTATTTATTTTCAGTGGTTTTGGCTTTCAATTCTGTTGTATATTTCATTTTTATCAAATTCCAAAAATAAACCCAACTATTTTATTAAATTCTTAATTTGACTCCAAACAAGACGCGTAATTATTGTTAAATTCGTTGCCTAAATTGGTTTGTATGCGATTGTTATTTATTTCTTTGTTGAGCCCTTTTTTCTTGTTTGCACAAGGCAAATCTCCCTATGCAATTTTTACCAAAGCAGGAAAAAAAACTTCCTACGCCAAACTTTTGCGCGCAGCTGCACAAAACGAGGTAGTTTTGTTTGGTGAATACCACGACAATTCGGTGGTGCATTGGCTCGAATTGGAATTGGCCAAAGATTTAGCGGCTAAAACTTCCCTAACTCTGGGCGCCGAGATGCTCGAAGCCGATAATCAATCGCAAGTAAATGCTTATTTGGCCGATAAAATTACCCAAAAAGAACTCGACAGTACCGCGCGCTTGTGGCCCAATTACAAAACCGATTACCAGCCCTTGGTTGAGTTGGCCAAATTAAATTCTTTGCCATTTATCGCCACCAACATACCGCGCAAATACGCCAGTTTGGTCTATAAAAAAGGCCTGGAGGCTTTACTCGAATTGCCCGATCAAGAAAAAGCTTGGATGGCGCCTTTGCCCATTTTTTATGACGCCAATTTGCCCGGATATGCCAATATGTTGGCCGAGATGGGCGGCCACGGCGGAGAAAATTTGCCCAAAGCCCAAGCTATAAAAGACGCTACCATGGCCTATTTTATAGCCAAAAACAGAAAGACAAACGAATTGTTTTTACACTTTAACGGCTCCTACCACAGCGATAATTTTGAAGGAATTGGCTTTTATCTAAAACGCGCACTTCCCGAACTAAAATTAATAACCATTTCTACCGTCACGCAAGCCGATTTGAATGCATTGGCTCCCGAAAATTTGTCAAAAGCCGATTTTATTTTGGTCATCGACGAAGACGTGGTGAAAACCTATTGATTTTTTATCGTTTTTGTTTGCTCAGTAAATGAATATAACAGTTTGTCTTTCAGGCGATATCATCCACTTTATCCAAAAAAACAGCAACATTTTAAAATGATTATAAATTAGAATAAAAGGGTTGCGGTTCTTTGTAATAAGCTGTATTTTTGTGTGATTTTTTAAACAATTCATACAGATCTTATGGCAAATACGATAGTACAGTCATCCATCGGAAAAAAAGTCGCTATGGCGCTTTCGGGACTTTTTTTAGTTTCCTTTTTATCCCTGCATTTCTTCATCAATTTGATGTCGGTATTTAGCGCAGCAACCTTCAACGAAATGTCTCATTTCATGGGGTACAATCCAATTATTCAATTTTTAATGCAACCCATCTTAGTGGCCGGTGTCGTGTTTCACTTTGTGATGGGTTTTGTTTTGGAGCTAAAAAACCGCCAAGCGCGTCCACTTTCGTATGCCAAATACAATGGCGCCGCCAACGCCTCTTGGGCCTCTCGGAACATGATCATTTCAGGATTGGTGGTCTTGGCTTTTTTGGGTTTGCATTTTTATGATTTCTGGGTTCATGAAATCGCCTACAAATACATTCAGCATGCCCCAATAGAAACCGAACGCTATTTCCCAGAATTGGTAGCCAAATTTCACAATCCTCTTCGTGTTGCACTATACAGTTTGTGTTTTGTACTGCTTTCGGTGCATTTGTGGCACGGATTTGCTTCCTCGTTTCAATCGGTAGGATTCAACAACAAGTATTCGAAATCCATCCAAAAATTGGGCTATGCCTTCGCAATTCTTGTTCCATTTGGATTTGTGTTTATTGCGTTATTTCATTTTTTTAATCAGTAACAGTTTCGACTATGAAATTAGATTCAAAAATACCTCAAGGCCCTATATCAGAAAAATGGACTTCTCATAAGGATCATCTTAAATTGGTTGCCCCAAACAATCGTCCTAAAATTGACATCATTGTGGTGGGTACCGGTTTGGCAGGCGCTTCGGCCGCTGCTTCGTTGGGCGAAATGGGCTACAATGTAAAAGCATTTTGTTTTCAAGATTCTCCACGACGTGCACATTCTATTGCCGCACAAGGAGGAATCAATGCCGCAAAAAATTACCAAAACGACGGGGACAGTACCTACCGTTTGTTTTACGATACCATCAAAGGAGGCGACTACCGCGCACGCGAAGCCAACGTACACCGTTTGGCAGAAGTTTCCGGAAATATCATTGACCAATGTGTGGCACAAGGCGTTCCCTTTGCCCGCGATTACGGCGGATTGTTAGACAACCGTTCGTTTGGGGGAACCCAAGTACAACGTACTTTTTATGCCGCCGGTCAAACCGGTCAACAGTTGTTGTTGGGTGCTTACTCTGCCTTATCTCGTCAGGTTGGATTAGGACGTGTAGAGATGTTTACTCGCCACGAAATGTTGGATTTAGTTAAAGTAGACGGAAAAGCCCGAGGAATTATCGCCCGTAATTTAGTAACTGGCGAATTAGAGCGTCATTCGGCACATGCCGTGGTGATTGCTTCTGGCGGATACGGAAACGTCTATTTCTTGTCCACCAACGCGATGGGAAGTAATGTGACCGCAGGTTGGAAAGTGCACAAACAAGGGGCTGCTTTTGCCAATCCTTGCTTTGTACAAATTCACCCTACCTGTATTCCGGTACACGGAACCAATCAAGCCAAATTGACCTTGATGTCGGAGTCACTTCGAAATTCAGGTCGTATTTGGGTGCCGAAGAAAAAAGAAGATGCCGAGGCCATACGCGCAGGCAAATTAAAACCTACCCAATTGTCCGCAGAGGATCGCGATTATTTTTTAGAGCGCAAATATCCTGCCTTTGGAAATTTAGTGCCGCGTGACGTAGCCTCTAGAGCCGCCAAAGAAGTGTGTGACGAAGGAAGAGGAATTGAAGCCAATGACACCAACGAAGGCGTGTATTTGGATTTCTCAACCGAGATTCAAAACAAAGGAAAACAAGCGGCCTATGCCAAAGGAAATCACCACCCAACTCCCGAAGAAATTACCGCTTTGGGCAAACAGTGGTTGAAAGAAAAGTACGGCAACTTGTTTACCATGTACCAAAAAATTACCGACGAAAACCCCTACGAAACCCCAATGAAAATTTACCCTGCGGTGCATTATACCATGGGAGGCGTTTGGGTTGATTACAATTTACAATCTACCATTCCGGGTTGTTTTGTGGCCGGAGAAGCCAATTTCTCTGACCACGGCGCCAATCGTTTGGGTGCCTCTGCCTTGATGCAAGGGTTGGCCGACGGGTATTTTGTATTGCCTTATACGATCTCTGATTATTTGGCCGACGAAATTCGCACCGGAAAAATAGCTACGGATACCCCTGAATTTGCTGAAGCAGAAAACCGCGTAAAAGCAACCATAGAAAAGTTTATATCCAACAAAGGATCAAAATCAGTCGATCATTTTCACAAACGACTAGGACTGATTATGTGGAACAAAGTAGGGATGGGCCGCAACGAAGCGGGATTAAAAGAAGCCATTGCCGAAATTGCTGCCTTGAAGGAAGAATTTTTCAAAGACGTATACGTTCCAGGAAGTGCCGACGAGGTAAACCAAGAATTAGAAAAAGCCCTTCGTGTGGCTGATTTTATAGACTTGGGTCAATTGATGGCGAAGGATGCCTTGCAGCGCAACGAATCGTGTGGAGGCCACTTCCGCGAGGAGTACCAAGACGCCGAAGGGGAAACCTTGCGTGACGACGAAAACTTCAAATTTGTGGGCGCTTGGGAATACCAAGGCGACGACATCAATAAAGAAGTGCTTCACAAGGAAGTTTTGGATTACGAGTTTATTAAAATAGCAGCAAGAAATTATAAATAATAGTAGGCATTAGGCAAAAGGCATTAGGCATTAGCCAATAGTGACGAGTAATTTACTAAATATACACCCATGAGTGCAGCAAAAAATATCAATATCACCCTTAAAATTTGGCGTCAAAAAAACGCGAAAGCGAAAGGGAAAATGGAAACATACAAATTAGATCATGTTTCTACTGCCAGTTCATTTTTAGAAATGTTAGATCAATTGAACGAACAATTGATCAACGAACAAAAAGAACCCATCGCCTTTGACCACGATTGTCGCGAAGGAATTTGTGGCATGTGTTCGTTGTTCATCAACGGAAGAGCACACGGGCCAGATACCGGAATTACTACCTGTCAATTGCACATGCGTATGTTTAACGACGGCGACACCATTTTTGTAGAGCCCTGGAGAAGCCGTGCTTTTCCGGTTGTGAAAGACTTAATGGTTGATCGAAGCGCATTCGATCGAATCCAACAAGCAGGAGGATTTGTTTCTGTAAACACCTCGGGAAGAACCATTGATGCCAACGCCACGCCAATTCCCAAAAACGATGCAGACAAAGCGTTTGAAGCAGCCGCTTGTATCGGATGTGGGGCTTGTGTAGCCACGTGTAAAAACGGGTCTGCCATGCTGTTTGTAGGAGCCAAAGTTTCGCAATATGCGTTGTTGCCTCAAGGAAAAGTGGAAGCCACCAACCGCGTACTCAACATGGTGCGTCAAATGGACGAAGAAGGATTCGGAAACTGTACCAACACGGGTGCTTGCGAGATCGAATGTCCAAAAGGAATTTCTTTAGAAAATATTGCCCGCATGAACCGCGAGTATTTGAAAGCCAGTATCCTCTAATTCAAGTTCTAAAGTATAGCACAAACGCATCCCCAACCGGATGCGTTTTTTTATTTGGTAAACTCAATTCCATTATATTTACAAGACGCTAGATAGATTGCAAGCCCATGAAAAATATACGTTATGTTCTGCTACTTGTTCTGTTTATTGGCAGTAGTGCCCAAGCACAAGATTTGTCGGTCATGACCTATAACATTCGCTTGGATGTGGCCTCCGACGCCGACAACGATTGGAACCACCGCAACCATTTTTTAACCGATCAACTGGCCTATTATGCACCCGATATTTTTGGTATTCAAGAAGCCTTGCCGCAGCAGGTGTTAGACATCCAATTGGCTTTGCCAGAATACAAACACATTGGCATAGGCAGAGAAGGCGAAAATAAAGGCGAAGCATCCTCTATTTTTTACCAATCCAGCCGATTTACCGTTCAACACGAAACTACTTTTTGGTTGTCTCCAACTCCCGAACTCATCTCCAAAGGTTGGGATGCCGCGTGTTTGCGCGTGTGTACCTTTGGTTTATTTACCGATTTACCTTCCGGGAAGCGTTTTTGGGTGTTTAATACACACCTCGATCACCTAGGCGAAGAAGCCAGAACCAAAGGCCTTGACTTGATTTTAACCAAAATTAAGGCCGTCAACACGGCAAATTATCCCGTAATTCTGATGGGCGATTTTAATACGACGCCCAACCACTTGCGCATTCAAAACCTAAAAAATAGCCTCAACGACTCCCGCGATTTTTCACAAACCAAGCCCTTTGGACCCTCAGGCACCTTTAACGGATTTGCCCACGACAAGCCGGTGACCGATTTGATCGATTATGTTTTTTTGTCCAAATCGGGTTTTGCGGTAAAAAAATATGCGGTGTTGAGTGACGCCATCAATTCCCATTATCCTTCTGATCACTTGCCGGTATTTGTTCAGCTGGAGTTAAAATAAAACCTATTTGTGTATGAAAAAATGCTTGTTTTATTTCTCAATTTTTGTGTGTGCTGTTTCGGCCCAATCCCAATCCTATAGCCAATATGTGAATCCCTTTATCGGAACCGCTGGCCACGGACATACGTTTCCGGGCGCAACACTTCCCTTTGGCATGGTGCAATTATCGCCTGATACTCGCATTGACGGCAGTTGGGACGGCTGCTCGGGTTACCATTATTCGGATTCTGTGATCTACGGATTTTCGCATACGCACCTCAATGGCACGGGCTGTTCTGATTTTGGCGATATCATGCTCATGCCCACTATGGGAGAACCTGCATTAGACCACAAGGAATATTCCTCATCTTTCTCACACGCCAACGAAAAGGCTGAGGCAGGCTATTATGCCGTAAAACTAGACAAGCACAATATTGAGGTGCGATTGACGACTTCAACTCGAGTAGGTTTTCATGAATATACGTTTAACCAAGCTGGTCAAGCGAACATCATTTTAGATTTGAACCACCGCGACAAATTACTCGAAGGCAGAATAAAAATCATTGACGACAAAACCATCGAAGTACTGCGCAGAAGCGAAGCCTGGGCCAAAGACCAATATGTGTTTGCGCGCATCGAATTTAACACACCCCTGCTTGTTTCGAAATATACCGCCAATTCAGTAAGTGAAGGCAACGAATATTCTGGCACAAAGGTGGCCATGAGTTTTTCAAAACAAGTGCATAAAGGCGAAAAAATCTTGATGAAAGTCTCGCTTTCCCCCACCAGTTTTGAAGGAGCCGCGCGCAATAGTTCTGAAATTAAAGGTTGGGATTTCAATGAAGTTAAACAAGATGCAGCGCAATTATGGGATAAGGAATTGTCGAAAATTGAAATAACTTCAGCTAATCAAGATAAAAAAACTATTTTCTACACCGCCTTATACCACACCATGATGCAGCCCAATATTGCGCAAGATCTCGACGGCAGTTACCGCGGCAGAGACAATGCCATTCACCGGGCAGAAGGCTTTGATTATTATTCGGTGTTTTCGCTTTGGGATACCTTTCGGGCGTCACATCCGTTATACACCTTGATCGATAAAAAACGCAGCGCCGATTTCATCAATACTTTTTTAGCCCAATACGAACAAGGCGGAAGACTCCCTGTTTGGGAATTGGCCTCGAATGAAACCGATTGCATGATTGGCTACCATTCGGTTTCGGTACTAGCCGATGCCATGGCCAAAGGCATCACTGGTTTTGATTACACAAAGGCATTTGAAGCGGCTAAACACAGCGCCATGTTGGATCATTTGGGGTTGGAGGCCTACAAGAAGCAAGGCTTCATCGCGATGGACGACGAGCACGAAAGCGTGTCCAAAACCCTCGAATATGCCTACGACGATTGGTGCATTGCGCAAATGGCCAAGTTGCTCAACCAAAATGAAGATTATACCTATTTCATGAAACGTTCCCAAAGTTGGAAAAACGTATTTGACAGCAAAACGGGTTTTATGCGCCCCAAGAAAAATGGCGGCTGGGACACCCCTTTTGACCCGCGGGAGATCAACAATAATTTTACTGAGGGCAACAGCTGGCAGTATTCGTTTTTTGTGCCTCACGACATTCCCGGTCTCATTGCTGCCTATGGAGGTGCTGATAAATTTGAAGCCAAACTCGATGAATTGTTTAGCAGTCAATCCAAAACCACGGGCCGAGAACAGGCGGATGTCACCGGATTAATTGGGCAATATGCCCACGGAAACGAGCCCAGTCACCACATGGCCTATTTGTACAATTATGTGGGCAAACCCCAAAAAACCGCACAGAAAGTAAAGTACATTTTGGATAACTTTTATAAAAATGCTCCCGACGGCCTCATTGGCAACGAAGACTGCGGCCAAATGAGCGCCTGGTATGTGTTGAGTAGCTTGGGAATTTATGCGGTAGCACCAGGCCTGTCAGAATGGGCTGTGACACCCGCAGCTTTTACTAAAATAAAAGTGAATTTTGAAGACAAAACCTTCCAAGAGATCACCCCTCAATCGGCGGTCGATGCCTTGCGTTATTTTGGGTTGAAAAACAACAGCTTGCTGCCTGCAGACGGATATACTTCTACATCGATTGTTCCCGTTCCGGTTTTTCAAGCGGCGAGTAAATCATTTACAGACAGCTTAAAAGTAGAACTGCATTCCCAAAACTCGACGGATGAAATTTTTTATTCGATTACGACGAAAGACGAACCAAAAATCGTGGGCGTATCATTCAAATATACCCAACCGCTTACCATTTCAAAAACAGCTACTATTAAAGCATTTTCCAAAAACAACGCCAATCAAAGTGCTATAATCGAGGCTAGTTTCTTTAAAAAACCAAACAATTACACCATCAATATCAAATCAACCTACAATCCGCAATACCATGCCGGCGGACCCGATGGATTGTTAGACGGTATTTTGGGTTCCGAAAACTGGCGAAAAGGCGACTGGCAAGGCTACCAATCTCAAGATTTTGAAGCCACCATCGATTTGCAACAACCCAAAACGATTACCCAAATAAATGCGCGCTTTTTGCAAGACATGCGTTCGTGGATTTTGATGCCCACCAAAGTGGATTACCTGATTTCAGATGACAACGTTCATTTTAGCTTGTTTAGAACGGTTGAGAATTCGTTGGATCCCCAAACCGAACAAACGACCATTTTGAATTTTACCGGCACACAGTTTCCAGGCACGACCGCGCGCTATGTAAAAGTTGTGGCGCATAATTTTGGCGTCCTGCCCAGTTGGCACCAAGGTGCTGGCGGGGATGCCTTTATTTTTATTGACGAAATAACAATCCAGTAAATAGGCAACAGGCAATAGCCACAGGCAGCCAAATTTGAAAACAAAAATTATTTTATTAATCACGAAGGGCTTTAGCCTAATGCCTTAAAAATGAAAGTCGCTTTTATCCAAACCACAGTAGCTTGGGAAAACCCAACCGAAAACCGCAACCATTTTGCCAAAAAAATCATGAATTTTAAGGAAGATGTTGATCTGATTGTGCTGCCCGAACTATTTTCTTCCGGTTTTACGATGCATCCAAAAGCGGTCGCAGAAACCATGCAAGGCGATACAATAACTTGGCTACAAGATTTGGCGAAAGCCAAAAACTGCGCCATTACCGGCAGTTTGGTCATTGAAGAGAAAGGTAATTTTTACAATCGCCTGGTTTTTGTTTTTCCGAATGGCGACATGAAAACCTATGACAAACGACATTTGTTCACCTTGGCTGGAGAAGATAAAGTGTATACCGCCGGAAGGGATAAATTAATCATTGAGTATAAAGGATTTAAGATTTGCCCGCTCATCTGTTATGATTTGCGTTTCCCGGTATTTTCACGCAATACAGCGCCGTATTATGATGTGTTGCTGTATGTGGCCAATTGGCCTTCGCCTAGAATAAACGCCTGGGATGCTTTACTCAAAGCCCGCGCCATCGAAAATTGTTGTTATGTGGTGGGCGTCAACCGCATAGGATTGGATGCCAATACTTTGGACTATCCGGGTCATTCGCAGGCGATCGATTTTGCTGGCAATACGCTGCACAATTCAGCATCAAAAGGAGAGGTGGCTGTGGTAGAAATCAATAAAAAAGAACTACTTGAGTTCCGGACGCATTTTGCGTTTTTGGATGACCAAGATCGCTTTATGGTCGAAGATTAACCGTTTGCTCAACATCCCAATTGGCGCGCACATCGAGTTCTTTGGGAAAATAAAACACTTCTTCTGATTGCCTTTTGGCTAAAAAATTCCCCGCGTCCCAAACTTTATTTTTATTGTCATCATAGATCACGCGCAGGGTGTATTTCTCTGGTTTTAGTAATACAAAAGACAAGGGCTGCTGACTTTCTACAACGGCCTGCTCAATTACTTCTCCCGATTTGTCAGTAAGTTCAACTAATAATGGAAAGCGCTTGGCATTGGTAAAATTCAACTGCAAATTCCCATATTCGGTGGTGTTTTTGGTTTCAATTTTATAAACCAAGCTGTCGTTCGATTGTTCCATAAAGTCGGTCAAGGCGCCCGGCAGCAATTGAATTTTGTATTTTTCGAGCGGCTCTTTGGCAAAAGCAAGCGTCAATTTTTGGTTCCAAGTATCGTTAGCCACCGTAAACGCGACGAGCGTAGAATCTTTGCGTTTGATGCTGATTTTTGATTCGTCCCATTTCACAATAGGCGTAGCCGACTCCAATTCAAATTCATTTTTTAAGGGCAATACACCCGTAAACACAGGCTTAACACTCAACGAATCTACTTTTAGGCCTTTGAGTTTCACCACAAAGTTTTTCAGTTCTTTTCGGTTGGTTACTTGCACGGCTATCGAATCGATTTTGGCTTTGTCTTCTTTTGTTTTGGTGGCCCATTTAATGGGTTTATGCCAAATTTGAATCGAGTCTTTCTTGGGGAATTTACTCAGGAGTACGGGATAATTTTCTCCCGATTTAGTGAGGCTTACTTTTATTTGGCTCGGATCGCCTTCGTAGCCCAACAACACCCGATTGGCTGAAGCTTGCGTAGGTTTAACTGTTTTATTGGCCGGTATTTCTTTGAATAACTTAAGTGCAAATATACTGTCATTGGGCACCGTAATGAAGTGTTGTAAAAACCCAATTTTGTCTTCTTTGGGATTAAAACGGTTGTTGTTGTTTTGGTCCTTTACTGCAACCAATCGGTATTTACCAGCCTTCAAATGGTCTAACTGAAAAGTCATGGCACTGTCTAAGGTATTGGTTACGTAGCGTGGATTTTCTTTGTAAACAATAGAATCGGTATATTTTTCATTGGCCTCATACAAGAAAACGGACACAAAATGATCTGTTTTTAAGTCATGCGCATCGGCAATACTTCCTTTTATAGACAGCGAATCGATATAGGTTCCGGTAGAGCACAAGAACTGAAATTGGCTCAACGGATTGCCTTCGTTGTTGTCTTGGATGCTTTCGCCAAAATTAAAACTGTAGGTGGTATTGGGCTGCAGCGTGTCTTTGATTTTTAGGGTAATCGTTTTGCTTGCATTAGAGGGAGAAATATCTGGCGGGTATTTGAGCGGCGGAGAGATGATGAGCTGCTTGTTTACGTTTTTTAATTTCACGTATTCGTCAAAGGTAAATTGTACGGTTTTTACGTTAAAGTTGGTGGTATAATTTTTCGGGAAACAACTTTTAAGCACTGGCGCAATGGTGTCTTTCAATCCGCCAGAAATAGACCCTCGCTTGGCACAACTGCCGAGCACCAAAACAAAAAGAAGCAATACCAGGCGGGTTTTTTTACACATACTGACGGAATTATTTCGCCTCGCAAAATAACGATTTTAAATGCTGCTACGAAAACATTTTACCCAAATCTTCATCAATTACGCCGACATAGCCATACAGACCACCGAGACTTTTGAACCCGGAATTTTGAGCAAGGCTTGGGCACAAGCTTCTAGAGTTGATCCTGTAGTGAGCACATCGTCGACCAATAAAAAATGCAGGTTTTCATCGGTTGTTTTAGGCAGCGCTTCAAAGCGGGTTTGGCCGGCCATTGCAGTGCGTGACAACAAGTTTTTTTTGGTTTGTGTAGAAGAATAGGTGTTTCGAAACAACAACTGCTCGTGATACACAATGCCAAAAGAATTGGCTAGGGCTTTCCCGAACTCGGCCACTTGGTTGTATCCGCGTTCTTTGAGGCGTTTGGCATGTAAGGGAACGGGAATTACCACGTCAAATTTTTGAATAGGGGCAAGGTCTTGGAGTTCATGCCCATACCAAGTGCCTAAACAGCGCCCAATTTGGGGTTGTTTTTTGTATTTTAAATTTTGAATTAACTCTTGTACAATCCCTTTTTTATGGTAAAACAAGAAGGCTGCCGCAAATTCAACAGGAACTTTTCCGTAGAATTTTTGTAAGGCTTCGTTATTCGGAATTTTGTGGTGATGGGTTTGTGGCAGTTGATGCCGACAGCGGGTGCAAATGAGGTCTTCTTGAGGCAATAAAAGCTGATGACAGCCCGCACAAATTTTAGGAAAAAACAGGTTTAGGATCGATTCAAACATAAGGCGTATAATTAGAACCTTAAAAGTATAAAAAAACCCGAATTAGTTGTGTTTTTATTTTAATCCATCTCATTCCTTTTTATATTTTTGCAGCATGGCAAAACAAGAAGATTTATTTAAAAATGTCGTTTCGCACGCAAAAGAATACGGATTTATTTTTCCGTCGAGCGAAATTTATGACGGACTGAGTGCGGTCTATGATTACGCACAAAATGGGGTTGAGTTAAAGAAAAACATCCGCGAATACTGGTGGAAATCAATGGTGCAAATGCATGAAAACATCGTAGGGCTTGATGCCGCGATTTTAATGCATCCCACTACCTGGAAGGCTTCGGGACACGTAGATGCGTTTAACGATCCGTTGATTGACAACAAAGATTCCAAAAAAAGATACCGCGCCGATGTCTTGATAGAAGACTACGCCGAAAAATTGAACCTCAAAGCCAAAAAAGAAATCGAAAAAGCACGGGAGCGATTTGGTGAAAGTTTTGATGAAGAACAATACAAAACCACTAATCCCCGCGTGATGGAATACCTTTCTAAAGAAAGAGAAATTCTTGAGCGCATGGGACGTTCCTTAGGCAACGGAGATTTAGAAGACGTAAAAGCCCTCATTGAAGAGCTCGAAATAGCCGATCCCGAAACGGGCTCCCGCAATTGGACCGAAGTGCGTCAGTTTAATTTGATGTTTGGCACCAAGTTGGGCGCTTCTGCCGATAGCGCGATGGATTTGTATTTGCGACCCGAAACGGCGCAGGGTATTTTTGTCAACTTTTTGAATGTGCAAAAATCTGGCCGAATGAAAATTCCCTTTGGGATTGCGCAAACCGGAAAGGCCTTTAGAAACGAAATCGTGGCCCGTCAGTTTATTTTTAGAATGCGCGAATTTGAGCAAATGGAAATGCAATTTTTTGTACGTCCAGGCGAAGAAATGAAGTGGTACGAGTACTGGAAAACCACGCGTCTAAACTGGCACTTGTCGTTGGGCTTGGGTAAAGAAAATTACCGTTTCCACGACCACGAAAAATTAGCCCATTACGCCAATGCGGCTGCCGATATTGAATTTAATTTTCCGTTTGGCTTCAAAGAGTTAGAAGGCATCCATTCCCGCACCGATTTTGACTTGAAAGCGCACGAACAATTTTCAGGCAGAAAATTGCAGTATTTTGATGCCGAGCTCAACCAAAATTATACCCCTTATGTGGTCGAGACTTCGGTGGGCTTAGACCGGATGTTCTTGGCTGTTTTTGCCACCGCCTTAAAAGAAGAGGTATTAGAAGACGGATCAACCCGAACGGTGTTGCAGTTGCCATCGGTATTGGCTCCCACAAAAGCAGCGGTATTGCCTTTGGTAAAAAAAGACGGTTTGCCCGAATTGGCTCACGAAATAATCGAAGAACTCAAATGGGACTTCCACGTAACCTACGACGAAAAAGATGCAGTGGGTCGTCGTTATAGACGTCAAGACGCGCTAGGCACTCCGTTTTGTATTACGGTTGATCACCAAACCCTAGAAGACAAAACCGTAACCATTCGTCACCGAGACAGCATGAAGCAAGACCGGGTGGCTATTACCGAGTTGAAAAGCATAATAGAAAATGAGGTTTCGGTAAAAAATTGGTTGCTCAAAGCAAAATAAATTCAACTTGAAACAATGCAATGGCGCTCTGAAAAGGGCGCCATTTTTTATGATAAATAGACTATAATTCGGCTCTTCAATTGTTAATAATTATTGAATTTCTTGTGTATAAGTCCCGCATTTGCCGTTTGGTAATGACCTAATTTAGCCCTTGTCTAGGTGTGTTTTGTCACTAAAGCTTAGGCAGCTAACTCAATGAAGCATACTTTCATCATCGTGGACGACCAGCCCGAAAGTATTGAAAATGTGATGGCCATAGCCAGTCATTTTCAGCAGCTTGTTTTTTTAGGGTCGGCTACCAACTATGCCGAAGCGGTAAATGCAATTTTAGAGCACACGCCGCAATTGGTATTTCTAGAAATTGCTCCCGAGGATAAAAAAAGTAATTTATCGTTGCAGCTCATCAACGAATTGCACCGGTATTTGCGCATCGTTCCCGAGATTATCGTAATAACTAAAACCCAAAACCTGGCCTACGAAGCCATGAAGTATGAGGTGCTGGATTATTTACTAAAACCCTTAGACGTTCACGAGCTGCGCAAAACTATCTTGAAGTACGAGAAGTTTGTTTTTGATAACCCTCGTCTTTTTATGCAGCCCAAAATCTCTCGAACGGCCATCGAAGTGGTGGAGCCCGAGATTATTTCTGCTCCCCCGTCAGTAGAAGATCCTGCATTAGAGAGCAACAGCACTGCCAAAATCATTGAAGCTATTCCTGGGCTGTCATTGGCGCAAGAAAAACCCTTGATTATCTGCGTGAAATCCTATGGAGATTACCGCTTTATTGAAGCCCGAGACATTTGTTATTTGCAGGCCGACAACAACTCTACCGATATTCACCTGAATTCGGGCGAAATGATTACCGCATTCAAAACACTGAAACATTTTGAGGGCGTGCTCACCAATCCTTTTGTACGCATACACAACAGTTACATTGTAAATGTAGATTATGTGTCGCGCATTCACACCGGAAATTCGGTATGCTACATTAAAAACACCCCCACCAAATTGCCGTTTTCTAAGTCTTATAAGGAAAACATAGACGCCATTATTGCCGCCATTACCAACGGCAACTACCTGGAAATTTAAAAAACGCCATCCACTCGGATTTGGCTATCATTCACTACCAAACGACTACCATCTACCATAAACGCCTGTAAATGCTAGATTTAAGGAGACATGCACTATAGTTTTACATCGTGAATCAGTGACGATTTACATGAAACACGAAATAAAACACATATAAATAAAAGTCTCAAATTATGAAAAAAACAGTATTAACATTAGGATTGTTTTCATTGATGATGATCTTAACTTCATTTACCAGTCCAGAGATTGGTGGCCAAGAATCAAGAAACGGTAAGTTTTCTGAGATTGGTGGACAAGAATCAAGAAACGGTAAGTTTTCTGAGATTGGCGGACAAGAATCAAGAAACGGTAAGTTTTCTGAGATTGGCGGACAAGAATCAAGATTAGGAAAATAAAAAATTAATTTTTTTTTATATATTGCCCGATAGTTCGCTATCGGGCTTTTTTGTTGTTATATAATTCAACAATAATAACTTCATATAATATAT
>CANKLE010000006.1 GCA_947483075.1 Flavobacteriaceae bacterium | reverse complement strand
TCTTACCGTGGTGCGTTTGCTCCAGCTCCCGCAGCGATGTGGACTGATCAGTGGACCAATTTTGATCCACAAAACACAACTTATCCAGCGGCTGATGTTGTAGTGTCTTCAAACATCACAACAAACACAACCTGGACTGCCAACCACACTTATAAATTAAGTGGGCAAATTTATGTTACAGGTAATGCTACCCTAACAATTGAAGCCGGAACAGTAATCTTGGGTGACCACACCGTTGTGGGTGCTTGTTTATTGATTGCTAAAGGTTCTAAATTAATTGCAAACGGAACAGCTAGCCAACCGATTGTATTTACTTCTGACAATGCTCCTGGTGCTAGAAACAAAGGAGATTGGGGTGGTGTTATCCTTTTGGGTAAAGGTGCCTACAACTTAAATAGTGGTGTTGCCAACGTAGAAGGACTTGCTGATTCTGCTGATACGAAATACGGTGGAGGTTTAACTCCAGACAATGCTGACAACTCAGGTTCTTTAAAATACGTTCGTATTGAATTCCCTGGATATGTTTACGCCTTAAATACAGAAATCAACGGATTGACTATGGGTGCTGTTGGTTCTGGAACAACAATTGATTACGTACAAGTATCGCATTCTAACGACGACTCATTTGAGTGGTTTGGTGGAGCTGTAAACTGTAAACACTTAGTAGCTTATAGAGGTCTTGATGATGATTTTGATACCGATAACGGATACAGTGGAAACTGTCAATTTGGTTTAGGTGTGAGAGATCCTCAAGTTTCTGATGCGCCTGCAGTTTCAACTTCTGAAGGTTTTGAATCAGACAACAACGCTTCTAGTACTTCGGTTACTCCTTATACAGCAGCTATCTTCACCAACTTTACTATGGTTGGACCAAACTACCGTTTAACTTTGCCTAATGGAGGTACATTAGCTTCTGGGTATAAAAGAGCGGCACGTATCCGTAGAAATTCTCAGTTGAAAATTTACAACTCTGTATTCATGGATTACAACGAAGGAGTACACGTTGACGGTTTAACTACTGAAACCAACGCCTTAAACGGAACGCTACAATTTAGAGATAACGTAATTGCCGGAACGGTAACAACCTCTAAAGTATACCAAGTAAATACTACTGTAAACAATGCTTCTTTTAATATCGCAACTTGGTATGCAGCTAGCAACAATACTACTGCTACGACAAACGCTGGTTTATTAGTAAATCCTTACAACAGCACAAGCGCAACGATCTACACTGGTTTAGATTACCGTCCAGCTGCTGGTTCTATCTTGTTGAACTCGGCTCACTTTGACGAAACTGCTCTTGGTTCTGCAACGGCATTAGTTGCTCCTGAAGTAGCTTCTCCTGTTAACTTGTGTTATACTCAAGTGGCTAGTCCATTAACTGCTACTTTATTAGGTGGTACTTCATTAAAATGGTATACTGTAGCTACAGGCGGAACTGCTTTGGCTACAGCACCAACTCCAGCTACTACTGTGGTAGGAACAAAAACCTATTATGTATCACAAGTACGTAATGGTATTGAAAGCTTAAGAACTGCCATTGTAGTGAATGTTAATGCTTTACCAACTACTCCTGGAAGCATCATTGGTACTACTGCCCAAGGTGTTTTAGTAGGAACCTCTACTACTGCAACCTACCTCATCGCCGATGTAGCTGGTGCTGTTTCTTACTCATGGACTGCTCCTGCTGGAGTGAACATTTTGTCTGGTCAAGGAACAAATACAATTGTAGTGAACTTCTTGAACGTGGCTCCTGGAGCAGGTTCAATTGGGAACTTAGTTGTTCGTTCAGTAAATGAAAACGGTTGTTCTAGTGCTGCTAAAACATTGTCTTTAACTAAAGCCTTGCCTACTGCACCAGTTCTTTTGTCTTTAACAAATGGTGTAACTACTACTGCAATCACAAACATCAGTGCTTATGTAGGAACTACAACCCCTTTAACGCTTACTGCTGGAAATGTAACTACAGCTACTAGTTATGCTTGGAACTTGCCTGCAGGTGTAAACCAAGTTAGCGGTGGAAATTCAAGAATCATCCAAGTAAACTTTGCTGGATTGCCAGCTGCTGAGATTACTGCTGTAGTGATTGGCGTAAGTTCAGTAAATGGTGTAGGTACTTCTACAACTGCTAAAACCTTGTCGTTAACTAGAGCGTTGCCAACTGCTCCGCTTGTACTTTCTATGACTAACCCAGCATCGGCTACCCCAACTACAGCAATCACAAACGCAAGTATGTTTATTGGAACTTCAACTCCATTAACCTTAACTGCAACTGCTGTAACTACCGCTGCATCTTATGTGTGGACCTTGCCTGCCGGTGTGAACCAAGTAGGTGGTGGTGCTAACGATAGAATCATCCAAGTTAATTTCGCAAACGTGGCTCCTGGAAATACAGGTGTTGCCTTGCCAATTAGTATTGCGGCTGTAAACGGAGTGGGTACTTCTGCTCTGAAAACACTTGCTTTAACAAGAACAGTGCCGACGGCTCCAACCACTTTATACTTAACAAATCCTGCATCTGCTACGCCAACCACAGCGATTACTGCAAGTGCAATTTATTTAGGTACTTCTACTCCATTAACCCTTACGGCTTCTGCGGTAACTACCGCATCGTCTTATGACTGGGTTTTACCTGCCGGTGTAAACCAAGTAGGTGGTGGTGCGCATGACCGAATCATTCAAGTAAACTTTGCTGATGTTCCTGCCGGAAATGCTGGAGTTGCTTTGCCAATCTCTGTTTATGGTGTAAATGGTGTAGGTTCGTCAGTAGCCAAAACACTTTCTTTAACACGTGTGTTGCCTTCTACACTTGTAACAGTTGCTGGTCAGATTGGTGCGATTTGTGGTGGAAATAGCTACAGCTATACCATGACTCCTGCCTTGTATACTACTTCATACCAAATTACTGCTCCTGCAGGAAGTTTTGTAACATCTGCTAGCAATCCTTCTAATGCTTCAAATGTATTAGAAACAAGTGACTTGACTTTCTCTGTTGCTTTGCCTGCTAACTTCTCTACTCTTGCAGTAAAAACAATTGTGATCTACAGCAAAAACGGTGTTGGTTTGAGCGCTACGGCAAAAACTTTAACCTTAAATCCTGCCTCTCCAACAATCCCTGCTGTGAATGGTGGAACTACCTTTACTACTTGTGCTAACGTGACTTTCTCGGTGGCTGATATGGTAGGTGCTTCATCCTACACTTGGACCATGGCTAATGGTGCGGTAATCGTGAGCGGACAAAGTACTAACACAGTAGTAGTATCATTTGCTTCGGTAACTGTAGCTAGTACTTTATTAAGAGTTAAAGCTATTTCTAACTGTGGAGTTGCTGGTGCAGATAAATACATCACACTTACCAATGCAGCATGTGCTGTTGCCAACAACGATACCACTACAAAAATTTCTAACGTATCTGAAGTGTATCCAAACCCTGTGGTTGATACCTTTACGCTTGAAATGGAATCTTCTAAAGTTGCAGCTGCTCAAATGCAAGTATTTACTTTTGAAGGTAACTTATTACTTAGCAAACAAATCAATTTAGCCGAAGGAACAAACACTGTTTCTGAATCGGTTTCTGAATTGAAAAAAGGACTTTACATTGTGAAAATCACCAACGAAGCTACCAACGATGTGGTAGTGAAAAAGATGATCAAACAATAATCAACTCTTTTTAAATAAAGAAAAGGCGCCTTAGGGCGCCTTTTTTTATGGTTATTTAGTAACAGTTTCTTTACATAACCGTAATATAGAAAGCTGGGTATGAGGGTAATTTTGCAAGGAATTTTCAACCCTTAAGGAATATAAAATGAAAACACTTTTACAATGGATTTTTTTACTCGTAAGTCCTATTTTACTCAGTCAAACTAATGGTGGTTTAAAAGGTACTGTTCTAGACGAATCAAACGGCAAACCCGTTCCCGGAATTAATGTAGTCGTGAAAAACACCAAATATGCCTTATCCACGGATATGGATGGAAATTACATTTTTCGTTCTATTCCTGCAGGAACCTACGAAGTAGAGTTTTCATCGATGGGCTATGCTTCAAAACTCATTTCTGAAGTAATTATCAAAGAAAAAGAAATTACCGAGTTGAGTCCTTCTTTGGGAGAGCAAAAAAATATGCTGAACGAGGTTGTCATTACCCGTACCAAAGCCAAAACCGAATCGGTAAAATCCTTATTGATTGCGCAAAAAAATAGCATCAGTGTATCTGACGGAATTTCAGCCGAAACCATCAAAAGAACACCAGATAAAAGCACCTCAGACGTGATCAAACGTATTTCTGGCGCCAGTATCCAAGACAATAAATTTGTGATCATCCGCGGATTGAATGACCGCTACAACACGGCCTTCATTAACGGCTCACCCCTTCCGAGTTCAGAGCCAGACAGAAAAGCGTTCTCCTTTGACATTTTCCCGTCTAATATGATTGATAACTTAATCATCAGCAAAACTGCAACTCCCGATTTACCGGGTGAATTTGCCGGAGGTGTGGTGCAAATTACAACCAAAAGTGTACCAGACAAAAACTTCCAAGCATTTACCATCGGAACCGGGTACAACACCGTGACTACCGGACAAAAACAAGTGTCGTATGTGGGAGGTAAACTCGATGATTTAGGCATGGATGACGGGACACGAGATTTGTTTCCTATTGCCAGCAATTTAGCGGCGAATAACCCCAATGATCCAAACAACGTAGCCTTTGCTACCGCTTATGCTACAGCTACCCAAGGCGATTGGAATTTGTTTGACAAAAAATTTACCCCAAATATGAATTTACAATATTCTATTGGTAGACAATTTTCGATAGGCGAAAAATCATTGGGTGCTTTGGTTTCTTTAACCTACAACAAAACCAATTTGTTTCAAGAAACGATTCGCAGAAATTATAGCGAATCGGGCGTTGAGGGTCAGCCTAATATTAAAACAGAAGATTTCTTAGACAAAAATTACAGCGAGCAAGTATTGGCTGGAGCTTTGGCTAATTTTTCATTCAAAATAAACAACAACAACTCGATCAGCCTTAAAAACATCTACAGTGTAAATTCTGAAGATAAAGTGATTATCCGAACCGGTCAAAGCGGATTAGACGCAGATCCTCCTTACTACAACTTCAATAACAACGCCCGTTGGTTTACCAGCAACAAGATCCTATCTAGCCAATTAAACGGCGATCATTATTTTTCTAAAAGCAAAATAAAAATAAACTGGAACGGGTCAATTAGTAAAGTTTCGCGTTCTATTCCCAACTTACGTAGAAACTCGTATTTGTCTTATGATTCTCCTATATACGTAGCACAAGTTTCGCAATCGGTGAATTTCCAGTCTGGGGGTAATATTTTTTATTCTACAAATGAGGAACAAATCACTTTTGCCAAAACCGACATTTCTAAAAAATTTAACTTTAGTGACAAGGTAAGTGCTGAGATAAAAGTTGGAGCTGCTATGCAAAACAGAAACAGAACCTTTGATGCAAAATTCTTAGGGTATGTAACCATGAATAATTTTGATCCTACCAACCAATTATTGGTCTTACCAGACAGCGATATTTTTAATGCCGCCAATATGGGTGCTTTAGGAAATGGTTCAAACGGATTTAGTATGCTTAACATTACCAAGCCGAAAGACCATTACGAAGCTGCGTCAAAATTGAATGCCGGCTATGTGATGTTGGATAACATCTTTAATAATTGGCGTTTTGTATGGGGAGTTCGTCTCGAAAATTACACCCAAACCTTAACCAGTGCAAATGATGCCGGACCGGTAAACCTCAATAATGCGCAACAAGACATTCTTCCATCCTTAAACGTAATCTACGCAATTAACGCCAAGAAAAACTTCCGCATCAGCTACTCTAAAACCCTAAACCGTCCGGAGTTTAGAGAGTTGGCTCCGTTTAAATTCTACGATTTCCAAACCCAATTTAACACCCAAGGAAATGTAGATCTTAAAATTGCCACCATCAAAAACTTTGACCTTCGTTATGAGGTATATCCGGGTAAAGGGCAATTGTTTTCGTTTAGTGTATTTACCAAACAATTCGAAAACCCCATCGAGATTAAAGCCTCTCCAAACCCAAGAGAAGTATACTATTGGAATGCGCCTTCGG
The DNA here is from genome assembly GCA_947483075.1 of Flavobacteriaceae bacterium. Taxonomy (GTDB): domain Bacteria; phylum Bacteroidota; class Bacteroidia; order Flavobacteriales; family Flavobacteriaceae; genus Flavobacterium. The sequence continues at coordinate 159,502 of CANKLE010000006.1, read as the reverse complement.
CCAAAAACTCCGGATTTGAAATTGAGTTTAGAACCTTGTTAAGCAGCCTAATGGGCAACGAAGCCGGTTCTGCGCTAGACAACTTTACCTTGTTTTCTAACTTAGCCTTAATTTACTCTGAAGTGAAAGTAGGAACTGAGCCAGGATTAGCCGAATCTGAGAAATACCGCCCAATGCAAGGACAATCGCCTTATGTATTGAACGCCGGTTTACAATACATGAACAACGGCTGGAGCGCTTCTACCTCGTTAAACCGAGTGGGAAATCGTATTGCTATTGTGGGGGTACCATCTGGTCCTTCTGGAGCAGGGGAGCCTACCTTGTGGGAAAAATCGAGAACCTTGCTCGATTTGCAGATCGCAAAATCCTTCATGGACAACAAATTTGAAGTGAAACTGAACGTGCAAAACTTGTTGGCGCAAGATCAGATTTTCTACCGCAACAACGACACCCGCGTGCGCAACAGCCAAAACTACGACACCATCTTGGATTCAGATTTCGAGAAATTGTTGTTTAACGCAAACAACTCCTACAATGCGGCAAAAGATGACTTAGTATGGTCTAGTAAATACGGCAGAACTTTTTCCTTATCTGCTACTTATAATTTCTAGTCATTCGAGAATACCAAATACAAAAGGAGCTTACTTACAGCTCCTTTTTTTATACCAAAAAAGGGTAAGATTTGCGTCTTACCCTTTCTTTATTCTTGTAAATTAATCGCTACAACTCGTTTAACATTTTGGAAATCTCATCCAATTTTGGCGTTAAAATAATTTCGATTCGGCGATTTTTGGCTTTGTTTTCTGGGCTGTCATTCGCTACTAAAGGGGCATATTCACTTCGGCCAGCTGCAGTAAGATTTAGGCGGTTAATGCCTTTATTTTCTGCCAATATGTTTACAATTGCGGTGGCTCTCTTCGTTGATAAATCCCAGTTGTCTGTAATAGCACCAGAGCCTGCATAGGCATCGTTGTCGGTATGCCCTTCAATCAAGACCGAAATATCAGGATTTGCAGCCAAGACTTTACCCACTTCAACTACCGCATTTTTACCTTCGGCACCAACCGCCCAACTGCCCGAACCAAACAATAATTTGTTTTCCATAGACACGTATACTTTGCCGTTTTTCTCTTGCACGGTAAGTCCTTTACCTTCAAATCCGCGAAGCGCTTTTGATAAAGTTTCTTTCAGTTTTTTCATGGCAGCATCTTTAGAGGCCAAGACGGTTTCTAGCTCTGCCAATCGTTTTGAGCTGTCTTGCAAATCGGTTTTGAGTTTGTCCAAACGTTCTTGTTCGGCAGCCAAGGCTTTTCCTTTGGCTTCTAATTGAGCTAATAATTCGCGGTTTTTGGCCATATTACTTTGTAGGGCTTCGTCGCTGTTTTTTTCTAAAGCGGCATAAGAAGCTTGAAGGGTTTTTAGGCTTTTATCGGTGGCGGTGAAATCAGCCAAGTACTTGTCGCGCTCTCCTTTTACTTTGTCGTGCTCGGTTTTTAAGGCCGCCAAATCTAGATCCAATTGGTTTTTGGTTTTGGTACAGGCTTCGTTGTCGTCTTGTAATTGACGGTTTTCTTTCTTTAAATCGGCAAATTTGTTTTCCAGATCAGTGTACAATTTTTTGGACACACAGGAGCTGGTTACCGCTAATACTAGGAATGCTAAGGAAATTTTACGTATCATATGTTACAATTTAGGGTTTATTCAATTTCTACTGCCGTTGGACAATGGTCAGAATGTTTTGCTTCAGCTAAAATGAAGGCTCTTTTTATTCGGTCTTTCAAGGGTGCACTCACCAAGCAATAATCAATGCGCCAACCTTTATTTGTTGCTCTGGCCCCCGCCCGATAACTCCACCAAGTATAGTTGTGCGGTTCTTTATTGAGGGCTCTAAAACTATCTACAAATCCGTTTTTTAGAAAGGCGTCCAACCAGGAGCGTTCTTCGGGCAAGAAGCCAGAAACTGTTTTGTTGCGCACCGGATCGTGAATATCTATGGCTTCGTGGCAGATGTTGTAATCGCCACATATAATCAAATTGGGGATTTCTAGTTTGAGGGCATCAATGTACTGTTGAAAATCGTCCATATACATGAACTTATGCCCCAATCGGTCGCTATTCGTGCCCGATGGCAAATATAAACTCATCACAGAAAAATCATCAAAGTCTACCCGCAGGTTTCGGCCTTCGAAATCCATGTGGGCTATACCGGTGCCAAACACCACGTTATTGGGTTTTGTCTTTGATAAAACCGCTACCCCACTGTAGCCTTTTTTTTGGGCTGGAAACCAATAATGGTAGGGATAACCGGCCAATTCTATGTCTAAAGTTGGAATTTGATCGGGTGTGGCTTTAATTTCTTGCAAGCAGATAACATCGGGATTGGCCTGTTGCAACCAATCTAGAAATCCTTTAGAAATCGCTGCGCGGATACCGTTAACGTTGTAAGAAATAATCTTCATCCAGTAAAATTAGTTTAGGCCATTCAAAAGTAGTAAAAAAGTGGTGGCTTGCTTTAGAAAAAAAAATAAAATTGGAGTTTTTTGTTATCTTTGTTTCACTTCAAAAAAACAAATATTCATGGGGTTAGTAAGTGCTAAAGAAGTTGCCAAAGCAATAAACACCGACAAATATGGCCCATTAGGAACCTTCTCCGGTTGGTTGCTCATGAAAGTGTTACGGATATCTTCCCTAAACAAAATATACGACCGCAACAAACACCTCAAAGACTTAGAATTCTTGAATTCGGTCTTGGATGAGTTTCAGATTAAGTTTGAAATCCCGGAAGCAGACTTGAAACGATTGCCCAAAGACGGAGCTTACATTACCATATCAAACCATCCGCTGGGAGGAATTGACGGGATTTTACTCTTAAAATTAATGCTGGAGCACGAGCCTAATTTTAAGATCATCGCCAACTTTTTATTGCACCGCATTGATCCGCTCAAAAAGTACATCATGCCGGTAAATCCCTTTGAAAACCACAAAGGAGCCAATTCAAGCGTTATTGGGATCAAAGAAACCTTACGCCATTTGAGTGACGGAAAGCCATTGGGCATGTTTCCGGCGGGAGAAGTTTCAACCTACAAAGACGGAAAATTAGTGGTAGACAAACATTGGGAAGAAGGCGCTATCAAAGTAATTCGTAAAGCGCAAGTCCCGGTAATTCCTATTTATTTTCATGCCAAAAACAGCCGATTATTTTACTTTCTTTCTAAAATAAATGGAACGCTGCGCACCGCCAAGCTCCCCTCTGAATTACATACCCAAAAAGACCGTATCATTAAAGTTCGCATAGGAAAACCAATCCCCGTTAGCGAACAAAATGAACACGGCACCATAGAAGAATATTCGGAGTTTTTACGCAAGAAAACCTATATGTTGGCCAACTCCTTCGAGAAGGACACCCGTTTTTTATCGGCGTCCAATCTAAATCAGTTGATGCCTCCCAAAAGCCCCAAAACCATTGCTACGCCAGGCAGCAACGAACAAATGATTCTAGAAGTTGAAGCGCTTCGCAAAGAAGGAAACAGCCGCCTCACCCACAGCAAAAATTTTGAAGTGTTTCTTGCTACCGCCCAAAATATTCCCGCTATTTTGCATGAAATAGGCCGTTTACGGGAAATTACCTTCCGAGAAATTGGGGAAGGAACGAATGAACCTATCGATTTAGACAAATTTGATAAGTACTACCATCACATGTTTTTATGGGATGATGAGGCCAAAAAAATAGCCGGTGCTTACCGCATGGGATTGGGTGCCGAGATTTTCAAAACACATGGAATCAAAGGGTTTTATCTACACGAATTATTTCGCTTTGAGCCTGAATTGTTTGATATGATGAGTAAATCCATCGAGATGGGGCGAGCCTTTATCGTGAAAGAATACCAGCAAAAACCCATGCCGCTTTTTTTACTTTGGAAAGGCATTGTACACACTACCTTGCGTTATCCCGAGCATAATTTCTTGCTTGGCGGGGTGAGCATCAGCAATCAGTTTACTGATTTCTCGAAATCGATCATGATTGAGTTCATGAAATCGCACTATTACGATCCTTATATAGCGCAATACATTCACGCCAAAAAAGATTTTAAAGTAAAATTGAAAGACGCCGACAAAGATTTTATTTTTGACGAAGCCGAGGCCGATTTAAATAAGTTTGATAAACTCATCGACGAAATCGAACCGGGAGCTTTACGTTTGCCTGTTTTGATCAAAAAATACATCAAGCAAAACGCAAAAGTAGTGGCCTTTAATGTAGATCCACTCTTTAATAATGCCATTGACGGCCTTATGTATATTCGGATAGCCGATTTGCCAGAAAGCACGGTAAAACCAGTTATGGAAGAATTTCAAGCCGAATTAGAACGCAAATTGGCCGAAAAAGGAGAGCATTAGCAACATACTACAATTTCATTTCAGGAATAGTTCCTTCAATAATCAAATCGGCTTCGGTGGCGGCAATAATATCCTCTACTGTTACACCGGGTGCTCGTTCAAGCAATTTAAACCCCTTAGGCGTCACTTCGAGCACGGCCAATTCGGTCACCACTTTTTTTACGCAACCCACGCCTGTGAGTGGCAAGGAACATTTTTTAAGTATTTTGGATTCGCCCGCTTTATTTACGTGCATCATGGCTACAATTATATTTTCTGCCGAAGCTACTAAATCCATTGCGCCTCCCATCCCTTTTACCATTTTTCCTGGTATTTTCCAATTGGCAATGTCGCCATTTTCAGACACTTCCATGGCACCCAAAATGGTCAAATCAACGTGTTGTCCGCGAATCATTCCAAAACTGGTAGCCGAATCAAAAAATGAAGCTCCAGGCAAGGTGGTAATCGTTTGTTTTCCGGCATTAATCACATCGGCATCTTCTTCTCCTTCAAACGGAAAAGGGCCCATGCCCAACACACCATTTTCGCTTTGAAATTCAACTTCAATATCGGTACGCACATAATTGGCAACCAAAGTAGGAATGCCAATGCCTAAATTTACATAATAGCCATCTTGCACTTCTTGGGCAATTCGCTTCGCTATTTCTTCTTTACCAAGCATATTTATCTAATTTGGAATGTTGAAAATTTGGGGTGTTTCCTGTGTTATCGGGTTCTAACTGTGCGTTGTTCAATTCGTTTTTCAAAAGTTTTTCCTTGAAAAATTCGTTGCACTAAAATCCCAGGAATGTGTATTTGATTCGGATCTAAGGTGCCCGCTTCGACCAATTCTTCTACCTCGGCAACTGTAATTTTTGCCGCACCACACATACTCGGATTGAAATTACGGGCAGTCCCTTTAAAAATTAAATTGCCGGCTGTGTCTCCCTTCCAGGCTTTAACAATGGCAAAGTCGGCCTTGAATGCGTGCTCCATGACGTGCATTTTTCCGTTAAATTCACGTGTTTCTTTGCCTTGGGCCACTTCGGTTCCGAAGCCTGCTGGCGTAAAAAAAGCGGGGATTCCTGCTTGGGCAGCTCGGCAGCGCTCGGCCAAAGTGCCTTGCGGAATTAATTCGACTTCTAATTCTCCTGAGAGCATTTGGCGCTCAAATTCGGCGTTTTCACCCACATAGGAAGAAATCATTTTTTTGATTTGTTTGTGTTGCAACAACAAGCCCAAGCCAAAATCATCTACTCCAGCATTATTAGAAATACAGGTGAGGTGCATAACTTTTTTGGCTACCAATTCGGCAATGCTGTTTTCGGGTATGCCACAAAGGCCAAATCCCCCTATAAGAAGAGTCATGCTGTTTTCAATTCCTTGAAGTGCATGCTCAACAGAAGCTACTTTTTTGTTAATCATGTGCGTTCTTTTTACAGGCCTATTTCCTCCGTATTTTGTTCGGCGGCTACCGTATCTTTTACGGGCGGAGCATAACAATCTACTTTTATGGACAAATTAGCAGGGCGTTCAAAATCAGTTTTGGAGACGGTTAATGTTTCGTCGGCGTAACATTTTTTCATAAACAAAGCCCATATTGGTAAAGCTGCGGTGGCACCTTGGCCATAGGTAATTCCTTTAAATCGTGCCGAACGGTCTTCACAACCCACCCAAACTCCCGCGGTTAAATTGGGGACCATACCCATGAACCAACCGTCTGACTGGTTTTGGGTAGTCCCTGTTTTTCCCGCAATCGGATTGGTAAACACGTACGGATAGCCTGTTACGCGGTTGTAGCCGTTTCCTCCTCCTTCGGTGCGCAAACGAGCTCCCGAACCGCCTTCGGTAACGCCTTCTAACAATTTGATTACAGCAAAGGCAATGTCTTTATTTAATACATCATGAGATTCTGTACTGGGTTCGTAGATCACTACTCCGTTTTTGTCTTCGATGCGGGAGATGAATTGCGGTTTGATGTAAACCCCTTCATTGGCAAAGGTGCTGTAGGCAGCCACCATGTCGTGTACAGAAATTTCTACCGCTCCCAAGGCAATGGCCGGTTGTGCAGGGATATCTGATTTCACGCCCAATTTATGGGTCAGTTCTACCACCGCCTCTGGACCTACTTTGTCTATTAATTTGGCTGAAATCGTATTGATCGATAGCGCCAATGCTTTTTTCAGGGTGACCATGCCGCGGTATTGGTTGTCGGAGTTATGCGGCTCCCAATCTTCGGTTACATTGTGGCGGCCTTTGTGAATCATAAACGGACTGTCTATGATCGAATCACAGGGCGACATATTGAGTTGCTCAATGGCGGTCGCGTATACAAATGGTTTGAATGTCGAACCCACTTGACGCGCGCCTTGGCCTACGTGATCGTATTGAAAATACTTGTAATTGATTCCGCCTACCCACACTTTGATGTGTCCAGTATTGGGCTCCATGGCCATCATTCCCGTTTGCAAGAAACTTTTGTAGTACCGTATCGAATCCAAAGGAGTCATCACGGTATCGCGTTCGCCTTTCCAGGTGAATACTTTCATTTTTGATTTTACAGAAAAAGACTTGATGATTTCTTCTTCTGATTTTTCTTCTGCCGTCATGCTTCTCCATCGCTCTGATCCACGCATGGCATTGTCGAGCAGTTTTTTGGTTTCGGCATCGGATATATTCACAAAGGGAGCGTTTTTATTCTCTTTTTGTTGTGCCGCCAACTCCGCTTGTAAGTTGGGTAAATGTTGTTGAACCGCTTCTTCGGCATAGGTTTGCATGCGCGAATCAATGGTGGTGTAAATCTTTAACCCGTCTTTGTAAATGTCGTATTCGGTCCCGTCTGATTTTTTATTTTCCTTCACCCAATTTTTCATGAAGTCCCGCAAATACTCACGAAAATAAGTGCCAATTCCGTCGGTGTGGCTTTCGGGTTGAAAGTGCAATACAATGGGTTCTTTTTCGAGTGCTTCTTTTTGGTTTTCGGGTAAAAAATCGTTTTTCACCATTTGGCCCAAGACTACATTTCTGCGGGCAGTTACCTTTTCTAGGCGGCGAATCGGATTAAACAAAGAAGGGTTTTTAAGCATTCCCACTAGCATGGCGCTTTCGGGTATGGTTAAATCGCGGGGTTCTTTGCCAAAATACACCTTGGCTGCCGACCGGATTCCCACGGCGGTATTTACAAAATCAGCCTTGTTAAAATACATGGCAATGATTTCGTTTTTGGTGTATTGGCGCTCCAAACGAATGGCAATGATCCACTCTTTGGCTTTTTGAATGATGCGAAGCGGCAAAAATCGGGAGCCTTCTCCGTGAAATAATAACTTGGCCAATTGCTGCGTAAGGGTGCTGGCTCCTCCGCTGGTTCCCAAACTCAATACGGCGCGTAAAGTTCCCCGACCATCTATTCCGGAGTGCTCATAAAAACGCTCGTCTTCGGTGGCAACCAAGGCATTCACTAAATGTTTGGGCAAATCGGCATATTTAATTGGCGTGCGGTTTTCGTTGTAAAACTTTCCGATTGTAACGCCATCAGCCGCAATAATTTCGGTAGCCAAATTGGAATCTGGATTTTCTAAATCTTCAAACGAAGGCATGGAACCAAATAGTCCCCAAGAGGCAAATAGAAAAAATAAGGTCAATCCGCCCAGGATATAAAAGTAGATTTTCCAAAAGCGTTTTTTGAAATACCCGAGTTCGTGTTCTTGGTTAAAATCAAATGAGAATGCCATAATTTAGTCTGTTTTTTCTATTCTAAAACCCACATCGGTTATGCCCGGAAGCTCGGTAACCCCTGTGATTTTTCCGGTTTGACGAACGGCTTGACGAATCACTACTTTGTAAGGTCCCGGTTGACCAACTAGCTGCTGTTTGTAGGTTAATTTGCTTTCTTTGACATCGGTAAATCCATCACCCAACAAGCTTCCGTCGGGATTGGCCATGGCATATTCTAGCGTATCTACCAAACTGATTTTGTTGGGCTGCTCTAGCGTTACAATCAAAAAAATATTGTTAAAGGGGTACTCGTTGTTGTCTCTAAGATTGAGGTACATGTTGTACTTCTTTTTGGCTTCTAAGGCGGGCAAATCAAATGCGACAAGGCTATCCTGATGCCAAGCCGTGCCGACATCTTTGTATTCGTCAAAAACACGATTTTTATCGCAGGAAACCAAGGCTAAGGCCGCTGCAATAATCCAAATCCTATTGCTTATTTTCATTGCGGTTATTCGGCGTTATTTTAGGTTGGTTGGATTGATTGGGCTGAATCGGGCGTGGCCTATTGGCGTTGTTGTTGTTTGGCTGCCCTGCCGTATTTTCTCCGTTGGGTTTGCGTTTTTTGTTGTTCTTTTTCTTTCTTTTGGGTTGATCAAAACGCGTCAAACTTTCCTGACCCATGGCGTTATTGAAGTCTTTTTCGGGTTCTGTTGTAACCTCTAAGGCGTAATCTTCGAGCGAAGAAACTTTATTTTTTAATTTATTTTCGGCTAGAATTTCCTTCACCTGCTCAATTTTTAGCACATGCCAATTCGCGAAATTATCGGTATAGGCAAACCACATGAGGCCTTTGAAGATGTCTTGTTTTTGGCAAACGGCAGTACCTTTTTCGGTTTGTAATTTGGTGTCAAAATCGGGGAAGCCTTGCAAAGCATCCAAGTAGGTGTCTAATTCGTAGTTTAAACAGCATTTTAATTTGCCACATTGTCCCGCTAATTTTTGCGGATTCAAAGACAACTGCTGGTAACGCGCTGCCGAGGTGTTTACACTTCTAAAATCGGTGAGCCAAGTAGAGCAACACAATTCGCGGCCACAAGAGCCAATGCCTCCCAAACGAGACGCTTCCTGACGGAAACCCACTTGCTTCATCTCAATTCGCGTGCTGAAATCTTTAGCAAAATCTTTAATCAATAGCCGAAAATCAACCCGATCATTGGCCGTGTAGTAGAACGTGGCTTTTGATCCGTCGCCTTGAAACTCAATGTCCGAAATTTTCATTTCGAGCTTTTGGGCAATGGCCAGTTCTCGGGCACGCACTTTCATGCCTTCTTCTTTGTCTCTAGAAGCCGACCAAATGTCAATGTCTTTTTGAGAAGCTTTGCGGTAAATTTTAGCTATTTCAGGACTGGTAACGGCTACTCCTTTTTTCTTCATTTGAATTTTTACCAATTCGCCTGTCAGGGTTACGATACCAATATCATGGCCGGGAGAGGCTTCGGTAGCTACAATGTCGCCAATGCTTAAACTCAGTTTTTCAGTATTGCGGTAAAATTCTTTTCGGCCATTTTTAAACCGCACTTCTACGCAGTCAAAAGGGGCTTCGCCGTTGGGCAAACTCATGTTGGCCAACCAATCAAATACCGTCAATTTGTTGCAGCTATCGGTGCCGCAAGTCCCATTATTTTTACAACCTTTTGGTGCGCCACCAGTAGAGGTCGAACAACTTGTACATGCCATAGTGTATATCTAGTACCGCTACAAGAGCGATTTCAATGCGTAAAACGATTTGACCGTAAAGATAGTATTAAAGTTTTAAAGTTTCAACAGCATATTTTGCCCCATCGGCAGCAGTCGGTTTCCTGAAATAAGGTCCGTCTGACGGGCTTTCGAGGTCAATTTTTAATTCAAATCTTGCTGTAGAATTTTATAAACTTTATCCGATAATCGCAAACGAAAAGGCACTTCGAAAGTTACCTTATCTCCCGTTTTGGCCACCGTATTTTCGAGGCCGTTTACCGCCATTTTAGTGAGCGTTACTTTTTCATTTCCAGTTGTTGGCCCTACTATGAGCAAGGTATCACCCGTATGGAGGTGCTCATTTTCTAGCTCAAAAAGGCCCACTTTGGCTTTTACATAATAATGGGCAACTTTGCCCAAAAGCACTTTTTTTTCTCGATGATTCGTGTTTATTTTCTGACGGATATCGGTGCTGTGTTGCGCTTTTGCCAAGGGAATGTCTGACAATTCTCCCGAATGTTTGAAAAGTAATTTCTCTGATTTGCCTTTGCGAAATACTTTGTTGCCCACTTGTTTGCCGCTTCTTAGTTTTACTTGTTCGGCCAAAGGCAAGTGAGTGACAGATAAACATTCTTGGGAGCAGCAATTTTCCATGGCTGTTTTGCAGGTATCGCACTGAATGAACAACAAATGACAGCCGTCGTTCAGGCAGTTGGTGTGGTTGTCGCAGGCTTGCCCGCATTGGTGACATTGCGACACGATGTCATCGGTAATGCGTTCCCCCAAACGGTGGTCAAACACAAAATTCTTCCCAATAAATTTGCTCTCCAACTTTTCTTCCTTGATTTGTTTGGCATAATTGATGATTCCGCCTTCTAACTGAAATACGTTTTTAAACCCTTGGTGTTTAAAATAGGCCGAAGCTTTCTCACAACGGATTCCGCCGGTGCAATACATCACCAAATTTTTATCTTCTTTGTGTGCTTTTAATTGTTCGTGGATGATAGGCAAACTTTCTCGAAACGTTTCTACATCGGGCGTAATGGCGCCTTTAAAATGCCCAATTTCGCTTTCGTAGTGATTTCTAAAATCGACCACAATGGTGTTGGGGTCTTCTAAGATTTGGTTGAATTCGTTGGCTTTAAGGTGTACGCCAATATTGGTCACATCAAAGGTTGCGTCGTTTAATCCGTCGGCAACAATTTTGTCTCGCACTTTGATGGTGAGTTTTAAAAACGAATGATCGTCCTGATCTACCGCCACATTCAACCGAATGTTTTGCATGAAATCATAAGCTTCTAAGGTTTCCCGAAACGCTTCGATGTGTTCGGCCGGCACACTCATTTGGGCGTTGATGCCTTCGTGGGCGACATAAATTCTTCCTAGGGCATCGAGGGAATTCCAGGCAAGAAATAGGGCGTCTCTAAATTGTTTAGGATCTTGAATTTTGGCATACGCATAGAAAGACAACGTGAGACGTTGTTTACCGGCTTGGTCGATCAGTTCGGCTCTTTCTTCTGCGCTTAAGGTGTTGTACAGTTGCATGCTATAAACAGTTTAAGTGAGAAAAATAGAGTACAAAAATACGGTTTTATTTCAACACCAAACGGGCCTCAGCCGAATGTTAAACAAAGGCATTTTGTTTGTTGTCTTAAAAAGTCGAATTGGGCAACATTACTCCATAAAAAAACCACGCGAGTAGCGTGGTTGTGATTTGATTGTTGTGGGCTTAACAAAACTCCGCGTAGGCGTCTTGAAGGTTTTCGGCAATCAGTTCGGCAGGACGACCTTCGATATGGTGGCGCTCTAACATGTGCACCAATTCGCCATTTTTAAACAAGGCCATGCAAGGCGAGGATGGCGGAAAAGGAAACATATGTAGGCGAGCCGCGTCTACCGCTTCTTTGTCAACGCCGGCAAAAACAGTTACCAAATGATCGGGTTTTTTGGCCCCAACTACACTCATTTTGGCTCCCGGGCGCGCATTTCGTGCAGCACAACCACATACGGAATTTATAACGACCAAGGTTGAACCTTCGGTTTTTAACGCAGCCTCTACAGCCGCTGCGCTGTATAAGTTTTCGAAGCCCGAATCGGTAAGTTCGGCTCTCATTGGATTGACCATTTCTTCTGGATACATACTATATTATTTTTGATTGAGCGAATTCGTATAAAAATCGAAGCAAAGATACACAGAAATCAATTGTGATTTTGTTTGATTTTGGGAGAAATTTAACCCGAAAAATTGGTTTTTGATTTTCTACTCACCCTGGTATTTTGCCTTTATTTTGGCCACGATTACTTGGGCCAATTTCAGGTTGCTTTCGTGTGTCCAACCCGCAATGTGTGGAGAAAGCAGCACGTTGGGCATGGCGAGTAAGGCTTGAAAGGCGGCTGGAATTTCGGATGAATTATCCTGAAACAAGTTCTCGAAAGAACTTTTCTCAAACTCCAAGACGTCGAGGCCTGCTCCCAAAATTTTCCCTGACTTTAGCGCGTCTACCAAATCGGCGGTGACCACATTTTTACCTCGTGCGGTGTTGATGAGCCAAAAAGGTTTGGCAAAAGCAGCGATAAATTCCTTGTTTACGAGTTGATGCGTGAGCGGTGTCCAAGGCACATGCAAACTCAGCACATCGGCCTGTTGTTGCAGTTCTTGGAGTGAAACTTGTTGGGCGTAGTTGTCGCCTATCTTTTCTTTTACATCATAGCACATTACCTTCACGTTAAATCCAGCCAATTTTTTGGCAAAAGATTTTCCCATGTTTCCATAACCAATGATGCCGATGGTTTTCCCCTCGAGTTCATGGCCTCGGTTTCCTTCCCGTTGCCAAACTCCTTGGCGTATTTGCGCATTGGCCTGATTCAGGTTGTTGAATAAATTTAGCAACATCCCTAACGCATGTTCCCCCACAGCATTGCTGTTGCCCTCGGGCGCGGCAATGAGGGTGATGTTTTTTTCTTGGGCATATTCACAATCGATACTTTCGAGGCCAGCTCCCACACGCGCAATGAATTGCAATTGGGTGGCGCGATCAATAAATGCTTTGTCGATGGGGAAGCGGCTGCGAATAACAATGCCTTGGTATTCGTGTATCACCTGCATGATTTCGGCTTTTGAAGAAGTATAATCTGCTACATTGCTAAAGCCTAAAGCAGTCAATTCATTCCATAAATAGGAATGGTTGCTGTCTATATGTAAGATTTTAATTGCCGCAGTATTGACGTTCATAGATATCGTTTAGAAAGACAAATCGGGAGAACAGCGGATATTGTTTACAATATCTTTCCGGTTAAAAAGAGGGCAGAAATAGAAAAGTAAATGATTAAGCCCGTCACGTCTACCATGGTGGCCACAAAAGGAGCCGAAGCCGTAGCTGGATCTAATCCCACTCGTTTTAATACAAAGGGGATTAGTGAACCCGATAATGTTCCCCATAACACAATGACGACTAGGGAGCACGAAACGCTAAAGGCGATCCACATCCAGTATTGGCCATAATCATAAATGCCGGTTTTTTGCCAAATCATGATGCGTATAAACCCGATTATTCCCAAGATTGACCCGAGTAAAAGTCCCGACAAAATTTCTTTTTTCATCACATACCACCAATCACTTAGCTGCAGTTCTTTTAACGCCATGGCGCGGATTATCAAGGATGCCGCTTGTGATCCTGAATTTCCACCGCTCGAAATAATCAAGGGCACAAACAAAGCCAATACCACTGCTTTTTGAATTTCTATATCGTAATACCCCATGGCTGATGCGGTAAGCAATTCACCCAAGAAAAGAATCACCAACCAAGTCGCGCGTTTACGAACCAATTCGCCCAAAGAGGTTTTGGTATAGGACAGATCTAATCCTTCGGTACCCCCGAACTTGTGGATGTCTTCGGTGTCTCGTTGTTCAATAACGTCTAAGATGTCGTCAATGGTAATTCGGCCTACTAATCGGCCCAATTCATCTACAACCGGAATGGCTTCCAAGTCATATTTTTGCATGATGCGGGCCACCTCAACATCTTCATCATCTACCTTTACAAAGTTTAATTTTCGGATGTATACCTCGCTAATTTGGGTGCGTGTAGAAGTTGTCAATAAGTCTTTTAAAGACAAGCGCCCTTTCAAACGCCCGTCGTCATCGACCACATAGATCGAATGAACACGCGAAATGTTTTCGGCCTGAATACGCATTTCTTTGACGCAAGTGAGCACGCTCCAGTTTTCGTTGACTTTCACCAACTCCTTATGCATGATTCCTCCCGCGGTATCCTCGTCGTAACGCAATAACTCGACAATGTCTTTGGCATGTTCTACGTCTAGAAGTTCAGAAATTACCTCTTCTTTACGGCCTTTTGATAGTTCCGCGATAATATCAGCCGCGTCATTGGTGTCGAGCTCATCGAGCTCTTCGGCAATTTCTTTGGGAGATAATTTATTTAAGATGTCTTCCCGAAGGTCTTCGTCTATTTCTAATAAAACCTCGGCGGTTTTATCGCTATCCAACACCCTAAAGATGTAAATTGCTTCTTCAAAATCAAGTTCTTGTAAAATCTCAGCAATGTCTGCGTGGTGCAAGTCATTCAACAACAATTCGAGCTGATCATCATTCTTTTCTTGAATGAATTGCTCGAGTTGTTTAATGAGTTGTTTGCTGAGTATAAATTCCATCGGAGGCTATTTTTTGAGTTAGTCCAATAAATTGATTTACGTCCAGTTGCTCCGGACGGAGGTCAAAGATACTATCTTCTCGCAAATTATCAGATAAATTTAATGTTTTTAAACTGTTACGAAGTGTTTTGCGGCGCTGTTGGAAAGCCGTTTTAACTACGGTGAAAAACAATTTTTCGTTGCAAGGCAGCGTATAATTTTCCTTGCGGGTGAGGCGCAATACGCCCGATTTTACTTTAGGCGGCGGAATAAACACGTCTTCGTTTACGGTAAACAAATACTCGGCATGGTAAAAGGCTTGTACTAAAACCGACAGAATACCATAGACTTTGCTGCCTTTTTTCTCGCAAATGCGTTGGGCCACTTCTTTCTGAAACATGCCTGAAAACTCGGGGATTTGCTTCCGATTTTCGAGCATGCGAAACACAATTTGAGTAGAAATGTTGTAGGGAAAATTGCCAATAATGGCATAGGGTTTGTCTTGAAAAATGGGTGTAAAATCGTATTTCAAAAAATCTTGATCAATGATTTTGCCCTGCAATTGCGGGTATTTTTCTTGCAAATAGGCCACCGATTCGGCATCTATTTCTACCACATAGGTCGTAATGGGTTTGGGCAACAAGTACTTGGTGAGCACTCCCATGCCGGGGCCAATTTCTAAAACGGTATCGTATCCCTTGAGCGTTAAAGTATCGGCGATGGCTTGCGCAATGCTTTCGTCTTTCAGAAAATGCTGTCCTAAATGTTTCTTGGCCTTTACTTTTTCCATCGGTGTTTTGTTTCAGAAATTACTTGCTTTATTTGGTAGAAAAATCGGCTATATGCGCCAATTCGGTGCGAAAGGCCAACATTTTATCGCCAAAGAGTTGGGCCCCTTCTTCCCGTAAACGGGGCGCATCTTCTTGGTAGTACCGTTCTAACATTTCCTTGCTTTCTGTGGTGTATTGAATGGCATAGGTTTGTCCACCCAGCTCCTCTTCGACCAAAACTTTTACCATACGTGCCGCCGAAAATTTTCCGGTGGCCAATACGGCTTTGATGTGTTTTTCTTGCATCCATTGCATCCATTGGTCGTGGACACTTTCGTGTATGTTGACGGTTACGTTATAGTAAATCATAGTCTTGATTTTAAATTATTGGGTTTTATCCCCCCGCAATAAACGGAATTTTTTACGGGCATCGGTATAGTAAATACTGTCTTCGTGATGGAGAATCACATATTCGTAGGCGGCCATGGCCTTTTGTTTGCAAGTGGCCAAATAGGCTGGTTCGCCTGTATTGGATTCAAAAAAAGTGCGGTAGATTTCGGCCAAAAAGTACTGGGCTTCGTCGTTGTAAATGCCTTCTTCGAACTGGGCAATTAATGCCTCATAATAGGGAATGGCGTCGGCCGGTTTTCCTGTTTTTTCTAGCAACTTGGCCAATCGATATAAAATTACCTCTTCAATTTCTTGGCCTTTATACCCTTTAGCAATGGCTTCATAGGCGGCTTGCGCCTCTTGATTTTTGTTTTGAAAATTCAAAAAA
This sequence comes from Flavobacteriaceae bacterium, assembly GCA_947483075.1. Taxonomy (GTDB): domain Bacteria; phylum Bacteroidota; class Bacteroidia; order Flavobacteriales; family Flavobacteriaceae; genus Flavobacterium. Next base: position 143,479 of record CANKLE010000006.1, on the reverse strand, counting down.
TCGGCTTTGGCCAAACTTTTCAAGGCCGTTTGGGTAGAATCGGCAACTGTGGCGTCGCTAATGAGTAAAAAATAATCGAGTGCATCATTGGCAATGAGCTGAGTCGATGCCGATTTGAGCGCTTTGAATTGCTGTTGAGCCCAAGTAAAATCAGTATTGAAATAACTGGTTTTGGCCGACTTTAAACTGGCTTCGTGCCCTATTTCGTTGTCTTTCAAATCATCTTCTATTTGACTGTAATAAATGAGCGCCTGATTGAAGTTCTGCTCCAAGACCAAAATATCGGCCAGTTCCATTTTGAGGTCGGCTTTTTGAAACACATTCAAGGGCAAATCCAAGGCTTGCTTCACTAGTATTTTGGCGGCAGCCGCTTGTTGTAAGGTAAAGGCCAAATAGTGCGCATAACTTTTTTGCAAGGGCAAGGAATTGGGGGTTTGCCCAAAGCGTTTGAGCAGCAGTTCGAAATCGGCTGTAATGAGCGGCAAATCAGTAGGCTGGGCCACCTCAATGCGCATTTGCAACAAATAACAATTTGATTTTACCAACAACTCTACGTCCTTGCTGTTTTCTAAAATAAAGGTCAATATTTCTTTGGCCGTATCTTTTGCCCCTTCGTCGCGGGCCAGTTGCGCCAAATTGATGATGTTGGCCAAGGTTTCTGGGTTGCGTTTGTAGACGGCTTTTTCTTGGATAAAGGCTTTGCCGTACTCGCGTTGTTGCACATAAAACCAACTCAATAACTGGTTCCAAAATACTTCCGGATTTTTTTGGGCCCGAATTAACAAGGCTTTTTTCAAGGTTTCATGAAAGTTCACGCTGGCATCTTCCTGCATAAACCGGGTCAATTGATTTTGAATGAGCGGCAAATTTTGCGGATTTACATAGGCTTCGGTGAGGAAGGTGTCAATCATTTGGTCGGTATGACCCAGTTGCCCGTGCAATAAGGCCATTTGAAAATTAAAGTTCATTTGCGGCGCCAAACTCAAGGCCAATTCATAAGATTGCAAAGCATAGTCCAAGAGCACGTGACGCTCAAATGTGGTCGCTATGCCATAGACTTCGTTGGGGTTTTTGCGGATTTTATCGAGGGCTTGCTCAAAGTATTTTTTGGCTTTCTCGGGCTGTTTTTGCAGCTGGTAATTGTAGCCCAATTCGACCAACAAAGCAGCCTGCTGGTATTGCTTGTTGCGCTCTAGGATGTTTTTTTCGGCCGATTGAAAGTCTTGCAACTGTTGTTGGCATTCTACGACTCGCTGAAAATAGAGGGAATTGTAGGGCTGGGTTCCCAAAAGTGATTCGTAACTGATTTTGGCTTTTTCGAATTCGCCCCTGTCAAAATAATTTTGCGCCAATTGCTCGTTCTGCGACCAAAGTTGCCAAGAGAGTAAGCACAAAATTATACTGAGTTTTTTCATTTGAAAAGCCTTTTTTAACTGAATGCTACTTGGCCTTTTGCAAGGGTATGAATCAAGAAAAAGAGTAGCGAATACTAATTGATCATGTCAAATCCGGTATACGGACGCAACACCTCAGGAATTACAATGCCTTCAGCAGTTTGGTAGTTTTCTAAAATGCCCGCCAATACACGAGGCAAGGCCAAGGAACTGCCGTTTAGGGTATGTGCCAATTGGGTTTTTCCGTCTTTTCCTTTGAAACGCAATTTCAAACGGTTGGCTTGGAAAGTCTCAAAGTTGGACACCGAAGAAATTTCTAACCAACGGTCTTGGGCAGTAGAAAACACTTCGAAATCATAGGTCAAGGCCGAGGTGAATCCCATATCGCCGCCACACAAACGCAAAATTCGGTAAGGCAATTTCAGTTCTTGCAACAGGGATTTCACGTGTTCTACCATGCCGTCTAAAGCTTGGTACGAATTTTCAGGATGCTCAATGCGCACAATCTCGACTTTGTCAAACTGATGCAAACGATTCAACCCACGCACGTGAGCGCCATAAGACCCCGCTTCTCTTCTGAAACAAGGCGTATAACCGGTGCACAGTACAGGCAATTCGTTTTCGTTCAAAATCACATCGCGAAACAAATTGGTCACGGGCACCTCAGCGGTAGGGATCAGATATAAATCGTCAATGCCCACATGGTACATTTGTCCTTCTTTGTCGGGCAATTGGCCTGTGCCGTAGCCCGAAGCTTCGTTGACCAAATGGGGCACTTGGTATTCTTTATAGCCTGCTGCAATATTTTTATCTAAGAAATAATTGATTAGCGCGCGCTGCAAGCGAGCACCTTTTCCTTTGTATACCGGAAATCCTGCTCCGGTAATCTTGGTTCCCAACTCAAAATCGATGATGTCGTATTTTTTAACCAACTCCCAGTGCGGCATAGCTCCTTGGTGTAAGACCGGGATTTCGCCTTCTTCAAACACCGTGAGGTTGTCTTCGGCAGAGGTTCCTGCAGGTACAATGTCAGCCGGCAAATTGGGCAGGGTATATAATTTTTGCTGCAAGGCGGCAGCCAATTGCTCGGTTTTCTCGGACAATTCTTTGCTTTGCTCTTTGAGTAGTACTGTTTTTTCTTTTAAAATAGCGGCCTTCTCGCGTTCCCCCGATTTCATCATTTCGCCAATCGCTGCTGAGAGTTTATTGGCTTCGGTCAAGACGGCATCCAATTCGACTTGGGCCGCACGTCGGTTTTCGTCTATTTGAACCACTTCGTGTACCACTAGGCTGGCGGCGATATTTCGTTTGGCCAAGGCGGCAATTACGTGTTCTTTGTGCTCTCGGATGTAGGCAATTTGCAACATGTTGGTTGGTGTATTAGGTATAGAATATCGGTATTTTCGGGAGCAAATTTAAGCAATTGTTTGAGAAAATACGGACATATCCAAAAAGAAAACGGATAGATAAACAGGCGTTTCAGCTATTTTTCTGTGCTCAATTTGTATTTTAAGAATTGTTTCTCAATTAATTCTATAAATTCGCAAAAAAATCATCCATGAAAAACCTCTATCTTTTTATTTTCCTTTGCTTGGGCACCGCCACATTTGCACAAAGTATTGCCGGCGAATTTGACGAATTGGTTCAAGCAGAAAAGAGATCGGCGGCCAAAAAAATGCGCCTACAAACCAATCCCAATACCTACAACTACGATGTAAAATATCACCGATTAGACTTAACCATAGATCCTGCTGACCAATACATTTCGGGGGAAGTAACTACCAAATATGTAGCCAAAGAAGACCTGAGTTCGGTTGTTTTTGAATTGTCCAATGATTTAACGGTGAGTTCTGTAAAACAACGCGGAATAGATTTGTCCTTTAGCCGAAGCAGCAACAACGAAGTAATTATCAATCTGCCGAATGTACAATTTATGACCGTGCTCGATTCGCTCACTATAACCTATGCCGGTATTCCTCCTACCACAGGCTTTGGTGCTTTTATAGCGACAACCCACAACAATACCCCGGTTTTGTGGACCTTGTCTGAGCCCTTTGGTGCCATGGAATGGTGGCCTTGCAAACAAGATTTGAACGACAAAGTAGACAGCATAGACGTGTACATTACCACCCAAACCCAATACACCGCTGTGGCCAATGGCTTGCAACAATCAAAAATTGATGTGGGTGGAGGCAACAGCAAAACCCATTTTCACCATGGCTATCCCATACCTGCCTACCTCATTGCGATTGCAGCAACAAATTATTCGGTGTTTACCCAACAGGGTGGATTAGGCACGGCCCAAAGTCCTTATTTTCCAATTGTAAATTATATGTATCCGGAGACGGCTGCTGCAAATACTACTAGCGTAGCCATTACCCCAACCATCATTAATTTTTACGAAGCTACGTTTGTGCCTTATCCGTTTCGCAACGAAAAATACGGCCATTGCCAATTTGGCTGGGGCGGCGGAATGGAACACACCACCGTTTCCTTTATGACTGCCGGCAACAACGGAGCCTATAGCCGAAGCCTAATTGCACACGAAATGGGTCACCAATGGTTTGGCGACAAAGTAACCTGTGGCAGCTGGAAAGACATTTGGCTCAACGAAGGCTTTGCTACCTATTTGGCTTCGATGGTGATTGAAAACTTAGACGGCGATGCCGCTTTTGTGACCAACAAGAACTCGATGATTACTAGTATTACTTCGCAATCCAATGGGGCAATTTATATGACCGATGCCGAAGCACTTGATGTGAATCGAATTTTTAGCAGCCGTTTATCCTACAACAAAGGCGCGATGGTGCTCAATATGTTGCGTTACAAATTGGGTGATACAGCCTTTTTTGAAGGCTTACGCAACTACCTCAACGATCCTGTATTGGCCTATGCCTATGCGGTAACCCCAGATCTTCAGGCGCATTTAGAAGCGGTTTACGGCAGCAGTTTGCAAGAATTTTTTAACGATTGGGTATACAACCAAGGCTATCCGGTCTATGCCATTACTGCCCACAATATCGGAAATGGACAAGCCGTGGTGACCATCAACCAAACCCAATCGGATGCTTCGGTAAACTTTTTTGAAATGCCGGTTCCCGTGCGTTTAACAGGAGCAGGTGGCTTATTTCAAGATTATAAATTAGAAAATACCGTAAATGGCGAACAATTTATTGTAAACGTTCCCTTTACTGTAACCGGGGTCGTGTTTAATGTAAAAAAAGACATCATCTCCAAAAATGGTTCGGCGGTATTGGCTAATGAAAATTTTGCCTTGAACGAAATGGTAAGCGTATACCCCAACCCAACCACCTCAGCAATTTCGATTAGTTTACCTGCCACTGCGGCCTTTGGCAGTTGCGAAGTATACAATGCTTTGGGTCAAAAAATGGGCGAATACCTCAGCCCTGAATTTGCGCTAAACCAATTGGCGGCAGGCATGTATTCCTTGATTATCAAGACTTCAGAAGGTAGTATTCATAAAAATATCATAAAAAAATAACAAGCCGCTGGCCACGCAACCGAAAGTAAGGCGAAAACCTTACTTTTGTGCGTTTATAAAACTACACTTCTCTATTTATGGAAATAGCCATCAAGTTGTCTCAATTCTTATTGAGCTTGTCCTTACTCATCATTCTGCACGAATTGGGTCATTTTATTCCGGCCAAATTATTCAAAACCCGAGTAGAAAAATTTTACTTGTTTTTTGACATCAAATATTCGTTACTCAAAAAGAAAATTGGCGAAACCGAATACGGGATTGGCTGGCTTCCGCTGGGTGGTTATGTAAAAATCTCCGGAATGATCGACGAAAGCATGGACAAAGAGCAAATGGCTTTGCCTCCACAACCTTGGGAATTTCGCAGCAAACCAACTTGGCAACGCCTCATCATCATGTTGGGTGGTGTAGCCGTAAATTTTATTTTGGCGTTTGTAATTTACATTGGAATGACCTTTTTTTACGGGGAGTTGTATCTGAAAAATAGCGAATTAAAAGACGGAATAGCCGTGACCTCGAAAGTAGGTGAAGAATTGGGTTTTAAAACCGGCGATAAAATCATAGCCATAGATGGCGAAACGGTAACCCGATTTAATGAGGTGCCCAACAAATTGTTGTTTGCACACAGCGTGACACTAGAGCGCGATGGTGCCAAACAAACCATCGACTTGCCAATAGATTTAATCAAAAAAGTAATGGGTGGCGAAAAACGTCCGTTTATTGGTTGGAGAGAGCCCTTTGCAGTTGGTTTGGTGGATGACAAATCGGCCAACAAAAACAACTTGAAACCCAAGGACATCGTGTTGCGCATGGGCGAGCAAGCTACTCCTTATATGGATCAGGTGATTGCCTATGCCTTGGCACACAAAGGGCAAATTGTTTCGGCAGTAATTTTGCGCAACGAAGTGGAAACTCCCGTGAATATTAAAATTAATGCCCAGGGCAAAATTGGCGTTTACCAAGCGCATTTGAGTGTAGAAAGTTTGCAAAAACTAGGCATATACCAGTTTACCGAACAACACTACAGCTTTTTTGAATCGATTCCGGTGGGCCTCGCAAAAGGAAAAGACCAAGTGTTGGGCTACGGCAAACAACTCAAAGCCATTTTTAATCCAGAAACTGGCGCCTACAAAGGCGTAGGTGGGTTTAAAGCCATTTTTGATATTTTCCCTAAAACCTGGAGTTGGGAAGTGTTTTGGAGCATTACCGCCATCTTGTCGATCATGTTGGGAGTCATGAATTTATTGCCTATTCCTGCCCTCGACGGAGGCCATGTTGTGTTCTTGTTGTATGAGATGGTGAGCGGCAAAAAACCCAGCGATAAATTCTTAGAAAACGCCCAAATGGTGGGCTTTGTACTGCTTATTACCCTTATTGTTTTTGCCAACGGAAACGACATTTACAAGGCCATTTTGGGTAAATAATTATTTTTAGAAAATTTGTACGCATTTATTTGCAAAAAATATTTTTCGCGTTATATTTGCAACCGCTTTAAAAGGCAACACGCCTTCCTCCTTAGCTCAGTTGGTTAGAGCATCTGACTGTTAATCAGAGGGTCCTTGGTTCGAGCCCAAGAGGGGGAGCTAATTGAAGAAAGAGGTCATTTTTGACCTCTTTTTTATTTTTACAATTTTGCAAAACCTTACTGGCATTGAGAAGAAGTTCTATTGGAGTTGTGAATTTAGGTGTTGCAACTTTTTTTTCTTCCAAGTATAACTTTTCTGAAAAGATGCAGCCAAGAATTTTGTTTTTAGTTCTCCCGTCAACCGATTTATAAAATCCCACCAAATCTTCTAACATTGGAACTTGTTTGTCCAAATATTCTCTGAAAGGAGATAATACTTCTTGAAGTTCTTGAAGTTTATTTTTCTCATTAAACAAACGAGTATTAATGTTGTTTTTAAGGTCTTGATACTCGTGTGAGGGAAGTTCTCCATCCATATATTGTTCTTCAATAAATGTCTTTCTTTTATTCAATCGTTCAACTTCATCTAATGACTTTTGGATGTTCTTTTTTCTATTCAAATCATCATTCTCAAACAACCCTTCCAATGTAGTGCGGTAGGTGTTCATCAATTGAGCCGACAACTGAATGTTAGACAAGATTCTTTCCACTTGATTATGCACATCTTCAATTGGGTATCTATTACACTTAATATGTGGCTTGGTGCAGATGTAATAATGAAACTTTTTACCACTTCTTCCTGTTGAAGCATACGCAGATAATGTTCTTCCGTGAGTGGGACACCACAAATGTCCTTTAAGAGGATATAAATTTATCTTATCACTCTTAAAGTCCATATTTCTCTTTCTTCCACTTAACACATCATTTGCTTTGGCAAACAACTCATCTGAAATAAGCGCAGGATGAAGACCCTGAACTATTTGCTCTGGTTGATTTCCAAGTGCTCTAACCAATATTTTTCCGGAGTAAGTCAGATTTCTGATTATGTTGGGAAATTGATTTTTACTCAATTTCATCCCTTGACCATTTAACCACCTCCTCACTTCGTCAGCGGTATATAATGCGGATGCCATTTTCTCAAATCCCTCACGGATTAAGTCTGCATCTTTACTGAATTCTAATGTGGCATCTTTTCCTACTCTAACACATCTATAACCTCTTGGTGGAGTTCCGGTAAAACATCCGTTAAGTCGTGCTTTATGAGAGCCTTCTTTTGAGCGTTTTGATATTTTTCGATTCTCAACCTCTGGCAATGCAAATCCAATCGCTTGAAGTAATAGTGCTTCAGGGTTGGAATCATCTACCTGACCTTCCACAAACTCTACCTCACAACCAATTTTTGATAGAGCAGCTATTTCTGAAAAGGATAATAATAGATTACGAGAAAATCTATCCGGACGAAGAAAAATTACAGCATCAATTGAGTCTGTTTTTTTTCTTCTTTCTTGAACCAATGATTTAATTTGTTTCCATTGGGGACGATTAAAGTCTTTTGCTGAATAATCTTCTCTAAAAGATTTGGCGATGTTATATCCTTTATTGATGCAATACCTTGCGATGACTTCTTCTTGATATTCCAACGAATACCCTTGTTGTGCCTGTTCGTCAGTAGAAACACGCGAGCAGATTATTACATTTTTCATAGTTAAGCTACATTAAGGTTAAGTACTTCTGTATTATGGCTAAGTTCAATAATGTTGCTTGATTGGCAATTTTGAACTTTGCTTTTTTGTTCTCTATATTGATTGTACTCAATAGTTGCCATCTGTACCAAAAAGGTTCGGATTGAATTCAGTTGATTATCATCCAAATTCAACCCGTCTTTTTTCAATTGCCTTTTAAGTTCTGTATTTGATATCATAATTGTCTGTTTTATGGTTATGCTACATTACTTAACTCATACTCTGCCAATCTTAATTTAGAGGCAACCATATACTCTGGTGATGGTTCGTAACCTACAAAGCATCTTCCCTCACCCAACATCATAACAGCAGAACCGGTAACTGAGGTACCGTTGAAGCTATCCAAAATCAAGTCATTAGGTCTTGAAGTCATTAAAAGGCAAATCATTGGCACATCTAATGGAAATGTCGCTTGATGGTCTAACGCCACTCCATTTTTTGCACATTCTGCCTTTAGCTCTCTTGTTGAAGCAACCCCTGTTTTCAATACACCTCCATAAAAATCTAATGAAGATGTAAGCTTTGGACATTCTTTGGTTGTGCCAATCGTAAAGGAATTTGACTCATCTAAACTACCTTTTAACCACTCTTCGTTGTAATAGAAGTCCTTTGATTTAACAAAATGAAATATAGGTTCATGTCTTCTTACACTTCTTTTTCCACCTGTTGGTCTCGGATTCTGCTTTAACCATTGAAACTCATCGTTTAGAATAAAACCTATTGATTTCATCATTAAAACAAAGCGTTGAGGAACTAATTGGTATTCACCACCTTTACAGCAATCGTTAATATTGACAAATAAACTTCCGTCATTTTTTAATACTCTATAAACCTCCGTGTAGTGTTTTTTTAGATTATCAATATACTCCTCAACGGAGCGTTCCTGACCCAATTGATTAGAATCCAATTGATACAACTTCATAGCCCAATAAGGAGGTGAAGAAATACTTACGTTTACTGATTCATTCTCCAATTCTTCCAGAATTTCAGAGGACTTATTAAATATGGTTACACAACCTTCCTTGTAATCACCTCTTGAAACAACAGACATACATTTACTTTTTGTGTAAAGGTTTTTAACCTTCTTATAAACCTTATTTAAAGTTGATTTCTCTTTATCAATTTCTTTAAAATACTTTTCCATTCTCGTTGGGTCATCCGGATACATTTCGTTACACATTAAACCAATTGAATTCAGTTTATTTTGGGTGTCTTTTGGTATTGATAAAAGCACCGTATCTCTTTCTTCTTTAAGCACCTTTAGTTCCTGATTCAAATCGGTTCTCTGTCCCTTTTTGATAGGAAATAGTGTTTTGTATAACTTCATCTCTTTGTATTTATCCAACGTGGATTTTACTCTGTGGATATTTGATGAAAGTGATACCAATCTCAAATCGTTGGTTAAATGAATAAAGAACACAGGCACTAAAGGGAGACCTAATTCAAGTGCAATCATATGTCGTAGATTGCCGGATACAATAATGTTCGTTGAGGAATTGACTAATAGTGGAGTAATAATACCCACTGTAGAAATATTGTCTTTAAGCATCTCATAATTACTTGGAATAACATAAAGATTACTTAATTCAGTATTTCTAATTATACTGTGTGGATTTACTTGCTCCACATTTGTTGTTGATTGAGTTTTCATAATGTTCAGATTTTAATTTTTAAAAAATGAACCTTTAACGATAGGTCTTAATCGTGTTTGATAACGCAGTTTGTATTACGGCTCGTTTTAAGGACACCAGCTCGTCCACATTATTTCCGAAATGTCAAAGAACTTTGTATATGATTATAAAATCATATGTTTTTTAGTGAAAAAAAAATTACAGGGTATATAATTCCCCCGTAATTTTCATCAATTCAATAGGAGATACACGACTTATATATTCCCATATTTTGTTTTCAGCATCAATAATTAGTGTTGCATCTTTTAAATCCACACTCTCTCTATCCTTGAAATATTTATTCACCGAAGATATATGAATGCTCGTGTAATTTGTTTTAGACAACTTCCCGTTTAATTTATACTTCCATTTAACTTTAGCCAGTATGGTTGGTGAGGATTCTCTGTTTTTGACCACTGATAATGTATAAATGATATTGCTTCTATATAAAATCTCGTCAATTTTAGCTTTCCAAAATTCATATAAATCAACAAACTCTTGATGCGAAGAAATTAATTCCTTAAAATCATGGCTGATTACCTCCGCAAACAATTTCAATTCAGAGCGTTGGACTCCGGTAAATGATTTGGAATAATCAAAAGTTATTGTGCGACCTTTATTTGTTTTTATTGGCTTCATGTATGATATTATTTTGCAATGTTATGGACAATATAAATTCTGTGCAAGTTTTTAATGATATTTTTTTGTGAAGATTATTTATAAGCCCCTCCCTACAGGCATATCTACTACCGGAGGGGCTCCCTGGCGGTATTTTTCCTTACCACTCCCCCCCCCTCATAAACCACTAAAAGGGGGATTGTCCCCCAAACAACCCATACCCCGTTTAAAAATTTTTATAAAAAATTTAGCTCAAAACTGACTTTTAAGGATTAGCAAAATACTTATAGTAAAATAGTATTAGTATGATAAAATTAGAGCCCCTATTAGGATTAAAATGTAAAACAGACAATGAAGGTTTGGTCTATATTGAGTTAAGCTGTGATTATCCGGAAGAAAGGAAAAATTGTTTGGAATTCTTTAAAGGATTGGAAGAAATAAAAATCAAGAATAGCAATATAACTTTCCCCACCCGACTAATCCATTGGATAATTACCATAAACCCAATTGATAAACCGACGATTATGAATTACTTTCGGATTGATGGTATTCTTAAAATAGTTCAGGAGAATAAATCCAAACTTATTGGGAAGCAAACATTTGTTAAAGCTGAAATAAATTATCCAAACAAGAGTAAATTCCCCAATCTACACATTCATTTCTACCAAGTATCAGAAGACAAAGGAACAGAGGTTTTTGATGTTGAAGACATGGTTGAGCACTGTATGATTCACTATTCAAACACCAAACAATTTACTGCTAAAAGAATCAAAGACCTTGAGAAGTATGTTAATACACTTGAATTAAAGCAAATACCTTTTCTACCGATGGAAGAAGTTTTATTTGACTCTGATGATAATGTCCTTCCATTCACTCAACATTTACTTGCAAAACAAGCAGTTGAATTACCTTTTTAATGTATTTAATGGGGCTTAAATGCCCCATTCTCTCTGGGATTAACCACTACTAAAATTTAGCAATCCATTTAAATTGGGGATAATTCCACTCAAAACACAATCCCCTTTAGATAAACACCATCATAACTAACATAAATGGCACAACATCATATAAAGTCATTCCTAAAAACCATTCAAGATAATAAGCACTGGTACATAATATCAATTGTATTTGATAATACCGCTTACTTCCGAAGGTTGAATAAAATTAATCACCTATACCATAGATTATCAAACTCAAAGGCAACCTTGACAGGCAACCCATCCAACAGGTCGTGGTGGAATTTGATAAAGCCATCCGGTATATATCTTCCTGTAATAACCGCAAATGACTTATCCTTTAATTTCATCTTGAGTACCGAACTAAAAATTAATGAATTAGAGTTCAAATCAAGAGTGAAAAAAATATGCCCATATGTATCTATCAAAATTAGGTATAGGGATATAAACGAAATGGAGAAAATCACCGAAGACCATTATTATACCTATCAACAAAATATTGTGTCGTTTGGGAATAATAAACGGAACAAACCCGATTACATAAAAAATTAAGTCATAAAAAAACCACAGATTGATGTCTGTGGTTTAAATAATTTTAATGTTTATTGTTATATAAATTTATTACCTAATTTATCCTTTTCAATTACAATGTGAGCATTTTACCCACCCATTATCACAGGAACTCATTTCGCATTCTTTATCATAACACCAACCTATACCATCAATACAATCACATCGGATACCTGTTGTTATTTTATAACCATATCCTTGACAATTTGTACAAAGTATATAACCCGGATTGGTTGTTTTTGTGTATTCGGTTTGACATCTCGGATTATTTTTAAGTGACGGTTTTGTAACTTGCTTACTACAATAAGTACAAGAGCGAGCTCCTCCTTTAATATTTGTTTTATTATTTGATGATGAATTACTTGAGGAAGAACCACTTAATGCTTGGTTAAACAACTCATTTTGAACTGCATTTAACATTCCTGATTGCTGTAAATATTTTTGCCCTTCTTCCGAATCAAACCATTCTCCTAATTCTTTAGTAGATAAATGCAATGGTGGAGTTGTGTATTTTTTTTGAGTTGAATTATTAGACTTCTTTGAATTAACTTTGTTTGTTTGAGAACTAACAATCTGTCTTTTTGAATAATCTTCAACAAAGATTCCATTTTTATAAATGCCTTCTTCAATAAGACCTGACATATTTCCACGCCCAATACCATAAGTTCTTATACCATACCCATCAAAATCGTGATTTTTCCAATTTCCTTTATAAACATCCCCGAAAGTCCAATAAAATTCTCCATATCCATCTCTTTTACCATTTTTAAAATTTCCTTTGTAAATATGTCCATCATAACTTTTTTCTCCATAACCATTTTCACAATTTCCACTTAAACAAATATAATCTCCTGATATATTGTTTGAATTTGTCTCTTCTTTCTTTTCAGAAACATTATTTTCTATTTTCTTTATTACGATGTTATTTTTATTGTAGTTATTATTTATAATATCTAATGAGGAAAACTTCAAAGCTTCATTTCCAATTCTATTGATTTTAACTTTATTTATTATATCATTTGGTGTAATAGTGTTGACCACATTTTGACCTGATATAACATAACCAAAAATCGTGTTTTTGCCGTTTAACCAAAACGCTTCTTTACGTGTTATAAAAAATTGAGAACCATTGGTGTTTGGACCGTCGCTATTCATTGCGACTACTCCAGGTCGGTTAAATTTAGAATCATTAATTTCATCTACAAAAACATATCCAGGTCCACCTTTACCATTTCCATCAGGGTCTCCGGATTTGATAAGGAAATCTAATATTACAATAGGAAATTTCAAACCATCATAAAAACGCAACCCTTTATACTTATTATGCACGTATGAATTTGTTCCTTCAGCTAGAGCAATAAAATTAGCAACAGTAAGAGGAGCTTTTTTATACTCTAATTTAATAATTATTCTACCTTTTGTGGTTTCAATATTTGCAAAAATTCCATCATTAGTAATTTTTGGATTTGAGATTTTTTTATTAATATTTTTGTTTTGAGCATTTGATGCGGAAAATAATAGCAATAAAATCAGAGAGAAATAAAATTTTTTCATACAAACATAGATTAACAGATACAATTATAATTCATTTTAATGCAACCACCTTGCAGTTAGAGATTTTAATCAAAATTGATAGCAAATTATTTGATTTCAAATGGATTAGATGAATGAACTTGCCGATTATAACTTAAGTTAAATAATAACCAACTTAATGTAATCAACCTCAATAAACCAATTTGAGTCAATACACAACTGGGCTGAATTTATGTTGAAAGTTAAGAATTTTTGAATCAACAGAAGTTCATTAAAATCAATTTGTTTTTTGGATTTAATCAAAACAATCTCGGTACAAGTTGGTGGGTTAGTCGCATTAGACCTATTTGATAGGAAGCATAACGAGTTTAACCTAACTGTATAGTGTTTGCCAAACTCTCTTCTTACCAGTGTATTCAGGATTTTGTTTATTAGTTGATATACTTTTGATTGAGACAAAGAGACAACACTCATATCATCTGAAGTTTGCGAGCCGTTGATTTCACCTTCAAGACGGTATTGGTGGATTTGTTTGTTAGTCCGGATATTTGTCTTATCGTCAATTTCTTCTTTAACAACTTAACGATTTCTGAATGCTTTTGTATTGTCTCTTCCTCTGTTTCAATTGACCCAACCTTTCTCCCCACCTTTCCACCATTCTTGATATGATTTTGATAACCGGAAGTCATTCTGCTTTTGGTTAGCTGTGCTTCCATATTGGCTACACTAAATAATATCTGAACCATAAACATTGATAATGAATTGGGCGTCTTATCATCATTTAATGTCTCCAAGTTGAAGTTTTTGATATAGATGGATACTTTTTTATCGGTTAGGAGTTGAATATTTTGAAGTGATTGTATAACCGAACGACCAATTCTACTCAACTCCCACACCAATACTTTATCAATAGTTCCTTTTTCTATCTCATCCAACATTTTTGAAAATATTGGTCGGTCTTCATTCTTCTTAAACCCGCTGACTTTTTCTTCATAAACCCCAACAAGTTCATACCCCATTTTGTTGGCATATTCAATAAGTTCATTTGTTTGTCTTTCGGTGTCCTGGCGATTACCTTCTGAACTGACCCGAGAATAGATTACGGCTCTTGTCATAATGTCTCAATTATATCCTTTGGATTTCTTTAAGGCTAACTTACAGCGGGAAACCAATAAGTCGGCGCCTGTTTTCGATATTTTTTTGAGACGGTAATTATTTTGAGACAGTTATTAAGATGTGTGATGAGGTGAAAAATAATATCACATCTATTATTCCAATACAAATTACAAAACAAGATTACTCTTTAAAAAAATTAGAATTAATTTTAATCAACAAATATTCTAACTCAAATACACTCTCCTCTAATCTTTCCAATTCAATTCTTGAATCCATATCCCAGTCCTCCGGAGAAAAACACACTTCTAATTCTTGATTTTTAATAATAATTAATTCTTCCATTTTTTGTTTATATTTTATATAACATTAAAAGTTAATTTATCTTCCGAGAAACTCATCAATCACATCGTAATATTCATCTATATTTTCTTCATAAAATCCATTATCTTTTTGAACAACTTCAACACAATTTTTAAAATGTTCTCCAGTCAAATCATCTAAAAATAAAAAATCACCTTTTTCTAAAATATATTCATCATATTTTTCAGTAAATAATTTTTCATCAACAACTCTAATTGATATATCTATCGCAGAACTTATATCAATTGTAAAATTCATTTCTCTCATTTTTTTCTTTTTTTTATAATTAAACTTCTAATTTTTAAAAATTATAGTATTTTTTTAAAAAGTCAGAGTTTGTTTTTGGTGTTCTCATTTTATTTTTATCCTTTTAATTTATTAAACAATCGGCAATTTCTCAATTGTCTTTTTTAAATCTTTTGGAAATTCAAATTCCCATAAGAGATAATCCAAATCAGAAAAAAATCTCACGAACATTCCAACATCTTCATATCGATATTTGGTTTTCCCAATTTTTGAAATATTGACTTTGTAAATTTGAGAGGACTTTGGGTCTTTTAATGTTAAGTTTAAGACTCCTTTAATTATTGACTTTTGAAGGATAATTGGACTCAACCAATTTACTCCTACTGTTACATAAGAATTTAAATTCATTTTTTTAATTTTAAAATTTGGTTCCTACTTAACAAAGGAGAGGAACCGTAACCCTTTTTTACTTGTTCTGTTAAATCATAATTGAAATAAATTTTAAAGTCAAATCCGGAATGAAACTTTAACTTTTTTTTCTTTTTTTGAATTTGTAGCTACTTAAATTCTGGCACAAAACTAGAGCGGTTATTTTCATTGTGCGCTATCTAAAGTGCTAATTTTAGGCAATTTAAGCTCGTTCTAGATAATATGTGTTTTTTCTTCCAAGCATTAAATCTTACTGTAAATTTCAAGCAATGGTGCTGTTTTTTATGATTACTAATTCGTTATGTGAAATGAATAGGTAATTAAAAATTTAGAGTCAAATCTGAAATGAAAGTTTTTTGAATATTTTTTTGTTTAAGTCCGGCTTTCCCAATAAACAATGGGATTAATAAAAACTTTACAACTCAAAAAAGATGCTTATTGTAATCTATTTTATTAAAGTTAAAATTTTACCTTAACTTTAACCCTTAACAAATAATATTATGGCTGTTGAACTCCGACTCAAAGAAGTAATCAAAGAAAAAAAGATGCACCAAAAAGACCTCGCTATTCAAATAGGGGTGTCAAAGGTTACTGTATCGTATTGGTGTAGTAATCAAACAATGCCGAGTGTTGAAACACTTGGATTGATTGCAAAAACATTGAAGGTCAAAATTGCCGATTTAATTATAGAAAACTAATATCAGAAATGGAAGAAAATTATTTAACACACGAAGAAGAATTAGAAATTGATGCTGTCATTGAAGATGATGTAGAATTGGATGTTGAAGCAGGTCAAAGAAAGATTATATGGCAAGCAAAAGATTTTTCTATCAGAGAATTTTTAACAATGAAAAATGATGGGGAACTTATACTACAACCAATTTATCAAAGAAACTTTGTTGCCACCGATTTAATTGCAAGTAAACTTATTGAATCTATACTATTAGATGTGCCAATTCCTGTGGTTTACTTAGCAGAGGAACAAGATGGAAGTTTTTCTGTTATTGATGGTCAACAAAGGTTAACATCTTTTTTATCATTTCTTGAAGGTAAATTTCCAGACTCAAGACCATTCAAATTATCAGGTCTAAAAGTACTATCTGAATTAAACCGAAAATTATTTGTTGATTTAGACAGTGAACTTCAAAAGAAAATAAGAAGTACCACGATACACTCAATCATTATCAAAAAAGAATCAAACCCTGATATAAAGTTTGAAATTTTTGAAAGATTGAATACCGGTTCAACTAAATTAAATGAGGACGAAATTAGAAATACTGTTTACAGAGGAAATTACATTGAACTACTTGCTGAATTAAGCGAAAACTCGGTTTTTCACGGCTTGGTAAAAAAAGATAACTTTAAGAAAAGAATGATTTATAGAGGGATGATTTTACGATTTTTTGCTCTGTCTGAAAAGTCATATATCAACTATAAATCTTCAATGAAGCAATTCTCCAATAAAGAATTGCGCGATAATAGAGAACTTTCACCAAATAAAGTAAAAGAGTACAAAGCAAGATTTGAGCATTGTTTAGACCTCGTGAAAGTGGTTTTTGGTGATATGGCTTTTAGAAGATATATGCCGGGAGAAAATGGTGCGCCTGGAAAATGGGGAGAGACCCAAATAAATATGGCTCTTTATGATGTTCAAATGGTTGGATTTGTTAATTACAGTAAAAATGATGTATTAGCAAAGGCAGATTTAATAAGAGAAGGTTTACTTGACTTAATGATAAACAATCAACAATTCAAGGAACAGATAACTTTGCAAACTTCCGATACAGATGTTCTTAAGAAACGATTTAGAACTTATATGGATATGTTAGAATCAATAATTGGTGACCCACAATATTCTCATAGAACATTTTCATATTCGGTTAAAGAACAGCTTTTCAAGGACAACCCTTATTGTGCAATATCCAAACAAAAGATATTAGCAATTGAGGATTCTGAGGTTGACCATATTGTACCCTACTCTAAAGGAGGGAAAACTGAAATATCAAATGCTCAATTAGTACTTAGATATTTTAATAGAGCTAAGAGCGATAAAATGGCAGACCAATAAACTAAACTAACCCCTAATGATTCAAGATTTAGAAAAGACCCTTTGGGCAACTGCAGATAAACTCCGCAACAATATGGATGCGGCAGAATATAAACATATCGTGTTAGGGTTAATATTCCTAAAATACATCTCCGATAGTTTTGAAGAACTACATTCAAAATTACAGGGAGATAAATTATCTGATGAAGAAGACAAAGATGAATACTTGGCAGAGAATGTGTTTTTCGTACCACCCACTGCACGTTGGAAATACCTACAATACGAAAGAGCAAAACTTCCAACAATTGGAAAGGATATTGACGATGCGATGGATGCCATTGAAAAAGAAAACCCTAACCTGAAAGGAGTTCTTCCGAAAGATTATGCTCGTCCAGCATTAGACAAAAAACGTTTAGGTGAATTGATTGACTTGATAGGTAATATTGGATTCAATGAGCCGGGTCAGAATAGCAAAGATTTATTGGGTCGAGTTTATGAATACTTCTTGGGAATGTTTGCCGATGCAGAGGGAAAAAGAGGAGGACAGTTTTACACACCTGAATCTATTGTAAAATTATTAGTTGAGATGTTAGAACCATACAACGGAAGAATCTATGACGGATGTTGCGGTTCAGGTGGTATGTTCGTTCAAAGTGAAAAATTTATTGATGCTCACGGTGGAAGATTAGATGATATCTCCGTATATGGTCAGGAGAGTAACCCAACTACTTACAAGTTGGCAAAGATGAACCTTGCTATTCGTGGGATTGATGCCAAGATTGAATTGGGTGATACCTTTCATAACGATAGACACAAAGACCTTCAGGTGGATTATGCAATTATGAATCCTCCATTTAATATTTCTGATTATGGTGGTGAATCATTACAGGATTCTCATATGTGGAAGTATGGTGTACCACCCACAAGTAATGCAAACTATGGTTGGTTACAATTGGTGATAAACAAACTAAGTCCTAATGGAATTGCCGGTATTGTATTGGCTAATGGTGCGATGACCTCAAATTCAGGTGGAGAGAATGAGATAAGAAAAAATATGATTTTAGATGGTGTAGTGGACTGTATGGTTGCCCTACCAACTCAATTGTTTTTTAATACTCAGATTCCGGCTTGTTTGTTCTTTTTGGCACGCAATAGAACCAACGGTAAATTCAGAAACCGTAAAAATGAAATCCTGTTTATTGATGCTCGTAAATCAGGGGCATTAGTATCAAGAAAGAATAAAGCATTTACCGATGAAGACATTGCTAAAATTTCTGAGGTATACCACAATTGGAGAAGTAAAGATGGAAATTATGAGGACATTCAAGGGTTCTGTAAATCAGCAACATTAAAAGAAGTTGAAGAAAACAACTTTGTTCTAACGCCAGGTCGTTATGTTGGTACGGAAGACATAGAAGACGATGGAATATCATTTGAAGATAAAGTTGCCGTGATATCAGATAACCTAAAATCTCATTTTGAACAATCAATAGAACTTCAAGAACGCATTAAACTTAACCTTAAAAAAGTGGGGATTGAGTTATGAGTGAGTGGAAAGAATTAAAAATTGAAGATTTTTGTGAAGTTATTGGCGGTGGAACACCATCAACTAAAGAAGATTCCTATTATGGTGGTGAAATTTCTTGGATAACTCCTCGTGACTTAACAAATTATAAAAAGAGGTTTATTTTGAGAGGAGAAAGAAACATAACGGAATTAGGACTTAAAAACTCCTCAGCAAGAATATTGCCTAAGAATTCAATTCTACTAACATCAAGAGCACCTATAGGATATCTTGCTATCGCAGAAAAAGAGGTATGTACAAATCAAGGTTTTAAGAGTTTAGTAATTAACCCTGAAAAGGCAGATTATAATTTTGTTTATTACTTAATAAAATCTAATGTTGAAAGAATAAAAGGACTTGGGACAGGAACAACTTTTGCTGAAATTTCAGGAAGCGTAGTAAAGAATTTGAAGTTTTCATTACCCGACCTTCCAACCCAAACCGCAATCGCAGAAATACTATCTTCTCTTGACGATAAAATTGAACTCAACAATAAAATAAATCAAGAATTAGAAACGCTTGCACAAACTCTTTTCAAACAATGGTTCATTGATTTTGAGTTTCCTAATGAAAATGGAGAACCTTATAAATCATCCTGTGGTGAAATGATGGTTAGTGAATTGGGTGAGATTCCGAAGGGATGGGAGGTGAATAAATTATCAAAGGTTACAATAATAAGTTCAAGTAAGAGAATATTCAGTGAAGAATACGTTAACGAAGGAATCCCTTTTTTTAGGGGAAAAGAAATAACGGAATTAGATAAAAGTAACAAAATTTCTTCTGAATTATTCATCTCGGAAGAAAGATATAATGAAATAAAATCAAAATTTGGGTCACCTAAAATTGGAGATATATTAATTACTTCCGTTGGTACAATTGGAAATACTTATTTGGTAAACGACGATTTCAACTTTTATTTTAAAGATGGAAATATTACTTGGATAAAAGATTATATAAGTTATTTATCTCCATATTACATCTTCACTTGGTTAAGAAGTAAAAACACACAGAACTATATAAAAGAAGTCTGTATAGGTAGTACACAGCAAGCATTAACAATTTCAGCTTTAAACAATTTGAATATTGTTTTGCCAGATGAATTAACAGAATCGAAATTTACTTTAATTGCAAATGATATTTATACTTCCATTTCAAAAAACAAAAACGAAAATCAAGAATTAACAAATCTCAGAGATACTTTACTCACTAAACTAATCTCCGGTGAATTAGAAATTAACGAAATCAACAACTAATGGCAGTAATATCCGAAGACCATATAGAACAAATCATCATTCAAGAGTTCATTGAATTAGGGTATTCCTATGTCAACGGAGCTGATATTTCACCTGAAGGAACGGCTCAAGAACGGGAGTACAATGAAGTGGTACTAAAAAACAGATTACATAACGCAATCTCTAAACTTAATCCAAATGTTCCTTATGAGGCACAAGAGGAAGCAGTAAAAAAAGTATTGAGAACCGACAGTCCCAACCTATTCCAAAACAACTATCAGGTACACAAATACCTAACCGATGGTGTGGATGTGGAATATAGAAAAGGTGATAGAATTGTTGGAGATAAAGTATGGTTAATAGATTATGAGAACCCAACCAATAATGAGTTTTTGGTGGTGAACCAATTTACTATAATTGAAAATAACGTTAATAAACGACCGGACTTAATATTGTTCGTAAACGGTCTTCCTTTGGTTGTTATTGAATTAAAAAATGCGGTCGATGAAAATGCTACTATTCATTCAGCCTTCAACCAACTGCAAACTTATAAACAAACCATTTCGTCTTTATTCTTATACAATGCCTTGTTAATCATCTCTGATGGTTGGGATGCGTTGTATGGTTCTTTAACTTCTCCTAAGCAATTTTTTGTGCCTTGGAAATCCATTGATGGAAAAATGGTAGCAGATGAGAATATGCCCCAAATGGAGGTAATGGCAAAGGGTATGTTGAACAAAAATGTGCTTCCTGACCTGATTAGACATTATATTATTTTTCATCAAAATAAGGAACAAATAACGAAGATTGTTCCTCGTTACCATCAATACTTCGCTGTGAATAAAGCAGTTGAAACGACCAAAGTAGCAACAGCACTTAATGGTGACCAAAGAGCGGGAGTTATTTGGCACACACAAGGAAGTGGAAAGAGTTTAAGTATGGTGTTTTATGCCGGTAAATTAGTATTAGCATTAAACAACCCAACACTTGTAATCTTAACCGATAGAAACGACTTAGATGACCAATTGTTTGATACTTTTTCTCAAAGTCAGGACTTACTTCGTCAGACACCGGTACAAGCAGAAAATCGTGATGACCTTAAAAAGAAATTAAGTGTTACATCGGGGGGGATTGTATTTACCACCATTCAAAAGTTCCTTCCCGAAATTATTGATAAGATTGATATTGGAGAAGGTAAAACCAAAAACATCAAGGGTCAATTTGAACAGTTATCAGACAGAAGAAATATTGTTGTAATTGCGGACGAAGCACACAGAAGTCAATACGACTTTATGGACGGGTTTGCCAAACATATGAGAGATGCGTTACCAAAGGCAAGTTTTATAGGCTTTACAGGCACCCCTGTTGAAAATACCGACAAGAACACCCAAGCAGTATTTGGAGAATATATTGATGTGTACGATATTCAACAAGCCGTTGAAGATGGTGCAACAGTTAGAATCTTCTATGAAAATAGATTAGCAAAAATCAATCTCAAGGAAGAAGAAAAACCAAGAGTGGATGCCGAGTTTGAAGAACTAACCGAGAATGAAGAACTATCAGATAAACAAAGTTTGATGTCTAAATGGGGAAGATTAGAGGCAATCGTTGGAAATGAGCACCGATTAGAATTGATTGCTAATGATATTGTAAAACACTTTGAATCTCGTAATGATGTCCTTGACGGGAAGGCGATGATTGTGTGTATGAGCCGAAGAATATGTGTTGACCTGTATACTCAAATTATCAAGATAAGACCTGATTGGCACAGTGATGACGATGCAGATGGAACAATCAAAGTTGTTATGACCGGTTCGTCATCCGACCCTTTAAGTTTCCAACCACACGTTAGAAACAAAGCAAAAAGAAAAGCGTTAGGTGAACGATTGAAAGACCCGAAAGACAAATTAAAAATCGCAATCGTACGTGATATGTGGTTGACAGGATTTGATGCGCCATCAATGCACACCTTATACATTGACAAACCAATGCAAGGTCATAATTTGATGCAAGCCATCGCAAGGGTCAATAGAGTATACAAAGACAAAGAAGGTGGTTTAGTCGTTGATTATATAGGTATTGCAAATGATTTGAAACGTGCATTGGCATTGTATACCGATAGTGGTGGTAAAGGGAAACCTGCTTTTGACCAAGATGAAGCCGCATCGGTTATGATGGGGAAATATGAAGTTGTAGCACAAATGTTCTCAGAACAACCAACAGACAAAACAGTTCAGAAGGGATTGAACTACAAATCATTCTTCTCAATGACACCAAAAGAGAAACTATACTTCCCTATTCAAGGCGCTAACTATGTGTTGGGATTAGAGAACGGGAAAGATAGATTTATTAATGCCGTAACCGAACTGACCAAATCATTCGCAATTTCAGTACCACACCCTTATACAATTGATATCAGAGATGAAGTTGGATTGTTTCAAGCAATCAAAGCACGTATCGTTAAGGTTACCCAAAGTGGTAAGGGTAAATCAGATGAAGAGATTGAAACAGCAATTAAACAAATACTTTCCGATGCAATAGTTTCTGATGAGGTGATTGACATCTTTGATGCGGCTGGTATTAAGAAACCGGACATTTCCATACTTTCCGATGAATTTTTGGCAGAGGTTAAAGGAATGACACACAAAAATTTGGCATTAGAATTATTGAAGAAATTATTGAAGGGAGAAATAAAAACAAGAACCAAAGTCAACTTAGTCCAGTCCAAAAAATTCTCTGAGATGTTAGATAGTTCAGTTAAAAGCTATCAAAACAATTTAATTACTTCAGCACAAGTAATTGATGAAATGATACGACTTGCCAAAGAAATAAAAGAGGCAGACCGTCGTGGTGAGGATTTAGGTCTTGATTTTAGAGAGTATGCGTTTTATTCTGCGTTAGAAGTAAACGACAACTCAGTTGCTGTATTGGGAGATGAAATCCTAAGGCATATTGCAAGAGAATTAGTAGATACCATTAGAAGAAATACATCAATAGATTGGACGGTACGTGAAAATGTGCAAGCTAAGATGAGGCTTGCAGTTAAGAAGATACTTCGTAAACACGGATATCCTCCGGATATGGAGTTGAAGGCAACAGAAACGGTTTTAGAACAAGCCAAACTATTGGCTAGTGACTTTTCAAGTAATTCAACTTATAATTTGACTAATGATGCGTTGGGAATGGTTGCAGAGCCTTAGAAAGATTATACTTTTTTATTTATTAACCTAAACATCAAAATGATTAATTTTAATAACAACAATACTTATCCAATTGTTATTTTTCCTGATTATATTAAACAGGCTTCTTCATCTAAAGTGAAATTTGAAGAAGTTTATCCAAATGTAAAAAGACCATCAGCACCGAATAGAAAAACAATTGGTGATGATAAGGAATTAAAAATAATAGTGAGAGGAATTGGTTGTGGCTTCTTTTTTTTTGCGGGGATTGGATTTATTTGTTTACTAATAACAGACATTTTTTTTGACATAAAACCTGAAACTTGGAAATCATATTGGTTTCCAACAATACTTACAATTTCTATTTTATTTGGAATATTAACAATATTTGTAGGATTTAAAGGCAATGATATTGAAATGAAAAAATCTGAAGTGGAATACCAAAAAAAATATTCCATTTACCTTGAAAATTTAAAAAAATATAACGACTTGGTTTCCAATGTTAATTCTGAAAAATTTCAATACAGAGAAAGACATAATCGAAAGACCAAAATATTTGAAAATATCAGAAAGCAAATTTTTTATAATTTAGAAATACTCGAAGATAATGCAATAAAAAAAGGAATCTCAGAAGAGTTCTTTCATAGATATTTACTTAAGTATTCAGACATAAAAGTTTATAAATCTATCAAATATTCTTATTATTATCCTGATTTGATATTAGTTAAAAGTAATGTTGTTATAGTTTTAGAAATAGATGAGCCATATACTAATGATACAAAAGAACCAATACATTTTGATAACACTGATAAAAATAGAGATGATTATTTTATTAGTAAAAATTTTATTGTAATACGATTCACAGAAGAACAAATATTAAATTATACCGAAGAATGTCTTGAAATAATAAATGAAATAATTGAATGTTGTATCAATTTAAAATCTTATTCAAAATCTTATTCATTTACAAAAATAGAGACGCCTAAATTAAGCTATCAAGAAGCTTTTGATTTAGCATACAATGACTCAAGAAAAAGTGTGCCAGATAAGATTAAACGATTAGAAAAAAAATACTTTTAGAAATTTAATGATAGATGATTTACTAACGGTATAAGTATGTTAAAAAGTTAATATAAATTAAACCTAATAATCCCTTTTAAAGCATTAATTAATATAATTCAAAGTGTTATTTAAGTTTATAATTTATTTGATTTGAATAATTAATACTTTTATTATTGAAATGAAGAAGTAATTAATTTCAATGAAAATAAATTAATGACCTATTAATAAGTTATGCTAGAAAGTAATTTTTTTAATATAATAATTTATTTGAAAAAAAAGTAAATAGTAAAATTTGATTTATTAAGTATACTACCAAATTTTGTGGTTTAAAAAATACAAATGTAAATTTCAACATAAAAGCAATTAATATGTATCAATTTAATGCAATAAATTTAGATAATGGAACATTCATAGTTCATCCCTTAAGAGAGGAAGATATGAATCGGCAAAATGATTTAATTCAAGATATTTATGAAATTTTCAGTGATGATGAAACTACTATATATACACCTGAGAAGAAAGTTGAATCAACAAAAGTAGTTTCTGACCGATTAAATGGTGTTGTACATAGATATCACCGGGGGGAAAGTTTTACTCACTATATAACATTAAAAAAAATAAACAAAGTGATAGGTGTAATTGATATTATTTCACCTTCATTAGTTGAAAAAGACTATGATATTAAAGACACTTGGTTTATTGAATATTTCCTCAATAAAGAATTATGGGGAAGAGGAATAATGTCTGGCATAGTTGGTGCAATTGTAAATACAATGAAAAAAAGAGGTATTAATAGAATTGGAGCTTTATGTGATTCAAACAATATACGTTCAGTAACAATATTAAAGAAAATTGGGTTTAAAATGACCAAACATAATGGCAATCAATATTTGTTTACTTTGGAGTAAACAAATATTGTAAGCTACTAAAAATAAAACATTAAAACCTACAACCTTGATTTCAAGAGTATTGAATAAGCAATCATCGCATCAAATTTGTAACTTTCTCCAATAGGGGGAGCTAATTGAAGAAAGAGGTCATTTTTGACCTCTTTTTTATTTTTGCAATTTTGCAAAACCTTACTGGCATTGAGTAGAAGTTGTATTGGAGTTTTGAATTTAGGGGTTGTAACTTTTTTTTCTTCAAGAGGTAGCTTTTCTTCAAGTTTAAATAAGTCACGATGAAATTAATAAATTTAAAGACGATAACTCATAAAAAGTTAATGTTTTTTTTAATAGCATAAAATATCATATTTTTACACTTGTGAAATTATTTAGCATCATAATATCAATCTATATTATAGCACTTTCGTGTTTGCCTTGCGCGGATATGGAAGTAAGTAGCTTGGCACATAATGCAACCAAATTTACTGCAAACCACGAAGACCATTCTCACGATAAAGAAAATGATTTATGTTCTCCTTTCTGTATTTGCAGTTGCTGTGGTTCACAAATAGTTAGTCTTTTTCTAATAAATTCAATAAACTTTCCGATACCATCACAAGGTATTAAAACACAATTGCCAACCTATAAATCCGTTTTTGCTTCCAATTTCTACGGAAGCATTTGGCAACCACCTCAAATAGCATAATGAAGCCCGAGTAATTTCGGGTTATAGAGTTGTGGATTTTCCACATTATTCAATGGGCATTAGTGCCTAATTACTCATTCATTATACTATTTCGATGATAAATAAAATCATTAATTTTTCCGTAAACAACAAACTCATTACAGGCGTTTTGTTGGCGATATTTGTTTTGTTTGGCATTTATTCATTCACACAATTAAGTGTAGATGCGTTGCCAGATGTAACTAATAATCAAGTGCAAGTAGTTACAAATACACCTAATTTGGCTACCCAAGAAGTAGAACAATTCATAACCTATCCACTAGAAACCGAGTTTAAATCATTGTCAGATATGGTCGAATTGCGAAGTACTAGCCGTTCGGGTTTGTCGGTAATTACGATTGTTTTCAAAGACAACGTTCCAGTTAATATTGCTCGTCAGCGAGTAGATGAAAAAATAAAAACGGCTACCGATAATATTCCAAAACAATATGGGACACCCGAATTATTGCCGCCAACAACAGGGCTTGGCGAAATATTTCAATATGTTTTAGTGCCACAAAAAGGATATGAAGAAAAATACAACCTATCTGAATTAAGAACCATTCAAGATTGGATTGTGCGCCGTCAATTATTAGGAACGGTTGGCGTGGTCGATGTGAGCAGTTTTGGTGGTAAACTAAAACAATACGAAGTTTCAGTAAAACCCGAACGACTTTCGGCTAATAATCTAACGTTAATCGATGTGTTTGATGCGCTGCAAAACAACAACGAAAACACAGGCGGAAGCTACATTGATAAAGGTCCAAATATTTATTTCATTCGTGGCGAAGGATTAATTCAAAACATAGAAGACATCAACAATATTGTAGTCAAAAACAATACAGGTGTTCCTATTTTAATAAAGGACATTGCGGAAGTTAAATTTGGTTTTGCACCTCGTTACGGAGCAATGACAAGAAACGGAAAAGGTGAAACCGTTGGTGGAGTAGTTTTAATGCAAAAAGGAGAAAACGCTGTACGAGTAATTGAACGAGTAAAGGAAAAAATGAAATCCATCGAAAAATCTTTGCCAAAAGGTGTGAAAATTGATGTATTTGTAGATAGAACCAAACTAATTGAGAAAACTGTTAGTACGGTTTCAACCAATTTATTAGAGGGTGCATTAATCGTTATTTTAGTTTTGGTTTTGTTTCTCGGCAGTTTAAGAGCAGGTTTAATTGTGGCTTCTGTCATTCCTTTAGCAATGCTTTTTGCCATCATTATAATGAATATGTTCGGGTTAAGTGCCAATTTAATGAGTATGGGGGCTTTAGATTTTGGACTTATTGTTGATGGTGCTGTAATAGTGGTCGAAGCCACTTTGCATATTTTCTCAAAGCATTATAAGAGTAATATCCTTTCTCAAAATCAAATGGATAAGGAAGTAATTAAAAGTTCTTCAAAAATTATGAGTTCTGCTATATTTGGGCAAATCATTATCTTAATTGTTTACATTCCATTGTTTGTTTTAAGTGGTGTTGAGGGTAAAATGTTTATGCCAATGGCACAAACTGTTAGTTTCGCTATCATAGGCGCATTAATCCTTTCACTTACTTATGTGCCTTGGGCTAGTAGCCTTTTTTTAAGTAAAAGGGTTAGCGATAAACCTAATTTTACTGATAGGTTTATGAATAAACTGAATAATTTGTATCAACCTTATTTGGTGAAAGCTTTAGAGCGAAAGTTTGCAGTTATCGGACCTGCAATATTATTATTTATCGCATCATTATTTATATTCAATTCATTGGGTGGCGAATTTATTCCCGAATTAGACGAGGGAGATTTTGCAATGAATTACACTATTCGACAAGGAAGTAGTTTACCTCAAAGTATTGAAGTAGGTACACAATTAGAAAAACTTGCGCTTACATTTCCGGAAGTTAAAGAAGTAGTTGGCAAAATTGGAAGTAGCGAAATTCCAACCGACCCAATGCCTATAGAAAGTGCTGATTTGATTATGGTAATGAAAGATAAAAAAGAATGGACAACAGCACACAACAAAGAAGATTTAGCCGAGAAAATGAATGAAAAATTAAGTCAGATTCCAGGTTGTAATTTATCTTTTGAGCAACCTATTCAAATGCGTTTCAATGAACTAATTGCAGGAGTAAAATCGGATATTGCTATAAAAATATTTGGCGATAATTTAGATAAATTGTTTTCAGAAGCCAACAAAGCAGTTCCTATTATTAAAGGGATTGAGGGTTTAACCGATATAAAAGTAGAACAAGTTACAGGGATGCCTCAATTGGTTGTAAAATACAATCGAAATAAAATTGCTCAATACGGTTTGAATATTTCCGATGTAAACCGAATTTTAAATACGGCTTATGCAGGAGGAACAACTGGCGTTGTTTATGAGGGAGAGAAAAAATTTGATTTGGTCGTTCGTATTCCTAAAAACCAAAACACAGATATTGATGCTTTAAAATCATTATTAATTCCAACACCGAGAGGCAATCAAATTCCATTAAACGAAATTGCAGAAATCACTTTTAAAACTGCACCATCACAAATAAGTCGTGAAAATGCCGAACGTAGAATAGTAATTGAAGCCAACGTTCGTGGTCGTGATGTAGAAAGTGTAGTATTAGAAATTCAGCAAAAATTAGAAGCCAAATTAAATCTCCCCGAGGGCTATTTTATTACTTATGGTGGGCAATTTCAAAACCTGCAAGAAGCAAAAGGAAGATTGCAATTGGCTGTTCCTGTTGCACTTTTACTGATTTTCTTTTTACTCTTTTTGTCGTTCCGTTCACTCAAAGAAGCAACCATAATATTTTCTGCAATTCCTTTAGCATCTATTGGCGGAATTATTGCTTTATGGGTTCGTGGAATGAATTTTAGTATCTCGGCAGGAGTTGGTTTTATTGCGTTATTTGGAGTAGCAGTTTTAAACGGAATCGTTTTAATAAGTTATTACAATCAATTAAAAGACGAGGGCGAAGACAATCTTTTACAACGTATTTATAAAGGCAGTAGCGCACGATTAAGACCAATTTTAGCAACGGCAACCGTTGCTTCATTAGGATTTTTACCAATGGCATTAAGTACAAGCGCAGGTGCGGAAGTGCAAAAGCCATTAGCGACTGTCGTTATCGGTGGTTTGCTTACTTCTACGCTATTAACATTATTTGTTTTACCAGTTTTATATTATTTAGTAATGACACCAAAAAAGATAAAAGTAAATCCAAAAATTGCAACAATCGTTGTGCTGTTTTTAAGTTGTTTTTCTTTCAACGCCAATGCACAAACACAAACGTTCTCATTGCAAAATGCGTTAGATTTAGCAACCAAGAATTATCCAACGTTGCAACAAGCGACTTTGCAAACCCAGCAACAACAAGCATTAACCAAAACGGCAACTGTTCTAGACCCTTTCAATATCAATAGTAATTTAGGGCAGATAAATAGCAAGTTGTATGATTATAATATTGGCGTGGCACAAAGTTTTAGACTATCCAACAGAGCCGATAGAAGCTTATTAAATCAAAATGTAGCCGTTGCAAAATCCTTTGAAGCGGTTACAAAAAATGAGTTAATAAAAAACGTGTCAAATGCCTATTTCAATTGGCTTTACAATGTGCAGCACTATAATTTATTGCTAGAAACGGATAACATTTTTGCCGATTATGAGAAATATGCGGATAAGAAATTTCAAGTAGGAGAAACGAGTAAATTGGAAAAAATAAACGCCACTTTGCAACGCAAAGAATTAAAAATGCAATTGGCAGAAGCCAATTCTCAAGTACTGTTTTTTCTAACCGAATTGCAAAAATGGACAAGAAATAACGAGCCATACCAAGCACCAACGAAATACGATGCTTTACCCGAAATTAATGTAAGTGATAGTACATTAGTCAAAAATCATCCTGTTTTACAGTTTTTGCAACAGCAAATTATCGCTAAAGAATTAGCCATAAAATCTGAAAAAGCAAAAGCAAATCCGTCTTTCAATTTGGGAGTAAATACGCAAAGTTTAGACAAAGAAAATCCGTTTTATTATGGAAGTGTGGGTGTCAATATTCCATTATTCCGAAACGGAATTAAAGCCAAAACACAAGTTGCAAAATTGGAAACCGAAATTGCAAAAATGGAATTGGATAAATCACAACAGGAACTAGTAACCTTTTATTTGCAACAATTCCAACTGCAAAAGCAATATTTCGACCAAATTAATTTTTACAAAACAGAGGGCTTAGCGATGGCTGAAACAATTGTAAATTCAGCACAGCGATTGTATAAATCGGGAGATATTGGTTACATAGAATATACCCAAAACCTGAAAGATGCCAATAAAATAAAAACTGATTATTTGACTGCAATGAACAATTACAATCAAACCATAATCAACATTCAATATTTATTAAACAAATAAAATTCTAAAGATGAAAAATAATATAGCAATCATAATCCTTTTGTTTTTGGGTGTAGTTTCTTGTAAAAAAAACGATACGGAAGCACCAAAGGAAACAGCCACCGAAAAAACCACAACAGCAGTAGTAACTTTTACCGATGCACAAATAAAAGCCATCGATTTACAGTTAGGCGACTTTGAAAATAAAAACCTAACGACAACTTTAAAGATAAACGGAAAACTATCATTGCCACCTCAATACCAAGCACAAGTAAGCATTTTGACTGGTGGAGTTGTTAAAAATATTTTCGTTCAAGAGGGCGAATTTGTTAATGCAGGAAAGACTTTGGCAACAATTGCCAATACTGATGTGATACAATTACAGCAGGATTATTTAGAGAACATCGCCAACCTTTCATATTTAGAAAAAGAATACCAACGCCAAAAGGAACTTCGAGATGATAATATCAACGCAGGGAAAACCTATCAACAATCACAAAGAGAATTACAAATTGCACAAGCAAAAAAGGAAACCTTAAAATCTAAATTAGCTCAGTTAGGAATTAATGCCAGTAATTTATCTTCTAAAAATATTGCTTCAAACATTGCCATTTCAGCACCGATAAGCGGTTACATTCAGCACATTAATTTAAGTATGGGTAAATTTGCCGATGCAAATGCTGTACTATTTGAAATTATCGACAACCGTTTTCTGTATTTAGATTTAAAAGTTTTTGAAAAAGACATTCACAAAATTAAAATCGGACAACAAATAGAGTTTAGCGATGCTAATGATGTTTCTCATTCACACCCAGCTAAAATTTACGCTATCAATAAAGCTTTTGAACCGAACGAACAAGCTGTAATAGTTCACGCTAAAATAAATGAGACCACTGAAACAATTTTACCCGGAATGTATGTTGAAGCAAGAGTGAAAATCGATAATACTAATACAAAGGCACTACCAACAGAAGCAATTGTTAATAATGGGAACGACCATTTTATATTTGTAACGACAGGTAAAAACATCTTTCAACAAATAAAAGTAAACATTGGCGCAACCGATTTAGGTTATACCGAAGTAAAAGTAATCGATGTAATTCCTGCAAATGCAAAAGTAGTAATCAAAGGCGCCTATTACTTATTGTCAGAATTAACCAAAGGAAGCGGAGAATAATAATAAAATGAAGACTAATTATGGAAAATATAAAATTACATTGGGAAAATGTTTATTATATGAAATAACCAAACGAAGTCAGCTGGACACAATACTAATTCAACTTGAAGAATATAATATGAAATATTGCAGGATGGGGTAATATATTCATCAAAAGAGGAGCAATATTTTTATGAAGTGTTGGGGTAACATAATCAGTTATTTGAAGAGGTTAGATAATTTTGTTTTTTTTAATATGGTTATTTTTTGATAAATAATTTTTCGATATATAATCTATATCCTTGATTTTAATAGGATTGAATAGGAAATCATCGCATCAAAATTGCAACTTTCTCCAAGAGGGGGAGCTAAACAAAACCCGATACGAAAGTGTCGGGTTTTTTTATTAAAACTAGTAAAAGTACTATCATTAGGAAAAAACCAGTTTTTATGTATATTTGTTACCAATAAAAATTTAACAAAACAATTATGAAAAAGCAGATTTTAAAAACAATTTTTTCTCTTTTAACATTATTATCAATATTTTCTTGCTCAAATAGTGATTCAGGCCAAAATCTTTCACAAGTTCCATTAGCTAAATCTATTTATGACAATAGCAATTTTGGAATATACAAAGGGGTATTTGTTGGTTCAAGTGGAACAATTGTTTTGGACATTAGCAACACTAATGCCTCGATTACCGCAACGCTTATTATTGATGGAGTAACGCATACTTTTACAACAAATCAAACCATTCAACAAAATCAATTCACAACCATCAATTTTATTGAAGGAAACAATTCATTTACATTTTTTGTTTATGAAAATGGTTATAATCCAACAATTACTGATTTAATAATAAATGGGCATCCTAATGCAGCGCTACTAGTTGTTAAAGAAACTTCTACGGTTATGGTAAAATGTTTTGAAGGAACATATGAAGGATGTCAACAAGGCACTTTTAACGCTGTTATTTATGGCAATACTATTAAAGCATTGTCAAGAAATTTTAACAATAGTTTTTTAGATGCGACCGAAAACGGTACTGTAATTGACAATCAAATAAACGCAAGTGGGACTGCTTCCAATGGTGCTGTTTTTACAGGAGAATTAAATGGTAATAATTTCTTAGGCACATGGAATGTTCCAAACTATTCCTGCAACGGAACATTTTCAGGAGTTAGAACCTACTAGTCATTTTCAGCTTTTTTAATAAAGTTGAATAAGCAATCATCGCATTAAAATTGTAACTTTCTCCAAGAGGGGGAGCAAAACAAAACCCGATACGAAAGTGTCGGGTTTTTTTTGTGGACAATCTTGGGCGAGAAGAGCCCATGAGGGATTTGATATTAAGAGGAGGAAGCCCAGTGGGCTTCAGGTACACGAACTTTAGTTCGTCACTAGTGTTCTAACTAAAACCAATATGCAATTGAGACACGAAAGTGTCGGGTTTTTCATTTGCATACAATTTGCATACAGATTTCTTTTTTTTAAGTAATAATAATCCTGATAGCGTGGATTTGCAATCCGTTGTATGATATAACCGAGCCATAGGGTTTCAAGCTAGCAAAAACGAACGGAAGAGGCAATTGATTGTAGTGAGCCCGATTAATCACACTATTGTTTTTGAATAATAATTTTCTTAGTATCCAGCAAGGTATTTGAACTATTATAAATTTTTACAAAATAAATTCCCTGGCCATTTATGTTATTTAGCTGAATACTGTTTTGTTGTGAACTTAATTCGCCATTTTGAACTTCTTGACCTAATGAATTATATATTCTATAATTACCCGCTATTATGTTTGAATTATTACTACAATCAATTGTGATATGATTGGTAGTAGGATTTGGGTAAATTATGATGTTGTTAGAATGATTAAAGTCTTCAACTCCTAAGCTATAAGTGCCATTAAGCCTAATTAAACTAACAGATTCTGTTGAACCATATTTATTAAAAATACCTGCTGCTAAAATCTTACCATCATTCTGTTGGAGAATTTTATTAACGGTACCTGCATAATAATTATCCTTATTGATATTGGCAAAATTAACAGATTCAACACCTCCATTAGGATTTAATCTAGATATACTACTCCAAAAAAATTGTCCTCCTTCAGAACCACCATCTCCCCCTACAAGTAATTTTCCATCTGATTGAACAAAAACTGATAGTACTCGAACAAAACCTGCTGGTGCTATACCATTTGCGTTAAAACTAGAATCTACAGAACCATCATTATTTAATCTAACTAAACCTCTTACAGGATTACTTGAATTAAAACTAAGAAATTTTCCTCCTACCAAAATTTTACCATTTGACAAATAATTAATACTTTGCACGCCTCCTGAACTTGCTGAACCTGTAATGAATGCGGTATCAATTGTCCCATTCGAATTTAATCTAATTAAATCTACTGAATTCCCGGCCGAGATTTTGCCAACAAGAATTTTACCATCCGCTTGAACCAATAATTTAGAGGCATCCGTAAAGGTTGCAGTAAATGAATTGTCTATAGTTCCATTTGTATTAAATCTAACAATTGAATTTCCGTTAACACCAATAATTTTACCATCTGTTTGTAAGGCGATTTCAGGATAGGAAATATTTGGTAAGTTAAAGCTAGTATCCAAACTACCATCCGTATTTAATCTAACTAAATTTATACTTATTGTAAAAGGTTGCAAATTCGGCATGACTGTTCCATTGTAAGATGTGAATTGACCACAAACTAGTATTTTACCGTCTGGCTGAATTAAAATTTTATTAATTTGACCTGCATTATTTGAAGTTATTGAATTTGTAATAAAACCTGTGCCGATGTTAAAATTTGTGTCTTTAGTTCCATCAGTATTCAATCTTATTAAACCTTTTTGTTCAACATCATTAAATTTTGAGAAAGTACCGCCTGCTAAAATTTTCCCATCTGATTGTAAGGCAATGTCACTAATATAATTAGAACTAAAATCGTTGCCAAAATTTGCGTCATTCCATATTTTAAAAAAACTAGAATCAACACTTCCATTATTATTTAATTTTATTAAACCAATTTGTTTATATCCATTAAAAATGGTAAAAAATCCTCCAACCAATATTTTGCCATCATTTAAAATTGAAATAGTAGTGGTAGCGTTATCGAAAGAAGTTCCAATATTAAAAGTATTATCTATAGATCCGTCAGTATTTAATCTACTTAAAAATTTAGGAGTGCTTATATTATTATAATATTCGAATTCCCCTACAACTATAATTTTACCAACACTATCTACACGCATATCATTTACAGTAGAAGCTAAACCATTACCACCAATATTAAAGGATGTGTCTTTTGTTCCATCACTATTTAATCTTAGAATGCCTCCATAATTATTAGAATTAGTATTTGAACTCCAATAACCACCAATTAATATTTTCCCATTTGATTGTATTAAAATTTTATTGATTTGAAGAGATAAATCTGTTCCTATATTAAAAGTGGTGTCTTTTGTTCCATCTAGGTTCAATCTAATTATACTGTTTTCGGTTATTCCCATATATTGAGAAAAAATACCTCCAACAATTATTTTACCATCTGATTGAATTTCAAGCGCATTAACGTTTCCGCTAAAACCCGAACCAATACTAAAAGTAATGTCTTTTGTGCCATCAGGATTTAAAATTATCAATCTGTTTTGACCCAAACCATTATAAGAACTATAATCACCTCCTACAATAATTTTTCCATCAGATTTAACTAAAATTGCATTTATACTTGCTGTATCATTAAAACCAGTGCCAATATTAAAAGTAGCATCTATTGTTCCATCAGCGTTTAATCTAGCAATTTTATTTTTAGTTACTCCATTTATACTATTAAAAGTCCCGCCAATTATAATCTTTCCATCATTTTGTAATTTTATACTGTAAACAAATAAATTGCCGTCAATTACATTAAAAGGAGAGATTAAAAAGGTGTTGTCTATCGTTCCATTGGAATTTAATCTTACCAAACAATTTACAATATTATTAGGTCGATCAAAATGTCCGCCTACTAATATCTTTCCATCAGGTTGAGTTAATATACATTGTACGATGCCGTCACTAATCATTGATGTTTTATTTGGAAACACCAAATCAATATCTCCAACATTTTGACCGTAAATAGTAAAGATTTGTAAAGCAAAAACTAATAAATAAATTTTCTTCATAATATTTAACCTTTTGTACAAAAGTACAATTTAATCTAAATCCAATCTCTTATAAAGAAATTGATTATTTAGTGTATTTAATTCTTTATTAATCGTTTAGAATATTTAATCAAGAAGATGCATTACGGATGAAATTTGTATACGGGGTTCTTAAAATAAAAACATAAGATTATAAAATCCATTTTCTTTACAAACCAACGTTGCTTTGATAAAAAAATCGCGTTTTCTTATCATAACCTGATAGCGCGGATTTGCAATCCGGGCCACTCATCATTATTAAAACTTACTAGTTGTAGTTTGTGTTTCTTTTAAACCTTTTGAAGGCACGGTTTGCAAATCCCCGCTATCGGAGTTTTCTGATAATTGAATAAGCAATCATCGCATCAAAATTGCAACTTTCTCCAATAGGGGGAGCAAATGAAAAAGAGGTCTATTAAGACCTCTTTTTTTATGGAATAAATCAACGCTTACTTTCTTATAGTCTTCTAAATCTTTTGAAAAAAGACCAAATTACTTCACAAGCATTCATATCCTGACTCGTCTTGCCAATAATTAATTCATTTAGATACTGATAACCTTGTGGCCAAGTATGTCCACCGTTTGTTATAACATAACTTACTACCTCGCTTCCGTTTGTAGAATTTGAATATACTCTTTGTTTTATTGTTGTGCCATCGTTTGCAATATCAGGTAAATCTGTTATTACAGGAGTGCTCGTACATCCGTTAATAGTTATCCATTTGTCAACTGCTTGAAAATGCGATAAAACCGTTCCTCCTGCAGTTCCACCAGCCGTCATTTGTCCGCCTGTAAATGGAACTAATGGGTCGGTAGTTCCGTGAATATAAATTGCAGGGACCGGTCTGCCGGGATTACAACTTGAAGCGATGGTTGTCGCTTCTATTGTCGCAGCATCTACAGCAATTGCCGCAATTCTATTACTTAATTCACAGCCCAATCGCGAAGACATAAATCCACCATTTGAGATTCCAGTTGCATATATTTTTGTGCCATCAACAGATAAATTTGCAATTGCATAGTCACACATTTGATTGAAAAAACTAACATCATTAATTCCCAATTGATTTGGAGTAGTTGGCCGCCCATCATTCCAATTATTCTGTATTCCCGCAGGATAAATTAACACCACTTTTTCTCGATCTGAAATAGGTTTGAAATTGGCAATGTTAATCATTCCTTCAGGTGTTCCGCTTCCGCCGTGAATTGCGAAAATTAAAGGCATTTTTCCTGCGTTGTTGTAACCTATTGGAAGATATACTATAAAACTTCTTGCATTTCCGTCAACTATTAGATTTACTGTTTTTTGCTCACTTGGTTTGTCGGCAGTTGTTGTTGGATTGTCATCTTTGTTACAAGACAATAATGTAATAAAAAGAAGAGAAAAAATTAGCTTGTTTTTCATGACTTATCATTTAATAAATAAGGCTTTCATTTTTTTGCTAAAATACAAAAATAGTTTACACTGGCATTTTCTATGGTTTTAACTCTTTGTTTTTCTGATTGTTA
This sequence comes from Flavobacteriaceae bacterium, assembly GCA_947483075.1. GTDB lineage: Bacteria > Bacteroidota > Bacteroidia > Flavobacteriales > Flavobacteriaceae > Flavobacterium. The sequence continues at coordinate 106,021 of CANKLE010000006.1, read as the reverse complement.
AATAAACTATCATCGCATCAAAATTGTAAATTTCTCCAATAGTTAGCACAACAAAAGCCAAAAAACACGAGCTACCAACTAGCGAAGTAACCATTCCCGCTAAGTTGCTTACATTTGCTCGTTATCATAAAATTATCATCCCATGAAAGTAGTCGTTATTATTAGTTCCATTTTAATGTTGCTCGCCATAGCACAAATTTATATATCCAGAAGCACGCAACAAACCGAACAACACAGGTACAAGGTCATTAAAAAGTTTGACAAATTTGAAATAAGAAAATATGATCCCGCCTTGTTTTCGAGTGTAAAACTCAACAAGAAAGGATATAAAGAAAGCGCGAGTGAAGGGTTTGGTATATTGGCTGGCTATATATTTGGAGACAATAAAACCAACGAAAAAATCGCCATGACTTCGCCTGTTGTGATGGAATTGGGAGATAGTTCTAAAATGCTATTTATGGTTCCGAAAAATTATACGTTGAAAAATTTACCAACGCCTAAAAACGAAAAAATCCTTTTTGAAAAACAGGAAGAAAAAATTATGGCCGCCATTCGCTTTGATGGTTGGGCAGATGATGAAAAAATTGAAAAATACAAGTCTATTTTACTAGATGAATTAGACAAAGAGCAATTAAATTATATCCCTAAATTTATTTTTCTTGGGTACAACCCCCCGTTTGAAGTGCTCAATAGACGAAATGAAGTGGTCGTTGAGTTAATTAACTTTAAATAGCAACGCAACAAAAAGCACTTGAATGTTACAACCTGATAGCGCAGATTTGCAATCCGGGCCATCGGGAGTTTTAGCTGAGAGGAGAGACTAAAAGACGAGAGATAAGAGACGGTGCTAAGTAAAATCCCAATCCCGAAACTTCGGGACCAAACTGCGGCTTTGATACTGAATTTTTCAATCTTTCAATTTTTAAATCTTTAAATCTTCGAGACCGACAACCGACAACGCACAACCGACAACAGCTAACAGCCAACCAAAATTTCTATACAAAATCAACTGCGCTTTCCCTATCTTTATACCCCATGAAACTACGCCCGATACACCAAGGTCCTTTGTTGGAATTTTACGCTCCCGATTATTCGACGGCGCTTGATTTGCCGTATATCGACGCAGGCTTACGGGCGGGATTTCCGTCGCCAGCCGATGATTTTATTGAGCTGCGCATTGACATCAACAAAGAATACATCAAAAACCGGGACACTACTTTTTTTGCCCGAGTAAAAGGCAATTCGATGGTGAATGCAGGCATTTTTGACGGCGATTTGCTCATCATCGACAAAAGTTTGGAGCCGCAAAACAACAAAATTGCCGTGTGCCAAATAGACGGTGCCTTTACCGTGAAACGCATCAAAATTGAGCAAGATGTGGTCTGGCTCATTGCCGAAAATGAAAATTACCAACCCATTAAGGTTACGCCCGAGAACGAACTCATGATCTGGGGAATCGTAACTGCTTCGATAAAGAAATTTTAATGTTTGCCCTGGTTGATTGCAATAACTTTTATGCCTCGTGCCAACGCGTGTTCGAGCCGCACTTGTTGGGAAAGCCCGTTGTGATTCTTTCCAACAACGACGGCTGTGTCATTGCCCGATCAAACGAAGCCAAAGCGCTGGGCATTCCGATGGGCGCGCCCGCCTTTGAGTACAAAAAGTTGTTCGAAGAGCAGCAGGTGTTTGTCTATTCGTCCAATTATGCGCTCTATGGCGACATGAGCAGCCGCGTTATGAATTTATTGGCCAACTTTTCGCCCGAAATCGAGGTCTACAGCATAGACGAAGCCTTTTTGAAATGTAAAGGATTTGAGCACTATGATTTGGAATCCTACGGCAAACAGATGCAACGCACCGTCACCAAAGGCACGGGAATTCCCATCAGTGTAGGGTTTGCACCCACCAAAGCGCTGGCCAAAGTAGCCAATAAAATTGCCAAAAAATTTCCCGATCGCACGCAAAGCGTTTATGTGATCGACACCGAAGACAAGCGCATCAAGGCCCTGAAATGGACCAAAATAGAAGACGTTTGGGGCATCGGACGGCGGCATGCCAAACGACTCAAACGCCTCAACATTACCAATGCCTACCAATTTACGGAGTTGCCCGACGCCTGGGTGCGCAAAGAAATGGCGGTAGTAGGGCTGCGACTCAAACGCGAATTAGAAGGAAAACCGTCGCTTGATTTAGAGAAAATAAGCGTCAAAAAAACAATTGCCACCACCCGTTCGTTCGAAAAAATGCACAGCAAACTGCCCGACATTGCCGAGCGCGTGGCCACATTTACCGCCGCCTGTGCCGAGAAATTGCGCCGACAAAATAGCCATTGCAACCTGATTATGGTGTTTATTCACACCAACGGTTTTCGGCAAGACCAGCCGCAGTATTCGCGCAACATTGTAATCCAAACCGATTTTCCCACCAACTCGACCATTGAGCTCAATCACTATGCGCAAATTGGGTTGAAGGCCATTTTTAAGGAAGGCTATCAGTACAAAAAGGCTGGCGTGGTAGTTATGGGACTCACGCCCAATGAACAAACGCAGCTGTCTTTGTTTGACGCGGCCAACCCCAAACACTTGCCCTTGATGGCGGTGGTGGATCGACTCAACCGAAGCTACGGAACCAATAAAGTAAAGTTTGCCTCCCAGTCGCTGGGCCGACAATGGAAAATGCGCCAAGAAAAACTCTCGCCGCGCTACACCACTTCATTTGCTGAAATCATTCAAATTAAGCTGTAGGCTTTTCGCCACGAATTAAAGAAATTCCAATCCCGATGCGTCGGGACCAAACGGTTGCTTCAAGACGGAATCTTTTAATCTTTCAATTCTTCAATCTTTAAATCTCCTTATCCGTGACCACAAAGACGATAAAATTCGTTTCTACGTAAATTCTTTATAACTACACGAAAGGGTTTTGTTTCTCGCCAAGTCGCGAAGTCGCAAAAAAACCTTTGCGTCCCGATTTATCGGGATTGCGTCTTTGCGAGAAAAAGTAAAAAACAGACAGAGAATCTGGAGACTTCAGACCAAAGGGGTTACTACACGACGAAATCTTTTAATCTTTCAATTCTTCAATCTTTAAATCTCCTAATCCGCCAACCGAAAACACACCCCCAGCCCCTCTCTAGAGGGGAGTATAAAGAAGTATACTAAGAACGGCTGTTTGCTGATAGCATTTAGCCACGAATGCACGAATTATAATCCCGACGCGTCGGGACCAAACGGTGACTTCAAGACAAAATCTTTCAATCATTCAATTCTTCAATCATTCAATCTTCTAGACCGACAACCGAGAACAGATAACAGACAACCGAGAACAGAATAAATCAGTATCTTGCAGCCCCAATACGTTACTAGCTTTATGTTTTTTAATTCCTTGGCGTTTGCGCTTTTTTTACCGCCGGTTTTTGCCTTGTATTGGTGGCTGTGCGCCAAATCGGCGGCCAAGCAAAATGCCCTTTTATTGCTCGCCAGCTATGTATTTTATGCCTGCTGGGATTGGCGATTTCTCTTCTTGTTGTTGTTCTCTACGTTTTTGGATTATTTCACGGGCTTTCAAATACACCAAACCGAAAGCGCCGCCAAAAAACGATTTTGGTTTTGGCTCAGTGTAGGCATCAATTTGGGCTTCTTGGGCCTGTTTAAATACTACGATTTTTTTGCGGTTTCTTTTGCCGAATTGTTCCATGGATTTGGATTGACAGTGAGTCCCTATTTATTAAAATGGGTTTTGCCGGTTGGGATTTCGTTTTATACTTTTCACGGTTTATCCTATGTGATTGACATTTATAAAGGCCGCATTCCCGCTGAGAAAAACCCAATCGATTACGCCTTGTTTGTGAGTTATTTTCCGCTCTTGGTGGCGGGCCCTATCGAACGTGCCACGCATTTGCTCCCGCAAATCAAACAAACCCGCAAATTCTCCTTTTCCCAAGCCCAAGAAGGCGTGTACTTGATTGTTTGGGGATTGGTCAAAAAAGTGGTCATCGCCGATGCCTGCGCCACCTATGCCAATGCCATTTTTGATCATGCCGATGCCGTTAATTCGCAATCCTTGGTGTTGGGCGCCATCTATTTTGCTTTTCAGATTTATGGCGATTTTTCAGGTTATTCAGACATGGCCATTGGAATCTCGAAACTGTTTGGCTTGGAGCTGTTGCGCAATTTTAACTACCCGTATTTTTCCCGCGATATCGCTGAGTTTTGGCGCCGTTGGCACATTTCGTTGTCGAGTTGGTTTCGCGATTATGTGTACATTCCCTTGGGCGGAAGCCAGGGCGGCAAATGGATGCAGCTGCGCAACGTATTTGCCATATTTATCTTAAGCGGATTTTGGCACGGCGCCAACTACACCTATTTATTTTGGGGATTTTTGAATGCGCTGTACTTTTTGCCTTTGTTGTGGCAACATAAAAATCGCGCCAATTTAGATGCCAGCAAAGTGCCTTGGAACCTGAGTGGCCTGCGCATTGTGCTTAATATGCTGGCTACTTTTGCACTCACCTGTCTTGCTTGGGTGTTTTTTCGCGCCAAATCGATGGAGGCGGCTTGGGATTATTTGCTCCGCATTTTCACCAACGGGCATTGGACGATTGAGTTTTTAAGTAACCGCCGCTACAACTACGAATTGCTTTGGTTAATCCTCTTGTTTGTGGCCGTTGAATGGCGTCACCGCAACCAAATGCAACCCATTTCGGGGAAATATGCCTGGCTCAAACTGGGCTTGTGTTTTGCTGCTTTATTGGCCTTGGGCACCTATTCGGATTACAAATCTTTTATTTATTTCCAATTCTAATGAAGTCCTTTTTGCAATTTATTGGCCTTGCGTTGCTGTTGCTTTTGGGAACTGCCTGGGTGTTGGACGTCTCGTATACCCAAATCTATGCTTCGGCCAAAGACCGCTGGAAAATGGAGTACGTGCTCAATGCCCCGCCACAGGATTATGATGTGGTTGTTTTGGGAACCTCGCGCGCCAACAATCATTTTGTGCCCGAATTGTTTAAAAAACACGGACTCAATACCTTTAATTTTGGCATGAGCGGCTCGCATTTGTTTGAAGACGCTTTGCTGTTGCAGCTTTTGCTCGATAAAAAAAACAGCATCAACTATGTGCTGTTAGAAGCCGATTTAAACCTCAGCAACGAAAAAAGAGACGAGGGCACCACCGCCCGATTTTTACCGTATCTGCAAAGCAATAAACAAATAGCGGCCCATTACCAAAACGAAGCGGAGTTTTCGTATTGGTATTACATTCCGTTTTACCGCTACACGGCCTATGAGTCGCAAATTGGCTTGCGCGAATTAATCAAAACAGCGGCACACGAACCCACCACTTCGCTGTCCAATCGAGGGTATTATCCGCTGCCGCCCCACCAAAAAGGGAACATGAAAAACGATTACCGCGCGCTCAAACCGTTGCGCAATCGCTACTACGAACAGATCAAAAAATTGTGTGAACAACACCACATTCAACTCATTACCGTGATGACGCCGGTCTGTGAAAACGTAAAAGGCATGGATTATTTCCAAAAAGTAAAATCGCTGTATCCCGAAATTTACAACTGCGAAGATTTTGTGCACGACGACCGCTATTTTTCCTCTTGTGGGCACCTGAGTGATGCCGGGGCAAAACTATTTACCCAAAAAATAATCAACGAATTATTTCCAAAAAAATAAAGCCCCGTTCCTGCTACTATTGACTAATCGATTCCTTATAACAAAGCCATTTATTTTCTTATTTTTGCGCTTTGTTTAAGTACCATGGAGAAAATTATTTCCTATCCCTTGTCGCTTATCGCGATGCTGTTGTTTCTCATCACCTTATTGGTGTTTCATCCCATTCAGTGGATCTGCCTCAACGTGTTTGGCTATCAGGCACACAAAAAAAGCGTCGATTATTTGAACTTCTTTTTGGTGCGAATTGCTCATATATTAGGCACGCGATTCAAAATTGAAAACCGAAATGTATTGCCCAAAGGGGTGCCGCTTATTTTTGTGGCCAACCACCAAAGTTTGTACGACATCATTGGCTTAATTTGGTTCACGCGCCGTTTTCACCCCAAATTTGTGAGCAAAAAAGAATTGGCCAAAGGCATTCCTAGCGTGTCGTTCAATTTGCGCCACGGCGGTTCGGTAGTCATTGACCGAAAAGAACCCAAACAAGCCATTCCTGAAATTAAAAAACTGGGTGAATACATCGAAAAACACAAGCGCACGGCCGTTATTTTTCCAGAAGGTACGCGAAGCAAAACAGGTGCTCCCAAAGAATTTGCCCAAAGCGGCTTGAAGATTTTGTGCAAATCTGCACCCTCTGCCTATGTGGTTCCCATCACGATAAACAACTCTTGGAAATTTGTAAAATATGGATTTTTCCCTTTTGGTTTAGGAAATCGTATTATCTTTACCCTCCATGAGCCAATTTCTGTAAAAGATCATTCGTTTGACGAACTCATGGCTCGTACCGAAAGCACTATAAAAAACGCAATACATTAATTTCAGATTGAGCGCCAAGCGTCTTTTATCTACCAAAAAATAAAAGCATGTCTATAAAAAACATCCGTCTGGAAGTGATGCAATTTCTAGAAAACAAAGTCGAAGGATTCATGGATCAATACTTGATTCCCGTGGAGAAAATTTGGCAACCTTCTGACTTTTTACCCAATTCTGAAAGTGAAACTTTCTTTGAAGAAGTAAAAGAATTACGCGAATTGGCCAAAGATTTACCCTACGATTTTTGGGTAGCCATGGTAGGCGATACCATCACCGAAGAAGCGCTTCCCACCTATGAATCGTGGTTAATGGACGTAGAAGGCGTAGACAATGTAGAACGCAACGGTTGGGCAAAATGGGTGCGCCAATGGACGGGCGAAGAAAACCGCCACGGCGATATGCTCAACAAATACTTATACCTTTCGGGCAGGGTGAACATGCGCGAAGTAGAAATGACTACCCAACACCTCATCAACGACGGTTTTGACATTGGAACCGGCCGCGATCCGTATAAAAACTTTGTATACACCTCGTTTCAAGAGTTGGCTACCTATGTGTCACACAACCGGGTGTCGCAAATTGCCAAAAGCTATGGAGACCACAAATTGGCCAAAATGTGCAAAATGATTGCCGGTGACGAAATGCGTCATCACCATGCCTACTCGGAGTTTGTGACGCAAATTTTTAAAGTAGATCCAAGCGAAATGATGATGGCTTTTCTCTATATGATGAAACTTAAAATTACCATGCCAGCTGTATTTTTACGCGAATCGGGAGAAGCAATGGGATCGGCTTTTGAGCAATTCTCGAATTCAGCCCAACGCATCGGCGTATATACCTCACAAGATTATGTAGAGATTTTACAAAAACTCATCGAAAAATGGGAAATTGATAAAATGACGGGGCTCACCGACGAAGCCGAAAAAGCCCGTGATTACTTGATGAAATTGCCCGATCGTATGGCTAGAATTGCCGAACGCTTGGTAATTCCGCCCGATCCGTTTGTATTCAAATGGGTACAGCCGGCCATCATTGGTTAATTGTAATACACATAAATTATAATCCAAATGTTGCTGTTTGATTCCTTCAAATAGCAACATTTTTATTTAAACTGGCTATGATTGATTCTAATATTCTAAATGCCACAATCCGTTTTGTAAAAAAACAACTCGATACTGCCGAAGGCGGACACGATTGGTTTCACATTGAGCGCGTTTACAAATTGGCCCTGCGCATCGCCGAAAAAGAGGCCGATGTAGACGTTTTAGTGGTTCAATTGGCTGCTTTGTTGCACGACATTGCCGACAGTAAATTTCACGACGGAGACGAAACCATTGGGCCGCGATTGGCGCGTGAATTTTTATCCGAACAACAGCTAGCTGGAGACCAATTGGAGCAAGTAATTGCCGTCATTGAAAACATCTCTTTTAAAGGCGGAAACCAAGCCCAAACCTATTTCTCAAAAGAACTGGCTGTGGTGCAAGATGCCGATCGATTGGATGCCATTGGTGCCATTGGCATTGCCCGCACCTTTAACTACGGCGGATTTAAAAACCGGGCGCTGTATGATCCAGAAATACAACCCAATTTACAGCTGAGCAAGGAAGCCTACAAAAACAGCAAGGCACCCACCTTGAATCATTTTTATGAGAAATTACTGCGACTCAAAGACCTCATGCACACCGAAACCGCGCGAACAATTGCTACGGAGCGCCATCATTTTATGGAACAATTTCTCTCCCGATTTTATGCCGAATGGGAGGGTGAAGCATAAAAAAAGAGGACCAATAGTCCTCTTTTTTATTTAGTTATGCTTGCGCTTACAAGCTCACACGCAACAACTGTTTTTTCTTTCCTTTACGGCCGATGAAAAATACGGCGTCTTTCGTTAAAGCGCCATCAGACACCATAAAAGGCACTTCGGAATCTTTGTCGTCCAAGATTTCTTGGTAATCAAAATCCCCATTTGGCTTGATGCGAATGATGTTCAAATTGGAACGTTTGGTGCTGGTTTGTCCAAACTGAATACGGTCGTTACTCAATTTTTTTACTTTTTCTCCGGTGTTGATGAAGAAATAGGTATCGTCGCCTTTTACAGTCGAAGTATAAGAGATGTAAGAGCTGTCGCCTGATGTGGCTTGTCTTTTGTTGATGTTACGCGCCCAAGCAATATCGCCCGTTGGGTTAATTTTGGCGCTCACAATGTCGTCATAGTGGTAGATGGTTTGGGTAGTTCCACCGCCATTTCCGTTAGAAACGTATTGCGTAGTGATGTAAAACTCTTCGGCATTGAAGACAATTTCGTTAGAAGCTGTGATCAAAATTCTACGGAACGACAAGTTTTTCAACTCTTTGTCTTTGTCTTTTCCGTATTTGTCAATCATGAATTGCTCAGTAAACGGATTGAATTTAGACTTTTTGATTTCTAAACTCACAGGATCCAATTCAAAGTAAGAAATCCCTTTAAATCGGTTGTCGTTGCGTGCCGAATAAAATCCGATGCAGGCTAAGCGATCTTGGAAAATGATGGTTTTTAAGGAAGCGGCAAAGTTATCGTTGGTGTCAAATACTTGTGTTTTCTCCGAATCTTTGGTGATGCGCGTCAACTCATATTGGTAACGACCGCCTTCTTTTTTCTTTTTCTTTTCGTCAGTGTATACTTTCCCTAATAAATACAAGGTGTTTCCGTCTTTGGATACGTCAATGTTTTCGAAACGGAATTTTTTGTCTTTGATGTCCCGTTTAAAGGTGTGTTCAAATTTTTGATTCAATTTGTTGTCATACAAATACAACTTGTGTGTTTCGGCATCTTTGTCTTTGATGTCAACCGTAATCGCAAACGCATTGCGGTCTTCGTTGATAATCATTGAAGCACCCCAATCGTTGTCAAAACCGCTTCCAGAGAACAAGCTAAATTGTTTAATCTCTTCGCTTTTTAGACGAAATAATTCTTTTTTGGTGAATTTAAAATCGTTGATGTTGGCGTTGATAGACGAACAAATGTATGACTTGGCATCGCGGTTGTATAAAAACTCTACGATGTTTACTTTCTCGCCGTCCATAATTACGCCCAATACCGAACTTTGTTTTTCGACATCCGAGTATTTCATTTCGTATTCGTATTCTTTAATGAGTTTCATATTGGCATCATAATGCTCAATATAATAGCCTATTCCGCCAGAAAAAATTCCGCCTTGGTAGGATCTCACAATGACAACTCCGCCTTTGCTGTCGTCTTCGACCAATACAATAGTCGAACGTTTGTATTCGTCTTTAAAAACATCGCTGATTTTAAGTTGGAATGGAATCTGTTGTGCGTGAACGCATGAAGCGCTAAGGAGCAAAGCCATTGCAATGCTTTTAAAAATGTGTTTCATGAAAAAGGGTTTGAATAATTATAAATAGTGTTTAATTTCCCTGAAAATCAGGTTTTCTTTTTTCTAAAAAGGCGGTGGTGCCTTCTTTGAAGTCGGCGGTGCCAAAGCAGTCGCCAAATGCTTCTATTTCGGCTGTATATCCGTTTTTCTCCTTGTCAAAATTTGCATTCACCGCTTGTATGGCATGGCCAATGGCAACCGGAGAATTTTTGGCGATTTTTTCAGCCAACGATTGGGCAAGCGCCAACAATTGATCTACAGGAACCACGTGGTTTACTAAACCACAAGCAAGTGCTTCTTGGCCTGTGAGCATATTGGCGGTAAGCATCATTTCTATGGCACGGCCTTTGCCTACCAATTGGGGTAATCGTTGCGTGCCTCCATAGCCCGGAATCACCCCCAAGCTTACTTCTGGCAAGCCCATTTTGGCGTTGTCTGAAGCAATTCTAAAATGACAGGCCATGGCCAACTCCAATCCGCCTCCTAAAGCAAAGCCATTAATAGCAGCGATCACGGGCGTGGTTAAATTTTGAATAAAGTCAAAGACCATTTCTTGTCCTTGTGCCGCTAATTCGCGTCCTTGTTCTACCGAAAAATCAGCAAATTCTGAGATGTCGGCACCGGCTACAAATGCTTTTTCGCCTGACCCCGTAAGAATGATAACGCGCACCGTTTTATTGGCAGCTAATGCCTTGAATGCTTCGTGCAATTCGTGTAAGGTTGCTTTGTTGAGCGCATTCAATTTGGTGGGACGATTAATCGTTACTACGGCTATCGCAGCGGTTTGGGAAACTAAGATGTTTTCGTACAACATAGAGAGAAATTAGGAATTTAGAATCGGCAGAGTAACAGTAAAGCACGTCCCTTTGCCGATTTCGGTGGCAAAAGTAATCGTTCCTTTGTAATTTTCAATGATGTTTTTAATAATTCCTAGCCCTAATCCCATTCCGCTGCTTTTTGTAGTAAACTTGGGCTCAAAAATATAGGGGCTATTTTGCTCTTCGATGCCCACCCCGTTGTCGGCTACGGTAATTTCAACATCTGTTCCTCTGCGGGTTACCGTAACGACTACCCCTTTTTCTTTTTGAATTTCTGGGATTGACTGGATGGCATTTTTTACCAAATTGGTTAAGATTCGAATGAGCTGGGTACGGTCAATTTTGGCAATAATTTCTTTTTCTTCGCTCTTGAAATGCAGGTATTCTTCGTTAAAAATATCCAAGGCCAATTCGACTACTTCTACCACGTTCAAGGTTTCGTTTTGTTGGGCCGGCATCGAGGCAAAGTTGGAGAAAGCCGAAGCCACCGCACTCATGGTGTCAATTTGCTGAATCAAGGTTTCGGAATAATCGCGCACTTTTTGGCGCAGTTCGGGATCATTCGGATCAAATTTGCGCTGAAAACTTTGCACGGTGAGGCGCATGGGCGTAAGCGGATTTTTGATTTCATGGGCCACCTGTTTGGCCATTTCGCGCCAGGCATCTTCTCGTTCGCTTTGGGCTAGTTTTACCGCACTTTCTTCCAGTTCGTCGACCATGCCGTTGTAGGCCCGAATCAGTAAATTGATTTCTTTGCTGTTGGCCTCCAAGACAATTTTCTCGTTCTTTTGGGTAAGACTGGTTTCGCTCAATTTGTCCGAAATCGTTTTTAAGGATTGGGTAATATAGGTCGATAAAAAATAAGCCAATCCAAACGCAATCACCAACATTAAGGCATAGACTTGGCCCAATTTGATGAGAAAATTTTGCAGTTCGCGCTCATAAAAACCATCGTCTTCTACATACGGAATGTTCAAAATGCCCAAGGGTTTAAATTTGGCGTCTTTAATTTGACTGTAGGACGACCTGTTTTTTACCCCGTTGATATTTTTGATGTCTACGTAGCGTTTGTCTATCGAAGACTGCACCAGTTTGATGATGTATTTGGGAATGGGCGGCGCATCTTTGTCTACAGAAAAAGAGGCTTTTGACGATTTGAGTAATTTGCCGTTCAGGCTGTAGATGTTGATTTCGAGGTTGTGAATTTGGGCCAACTCGTGTATCTTGTCCTTAAAAATATACCGAAGATTGCCGGTAGTTAAGGCATATTTGGTATTGGCCAACACGTAATTAATGTGTTCTTTGATGGCCGATTCTTTGCGTTCCAACCGCTCTTGGTGGTAATCTTTGGCTTCGTTTTTAAACTGAATGATCGAGATGGAAGCCATTAAAATAGAGGCAATCAAAATCAATACAATCATGGATAAAAAAATCCGCAACTGCAAAGAAACGCGCTCCAGTTTAAAGAATCCAGCCATAGCTATCCTAGGAATTTCGTTGTCTAATTTTTTTGTAAAACTGGAAACCCAGCATGATGAGTACCGAGAATAAAATGATGCCAACTACGCCATAGATCCAGTTGACTGCGTTTTTGAGGATCACCAAAAATACCACGGCAAATAAAATAATTGTGGCGCCTTCGTTCCACAGACGCATAAAGTTAGAGCTGAACTTCACTTCTCCTCGCTGCAATTGCAGGTAATACCGGTGACATATAAAGTGATAGAGATAAAGCAAAACCACAAATCCCAATTTGACGTGCATCCAAGGTTGTGTGAGCCAAGCTTTTCCTAAATCGGTAAAAAACAACATCCAATAGGCAAAAATACTGGCCAAAATGGCGCTTGGCCACGTAATGATGTACCACAGCCGAAATTCCATGAGTTGGTATTGTTTACTCAAGATTTCGCGTTCGGGAGCTGGCTTATCTTGGGCTTCGGCGTGATAAACAAACAAGCGAACAATATAAAACAAGCCCGCAAACCAGGTGATGACAAAGATGAGGTGTAATGATTTGAGGTAGTTGTAGAGTTCCATGTTGATGTTGTTTCAGGTTTCAAGTTTCAGGTTTATTTCGCTATGCTCCATCTGTTCGTCCCGAAGTTTCGGGACTCGAGTCAGGTTTATTTTGCTATTTGGCCCAATCGGTGATCCAATTGGCCACTACTTGGCACCACTCTTCTTCGTCGTTGAGGCAAGGAACGGCCATGAATTCTTCGCCACCGTGGTGCAAAAATTGTTCGTTGGCCTCCATGGCAATTTCTTCTAAGGTCTCCAAGCAATCGCTCACAAAAGCGGGGGTGACTACCGCCAATTTGGTGATGCCTTGTTCGGGCATTTTGTTGATTTCGACATCGGTATAGGGCGTGAGCCATTTGTCACCGGCCAAGCGCGACTGAAAGGTTTGGCTGTATTTGCCTTCGGGGATACCCAATAATTTCACTACCTGTTTGGTGGTCTCATAACATTGGTGGCTGTAACAAAATTCGTGCGCCGGCGAAGGCGTAGCGCAACACGTACGGTCCATTTTACAATGGGATTTAGTCACGTCGGTTTTGCGAATGTGTCGTTTAGGAATACCGTGGTAGGAAAACAACAAGTGGTCGTATTCAAAACCTTTTAAGTGGTTTTGAATGGAAGTGGCCAAGGCCTGAATGTAATCGGGTTTGTTGTAAAAGGCCGGAACGATGGTAAAGGTCATTTCAGGAAAATATTCCTTGCGTAATTCTTCGGCCAATACCAAAATAGTAGTGGTAGACGCCATGGCGTGTTGCGGATACAGCGGAAAAAGCATCACTTCGGTTACGCCTTTATCTTTCAGTTCTTGCAAACCTTTTTTGATGGTGATGGTGCCGTAACGCATGGCTAAGGCCACAGGAATATCAACTTTGGAGGCTACTTTTTGGTGCATTTTTTTGGAAATCACAATCAGCGGGGATCCTTGATCGGTCCAAATGCGGGCATAGGCTTCGGCAGATTTTTTGGGACGGGTGTTCAAAATAATGCCGCGCACCAACAAAGCACGCAACAAATACGGCACGTCAATCACGTATTTATCCATTAAAAACTCATCCAAATACGGCTTTACATCCTTGGCGGTGGGGCTTTCGGGCGAACCCAAATTAACTAATAATACTCCTTTCATGTGTGTAGAATAATTTTTATAATTGATGCATTACTGCACGTTAACGTTAATAGACATTAAATATTTTTTGGGCGTAGTGCCAAATTTTTTCTTGAAGGCGGCAATAAAATGACTGCCTGTGCTGTAGCCTATTTTTAGGCCCACTTCGTTTACATTATACGAACCCGAATCTAATAATCGGCGGGCATAATCCATTTTGTAATCAAACAAAAAGCCATAGACCGTGTCGCCATAAATTTGTTTGAAACCCATTTTAAGTTTTTTTAAATTCAAGCCTATTTGATCAGCCAGTTCTTGTAATCCGGGTGGCTCGGCCAAATTAGCCAAGACAATTTCTTTGGCCTTGCGAATTTTAAGTACGTTTTCTTCGTCAACCAAAAACGGACATTGCTCGGCATTGGGATCTTCGGTGCGGTTAAAATACAAACTCAACAGCTCGTAGCCCTTGCCTTTGTAATACAAACTTTTGATTGAGGGATTTAAATTATAATGAAACAACTGGCTCAATACGATTGCCATTGAGGGACTGATGTCACTTTCGGTATAGTATTTTCTGTCTTTGTTGTCTTCACTCAAAAAAGGAATGTAATCGGCCTCGTTTGAGAACAAGGCGTGAAATTTTTTAATGGAGATAATCACAGAAATCACCCAAGATGCAGGTGCGATTTCTAAATGTAACGGCAGTTCTCTTTGCGGATTGTACAATAGCAGCGCTTTTTCTTCTTTTAAATTTAACGCATAATTGCCGTTGTTGAAGATGAATTTGGCTTTCCCTTTGATGCCAAAATGAAATTGGATTAAGCCCTGTTTAATTTCGCGCACTACATGAAAAACCTCTTCGGTATCGTTTTGGAATCGGATGAGGGTAAAATCATTTTCGATGGCAATTACTTCTTGTGAACCCATAGCGATATATTTTTTTTAAAGCACAAAACCTTGATTCGTTCTTTTATTTAGAGTTGTTCTATATAACCTACCCGAAACAGCCTTATTTGCTTGCAAATTTAAAAGAAAATGCGAGCTATTGTTCAATTGTGTAGAAAATTTCCCACAGCGTTCTAAAAAGTACTTTGAGCGTTGTTTTTATCAAAAGGCTAGCCCTAATTTTGTCATAGCATTTTGAAGATATGATTTATGGATGATGTACACCAAACAAAATTTACTACTTTTTACGCCGTAGGATTGAGCTACAAAAAAGCAGATGCAGAAACCAGAGGAAAATTTAGTTTAGACGCCCCAGCCAAAGAACGACTTTTACTACAAGCTAAAAAGGAAGGAATTGAGGCACTCATTGTAACATCCACCTGCAACAGAACCGAAATCTACGGATTTGCCCAACACCCCTTTCAACTCATCAAATTACTTTGCGAAAACAGCCACGGCACGGTCGAAGATTTCCAAAAAGTAGCGTTTGTATACAAAAATCAAGAAGCAGTCAATCATATGTTTCGTGTAGGAACCGGATTGGACAGCCAAATTTTGGGAGACTTTGAAATCATCAGCCAACTCAAAATTGCTTTTAGCGAAAGCAAAGCAATTGGTTTGGCCAACGCCTATTTAGAACGCTTGGTGAATGCCGTGATTCAAGCCAGCAAAAAAATTAAAACCGATACCGAAATTTCCTCAGGAGCCACTTCGGTTTCGTTTGCCTCCGTGCAATACATCATTAAAAATGTAGCCGACATTGGTTCAAAAAACATCTTATTGTTTGGAACTGGGAAAATAGGCCGCCACACCTGCGAAAATTTGGTTAAACACACCAAACACGAGCAAATTACCTTAATCAACAGAACCAAAGACAAAGCCGAACGATTGGCGAGAAAACTCAATCTAATCGTAAAAGATTATGCCGATTTGCAGTTGGAATTGCAAAAAGCCGATGTAGTAGTCGTGGCCACTGGCGCGCAAAATCCTACCATTGACAAGGCCATTCTCAACCTGAAAAAACCCTTGTTGATTTTGGACTTGTCGATTCCAAAAAATGTACATGAAAACGTACAAGAACTGCCAGGTGTTCGTTTGGTACATATGGATCATTTGTCTCAAATGACCGACGAAACACTAGAAAACAGAAAACTTTACATTCCCGCAGCCGAGGCTATTATCGAAGAAATCAAAAGCGAATTTCTAGATTGGACCAAGCAACGCAAATTTGCTCCAACTATACACGCATTAAAGAAAAAATTGAATTCGATCAAAGAAGGGGAGTTGAACGTGCAACGCAAAAAATTGGACAATTTTAACGAAGATCATGCCGAGCTCATTAGTGCGCGCATCATTCAAAAAATTACCAATCATTTTGCCAATCACTTGAAAGACGACGACACCGCTGTAGACCAAAGCATCGAGTGGATTGAACGCATTTTTCAACTCGAATCGGATTCAAAATAACAGACTGCATAGCAGCTACACGGGCAAAAGATGGCGGATAAAATTATACGTATAGGAACGCGAGACAGCGAATTGGCATTATGGCAAGCGCATACCGTACAACAACAACTTCACGATTTAGGCTACAAAACAGAAATTGTCGCGGTTAAATCACAGGGCGACATTCTCTTGGACAAACCCCTTTACGAGTTAGGAATTACCGGAATTTTCACCAAAACCTTAGACATTGCAATGCTCAACGGACAGGTAGACATTGCGGTTCATTCCATGAAAGACGTGCCTACTGCCTTGCCTATTGGCATTGTGCAAGCCGCCGTTTTAGAACGAGCCGATGTGGTAGATATTTTGGCACACAAAGGGGGTCTTACTTTTTTAGAACAAGACGCTATTATTGCTACCGGAAGTTTGCGTCGGCAGGCGCAGTGGCTCAATAAATACCCGAATCACACCGTAGTCGATTTGCGCGGCAATGTGAATACGCGCTTACAAAAACTTACAGACAATGAGTGGAACGGGGCTGTTTTTGCGGCTGCAGGGTTGGAACGTTTGGGATTTATCAGCGATAAAATGATTAAAAGCCCAACTTTTGAAGGGATTGGGGAGGCTTTAGATTGGATGATTCCTGCTCCTGCACAAGGCGCCATGGTTGTCTTGGCAATGGCAGATGATGCCTTTATCTTAGACGCCTTGTCGCAACTCAACCACATCGAAACCGAGATTTGCACCTACATTGAACGTCAATTTTTACGCACCTTAGAAGGCGGTTGTACAGCTCCCATTGGGGCCATCGCCACCTACAACGAGACCGCAGAGACTTTTGATTTTACGGGAGTTTTATTGTCGATTGATGGCCAACAAAAATTAGAAATCCATAAAACGGTTGATGTTTCCCAATGGAAAAAATTGGGCTACGAGCTGGCACAAGAACTATTAGCCCAAGGTGGAACAGCATTGATGGCTGAAATCAAGAAATCGTTGCAGAAATAATCCGTGCATTCGTGGTAAAAAAACCCTACATACTATCAACCAAAACGCTATTGCCCCCGCAAAAGCAAATCTTGCTCGACGCCAATATGGCCGTAGATGATTTTGATTTTATTGCAACCAACACTAAGGAATTTGAATTAGACCAAGTGTTTGACAACTTGATTTTCACCTCTCAAAACGCGGTGCAAGCGGTATTACAACATCCCAATTGCGGCCAACTAAAAAGCAAAAATGTGTTTGCTGTGGGGATGAAAACCAAAAGTCTCTTAACAGAAAACGGCTTCAACGTAATTGCCTATACAGGTTACGCCGCCGATTTGGCCGAAATTATTTCACTTGTTTACAGCAAAGAAAGTTATACCTTTTTTTGTGGAAACTTGCGTCGGGACGAATTGCCCAACACCTTGAAAGAAAACGGGATTTTATTTAACGAAATTGAGACATACGAAACTGCCCTAACACCACAAAAAATAAAACAGCAGCCCGACGGGATTCTTTTTTTCAGCCCTTCGGCAGTTGAGAGTTACTTGAAATTGAATTCAATAAATGACGAATTGTGTTTTTGCATTGGCGAAACCACCGCAGAAGCGCTAGAAAAAAATAAAACAAAAAACAGAATCATCGCTGGCAAAGCAACTGTTGAGCAGCTGATCCAGGATGTAATCACCTATTGTAATCGCTGATAGCTGACAGCTAAAAGCCAACAGCCAATTAACATGTTAAAAAACGACTTATTCCTTAGAGCCCTAAACAATCAAACCGTAGAACGTCCACCCGTATGGATGATGCGCCAAGCCGGCCGCTATTTGCCCGAATTTAGAGCGTTGCGCGACAAATATGATTTCTTCACCCGCTGCGAAACACCCGAATTGGCTGCAGAAATTACGGTGCAACCCATCAGAATTGTACAGCCCGATGCAGCCATTTTATTCTCGGATATTTTGGTGGTTCCCAGAGCCATGGGCATTCACGTAGAATTGAAAGACAATTTGGGGCCCATAATTCCGAATCCCATTCGCACGATGGAACAAGTAAACCAAGTGTTTGTTCCAGACGTGAACGAAACCTTGGGCTACGTTTTTGATGCCATCAAATTGACCAAAGAAATGCTCAACGATGAGGTGCCCTTAATTGGTTTTGCCGGCTCGCCATGGACTATTTTTTGTTATGCGGTAGAAGGAAAAGGCTCCAAAAGTTTTGACACAGCCAAAGGATTTTGCTTTGCAAATCCCGTTGCGGCACATACCTTATTGCAAAAAATTACCGACACCACCATATTATACTTGAAAGAAAAAGTCAAAGCCGGTTGTAACGCCATTCAGATATTTGATTCGTGGGGTGGCATGTTGTCTCCTGTAGATTACCAAGAATTTTCATGGAAATACATCAACCAAATTGTGGAAGCTTTGGCAGACGAAACAAAGGTGATTGTTTTTGGAAAAGGCTGCTGGTTTGCGCTTGGCGAAATGGCCAAATCAAAAGCATCGGCTTTAGGCGTTGATTGGACCTGTTCGCCTAGAAACGCGCGATATTTATCGGGTGGCAACATTACTTTGCAAGGAAATTTTGACCCCTCTCGTTTGCTTTCGCCCATCCCAACCATCAAAAAAATGGTGCACGAAATGATTGACGAATTTGGGGCAGCCAACTATATTGTAAACTTAGGACACGGCATTTTACCCAACATTCCGGTAGATCACGCCAAGGCATTTGTGGAGGCGGTGAAGGAGTACAAAAGCCCTTCCTAGCCTTCCCAAAGGGAAGGAATAAAATAGTATTAATTTTAAAGTTCCCTACTCCCCTCTCTGTTGGAGAGGGGTTGGGGGTGAGGCCAATGAAAGACAAATTTTACAACTACATACTCAAACTCCAAGACCAAATCTGCGCAGGATTGGAAGCCGCAGATGGCGTGGCCAAATTTCGTGAAGACCTATGGGAACGACCCGAAGGCGGCGGCGGACGTACGCGTGTGATAGAAAATGGTCCCGAGGGATCGGGAGTTTTTGAAAAAGCGGGGGTAAACATTTCTGCGGTTCATGGTAAACTACCCGATTCCATGCAACAATTATTCAATGTAGGCGAAGCCGATTTTTTTGCCTGCGGATTGAGTTTGGTCATTCATCCCAAAAGCCCCCTGGTGCCTACCGTGCATGCCAATTGGCGTTATTTTGAATTATATGACAACAAGGAAAACTCCTCTCCTTCTGGGAGGTCGGGAGGGGCTTGGTTCGGTGGCGGTCAAGATTTGACGCCGTATTATTTGTTTGAAGAAGATGCGATTCATTTTCACCAAACCTGTAAAACCGCTTGCGACAAACACAATACTGAGTTTTATCCAAAATTTAAACAACAATGTGATGCCTATTTTTGGAACGCTCATAGAAACGAAGCCCGCGGCATTGGCGGTTTGTTTTTTGATTATTGCAAAGCAACCGAAGCACAATCAATGGAAGATTGGTTCAATTTCGTAACCGAAGTAGGGAACAGTTTTCTAGAAGCCTATGTGCCTATTGTAGAAAAAAGAAAAAATTTAACCTATACACCTGCTCAAAGAACGTGGCAAGAAATCCGTCGTGGGCGTTATGTAGAATTCAATTTGGTACACGACAAAGGCACCCTATTTGGGCTCAAAACCAACGGCCGAATTGAAAGCATTTTGATGTCGTTGCCGCCGAAGGTACAGTGGCATTATGATCATCATCCCGCTCCCGGAAGTGAAGAGGAGAAATTAATTCAAGTATTGGAAAAACCGAAAAATTGGATTTAACTACATCTGAAAGAGACAGTGCTTAGGGTTTCGCTACTTTTAATTGATAATGGTAGTATTTTAATTTTTTTTAAAATATAGTTATGAATGCTGATTTGGACCACTATTTTGAAGATCAGAAAAATAGAAAAGAAGAATTAAATCGTTTACGATCGATCGTGCTTAAAGCGGATTTAAAGGAAGAATTTAAATGGAATGCCCCTTGTTACACATTTCAAAATAAGAATGTTTGTATGATATTCAATTTTAAGAATTCTTTCGGCGTTTCGTTTTTTAAAGGATCGTTTATTCATGATTCGTTTGAAATATTAGAAAAACCAGGGGACAACACCCAAAATGTACGAATGATAAAATTATCTGAAAATAAAGATTTAGATAAAAAGGGAAATGCTATCAGTAATTATATTAACCAAGCAATTGAGCTTGAAAAAATCGGAGTTAAAATTGTAAAAACTACTGAAGCAAAATTTGAATGTATTGAAGAATTGGAAATTGCTTTTGCCAAAAACCCTGAACTTAAAGTTGCTTTTGAGTCTTTAACGCCAGGAAGACAAAGAGCCTATCATTTGTTTTTTGCTGCAGCAAAACATTCTGAGACAAGATTTTCAAGGATTAATAAATTTACAGATCAAATTATTGACGGAAAAGGAATGACGGATTGTACTTGCGGGCTTTCAAAAAAAATGCCGCAATGTGACGGTTCACACAAAATACTAAAAACAAACTAATAAATATGTTTCCATTACAAAGAGGAAGAAGATTAAGAAGTAACGAATCCATCAGAAGTTTGGTTCGCGAAACCACCTTAAGTCCAAGTGATTTTATGTTCCCGATGTTTATCACAGAAGGAGAAAAATATCAATCGGAAATTTCCTCGATGCCCGGAATTTTTCGTCGGTCGATAGATTTGACGGTAAAAGAAGTACAAGAATTATTCGCCTTGGGTATTCGCGCGGTAAATATTTATGTAAAAGTAGATGAGTCGCTCAAAGACAATACCGGAAAAGAAGCCTGGAATTCGAACGGACTCATGCAACGCGCGATCAAAGCCATCAAAACGGCTTGTCCCGAGATGATTGTGATGCCTGATGTAGCTTTAGATCCGTATTCGAAGTATGGTCACGACGGGATCATCCAAAACGGTGATGTAGCCAACGATGCCACCAACGATGCACTGGTAAAAATGGCCGTTTCGCATGCCCAAGCTGGTGCCGATTTTGTGGCACCCAGCGACATGATGGACGGACGCGTCTTGCGTTTGCGTCAAGGATTGGACGCCGCAGGATTTGAAAACGTAGGCATCATGAGTTATTCGGCCAAGTATGCTTCGGCGTTTTACGGGCCGTTTCGCGATGCCTTAGACAGTGCGCCAAGAGAAGCCGACGTAGTGGTACCCAAAGACAAAAAAACCTACCAAATGGATTACGCCAATCGGCTAGAAGCGATCAAAGAAGCCTTGATGGACGTAGAAGAAGGCGCCGATATGGTGATGGTAAAACCCGGAATTGCCTACTTGGATATTGTGCGCGAAGTAAAAAATGCCGTAAACGTACCCGTAACCGTTTTTCATGTTTCGGGCGAATACGCAATGATAAAAGCCGCTGCCGAAAGAGGCTGGCTGGATCACGACAAGATCATGATGGAACAACTCATGTGCATCAAGCGCGCGGGAGCTAGTTTAATCTCGACCTATTTTGCCAAAGAAGCCGCGATTTTACTGGCCAAATGAAAAGATGTTTCCTACAAACACCCTTAGGCATTTGTCAATTGTTGGGCGATGAACAAGGGGTTTCGCAACTTGTTTTGGTCGAGGAGGCCAGCCTTTCGGTATCGATCCCCAAAGAATTAAAAGCAGCAGCGACCCAAATCCGGGAATATTTTGAGGGAAATAGATCTGTTTTCGATTTAAAACTAAACCCCGCAGGAACCGAATTTCAAAAAAAAGTTTGGGATGAATTGCAGCACATTCCTTACGGAAAAACCCTATCGTATTTGGAGCTGTCCAAAAAATTGGGCGATCCAAAAGCCATCCGCGCTGTAGCGGCAGCCAACGGCAAAAACCCCCTTTGGATTATCATCCCATGCCATCGCGTTATCGGCTCTGACGGCTCCCTCACCGGATATGCCGGCGGCTTGTGGCGCAAAAAATGGTTGCTGGAACACGAAAGTCCGGCGACGCAACAACGGTTGTTTGGATAAAGTTGTCGGTTTTCGGTTGTGAGTTGTCGGTCTCGAAGATTTAAAGATTTAAAAATTGAAAGATTAAAAAATTCAGTATCAAAGCCACAGTTTGGTCCCGAAGACTCGGGATGCTTAGCGCCATCTATCACTTTTTAATCTCTCATCTCAAAACATTCGTGCATTCGTGGCTCAAAGCTAACAGCTTCCCACTCCCATCTCTATCCCAACAGCCGGTCTTAGTATACTCCCACAATTATTAATTATTAATTTTTCATTATTAATTAAAACCCCTATTTTTATACCATACTAACCTTAACTCTTTTACACGCCATGATTGAAAAATTGAAACTCGACCACATTTTATTTCTAGACATCGAAACCGTTCCGGAACACGAACATTACTCCGCGCTCGATGCCGAACTGCAGGGACTTTGGGAAACCAAAACGCAATACCAACGCAAAGACGAGATTGACCCCGAAACCTTTTACGAACGCGCCGGCATTTGGGCCGAATTTGGTAAAATTGTCTGCATTTCGGCGGGCTATTTTACACACAAAGGCGACATCCGCAACTTTCGCGTGACCTCCTTTTTTGGGGAAGAAAAAAAAATACTGCTCGACTTTGCCAATCTGTTAAACAACCACTTTGGCCAAGCGCAACACCTCTTGTGTGGGCACAATGCCAAAGAATTTGACATTCCGTTTATAGCGCGCCGCATGATCATTCACCAAGTGGCCTTGCCGCAAAAATTGAATTTATTTGGCAAAAAACCTTGGGAAATTCCGCACCTGGATACCTTGGAGTTGTGGAAATTTGGCGATTACAAACATTTTACTTCACTAAAATTACTCACCAAAATTTTGGGCATTCCCTCGCCCAAAGGCGACATCGATGGCAGCCAAGTGGCGCAGGTGTATTACGAAGAGAAAGACATTGACCGCATTGTGACCTATTGTGAAAAAGACACCATCGCCGTTGCGCAATTGTTTTTGCGTTTTCGACGCGAAGACCTCTTGGTCGAGGACGAAATCTTACACGTATAGACCACATCAAATAATATTTAGGGCGTTTGGTGAAATCTGTATTTAAGTTTTTACTTTTACAAAAAACAAACCTATGGTTCTCAGTAGATTTTGGCTTGCCATTTTAGTGTCTTCGATTCTTTTTGTGCTCATTGGCTTGGCCAGCGGCTCGCATTACACCTTAGATTTTATTCTAAACGGGCAAAAAGATGAGCCCATTCTCATTGCCGAAAAATACCTCAACCAACTGCCTGCTTTTGTGCAAGACAGCCTAGCCAAGGCGCCCGACCAAACCCTTGTTCGAAACACCGTTGCTGCTGATCCAGACACAACGTATATCTACAAAAATAAAACGGTAAAAGTGTACTCGGGCGTGCAAAAATCAGACGGTTTGTTGCCTACTTGTAAAAACAGTTTACTCGATTTGATCCTGCCCTTAATAGCCTATTTGGCCTTTTTTTGTGGGTTGATGCAACTGCTTATCGAATCGGGTGCGGCTGAAAAACTGGCCAAAAAAATGAGCCCTATTTTTACCAAAGTGTTTCCGAGTATCCCCAAAAACCACGAATCGATATCGTACATGACCTTGAATTTTGCGGCTAATTTCTTGGGCTTAGACTCGGCGGCGACACCTTTTGGATTGAAAGCGATGCAAAGTTTACAAGAATTAAACCCCGACAAAGACAAAGCCAGTGACGCCCAAATTATGTTTTTGTGTTTGCACGCGGCCGGACTCACCTTAATTCCTACTTCGATTATTGGCTACCGGGCCGCCGAAAGCGCGAGCAATCCGGCCGACGTAATGTTGCCCTGCATCATTACCTCGTTTGTGGGTACCATTGCGGCCTTTGTTTTGGTGGGCATCAAACAAAAAATAAATTTTAAAAGCGCGGCCCTGGTTGCGAGTTTGTTTGGCGTTATTGCGGCCATCATGGGCTTTTTGTTCTACCTCAACCAACTCGATTTAATTGGCAAAAACCTATTTACCTCTCATTTATCGGGTATTTTATTGGTGGGAATTATTTTGTTTACGCTGATTTTTTCCTGGAAAAACGAAGCCAAGTTCGCCGAAAAAAAAACCACTGTTTTTGATGCCTTTGTCGTTGGTGCCAACAACGGACTGAAAACCGGAATTACGATTTTCCCCTATGTTTTAGGCATGTTGGTAGCGATCTCGTTCTTTAGAAACAGCGGCTTGTTTGAACTCATCAGTGAGGGGCTTTCGTTTGTGTTTTCGCACATAGGCGTGAGCAAACAAATCACCGATTCGCTTCCGGTAGCCATGCTGCGTCCATTTAGTTCGGGCGGATCACGCGGCTTTATGATTGATGCCATGCGGCAATTTGGACCCGATTCCTTTACCGGCCGCTTGAGCTGTATTTTTCAGTGTAGTGCCGAAACTACTTTCTATGTGATAGCCGTTTATTTTGGTTCGATTAATGTAAAAAACACCCGCTATACCTTGGGTGCTATGCTGCTCGTAGATTTCATCTGTGTGTTGGCTGCCATAGCCGTGGCGAGTTGGTTTTTTTAGTCTAGAAACCGCTAAAAATTCGTTTAAACAAAGCCCGAACAAACAAGCGTTTGGGGCAATGCCAAATGAGTTGCAGGTCTTCCCATATTGAGGTTTCTTCGTCCAAAAACCGTAAAATTAGCTGAGGCTTGGCGCTGCTAAAAATGCCCGAAAAAACACGACTGCCTTGCGCGTTATCGTCGTGAAGAATATCCAACAACAGCAAATCGTAAAACCAAAACTTGCGCTGAAGCTTAAAAGGCTTGGCGGTTTTATGTTCCAAATAATCGGCCAATTGCTTGGCTTTTTTGGTGCTGTTTTTAAAGGTAAAACCGGTGCTGGCTTTGGTCCAACCTCCGGCGGAGCCAATGGAAATGCAGTGCTTGGAATTGGCTTTCCAAAACGGATAACAACTCATGGGTATCGATCCTTGTTCGCGTTCAACAAGGGTATAGTCGGTAATGTTTAAATTTTGTAAATAGGTTTTTATTGCGGCTTCATATTCTGAATTTGGCAACAGCTCTCTCGAAAACAAGGTGTATTCTAATAAGGCTTCGGTTGGGCTGGTGGGCAACACATACATAAAGCGCGTATTGCCTTGTTGGGCCACCGAAAAATCCATAAAAGTAGCGCAATCTGGCGTAAACACCGCTTCCTTGGTTTGGACAAACCAACCCACAAAATGCTGTTGCAAGAGGGGGAACTTGGTTTGGTTTTGCAGGTCGTTCCAGTCTAAAATAGAATTGAAAACGATTTGGCCTTTGTATAGATTGGCCTCGGTTTGCACTAGCGCGGCATCGGCTGTTTCGGTAATGGAGATGACTTTTTCTTGTGCCACTTCTACCTGGCTATGTTTGGAAATAATATTAAAGACAAAGGCATAGAAATCCCGGCTTCGTATTTTGCGATACTGATACGGCGCTATCGCCATTTTGCGGGAAAACGTTGAATTGGTGAAACGAATTGAATCCCAATTGTGGGAAGCAATTCCTGAAAACGTAGCGGCATCATCCCAGAAACACCAGGTGCGGTCATTGGAGTTTTTGGTTTCGGCATCGAGCAACAAGATGCAATGTTGACTAAAATAATCGCGTTGGAGCAGCTCATAAACTGTGAGTAACGTGGCCAATCCGGTACCGGCAAAAATATAGTCGTACTGCTTCATGTTTTCAAAGGTATTGATTTCCGTTTTTGTTCACTAAATTTGAAAAAAATAAAACGCATGAGTCAATCCTTAGAGGAAGTAAACCAATCGGTTGCTACTGAAAATAAAACTAGGGGGTTTCGAAAAATGTTGGCTTTTTTAGGCCCTGCCTACCTCATAAGCGTGGGCTATATGGATCCTGGAAATTGGGCTACCGATTTGGCCGGCGGAAGTCAATTTGGGTATTCGTTGCTGTGGGTGTTGCTCATGAGCAACATTATGGCCTTGGTTTTGCAGTCCTTGAGCGCCAGACTAGGCATTGTAACCCAACGCGATTTGGCTCAGGCCTCTCGAGAAACCTATCCGCGACTGATCAATTATTTTCTGTACTTTTTGGCTGAAATAGCCATTGCGGCCTGCGATTTAGCCGAAGTGCTTGGTATGGCGATTGGACTTAATTTACTTTTTGGGCTTCCTCTAATTTATGGCGTCTTAGTAACGGTGTTGGATACTTTTTTATTGTTATACCTCATCAACAAAGGCATCCGAAAAATGGAAGGATTCATCATTGGGCTCATCGTGATTATTGGGGTTTCCTTTATCATTGAACTCTTTTTAGCGCAACCCAATTTGCATCAAATTGGCCTTGGTTTTATCCCTTCTTTGCCTAATAACGCGGCCCTATACATTGCCATTGGCATTATTGGCGCTACGGTCATGCCGCATAATTTATACCTGCATTCTTCGTTAGTACAAACCCGTAAATTTGAACGAACTCCTGCCGGAATTAAGCAGGCCTTGAAATACAATTTTATCGACAGTGCCATTGCGCTCAATATTGCCTTTGTGGTCAATGCCGCCATCTTAATTCTTGCGGCGGCTACTTTTTATAAAAATGGGTTTTTCCATGTGGCCGAAATTCAAGATGCATATCGGTTTTTGGAGCCCTTGTTGGGCAGTAAAATTGGCCCTATTTTATTTGCGGTGGCCCTAATTGCTGCCGGCCAAAGTTCGACCATTACTGGGACGCTCGCAGGACAAATTGTGATGGAAGGCTACCTCACCATACGCATACAACCCTGGGTGAGACGCATCATTACCCGCTTGCTCGCCATCATTCCTGCGGTGTTGGTTTTACTCATTTACGGCGAACAAGGCACCACAAAAATGCTGATTCTGAGTCAGGTGATTTTGAGTTTGCAATTGGGTTTTGCCATCATTCCGCTCATTCATTTTGTGAGCAATAAATCGCAAATGAAAGGCTTTCATATTGGACCCAAAATGCAAGTGTTGTGTTGGCTTATTGCAGCGGCTATTATCAGTCTGAACAGCAAACTCATTTGGGATCAACTGCAAAATTGGCTTGCTCAAAACACCAATCCGTTGGTTTTTTGGGGGCTGATAATTCCGTTTACGAGCGCTTGTTTTGTAGTATTGCTCTACATCACGTTCCAACCTCTTTTTGTAAAAGGACTGGCGACTCCTTTCAATCATTCGCCACACAGTGCCGACCTGACCATTTCGCTGCCCAGCCATTCCGCATTCGAAACGATTGCCATTGCCGTAGACTTCTCAACTGCCGATGAAAAAGCCTTACAATATGCGCTTCAATTGGGAGGGAAATCAACTTCTTATATTTTGATTCATGTAGTAGAAACCGTGGGCGCCTTGGTGTATGGGGCTGAAACGGTAGATCATGAAACAACGATAGACTCCAAACTCTTGGCAGACTATGTGTTGCAATTAAATCAAAATGGATACCGCGTTTCGGGCAAATTAGGATTTGGAAAACCCAACACCGTTATCCCTCAACTGGTTGCCGATCTGCAGGCCGATGTATTGATTATGGGAACACATGGCCATAAAACATTGAAGGATTTGCTGTTTGGAACGACAGTCGAGAAGGTGCGTCATGCCATAAAAATTCCATTACTTATCCTGAAAAACTAGTGGCAGCCACAGGAGTCTGATCCGCAAGACGAAGAAGACTTTTTGCCCGGCCATAGCTTTCTAAGCAAATAAAATAGGGCGGCAACGAGTAAGGATATGGAAAGGATAATCTGAATCATTAGTTCAAAAATTGAAAGGTTACAAAAGCCACTAAATAAGCCAATCCGCTCATGAAAACCAACTGAGCGATAGGCCATTTCCAGCTGTTGGTTTCTTTTCTAGTAATTGCAAGCGTACTGATGCATTGCATGGCAAACACATAATACAATAAAAGCGAAACTCCCGAAGAAAAGCGAAAGGTAGCTTGTCCGGTTTCGGTGTTTTTATCGGCCTGCATTTTGGCGATAATGGTCTCGCTATTCCCCGATTCGCCCACACTGTATATGGTGGCCAAGGTGCCTACAAACACTTCCCGTGCCGCAAATGAACTGATGATGGCAATGCCTATTTTCCAATCATATCCCAATGGAGAAATAACGGGTTCGATACTTTTTCCCATTATTCCGATGTACGAATTCTCTAGCTTATAGGTGGCCAGTGCGTTCTTAAATTCTGGGCTTTTTACGAGCAATGTTTTGTGCTGCGCAGATACAATTGCATCCGCATTACTAAAATCTTTACCCGGTCCAAAAGAGGCCAAAAACCATAAGACAATCGACAGGGCCAAAATGATTTTTCCGGCACCAAACAAAAAAGCTTTTGTTTTTTCGATTACGTTGATGTAGACGTTTTTAAACAACGGCAGTTTGTAGTTGGGCATCTCCACCACAAAATAGGTTTTGTTGGATATGCGCAATACTTTATTGAGTAACCAAGCCGAAAGGATGGCGCTGGCAAATCCCAAAATATACAAAAACAAAAATACCAAGCCCTGCAAATGCACTACCCCCAAGACATAGGTGTCTGGGATAACAACGGCAATAATAATCGCATAAACCGGCAATCGCGCCGAACATGTTACAAAAGGCGTAACCAATACTACAATGAGTCGCTCTTTCCAATTTTCGATATTTCGGGTAGCCATAATGGCGGGAATAGCACAAGCTGTCCCCGAAATGAGCGGGACCACACTTTTGCCCGAAAGGCCGTAACGGCGCATAATTTTATCCATCAAAAAAACCACGCGGCTCATGTACCCGCTTTCTTCAAGCAGAGAAATGAATAAAAATAAAAAAGCGATTTGCGGAATGAACAGTAATATTCCTCCTATTCCTGGGATAATTCCTTGGGCCAATAAATCATTCAGCATGCCGGCTTGCATGTGCGTACTGGTAAAATCGCTCAGGCTTGCAAAAGCAGTATCGATCCAATTCATGGGCACCCGTGACCAATCAAAAATGGATTGAAAAATCATAAAAAGCACACCAAAAAAGATCACATAACCCCAAATTGGATGGGTGAGTACGCGGTCTAGTTTACTGCGGTAATCGGTGGCCTGAGCAGAATTAATGGTCAACCCGGTTTTGAGCACTTCGTTGATAAATTGATAGCGTTTGATGGTCTCCTTTTGCTGCAAGCGCTTTAAATCGGCGTGGGTTTTAGTAAATGAATTGGTCAATTGCTTGCGCTCCAAATTCAAAAAATTCACGTCTTGAGTAATCACCAACCACAATTTATATAACAACTGATTGGGAAAAGCCTTACGCAATTGATCAAAATAAACTTCGTCTATACTTGAAGCTTTCAAACAAGGGGTTACCGACAAGTTTTGGTAGTTGGCTAAAACACTTTTTAATTCTGCTATTCCGCTGCCTTTTCTCGTGCTCACCAAAACAATCTTGGTTTGCAGCTGCGCTTCCAAAAAAGGAATGTCGAGGCTAATTCCTCTGGGGTTCATTCTGTCGGCCATGTTGATCACTAAAACCGTAGGAATTTCTAAGTCTTTGATTTGCGTAAACAGCAACAAATTGCGTTTCAAATTTTCGACATCTGTGATCACAGCAATCACATCAGGGAAATTGGGGTCTTTTTTGTTTAGTAAGACTTCAATCACTACATTTTCATCGATCGAACTGGCATTCAAACTATAGGTACCGGGCAAATCCAAGATCGTTGCCGTACAATCATCTGCCAATATACACTGGCCAACTTTTTTCTCCACCGTAATGCCCGGGTAGTTTCCCACCTGTTGTTTCAAGCCTGTCAACCGATTAAACACCGATGTTTTGCCGGTATTCGGATTGCCAATAAGCGCTACTTGGATGTTGTGCATAAACTTAGTTTGAAGCGATTTCGCTACGGGTTACTTGAATTTCGAGCGCAGTTTCCAATCGAATGGCCAAATGAGACCCGTTAATATTGAGCAATAAAGGATCGCCAAATGGCGCAATTTGTATAAGTTCAACCGTATTTCCGGGCAAACAACCCATTTCTAATAATTTTAATGGAATGGCCTCCACGTCAAAATGAGTGATGGTGGCTTTTTCGCCTTTTTTTAACTGGGCAATGGTAGTTTGCAAAGCTTATTTAGATTGAGTTTAGATTGCAAAAGTACAGATAAAATTAAAACTGAACCTGATAAATATCAGTTTACTGCCTTTTTTATTCTTCACTCAATAAGCCCTTTATATCGGTGATCAGGCGATCAATTTCTTCCTTTTTGGTTCCGTCATAAAAGCCGCGAACACGCTTTTGGGTGTCGACCAAAACAAAATTTTCGGTATGCACCATATCATATAGTTCGCTAGGCTTCCCCAATTTTACCGCCAAATACGATTTTCGCGCCAAACTGTAAATGGCTTTTTTATCGCCGGTAACCAGATTCCATTTGCGGTCGTCAACCCCTTTTTCTAGTGCATACCGTTTAAGCACCGCCACCGAATCGGTTTCAGGAAAAACCGTATGCGACAACAGCATCACCCTCGAGTCGTGTAAAAATTCTTGCTGAACCAAGGCCATGTTGTTGGTCATTCTAGGGCAAATGGATCCGCAGGTCGTAAAAAAGAAATCGGCCACATAGATTTTGCCGTCATACGTTTTATCTGTAATGATTTTACCATTTTGATTCACAAAAGAAAAGGCTGGGATTTTGTGGTATTTGCGGATAAACTGCACCGTACTGTCTACCAATTCGGGGTTTACATCGGCGGGATTATAAATGGGTAAAGTCTTTTTGGGGGTTAATGCCGTATAAAACAAACTAATAATAATACCCGAAAAAAGGGCTAAAACCAAGAAGAAAATACGGGATTGTTTGAAATAACGTAACATGAAATATTTTCGCCAAAACTACAAAATACCGCTGATTTAAGGCCGCAAAACAAGGCGATATTATTTTTATTTTTAACAGTTTATATGACAAGAATCGATATTTTTGTGACTCTAAAATCAATTCAAATGAAAATACAACTCAAAAAACTAGGGGTATTTGTTCTTCCGGCAATTTTAGGATTGACCGCTGCTCAAGCACAAGACAAATCAGCCAAAAAAGCACCCGGTATTAATTTATCCTATATGGATTTAACGGCAAAACCAAGCGACAACTTCTTTCGTTTTGTAAACGGAACTTGGCTCGATAAAACCGAAATTCCAAAAGACAAAACCCGTTGGGGAAGCTTTGACGAATTGCGCCAAAACACGGACAAAGACGTCTTGGTTATCTTGGCTGATGCCACCAAAGGCGGTAAATACAAACCTGCTTCCGACCAAGGAAAAGCCATCATCATGTACCAATCTGCCATGGATACCGTGGCGCGCAACAAACAAGGCATCGCCCCATTGAAGCCTTATTTGGCTCAAATTGAAGCCGTAAAAAATGTGGAAGATTTGCAAAAACTAATGATGCAAACCGAAGCAGAAGGCGGAAGTGTTGGTTTTTATGGTGTAGGCGTAGGTGCCGACGACAAAGACAGCAACCGCAATGTAGTGAGTTTAGGGCCTGGTTCTTTGGGATTGCCCGATCGGGATTACTACGTTTCTGAAGATGCAGATTCAAAAGAAAAAAGAGCAAAATATGCGTTGCACATAGCCAAAATGCTGCAATTTATAGGGGAAACTCCCGCAGCTGCGCAAGCCGATGCCGATAAAATCTTGGCATTGGAAATCCAAATGTCAGTGCCGCGCTTAGACCGTGTAGAACGTCGCGACAGCAAAATACAATACAACCCAACCGCGATCGCCGATTTGCAAGCCATGACTCCGGCCATTGATTGGAAGGCTTATTTAAAAGGCGTTGGTTTTGCTAAAGTAGATACCATCATCGTGTCTCAACCCAAATACATGAAAGGCCTGCAAACTTTATTTACAGAAAACAATGTAGATGCTTGGAAAGCCTATATGCGTTGGATGTTGTTGCGTGGAGCTGCGGGCGAATTGTCTACCGAAATTGAAACGGCCAACTGGGAATTCTACGGAAAAGCCTTAACCGGAGCAATCAAACAAAGACCGCGCAACGAAAAAGCCTTGCAAGTAGTCAATGGCACCGTAGGCGAAGCCTTAGGAAAATTATACGTAGACAAAATGTTCCCGGCCGAAGCCAAAGACAAAGCCTACAAAATGATCAAAAATGTAATGCGTGCGTATGAAATGCGTATCAATAACTTAACTTGGATGTCGCCTGAGACCAAAATAAAAGCGGTTGAAAAATTAAACAAATTGACCATCAAAATTGGCTACCCCGACAAATGGGAAGACTACAGCGCCTTAAACGTGAAAAGCGCTGCCAATGGCGGATCGTATTTTGAAAATCTACGTGCCGTTTCAAAATGGGCTTGGGCAAAAGACTTAGACAAATTGGGCAAACCCGTAGACAAAACCGAATGGGGCATGTCGCCACAAACCGTAAACGCGTATTACAATCCTTCGTACAACGAAATTGTATTCCCAGCCGCTATTTTGCAACCGCCTTTCTACGATTACAAAGCCGATGAGGCGGTAAATTATGGGGGTATTGGTGCGGTAATTGGCCACGAAATCTCTCACGGTTTTGACGACCAAGGCGCTACGTACAACGCCGACGGAAACCTCATCGATTGGTGGACCGACGCCGATTTTAAACAATTTACCGATTTGGGTAATGCCTTGGCTGATCAATATTCGGCCTTAGAGCCTTTGCCTGGCATACACGTAGACGGAAAGTTTACCTTGGGAGAAAACATCGGAGATTTGGGCGGAATCAACGCAGCCTATGACGGTTTGCAATTGTACTTGAAAGAAAACGGCAACCCCGGATTAATTGATGGGTACACGCCCGAACAACGTTTGTTTATTTCTTGGGGGACTATCTGGAGAAGTAAAATTCGCGACGAAGCCTTAAAAAATCAGGTGAAAACTGATCCGCATTCGCCAGGCATGTACCGTGCCTATGTGCCGTTGTTAAATTTGGATAGTTTCCAAAATGCGTTCAACATCAAAGAAGGAGATGGCATGTATGTTTCGCCTGAAAAACGAGTAAAAATCTGGTAATCCAAGATTCTATAATAATCAAAACCCCAAGCATTTAGTTTGGGGTTTTTTATAGCCTTGGTTTTAGAAAAGTATAATCGAGTTGGGTACTGAGTTTCTCGCTCGAAACGGTTTTGCCTACCGAAGGTTGGTTGTAATCAAATTCGGGGATGGGCAATTGCAATTCTCGGGCCTTTTGCTGGTAATACTCGGCGCGAGTAGGATGATGCGGTGCAACTGCATTGTAGACTTGGTTTTCAAACGGTAGCTGGATGAAATTGGTGAGTATAGCCAAACAATCTTCTTGGTGAATTAAATTAATGGGGGCTTCTGGGTTTTCGAGTTGCGTTCTTCCCGACAAAAATCGCGCCGGATGTCGATCAGCACCAATCAATCCGCCAAAACGAATCACGGTTGTTTGGCAAAAATCAGCCGATAAAAAAAGATTTTCTGCAAGCACAAGTTGTGAATCAAATTCGTTGGTATCAGATTCTATCGCCAATTGATTGTGATCAGGATACACCGAAGTGGAACTGATGAACAGTACTTTTTTACAGTTTGATTGTTGCAACTTATCTAGTACAAATTGCATTTTGGCTACAAAATTCTCTGGTACCGCTCTCCGCAATTGAGGCGGCATGGCGACTACCAATACCTCGGCCTCGGCCAAAAATTCAGTCCAATCTCCTGTTGTTGAAGTGGCATTCAATTCAATCAAAAAAGGGGCTATGCCCGCCGCCGCAAAATGAGGTAATTTTTCTAAAGATGTCGTGGATCCCTTTACACGAAACCCCGCTTGCAACAGCTGTTGCGCCAAAGGAAATCCCAACCAGCCACAGCCTAATATAGAAATTGTTCTCATTTGCCTACTGATTTTAGGGAGTCGATAGTCACTTGTGTGCTGTCGTTTTTTGTTTGGGGAAAAGTGAATCGGACTTTTTTGGAAACGACTATTGCGCTGTGTTTAATTTTCTGGTGTAACACTACCGCATCAGTCAACACAAAGGGTGTGGGCATCATCCACCTAGGTCTTGGGTTGAGTTTAAGTTGAGAATTTAACAGTAAATCAAACGAACTTTCCAATAAATCTAAGTCTAATTGGGCCGATTTTAGCAACTGAAAGGACAGCACCAAGGGTTTGTTGTCGACCACATAATAACTCAATAATTTTTGACCGTTTCTCGGGTATTGACTTCCTTTTTTACCAAGTAAGGAAGTGCCTTTGGATTGAATCAAGGATGCGCCATTGGCTTTAAGATTATAAAATGAAAGCTGTTCGGAGGCAAAAACATCGTAGCGATTTACTTTTCGGTTGGGCGTAATCGAAATTTGCACATGGCGGTAGTGGGCATCGATTGAATCTTTTTCAAACACCACCGTGGGCGGAGTTAGGGCTATTCGTGGTGCCGGGCTTTCATAGGTAAATTTGGAGTGGTATTTGCTGTACAAAGGTAAATTATTGAGCGCCTGGGCTGGGCTGGGATTGCTGCTTAAATAGATTTTGGTCCACTCGTCAACATGGCTGTCGTAGGTCGTCCAAACGGCTTGCTTGGTTTGGGCATCGTACACATAAAGCAAGCTATTGGGTTTGGCTTTGCCCGCAACAAATGCAGAATCGTATTGTGCCATCGCAATAAAAAACAAACCGAACAATAAAGAAATTATTCCGGCCACTGTTTTTCGAGTGATTGCTAAAAAAACAGGCAAAAGCAAGGAAAAAACAAGGAAGGTGAATGCCCCGGTAACGGGCAACATTTTTAGACCAAGGCCTATGGGGAAAACTACGATAAAGGGACTGTAAATCAAAACCGCTGGAATACTAAACACTAAATTCCAAGTGAGGCTGGTTTCTTGTGTTACCACATAGTAGCCCAACATCAGTAAACTTCCAAATAAAGGAAGTATAAAAAAGCCTGCGCCAGGCAAATAGACCGCAATCAAAAACTGGATTACAATCCAAACCAACAAAGGCGCAATAAAATAATTGAATTCGCTGTTGAGTTTAGTGGTGTTTTGGTAGCCCAAAAAAGCCAATCCAAAAGCGAGAGCAATAACTGCCGCAATATACCAATGGCCGTTGTAGGTAAATCCCTGCAGAATGTCGGAATAACTTGGATTGATTAG
The DNA here is from genome assembly GCA_947483075.1 of Flavobacteriaceae bacterium. Classification (GTDB taxonomy): domain Bacteria; phylum Bacteroidota; class Bacteroidia; order Flavobacteriales; family Flavobacteriaceae; genus Flavobacterium. The sequence continues at coordinate 70,725 of CANKLE010000006.1, read as the reverse complement.
ATTCAGCAAGGGCCATAATCCATAACTAAGGATTCCAATCACAGCAAGTAATCCAAAAAAGCGCAAAAATCCTTTACCAATTTCTGAAAAATGAAGAATTCGTTTGCCTAGGCCTACAAAGAGTAAAATAACAAAGAGTCCTAGGGCTAATCCGCATAAAATGAGGTTCCAACTGAAGGGATAGTGAACAAACACAAACGGAAGGGTAAAATACACTTCGTCCGCCGCCGATTCGAGTGACGTCAGGTCGCTATTAGAAAAATAGTGCAACAATGGCATTAAATAGTAGCCTTGGTGTGAGATGCTCTTGGGATTGATGTGCTGAAAATCATCTTGAGCGGTATGGTAATTAAAATGATTGTCAATGAAGGCAAAATTAAACCCCTGAATGGCACCCTGTTTCCTAAAAACCGTTAAGTCGGTGTCGTTGGGAAGCATTTTGTATAGGCTGTACAACAGCGAATTGGTTACCGGAAATACCGGATTGGCTGCGCTAAATGCCTGGGTCATTTTTGCATTTCCACGGTTAACTTCCATGAGCATGTAGCTTGGACCACTACTGCCGCGGGCTTCAAAATTCAACACCAACCCAACCTCTTTGGCCCAGGCGTGCTGGGTAACAAACAAAGCGGCGCCATTTAATCCGAGTTCTTCGGCGTCTGTAAATAAGATGATGATGTCGTTTTTGTGCGGGGATTTACTGTGCAGAAATGCGCGAACACCTTCTAAAATAGTCGCTACCCCCGAGGCATCATCACTGGCGCCGTGCGAAAACGAATGGGGGGCGCTGTCGTAATGCGCCAATAACAACAAGGCTTTTTCTGATTCGTCACTGCCCGGAATCCGTGCGATAATATTTTTCGAAGAGACTAAATTGCCCCAATCGGTGAGGGTAACGCCTTGTTGGTAACTGGGCTGTAATCCTAGTTTTTGCAGTTCTAATGTCAGGTAGTTTGCCACCTGTTCATGGGCTGTTGAGCCAACAAAATGAGGCTGTTGAGCCATCTTTTTTACATGAACTAATGCTCTTTGGGTGTCAAAATCAGACAAGGATTGGGCTTTAGAAACCGCGGGGTTTTGGGTGATGTACAAGCCGATTAAAAAGACCGAAAAACACCCTAATATGAGTGCTGCCGTGTAATTTTTTTTCATATTGATCCCTCTTTTTTTACCAATAGAATCAGGTCGTTTTCTAAACACAAATAGCCTTGAGAGTACAAAAAACAGTAGGTATTCCCTGTTTTGGTCTGAAGAATGTGCGTAAAATAAGTAAAATCAAACCCTTTATTGATTAGTTTTTTTCGTGTTGTTTTAGCTTTTGACTCGGGATTTAACTCGGATAAAATTCTAAAATTTTTACGCAAAATGTAATTGATGTTGCGCATTAAATTGGTGCTGTCTTTGTTTCTTCGATTATTGAAAGCGCTGCGGCAACCATCACAGCAAAATTTTTTGTCTTCACGACCAATAATTTTGTCGTGGCATTCTAAACAGTTTTTCATGGCGGATAAATTAGATTACAGGTGTATAAGTTGCGTTCTTGAACGAATACTGAACGCAAATCAAATGTACTATTTTTTTCAATTACAACCGTTTACAAACAAATACAGTCGAAAGCAAACGAATACAATTCGGGTTATCAAAACAAAACTCCCCAAATTTGTGTCGTTGGATGACCAACAATAACCATTTATAAACCTTTAATTTTTTTAAACGCCATGAGTAATTTAAGAAACAGAGTGCAATTGATCGGAAACGCCGGAAGCGATCCAGAAGTAAAAACATTAGAAAGCGGGAAAAAGGTGGCGGCCTTAACCCTGGCCACGAATGAAGTCTATTATAAAGACAACGGGGACAAAGTAGAACAAACCGAATGGCACCGCATCACTGCTTGGGGGAAAACAGCCGAAATCCTAGAAAAATACGTAACCAAAGGAAAAGAATTAGCCGTTGATGGCAAACTTACCCACCGCTCCTATGAGGACAAGAATGGGGATAAAAAATTCATTACCGAAATTCAAGTCGGAGAAATATGTTTGTTGTAGTGTTGGTTTATAAGACGCTGCCCTTTTGCCGCTTCTTGATGCAATAAAGTTAGTTTTCGTTTAGCAGATCTTGCAATCTGTTCACAAATACACCTACATCGTAGCCGTCTACTAAGCCGTGGTGCACGTGAACAGAAAAGGGAATGCTTCGCTTGCCATGAGCGTCTAGTGTAATTTTTCCGAAGGTCATTTTTGGGCAGCTGTCTGGAAGTGTAAAACTTCGGGCATGCGAAAACGAAGTAAATGAAATCCAAGGAAGCACTGAAAAATGAATTACATTGGAAGAAAAATCACGGGTAAATAAACCCGTGGTTTCTTTTACGCGGGAAATCTCAAGCGTTGCGTTTTGCGCGAAAACAACCAAGTCGGGATCAAAATTAATTTGAGAAAACCCGAATGTTTTATCGGCACGCAATACTGTCGGCGATCCATGGATTTGTGAAAATTCAACCAGCTCATTATTTTCGATTCGCACTCGAAAGGCTTTGTTTTCGTTTACAGCCACTAAGGTTTTATGTAAATAATAGGTTGCAAATGAAACGCCAATCGATTTTGCTTTATGGTAGGCGTTTTCACATTCCAATTGGGTCGTAATGCCAAAAAACGGTTCTTCAAAAGAATTGAAAAACTCAAAATGTTCCTTGCGATTCCAATTTGCTAAATCGATAATGTGTTTCATTACAAGGGCAGTATGGTTAGTAAATCGGTGAGTTGCTCAATGGTGGTGTAATGAGGATGCACCACTTGATGACTTATTTTCTCGTGTTCCCAGGTAATATGAAAAGGCACGTGCACACCGTAACCACCCATTTCTAAAACCGGAATTACATCCGATTTGAGGGAGTTGCCCACCATCATAAAATGCTGCGGTTCTACCTCTAAACGGCTTAATAGTTTTTGGTAGTTGAGTACTTGTTTGTCAGCCATAACTTCAATGTGATGAAAATAAGGCCCTAAGCCCGAATCGTGCAGTTTGCGCTGTTGGTCTTTTAGGCCCCCTTTGGTGGCTACTATTAGTTTGTATTTACCTTGAAGTGCTTGTAAAGTTTCTTCAACACCGTTTATCAGTTCTATGGGCTGTTGAAGCATTTCTTTTCCTAAGGCAATAATTTTAGCAAGGGTTGAAGCCGGAATAGTGTGATCAGAAACTAAATAGGCGGTTTCTATCATAGAAAGAACAAAGCCTTTAATCCCATAACCGTAAAGCTCTAAATTTTGCATTTCGATTCGAAATAACTCTTTTTCTAATTCGTGTTTGGGTAAATAGTCGGCCAATAAATCACAAAAAGCTTGCTCGGTTTGCTGAAAATACGGCTCGTTTATAAACAAGGTGTCGTCGGCGTCAAAGGCAATTATTTTTAGCGCCATGGTTAGTTAATTGAAAAATAAATCAAAGCGATACAAGCAGATAAAATATGAACCCAGGAAATTCCTAGTACGCAAATAGTGAGTCGTGATTTGGGTGAATTGACTGCAGAAAAATAATCAAACACAAAGGACGAATTAGGTTTGTTGAGCCAAGAATTGAGGTCAATAAATCCCTCTAAATAACCAAACACAAAGGTAGCCGTGAGTAAAAATCCTTTCACATTAAACAATTTTTTGTGCATGGAAAAAGCGATGAAGATAACAAACCAAACTTTTATTAAAATGCGGAAAACAATTTTGATGATGTCAAATAATTTAGTGTTGAGGGTGTAGTTCATTAGGATAAAAAACAATAAAACACTGGTAAAAATGGTGTGTATTTCCCATAATATGGGTTTCAACACCAAATTATTACTGAAAAATAATTGCCATATTGCAAGTGAGGCAACATACGTAATTCCAGCTGAAAGAGACAAGTTTTTGAATAACCGTTTCATCAACTTATCGTTTCCCCATTGGGCGCTTCGTCTGCAGGGTTTACAAAAACCAACTTGCCTTCGGCATTAGTTGTCATCAATATCATGCCTTGACTCTCTACCCCTCGTAATTCTCTAGGAGCTAAATTGACCAAAACCGTTACTTTTTTTCCTACTATTTCTTCGGGTGAAAAATGCTCTGCAATGCCCGATACAATCGTGCGTTGATCGAGGCCAGTATCTACCTTCAAGACCAGTAGTTTATTGGCTTTAGGCATTTTTTCAGCAGCCAAGATGGTGCCTACACGTAAATCCATTTTAGCAAAATCATCAAACTGTACTAACTCTTTTTGTGCCATAATAGTTTTGTTTTCGGCGGCATTGGCCACCTTGCTTGCTTCTAATTTATCGATTTGGTGTTGAATTGCGGCGTCTTCAATTTGTTTAAACAAAATTTGTGCGGCGCCAATAGTATGACCAGCAGGGAGTAGTACCCCCTCTTGACTTATCGCATTCCAAGTGCTGCTTTTCCAGTTTAGAATATGGGCAAGTTTATGAGCGGTAAACGGCAAAAAAGGTTCGCACAATACTTGTAAGGCTGCAGCAATTTGAAGGGCCACATACAGTTGGGTTTGCACGCGCTCCGGATTGGTTTTGATGACTTTCCAGGGCTCTTCGTCGGCTAGATATTTGTTGCCTAAACGAGCGACTTGCATCATTTCGCCTTGGGCTTCTCTAAAGCGGTAGCGTTCAATAGAGCTCGAAATCACGGCTGGATAAGCGCGTAATTCGGCAAGTACTTGGGTGTCGAAATCCGAAAATTCAGCGGGAGAAGGGACTACCCCCTCGTAATATTTTTGGGTGAGTACCACCACGCGATTCACAAAGTTTCCAAAAATGGCGGCCAATTCGTTGTTGTTTCGGGCTTGGAAATCCTTCCAAGTAAAGTCATTGTCTTTGGTTTCGGGCGCATTGGCGGTTAGGGCATAGCGCAATACATCCTGCTGATTCGGAAAATCGTGCAAATATTCGTGCAACCAAACCGCCCAGTTTTTGGAGGTCGATAATTTGTTGCCTTCTAAATTCAAGAACTCGTTGGCCGGAACATTATCAGGCAATATAAAACTGCCTTCGGCTTTGAGCATAGCGGGGAAAATAATACAATGAAAAACTATATTGTCTTTGCCAATGAAGTGTACTAATTTGGTGTCGGCCGATTTCCAATAGGGCTCCCAATCTTTTCCCTCGCGAGCGGCCCATTCTTTAGTAGCGGAGATATAGCCAATGGGGGCATCAAACCATACATACAATTTTTTGCCTTGGGCGCCTTCAACAGGAACATCGATTCCCCAATCTAAATCGCGGGTTACCGCACGGGGTTTCAAGCCGTCGTCTATCCAAGATTTTACTTGGCCCAACACATTGGTTTTCCAATCTTTGTGATGACCTACTAAAATCCACTCTTTCAAAAAAGACTCGTAGCGATCCAAAGGCAAGAACCAATGTTTAGTCGATTTTAAGATTGGTGTTTCTCCAGACAGCGTTGATTTGGGATTGATTAAGTCGGTGGCATTGAGCGTAGATCCGCATTTTTCGCACTGGTCGCCGTAGGCTTCTTCGTTGCTGCATTTGGGGCAGGTGCCGGTTACAAAGCGATCGGCTAAAAACTGATCGGCTTTGGCGTCATACAATTGCTCGGTCACTTCTTCGATAAAATCGCCCTTCTCGTATAATTTTTTGAAAAAGGCCGAAGCGGTTTCGTGGTGAATTTTGGACGAAGTTCGGGAGTAATTATCAAACGATATGCCAAAATCGATAAACGATTGGCGGATAATTTTATCGTATTTGTCAATTACTTCTTGTGGGCTAATCCCCTCTTTTTTTGCCTTCATCGAGATGGCTACCCCATGTTCGTCGCTGCCACAAATAAACGCTACATCTTGGTCTTGTAAACGCAAATAACGCGCATAAATGTCCGAAGGAACATAAACGCCGGCCAAATGACCAATATGAATAGGGCCATTGGTATAGGGCAAAGCGGCGGTGATGGTATAACGTTTAGGATGTGCTAACATACAAGTTGGTTTATAAAACAAAGGGGGGAATGCCTTTTGCTTGGCAAAAATAAGCAATAGAATTGAGAGTTTTGACCGATTCCCGTCGAAAAACTGAGCTTGCACATCTGGGTTTTTCCGATTATTGAATAGCACAGCATGGTTTTTATATCTTTGTGTCAAAGTTGCATTTCATGACACACCCTCAACCTTTACGATTTGGCGATACGGTAGCTATTGTAGCTACTGCAAGAAAAAATAGCTTACCCAATTTACAGCCGGCCATTGACTTGCTTGAATCCTGGGGGCTAAAAGTGCTTGTTGGGCAAACCATCGGGCTCGATAATCACCAATTGGCAGGTACCGATGCCCAACGTGCCGCCGACTTTCAAGCACAACTCGAAAACCCGGATATAAAAGCAATCTGGTGTGTCCGAGGGGGCTACGGAACCGTCCGCATGATAGATTTGGTTGATTTTAGTCCACTTAAAAAACACCCCAAATGGATCATCGGGTTTAGTGACGTAACGGTTTTACACGTGCATTTGCAAAAAATGGGATTCGCCTCAATTCATGGATTAATGCCCGTGAATGTAGAAAAAGCAAGTACTGAAGCCCTCGAATCTTTGCGTAAAATTTTGTTTAATGAGCCGCTGCATTACGAATTGCCGTTTCAACCAGAGAACCAATTGGGCTCGGCAACGGGTGAATTGATTGGCGGCAATTTATCCATTTTATACAGCTTGATGGGCTCTGTTTCTCAGCTTGATGGTGTTGGAAAAATTTTATTCATCGAAGACTTAGACGAATACTTATACCACCTAGACCGAATGTGTATGGGCTTGAAACGAAGCGGATTATTTTCCCAACTTAGCGGCGTTATTGTAGGCACATTCAGTCAAATGCACGACAACGAAATCCCATGGGGAAAATCGGCCTATGAAATTCTTGCTGAGCATTTAACCCCTTTGAATATTCCTATTGCCTATCATTTTCCTGCAGGCCATATCGCAGATAATCGTGCCTTGCCTTTTGGGAGTAAAGCAAGATTGACCGTAACTGCTTTGGGAACAGAATTGTATATAGACTAATGGCTGCGCATAACGAATTGGGCAAACAGGGCGAGGAATGGGCGGTAGAACACCTGCTCCAAAAAGGCTATTCCATTCTGCACACCAATTGGACCTATCAAAAAGCGGAAGTAGATATTTTGGCACAACAAGGAACTACCTTGGCTGTAATTGAAGTAAAAACCAGGACCTCAGCACATTTTGGCGATCCACAAGATTTTGTAACGCCCAAGAAAATTCAACTCCTGGTCAAAGCGGTTTCGGCTTATGTAGAAGAACACGAACTGGATGTAGAAGTGCGATTTGACATCATTGCCATCACACTCCCTCAAGCAGGAAAGTTAAAGGAAAAACCCAGTTTAGAACACCTAGAAAATGCCTTTTATCATTTTTGACCCTTTGATTAACGAATTAAATATGCTTTAATTCCTATATTTGAACCCATTACTCAACCTATTTCACTATGAAAAATTACCTGATTCTTTTGGTGTCCCTAATTGGTTTTACTGGCTTTTCGCAACTTGAAGTAGCTAAAAAAATCAGTCAACTGAATGCGGCTAACACCGAATTTACGCCTTTTGCTGTTTTGGCTGTTAGCGGATACACTCCTACGCCCGATATAACTGCGACGATTGAAAAAGCTAGCTATGCCAGCCTAAATACGGCGGAGGTTGCGGCCATAATGACACAAAAAAAGGAATTTATAGAACTTAGTATTCCCTATCAAAATAATACGGTAACGGTGCAATTGTATCGAGTAAATCCATTCACCCAGGGCTTTCACCTGGATACAGATGTACAAAAAAATATAGCCTATAGCCCCGGATTATACTACCGAGGGGCGATCAAAAACAACCCCAACTCGGTGGTCTCCTTCAATTTTTTTGCCAACGAACTCAACGGAATCATTTCGAGCAAGGAACTGGGCAATTTGGTGGTGGGTAAATTAGAAAACAATGCAACATACATTGTCTATGCCGAAAACGACTTGAAGGTTTTGAATGATTTTAGCTGTGCGGCCAAAGAATCAGCAGCGGTGAATTATTCGCCAAATCTAGAACTCACACAACCCAACAGTACCCGATGTGTATCGATGTATTTCGAAATTGACAAAAATTTATACCAATCCAACAATAACAATACCACAACCACAACCAACTGGATGACTTCGGTGTTTAATAATGTGCAAACCTTGTACGCCAATGACGGCATCAGTGTCGCGATCAAAAATATTTTCATTTGGACCACCCAAGATCCCTACGAAGGCATCGGAACTTCCTCTTCCGATTACCTGTTTAAGTTTAATGAAGTGCGTCCCGTATTTGATGGCGATATAGGCCAATTGGTGGGAATTGATCCAGGTGGATTAGGCGGAGTAGCCGTTACGATTAATGGGCTTTGCTCGCAAGATAATTTCAGTTACGCCGACGTGACCACCAGCTACAGTTCGGTGCCTACCTATTCGTGGACCATCGAAGTGATTTCGCACGAGATGGGACATTTATTGGGCTCCCCTCATACCCACGGTTGTTATTGGAATGGCGACGATACCGCTATTGATGGCTGTGGACAACAAGCAGGATACAGCGAAGGGTCTTGCCCTCAGGGGCCTATTCCGTCAAATTCGGTAAAAGGCACTATTATGAGTTATTGCCATTTGGTGAATGCGGGAATTAGTTTTAGCAACGGATTTGGTCCGCAACCTGCAGCGCTAATCTTGAGTACGGTAAATGGCTCAACCTGTTTGAGTTCTGACTGTATCAATACCTGTATCAATACGGTGGCTTCTATTGCCGTGACCAATACTGACAATACTTCTGCTACTGTAACTTGGGTAGATAATTCGACAACCAATTGGGAAGTGTCTGCCTCAACTTTTACTGCCGGAAACATCAACTGGATTCCGGTTGCTACCAATTCGTATACCTTCACCAATTTAGCGCCCAATACCTTTTACCGCATTCGGGTGCGTCCCGTGTGTGGTTCTGGCTTAGAAGCGCCTAGCAGACAAACCGTTATTGCTACAGGAACTGATTATTGTAATGGCGTATCCCTTACCGATACTGGGGGAACAGCCAATGATTATACCGATTCTGAAACCTATGTGCGCGTTCTAATTCCGAATTTACCCAACAAAAAAATACAACTTACTTTCACGGCTTTTGACCTTGAATTAGACTGGGATTATTTGTATGTATACGACGGAAACTCCACCTCAGCGGCCGATTTGAGCAACGGAGGATTTACCGGAACCACTATTCCTGGTCCGTTTGAGTCTACTGCTGCCGATGGGTCTTTAACCTTTAAATTTGCATCTGATGGCGGAGTTGTAGCCGCGGGATATGAAGCAAGCGTAGCCTGTTTAACTACCTTAGCCAATCCTAGTTTTCAGCCGATGATTGATTTTACTTATGCGCCAAATCCCACAACTGGCAAGGTAAACATCCAGGCTAAAACGAATTTCTCAGCACTCACCGTAACCGATGTAATGGGCCAAGTATTGATACAAAAATCAAAAACAGGCCTAGAAGATCAGTTAGATCTTTCGGGTTTTGCTAAAGGCACCTACCTCATTAGCCTGCAATTTGAAAGCCAAACCGTGCATTTTAAAGTGGTGAAATACTAAAAAAAACGAATCCAGCCTACCCGCTGGATTTTTTTTAGCCAAATAGTTCCATGTACTGCAATGCAGCACGTATGGATTTTACCTGCTCGAAGGTGAGCAACAAGCGCAAACCGTTGGGGGTTTGTTTTTCTTTGAGTTTGCAATGCTGGGCGTGTTGTTGCACCAACTGCAACACCCGATGAAATTTGGCCGAAGCATAAAAGTCGCTGTTTTGATCGGCGATAAAATAGCCTATCATTTTTCCTTGTTTAAGCACCAGTTTTTCAATGCCCAATTGGGTGGCAATCCATTTGATGCGCATGCTACTCAACAAGGAAATCGCCGGTTTGGGCAAGGGTCCAAAACGATCGATGAGTTTGGTTTCGAAGGCCAACAAGGATTCCTCGTCTTTAATGCCGCTTAACTCGTTGTATAAATTCAAGCGTTCGGTAATCGAATTGATGTAATCGTCTGGGAAAAGCAATTCGAAATCGGTATCCAATTGCATATCCTTTACAAAAGATTTGGTGTCGAGATCGTCGTCGTGGGCATACAAGTCCTTGAACTCATTTTCTTTGAGTTCTTCGATGGCCTCATTCATGATTTTTTGGTAGGTTTCAAAACCAATTTCATTGATAAATCCGCTTTGCTCTCCGCCCAATAAATCGCCTGCGCCTCGAATTTCTAAATCTTTCATGGCAATATTAAATCCGCTGCCCAAATCGCTGTGTTGCTCGAGCGCCTGAATGCGTTTACGGGCATCCTCGGTCATGGCCGAATAGGGTGGACAGATGAAATAACAAAAGGCTTTTTTGTTGCTTCGGCCTACCCTTCCCCGCATTTGGTGCAAATCGGAAAGGCCAAAATTATTGGCGTTGTTGATGAAAATCGTATTGGCATTGGGCACGTCCAAGCCGCTTTCGATAATGGTCGTGGCCACCAAGACGTCAAATGCGCCGTTCATAAAGGCCAACATCAGTTCTTCGAGTTTGCTGCCTTCCATTTGTCCGTGGCCCACACCCACTTTGGCGTCGGGCACCAAACGCTGAATCATTCCGGCTACTTCTTTGATGTTTTCGATGCGGTTGTGAATAAAAAACACCTGGCCATTGCGTTGTATTTCATACGAAATCGCATCGCGGATGAGCTCTTCGTTAAACCCAACCACCGCGCTTTCGATGGGATAGCGATTGGGCGGAGGCGTGGTAATGACCGACAAATCCCGGGCGGCCATCAGCGAAAACTGTAGCGTACGCGGAATGGGAGTAGCCGTTAAAGTCAAGGTGTCAATATTGGCCGCAATGGTTTTGAGTTTGTCTTTTACATTGACGCCAAATTTTTGCTCCTCGTCTACAATCAACAGACCTAGGTTTTTGAACACCACATTTTTATTGACCAATTGGTGTGTGCCAATGATGATGTCGAGTTTGCCCTCAGCGAGGTTTTGTAGCGTTTGCGTTTTTTGCTTGGCGGTTCGAAAGCGGTTCACGTAATCTACCGAAACTGGCATGTCTTTGAGTCGCTCGGTAAAGGTGCGAAAATGCTGGTAAGCCAAAATGGTTGTGGGCACCAAAATGGCCACTTGTTTGCCGTTGTCTACCGCTTTGAACGCGGCGCGTATGGCCACTTCGGTTTTGCCAAATCCCACATCGCCACACACCAATCGATCCATGGGGCGATCGCTCTCCATGTCTTGCTTAATGTCTTGGGTAGCTTTGAGCTGATCGGGCGTGTCTTCGTAGATAAACGAACTTTCTAACTCGGCTTGCAAATAACTGTCGGGGTTGTATGCGTAGCCTTTTTCTAATCGGCGTTTGGCATACAACTGAATGAGATTGAACGCAATATGTTTTACACGGGCCTTGGTTTTTTGTTTCAAGGCTTTCCATGCGCCCGAGCCCAATTTATATATTTTGGGTGGCGCGCCATCTTTTCCGTTGTATTTTGAGATTTTATGCAACGAATGGATGCTCACATACACAATATCATTGTCGGCATAGACCAACTTGATGGCTTCTTGGGTTTTTCCTTCGACTTGAATTTTTTGCAGCCCGCCAAACTTTCCTATTCCGTGATCCATGTGGGTAACAAAATCGCCAATGGCCAAGGAAGTAAGCTCTTTGAGCGTGATGGTTTGCTTTTTAGAAAATCCATTCTTGATCGAAAACTTATGGTAACGTTCAAAAATTTGGTGATCGGTATAACAAGTAAACTGGTGTTCGGTGTCGACAAATCCCTGATATAAAGGAAAAACCAGGGTTTGGTAATGCTTGCGGATGTCTTCGTGGTTGGCCTCGTCTAATGATTCAAATATGTCGTGAAATCGTTTGGCTTGGGAGGCGTTTGAGCACAACAAATAATTGGTAAATCCTTTGTAGTGGTTGTCGCTCAAGTTGTTGAGCAACAAATCAAATTGCTTGTTGAACGAGGGCTGCGGCTGGGTAGCAAAGGCCACGGTTTGCGTGGTTTGAAAAAAAGGATTGGCGGTCCATTCAATAACCGGGAAATCCAATACTTTTCGTAAAAAATCGGCCGATTGCAAGAATAATTTTTCTGGAGATACCCTTTTTATGGTGCTTTGAAGGCCTTCGTAGGCGGTTTGTGATTTGGCAAAAAGCGCCTCTAATTTGGCCACCAACAACTCGGTTTCTTGTAAGATCACAACTGAGTTTGGCGAAATAAAATTAAAAAAACTCTCTCGGTTTTCCTGAAAAAAACTGTTCTCTAAATTGGGGATGATGGTGATTTTTTTTTGCTTTTCGATAGACAATTGCGTTTCTACATCAAAGCTGCGGATGCTGTCTACTTCGTTGCCAAAGAACTCGATACGGTAGGGATGATCATTCGAAAACGAAAAGACATCTACGATTCCGCCACGCACCGAAAATTCGCCCGGTTCTGAGATAAAATCGACGCGTTTAAATTCGTATTCAAACAACACTTCGTTTACAAAATCAATAGACAACTGATCGCCTACGGCTACTTTGAGGGTGTTTTTGTCGAGCTCTTTTTTGGTCACCACTTTTTCAAACAAGGCTTCGGGATAAGTGACAATGCAGGCGGGTTTGCGCTGCGAATGAATGCGGTTGAGTACCTCGGCACGCAACAACACATTGGCGTTGTCGGTGTCTTCTAACTGATAGGGGCGGCGGTAGGATCCTGGGTAAAACAACACGTCGTCGGCGCCTAGCAATTTTTCTAAATCATTCAAATAATAGGCCGCTTCTTCCTTGTCGTTTACTACAAGCAAAAAAGGAGCCGTTGTTTTTTTGAAGACCGAATGCAAGACCAACGAAAAAGAAGACCCCGCCAAACCGCTGAGCTGCAATCGGGCTTGCGGACGAATACCCGCAACTATTTGGGCCACTTTGGGCGAATTCTCATACAGACTAGAGAGGGGATTACTCAAAATGGAGGGGTTATTTAGAGGGGATTGCGCGCGTGGTGTCGAGCATTTGTTTCATTTCGGTTTCGCCTTCTTCGGCTGGAATATCACTTTTTCGAACCAATTCGTCGAGCTGCAAATACAAGGCGTTGAGTTCAATATTAACCGAAGTAATGAGCTCCACCACTTTTTGGTCTTGAACAGGCGTCACGTTGATGTATAGATTGATTTGATTGAACTTGGTGGTGAGCACCGCAATCCTGCTTTTGATTTCAGGTTTATTAAACACTAAAGGAATCGTATTGCCTAAAATTGCCGATTTTTGAGAAAGCAACCGGGCCTTTTTCTGAAAGGCGCCCAAGGTACTTTTTGGTTTCTGATTTAACTCGTTGGTGAGCACATACAAATCATTCCAGGAGCTGGCAAATTGCTGGGTTTTGGGGCCCAAGCTGGGAATCGAGAATCGCCACGCTTGGTTAATTTTTTGAAAAACCTGTTCTTTTCGCTCGGCATCTTTTTGGCGTTCAAGCTGCAATTGCTGGTTGTCTTTTTGACAGGCAATCACCAAATAAAAAGCAGCAAAATAAAGTAGCGATGGGATTTTCATGGAAATAAATTGAAGGCCAAAGTTACAAAGGTAAAACGAAAGTAAAAAACGAGGAAGAACATTAAAAAAGGGTGATTTTTTGCGTTACGAAAACGTTATATTTGTTGTTTAAATTAGCAACTAAATGACTCCAAAAATATTGATTATTGGCGCCTGTGGACAAATTGGAACAGAGCTCACCCAACAGCTTCGAGCCCTTTATGGGGTAGAAAATGTAATTGCGTCTGACATCCGAAAACTAAATAATGACGTAGTCAATTCGGGGCCATTTGAGGTAGTGAATGCCTTAGATTTTAATCAAATTGAGCATTTGGTCGAAGTGCACCAAATTACCGACATCTATTTGATGGCGGCCTTACTCTCGGCCACTGCCGAAAAAAACCCGGCCTTTGCTTGGGACTTAAACATGAATTCTTTGTTTCACGTATTGAATCTGGCAAAAGCAAAGAAAATTAAAAAAATATTTTGGCCCTCTAGTATTGCGGTTTTTGGCCCAACTACGCCCAAAGAGCAAACGCCACAATTTACCGTCATGGAGCCGTCTACGGTCTATGGCATTAGCAAACAAGCAGGCGAACGCTGGTGTGAATATTACCACAACATATTTGGTGTTGATGTGCGCAGCATTCGCTACCCAGGTTTAATCAGTTGGAGTACACCTCCCGGCGGTGGAACAACCGATTATGCGGTGGATATTTTTCATAAAGCGCTCAAACAAGGTTCTTACGAATGTTTTTTATCCGAAAACACCAAAATGCCCATGATGTATATGGACGATGCGATTCGCGCAACCATTGCCATTATGCAAGCCGATGCAAATAACTTGAGCATACATTCTTCCTACAATTTGGCTGCCATGAGTTTTACTCCAAAAGAAATTGCCGCCGAAATTACCAAACACCTGCCCGATTTTACGATCCGTTATCAGCCCGATTTTCGGCAAAAAATCGCCGACAGTTGGCCAGCGAGTATTGACGACTCCTGTGCGCGAAAAGATTGGAGTTGGAATCACGAATTTGATTTAGCCAGTATGACTTCAATCATGCTAGAAATGCTTCAGCAGCACGACATTGATGTGCGTTAATCTATTGCGCTGATTTCGGAATCTTGGATTGCAATAAAATAGACTCGGCTTTTTCTTTGAGTTGAATGACCGCGTTGGTATTATCATTGGGAATGGTCATCGATAAAACATACTGTTTAATATGCCATTTTCCTTTAGATTGAACTAATACACCCGACCCTCTACAGCCTTTCATCCACGTACTTAACAACTCATCAAACCAGACCGTTTTTTGGTCTTGACTAAAATAAACATGCCGTTCTACTGCCTTAAAATCCCAGGCTTTCCCGCGATCAAAAAAGGGTTTGGCAAAAACTTGAAATTCGCTTTTCGTCCAATGTTCGGTTGCGTCTGTGCCCACAAAAACACCATCGGGCGTAAAAGCGTTAAAATAGCGATTGTAATCGGCGTTGGATGCTGCCTGATGCCAAGCGTCCAAAAATTGATTTACTTGATTTATATCCGCTGTATTGGGCTGCAATGGCTTGCAGGAAACGAACAGCAAAAGGAATAGGCAAAGCGAGCTAATTTTCATCGAATTAATTTTAATGTACGAAAATAGTGTTTTTGGAAACATGTGGGCTACTCTAAAAATGATAGCGCTTCAGAAAACAGTATAGTGAATCCCAAATAATGTCGTGTAATTTGTATAACGCGCTGTACAATCTGAATGGTTATATTTGACAACACAAAACGAGATGAAAATGCAAGAAGAAAATAAACGGTTTATGGCCGAAGCCATTCGATTGGCTTCAGAAAACGTGACTAAAAATAACGGCGGACCATTTGGGGCAATTGTAGTGAAAGATGGTACTATTGTAGGAAGTGGATACAACCAAGTAACCGCAACCAATGACCCAACTGCTCACGCCGAAGTGATGGCTATACGAGATGCCTGCAAAAACTTAAATACGTTTCAATTAGATGGCTGTATACTCTACACGTCGTGTGAGCCCTGCCCGATGTGTTTGGGGGCTATATATTGGGCGAGACCAGACAAAATATATTATGGATGTACCAAAGACGACGCGGCAGCCATTGCCTTTGACGATGCGTTTATATACGAAGAGTTGAATGTGCCACTAAGCAGTCGGAAAATCCCAACAATTGGGATCTCAAGAGAGGCGGCTTTGAAAGCCTTTGAACTTTGGAGCAACAACGCCAAAAAAATCTCGTATTAGCCTACCAAGGAATGCTTGCGATGCGTGTGGTAAAAAAATTAGCTGGCCCACTATTTCCTCCGTTACTGTTTCCGGACAGCAAACGGTAATTGGGCTGGTTTCCCCAATAAGCCGGCACATCATTCAAAATCATGTCTTCGCCGGTATCATTTGATACAAATCCAGCAATCATAGACTGCCACGCCATTATTCTTATTTTACTTTTTCCTGCAGTAAAATAGTCGTTTTGCAGCAAGGTCAAGGATTTTACATAATTTTTATAAACGGTTTGGTACTGCGGAATGGCCAATATTTTTGTGATCAACGGGCGTTGTGAAGAAGGGCCCCAGTTGAGCGGATTTTGTGTGCCTGAGTTTGACAATATCGCAGAAGTTCCTAAGGAATTGTCGTAATCATAGGGAATGAAATAGGCTTTCCCATTGGGCGCAAAGTAAAAATAGAAATTATTGCAGTTCACCCAATAATCATCCCACATCCCTAAAACCACACTGGTTGCATAGGTTTTAAGAAACAAATCGACATCCATCTGAGTGACAATCCAATTTTGAAATTCCGTTCCGGTTTTCATGTTTAAATTGGCGATAAACTCCGTAAGCTGATTTTTGGCCAACGGAAGCTCCGCCGAACGTGTTTTTAAATCATAGGCGTAATATTGGGAAAGAGAAGGGGTTAAACTCACAAACTCAGCGCCTATACTGTTTACCGAATAAAAGTCGGCTTTGTTGCTGCCTAAGTTATAGCCTTTCCACAAAAAACCCACCCCTGCGCCCCATTGTGCGCTGTTTTTGGCGATAAAATCCTCGTCAACCGATTCGAGTAGTTCGTACACGCCAAAATAGGCTGGAGCAGCATCTCCTTCTACTTCAATAGTAAGCTTGCAATAGGAAGATCTTGGCGCATTCCAGCAGCCAAACCGGCGAAACAAGTCATAGCAATATACTTCTCGGCTATAAGTTGGATCGTCTTTAAACCATTTTAAATTAATTTTGTTGAGGCCCAGAAAACGCTGGGCATCTTTGAATTTTGAAAAATCTATAGCAAAATGACTGTGGTGCCAATTGGGTGCTGCCGCATTATGTACTTGTCCGCTTGCTCCCTCTGGTCTTCTTCGGCTTGTATTGCCGCGCAACTTTAAGCCAATGCTGTCCAATTGGACGGTTCTTCCGTTGGTGGTAAAAGTAAAATTGGACACCACCTTTTTTTCGTTTTTTGGATTCAGGTCAAAATTTTGAAGCAGTTTGTTCCATTCGGCCAAACTAAAATGCAGCTTAATTTCGGGAACGACCTTTAGATTGAATACATCTGATTCAACAACAGGCAAAGTGGGTTTAACCAAAGCTTGGTTTGCTATCGGCGACTGGTCACTATTGCTGCAATAGACCAGCAACAGTAATGGAATCAAAAAAAGTATTTTATTCATGGTTTAAGTTGGGTAATAGCTGCAAAGATAGTTGTTGCTAGCTCAACTTGACTGTTAATTTTTAAACTCCAAATAAATACAGTAAGGAAGTTAATTTAACCCTGCCCTTACTCGAGTATATAATCAGCGACTTATTGGCTTAAAAACAAAAAAACCGGGCTAATGCCCGGTTTTAAGTATGAAACAGTTTGATTATTTTACAATCAAGAATTCTGATCTTCTGTTTTGAGCGTGTTGCTCTTCTGTACATTGTTCTCCACAATTTACTTTCAATTCGGTTTCTCCTAAGCCTTTACCCGAAATTCTTTCGGCAGGGATTCCTTTAGAAATCACGTATTGAACGGTAGCTTGTGCACGACGATCTGACAAGTTCAAGTTATAGATGTCGCTGCCTCTGTTGTCGGTGTGTGACTTAGCCAATACCACCAATTTTTCGTTTGATTGCATCACCTGAACTAATTTGTCTAACTCAAACGCGCCTTCTTTGGTGATGTTGCTTTTGTTGTATTCAAAGAAAATTGGATTCAAGATAATTTCTGTTTCTGTAATAATCACTTCGATTGGTTTCAAGCCTGCGGCTACAGTAACCGCTTCTCCTTTGCTTTTGGCTACCCCAAAGGTATTGCTTTCGTAACCGTCTTTTGAAGCTTGGATCGTGTAGGAGGTATTACACTCTACTTTGTAGGTTACTTCTCCTTTGTCGTTACTCATCTCAGTAGCGATTACGTTGCTTTTGTCGTCTACAATTGCCACGCTTGCATTGGCCAAAATCGCGCCTGTTTTAGCGTCAGTAACAGTAGTAGTTACTGGAACCGCACAAATTGGAATCGCTTTAAAGAAATCATCGTTTCCGTTTCTGTTACTAGAAAAGAAACCTAGATTTTTGTCTTTGTTGAAGCTAAAAGAGAAATCGTCTTTTTCGGTGTTAACCGGCTGACCCAAATTGGTTGCGTCGCCAGACACTAAATTAATTTGAAAAACGTCTGTTCCACCCAAACCAGGATGTCCGCTTGATGCAAAATACAAGGTAGTGTTGTCGTCGGCAATAAATGGGAAGCTTTCGTAGCCAGCCGTGTTTACTTTAGCGCCTAAATTTTCTGGGGCACCGTATGTTCCGTCTTCGTTTACTGCTACTTTCCAAATGTCTACGCCGCCTAAACCGCCGGGCATATCAGAAGAGAAATACAAGGTTTTTCCGTCGCGACTCAACGATGGATTACTCGTAGAGTACTCCGTGCTGTTGAAAGCCAAAGAAACTACTTTCCCCCATTTGTCGCCTTCTTTAACCGATTTAAAAATGTTGTTGCGGCCTAATTTTAATTTTTTGGCTTTGTCTTTTTCAAACTCTGACTCTCTGAAACTATCGCCGCCAAAGTAAGCCGTGTTTCCGTCGGCACTAATTGAAATAGGCCCATCGTGGTATTTAGAATTCAACTGCGCGATTGGCAAGGCGTTGGTTACTGTTCCGTCGTCGTTGTAATCGGCTTTGTAAATATCCAAATACGGCTCTTTGTTCCAACCGTAATCTTTACTTCCTCCTCTTGCGCTAGTGAAATAGAACATGTTGTTGTATAAAACAGCACCAAATTCAGATTTATCACTGCTCACCTCCATGCCAGACACGTCAAACATTTTTTGTTTGTCTAACAAGCGTGGAATGTAATTGGGATTTTCATTAAACGAGATTGCGCGGGTATCGGCAGGAACCAAGCTCGCAAATTTTTGCATTTGCACGTTCGATTCTGCATATTTACCATTGGCTTTTAGCATTTGCGCATAACGGTAATAGATCTCTGGATCTTGGTTGGTCTCCACTGCTTTTTCATACCACTTCGCCGCTTCGACTGTATTAAACATATTGAAATACAAATCGGCCAATTGGTTGTAGATATACCCGTCACCTTTTCCTTTTTCAACCAACTTCAGGTATTCTTGGGCTGCAGAAACATACTCGTAACGGTTGTACAATTTGTCTGCTTTTTGCGTGAGCGTGCTTTGTGCCGAAACACTTCCGCTCACAATCACAAAACTTAATGCTATATATAACTTTTTCATTTTTACGTTCGATTTATGTTAGAAATACCTTGGTGATTGTGAAACTTTTTTCGGGAAGTTCAAATCAAACAACATGATGAACTCATGAGAAGAGGGGGTGACCACTTTTAAGTCAGACACCACGTGGTCATAGGCATAGCCCAATCGCAAGTTTGGCGTGATCATGTAGTTTACCATTACACCAAAACTGTCTTGAAAACGGTAGGTTGCTCCTGCTTCGAACTTGTCATAAAATAAGAAATTTGAAGACAAATCAAATGAAGTTGGCGCTCCTGGTGCCATCTTGATCATAGAAAATGGTTTGAATTTCACTGTCGGATTAATGTCAAACACGTAACCTCCTGTTAAGAAATAATGGGATACTTCGCTTCCGTATTTCGTTCCGTTGTAATCCAAGTAGGTTGTTTTTAACATACTCGGCATCGAAAACGCAACATAGTATTTGTTGGTATAATAGAACAATCCCGTTCCTACGTTAAATTTAGAAGACGGATTTGCTAACCAAGCTTCGTCATTTGGATCTGGTAAGGTGGGGATAACTAAACCAAAATCGGCTTTATGCATGGCTAGTCCGGCTTTTAACCCTAAGGCCAAACGACGTTCGCCGCCTAAGTTTAAGGTATACGAGAAATCTGCCGAAAGGTTGTTTTCTTCTACGGGTCCAATTTTGTCAGACACCATAGACAAACCAACACCAACGTTTTTACCTACAGGGGTATTCAAGAAAAAAGTTCCTGTAGAGGGAGCTCCGTCTAATCCTACCCATTGCTTGCGGTATAACAAACCACCGGTCATGTTTTCCTTTGATCCGGCATAGGCAGGATTTATGGCGCTCATATTATACATGTATTGTGTATAATTAGGGTCTTGCTGTGCGGATGCTTCTAAAAATGATAAGAACATCAATAATGCCGCGAAATGTATTTTCTTCATTTTATATATTTATAGTTTACTAAATTATTGCTCTCTATTGATGTAAATCCATCCAGTTTGTGCTGAAGCGTTGTCTTGCTCTACAACATAGAAATAAGTTCCGTCGGGCAACTCACTTCCGCTATCCGATTGACCATACCAGTTGTTGCTGTAGTTGTTTTTAGAATACACAATCATACCGTAACGGTTGAAGATTTCTAATTTTTTACAAGCCAATTTCAAGAAGTCATTTTTGCCGTCTCCGATACCGGTTCCTTTTGGTGAAATACCTTTTTGGATGGTACAAGTAATGCTAGTTATATCTCCTGAAGAAGTAGATGATGAACAACCTGCATTCGTAACATTACAGGTATAGATTCCTGTTGTTGACAACACAACCGAAGCCGAAGTTCCAATTGTTGCGCCTGAACTATCAACCCACTGGTAACTTGTTGGGTTAAATCCTGGTGAATCGGATGAAACGGTAAGCACATACAATCCGTTGTCGCAACCACCATCAATCATTAAATTAATTGGTGGGGTAACGGTTACGCCCAAGGTTTGGGTAACCGCACATTGTCCTGCGCTTGGCGTGAACACATATGATCCGTCTGCTGTATTGCTAATCGTTGCAGGCAACCACGTTCCGTTCACTCCATTTGGAGATGTCCCAGCAAGTGTTGGGGCTGATGCTCCAGAACAAATTGGTGCTACATCGGCAAAGTCTGGCGTGGTATTTGGCGTTACAGTAATAGGTAATACTTGTATTGATGCACATTGGGCTCCAGAAGGAGTAAATGTATAATCTCCAGAAGTTGTATTACTAATTGTTGCTGGCGACCATGTTCCCGTAACTCCATTTGGCGAAGTTAATGCCAAGGACGGTGCGGGAGCTCCCGAACAGAAAGCGGCAATAGCGGCAAAATTAGGTTGTGTTCTTGGTGTGATAACAACCGGTAAAGTTTGTGTCGTAGCACATTGTCCCGCGTTTGGTGTAAAGACATAGGTTCCATTAGCTGTATTATCAACTGTAGCCGGCAACCAAGAACCAATTATTCCTGTTGGTGAGGTAGTGGCTAAACTTGGTGCAACAGTACCTGAACAAATGTCTGAAATAGCAGGGAAAGACGGATTGATCGTTGGGCTAATTTCAATAGTAAATGGATGACTACCCGCGGCATAACAAAGTGCATTGTTATCTGTAACCGCATAGGTTACCACATAGGTTCCAGCAACTGATCCTGCTAAATTAATTACTCCTGTATTTAAATCGAGGGCTAAACCTGGTGTTGAAGTATATGTACCATTGGCTGTAAAACCTGGAGCAAAATTTCCTGGTGCAGGATTCGTTCCGCTTATACACACTGGTGTTGGGTAACTAAATGAAGTTACCGAAGGATTTAATGCGGTTGGATTAATGATTACCTGAACAGCATTTGAATAACAACCCGTAGTTGCATCGTAGGCCATAATATTGTGTGGGCCTGGTGTAACATTGCTAAAGATTGTACTCGATTGGTAGGTGCCTCCATCTATGTTATAGGTGTAGGTTGAAGTTAATGCTGGTGTAAATGTACCTACATTAGAATAATCTTCAGGATCTAAGGCCGTCCAATCGGCTGAATTCCAAACTAAGCTTGGTGCTAGAGCTGAAGTGTTTCTTCTGTATGCATAGCCCGCAGCAGCTGATGGAGTGAAATCAATTCCGTCAGTTGCTCCCCATAAATCAATTTCTACATCGGCAGCAGAAGTCAATCGGATATTATCGTTGGTATTCACTCCACTACAAGTAGCGAAAACTTCATCGGGTGTGATGCCTCCTAAATTAGTTGTGCTTCCGATAGCGACAACATGCGTGCTATTGGCAGCTAAATTACCTGACAATGGCAAGTCACAGTTTGGTGAAGCAGCTCCGTTGTTGTAAACTTTTAATTTATATCCGCTCAGATCTACTGCGGCCGAAGTTCCGTTGTAAATTTCTACATAGCTTAGTGCCCCGGCTGCGGCATCTGTAACTTCAGAAATAAATAAATTTGGGTAGGTTGTGCCAGTCCCTGAGACTGGTGAGGTTACTTCTACCGTTCCTGTAAATACAGGACAGGCAGGTTGGGTAACCGCAAGCACTGGGTCTGAAATCGTGTTTATCGTAATGGTAAAACTGCTTTCGTTAGAACAAGCGCCAGTCTGTGCATAAACATATACCGTTTGAGAACTGGTAATTATTGCGCCTGGACTTAGAGCAGTTCCTGTTCCTGTTGGTCCGCCAGCTTGGGTATAATAGGTGTTGTTGGCTGACAAGTTTTGCAGCGTATACGAATTACATTGACTTACCGGTGCTAAAACATCGGCTTGAGCAGCTCCAATGGTAATATTAAACGAAGATTCTGCTGTACATGTTCCAGAAACGCCATAAACATACAATAGTTGTGAAGTAGTGACTACATCCCCTCCCAATCCAGAATACATGGTTCCTAAACCATTTGGTTGCGTATAATAATTAAACGGTGCAGCTAATGGCTGTAAAGTATAACTAAAGCAATCGTTTACGCTAGTTAGAACAGGCGCTTGGAAAGCACCAATGGTTACGGTAAAGTTTTCTTCGTCAGAACAAACTGAGGTTCCGGTTGATAACTCCGCATACACATATATAGTTTGTGATGATGTGATTGTTGTACCAACAGGTAGTTGAACGCCACCACCAGCAGGTCCGCCAGGTAAGGTGTAATAGTTTCCTACTGGCAATGCAGGCAACACATAAGAAGCACAAGCAAATACTGGGGAAATAGGTTGAACATTAACCGCAGTAATGTTTAATAAAATATTCTCTGTTTTTGTAGTCACTGTACCTCCACAGCCGGTATATACTGCTTGCGCAGTCATGTTGGTGTCTTGGTTAAAGCACACATTTACGGTTGGGTTGTTGCTTAAGAATACGCCGTCTTTCAGCCAAGAGAATTGTACGGTTGAGTTTCCGTCTGGGGTAAAACGCCACGCTTCGTTGTGGGCGTCCCAAGATCCTGTATTTCTTCCTGGCGGAACGTGGGCAATAGTTCCTAAGTCATTCTGAAGACCAATCAATCCGCTACCGCTATTCCATGTGGTACAAGATGTTCTGTCTTTTACATAAACCTCGATAATATTTGAGGTTTCATACAATACAATTTGACTGGTTTGCAAACCAACGTTCACTCCGCAGCTAAATTGCGCTACATTGTCATAGTTTACTACGAAACTTCTACAAGGAGCAGTTCCTAATACTTGGTAATTGATGGTATGTACAATTGGGGCAGTTGAAACCGATGGGTTCAAATCTTGGTATACGCCATAAATTGCATTTCGAATAGGGAAATTGGTTGCAGGTACCTGAGCGGTATAAGCCCATGGGCAGTTTCCTGGAGCCGTTTGCGGTGTAAAGGTCAACACTCCATTTGATCCTACTTGAACCGTTGGGTAATTCACTCCATAGAAACAAAAATCAAAAGGCAGTGTAAATGAAGGGCCCCAAATATCATCGGTGGCAATATTCAATTGTGTTCCTCCTGTAAATGGGAAAGGTGGAGCAAAATCAATTCCTAATATGCTGTAATCGGTCGTGTCTTTTGAGTCTGTGTAGGTCGCAGACAAATCGATACAATGATCGCCTGGGCAAAAATCAATTTGTCCTGGTGAAGAGGTTACCACATCAATATTAATATCAGCACAAGCAGGCAATGGAGCAGAAATATAGAAGTTTACTGGTCCTGACCATGAGCTTAAATCGGTGCCGGTACAATTGGCGCGAACATAAAACTCATAAAAACCAGGTGCCAATGCACCAAAACAAGCTAAGGTGTTATATGGAGCGGCGTCAGTTGGCAAGGTATTCACCACACAACCCGATGTTGGGCCAGGTGCTGCACCTCCTGAAGATTGTACAAAAATGTTCCAGCTAGTTGCTGGGCCTACTTCTGTCCAAGCCAAATCAGCAGAGTTGCCATTGGTTCCTACATAATGTAAATTAATAGGTTGAGGACAAGTTGGTAAAGTGGTAAACGTAAATGGACCAATCCAATCTCCTGGCGTACCCAAAGCACATAACCCTCTTACATAATAGTCATAAGTTGTATTTGGCGATAACGTACTTGGTGTAGTAAACGGATGAAGGGTAATGGTTGTATAGGTTGGTGGGGTAGCGTTGGTTGGAGCCGCGCCACCTGTAGGAACCAAATAAACGGCCCAAGCGGTATTGTTTCCTGCTTGTGTCCAATCTAATGCTGCGTTAAATATACTTGGCGTAGCTGATAAATTAGATGGCGGTAAACATTTTGGGAAGAAGCAATCGGCCTGAGAATCTGTATAAACAACAGTGCCTACTAAACCGGCGCTTGCCACATTCATATTATATAATACTTGACCAAAACCATTGGTGATAGAAACGCGAACCTCTCCTGGGAAAGTTCCTCCAGTATTCCAATTTAAATCAAAAGGTACCCCTGAACATAGAGGTACGTTTACCACTACTGGTCCGGCACCTGCTGTAAAAGTAGTTCCGATAGTAGCTACTATGATTCCGTTTTGACGCACTTGCATCGTAGCGCCATTCCAGCCGTCACCAAATGAATCGGTCATACTGAATGTGTAATTACACTGGTTGGTTGGATTACATATAGTAGTACAGAAATTTTTTGGTCCGGTCCAAGTACTCAATCCGTTAACCGCTCCACAATTTGTTCTAACATAATAGTCATAACAAGTAGCGGCTGATAATCCTGTTAACGTAAATGTGCTTGTGTTTGCCACTACCCAACCCGTAGAAGCAGCAGTAGGAGCCGCAGAACCTGCAGGTAATACTAAAACTTGCCATGACGATCCAGTAGGATTTGTCCAACCAGCAATAGCAGAGTTATCTGTAATGGAAGCGATAGTTAAGGTGGTTGGTTTAGGACAGGTTGGTAAAGTTGTAGCTGTAATTGGAGCTGACCAATTACTGATTCCATTCACGGCACCGCAATCGGAACGTACATAAAAATCATAGGCGGTATCTGGGGTTAAACCCGTTACTGTAAATGGATTAGTTGCTGCTGCTATCCAACCTGAAGATGCGGCTGTAGGAGCAGGTGATCCAGCTGGTAAATACAATACTTGCCATACCGTTCCTGTTGGGTTTGTCCATCCTACTCGCACAGAAGTTGTAGTAATGTTTGCGGTAGTTAAAGCTGTAGGTCTAGGACAGGTTGGTAGGGTTGTAAATGTTACGGGGGTGGTTACCCAAACACTAGGTGAGTTTGCCGAACATATCGTTTGAATATATACATCATAGGTAGTGTCTGCCAACAAACCAGTCGTGATGGTGTAGTTGTTTGGTGGAGCAGTGGTGGTATAGGTGGGTGGCGTTCCTGCTGTTGGAGGAGGAGATCCGGCTAACACAACGTAAATACCCATCCCTGTGGTAGGTACACCTGGATTTGTCCAAGTAATACGTGCGCCATTGGTAGTGATTTGGGCTGCAGGCACGTTAAACGTGGTGGGAGGCAAACACATGGCGTTCAAACAATCAACCATGCCTGTATATAAGGTTGTGCCAACCGCTGCTGCATTTCCGCCTGCATACGTAAATAAGGTTTGACCAAAGCTGTTTTGGATAGTTACTGCCATTTCTGTTGGAAACGTTCCGCCGCCATTCCAAAATAAATCAAATGGAATTCCATTACACATAGGGACCGTTACATTAGTTGGTCCTGCACCCGTAATTTGTGCTCCAAGCGTTCCAACCACAATTCCATTTTGACGTACTTGCATGGTTCCGCCATTCCAACCGTCTCCAAAAGTATCGGTCAAAACAAACGTATAGTTACATCCTGCTACATCACAAATCGTGGTGTTGAATAAAAATGGTCCTGACCATCCGCTAAAAGTCCCGTTGCCACAATCAGCTCTTACCCAGTATTGGTATGCTGTTGCTGCAGTTAGCCCTGAAACCGGAAAGTTGGTATTGGTGTTGGTTTGAGTTCCTGCGCCTGCTGGAATTGAAGAGCCTGCTGGCTGTACAGCCACTTCCCAAGAAGTAGAAGCCCCAAAAGTTCCATTAGTCCAAGAAAGCGTTCCGCTGGTTGTGCTAAATGCTCCTGCAGATAAGTTGATAGGAGCCACACAGTTTACTTGTTGTATAATTAAATTGTATGCATAGTTCGCTGTTGCAGTAGTCGAGGACAACACTATATATATAGGTGTGTTTGCCGTAACGCTCAAGGCAGGAATATTTCGCACATTCGAAGTCGTGTCTCCAACGCCTGCAATACAAGAAACACCAATATTAGCACAGCTGTTGTACACAAAAACCCCTGTGTTGGTAGCGCCTTGAGGATTCATCGAGATGCTAATTAAACCTGTAGTTGTAGGTGTATAAGTGTAAACCACATCATTACCTCCTAAAAAGGCTCCCGTTGTTCCGCAACCGGTTGCTCCTGGCGAAGCAGGATTGATGTTGTTTCCGTATATCGTGGTATTGCTTGAGCTAGAATAAGGCAAAGATGGCACTGGAATTGGTGCCGCACAGGTAGAGCCTAGAGGTGTAGTTTGAAAAAACATCGGCCCAATCAAATCAGAATTAGAGGCCGGACATATGGCACGCACATAAAATTGGTAATCGGTAGAAGCAGATAAGGTGCCCGAAGGAATCACATAACTTCTTGGAGTTGTTGTGCTAGAGAAAGGGGGAATTACGGTTCCTGTACCGGGTGTAAATCCAAATGGACCGTATTCTATTTCGAATTGGGTTGTAGCGGTATCGGTCCAGGTTAAAGTTGCTCCCGAAGCACTGATGCTATTTACGCCCAATACTGACGGGTCTGTACATCTCAAAACCAACTTCACGTCGTCAACCAACCAGCGGTCTCCAAATTGACCTGCAAGAGGCTGTGTGTATACTTTTACAAAGGCAAAATATTTTGCTCCTGTTACCGCCAAGTTGATTACTTTTTCTTCGTAGTCCAATTGATCTGCCGTAAGGGTGCTCAAATCTGTTTCGGTGTATTCTACGAGTTGGGTAAACGCGGTCAAATCAGTTTGATCTACCGAACTAGAAACCATCACTCGGTATTTCGTACCTGAGTCTCCTGTGAGCGTTTGACGCGTAAAGAAGCGCAATTGGCTATTGGCCGCAACGGTTTGCTGTGGGGTGATTAACCATTCTTCGGTTAATACACCTACTCCAGCAGCAGTTGCATTGGCTGGTCTAGCCATATAGGCACAACGCGTGCCTCCGTAGGCGGGATACAACGCATTTGGATTGACGTCCCAGTTGGGAGCCGCGTTCGTTAAATTATCTTTAACTAACCAGCCTGTTGGCGGGAAAGTCGCGCCTTCAAAATTTTCAAGTGCAGGCAACTGAGAATACCCGGCAAATGACACTAAAGAAAGCAAAACGATTAAAATAATTTTTTTCATAAAATGAAAATTTAGTTGGTTTATTATAGTTCTAGAATTATTTTTTGAGTTCCAAATTTAACAAAATTTATGAAATGTCTATGTAAAATTTACTTTTTAACGAATTAATCTCAAACAAACTCTGCGAAACGGACTTTTTTTAGTAAAAATTCTAACAATTTATAGCTAATTTAGCCTTTCAATTTAGCCCATGTTAGAACAAGAAAAAATCACTTTCGAAAAAACCATTTTGGTTGGAATTATCACCCAAAATCAACCCGAAGACAAATTACTAGAATATTTAGACGAGCTGGAATTTCTCACTTTTACAGCAGGCGGATCAGTCATGAAGCGGTTTTTTCAAAAAATGGAACGCCCAAATCCGAAGACCTTTTTGGGAACAGGGAAAATAGAAGAAATACATCAGTATGTAAAAGAACACCAAATTTCTACGGTGATTTTTGACGACGAATTGACTCCTTCTCAACAAAAAAACATTACCCGCATATTAGATTGTAAGGTGCTCGACCGAACCAATCTAATTTTAGATATTTTTGCCCAACGGGCCGAAACTTCTTATGCCCGAACGCAAGTTGAATTGGCGCAATGTCAATATTTGCTTCCTAGACTATCCGGGATGTGGACGCACTTAGAGCGTCAAAAAGGAGGGATTGGAATGCGTGGTCCGGGAGAAACCGAAATCGAAACCGACCGCCGTATCGTTCGTGATCGGATTGCCTTACTCAAAGACAAAATAAAAATCATCGACAAGCAAATGTCGGTGCAACGCAGCAACCGAGGCGCAATGGTACGAGTAGCCTTGGTGGGCTATACCAATGTGGGCAAATCTACCTTGATGAATGTAATCAGTAAAAGCGAAGTTTTTGTAGAAAACAAGTTGTTTGCCACTTTGGATACAACGGTACGCAAAGTGGTAATTCGAAATTTGCCCTTCTTGCTTTCTGATACCGTGGGATTTATTCGCAAACTCCCCACCCAATTGGTTGAATCGTTCAAGAGTACGCTCGACGAAGTACGGGAAGCCGATTTGCTCTTGCATGTGGTTGATATCTCTCATCCCGATTTTGAAGACCACATTGCCTCGGTCAATCAAATTTTGATGGACATCAAAAGCAACGACAAACCCACCATTATGGTGTTTAATAAAATTGACGCCTACCGTCACCTCACCATCGAGGAAGATGATTTAATTACCGAACGCACCCGCAAACACTACACCTTAGAAGAGTGGAAACGCACGTGGATGGCTGATGTGGGAGAAAAAAACGCCTTGTTTATTTCGGCCACGCAAAAAGAGAATTTCGAAGAATTTCGGGAATGCGTCTACGAGGCGGTGCGCAGCATACACATCACGCGCTTTCCGTACAATAAATTCTTGTACCCCGACTACAACGACGCAATCGAAAAAGAAGATTAATTATTTTTTCTTGTACAAAGGCACTGCCGAGCAGGCTTCGCCATACATGATGCTTTTGGCAAGCGGTTGCAAATAACGAAGCGCTTGTATATAGGCGCTTTGCGGGACGGGTTTTTTAGAACAACCCTTCAAAATAACTGGCTTGTCTTCAAAAGGAGAATAATCCACAGTAGCCAAAATTTCGGCATACAAAAGTTCATCTATTTTATGTGCTGAGCCCAACACCACTTTTTTGGCAAACGGCAATACCTGAACGGCAACCAATTGTTCGGCCCAAGCGGGCAAAATGGCCTCCGTACTGCAATGAATGGCTACATACTGATCTTGGTATTGGGGCCAATCGTGCAGCGCCAAGGCTTGTCGAAACTCTTTTTCTTTGAGTAAAAAACCATCCG
The DNA here is from genome assembly GCA_947483075.1 of Flavobacteriaceae bacterium. GTDB lineage: Bacteria > Bacteroidota > Bacteroidia > Flavobacteriales > Flavobacteriaceae > Flavobacterium. The sequence goes on along the minus strand of CANKLE010000006.1, from coordinate 41,247 downwards.
TGAGCCAAACCGCAAGATCAATTTGTGTTTTGATTCCTTCGGGATAGTAATCCTCTAAATCAAACACCATCAAGGCCGAACTGGCTACTCTATTTTGAATTTCGTCCATAAAAAAGCGGAGGCTTTATAGCATTCCTAATTCTAATTTGGCTTCTTCACTCATTAAATCTTTGCTCCAAGGCGGATCAAAAGTGATTTCGACTTCGGCGCTTTTCACGTTTTCTATCGAGCGCACTTTGTCTTCTACTTCGCGAGGCAAACTTTCGGCTACTGGGCAGTTGGGTGAAGTTAACGTCATGAGAATTTTTACCTCATAGTCTTCGTTTACCATTACATCATAAATGAGTCCCAATTCATAGATGTCCACCGGAATTTCGGGATCATAAATGGTTTTGAGTTTTTTTACAATGTTTTCACCCAATTGGGTGGTGTCAATTTCGTGTTCCATATTCGGTTAGTTGTTTTTTGCTTGGTAAGCCAAGGCATACAGTTTTATTTGTTTAATCATAGATACCAATCCATTGGCCCGCGTAGGTGACAGTTGGGCTTTAAGGCCAATTGCATCAATAAAATCGGTTGAGGCATCCAATATATTTTTAGGCGTTTGATGTGAAAAAGTGCGCAGCAACAAAGCGATGATGCCTTTGGTAATAATGGCGTCGCTGTCGGCCGTAAACACCAATTTTCCTTCCTCGTTTTGAGCGTGCAACCACACATTGGATTGGCAGCCTTTGATGGTATTTTCGGGTAATTTAAATTGCTCTTCTATGAGCGGCAAGGTTTTTCCTAAATCAATCAGGTATTGAAACCGTTCATCCCAGTCGTCAAACAGGGAAAAATCTTCTATAATTTCAGCTTGAATTTCAGCGATTGTCATCGTATTTATTCTGTTTTATCAAATGCATTCATAAACGTGACCAGCTGTTCAATTTCGACAGGCGGATTGCCATGGTCAAAGCCCGAAGTGCCGTAGGTTTCGCCTTTATGCGATATGCTCAAGTTGCCAATAGCCGCGCCATCATAAAACCGTTTTTCGGTGGGCGCTTTGAGTTGAGCCAAGTTGGGAACATCGATTGCTTTTAGGTAACTAAGCACTTTTTTTTGCTGTTCTTTTGATAAGGGCACCTGTACCGAAGGCAAACGAGTTTCGCGGTCTTTACTAATGGACACCGTGTTATTAGCAAGAATTATTTGCATGAAATAACCGCGGGTTTCGGCCGTATAGGTCACCGTAGATTTTGAATAATCTTGCTTGGACTGGTTTACACAGCCTTTGCTTAAAAAAAGTGTGAGGAGAAAACAACTAATCAATTTCATGTGTTCTGATGTATTAGATTAACGCAGCATCGTTGCTGCTTTTTTTAACGCCGAAACAAAAACATCAATTTCGGTGGTGGTGTTATAAAAGGCAAACGAAGCCCGAATGGTGCCCGGTATGCCAAAAAAATCCATGATGGGTTGGGTGCAATGGTGTCCGGTGCGCACCGCGATGCCTTTTTTGTCAATGATGGTGCCCAAATCATAAGGATGAATATCGCCTACATTAAACGAAATCACCGAAGTTTTATGGGCAGCCGTTCCGTAAATTTTTAGCCCTTCAATTTGCAGCAATTGAGCCGTGGCGTAATCCAGCAGCTTTTTTTCGTGTGCCGCGATGGCTTCAAAGCCAATGTTTTGCATGTATTTTACCGCTACGCCTAGTGCAATTCCTCCGCAGATGTTTGGTGTTCCGGCTTCAAATTTATGAGGCAAATCGGCATAGGTAGTTTTCTCGAAGGTGACGGTTTTAATCATCTCTCCGCCGCCTTGGTAGGGTGGCAGTTTGTGAAGCCACTCTTCCTTGCCGTACAAAATTCCGGTGCCGGTTGGGCCACACATTTTGTGTCCAGAGAAAGCATAAAAATCGCAATCTAAGGCTTGTACATCGGGTTGCAGATGCGGAACCGCTTGAGCGCCGTCTACCAAAAATGCTGCGCCAACTTGGTGTGCTTGGGCCACCATTTCTCGAATAGGATTGATGGTGCCTAAGGCGTTTGAAATGTGGGTAACCGCAACCAGTTTGGTTTTATTGCTCAATAATTGTAGGTAATCTTCTTGAATCAATTCGCCCTTCTCGTTCATGGGAATCACGCGCAAAACAGCGCCAGTTTTCTCACACAAGAGTTGCCAAGGCACAATATTGCTGTGGTGTTCCATGGCCGAGATGAGCACCTCATCGCCTGCTTGTAAAAAGGAAGCAAATCCGTGGGCCACCAAATTAATGCCGTGTGTGGTTCCGGCGGTAAATAAGACTTCGTGGGTATAGGTCGCATTGAGGTGCTGCCTCATAATTTCGCGAGCCGCTTCGAAGGCATCGGTGGCGCGTTGGCTTAGGGTATGCACGCCGCGGTGAATGTTGGCGTTGGTTTCTTGGTAATATTCGCTAATGGCGTCAATTACGACTTGCGGTTTTTGCGAGGTAGCACCATTGTCAAAATAGACCAACGGAAATCCGTTAATCTCTTGCTGTAAAATGGGGAAATCGGCGCGAACCTTGGTACTGTCTAGCATAGTTATTTAGAAAAATTCTACCCACAAAAGTAATAAAATAGCGTGTCTAAAAAACCCTAGCCGCAGGAATATTTTAGTTAGGCATGATTTAAGCTGCTGGGTAAAATTCAGTTTGATTTATTTGCAAAAAAAGTACCTTGCATGAAATTTTTTGTCATGAAAAACAGCTTCAAAATTTTAGGTTTACTAGCTCTAGGATCCGTACTTTATTTGGGTTTTACCAACTACCCTAAACTCGATTTAATCTCGGGCTTTTCGGCCAAAAGCATGGCCTCGGCACATTTTATAGATGGGCGTTCGCAAGCAAGCATCGAACAAGGCGACAACGACATTCCGTTGGTGAAATTGGCCGCCAATCAAATTGACGACAAAGCAAGTTTTGCCACCGCCTCGGTTTTTGGACTCAAAACGCGCAAAGCCATTTACCGCAACGGATTGGGCGCAACACTTATTGACGATTCGTTTGATATGCACAAAGCCTATGACGTGCCCAAAAGAACGCCAAACCCTTCAAGGCTGCCTTATCCCTATGGAACGAGCAAAGCCAAAGACAGCCTATTTGCCAACATCAATTATGCTTTATTGCAAAAAACCGTAGCCAATGCCTTTGATATAGGTGCCAAAACCGACAAACGCAGCCGCGCCGTTTTGGTAATTTACAAAGACCACATCATTGCCGAACAGTATGGCCCGGGCTTTACCAAAAACAGCAAATTATTGGGTTGGTCCATGACCAAAAGCCTTACCGCCACCTACTTTGGGATCTTGCAAAAACAAGGAAAAATCAACCTCAACGCGCCGGTTACTATTCCTGAATGGAAAAACGACCAACGCGCCAAAATCACGCTCAACGACTTGCTGCACATGAATTCGGGCTTGGCATGGGAGGAGCAATACGACAAAATTTGTGACGCCACCCAAATGCTATTCCAAGCTTCAAATATGGGCCGGGTGCAACTCGAAAAACAAGCCGCCTTTGCCCCCAACACACACTGGAATTATTCGTCGGGGACGACCAATTTGTTGTCTTTGATGTTGCGCAAGCAATTTAAATCCCACCAAGACTATTTGGATTTTTGGTACAGCAGTTTAATCGATAAAATTGGTATGGAATCGATGCTGGTAGAAACAGATATGGCCGGTAATTATGTGGGATCATCCTACGGTTGGGCCACGGCTAGAGATTGGGCAAAACTAGGGCTCTTGTATTTGCACCGCGGAAACTGGAATGGCGAACAGCTTTTTGACCCGTCTTGGGCAAGCTATGTGTCTGCGCCAACTGCCACTTCGCAAGGCAATTATGGCGCGCACTTTTGGCTGAATGCCGGAGGAAAATTTCCCGATGCGCCCAAAAACATGTATTACGCCAGCGGGTTTCAGGGCCAAATGGTGGCTATATTTCCGAGCCAAGATCTGGTGGTGGTGCGTCTAGGCCTGCGCGAAGACGATGTGTTTGACTTTAATGGCTTATTGAGTGGGATTGTGAGAAGCATACGGTAATACTGGTTTTAAACCTCTAAACCCTAACCTCTCTAACCCTTTTCTCCCTACAAATCAAACCCCAAACTCACGCCCAATTTGGTGGCGATGATCTTGGTGATGCGCTGTTTTAATTCGGGGATTTTGATGCTCTCAATCACGTCGTTGGAGAAGGCATACATGAGTAAAGCCTTGGCTTCTTTTTGGGGAATTCCGCGTTGCTGCATGTAAAACAAGGCCGTTTCGTCGAGCTGGCCAATGGTGCAGCCGTGCGAGCATTTCACGTCGTCGGCAAAAATCTCCAACTGCGGCTTGGCGTTTATCGTGGCTTTGTCGCCAATTAGGATGTTGTTGTTTTGCTGAAACGCATCGGTTTTTTGCGCCTCTTTTTCGACGTAAATTTTTCCGTTAAACACGCCAGTCGCGCTATCGGCTATGATGGTTTTGTAATTCTGGTGGCTTTCGCAATTGGGCGTCGCATGATTCACTAAGGTAAAATGATCCACGTGTTGTTTATCGCCAATAAGCGTAATTCCCTTTAAGGTGGAATCGATGTGTTCGCCAAAATGATAAAAATTCAGGTTGTTGCGCGTGAGGTTTCCGCCAAACGAGAAGGTGTGTAGGGAAACATGGCTTTCTTGTTTTTGGGAAATGTAGGTGTTGTCAATCAGATTGGCTGTCAACACATCATTTTGAATTTTGTAATAATCGACAATGGCGCGTTTTTGGGCAAACACTTCGGTTACCGAATTCGTAAGTGCCGGATTAGCTTGCAGGCATTGGTGGCGCTCAATAATTTGCACATGCGAATTTTCGCCCACCACAATCAAGTTGCGCGGTTGTACCAACAAAGCTGATTCAACGCCGGTGGTGAAATACATGATTTCGATGGGCTTATCGACCACCTTGCTTTTGGGTATGTGAATGAATGCGCCCTCGGTGGCAAAAGCCGTGTTTAAGGCGGTTAAGGATTCTTCTTTGTTGGCGATTTGGTGGTAATAATTATCAATAACCATCTTGTATTTGGGCTTGGTCAAGGCCGATGACAACAGACACACATCGATTCCATCGTGGGTTGTAGCCGACAAAAACGAACTGAATACGCCGTCAATAAACACCACTTTGTAGGTGTCTATTTCGTGCAAAAAATATTTTTTAACGTCCGAAAATTCGATGGTATTCTCGTGTTTCGGGAACACCGAAAAATCATTTTTCAACACCGAATTCAGAGAAGTGTACTTCCAAGTTTCCTCTTTTTTGGTCGGAAATCCTTTGGTTTCAAAGCACTTCATCGCGTCCACACGCAAGTCATGCAAAGGCGTGTTTACATCTACTTGGGATTCAAAAGCCAGGAAGGAGGAGAGGAGTTTTTCTTTTAGGTCCATTTGTTGTTGTCGGTTATTGGTTGTCAGTTGTCGGTTCCCGTTGTTTTAACAGAGAACAGACAACAGAGAACTTTTTAAACTTCTTGTGCTTGTTTAATCCAATCATACCCTCTCTCCTCCAACTCCAGCGCCAAAGAAGCATCGCCCGATTTTACGATTTTGCCGTCCATTAAGACGTGCACGAAATCCGGAATGATATAATCCAATAAACGTTGGTAGTGCGTGATCACAAGTACAGCGTTGTGTTCGTTTTTTAATTTATTTACGCCATTGGCCACAATGCGCAGGGCGTCGATGTCTAGGCCCGAATCGGTTTCGTCTAGGATGGCGATTTTGGGTTCCAACATGGCCATCTGGAAGATTTCGTTACGTTTCTTTTCGCCGCCCGAGAATCCTTGGTTCAACGAACGCGACAAAAACTTGCGGTCCATCTCGAGCAATTCTGCTTTTTCACGAATCAGCTTGAGCATTTCGTTGGCCGGCATTTCGTCTTGTTTGTTGGCTTTGCGCTTTTCGTTGATGGCAGTTTTGATAAAATTAGTCACCGAAACGCCCGGAATTTCAACCGGATACTGAAACGACAAAAACACACCTTTGTGTGCGCGTTCTTCGGGTGCCAATTCAGAGATGTCTTCGCCTTCTAGGAAAATTTCTCCGGCGGTCACGGTATAATTCTGATTGCCTGCAATAATCGAAGAAAGTGTGCTTTTTCCGGCGCCATTCGGGCCCATAATCGCGTGTACTTCTCCCGCTTTGATGTTGAGGGTTATGCCTTTTAATATTTCTTTGTCTTCTATAGAAGCGTGGAGGTTGGTGATGCTAAGCATTGTTGTGTTTTTTGTTTCAGGTTTAACGTTTCAGGTTATGAACCGTTTACCCCGTTGTTTGTATTTACTTATTACTATTTTTTTTAGTTGTTTGCAAATTTCTGTCCAACCACTCGCTTGAAACTTGAAACATGAAACTTGACTCGTGGCGCTAGCCAAAGAGGCAAAGCAAACAAAATTTACCCAACGGATCCTTCCAGTGAAATCTCCAATAATTTCTGGGCTTCCACAGCAAATTCCATGGGTAATTTATTAAGTACTTCTTTGCTAAATCCGTTTACGATTAAGGCAATGGCTTTCTCGGTGGGAATGCCGCGTTGGTTGCAATAAAATACTTGGTCTTCGCCAATTTTACTGGTGGTGGCTTCGTGCTCAATTTTGGCCGAGGCATTTTTACTTTCGATATACGGAAAAGTATGGGCGCCACAATTGTTCCCCATGAGTAACGAATCGCATTGCGAAAAATTACGGGCATTCTCGGCACGCGCGCCAATTTGCACCAAACCGCGGTAACTGTTTTGGGATTTTCCCGCAGAAATTCCTTTAGAAATAATGGTCGATTTGGTGTTTTTACCCAAATGGATCATCTTGGTTCCGGTATCGGCTTGTTGGTAATTGTTGGTTACGGCTATCGAGTAAAATTCACCGATAGAATTATCACCTTTCAACACCACCGAAGGGTATTTCCAAGTCACGGCTGATCCCGTCTCAACTTGCGTCCACGAAATTTTAGCGTTTTTCTCGCATAGGCCTCTTTTGGTCACAAAATTAAACACGCCGCCTTTGCCTTCGGCGTTTCCGGGGTACCAGTTTTGAACGGTAGAGTACTTGATTTCAGCTCCGTCTAAGGCAATCAATTCAACCACTGCCGCATGCAACTGGTTTTCGTCCCGACTCGGCGCGGTACAGCCTTCTAAGTAACTCACATAACTGCCTTCGTCGGCAATTAGAAGCGTGCGCTCAAACTGTCCGGTTCCCGCTTGATTGATGCGGAAATAAGTAGACAATTCCATGGGGCATTTGACGCCTTTGGGGATGTAACAAAAGCTCCCGTCTGAAAAAACAGCTGAGTTTAAGGCCGCATAAAAATTATCTTTTTGGGGCACAATGGTGCCTAAATATTTTTGAACCAATTCAGGATATTCGCGGATGGCTTCCGAAATACTCATGAAAATGATTCCTTTTTCGGCCAAGGTTTTCTTGAAGGTGGTGGCTACCGATACCGAATCGACTACGATATCCATGGCCACATTGTTGAGCTTTTTTTGCTCATCTACAGAGATTCCGAGCTTGGCGTACATGGCCAACAATTCGGGATCTACGTCGTCTAAGGTTTTGTTGGGATCGGCTTTTTTGGGTGCCGAATAATAGGAAATAGCTTGAAAATCTGGTTTTTGGTAATGCACATTGGCCCAGTTTGGCTCGGTCATTTCTTGCCAAGCGCGAAAGGCTTCAATACGCCAATTGGTCATCCAGAGTGGCTCCTCTTTTTTGGCTGATATGGCGCGAACAATGTCTTCATTCAATCCGATCGGAAAAGTCTCCGAATCTAAATTCGTATAAAAACCGTATTCGTATTCTTTGTTTTCGAGTTCAACTTTTAAGTCTTCTTCGGTATATTTACTCATCTTTTTGTTTTATCAATAACTAGTCGTTCACTTTTGGTCTCGACTTTCGACTTTCGACTTTATGACTTTAAAGACTAAATGATTCCCCACACCCACAGGTGCGATTCGCATTGGGGTTGTTAAAAACAAAGCCTTTCCCGTTTAACCCTCCAGAAAATTCCAAAACCGTTCCGGCGAGATACAAAAATGATTTTTTTTCGACCGCAATTTTTACCGCGTTGTCTTCAAAAACCTTATCGTTTTCGCCCAGTTTTTTGTCAAATTTTAATTCATAGGACAAACCTGAGCATCCGCCGCTTTTCACCCCAACACGCACATAGTCTCGAGCAGCATCAAAGCCGTCGTCTTTCATCATGTCAATGATTTTTTTGCTGGCAGTATCAGAAACTTTAATCATAGCTTATTTTGATTTTGTCTAAATAAGCTGCAAATATAGATTAAAATCTAGTGATTTGGTATGAATCCTAACATTTTTATAACGTCTGTTGAGTTAAAAAACCCGCCTGATTCCGGCTTAATTCTGATTTTTTAGTAATTTCACGGTCTTTAAATCCAATCATGAAATTATATTCGATAGAAAGCGGAAACTTCAAGCTCGACGGCGGTGCGATGTTTGGTGTAGTGCCCAAAACCATTTGGAATAAAACCAATCCGGCCGATGCCAACAACCTCATTGATATGGCCGCGCGTTGTTTGCTCATCGAAGACGGCAACAAACTCATTCTCATCGATACCGGCATGGGCCACAAACAATCCGATAAATTTTTTGGGTATTATTCACTTTGGGGCGATCACAGCCTAGAAAAATCATTGGCCAAACACGGTTTTCATCCCAACGACATCACCGATGTGTTCCAAACGCATTTGCATTTTGACCACTGTGGCGGCAGCGTACAATGGAACAAAGACCACAGCGGATACGAAACCACATTCAAAAACGCACGTTACTGGAGCAACGCCAACCATTGGGAGTGGGCCACCCAACCCAATCCGCGTGAAAAAGCTTCCTTTTTGAGCGAGAATATTTTGCCCCTACAAGAAAGCGGCCAGCTGCATTTTATTGCCAAACCAGAAAGCAATTTTACCGCACAATCTGAATTGGGATTTGGGATTTATTTTGTGGATGGCCACACCGAAAAAATGATGATTCCCCACATTCAATACCAGGGAAAAACCATTTGTTTTATGGCCGATTTGCTTCCCACGGCAGGTCATCTTCCGTTGCCTTATGTAATGGGTTATGATACGCGACCACTGTTGACATTGCCTGAAAAAGCCGACTTTTTACAAAACGCCGCCGATAACAATTATTATTTATTTTTAGAGCACGACGCCCACAACGAAATCATTACCGTACAACAAACCGAGAAGGGTGTGCGTTTACATGAAGTGTTTTCCTGTAACGAGTTGCTAAAATAACGTTAAGAGATAACCTTACTTTAAACCCGTCTTCTATTTTTGAAGACCATAAAAAAGATACTATGAAAAAAATGCTTCCTTTTTGTTTTATGATTGCCTTGTGCTTTGCGCTTACAGCAACTGCTCAATCGCCACAGTCTCCTGAAAAAAAAACCGCCAGCGCGTCTGTTTTTGTTGCCAAAAAAGGCAAACTCACCGACATCCAGCTGAAGCGTTGGAGTCACCTGGATTTGGCAAAAGACAGCATTCCCGGAATGAGTGTAGATCGTGTGTATGCCGAACTCCTCAAAGGGAGAAAAGGAAAAAAAGTTATTGTCGGTGTCGTCGATTCGGGTGTAGATATTGATCACGAAGATTTAAAATCGTCGATCTGGACCAACAAAAAAGAAATTGCCGGAAATGGAATTGACGACGATAAAAATGGATTTGTGGACGACATACACGGTTGGAATTTCTTGGGCGATGCCGGAAAAGAAAACCTCGAAATGACCCGCATCTTGAAAAAAGCCGACGACGGATCTACCGAATACAAAGCCGCCAAAGAAGAATACGAAAAACAGTTGGCCGAAAACAACCAAGGCAAACAACAGGTTGATTTCTTGTTTAATGCCAACAAAACCCTCTCCGAATTCCTCAAAAAAGACAGCTACACCCTCGAAGATTTACAAGGAATTCAATCGACAGACAGTGGCATAAACCGTTGCAAACAAATTATGATGCGCGTAATAGCGCAAGCCGGGCCAAATTTTATGAGCGATTTAAACGACTACAAAGACCAAGTCTATGACATGCTCAACTACAACCTCAACAAAGATTTTGACGGACGAAAAGTAGTGGGCGACAACCCTGAAGACATCAAAGACCGCAAATACGGGAACAACATTGTGTATGGGCCTGACAAAAAAGAAGCCTTGCACGGTACGCACGTAGCCGGAATTATTGCCCAAACCCGCAACAACAATCTGGGTGGAGACGGAATTGCCAACAATGTAGAAATCATGGCGGTACGCTGTGTACCTAACGGCGATGAATACGACAAAGACATTGCGCTGGGAATACGCTATGCGGTAGACAATGGAGCCAAAGTAATCAATGGTAGTTTTGGAAAAAACTATTCGCCGCACAAACAATGGGTGTATGATGCCATCAAATATGCCGAAAGCAAAGACGTTTTGTTTGTGCATGCCGCCGGAAATGATGCCAAAGACATTGATGTTGAGCCCAATTTTCCCAACGATTCAGACGATAAAAAAATAGAATTTGCCAGCAACGTGATCACGGTTGGCGCGTTGAATTACGAATATGGGGAGAAGGTTATTGCCGACTTCTCCAACTACGGAAAGTTGAATGTAGACGTCTATTCGCCTGGCGTACAAATCTATGCCACGACACCAAACAACGAGTACAAATTTGAACAAGGCACCTCAATGGCTTCGCCCAATGTGGCGGGAGTTGCGGCGCTTATTCGTTCGTATTTCCCGAATTTGAGTGCCAAAGAAGTGAAGGCCGCTATTATGAACTCCGGGACGTCTATTCCAGAAAATGTAGTGGTGGGCGGCAACCCCGACGATAAAAGAGCCTTTGACAGTTTGTCTAAATCAGGCAAGATTGTGAACGCCTATAACGCCTTTAAACTGGCGGAAAAAATGGCGTCAGCCAAAGGAGCTAAAAAAACAAAAGGCTAAAGGCTCCTAAATTCGTTTCATAAGCTTGCTAAAAACCCTATTTTTGGCAAGCTTTTTTTAATTCATTCTATGAAAAAATACATCTCAATTGTTTTTGTAAGCTTCATATCCTGTTTGACTTGGTCGCAATCAGCAGGCTATTGGCAACAAAAAGTAGCCTACAAAATGGATGTGGTAGTTGATGCGCCCAATTACCAATACAAAGGAACCCAAGAGTTGGTGTATACCAACAATTCACCCGATACGCTGCGCAAAGTATATTACCATTTGTATCCCAATGCGTTTCAACCGGGCAGCGAAATGGACGCGCGCATTCAATCGATTGCTGATCCCGACGGCCGCATGGTTCGCAAAGTGAAAATTGGCGACAAAGAGATTAAGGAAAGCCGCATCAAAAATTTACAGCCCAATGAGATTGGGTATTTAAAAATTAGCAACGCACAACAAGACGGGCAAGCGGTGCAAGCCAAAACCATTGGAACCATTTTGGAAGTTAATTTGGTAAAACCCATTTTGCCCAATCAATCTACTTTATTGAGCTTAACGTTTGACGGGCAAGTGCCGGTTCAGATTCGTCGTTCGGGCCGAAACAACAAAGAAGGTGTAGAATTTTCGATGGCGCAATGGTACCCCAAAATGGCCGAATTTGATTTTGAAGGCTGGCACGCCGATCCCTATATTGCCCGCGAATTTCATGGTGTTTGGGGCGATTTTGACGTGCAAATCACCATTGAGAAAGACTATGTGTTGGGCGGCAGTGGCTATTTGCAAAACAAAAATGAAATCGGTCACGGCTACCAAGACGAGGGAGTTACCGTAACCTATCCTAAAAAGGCAAAAACGCTCACCTGGCATTTCATCGCGCCCAACGTACATGATTTTACCTGGGCCGCCGATAAAAATTACCTGCACGACAGGCTGCAAGTTCCGGGGGGAGCCATGCTGCATTTTCTGTATAAAAACAATCCAAAAATAATAGAAAACTGGAAGAATGCTGAGCCTGTAACTCGCCGATTGATGGCGTTTTACAACCAAACCATTGGGGCCTATCCGTATGAACAATATTCAGTAATTCAAGGCGGAGACGGCGGCATGGAATACGCCATGTGTACCCTCATTTTGGGCGAAGGAACCTACGACGGATTGGTGGGTGTAATTGCGCACGAGATGGCCCATTCCTGGTTTCAGCACGTATTGGCATCCAACGAAAGCAAACACCCGTGGATGGATGAAGGATTTGCCTCATATCTGGAAGATTTAGGAATCAACGAACTGGCCGAAAAAAAAGTTGCCAACCCGCACGAAGGCGCCTATGATGGCTATTATTATTTGGCCAACTCGGGCAAAGACCAACCGTTGTCTACGCATGGCGATCGGTATGATTTGAACAAGATTTACAGCATCAGTTCCTACAGCAAAGGCGATGTGTTTTTGGCGCAATTGGGCTACCTCATTGGCCAAGAAAACCTACATAAAACCCTGAAGCGATTTTACTTTGATTTTAAGTTCAAACACCCCACGCCCAACGACATTAAACGCACTGCCGAGCGAGTAACCGGCGCACATTTGGATTGGTATTTAACCGATTGGACGCAAACCACCAACACCATTGACTACGGCATTAAAGAAGTAAACACCAGCGCGCAAAATACCAAAGTAACCTTAGAACGAATAGGACGCACGCCGATGCCCATCGATTTGACCGTAAACTACACCGATGGAGCCCAAGAAAATTTCTACATCCCTTTGCGCATGATGAATTTTGTAAAAGACAACCCAAATTTGACACAAAAAAGAACAACATTGCCCGATTGGGCCTGGGCATATCCTACCTATTCGTTTGAAATTCCGGCTGGCAAAACCGTTTCAAAAATTCAACTTGACCCCAGCGGCTTGATGGCCGATGTACAAAAAGAAAACAACAGCTATCCGCAAGAACCAGCTGTAAAAAAATAAACCCGTGCAATTCACTTACCCAAAATCGGAACGGCTGAAAAGCAAAACCACCATAGACCTTCTATTTACAGCAGGGAAATCGGTGAGCAAATACCCGTTGCGTTTGGTGTATGTGCCGGTTGATTTGCCCGACGAGGAACAAATTAAAATGGGGGTTTCGGTCTCTAAAAAGTATTTTAAAAAAGCAGTCGATCGGAATTATTTTAAACGAGTGTTGCGCGAAACCTATCGACAAAACAAACATCTTTTAACATTAGCCGGAGAACAGCGCTATGCGTTTATGTTTTTTTACCAAACCAGCGACAAATTGTCTTTTGCTGAAATCGAAGAAAAAACCATCCAATTGTTTCAAAAATTTGTTCAACAAGCCACGGGTGATAGCCCACAATAAATTTGTATTTTCGCCCAATTAAAAGGCTATAATTCATTCCATTATGATAAAACGACTGCACAAAAGATACTTCATCGCGCTCTTGGCCAGTGGATTTTTATTTATTGGGGTGAGTTTTCGAGAAGATTTTTTTGAGGTAGCCAAACAAATCGAAATTTTCACGACCCTATTCAAAGCGGTCAATTCCAACTACGTTGACGAAACCAACCCGGGCGAATTAATGGACAAAGCCATCAAAAGTATGTTGGCTTCGCTTGATCCGTATACCAATTATTTCACCGAGCAAGATGTAGTGAAATTTAAAATCAACAACACCGGAGAATACACAGGAATAGGCGCTTTAATAACCCGAAAAGAAGGCAAATTAATCGTAAAAGAACCCTATAAAAACTTCCCGGCAGACAAGGCCGGATTAAAAGCAGGCGATGAAATTATCCAAATTGGAGAAGTCAATATACTTGATTTTAACGAAGATGCCTCACAGCTCTTGAAGGGCGCCAAAAACACCAAAATTCCCCTGAAATACATTCGCCAAGGCAAAACACTCAGCACCACTTTGGTGCTCGACGAAGTAGAGATAAAAGCAGTGCCTTTCTTTGGTAAAATAGACGAAAAAACGGGCTACATTGCCCTCACGCAGTTCAACAAAAAAGCGTCTTATGAAACCAAAGAGGCGCTAGAGCAACTCAAAAAAGAAGGCATTGAACGCTTGGTATTAGATTTGCGCGGAAATCCCGGAGGCCTTTTGAACGAAGCGGTTTCGATCTGTAATTTATTTGTGCCCAAAGATGAAATTATTGTAACGACCAAATCGCGTATTGAAAAGCACAACAATGTATACAAAACGACCCACGACCCAATTGATGCCACGATTCCGTTGGTGGTAATCGTAGACGGGAAAAGCGCTTCGGCCTCTGAAATTGTTTCTGGTGCACTGCAAGATTTGGATCGGGCGGTTATTTTGGGAAGCAGAAGTTACGGGAAAGGCTTGGTGCAACGCCCGATAGATTTAACCTACGGCACCCAACTTAAAATCACCATTTCACGGTATTATACACCTTCTGGACGCTGCATACAAGCTTTGGATTATACGCACAAAGACAAAGACGGAAAAGCGATACGCACCGCTGCCGAAAATTACAATAAATTCCAAACCAAAAACGGCAGAACGGTATATGATGGCGGAGGGATTTTGCCCGATGTAGTGCTCGAAGAAACCAAAACCAGCCCCATCGCAGAAGCCCTGCAAAAAAACGACGGCATCTTTAATTTTGTAACAGAATATTATTACAAAAACCCGAATTTAGGGAGCCAAATCCCAGAAATTACCGATGCTGATTTTGCCGCTTTTAAAGCCTTTTTAAAGCGAACTAAATTTCAGTTTGATACCGAATCAGAATTAGCGCTGACGAACTTATTGGCCGCTGCCAAAAAAGAAAAATTGGATGGAACCATAGCTGCCGAATACCAACAATTGGCTTTGGCGCTTCAAAAAAGTGAGGAAAATCAATTGAATGCCAACCAAAAAGAAATAAAAAAATTACTTTTGGACGAAATTATCAAGCGTTATCAATACAAAGAAGGGCTTTATCAGTATTATTTAAAAAATAACATTGAGATCAAAAAATCGACGGCTATTTTGCAAGATTCGGATGCCTATACAAAACTATTACAACACTAAGATGAAAGTTTTTTTCCTTTTATTATCGGTATTTGCCTGCGGCCTGTGTAGCGCACAAGAGGAAATTGTGCAGTCGGTTTATTTTGACACCAATAAATTTCAAATCGACGAATTACAAAGCAAAGAGGTGGTTGATTTTATTAAAAGCAACGATTCTACTCGTATTGAATCGATTCAAATCTACGGCTATACTGATGATTTGGGCAAAGAAGAATACAATTTTAAATTGTCGACCAACCGAGCCAATACCGTTAAGGAAACGCTAATATCTAACGGGATTACCAATAAAATCATCGTGACAATTGAGGGAAAAGGACGCATTTTGATCGAAGATGACGTGTTGGAAAATTTGCCCGAAAAACGTTCCAAAAACCGACGCGTAGATGTGGTATTGAACCTGAAACCGCTGCCCAAAATTGTCTTGCCCGGATTCTACACAACCATCCAAAAAAACCACGTGGTAGGCGATCACATCTACTTAGAAAATTTATTGTTCGAAACCGGAAGCAGCGTACTCACCTTGGCGGCCAAAACAGAATTAGACAAACTTTCTAAGCTATTGCTGCGCTACAAGAATTTACAATTTGAAATTCAAGGACACGTGTGTTGTACCCCCACATTCCAAAAAGAAGCCATTGACCGACTTACTAGAAAGCGAAACCTCTCTACCAATAGAGCCGAAGCGGTTTATAAATATTTGGTGTTCAAAAAAATTCCGAAAACACGGATGACTTTTAAAGGCTACGGAAATACGGTGCCGCTCAAAAAAGGGGCAGAATATGACCGCCGAGTAGAGTTGGTTATAACTAAAAACTAAGTGTTTCGTCGCATTTCAATGTGCGGAATATCGTCTTCTAAGTAGGTTTCTCCGCAGGCTATGAAGCCATGTGATTCATAAAAATCTTTCAGATATAACTGGGCCGAAATGGTAATAGCAGTTGTTTGAAAATGTTGCTCCACCTCCTGAACAGCTGCTTTCATCAACTCGTGTCCAAAAGCCTTGTTTCTGTGTTTGGGCGAAACCACGACGCGACCAATTGAAGCCTGGTCAAAATAATCGCCTGCACGAAACAGCCGCGCATAAGCCACCAATTCCTCCTGCAAATAGCCCAAAACGTGAAGGGCTTTATAGTCTTTCCCGTCAATGTCTTGATAGACGCAGTTTTGCTCTACCACAAAGACTTCGCTTCTTAATTGCAGCGATGAGTATAATTCTTGTAAAGAAAGTGTCTCAAATCGCTTTATTTTCCATTGAATCATTTTTGTCGCTTTCTTTTAGGGTTTTTCAAAAATTCGATCGATTTAATGATCGATTCCAATTCAAACATCAAATCGCGTTTGGGCGTAGAAGGGGCATAACAAAATCCTTCTAAAATAAGCATGCGGTTGTTGGGGTAATCCACGATGCAATAATTGATAAAGGGGCCGGTCATGTGATCGTTTTGCAATTCCCAAGTTCCTTTGGTGGCAAAGGTTTCTTTGCTTCGAATTTTGGTCTTAAACAAATAGGGCGTATAGGATTTTTCGGTGATCATACAGGTATTGGGGTAGGAGCCGTGCACAAACAATCGGCCAACAGAATCTCTAATTTTGGTAATGCTCTTAATGATGTTGGTGGTTTTTACCCGATGAAAGGGCACTTGGTACACAAGCAAACTGTTGTTTCCGCTGGTAATTTCTTTTTTATACCACAAAAACTTTTTGCTTTTCATAACCAAATTATAGCCGGTTGGAAGGTGAATGTCTACCCCGAATTTTCGTTTAATTGCCGCGGTCGATATCCGTGAAGTGTCTACTATGCGTTGGTTTTCGACGATTTCTGTTTGCTGCATTTTTTGAATAATGTCGGGCGCATGTTTGCGAATCATCGCCAAAATAGCATAGGCAGTGTTGCCCGAAATATGAAAAACATTTTGGGGCGAAACGTACTCGTTTTCTACCTGCTCAAAAGTGGTTTGTTTTTCTTTTTTAACTACTAGAATATTTCTTGTAGTTGTGGCAAATCCTTCTAATAGTTTTACCGGGTATTGATTGATGTCGAACAAGGGCTCTTCTTGAGGTAAGCCCAATACAGGAGCGGCAAAGGTGTTTCTGATGCTGTCTCCCACTTGACCGTTCCAAAGTTGGTCATCAATAATAACCGAAATCGCATTTATTTTTCCCGAACTGGGTTCTTTTTGAGTAAGCTCTTTGCGTTTACAGGCGGTGACCCCAACAAAGAAAAGTGCAACAAAAACCGCTATTTTTTTCATGGGTTGGTAAAATACAAACGAAGCCTTTTGCGAATTTATCCGCTAATTTTTAGTTTCATTCCGGGTTTTAAATCAGAGCCGTCAATGCCGTTCCATTTCTTAATGTCTGAAACGGAAACGCCGGGGTGTTTTTTGGCAATGCTAAACAACGAATCTCCTTTTCGTACGTAGTACAAAATTTCTTTCTCTTTTTTGATGCGTTTCTCTTTTGCCGGGGTAGATTCGGCAACAAGCTCTACCGTTGTTTCTGTTTGAGGTTTGGCAATTACCAATTGATCCCCCAATCGAATGTTGTTGTCTTTTAGGTTGTTCCATCCCTTTAATTCGTCGATGGTCACTTTAAATTTTTTGGCCAACACGGCTAAATTATCTCCTTTTACCACTTCATAGGTTGGGACCGGAATTGCTGGTTTGTCTGGGGATTGATTTGCAGTGTCCGCATTAAATTCGCTTTCCGCTATTTTTAATTTGGCATCCAACTGAATGGCATCATCCGTAATGTTGTTCCATTTTTTTAAATCGGCTACACTGATGTTGTGGTTTTTTGCAATTGCAGTGAGGTTATCTCCCGCCTGAACTACATAATAAGCGGTTTCTGGTTTTTCGGATTTGGGTTTCTCTGCTGTCGCTAGGGCTTGTGCGGGTTTGCTTGGTTTGCGAACAACCGTCACTACTTGTTCGGTTCTAATTACTTTTAAAGCCGTTCCTACTGCAATATTGTTAGAATTAAGGTGGTTCCATTTTTTAAGGTCGGCCACACTCACTTCGTATTTTGCAGAGATCGCGCCTAAATTATCGCCGCTTTTTACTTTGTGTGTCTTCGTGATTTCTTTGTAGCTCACCACTTTTACCTCCTTATAATCGGGCGCCAAAGTTTCTGTTGATTTTGGCAATTCGCCTACTTGGGCTACCGCTTTTACCGCAAGACTATCTGTAGATTTCTTGGTGGGTTTTGGGGCTTTAAAGGCAACCCGTTCTTGGGTCATGATCTTTAATCGTTTGCCGATGGGTGCTTTATTGTTGCGCAAATGATTCCAACGCTTTATGTCGGAAACAGTCACCTGGTATTGGTCGGCTATTTCGCTCAGGTTGTCCCCGCGCCTCACTTTATGGTACTTGGTTTTCGTGGCAAAATCTACCTCAATATTTAGTGAGTCTTTCCCGGCTAAAGCTTGTTCTGATTTTAGAAATGAATGCGATTTTTGATCCAATTCGTGTTGCACGTAGGCATATATTTTGTCTTCATTAGAGGTAAACAAGCCCACTTTGTCTGCGGGCAATCGCAAATAATGCAAGTTGTCAAAATAAGCCGGAATTTCGTCCAATTTAAACTGCGGATTCAAGAGTTTCAATTGGGCAACAGGCATGTCTAATAAGTCTGAGATTTGCTTGAACGACAATTGCTTTTTTATCATGATCGTATCGGTAGCAAAGTGCTTTACGATTGCTCGATCTGGTCGAATGCCGTGTTGCTTGTGGTATTCGTAAATGTACATCGTGGCCAAAAAGGCGGGCACATAGCCTTGCGTTTCTTTAGGTAAATACTTGCGAATCGTCCAAAAAGTTTGTTGTCCACCCGATCTTCGTATGGCCTTGGCGACATTGCCTGGACCTGAATTATAGGAAGCCAAAAC
Source organism: Flavobacteriaceae bacterium (assembly GCA_947483075.1). Taxonomy (GTDB): domain Bacteria; phylum Bacteroidota; class Bacteroidia; order Flavobacteriales; family Flavobacteriaceae; genus Flavobacterium. The sequence continues at coordinate 22,360 of CANKLE010000006.1, read as the reverse complement.
CAAATCCCAATCGCCAAAAATTCGGTACATATTGGCCATATATTGAGCGGCGGCCTCGCTTGCTTTCAAAGGATCGCTGCGTTCGTCAACGTAAGAATCAATGTTTAGGTTGTATTGCTTGCCGGTTTGGTACATGAATTGCCATAATCCGGTAGCGCCCACTCGGGAAACCGCTTTGGGATTTAAGGCCGATTCTACAACCGCCAAGTACTTAATTTCGAGCGGCACATTTTGTTTGGCAAATGCCTCTTCAAACAAGGGAAAATAATACTCCGACAAAGCCATTAGGCGCTCAAATGATTTTTTTCTGTTTTTTAAAAACGATTTGATGATGTTCTCTAATCCTTGGTTGTATTCGATATTAAACGGCGATTTAGAATCCATTTCCTTCAACCTTTTTTGGAGTAATTCGGTGGGCAATTCGTACTCCACCTCTTGGTCTAGGTTAATGGTTTTGATGTCGGTTTCTAAGTCGTTGTATAAATCTAAACTTGTCAATTCTTTCATCCACAAACTGTCCACGCAGGCAGCCATATGGTCATTTACAAATGTTTTTTTGATCGAATCGAGGTAAGCTGTTTTATTTTCCTTAAGCGCCAAAGTAGCCGGTTGAGCCCATGCTAAAGCGGTTGCGCCTAGCATAAGCAAAGAGATAAAAACAATTTTTATGTGGGTGGTTTTTACTAACAATTATTTAAAATAAAAGATGAAGACGGGCAAACTTACTATCTAAAAACAACAATTTTGGCAATTTATTGTTAAAAATGCAATAATTAGTCTAAAATGGCTGCGATTCCGGGCAAAATTCTTCCCTCTAACATTTCTAACATGGCGCCGCCTCCGGTAGATACGTAACTCATTTTATGCTCTAGGCCAAACTGTTTTACGGCTGATACCGAATCACCTCCGCCCACCAATGAAAACGCGCCATTAGCGGTTGCTTCAGCGATATAATTTCCTAATTCGATGGTGCCGTTGGCAAATGATTCCATCTCGAAAACTCCCAAGGGCCCGTTCCATAATATGGTTTTGGAGGCTAAAATTACTTCTTTAAAATTAGCCAATGATTTTGGCCCTGCGTCGAGGCCTTGCCAGCCAGCAGGAATGTGCATTACATCAATCAGCTGGGTTTGGGCGTCATTGGCAAATGCATTGGCCGCCACCACATCAACTGGAATATGAATCTGAACATTTTTTTCTTTGGCCCAACGCAAAATATCCAACGCCAACTCTAGTTTGTCGTCTTCACAAATAGAATTTCCTACTGTTCCTCCTAAAGCTTTAATGAACGTAAAAGTCATCCCGCCTCCAATAATCATGTGGTCTACTTTGTCTAATATATTTTCTATAACTGTGATTTTAGAAGACACTTTTGATCCTCCCAAAACTGCCGTTACGGGTTTTACAGCCGCATTCAATACGCGATTTAAACTGTCTATTTCCTTAGCCAATAATGCTCCAAAACATTTGTGTGCGGGGAAAAATTGAGCAATTATGGTTGTCGAGGCGTGGGCGCGATGGGCAGTTCCAAAGGCGTCGTTTACATAAATATCGCCCAATTGAGCTAAGGCTTTTGCAAATGAGAGGTCTCCCGCTTCTTCCTCGGCGTGAAATCGTAAATTTTCTAACAACAGCACTTCTCCAGGCTGCAAATTAGCGGCGGCTTGCTCGGCTTCGGCGCCGATACAGTTGGCAGCAAATTTTACAGGCACTCCAAGTACGGCTTCAACCGTTCCCAAAATATGTCTCAAGGAATACTGGGCTTCAACACCTTTAGGTCTTCCCAAGTGGGACATCAAAATCACACTTCCTCCGTCCTGCAAAATTTTAGCAATCGTGGGTTTGGCCGCTTCGATACGAGTGGCATCGGTTACCGTAAAATTTTCGTCCAATGGGACATTAAAATCTACGCGAATAATGGCTTTTTTGTTGCTAAAATTAAAATCTTGAAGGGTTTTCATTTGATGAATTTTTGGGTTTACGATGCCGCAAATATAGTGTTTTAATTTTTTTTGCCCTTCAAGTCCCGATTGACGCAAGAGTTTTAGTTGGTTAAGATTACTTCGCTAAGGAGATTCTCTTATATTTGCTTCATGCTATTTTCATCGATTTTAGGCCACGGTCACCTCATTAGCCATTTAACCAAAACTGCCGATTCAGGACGTATTCCGCACGCACAATTATTTGTTGGGCCCGATGGAACTGGAACTTTGGCGGTGGCCATCGCCTATGCACAATACATTTTGTGTCAAAACAACGCGGGCGAAAACAGCAATGGTAATGCGGCCTGTAACCTGAAATTTGAATCGCTTTCGCATCCCGATTTGCACTTTATATTTCCCACCGTAACCACCGAAGAAGTAAAGTCAAAGCCCAAGAGCACTGATTTTAGAACCGAATGGCGGCAGTTTGTGATGCAAAATCCTTATGGCAGTTTGTTTGATTGGTACCAGGTGCTGGAGGTGCAAAATAAACAAGGTGAAATTCGGGTAGATGACGCGCAGGAAATAGTCAAATTATTGTCCTTGAAGGCCTATGAAGGCGGCTATAAAATTACCATCATTTGGATGGCCGATAAAATGAACACTGAAGCGTCCAATAAATTGCTGAAGTTGCTCGAAGAGCCCGCAGATAAAACTGTATTTATTTTAATTTCGGACAATGAAGAGGCAATCATTCAAACCATCCGTTCGCGCTGTCAAGTGCTCCAATTTAATGGTTTACCCGAACAAATCATAGAAAACGCATTGATTTCGCGTGAAAATATAGAAGCCCGAGCGGCCAAAAAAATGGCCCATCAAGCACAGGGGAATTACAACAAAGCCCTTAAACTGGTGCAAGAAAATAGCGAAGAGGATCTTTTCGAAAAATGGTTTGTCGATTGGGTTCGGGCTGCGTTTAGAGCAAAGGGGAATGCGTCCGCTATTCAAGATTTATTGAGTTGGAGTGAGCAAATTGCTGGCTTAGGTCGGGAAACCCAAAAAAAATACCTGAATTACTGCATCGAAATGTTTCGCCAGGCACTTTTGCTAAATTACCAAACCACTTCTTTGGTATATATGGAGCCGAAAATCGAGAATTTCAAACTCGAAAATTTTGCTCCTTTTGTAAACCAAAGCAATATTGAGGCGATTTTTAACGAACTATCTCAAGCGAGTTACCACATAGAACGCAATGGCAATGCCAAACTCGTCTTAACCGATTTATCGATAAAACTCACCCGATTAATTCACCGCAAAGGCTAATTTTTTACCGCATCCAAATTGGCTTTAAATAGTTTTAATTCTTCCCAGCTAAATTCGTCTCCATATTGTTCTTTTAGTGGTTGCAAAGAAATGGCTGTATGATTTTCGAAGGCCCTAGCCAATTTTTGAATTCGATCGGCCGGCAATACAGATTCAATACTTATCATCTGATTTTCAATGAGTTTGGCGAAATGTCCATGAATCGTTTGCTCGGTCAATTTGCGGATTTCAGCAATTTCTTTCACCGAACAATTTTGCTCCCACAAGGCATACGTTTCCTGAATCGTCGATTTCTTTTCGGTTTTTTGCTTGGGTTTTTTTACTGATTCATAGCGTTTTTTGACGGGTTCTTTTTGAATCAATGCCTGTGTTTTTTCTCGATACTGTTGTTGTAAATTGACAATTTTTTGTTTTTTGTATTGGGAAATAAATGCCGATTGAAGCGTTTGTTTGGTTAAGTTTTCGCCAGCTGCTACCGCCGTTATGAGTAATTTGGCCTTGTGAAGTTGCAAGACACAATTCGTTTGGGCTTCTTCTAGAGCCTGTAATTCTTCGAAAATGGCTTTGCTTTTTTTGAGTTCCTGAATCGCTTCTAATTCCAAAATCAAGGCGTCAACCGCTTGGTCTACTATGGGGAAAAAGTAGGTGTAGGCGGCCTCAACACGAGCACGAATCGTGTCCCAATCTGGCTCTGATTGATCAAATAAACGATCCAGCTGAACGCTAAATTTCTTGGCCGGTTCGTGGGCTTCTAACAACTTCGTGAGTTGAGTTTTAGCCCATTTTTCTAGTGGGGCTTTTTTTGATTTGGTCTGGGTTAATTCCTGGTGAAAATTGCGCCAATCCTGAATCAAAGCTTCCCAATTAAAACTGGCTTTTATATACCCCTGCACATAGCGTATAGACTCAATCGCCAAGGAGGATTCGAGTTGTTTTTCATCAGATTTAGTCGCCGAATATTCCATCACTTCCTGGTCATTTACCATGCCGTTCATTTGAATTGGAGCAAGCAAAACCAGCCCGTCCAAGGACCGCAGACGGGAGAGCGCCACATAGGCCTGCCCGGGCATAAAAACCTGTGAAACATCAATCACTGCTTTATCAAAAGTGAGCCCCTGACTTTTGTGAATGGTAATCGCCCAAGCCAATTTTATGGGATACTGCACAAAGGTGCCGATTACCTCCTCGTTTACTTCTTTAGTAAACGGATCGACGGTATATTTTAAGTTTTGCCACTCGTGTTTTTCGAGCAGCATCGATTTGTTTTCTTCGGGAAAAAAAACTACAATTTCGGCCGGAGCAAGGGATTGAATTTGCCCCATTTTCCCGTTGTAAAACTGTTTGTCGACACCCAGATCATTCTTAATAAACATAATTTGAGCGCCAATTTTTAAGTCTAATTTCGGCTCAATAGGGTATAGTTTTTCCGGGAAATCTCCTGTAATTTCCGGGAAATAACTGTGCGATTTTCCGTCTAGATTTGCCAAGGACTGATTGTTCATCAAGTCGGCTTTGTGGTTGTGGGTAGTAAGGGTAATGTAGCCCGGGTATTTTTTTTCATCATATTGATAATCAATATATTGATTCAAAATACGGAGGTCTTCTGCATCGACTTTATTGTTGCGAAGATGATTTAATATGGAGATGAATTGGCTGTCACTTTGGCGATAAATTTTGGCCAATTCAATAAATACCGGCGGGTGTTGTTGCAAAACCTGTGCATGAAAAAAGTACTTTCCTTTATAATAGTGTTTCAAATACCGCCATTCACTGTCTTGCACAACGGGTGGCAACTGAAGTAAATCGCCTATAAATAAGACCTGAACGCCTCCAAAAGGTCGTTTGTTTTTTCGTACAACTTGCAGGGTGAAATCAATGGCGTCGACCAAATCTGCGCGCAGCATACTCACTTCGTCAATAATCAGCAACTCCATGTTGCGCAAGACTGCTTTTTTGACTCCGCTCATTCTAAAATGGCGTGCAAGCGAAGTTTTTGATTCCAAACGAACATCTGCTGGAGTGTCTGGCGTACTTAAATCGGGAATAAAAGCATGAAAGGGCAGCTGAAATAACGAATGAATGGTAACCCCGGCTGCATTGAGCGCTGCAATTCCTGTAGGTGCTGCAACTACGGTATTTTTGTGCGTAGTAGCTCTGATTTCTTGAAGAAGGGTTGTTTTTCCGGTGCCGGCTTTTCCGGTTAGAAAAACAGAGCGTTGGGTTTGATTAATAAATTGTAGGGTGTAATTTGCTTCGGTTGATAAAGATTCCATGGCGTATAAGTGTATTCATTATTGCTTTACTAAAAAAGCCTTCTACAAATATACTGTAGAAGGCTTTTTATATCAATATTTCGGTGTTTATTTTTTTGGGGGGGCAGGGGTGATTTTATCTTCTGTTTTGGGTTCCGCTTTGTATTTTTCATTCAATAACTTCACGATTTCATTGGTGACGTCGTATTTATCCTTGGCATATAAAATAGAAACGGCTTCGCCAGTTCCGTATAGGTAATCATAGCCTTTTTCTTTGCCGTACTCTTTGATGAATTTTTTTACATTACTCACCAAGGTGTCCATTTCTACGCCGCTTTCTTGTTGCAATTGTTCTAAAATAGCTTGTTGCGCATAACTTAATTGCTGCTCTCTTTTTTGCAGTTCAGCCCCTTTTTGTTGCGCCCAAGCCTGTCCGTTGGCTTGTGCATTTTTTTGAAATCCCGCTGCTTCTGCTTTAAATTTAGCAACCTCGGCTTCTAATTCTCGGCCCATTTCAACCGATTTATTCTTGTATTTCGCTTCGATGTCTTTGGCTTCAGCATATTCTTTTAATAATTTTGAAGTGTCTACGTAAGCGGTTTTTACTTCTTTTGACTCTTGTGATTTATTACAAGAAAAAATAGCAAAAGCTAAGGCAATTATTACAATCAATTTTTTCATACTACGAAATGCTTTTTTATTTTTTTAAATTAATTTGATTTGATTCAAAAGTAACTATTTTACTTTTGGTAGGCGTTGTTTTGTGTTTAAGTTTAAAATCACTTCAAATAAGAAAAATTGATGTGCAAACAAAAAACATTGGTTTTTTCTATCGAAATCGACTTCAAATAAAGCGGTTTAAGCCATTTTATTAATTTTAACGGCTGTTTGTGTGGCTTTTGCTCTAAAAGTGGTTCTACTGCTTTTATATGTCTTTTTATTTGTTTTTGATCACGTAAATGTGCGAGGAATACTCTTTGGTTTGGCCTGCTTTCCAATTTGAATATAACCCAACGCAAAATGCCTTCAGGTAATTCATTTTTCCGGTTTTGTATTTTTCAGACAACATCGACACATAAAACGAATCAAATTTCATTGGTCGAATAGAAACCACTTCCATACCCACTTGCTCAACCAATCGTTGAATGCTGGTTTTTGAAAAATGCCACAAATGTCTCGGCACATCATAGGCCGCCCAAAATTCTTTGTAATAAACGGCATCAAAAGATTTGTAATTCGGTACCGCAATGAGTAAGGTGCCGTCTGTTTTTAGTAGGCGTTGCAACTCTTTGATCTGCGCTTCTAAGTTGGGTAAATGCTCTAATACGTGCCACAACGTGACGGCATCAAACGATTGTGAAGCGGCTTCTGTAGTAGACGAAATAAACGAAGCGCCTTTTGAAGCGGCTATTTGCTTTGCTTTGGCGTTGGGCTCAATCCCGGTTGTTTTCCAGCCCGACTGATGAGCCAGTTGCAAAAAATCTCCTGTGCCACAACCCATGTCTAGCAAACTCCCTTTTTTGGGCTGCTGCTTTTCTACCAATTTTACTTTTTGTTGCAAAGCCCTTTTTTTAACCCAATGATAGGCTTTCTCAAATAAGGTGCGCTTAGAATCGGTGTGGGAAATGTAGTCGTCGCTTTCGTAATATTTTCCTAAGTCATCTTCCTTTGGTTGAGGGAAGGTGTGCAGCAGGTCTAATTCGGCATCGTACCGCAATTGGAATGAGGTGTGGCTTACGGTATGGTCTTTTACGTTGTCTAAAAACAACTGGTGATTTGAGTTATTCATTAATTGTTATAATATTCGTCTTTAAGGTTTTTTAAATAAGTAACCGCAAGATTTTGGAACAATGACTGATCAGATAAACAATCTTCATTGGTTGCGCTTAGCATCGAAAAAGCAATAAACTTGGGTTGATTTCCGTATTTGGCGTTCTCGGGTTCTTGGTTGATTTGTGAATAATTATTGCTCCCGATGTATTTTTCGAATTCAGCAGAATCGTACATAATTAGTTTAAATTTAGCTTGATTCAGGGTTATCCAAAATTCTTTATCAAAGTAGTTTGAGTTTTTAAACTTGAGCGACAAGAATTTTTCTATTGGCGGATTCTTTAAATTGTTTTCAAAAACAAAGGCGGTTAGCGGCTTGTGGCTTTGTATTTCAATGCCGTTTGGAACCAATGTGTAGTCTTGTATTTGCATTGCGTTTCGAGCGCCCGAACAAGAATAAACCAATACCAAAACGATAAAAACGAGCGGGAGGGCTTTGTTTATAGCTGCTTTCTTTATTCGTTCCACGTGAAACATATTATCTTCCCATATAAATTAACAACACCGAAATATCGCTAGGTGAAACCCCGCTAATGCGAGAGGCCTGAGAAATAGTAACCGGTCGAATCTGAGTAAGTTTTTGACGCGCTTCTATAGACATGGATTTGATTTTTGAATAATCAAAAAACTCAGGGATTTTTACATCTTCAAGACGGGTAAGTTTATTGGCGTTGTTTCGTTCTTTTTCTATGTAACCTGAATACTTTACTTGTATTTCGGCTTGCTCTAAAACTTCTTCGTCCAACTGATTTAATTCTACATACGCTTTTACTTTATCTAGAGTAAGCATGTCCTGTAAATCAATTTGAGGCCGAGAAAACAGCTTAAACATTTTGTCTGACTGGGAAACCAAAGCCGAATCTTTTTGGGACAACAACCCGTTTGCTTCGGCAGCCGTTATACTGGTTTCTTTATAAAAAGCAACCATCTTTTCTGATTCGGCAAGTTTGTATTCCATGCGACGCAAACGATCTTCTGATGCCAAACCCATCGCGTGCGACTTTGGCGTGAGCCTAAAATCGGCGTTGTCTTGTCGCAACAGCGTTCGAAATTCTGCTCGCGAAGTAAACATGCGATACGGTTCTTCGGTTCCTTTGGTGATCAAATCATCTATTAAAACCCCAATATAAGCTTCGTCTCTTTTTAGAATAAAAGGCTCTTTTTCTTGCACACGAAGGGCGGCATTTATTCCGGCCATCAATCCTTGCGAAGCAGCTTCTTCATAGCCGGTTGTGCCGTTTATTTGACCTGCAAAAAACAAGCCGTCAACCAATTTGGTTTCTAAGGTGTGTTTGAGTTGTGTGGGTGCAAAATAATCGTATTCGATCGCATAGCCTGGACGAAAAAACTTAACTTTTTCAAATCCAGCAACAGAACGAAGCGCTTTAAACTGAACGTCTTCTGGTAAAGAAGTTGAAAATCCATTTACATAAACTTCAACCGTGTTCCATCCTTCTGGCTCTACAAACAACTGGTGCCGCTCTTTGTCGGCAAAACGGTTGATTTTATCTTCTATTGAGGGGCAATAGCGAGGTCCTAAGCTTTTAATTCTGCCATTAAACATCGGCGATCGATCAAAGCCTTCGCGCAAAATATCATGCACTTCTAATGACGTATAGGTCATGTGGCAAGACTTTTGGTGCGAGAGTGGTTTCGTAATGGGTGAATAAGAAAATTTGGCGGGTTGCTCATCTCCTTTTTCTTCGTTCATTTTGGTATAATCCAACGAACGGCCATCTACGCGTGGTGGTGTGCCGGTTTTCATTCTGCCTGAGGTAAATCCGGCCGCTATCAAATCTTCGGTAATACCAAAAGAAGCGCTTTCGCCTGCTCTTCCTCCACCAAATTGTTTTTCACCTATATGAATCAACCCATTCAAAAAAGTACCGTTGGTGAGGACCACTGTTTTGGCTTTTATATTCACTCCCAACACAGTTGTGATTCCGATTACTCTGCCGTTTTCGATCAACAAGCCATTAACCATTTCTTGGTAAAAATCCAAGTTGGGCGTTTGCTCCAACATCCATCTCCATTCTTCAGCAAAACGCATCCGATCGCTTTGCACGCGCGGCGACCACATGGCGGGGCCTTTTGATTTGTTGAGCATCTTAAACTGAATAGCGGTCTTGTCAGAAACTATTCCAGAATATCCACCCAACGCATCTATTTCGCGCACAATTTGACCCTTTGCGATTCCTCCCATTGCGGGATTACAAGACATTTGGGCTATGTTTTGTAAATTCATCGTAACCAAAAGTGTAGAACAACCCATATTGGCGGCAGCAGCAGCAGCTTCACAGCCCGCGTGTCCGGCGCCAACAACTAGTACATCATAAACTTCTTTAAACATAAATTTGTGTGTTCTTATTGTTCCACGTGAAACATTGCGATTTTTTCATTTTCCTTTGCGCGCATTACTCGTTCATCATCATCCGACTTGTCTTTATAGCCACAGTAGTGTAATATGCCGTGAATAATTACCCTAAGTATCTCATCTTCAAATGATTGACTAAATATTACTGCGTTTTCACGCACCCGCTCAACCGAAATAAACACATCGCCGCTGAGTTCATTTCCAAGGGAGTAATCAAAACTGATGATGTCGGTTAAGGTGTCGTGTTGTAGGTAATTCTGGTTTAACTCTACCAAATATGCGTCGTCACAAAACACAAACGCCAATTCGCCTTCTGATTTTTGTTCGGAAGCAATTACCCGGCTGATCCAACGTTCTAGGGCAGCTTCGTTGGGTAATTCAAAATCGGTTTCGTAATTAAAACTAATCATGGGCTTGGAAATATTCTTGCACTTTTTGTGTAAAATTTGGGCGCAAAGGTAAGCTTTGTCGATTTAAAATCTCGACGCTTTGTATATATTGTTGCAAAGCCGCAGGCAAAGGAGCTGCTGTGTTTAAAAAATTAGACTTGTTGGTTTCGGCTTGTCGCTTTTGTTCTTCGCCTTGCAGCTGAAGGGCTTTGTCTAATTTCAACAATTCGTATTTTAAATTCAACGCTTTTTGAAGCAAGTCATTACTAAAGCCTTTGTTGATGAGTTGGCGCTCTATTTGCTTCATTTGGTCTACTGCGCTTTGGCCTGAGCCTCCCATTCCTTTTTTGGCTAATTCTTGCTGAAGCGCTTCCCGAAGCTGCTGTTGTTCTTTATAAATCTCCATGATCGATCGCGCATCTCCCTCGCCTTCTTGACCGTTTTCGCCAGAAGAACCCGGACCAGATCCCGATTGTCCTTGCTTGCCCGATTTGCCGTCTTTTCCTTCTCCGGGCTTTTGACCCTGGCCTGGACTTTGACTTTCACCGGGCTTCTGGCCTTTTTTCTTTCCGCCTTGCATCTTGTCGCCCAAAGCATCTTGTTTTTTAATAATGTCTGGCAGCTGCATGCCTTGACCCTGACCTTTTCCGGGCTTTGGCTTGCCTTGGCCCATGCCCGACAAAGACATTTGCATGGAATTTAAGGTTTCGCTCAAAAAATCTGCCAACTTATTGGCGGCCGCTATGGTATATTGTTGGTGCGATACCCCTTTTGGAATTTGTGCTTCAACCAAATTATCTAGGGCTTTGTCTAAATTATAATGCACATTTCCAATTTCTTGGGTAATGTTTTCGGCAATTTTGGGATTTCGCAACGAAAGGGAAAACAAACTGTCGTCAACGTGTTTAAATTGGAGCTTTAAATCTTGTTGTGTTTTAAGCTGTTTGGTAAACGATGGTGCGCCGCGCTGAATGCCTTTGAATTGCATAATTAAATTTTCTTGAGAAAAAGAAAATGCCAATAAATTATCCAAAATCTGACGGAGCATTTTTACGTCTTCTTCGAGCTGCTCTTTTTCACCACCCTCCATGCTTTGACCTAATTTTTGAGCCATTTCTTTCATTTTTTTGGACGCACTTTTCTGGCTTGGCTTGGCTTGGCTTTTTTGATTCTTTTGTAAATCTGAGGCAGCTTTTTGAAGGTCTTCTTCGATGCTTTTTTCCTTTTCGGGGTCTTTGGGTAAATCTATAGGCGCTTTTAATTCTTTATTTTCTTTTTGAAGTTCGTTCATTTCTTTCTGAAATTGATCAAACTCCTGTTGTATTTGGTTTTGTTTTTCGGCTGAATTTTCTTTGTCGTTCTCGGCCAATTGATCCTGTTTTTGAGCCAATTTTTCCAATTGATCGAGCAACTGTTCGGCCTTTTTCTCGACATAGTATTTTTTGGTTAGCTCAACGAGTTGTTCTAAATTCTTGGTTTGATTTTTGCTTTTTTGCTTAAACTGATCCAGCTTTTCTAGCAAGTCTTCGTTTTTGATTTTATCATTCAAAGCCTTCAATTCATCCAAAAGCTTTTGGTTTTTTTCGAGATCTTTTTGAGCCGCCTGCAAACGCTTTTCCAACACCTCTTTTTCGGGGTCTTTTTTCTCGCTTTTAAATTGGTCGAGGTTTTCCTTCATTTTCTCGGCAAAGGCTTTCATTACGTCATCCTGTTGTTTTTGACGCTGTATAAAATCGTTGACCTTTTGTTGGTCTTTAAATTCTAATTTATCTTTTTCTTTGCCTGCTTTTTGAATCTTATCAATAGCGTCCAATTGTTTGTCTTGGTTCTTTAGAGACTTTTCCATGCTGCTTATGGCGCTGTTTTGCTGTTGCAATAATTTATTTTCTCTTTCCGATTGTGTGCTCAATCGAGAACTGAAAACACTTGATTTGCTGCTTTTAAATCCGTGAGGAGCATCGTTGTCAAAGACTTCAAAATAATAATCATAGGTAGTGCCTTCAAGGAGCGGCAAATTTCCGGGGAAGGCATACACAAAACGATCAATCGTGTTTTGATGTACCGGCAACAAAACATATTTTACGAGTTGCGGTTGCTCTTTGGGATAATAAGCCAATTGTATTTTGGTGAGCCCATAATCGTCACTCACTTGGCCAATTAAATAAGGCTTATCGGTTTTAATGCTATCCGGCGCCTGATCAACAGATATCGAGGGAAACTGATCTTTAATAACCCCGATTTGGTACTGGAACGTTTCGTAGTGTTTAATTTTTGTATTAGAGGTGCTGATGCTGTAATTGGTGTTTTGGGTAAGGGTTTTGGTTAATGAAAACTGCGATCCTTGGTTGGTAAATCGGCTTTGCTGGGTTGGAGAAACCCAATCTATCCAGGTAGTCGCTTGGGTTTGCATGAGCCAAGTGATGCGAGTGCCTTCGGGAAAAAGACCATTGCCTGTGCCTTTTATTTGTTCGGGCTTTTTGCCTAAATAGGCCGGAAAATGCAGCTGCATTTCTAAGTTGGTAATGGCGGGAACCTGCACCACTTGTAATTCCATTTCGGGGGAGTAAACAGAATTGGCTTCGGCATAAAAACGCAAATTCTGGGTGGGTTTGTCAAAGGTGTACCGAAAAACCCCCGGCGCTTCTTGTTCCATAAAATAATTTTCGTTACCCAAAAACACCTCCACGTTTTCGGGAATCACTTTGCCTACTGTTCGTAAGCGGAGTGTGAAATCTTGGTGCTGTTCGGTTTGTAAATTGGCATTCAGTACCTCAAACCGAAAAGGTGCGGGCGGACTAAATTGTTGGCGGTAATTCACCACGCGGTGCAAGCCGTCAGAAAGCACATTGCCTTCTCCAGACAAGTAAAAAAACAAACACAACAACACAGGTAAAAGCGCCAAAGGGAGGTATTTCTTATTTGTCGAAAACCGAATGGCGTTCGAAAACGGAATCGGTTGCAGCTTAAGTGCTTTTTGATCGATCGAAGCCAACAACAATTCGGTTGAGGCTTGTGATTCTTTGGATTCTATGAGTTGCAGAAAATTAAGTAATTTATCGTCAATCTCCGGAAAATATTTCCCGATAAGCACCGAAGCTTGTGTATAATTAATTCCTTTTTGAAGTTTGATTAATTTAAAAACTGGCAATAAAATGAACCGAATAAACAAGCCGAGCTCAACCAAAACAAATACCCAAAACAAGAGTGTTCGACCTTGCACTTTGAGCCATAAAAAATACTCCAAACTTACGGTGGCGATAAAATACAGCAACCCAATTCCCACAAACAGCAACAACCCTCGAAGCAATTCGTTGGTGTAATACTTTCGGGTGAAAGCTTCCAGTTTTTGAAAGATGAGTTGGGACGAATTCAAATTTATTGCGTTTTACGACCGCTAAAAGTACGATTTTATCCCAATATGGCTCAACCTAAATTCACGGCTTTAGATCGCCCAAAAACGAATTCTAGGTTCCCTTTCACTAACTAAACTGAAAACGTATCTTTGCCGAAATTTAGATTCCATGGCCAAACCTGTTCGCGTGCGTTTTGCACCCAGTCCTACCGGTCCACTTCACATCGGTGGGGTTCGTACCGCTTTGTTTAATTACCTCTTTGCCAAAAAACACGGCGGAGTATTTTACTTGCGCATCGAAGACACCGATCAAAACCGTTATGTGCCTGGCGCCGAAGCATATATTTTTGAAGCCTTAGAGTGGTTGGGAATTGCTCCTTCAGAAACCATCGGGAAAAACGAAAAATTTGGCCCCTACCGCCAAAGCGAACGCAAAACTATTTATGGAGATTACGCCCAACAGCTTATTGCTTCAGGGTATGCGTATTATGCGTTTGACAGCAACGAAGCGCTCGACAACCTCCGAAAAGAAGAAGAAGCGCTGGGTAATACGTTTATTTACAATTGGCACAACCGAGAAAAACTAGACAATTCTTTGGTTATTAGCACAGAAGAAACCAATAAAAGACTTCACGAAGGCGCCGCCTATGTGGTGCGGTTTAAATCGCCGGTAAACGAAACCTTGGCTTTACACGACATCATTCGCGGAGATATTTCATTTGACACCAACGTATTAGACGACAAAGTGTTGTTTAAAAGCGACGGCATGCCTACCTATCATTTGGCTAATATTGTCGACGACCACCTCATGGAAACCTCGCATGTAATTCGCGGAGAAGAATGGTTGCCCTCTATGCCGCTACACGTGTTGTTGTACCGCGCATTTGGCTGGGAAGCGCCCGAATTTGCTCATTTGCCGCTGTTGTTAAAACCTGTAGGAAACGGAAAATTATCCAAACGCGATGGCGACAAACTGGGCTTCCCTGTTTTTCCGTTAGAATGGAAATCAGCCGAAGGAATTTCGTCAGGCTACCGTGAACAAGGTTATTTTCCAGAAGCAGTAGTCAATTTCTTGGCCTTGCTGGGTTGGAATGACGGAACCGAAAAAGAATTGTTTAGCTTAGACGAATTGGTAAATGCTTTTGATTTGAATCGCATTCACAAAGCGGGAGCCAAATTTGATCCGGAGAAAAATAAGTGGTTCAACCACCAGTACTTGCAACGGCAAGAAAATCATATATTGGCCGAAACTTTTTCTAAAGAACTGGCTGCAAAAGGACTTGATTGTCCCATGGAAAAAGTGGAGAAAATCGTGGGATTAATTAAAGAACGGGCCGATTTTGTGTCTGATTTTTGGAGTTTATGCGATTATTTTTTTGAAGCCCCAACTGCCTACGACGAAAAAGCAGCCAAAAACTGGAAAGAAGACACAGCCGATTTGTTGCAACAACTCATCACAGTCTTGGATGGAATAGCTGATTTTAGTTCCCTTCAAATTGAAAACACGGTAAAAGAATGGATGACCACACATGAAATTGGAATGGGTAGAATCATGCAGCCGTTTCGATTGAGTTTGGTGGGCGCATTAAAAGGACCTCATTTGTTTGATATTGCCGAACTAATTGGCAAAACCGAAACAATCGCTCGTTTGCAAAAAGCGATTCAAACGCTATAAATTAACCAGCAATTGGGCGCTAAGCAAACCCAAATGTCCGTCAAATTTTTTCCCTAAATTTTTAGTCAATAGGGCCTCGTTTTGATTCAGGTGATTCAAGAAGTTGTTCACGCCATATTGGTAAAAGGCGACCGCACGCACGCGTTTACTTCCGGCTGAAATACCCAAATACAGGTTGCCGTTTACTTTGGTTACATCCAATATGTCTTTTGCGACTAAGGGAGTTCCGGTAAGGCTGTTGTTTTCGTCGGTTGATTTTATTTTGAGTTTATCATTCACTTGCAACACCGGGCCAAAATCGAGTGATACATGGTCTTTGACTATATTATAACTCAGCAACAGCCGAATTTGAACACCCATTACCTTAAACGGAGTTTCCTTGTTTTGTAATGTAGCCGGGGTTTTGGTGGCGATCGTGAAATGACTTTCGGTGAATTGCATCCCAAAAATCATGCTGTAATTATTGTAGTAGTTGCCGCGAACAGCCAATCCGCCCATCCAGCCTGAGCTGGGTTTGACTGAAAAATTACTGGTCGCCAGATCCAACTGGGTGATCCCGGCACTAAAACCAATTCGATTTCCATCGCGATAGCCGTATTGCGCATACGTACTAGTAAGCAGGCCAAATGAGAACAAAAAAGTAAGAAATAATTTATTCATAATTAACAGGTTGAGTCCAAAAATTGTTTCACAGCTTCGTCTTTCTCGGAGCTGCGTAACGTTTGTATTTGCGGCAAAAATTCTTTCCATAACTGCGAATGATTGCTTAGGTTCATCAACACCGCCAAGCGCACATATGCCGATTCGCTAGCAAAAGACAAGTTCACTAATTTTTGAACGGTTTCTTGCTCTAAATCAGCAAAGCGAATTGCCGGGCAATGTGTTAGGATGAAATTGACCAACAACAACGAAGCTTTGGTGTTATTGAGGTTCTTTTTGATGGTGTTTTGCAACAAACTGAAATTGGTTATGGGTTGCAAATTGACAACCAATTGCTGAGTGATTTCAGTGCGTTCTTCTGCTGTGGCTACTTTAAAAAACTTATTTATTTCCTTGAGCGAATTGATGATGGCGTTTTCTTCTTTCTTTCCTTTTTCTTCCCACGCATCTTTAAGCCCAACTGTTTTATTGAAAACCAAGTTCGAAGCGGTGCTGTCTTTGTCTAAAGTAAAATAACCCAAGCGTTGAAACTGAAATTTATCTTCTACCGCCGCATTTTGTAAGCTCGGCTCTACAAAACCGGTTACGATTTGCAACGAATGTGGATTTACAAATTCTAAGAAATCTTTCTCTTTGTGCGAATCGGGAGCTTCGTCTACAAACAAGCGATCATACAGCCGCACTTCGGCCGGGATAGCCTGCGCCACCGAAACCCAATGAAGTGTGCCAGAAACCTTGCGCTGACTGGCTTCTGTACCGCTGCCACTCAAACTCTCGGGATCGTAGGTGGCGTGTATTTCGGTAATAGTTCCTTGAGCGTCTTTCACCACGCATTCGCCTTTAATAATATAGGCGTTTTTGAGGCGCACTTCTTTCCCGATACTCAGCCTAAAAAATTTAGCCGGAGCCTCTACTAAAAAGTCTTCGCGTTCAATGTATATTTCTCTAGAAAAAGGAATTTTTCTGCTGCCCGCAGCCTCGTCTTCGGGGTTGTTTTCGGCATCTAACCAAACCACTTGATCGGCAGGATAATTGGTAATAATCAGTTTTACCGGATCTAAAACAGCCATCACTCTGGGGGCGATTTTATTTAAATCTTCTCGGATGCAAAACTCCAAAACCGAAACGTCAATCAAATTGTCGCGCTTGGCAATTCCGATGGTTTTGGTGAAATTTCGCAAGGAAGTTGGGGTGTAGCCTCGGCGGCGCAAGCCCGATATAGTTGACATTCTAGGATCGTCCCAGCCGTTTACGTGATTTTCTTTGACCAACTGCAACAGTTTGCGTTTGCTGACCACCGTGTGGCTTAAATTTCTTCTGGCAAATTCGCGTTGTTTAGGACGCACTTTGGTGTTGTCGTGTATCTGATCTAAAAACCAATCGTACAATTCGCGGTGCGGCAAAAATTCGAGCGTACAAAAGGAATGGGAAATTTGTTCTAAATAATCACTTTCGCCGTGTGCCCAATCGTACATCGGGTAGATGCACCAAGCGTCTGCGGTGCGGTGGTGATGCTTATGCAAGATGCGGTACATAATCGGATCTCGCATCAACATATTGGACGATTTCATATCGATTTTAGCGCGCAAAATATGGGTTCCTTCTGGGAATTCTCCATTTTTCATGCGGGCAAATAAATCTAAATTTTCTTCGACCGAACGGTTTCTAAAAGGACCATCAACGCCTGGTGTAGAAGGGGTGCCTTTTTGAATCGCCATTTCTTCCGAACTTTGACTGTCTACATAGGCCTTCCCGTTTTTGATAAACGTAACTGCCCAATCGTATAGTTGTTGAAAATAATCAGAAGCATAACGCTCTTCGGCCCATTGGTAACCCAACCATTGCACGTCGCGCTTGATGGCGTCTACATACTCTTGCTCTTCTTTGGCTGGATTGGTGTCGTCAAATCGTAAATTAACTGGTGCATTATAATCAAGGCCAAGGCCAAAATTTAATCCTATCGAACTCGCGTGACCAATGTGTAAATACCCATTTGGTTCTGGCGGAAAACGAAAACGGAGCTTTGCCGACGACAATCCGTTTTTTAAATCTTCTTCGATAATTTGCTCAACAAAGTTGAGGGATTTTTCTTCCGTTGACATACTTTTGATTAATTTTAGCAAAGGTAAAAAAATAGCCGAGAGTTAACTTACCCTAATCCAATTAGATCAAATCATGGGAATAATAAAATTGACCAATATTCGCACCTACTCCTACCACGGGTGCATGAAAGAAGAAGCCGCAATTGGTTCTGACTACCGTGTAGATCTAGAAATCAAAACAGATGTACGTAAATCATCAACAACAGACGAGCTAGAAGATACCGTAGATTATGTGTTTTTGAATCGAGTAGTTGTAGAAGAAATGGCCATTCGTTCCCGCTTACTAGAGCATGTGGCAAACCGAATTATTCTTCGCGTTTTTAAGGAATCCCCTGCCGTCTCTCGTATTTTAATTCGGGTGTCAAAAATGAATCCGCCCCTAGGAGGAGATGTAGAAATGGTCACGGTAGAAATGGAAGAATACCGAAATTAATGTCTTTGCAATAGTAGGAATTATTGATTTTTTTTCTAAGTTTGCCATCCAATTATAAGGCGTCGTGGCCGAGTGGCTAGGCTGGGCTCTGCAAAAGCTCCTACTCCGGTTCGAATCCGGACGATGCCTCAAAAAAAACCTTCAATCTCTTGAAGGTTTTTTTGTTTTATGAAATGTTGGGTTATTAGTCTATTTTTTCTAATACTTTTTTAGCCAGTTTATTTTCGCTCGGAAACCAACTTTGTAACATCAATATGATACCAAATACCATCAATAAAATACTGATGCCTTTTTTGATTTTTAATATGTTTACCGGAGTCATTTTGTTTTTTAACTGTTTGGCTAAGATTATTTTACCAATATCTACCAATAAATAAAAACCAATTACCGAACTAAAAAAGACGATCATTCTGGGGGTTTCTAACTGCAGTTTTGGTCCCACCGTGATTAAGATTAGGAACCAAAACAACAACACTCCTACATTGATAAAATTCAATAAAAACCCTTTTATAAACATACCCAGGTAATTGTTCTTTACCAGCTCTTCCTCATCGTCGTTTTCGATTAATTCTTTTTTTGCTTTATTGGTTTTTAAATAGGAGATGACACCATAAGTGAGCATTAATATTCCGCCAAAAAGATAGATTGCTGGATCGTTTTTAATGCTTTGTATCAGACGGTAGCTGCTAAAATAGGCGATTGTAATAAATACCACATCAGCAAAAACAACCCCTAAATCGAATACAAAAGCCGCACGAAATCCTTTTACCGCCGAAGTTTCAAGCAAGACAAAAAACACGGGTCCCACCATGAAACTTAAAAACACCCCTAAGGGAATTCCGGATAAAAAATCTTGCAACATAGGTTAATCTTTACTTATCGTAATTGTTCCGCCAGCTGTAACGGATTGTTCTAATTTTTCCGGATTGCCATACACAAAAACCGAACCGCCTGCTACCACTTTTACGCTTAAATATTCGGTAGCGGTAACCGAAGCAATACCTCCGGTATTTACATTGACCAAGGCGTGTTTTGCGGTTAACTCTTTTAGTTTTAAATCGGCACCCGTATTTACCGACACATCCATATAGTGTGTGGTTCCTTCTAATTTTATCTCGGAGCCTGTATTGGCCTTTAGTTTAAGGTTCTCTGTTTCTATATTTAAATTTACCAGAGCGCCTTCTTTGGTTTCTATCGATAAAGCCCCTGATTTTATACCCGTTTCACCACTAATTTTTGATCCTTCGGCAGCTAAAATTGAGTTTAATTCGGTGTAATATATTTTGGCTTCGATCTGTTCGCCAGATAAAAATTTAGCCAAAGGCATTCTTAGTTTCACGGTGCCGTTTTTGTTGATTACCTCTACTTCTGCCGAATTAACCCCGTCTAATTCTATTTTATTTTCATCGGCGGGAATAAGCTGCACTTTTATTTTATCAAATATACTAATAGCGGTAAAATCTCCCACGTTTCTGGTAACTTGTGCACGACTAAACGTGCTTACTAATACAATAATAATAAGAGCTAGTTTTTTCATAATAAGCCAGTTATACTAATTTTTAGTTTGTTATTCTTTTCGTCTAATAAAATGAAAATCCAATTGTTTTTTTACTAAATCGGCGGTTTTTACTTTTACATAAACCTCGTCTCCCAATTGCAAAAGTGCTTTCGAAATTTCGCCTACCAAAGCATATTGCTTCTCGTCAAAGGTATAATAATCATCTTTAATTTCTCGAATACGACACATTCCTTCGCATTTATTCGAACTAATTTCTACATAAATTCCCCACTCGGTCACCCCAGAAATTACGCCCAAAAACTCTTCGTCTTTGTGGTTTTGCATGTATTTCACTTGCATGTATTTGATGCTGTCGCGCTCGGCATTGGTGGCTAAACTTTCTCGATTGGACGAATGCGCACATTTTTCTTCATAAATCTCAACCCCCGCCGATTTACCTCCATCCAAATAAAATTGCAACAAACGGTGCACCATCACGTCAGGATAACGGCGAATAGGAGAGGTAAAATGGGTGTAATAATCAAACGCCAAGCCATAATGACCAATATTATCTGTAGTGTATTTGGCTTTACTCATGGTTCGAATCGCAAGGGTATCGACCATGTTTTGCTCTTTTTTTCCCACCACTTCGCTGAGTAAATTATTCAAAGATTTTGAAATAGAATCTTTGGATTGAAAATTAAGGCGGTACCCAAACTTAGCCACAAGAGTTTGTAAATTGATTAATTTATCTTCATTGGGTTCGTCATGCACGCGGTACACAAAGGTTTTCTTTTGTTTCCCAATAAACTCAGCCACTTTTCTGTTGGCCAACAACATGAATTCTTCGATGAGGTGATTGGCGTCTTTGGCAATTTTAAAATACACGCCTTCTGGTTCTCCTTCGGCATCGAGATTGAATTTTACTTCTACTTTATCAAACGAAATCGCGCCATTTTGCATCCGTTTTTTGCGTAAAATTTTGGCTAATTCATTTAAAGTAATGGTGGCGTGAACCAACTCGTCTGAAACAGTATATGTATTTCCGGTTATCGAAATTTCTGCCGGAATGCTATTCGATTTGGTTTCAATAATGTGCTGCGCCTCTTCGTAAGCAAAACGTTGATCGGAATAAATTACCGTACGACCAAACCATTGGTTTAGAACTTCGGCTTTTGAATTAATCTCAAAAATTGCAGAGAAGGTATATTTTTCTTCGTGTGGACGCAAAGAGCAAGCAAAATTAGATAATACTTCGGGCAACATCGGAACCACGCGATCTACTAAATAAACAGAAGTGGCCCGATTATAGGCTTCTTCGTCTAGTGCTGTACCTTCTTCTAAGTAATAAGAAACATCGGCAATATGAATTCCAATCTCATAATTTCCATTTTCTAAAACTTGAAACGACAAGGCATCGTCAAAATCTTTGGCATCTTTTGGGTCAATTGTATAAGTTAAAACCTTCCGCATGTCGCGGCGTTTTTTTATTTCACTTTCCTGAATAGAAGTATCTAATTGTTCGGCATACGCTTCTACCTCTGGAGGAAAATCATACGGTAAGCCGTATTCGGCTAAGATGGCATGAATTTCGGTATTGTGTTCACCTGGTTTACCAAGTACTTGAATTACTGATCCAAAAGGACTATCCGCTTTTTTGGGCCAATCTTCTATTTTTACAACCACCACATCGCCTTGTTCGGCCTCCCCAATTTTAGCTAGTGGAATAAAAATATCGGTATACATTTTGGGATTTGCTGTACTCACAAAAGCAAAGTTTTTCTGGATATCAATCACACCTACAAATTCTGATTTGGCGCGTTCAATCACTTCAATTACTTCCCCTTCTGGTTTTTTTCCTCTTCGGCGATTGTAGACATAGACTTTTACTTTGTCTTTGTCTAAAGCATGATTTAAATTTGGAGTGGGAATAAATACATCTTCTTCAAAATCAGGGCTTATAAAATAGGCTGTTTTTCGGGTAGTCATGTCAATAACTCCCTCGTAGTAATCTTGACTCAAAGCTTTAACTAAGTACTTTCCTGGCTCGGTTTCTATTATTACTTTTTGGGCAGCCAGTACTTTTAAATCTAAAATAATTTCGTTTCTACTTTTGGTATCTGTAACCTCTAAAACCGCCGCAATTTGTTTGTAGTTAAACGATTTATTCGCGTTTTGAGAGAGTATTTTTAGGATTTTTTCGGAAAATGAGTTTGGTTTTTTTCCTACTTTATGGAGTTTCTTTTTCATGTGTTCTTTTCAATCAGGTTTGAAAATTACAAATAAAGCGAGTAGTAAGCTACCTTATTGAGGAGAATTAGTATAAAAATAACTTTTCATTTATAGAATTTATGGGATTAGATTGGACTTTTATTAGGTGAAGATTAGCAACACAGATTTGACTAATTCAATAAATTTTTAAGATTATTTTTAATTTTTATAATCTGTGTTTAAATAAATTATTTACTTCTATAAAGATTAGCAACACAGATTTGACTAATTCAATAAATTTTTAAGATTATTTTTAATTTTTATAATCTGTGTTTAAAT